>LADS01000036.1 GCA_000961725.1 Desulfobulbaceae bacterium BRH_c16a
CAGAGACATTTGATTTTCTTGGCCTCACCCACTATTGCGGCACAAGACGGAACGGCACGGGGTTTCGGATGAAGCGGGCTACAGCCCGGAAGAAATATGTTGCTAAGCTGAGAATCTTCAAGGAATGGCTGAAGGAGGCCAGGACTTTAAAGACCAAGGAACTCTGGAAAACAGCCAGTTCCAAACTGAGGGGTCATTTTAACTACTACGGAGTAACCGATAATTATCGGCGACTTGTGCGATTTGATCAAGCAGTGAAAAAGCTGCTGTTTAAGTGGCTGAACCGTAGAGGAAAGAGGAACTGCCTTAATTGGGAAGAATTCAATAAAATGCTGATGCGATTTCCACTGCCAAAACCACGAATTATGGTCAGTATGTTCGGATTACCTGTGAATACTATGTGAGGAGCCGTGTGCGTAAATAGCGCAAGCACGGTTCTGAGAGGGGCCGGTGACAATAGAAGGGACAGAACGAAATAGCAGCCACGTATTAGCCGCGTGCGGCAAGGCGTCAACGAAAGACTCGCTATGGATGTGCTGTTTTAATTAAAGAAACCGGTCTACTCGACCTTTTGGGAAATAGCCAGTGTTAGGCATGCATTAAATGTCCCTAACAGCATTTGCCTTGTGAAAATAGATGATCTCTTTCAACATTAATAATCATGTTTTATTACAATATTAACGAGCTATTTAGTAAAATATTCGCAATCAATGCAGTATGTAATTCGCTTTCCCTGTGCAAGATGGGAGAAAACAAACCTCGGCTAGGCTACATTTCTTCCCAAAAAGCTGCTGCGGTCTATTAAATTTTATGCAAAAATCAATGGTCAAATTCAAAATTGATTCGTATGATGCTTTTATTGGAAAGAGAAAAGTTGAATTAATTGATTACAATAAAAACGTAGAGTCACATATTAAAGCTAAGTTAAGAGACTTGGCTGGCGTACACGGTAAAGATTATCCAAATATGCTAATCTGTGATATAGAACTGGAGTTAGAATATACAACTCTCAGTGCCAACAGATTTCAAATATATAGAGTTCCTGATCTTTTTATTTTTAGTGCCTGGGTAGAAGATCATTTAGGTATTTGGGAGAATTTATCATTTCAAGCAGTATGGAAAGAGATAAAGGAAATTATATCCTCTGAAAAATTATCAATTTTCCCTGAAGTTATAAATGAAGAAGGATTCATATATTTCAATTACCCATTGGATAATCTAGACGAACTGGAAAAATCTATTCTTTCTTTTGTTGAAAACGCCGACTGGTTAGTTCAAGAGGCAAAATTGAGAATACAAGATGTTAACTGGAATGATAAGGCTAAATACGAGAGGAAGAAACCCAATGCAAATAATGAAGACATTATTGAGCTTAAACCGAACATCATGGGTTTTGGAGTAAATCTCAATGCATTTTACAGATGGATTAGAAATAAAAGATAAATGCATAACCACCGGCTCCACTCGGACCCAGCAAAAAGCGCAGGTTCGGTAAACCGGAACGTTAGCACTACAAATAAACCGCCTCAAAACGACTGCCGTCCATGGCGGTCGAAAGAAAGAAACGATAGAAGGATATTATGAAAATTATAGAAATTGCAATTGAGAATTACAGAGGAATCAAAACAGAGCAAAAGATACCTTTGAATAATTTCTCCTCAATAGTTGGAAAAAATGATTCGGGTAAATCCATCGTACTTAATGCAATTGCTTCATTCTTAAATTTAAAAGATTATCCAATATCAATTTCGGATTTCAATGATACTGCGGCACCAGTAATACCCGTAAAGCTAGGAAGGAATATGACCGACAAAGAAATTTGCAAAAAACACGGGAAGGTTTCCGTTTGGATTGTCTGCAGTCATGTGGGAGACGGAAGCGCTGATACGATCATATTCAGCGAGAACCAAGATGCCCTGTGCTTTGACTGTGCTCATAATTTTAAAAATCTCACGGAGCTGGATGTGGTGGCTATGTGCTACGAGTGCCTGAAGGATTTCACGGCAAAACTGATGATAGACACCAAAACCTTTGCCAACCTCAAAAATAGGGTTAAGGGTATCGAATACCTCAAGGGAAAGAGGGGTTACAATATAGAAAGCAAATAACCTAGCGAAAATATGGATAGATTATTATTCTAGAAGTTGAAACGAGGTGAGAAAGAAAAAAGATCGTAAGATCAGATAATAGCACGTACTGCATTTGTAATTGGTCTTGAAATGTTAAAACCAAATATGCCGTTGATCAACGACCAGGAAGACGCAAAGGTTCCTGCCGGTCTTCCTGCAGTTATTGACGCTCATGTACATATCTTCCCTCGGAACATTTTCTCCGCAGTATGGAAATGGTTCGATCAAAATGGCTGGCACATCAGATATCAGATGACCTCTTCAGAGGTGCTTGCATTCCTGATATCCCACGGCATTCAGCATATCATTGCATTTCAGTACGCCCACAGGCCAGGAATTGCACATGAATTGAACAGATACATGATGGGAAAGTGCATCGAGTTTGGCAACAGAATGACGGGATTAGCCACAGTATATCCAGGCGAAAAGGATGCCGAAAGGATATTACGAGAAGCATTTGCCGCTGGTCTGGGAGGTCTGAAGCTGCACGCCCATGTCCAATGCTTCGATATGAACAGCGATGAGATGAATTGCCTGTATGAGTGCTGCTTGACAAACAAAAAGCCGATCGTCATGCATGTTGGAAGAGAACCGAGAAGTGTGGCTTACCGTTGCGATCCTTATGAGATTTGCAGTGCGGAAAAATTGGAACGTGTTTTACAGGATTTTCCGGGCCTGAAAATCTGCGTTCCTCATCTAGGACTTGACGAGATATCGGCGTACCGGAAGCTGATTGAAAAATATGACAATCTTTGGCTCGATACAACCATGGCTATAGCTGACTATTTTCCTATCGATGGGAAAATAGACCTTGGCCGTTACAGATCAGACAGAATTATGTATGGCTCAGACTTTCCTAATATTCCATATGCCTGGGACAGAGAACTTAAAATATTGAAGAGGGCAAACATCTCTTGCGATGCTTTGGAAAAAATAGCCTATAAAAATGCAACCGAGTTTTTCAGTCTCAAATTTCGATCTGTGAAATAGCACAAATCGTGACAGCGACTATTTAAATTCTCAGGTGTTAACCATGGTATCTATAAATTTTTAACCGTTGATCTCGGAGATAGAAGTTGTGCTTGCCAACAGAAGCCTGCCAATGAGCATCCCTCGTCGGAAATCTTCTCCACCTATTACCGCCAGCCATAGCAGACCGAGACGAGGGCGAAGATCGCTATTCCAGTCAGGCAAACACGTCGTCGGCAGAAACGACCACGTCCGCCCCCCCGAAGAGAGGATGAGCAGATCGGCCAACCAGATCACGGTGTAGCTGTCCGTCGTTGATGGCGGCATCAACACCTTCGAGCAGAACCAACGCCTTCGCCGGGTTGTTATCCGCCTGCTGATCGATTACCCTCACCCTTGCCAGCCCGCTGAATTCAATGTTCAGTTGGTTAACTTGCTCGAACCGCCACGCCGACCTACTCGTCGTCTATATTCGAGAAAGAGGTCTACCAGGCTTCGATCAATGGATGGTATTGCAGGTTCAGGTTCTACTATACTATCGCAAATATCAAATTCAATCATTGAATCACCAAGGAGATCCATCGAAGATGAATCATCAAAAGCCATGTCTTCCGCTTCCAATTCATAATGTTTCATATTTTTCTCCGACAAAAATTAACTACCTCAAGAGCATCCGGTAGCCCCATTACCCTTTCTCTCGCAGTATCGATTTTTAAAATTCCTCGCCCCGCACACGCTTTCGCTAAAACGCGAAAGATATTTTCAATGCCGTTCAGTTCAACCCAATCTATGCACGCTGCCAGTACATCAGTTCCGGCAATCTCACCAGAGAGACATCACCCTGACAGAACACTCTGATTCAATCGAACTTGCACATTGCACCCTCTTAGCCGTAACCCAGGGAATCCAGTTCGTCATCGTCGAATCCCATGAAGTGGGCAATCTCGTGGACGACGGTTATCTCGATTTCCCTGATCAGCTCCTCATGGCTCAGGCAAAAGGCCTCGAGGGGCTCTTGAAAGATATAGATGGTGTCCGGGTATAAAGGGGGATCGGCCGGGCTGCGTTCGGTAAGCGGCACTCCCGAAAAAATGCCGAACAATACCTCGTCGGGAGGAAAACCGATCTCTGCCAGCAGTTCCCTGCTCGAGTTTGGCTGAACCGAGATTATGAGATTATCGAGATGCCGCCTGATTTCCAGAGGAATGCGGGCGATGGCCTGTTCTACCAGGTGGTCGAAAGCCTCGGTGCTTAGTTTCACCTGCTTTCCCGATGTTTCTTCAGATGCTTTTTCTTTGTCGGTCATATGCTCCCCTCACAAGAGGTAATAACTCTTCGAGTAGATAAAGTTGAACCAGGCAGGATCCAACCGTGAGCTTGCTTTGTCCCACACCTTCCTATTGCCCATTGTCCTATCTGAGTTACTTTATCATAACCCGACTACAGCGCAGGTCGGGTAAAAATCGACATACTTTCGGAGATCATTCCGGAGAATCATAGAGCACCAAAGGATACAGACATGGAAAACACGAACGCATTCCTGAAAAGAACAATCGGCGAGATTGTTGCCGACGATTACCGTGCTGCAACCGTCTTTGAGAAGCACGGGGTGGATTTCTGCTGCGGCGGTCAGGTTACCCTTTCAGACACCTGCCTTGAAAAAGGGCTCGACCCAGCCCGGATAATCGACGAGATCGAGGCCGTGCAGAAAACACCTGTCGAAAGAGGCCGCAATTACGGGTCATGGTCGCTGTCCTTCCTTGCCGATTACATCGTCAATACCCACCATACCTATCTCAGGGAAAATATTGGAGAAATCGTGGCCTACACCCAGAAGATCGCCAAGGTTCACGGCGAACACCATCCCGAGGTGGTGGAGATCGCCGCCATCTTTGCCAAAATTGAAAACGACATGTTGGCCCACCTCCGGGCGGAGGAAGAGGTTTGCTTCCCGGCGATCAAACGGGTCGAGGAAGCTCAAAAGGCCGGCATGTCTCCTTCTGTCGAGGACATCGAAACAATCAGGCATTCCCTTCTGAATTTTCACCTTGAGCACGAGGAGATCGGCGATGCGGCGCATAAAATCCGTCATCTGGCAAAAGGATTTGCACTTCCGGACGATGCATGCAATACCTTTATGATCACATATCAAAAACTTCAGGAGTTCGAGGATGACTTGCATAAACACGTCCACCTGGAGAACAATATCCTCTTCCCGAAGGTAACAGGGATGTAGGAGTGTTGTAAGAACATTCGGATCGCATCGTGCGGGGCAATTGCCGGTGGAGCCTGTGCTGACAGACACTGTAACTTAATCATTGCATGCCTCGTTGTCCGGAGGATTGGTGAACGCCGTGCGGCGCCTTTTATTTTTGATCGGCCTATTGATATTCCTGCTGTTACCGATGGTTTTGCCGCCCTCCAGTACGAGTCTTCGCCGTGTGCTTGAACATGAGCTTGGCCGTGCCGGCAGTACATCCCCCTCGTACCGCTGTACGGTCGGAGCCCATCGCGGATCATCTGTCGTTTTTCGAGAAAACACACTATCGGCCTTGAAGGCGGCAGAAAGCGATCCCTTCTATGATTTTATCGAATTCGATGTTCAGTACACAAAGGACAAACAGATCGTACTGTTCCATGATCGACGACTGCTCCGGTTGTTCGGTAAAATCAATTCCATCGGCAATGGGACCTATGACGAACTCAGGAAACTGTCCGGCGGCGAGATTGCTTTATACTCGGAGGCGATGAAGGTCCTCCATACGAAAAAAATCAATATCGAGATCAAGTCCCAGGGAGATAAGGGGGAAGACGAGCAGTTAGCCGACGCAATCATCGCAGACATCCGGGCCCGGGGGAGGGAAAAGGATCTTATGATCAGCTCCATCTCCGGCGAGGTGATCGCCTACATCAAAAACAAATATCCTCATATCCGCACCGGACAGATATACTGGCTGACCTGGTCGACCTACGTACACCTGGATACGTTTACCGAAGGATTATACGATAGATTCAGCGACTCACAGGCTGACTTTTTGATGCTGTATGTCGCCAATCTCAGGAACATCGAAGGGTTGCTGAAGCTCAAGCCTCCGGGGAAAACCATCATGTTCTGGGATTTCGACGACCGGATGTATCTGGTCCACAAGGACTCTGCCGACAGGTTGTGGGGCACATCAACCGTAACCAATATATGGCAGAACCTTGTATTCTTGATGAGCTGGACAAATCTCCGGCAGTTTCGGGAAGAGCCTCTTTTCGGAAAAAACGGCAGCTGATAATGTTTCAGGCAACACTAACGCCAACAAATTGATATAACCTCTACCTGAGGCTCCTATGCCCCCGACATTCGACGATTTGCATATTTTCGACGGCCACAATGATTCGCTGATGATCCTTTCCGGCACCGAGCGATCTTTTCTTGAGCGCAGCGATACCGGTCACTTCGACCTTCCTCGGGCAATCGAGGGCCGGTTCGGCGGCGGATTGTTCGCCATTTTTGTCCCGCCCGTCGGCATGCAGCCGGAAGACGGGGTTTTCTCAACCACCATGCCTGCAAAAAATGGCGAGGAACTGCAGGCCATTCCGGGCTACTATGCCGAATGGGTCACCAACCGGTGTATCGACCGTTTCTTGCTTCTCGAGCAGCAGTCCGGCGGACGTATTCGCCTGACCAGGAGTTTTTCCCAGCTCGAGCAGCAATTTGCCGCCGGCACCATTTCGGCGATCCTTCACTTTGAAGGGGCCGAGGCCATTGCCACCGACCTTGGCAACCTCGATTACTATTACGACAAGGGGCTGCGGTCGCTTGGACTGGTCTGGAGCCGCCCCAACGCCTTTGGTTACGGGGTGGACTTCGCCTTTCCCGGCGGACCAGATACCGGTCCCGGCCTCACGCCGGCCGGGTTCGAACTGGTTGCCGCCTGCAATGCCAAAGGGATTTTGCTCGATCTCTCCCACCTGAACGAAAAAGGTTTATGGGATGTGGCCGGAACCTCGACCAGACCACTGGTGGCCAGCCACTCCTGCATGTACGGCCTGTGCCCCTGCTCCCGCAATCTTACCGACCGTCAACTTGCGGCGATCAAGGAGTCGAACGGGGTGGTCGGCATCAATTTCGCCCCGGCTTTTCTGCGGGCCGACGGCCAGCTCACGGCGCAGACGCCGATCAGCGAAATTGTCCGGCATATCTGCTACGGCATAGAGAAAATGGGGATCGACCACATCGCCTTCGGCTCCGATCTTGACGGGGTGCTTCTGCCGGAAGAGGTGGGCAGTGTGGCGGGGCTGCCGAAAATTCTCGCTCTTCTTGCCGAGGAAGGTTTCGATCGGCCGGCGCTTGAAAAAATTGCCTACGGCAACTGGTTCCGTGTGATCGGTGAAACCTTACTGTGATGAAACTGCCGGGGAGAGGGAAAACCGGCATGCAATCTGAATCTTGCCCTGTTCCCCGATTGCCGCTATAGTAGCGCGTGGTCGAAGCGATGACAATTCCGAACCCGAACATCCGGATATCTTGTTTGGCTCAGTTTGAGTGGCAAAAGAAAAACGTGAATAAAAAATACTTTCCTGTCCTGCTTGGCATACCCTGTTTTCTTCCTTTTCTGTGGCGCCTGTCACACCTGAAAACCCTGGAGCCGATCGGATTGCTCTCCGATCTCGGTTGCGGGCTTCTGCTCTGGGGGATTGTCCTTTCCAGTCCTTACTGGCTGCGCCTGCCGCTGTTGTTGTTCTGGGTGCTGTTTCAGGCCGCGTCGCAGGAAATGTTCGTAGCCATCCAGAGGCTGCCGTCGTGGGACGATCTGCAGTTTCTTGCCGATCCGTCTTTTGTGTCCAATTCGATGTCGGGGCTGCATCTTGCCTATCCATTTTATACCCTCTTGCTGTTTTCGTCTTTTTTCATCACCTTGTTCCTGCGCTCATATCGTCCCCGGCCAAGGTTTCTGGTCCTCGGTGCAGTCACGGGCGTATGTCTGCTGGCGGTCCAGATCCAGCTGGGTCAGCGGCAGGCGGATATCGGCGTCGATTCCCGCTATAATCCTCTGCACTGGTTCGTCCGGGATGTCCTGTTCAACTCGTTGCAGAAGGGCCCGACCGTTCTGACGTGGGCGGATCTGCCTTCCGACCTGCAGCGGGTGGACATGAACGGCAATTCGCTCCTGGAGAAATACCGCGCCAAAAACGTGCTGCTTGTTGTCCTGGAGGGAATTCCCGGACTGTATCATCAGGAAATCAGACAGGCGATGGGCGTGAACCGGGAGGCATTCACGATGCAGGGATTGGCGGGCAGCACCGAGGACGCCATGCTCATTCCCGATTTCGTCACGCACAGCCATCAAACCATCCGTGGGCTCTACTCCCTTCTTTGCGGCGATTACAGCAAATTATCCAATGCTACCGCCAAGGCCTTTGAGCTGCAGCAAAACCTCGATCGTGCCGGGGATTGCCTGCCGTCGACGATGGCGGAGGCCGGCTGGAGCACCCATTTCCTGCAGGCGGCCAATCTCAATTTCATGAGCAAGGACAGGGTCATGCCGATGATCGGCTTCCAGGAGGTTCACGGCAGTGAGTGGTTTACCGAACCCGATCCCGGCGCTTCCATGTGGGGGCCAAGCGATTCCGGCTTTTTCCGGGGTGTGATCCCGTACATCCGTAATCTTCAGGCTAAGGAGAAGCCATGGCTGCTTACCTTGTTGACTGTCGGCACTCACCATCCCTTTTACGTCTCAGACGAGGTGGCCGCGCGTTATCCCGATCGGCGAACAGCTACCGTTGCTCTTCTTGACGAGGCTGTTGCGGAATTCATCAAGGAGCTGGCTGCGGAAAAGGTCTTCGACGATACCCTGGTGATCGTCACCACCGACGAATCCCATGGCTCGGCCTTGGCTGACTGGATGAGCAGCTGGGGGATTTGTATAGTGATGGCTCCGAAGCAGGAGCAATTGCCTCGGCTGAAATCAGGCACTTACGGCCTGGTGGATGTAACCCCGTCCATTCTCGACTATCTCGGTCTTGAGATCCCGTCCACCGTCGTAGGCCGGAGCTTTTTCCGCGACTACCGGAAACCCAGGGAAATGGTGAGCTACACAGGGGGAAAACTCCGGTGGCATACCGCTGAAAACTTCAGTTTCACCTGCAGCAAAGACGGGAACTGCTGGAAGGTGAAAGCCGACTCGCTGCTGGGAGACCCGCCTGATGTTCCGGGGCCGGACGATCCGGCTCACAGCACCCGGTTGTGGTCCCTGGCCGCCGCTCTCGACCATTCCCTGGTCCGGCAGGATCGGCGGCAACTGTTGCAGTTTGCGGGAGGCGAAATTCGCAAGCTCCCGGAAAAGAGGGGCAACGAGTGGACGGACAACCTGGCCGGTGCCCAGTATCTGCAGTTTCCGGCCGGCTCCAGAGTACATGTTTCCATCCGGGTTACCGCTCTCGAGGCATCGGATGAGGGGCTGCAGCTCCAGCTCTTTCTGCGGCAGCACGAGATTCTCGTTTCCGACATATCGTACGAGGCCTTTCCGGTTTTACATAAAGGTGAAGTGGGGGAGATCGAGTTCAGTTTCGTTAACTCGGTGGCACGGCCGGCATTTTCCTTTCACCTGGTGGGAGAGGGTAAAAATGCTACGGTGCAGCTGGAGGAGTTTAACGTGACGGTCGAGCAGGATCGCATTTAGTACCGGTCCCCCCTTGTGGGGTGGTGGTCACATTTTTCGTCAACCTATGCGCCCTCAGTACCGGATGGCCACGTCCGCTGCATGCTGGCCGGGATTACTCCTGCCGGTCTTTGCAGGTCTCCAGGTCGATAGAATATTTATTGATCTTATCGTACAGTCCCTTGCGGGAGAGTCCCAGCACCTGGTGGGTGAGGCCCACTTTGCCGCCATGTTTGCAAAGGACCTGGATAATGTATTCCTTTTCGTGGCGTTCGATATAGTCCTTGAGGGGTTGCAGGCTTTGTCCATCCGGTTCGGGGGTGACTGCTTCTGCTGCGGTACTCTGCTCTTCCGGTGCATCGCCGAAGATACAGGCACGCCGCACATGATTGCGCAGCTCGCGGATATTGCCGGGCCAGTCCTGGGCACAGATTTTCTCCAGCTGCTGGACGGTGAACGGAGGCACCGACTGATGCCGCTCGCGGCAGTATTCCTGCCGAAAATACTCGACGAGCAGTGGGATATCGTCCTTGCGTTTTCTGAGTGGCGGGATATCGATCGACAGGACGTTCAGGCGGTAGAATAAATCCTGGCGGAAGCGGCCCGCGGCAATCTCATCTTCGAGATTTTTGTTGGTTGCGGAAATAATGCGGGCCTGCAGGGGCAGCTGGGTGTTGCTGCCCAGACGGCAGAAACTGCGCTCCTCCAGGACCCGGAGCAGTTTCGCCTGCACCGGCAGAGGCAGGCTGCAGATTTCATCGAGAAACAGCGTGCCTTCTTTGGCAAATTCGAACTTACCGACCTTTGTGGCGATCGCTCCGGTGAAAGCGCCGCGCTCATGACCAAACAGCTCCGACTCGACCATTTCTGCAGGCAGGGCGGCCATATTCACGCCGACGAAGGTTCCTTTCGGGCTGCCGATCTGATGAATGGCCTGGGCCACCAGCTCTTTGCCCGTGCCGGTTTCGCCGCTGAGCAGAACCGGGTCGGCCTCTTTGGCGGCCATCTCCACCACATCGTAGAGGCGATGCATCAAGGGATGACAGCCGACCATCCCGCGAAAAAAGGACTGACGGCTCTGGCGGGCGAGGTCTTCCTGAAGTTTGCGGTTTTCCAGGACCAGCCGTCGCTTTTCCACCGCCCGCTGCAGGGAAGCAAGCAATACCTCCTCATCGACCGGCTTTTCCAGAAAATCATAGGCGCCGGTCCTGATAGCCTGCACCGCCAGGGCCACGTCACCGTGACCGGTGATCATGATCATCGGCAGATCCCGGTCAACCTTGCCGATCTCGGCGAGCAACTGCATGCCGTCCATCGCCGGCATCCTGATATCGGCGATGACCGCCATATACGAATTGCTTTTGGCGAGTTCCAGGGCGGTAAGCGGGCTGGCCTGGAGATCGGCACGGTACCCGTTCAGCATCAGGGTCTGGCCGATGGCCGAGAGCAGATACTGATCATCGTCAACGACCAGAATAGAACTTTTTATATCCATTTTTCAGCCTTGAATGCGTCAGATTCTATTCCGGAGATTTCGGCTCAGTGTGTTCCGGCAGGTAGACGGTGAAGGTGGTTGAGTCGCGTGGCATACTGCTCATCTTGATGTGTCCGCCGAACCCTCTGACGATCCGCTCGACGATCGACAAGCCCAGTCCCATCCCGGATCCTACTTCCCTGGTCGTGTAGAAAGGATCGAAAATCTTGTTTTGTACTTCCGGGGCGATGCCTTCACCGTTGTCGATGACGGAGATTCCCACATAGGGCTTGGGCTGCAGGCTCTCCGCGTCGACTCCGGTGTGTCTGAAGGTAGTAATCCTGAGGACTGGTTTCGGGGTCTCGGCCATGGCCTGGATGGCATTTTGAATGAGATTCAGGAGAACCTGCTCGATCCGGACCTCATGCCCCAATACCATATAATCCTTTTCGGAGAGTTCAAGATCGACGGAAACGTCGGAGAGCAGGAGCTGGGCATCGAGAAAACTCAGCACGTCAAGGATGATAACGTTGATTCGTACCGGAATAATCTCCTCCTTGGCTTTACTGGCAAACCCTTTCAAGCTGCGGATGATGCTTGAAGAATGATTAACCCGTTCGACAATGGTAACGAGGTTTTCCTTGATCATTGCCTGATTCTGCAACGGGTCGTCCATCGCTTTGATGCAGTTTCGGGCGAGCAGCAGCACCGTATTCAAGGGCTGGGTCAGTTCGTGTCCGATACCTGCGGCCATTTCACCCAGGCTTGCCAGCCTGCCGGAATGGATGAGCTGGTCCTGCACCTCCCGCATCCTGCCCATCACCTCGTAAAAATCGCGCCGGTCGGAGGCAACCAGCATATGCAGGATACGGCCCGATTCCGTCACATAGGTTGTCCCCTTGATGATAACCGGTACCGGTTTGCCGCTGCGGCTTATCAGCGTAGTCTCCAGATCCTGAAATTCTCCGGCCGCCAGCTTGTCGGACAGCAGCTGCAAGCTTTCTTTGCCGATGATGTCGCTGAGCGACAGGCTGTTTTCTTCCGGAATCTCAAGGACGCGAAAAAATTCCTTGCTGGCCTGGACGATCTGCAGATCCGCCGACAGGACTATGATCAGGTCCGAGAGATTGGACATGATCTTGTCGATAAACGACCTGTTTGCCTCGACCTCTTCATGTTTTTTCAGAAACCTGACGACAAGATCTTTCTTCTGTCTCTCAAGGATACCGATGAGAAGATTATCCCGTCTTTTTTCACCATTTTCCTCAACCATATTCACTCTCGCTGTTACCTCAACTATACACCGAACTACCCGAAAATAACTGAATTGTCACCACCAGTTAACAGTATTTTCTTTCACATCTCAATAGATTACAGGGGAGCGGCGGTTTTTGTCACCAAAACTCACAAACGCTCCTTCTGCAGTTCCGGAAGGAGCGTTTCGGCGGTTCGGTGGAAATGTATGTAATGTGTCTATATTATACCTAAAAATTCATCAAGGCGACGAACAGATAAGGCCGGTATTGTTCCCCTGCATGTCTGGCTGCCGCTTGCCCATCCGGTGGCCCCTTCCTTCGGCCCTGATGTCCGGGGTGATGCTCAAGGTTGCCGTCTACGATGCCACACCCGATCCCAAGCTGGTTATCGCCATGGGCGACTGCGGGGCGGATGGAGGAGAATTCGGCATTTCCTATGCCAGCTGCGGCGCTGTTGCCAACGTCATCCACGTTGATGTGGATGTCCTCCGAGTCCGCTGCAGCTTCTCCAGGGCATTGCAGAGCTGCTTCGTCGACGCTGAATCCCCCTTGTGGGGAGAGCTATTATCATATCGCTTCACTCTCCTTCTGTTACCTCGACTACACACCGAACCGCCAAAGCATTTCTGCGTTGTCACCGCCGGTTAACAATATTTTCCCCCTTATCTCAAAGGATTATAGGAGGTTTTCGGCTTTTGTCACCACAACTTCACAAAATCATCTTTTGCAGGTTTGAAGGAGTACTTCCAGCCAGCCTCAAATGATGCATCTAAGGTGTTGGTATTAAAATAGATAATCCAGCTTTCCCCGGGCAGAGAGAAATGGCATGACGGTTGCTAATCCCAAGGCATGGGAAAAGCAACCACATTTCAACCCACCAGAAACAAAGGAGAGTGGATGATCAGGGGACTGTATTTCAGCGGCGAGCAACAGCAGCGGCATCTAACCATAGACGAGATTGCCACAGCATGCCGAATTTCACCCAGGAAGGTGAAGAGCTGGATTTCTCGGAAAATCCTTCGCCCGGCTGCAGTCGGTGAAAATCTGGTCGATGTCACCGACGTTCTCTGGTTCCTGCTGCGAAATAATATGTCCGTCGCGTCCTCCCTGCTTCCCCCGAAGACCGGAAAAATCCTGTTTATAGCCTCCAATGCCGCAGAACTGCATGAAAAAGAAGAGACCTTCGACCATATCTGCAAGCTGTTTGCCGAGAACTGCAATCTGGTGATGGCCGAAAGCACAACGCTCGGTCGACAGGCCCATCTGACCATTCTGACCTTTAAGCCGGATGTAGTCGTTATATTTCAAAGATCGTTCAACCAGGCCCTGGTTGGTTTTCTTGATTTTCTGTCGACCATGCCGGCCCTGAAGTCCATTCTGTTCGTCGAATGGGCAACCAAGCTCGCCGCCGACAACGGTCTGCTCTCCATATCGGCGGATCTGGTCGTTTCCGAGACCCTGCCGGTCGAACAGCTGACAAATAAATTAAGTTCATTTTTTAGAAGTTAAGTGAGACCGCCATGGAAAGAAAGAAAAAATACTACACGGCAATTACCAGAAGGCTGCTGATCGCCTTTTTCTGCCTGAGTATTTTGCCCATCCTGATCTTTGCCTGGATCATGAAGGACACCGTGGAGGCGACCAATGTCATCAAGCTGAAGGAATTGGCGGCCAGCACCATCGAACACCGCACCGAAGTCATTTCCAACTTCCTCAATGATAAAATTTCCCTGCTCAGCATGATGGTCGCCTTCTATCCCCGGGACTTTTTTCTCATCCAGGAAAACCTCGACGACCTCTATGTCGCCATGGGTTCGCGGGGGGACATTGTCGACCTGCAGGTAATCGATTCGGCAGGGATGCAACACTGCTATGTCGGCCCTTATCGAACCATGGTGGAAGGTAAGAACTATTACGATGCCCCGTGGTTCAGGGAGACCTTGATAAGCGGAGTGCACGTCAGCGATGTTTTCACCGGTTATCGCAACGTGCCCCATTTTGTCGTGGCGGTTACCGACTCGCTGAAGAGCTTCGTGCTGCGGGCGACCATTAATTCGAGCAGCTTCAACTCGCTGCTCCATTCAGCCCAGCTTGGACCCCACAGCGACGCATTTATCATTAATCGAGCGGGGGCATTCCAGACCCCGAGTCTGTTGAACAGGGTGGAACTCGACGAAAGCGAAAAAGCACTCATTTCATTTGATAATAAATCTCAGGCAGTAGTCACAGAAACCGATATTTATAAAACACGCTGGATCGGCGAAGGTCAATGGCTGCTGGTGCTGAAGGCCAATCTGGCCGATGCCCTGGGATACTATTTGTCCCTTCGAAACCGCGTTTTCCTCATCGTCGGCATCATCATTGTCCTCTCTTCACTAGCAGCGGTGACTATCAGCGTTGCCCTTGCCCGCAATCTTGAACGGGCAGACAAGGAACATGCCGCCCACAGCATGCAGTTTGCCCATGTCGAAAAGATGGCGACAATCGGCCGACTGGCGGCAGGAATTGCCCACGAAATAAACAATCCACTGCAGATGATAACCAATCAGGCGGGATGGATCAGTGAACTGCTCCCCGACGAGGATCCGAATGCCGTAAAGAATCTGGCTGAGTACCAGAACTCCGCCGAAAAGATACGGTATCACGTCAAACGGGCCGGCACCATTACCCATCGGCTTCTCGGTTTCTCTAGAAAGATGACGACCCAAAAAGATCAGGTGAATATCAACGAACTGATCACCGAAACCCTCTCCTTTGTCGAGCGTGAGGCGGAGAACAACAGCATCTCCATCGTCAGGAATCTGGCTGCCGACCTTCCCGCAACGATGACCGATGGGCCGCAGCTCCAGCAGGTTTTTCTCAACCTGATAAACAATGCTCTCGATGCGGTCGGCTCCAAAGGAATTGTCGAAATCAGTTCCAGCCTACGTGCCGATGGCAATCTGGAAGTGGAGTGCGCCGACAACGGTCCCGGTATCAGGTCGGAAAACCTCAAACAGATTTTCGACCCGTTTTTTACCACAAAGGATCCCGATAAAGGTACAGGGCTGGGACTCTACATCAGCTACGACATTGTCAAGAAACTGGGTGGATCGATTTCAGTTGAAAACAGGAAGAGTGGAGGAGCTCTCTTTCGGGTCATTCTGCCGGTCAAACGCTACAGCAAGCATGAATGAACCTTCCCCCCCCACAAGGGGGATAAAGGAGTCTTCCGAGCATTTTATTAATAACTCTAAAAAGGAGTAAGGCCATGAGAGAATTTAACGTACTGGTAGTCGACGATGAGGATGAGTTCCGCGAGGTTATCATTAAAAGACTGGTCAAGCGGGGACTGAAAGTAGAGGGCGCGGAAGGTGGCAGAAAGGCCCTGGAAATCCTCGAACACAGCCGAACCGATGTGGTGTTGCTCGATGTCAAGATGCCGGAAATGGACGGAATCGAGACCCTGCGGCAAATCCGCAGCCTGAAACCCCTGGTCGAGGTCATCCTGCTGACCGGCCACGCCTCGGTGGATTCAGGGATCGAGGGCATGAAACTGGGGGCATTCGATTATCTCATGAAACCGATTGAACTCGACCCTCTTCTGGAAAAACTGGAGGATGCCTATGAAAAAAAGCGTCTGCATCAGGAAAAAATTGAAGCAGCCCAGATGAAGAAACATATGTCCATGCCGAGCTGAGTCATAATGGCGCAGAAAAAGCTGGATTAAATTATTAAATCTTAATTAGAGGTGCGAATTATGAGCAGTTTTTTCAGAGATTTCTACCAGTTGATGCTGAAGGGCTCTCAGGCCCATGCCCGCTGGGAGCTGGAAATGTCAACCAACATTCTGGGAAGCCGGAAGAGGCAGGTCGTTCTTGTTCTGCTGCTTTTGCCGATCATTCTCGGCGGTATTGCCATTGCCGCCGGCGACGGAACGGGGCTGCCGAATGTGCTGGGCGGTAAATCCGCCTATATGCCCTCACACTATACCAACCTCATCTTCTTTGCTTCGGTCTTTGTCGGAGTCTGTGCAGGCCTTATCACCGGTTGTATCGGAGCAGGCGGCGGCTTCATCATCGCTCCGGCACTAATGAGTGCAGGCGTCAAGGGTATCCTTGCGGTAGGTACCGATCTCTTCCATATTTTCGCCAAGGCGATCATGGGCAGTGTTCTCCATAGAAAAATGGGCAATATCTCGATCGGTCTGGCGATACATTTTCTCATCGGGTCACTCATCGGCGCAACCTTGGGCGGGATGCTGAACAGGTATCTGTACGACCTCAACCCGGTGCTGAGCGATCTGTTTATTACCATGGTGTATGTATTTATTCTTGGCTTTCTCTCCTTCTATGCCTTGACCGATTATTTCAAAGCCAGGCGAGGCGAAGCAGTAAGCAAGCAGGCCGGCCGTGCCGAGGAAGTTCCACCCCTTGGTAAAAAAATTCAGTCCGTGAATATTCCGCCGATGATAGCCTTCGACCAGGGAGTAACTCCCGGGGGCCGAAAAATCTCCGCGGTTTTTCTCTGGAGCAGTGGTCTGCTGGTCGGTGCCGCAGCCTCTATCATGGGCGTCGGCGGTGGTTTTCTTACCTTTCCGATCTTCGTCTACGGTCTTGGTGTTTCTTCAATGACCACGGTCGGTACCGACATCTTCCAGATCGTCTTTACCGCCGGCTATACCTCAATCAGCCAGTACGCCGTTTATGGCTTTGTTTTTTATACCCTGGCCATGGGTATGCTGCTCGGCTCTTTGATCGGTGTACAGGTCGGTTCTCTCGTTACCAAGGTTGTACCGGGGGTTCAGATTCGCGGTTTTTTCGCCCTGGCAGTAACGGCCGGGTTCATCAATCGGTTCTTCGCCATGCCTGGAAAGCTTAATAGCATGGAATATATTCAAATTTCCAAAGAAACCGGGGCGATGCTCGATCTGGTCGGCAATACCCTCTTCTTTGTGGTCATCGGTGGATTCGCCGTCTGGGTTTTCTGGGTCTTCTTCGCCAATTTAAAACATCTGAAAGAGGAGCCGACCGTGCATACTGTGCCCTCTTCGCCAATCTTAAAAGATATGAAATCGGGGGGTCGTTAATATGAGCATGCAGAGCAAACTTAAAGCCCGTGGAATTGTAATGTTGATAGCCTTCTTTGTACTTCTGGGGGTCATCTTCATGCCGGTTTTTCCCGGTCAGAACGGCAAAACCAATGGCCTGGATTATATGGACAACCTTTTCAACATGATTTCGAAGGGTTCGTCCTACTTCATCCCCCAGTCTATAGCAGAGAGTGAAAAACTTGCGGGACAGTCGATTGATCTTGAAATTACCATGGCCAGTGACAAAGTGGCCGCAGAAACCGCCAAACTCTATGCCACAGGCGGCGCCGAGGTGGTTGTGTCCGGTTCGACCCTGGCTATCAAGGGAGAAATGACGGGAATTATCAAAAATTCGCTGGCCGATGCCGATTTAATGTTTAAAAACGACGGCAAGCCGCTCGCAGATAAATATGGCTACGACGAAAGACAAGTGATGTTTAACTGGTGGTCATCCTTTAATGCAATAAACAAGGAGTTAACCAAACAGAGCAATTTTACAGAAGCGAAAACCTTCAGCAATGTTCAGAAAAAGGCCCTCGAGCCTTCTTATAACTACTATGGTGTGAAAATCGAGAGCTGGAAGGAGAATATTGTCCTGGTTCTTCTTTCCCTTGCCTTTTATGTGTTCTATACTCTCTGGTATGGGTTTGGATTGATGTATGTCTTTGAAGGATTAGGCTATAAAATCGGCCACTGATCACAGGTAGATGATGAAAAAGTCCGGCCGGGCCGTGGGTGTATCATATTAACCACGGTTCGGTCGGACACTTAAAAGGGTGTCAGGATATGCTGCGGATTTTTGCCTTTATCAAAGAAAGCCTGTTCCCGACACCGCCGCCTGCATTGAGCGCAGAGGAGCTGCGTGATTCTTTCAGTCAAAAGTACGCGCATTTCCGCAGCCTTCTGACCGCCAACAATAATGCTTTGCAGGCCATGGCCGATCTGGAAAAGATCTATTACGGCGGAGAAAGCTACCGGATGGCCGTTATCCGGTCGAAAATCACCACCATTCTGGTAAACGTCTATAAAATGGTTCGCAGTCTCCTTGCCATGTCGTCGGGGAGATATGGCGAACTGGAAAAGATATTCGATACCATCTCCTCCAGCCTGGAGCAGATCATCGAAAAAAAGCCCGCAATGCAGCAGGGGCCGCTTATCCTTGTGCTGCAGGAACTCAGTCTGAAGCACAGGGCTTTGGCGGGGGCGAAGATGGCCAACCTGGGCGAGCTGACACGGCTTCCGGGAGTTATGGTCCCGCCAGGTTTTGTGGTCACGGCAACAGCCACCAGAAGTTTTCTCACCACCGAACATTTCGCCGAGATCAACAGGCGGCTGCAGGTGCTTGAGCCTGACGATCTCGATGCTCTCTATAAAGGATGCCAGGGTATCCAGGCCATGATCAAGGGCTTGCCTCTTCCGGCAGATCTGGAGGAATTACTGTTCGTTCATTACAACCGGCTGGAAAGAACTGCCTTTCCCGGATGCCGGGTCTCGATGCGGTCAAGCGCGTTGGGCGAAGACAGCGGCACGGTTTCGTTTGCCGGTCTTTATAACAGCGTCTTGAACGTCGATCGAACGACAATCGTCGATGCGTATAAAGAGGTAATCGCCAGCAAATACGGGGCCAGGGCAATTGCCTATCGGCGCCAGCGAGGCTACCGGCATGAGGATATCGAGATGTGTGTCGGTTGTATGGTCATGGTGGATGCACTGGTAAGCGGGGTTACGTACAGCAGGGATCCAGGGCCGGAAGACAATGGCTTGTTGCGCATCAACGCCACGGCCGGCATTGCCAGGGGGGTGGTGGACGGGTCTCAAGCCGCCGATCTGTATCTCGTTGGCCGGGATAAGCCCTATCCCGTGGTCTACAGTGAAATTCGCCAAGGGGCAGTCAACCAGGCAACAGGGAAGCCCACCGGGCCGTCACTCACCTACAATCAGTTAAGAAAAATTGCGGAGACGGCACTTCTGCTTGAAGAGCATTTCGGCGAACCCCAGGATATCGAATGGTCCTTCGATCATCAGGGTGTGCTCTATATTCTGCAGAGCAGGCCGCTGGCCGGTGGGCATTCGGCGGAAGAATCTGCGGTTAAACCAGTCGATACAGCCGGAGAGTCAAGCGAGCAACCGATCTTATTCGGCGGTGTCTGCGCCAGTGACGGCATTGCCAGCGGCCAGGTTTTTCGGGTCGACTCACCCGAGGCAATGCGCCGATTTCCGAAAGGGGCAATTCTGCTGCTCGATCACCCCTTGCCGGAGTGGGCACCGCTCCTGAACCGGGCCTCGGCGGTTATCGCCGAAGGCGGGACCGAAGCCGGACATCTGGCGACCGTATCGCGGGAGTTCGGTATCCCGGCACTGTTCGGCTTGCCGGAGGCCATGACACTTGAAGACGGCCGCATCATCACCTTGCATGCCAAGGGGCGTGCGGTATTCGATGGACGACGGGAAGATCTGCTCCGGCGAAAGAACGTCAAAAGAGATATCATGGCCGGCAGTCCGGTCCAGCGAATTCTCACCGAGGCCCTGCAGCTGATTACCCCGCTCAACCTGAATGATCCCACATCGCCGCGGTTCAAGTCGTCATGGTGCGAGACTCTGCATGACATTACCCGGTTCTGTCATGAGAAATCGGTGACGGAAATGTTCAGTATCGGCCAAACTCATCGTTTCGACCAATCCGCCGCAAAACGGCTTATCGGTGATGTCCCTCTGGAGTGGTGGGTGATCGATCTGGCCAATGGTTTTCGAGAAGGGGCGGGCGGAGATGCGAAAACAATCCGTATCGACGATATTGTCTCGGTGCCGATGCTGGCGATCTGGCGAGGCATATCCGCCTATCCATGGCAGGGACCGCCCCCGGTCAGTGTGCGGGGCTTCGGTTCGATTATTTTTCAGTCGACCATGCGGCCGGAGCTCGATCCGTCCGTACCATCGGCGCTGACAACCAAGAATTATTTCCTGGTGTCCAAAAGCTTCTGCAATCTCAGCGTGCGACTCGGCTACCATTACGCCATGATCGAATCCTACCTCAGTGACCTTCTCACCGAGAGCTACGTCACTTTCAGGTTTAAAGGCGGCGCTGCCGACCAGCAGCGCAAGGCGGTGCGTGCGAGACTCCTTGCCGATATCCTGCAACGCTATGATTTTCGCATCGAATTGCGCTCGGACTCATTGCTTGCCAGGGTAAAAAAGCGGTCGGTGCCATTTCTCGAACAGCGGCTGCAGGTTCTCGGCTACCTCACCCTGCACGCGAGACAGCTGGATATGGTCATGGACCAGCCGGGAGCGGTTGAGCGATACCGGGAGAAATTTTTGCGGGAAATCGAGGAAATGCTCGGCAAAACAGTATCGACACGTAGGGAGGCCGATGATGAAGGACAAAAAGAAAATCCTGTTGGTTGACGATGAAGCCGATTTTCGCGAGATCATGGCTAAATTTTTTTCCAGGAGGCGGGTTGACTTTAAACTCGCGGCAAGCTGCATGGACGCTCTCGATCAACTGGCACAGGATGCTTTCGATGTAGTGGTGATGGATGTGACGATGCCCGGACTCGACGGTTTGAAGTGTATGGCCGAAATAAAAAAAGTCGATCCGCACCTCGAGGTTATCATTCTTACAGGTCATGCCTCACCTCATGCAGGTATTGCCGGAATAAAGCTGGGTGCCTTCGACTATTGTCTGAAACCCATCGATTTTGAAGAACTGCTCGAAAAAATCATGTTGGCGAGAAAGTCGCTTGGCGCGTAATACGTTGGATTCGCGCATTGGAATTCCAGCTTGGCATGGTTAGTATTTGCTGAGGGTAACCTTGCGGTTTGCGGCACGACGCCTGCCACATTGCCAAGTGGAAAATGCTATGCGGCAATCTCTCTCCCCCATTTTGGATTTGATTCAATTTCTTACAGCCCTCGATGGCAAAGCCTTTCACAGCTATCGAAAGCTCCAGGGCAAGGTATATGCCCACGACCGCTACAGTATCCGCTTTTTCCATATTCAAGGCAGTCCCGGGGCGTTCCCGGCATCGGTCTGCCATCTCGGTTTAACGCATGAAGAGCTGGGACTTGCCGACTGGAGTCTTGCCTGCAGACCGCGGAAGATAGCCACGGCAGATTATCTTTTGCGGGCTTTTCAGCTGGGGGTCGAGAAGCATGCCCGGCAGAACCGCGGAGTCCAGGGGAGCGGTTCCTTCCAGCCGATTTCGTTGCCGCCGCAGGTGCTGGAACGGAACATCGTCCATTTCGGCCTGACCGATGTTCGGATCGCCTTTCGCGTCAGTCTGCCGGGGTCTCATGACAACCGGATTCTTGGCCGGCATGCTGCCCTGATGTTTTCCGAAGAAATGTCCGTCATTGTCGATACCCTGAAAGAGCAGGTCTGCAAGACTGCTCAATTTAAAAAACACTGTGATGTCGTTGAAGACATGGTGTTTCTCCAGCAGCAACTGCACGGCTACGGCCTGGTCGCCTTTGTCGGCGACGGTGCTGTGCTGGCCCGGCGATCAGGTGTTTCCCAGGCCCCGCTCACAGACGGTGCGGTTGTTTTTCGGGCACCGGCGCAGATGGCGGTGGAAGTCATGCTTCCCAATGCCGGCCGGCAACGGGGACTTGGGATTCGGCCTGGCGTCAATGTTCTCATCGGCGGCGGTTTCCATGGCAAGTCGACCCTCCTCGATGCTCTCTCGAAAGGTGTTTATCCCCATATTCCTGGAGATGGACGCGAACGGGTGGTCACTCACCCGGAGGCCTTCTTTATCTGTGCTGAAGAGGGGAGGGCGGTAAATGATCTTGATATAACCGGATTTATCAATAACTTGCCGGGTGGCGTGGATGCAGAAAGGTTTTCGACGAATAACGCCAGCGGCAGCACCTCCGAGGCCGCCGCCATCGTCGAGGCCGTGCAGGCCGGAGCCCGTCTCTTACTGATCGATGAAGATTCGTCGGCAACCAACCTGCTCATCAAAGATCGCAATATGCGCAAACTGATTCCGGAGGATCCCATTACACCGCTCTTTGACCGGGTCCGGGAACTGTTCCGTCGTTTCGGCGTCAGCACGCTGATCGTGGCAGGCGGCAGCTCCGACTACCTGGGCGTGGCCGATCATGTGATAGCCATGCGCAACTATCTGCCGGTGTCGATGACCGATCGCCTTCGCGGGTTGACTTTGGCCGAACCGGGAAAACCGGCAAAGCCGTTAATGTTCGAAGACAAACGACGGGTCCTGGCCGAGAGTTTCGATCCATCGTATCGCGCAGAGCGCATCGGTAAAACCATTGCCGTGCGGATCAAACCTTTGCGGCTTCAAGAAAGGGTGCTGGAGTTCGGTAACGCTCAACTGGATCTGACAAAACTGAAAGCACTTGCAGACCCATCTCAAGCGCTGGCCATTGGCTACGCCTTGCTGCTTGCCGGAAGGATATGCAGGGACAGCTCGTTGTCGCCATCGGATCTGGCCCGGACCCTCTGCGAACGTATTGAAAAAGAAGGACTCGCGGTCCTTTCCCCGAACAAAGACGATACCTGTTTCTTTGCCTTGCCGCGGCGATTGGAGTTGGCCGCGGCAATCAATCGCCTGCGAAGACTGAAGGTTGTACTGGGTAAAGATGAAACACTTTGATGTCCGGTGATTTTTGCGTGTCAGGCAACAATTGCATTGAACGTTCCTGGGAGAATTGTGAAAAGAGGTATTCCAAAATTTCCCCATGGTGGTATAACAGCCGTTCGCTTCAGGGATTTGCGGTCCAAGAATGTCCGGCAGATCTTTCACCCCTGAAATTATCACACTCTCCTGGAAACGAATATGTTGGGAACAATAGTAAACGCCTTGGCAATCATTGGAGGAAGTCTTCTGGGACTTCTCTTCAGCAAGGGCATCGCCGATAATTATAAAGAAATCATCCTCAGCGGTGTCGGTCTTTCGGTGGTTTTGATCGGCATCAAAAGCGCCCTGGTGTCGGACAACCTCATGGTGGTGATATTTTCGGTGATACTGGGGGCTCTCATCGGCGAGTTTGTGCAAATCGAGAAAAAGCTGGAGAATCTCGGGGTTTTTCTCGAAAGCAAAATTGCCTCCAAATCAAGCGATTCGAAGTCGTTTGCCAGGGGATTTGTAACCGCGAGCCTGGTTTTTTGCGTCGGATCGATGGCAATTATCGGCTCCCTTGAAAGTGGTTTGACCGGCAACCACCAGACTTTGTTTGCCAAATCCGTGCTCGACGGGGTCACCTCGATTATCTTTGCCTCGGCGATGGGTCTGGGTGTGATGTTTTCGGGCGCTGCCGTGTTTCTTTATCAGGGCTTCATTACAATCACTGCGGTCCTCATGAAAAGTTTCCTCGTGCCGGAAACAATTGAACAGATGACTTCCGTCGGTGGTCTGCTGATTATGGCCATCGGCTTGAACATGCTCAAGATAACGACAATACGTGTCGGAAATCTGATCCCCGCCATTTTTCTTCCTCTAGTCTACTTTGCCCTGCGGCAATGGTTTTCCTGAACCGGAGGGTGATGCCGAAGCATAAAAACTTCTTTCAGCCCTCTATCTTTTTATTCAATTTGAGCGGAATGGTTTTTTTACTGCTGTGTGCCCTGATGTTGAGCAGTTCGACCATCATTGAAAATGCCATTGCAAAGTAGATGTAGCCTTTCGGCACATGTACGTCAAATCCTTCGGCTATCAGGGTGAACCCGACCAGGATAAGAAATGAGAGCGCCAGCATCTTGATGGTCGGATGGGCGTCGACAAAATTGCCGATGGGTTTGGCGGCAAAGAGCATGACCGCGACAGAGCCTATAATCGCGACCACCATAACAGAAATATGCTGCGCCAACCCAACTGCGGTTATCACCGAATCAAGTGAGAAGACTATATCCAGGATGGTTATCTGGATAATGGTGGCGTAAAAACCATAGCCAACCTGTGAATGATTGTCTTCATCTTTGACAATTTCCAGGCTGTTGTGAATCTCGTGGGTCGCTTTTATCAAAAGGAAAAGACCGCCTCCTGCAAGAACCAGATCCCTGCCGGATATTTCATGGCCCAATACGCTGAACCAGGGCTCAACCAGGCCAATAATCCAGGCCAGACTGAACAGCAGAGCGAGCCTGGAGAACATTGCAAAACCGATTCCCAGGGTCCTGGCCAGATCGCGTTGCTCCTGGGGCAATCTGCTTACCAGGATTGTGATAAAAATTATATTATCTATGCCCAGAACAATTTCAAGAGCGAGAAGAGTTGCCAGTGCCACCCATGCCTCAGGATTAAAAATCCATTCAAACATTTTGCCGATTCCTTAGGAGTTGAAAAAGAAAAATCTTAAAGGTCCGCAGGATTTTGAAAAAAGCCTTACATGACTCCGACGGACAGTATAGGCTTCCTGTTCAGAACATCCCACAGGGATACTCTTTTCAGTCACCCCTTGTGGGGCATAAATACCTTGAGACAGATTATTATCTTGTATAAATTACAAGATAATAATCTGTAAGATACTAAAAGCATCGGGGGCGGCGAATAATAATTCGAGGGAGTTTGTTTTGTAAAAGGCAGGAGATTTGCATGGACATTGAAAAGTATCTGTCTTTTTATCCAGCCGTTTCTCAAAGACAAATGGAGAGCATCGCCTTTCGGAGGATGAATTTATGTTTATTGGAGATTTTATTCTCGCCTTGTTCCTGGGTCTTGTGTTTGCAGCCATATTTGGCGGCACGATGCGCCCTCGGGCAGGAATGCCGGGAATTTTACCTGTTTTTATTGTTTTTTCCCTCTTCGCCTGGGTGGGTGGACTGTGGCTCAAGCCGTTTGGTCCTCCCATTTATGGAGTATCGTGGATGCCCGGACTCACGTTAAGTGTGCTCATTTTTTTACTGCTTGCCGCCACTTCCCGTCAACCACCCAACACCGGGCAGGATGTTGAGGGAAATATCATTGCCAAGGACGCAGCTTCCGCAGTCGGTGTGGCATTCTGGTTTTTGATCATTGCTCTTGTTGCCGCAATAATTGTCGGATATCTGACGTAATGCATCATGACTGTTCTCGCCCACATTTCGGATCTGCACTTTGGTCGTGAATATCCTCGACTGATTGCCGGCCTTCTGCAAAGTCTTGAAGAAATCAATCCTCAACTGATTGTTGTGACAGGCGATATTACCCAGCGAGCCCGCAGTCGTGAATTTCAGGAGGCACGGGAATTTTTAGAAAGACTGTCCTGGCCGCTTCTTGTTATTTCCGGTAACCACGATATCCCGGCGCATAACATTGTCGAACGGTTTCTCGACCCCTGGAGGAAATGGCGCCGCTATTTCGGCTACCCGCTTGAACCGGTAAGAAGGGATAAGGACTCTATCGTTATCGGTGTCAATACGGCCAGGCGCTCAGGTTCTCACTTCGACTGGTCGCGGGGGAGTATCGGCAGCAGTCAGGTCGACACCATTGCCGGATATCTGGCAGAGGAAAAGGGTGATCGGCTGCGGGTAATTGCCGCTCACCATCCATTTTGGCTTCCGAAGAAGTACAGGCACCGCCATGTAATCGGCGGGCGTGATCCGGCAATGAATACGCTCAAAAAAGCGGGAGTCGACATTATCCTCAGCGGCCATGTCCATTTTGCCTACACACATGTACTGGACGGTGTGGTTATTTCCCATGCCGGTTCGGCCATATCAAGCCGTCTGGAGGCGGGTTCGCCCAATAGTTTCAAAGTTGTTCGCGGTGATCGGCAGAGATTGTCGGTCGAAACCATAGAGTGGAACGATAAAAGCTTCATACATGCAGTAGACCAGGTCTTCAGCCGTTCTCAGGGAGAATGGACCGAAACTTGAAGCCGTTCTGCAGCAGTGGGGGATGACACCATGAAAAAGTCTGTCCCATTATATTTTAATCCGGAATCGGGAAGTTCCGAAGAGGCGCTGGAACAGATACGAAACGATGCCCGAATCAAGCTTGAGCCGGTGTCGCCGGAAAATATGGCCGCTATAATCCAAAAGGCTGTAAAGCAAGGGACAGAACGGGTGCTGGTCAGTGGAGGGGATGGAACAATATCGCTTGCTGCATCACATCTGGCAGGCAAAAACACCGAGCTTGCCGTAATACCTTCCGGTACCTTGAATCATTTTGCTCAACGTACCGGCATACCCACCCAGGTAGCGGAGGCACTCGATGTGGCTTTGTATAGTAAAGCTCGGCCGGTAGATGTCGGATACGTGAATGATCGGCTTTTCATCAACACCAGCGCTGTCGGGGCATACCCGGTATTTGTGCGCAGTCGCAAGTATCTGCAAAACCGCATGAATTATTATCCGGCAACGATCATTGCAGGAATTCGCAGGTTGTTCAAATTCAGGCTTGTCCGAATGAGCCTGGCCGGGAAGCAGCTGCAGACTCCCTTGGTTTTTATTGGCGTGGGCGAGCGTGAATTACGTCTGCCGCACTTAGGTCAAGTAAAAATACAGGGAGAAAAAGGTCTCCATCTCATCGCGGTCGATTGCCGCAGTGGAAGGGAGGCAGTTCAGCTGATCGTCAGGGCTCTGTTTTCCGGCATTGATCCGCTCCTGAGCGAAAGGCGCATCGAAAATCAGCTTGTCGATGGTATTGAACTTCACTTTCGCCGTCGCAGGAGACGGGTTCATGTCACTCTTGACGGCGAACTGGTTCGGCTTCAAGCGCCTTTAGTGTATCGTTTTGCCCCTGGGGAAATCATGGTAGCAATACCTGAAGAGCGTCAAGCCCTGGATCGGCAACAACCGCTTGCCGGTCAATAAGATTATTTAATCTTCAAGAGGTTATTTACTCCACGAACTTCTTGAACCGATCTGGCAATTTCCTCTGCCAGTGCCCGTTGCCTTTCGGTATCGACCGCACCCGTAAGAGTGACAACTTGTTCAAATGTGCTTACCGAAACGGCAAATCCACTTAATTCTTCCGAGTCAAAGAGCTTCGCCTTTACCAGCGAAGTGATTGTGGAATCATCGACAACGTCTCCGGCGCTGCGGCCCGCAGGGGTATGGCATCCCGACAGCAAAGACACCATAAAAACGAGCAAGATAAGTGTATGAGCAAACGTCCTTTTTTTATCTAACATAGTCTTCCCCTCCAAAGTGTTTATCTTCCGGCAATTTCGAACTGCTGTCGATAATACAATAACTATGCCATCAAGATCCAAATGGTCTCAATACTGTCAATTCCTGAAGTAATTCAGTGAATCGCGTCTCATTCCAGATGGCTGAACAGTCCTGCCCGAAAGGAATTATCCTGAAGAACCGGATTCTGCAGCTGGATCCAAAAGATCAGGTTGCGCGGCGAAATCCTGTACCAGGCATATTCTTTGCAGATATTCAAGGAAAACAGAAGTCCTGTAAGGAGCCGGGAGTATTGGCATGCAAATTGGTAAGAAAGAGTCGACGGCAACGACTTCTTCTCTGCATTCAGACCTCGGGCATGACATGAAAAAAATCAACGCAAACAAGTGGTGGCAGATATTTAAAACCACCGGCCGGAAATTTTTAGATGATAAACCTTTTATTTACAGTTCCTCCATTGCCTATTTTGCGATTTTTTCACTGCCTGCAATGGCTATCATCACGGTTATGACAGCCGGATCACTCTATGAAGATGAAAGGGTAAAGACGGAAATGCTGTCCCAGATATCGCAGCTGGCAGGGCGGAACAGTGCCATGGAAGTAGAGCGGCTCATGGATACCGTCATCCGTACTCCCGAGAGCAATCTCACGAAATTCATAAGTATTGCGACGTTGCTTTTCAGTGCCACCACCGTATTCGCGACCCTGCAGGAAAGTATAAATGCCATATGGAACATCAAGCCAAAACCTGAAAAGGGGGTTGTCAAATTTCTTTTCAACAGACTCTTGTCGCTGGCGATGGTTTGCTCCCTCGGGTTTTTGCTGCTGATCTCCCTGGTGGCGGATACCCTTATCGCTCTATTAAAGAATTTCATTAATGATTACCTTTCCGGACTTGCCTACTATCTCATCTGGATGATCAACACTCTCATTTCCGCCGGCATCATCACCGTGGTCTTCGCCCTTATTTACATGGTACTGCCGGATGCTAAGATCAGATTGAAATATGTCTGGATTGGCGCACTGCTTACAGCTCTTCTGTTTATGCTGGGGAAATATCTCATCGGTTTTTATCTCAGCAACAGTGATATCACAGATTCTTACGGAGCCGCCGGCTCTTTGGTGGCGTTGCTGGCCTGGGTCTATTATTCCGTATTGATATTGCTTTTTGGCGCTGAATTCACCTATGCGTATACCAAACATGTCGGCGGGAAGATTCGACCGTCCAGCCATGCAGTTGCCATCAGAGTGGAAGAAATTGAGCGGGAAGGCTCCTCCGTCACCTAGTTTGGCCTCATGGTGGTAGCTCTCATGGATCAGACACACGATAAAAGTCCACATACTGACCGGTTGTATGCCGGAGAAAAGGCATTGATCGGAATTTTCATACTGCTGCTGCTGTTTGCCTTGCATTATGCCGCTGCCATACTTATTCCGATCACCTTCGCTTTCCTGTTAAGTCTTCTTTTTGCACCTTTGGTTCATCTTTTGTCGTGGCTGCATATTCCAAAACGGATTGGTGCGGCGATCGTCGTGGCAGGTATCGTCGCCACACTCTTGGGCGGCATTGCCATGCTCTCCGGACCAGTTGAAGAGTGGATTGATAAGTCTCCGGAAATACTTCAAAATATAGAGGAAAAGCTGCAGAAAATCAAAATGCCGCTCAAGCAGGTGCAAAAGGCTGTAGAAAAGGTGGATGACCTTGCAGGAATGGATGAAACGCCTGGACAACGTGTGGTCGAACCTCGAGCAAAACAGCTTGTCGAGACTCTGTTTTTTGCAACGCCAGAGGTGCTGGCCTTTTTGGTGCTGTCGATTGTTCTTCTCTATTTTTTATTGTTCAACGGAGAAACTATGGTGAAGTATTTCATACGCGCCATATTCTGGTTGGCCCATCAGCGCACCTCCTTCGATGTCGGCCGGTTTATTCAAAAGGAAATATCCAGATATCTTCTAATCATTACAACGATCAATGCCTGTCTTGGCGTAACCGTCACGATTGCTTTAGCCCTCATCGGACTGCCCAACCCGATTTTGTGGGGAACCATGGCGGCACTTCTGAACTTTGCGCCCTATATCGGAGCGGTTTGCAGTGCGGTCATTATCACCATAGTTTCATTTCTTACATTCGAGTCTCTTCTTCATGCCCTTCTGGCTCCGGCTGTATTTTTGATCATCACCTCTCTCGAAGGACAGTTTATTACTCCTCAGATTGTCGGCAACAGGTTTTCCATGAACCCCCTTGTCGTTTTCCTCGCTATTATTTTCTGGACGTGGTCATGGAGTTATATCGGCGCCCTTCTTGCCGTTCCTCTGCTGGTAATAACAAAAATTATCTGTCAATCGGTAGATGCTCTGAGGCCGTTTGCCGAATTTCTTGAAGAAACGGAGGCTGAAACGAGCTGATTTTTAACTCATGAACCTTCGGTTGGCTTTCCGTTTCAGCCGAGGTGCGAATGAGAGATGGAGGCAAGCGATTTTTCGGCGTTCAGCAGGATTGTCCAGAAGTTTTCGGATTCTCCCAGATCGACTTTGGCCAAATAATACAGAATCGAGAGATAGGCCCTTGTCTTGAAGAGGTTGACCTGTTGACGGAATTCATCCGGCAGGTCGTAAATCTCATTTTGGTAGGTCCGGAGGAAGAGGTGGGGGGAAGCTTTTTTATAAATATGACGATGGTTGTAGAACATATTCTCATACTGAGCAAGAAAAGTTCCGACATCAAATGCCTGGGGAAGAAGATAGGAGCTGTCGAAGTCTATCACCGAAATACACGGAGCGCCGTTTTCATCATGAAACAGGATGTTTTTAAGGTGATAATCGCCATGGCTTTGCACCAGCCATTCCGGATGAGAGCGGATAAGCTGCAATTCGGTTTTCAGGACGTAATCGCATATTTCCTGAGCCCGGTGACGATGGCGATTGTTACGTTCGTGAAGTTCTTTGACGTACCAGTTGATACGTTCGGTTTCAATAGCAGGGAATTCCTCGGCGGAGGTGACTTTCAACTGTAGATTGTGAAGACGGGCGAGCCATCTGGCCGCCAGGATCAGTGCTTCCTGAGCCCTGTGCTCATCGGCATGGAGAATTGCATGAAACAGCTCTTTCCCCCTTGCCTTCTCCTCTATCAGAATTTTATTATTCCGATCCCCGGCCAATGGTTCGGGGACCCGGCATGCACCCTTATCAAAGCCGTTACGGTGAATCGCGGTCATTATCCGATAGGATCGATCCCCGTTTTTCCATTCTTCGGTTTCCTCATATTCCTTGATTATGAAGGCTTTCTGCTTTTCATGCCGGAGGCCGACAGTCAACTCCCTGACTCTGGTACTGGTCGTACCCGCTCGGCGGACCTCCTTGAGATAAGGATGACAACGGCCGGCCTTTACCTCCCCGGCAAACTGTTCTATGTTTTCGACCGGATGTTCCAAGATGGTGGGATACGTGCCGACGTAGGAGAGGGCATGGGCATCTGTGCCCGCGGTTGCAGTGAATTTGAGGGCGTGCCAATCGTTCACCGCTCGATATGTTTCTGTAAAGGTATGATTTGAATTTAATATTTCAATGGCGTCGAATGTTTCATCCATGAGCTGTTCTTTGTCGGGATGTCTTCCCTTGCGATACGGATGAGCCCAGATTATTGCCGCGTTCGGACAGGTTTTCCGGATATCCTGCAGAGCCGTACCCTTGGGGAAGATACGATCGGCTCCATAGACGAGAACGTCTATCCCGTCCGAGGTTGTGGTTTCCTGACCGGAAAAAATAAGAAAATGGCCAGGGACACCTGACTGGGCTCTAGTGTCCTGCAGTTCCTCAACGGACCACAGATAATGATGATCGGTTAGAACAATGCCGTCCAGGCCGACTTCAAAAGCCCTGGCGACCAAATCGCGAACCCCGACGGAACTGCATGTCGATTTTTCGCTGGTGTGGCAGTGGATTTCCAGTATCACGTCTCCTCCGATGCTAACCGCGGTTATCTTTTCTGCTCCATAGAGCACATATAAAACCACATCGGCAGAAATCAATATGTGGCTATCTCCTTGCCCCTGCAGAGCCAAAAATACCTTCACTTCAATGGATGGACAGAGTAAGGTTTTACATCGCGGGAGAAGGTTTCAGCCGTGGAGCAGTGTCGATATACCTGGGAAGGCAGCTTGTCAAACCGCCTTGAAGAGGAAAGGAAGAATGGATGAACGTACCGAAATTCGAAGGGTCCTGATCGTCGACGACGAACCGGATATGCTGACCCTCCTGACCAGAATTCTCGTGAAGAAATGCGGTTATGAGGTTCGGCAGGCCAACTCCGGAGATCAGGGCTTGGAGATTCTCTCTTGCTGGCGACCGGATGTGGTGCTTACCGACATTAAAATGCCGGGAATCGACGGGGTAGAGTTTTTCCGTCGGATTAAAGAGCTTGATCCAACCATGACCACCATTATCATGACCGGCTACGCGACTGTGGATATGGCGGTCAACACCCTGAAAAGCGGTGCCTACGATTTTTTCCAGAAACCCTTCGACAACGACCAGATTATTCATGCCGTGGCCAAGGCCATGGAGCGGACCGAGCTGCTGCGGGAAAAACAGAAGTTCGATGAACTCCGTAATCAGCTTTCCGCCGAAGGGGAATTCCATGGATTTGTCGGCCGCTCGCCGCGACTGCTTCAGGTCCATGATCTCCTGCAGCGCCTTGCCCCGAGCAGCATGACCGTACTCATTCGCGGCGAATCCGGAACGGGTAAGGAGCTTGCCGCGAGAGCCCTGCATGCCATGTCCAGCCGGGCCGGCAGGCGAATGGTAACGGTCAACTGCCCGGCGTTGCCCGAGCAGATCCTGGAGAGCGAGCTGTTCGGCTACAGTAAAGGCGCTTTCACCGGTGCCGATCGGGACAAGGATGGCCTTTTTATCGAAGCCAATCACTCGACGCTGCTGCTGGACGAGATCGCCGATATCCCGGTGTCGATCCAGACCAAATTGCTGAGGGTCCTGCAGGAAAAGGAAATCCAGCCACTGGGCCAGACCAGGACCTATCCGATAAATGTGCGGGTGGTGGCCTCGACCAACCAGGATATCGAGGCGAAGATCGCCCGCGGCGAATTCAGGGAGGATCTGTTTTACCGTCTGAACGTAGTGACCGTAACGATGCCGAATCTTGAAGAGCTGCGCGCCGACATTCCCTTGCTCATTCACCATTTCTTAAGAAAATACCGGAAGGAATACGGCCGGCCGGAATTGGAAATTTCCGAGGAGGCGGTACAGACACTTCTGCATCGTTCCTGGCGGGGCAATGTGCGGGAGTTGCAGAACACCATGAACAGGGCGGTTCTTTTAGGCGGTGGCAAGAAAATAGAAAAACAGGACCTGATGCTCGAATTGTCGCCGCATGAGCTGGGAAAGGAGCCCGCCGCAGGCATCCCTGAAGAGATACAACATCTGGATTATAACGTCGCCAAGGCTGTCGCGGTGAAGGAATTTACCGAATTCTACCTTCGCAGGGCGATCGACCGGACAAAAGGGAATATCTCTCTGGCCGCCAAAAACTGCGGAATGGAACGACAGGCCCTGCAGCGGCTTTTAAAACGCTATAATGTCAATGTCGACACCTTTCGCCACAAGAACGGGTAAAGGAACAGGTCCTTTTTCTTCTCTCCCTTCTGAAGACTTCCATAATCAGACAGAAAATTCTGCTGCAACAAATATATTGCACCTGCATCATTTTAGTTGCAGTCTCCCTTCCCCCCTTTATTGTTTTCAGCTCGTGTTGATCCTGCTTATCAGCTCGTAATTCAGGATAAAACGCTTTTCAGAAGGTTGCTACAGATAATTTGCGAAGTTGGTATCGAAAGTGCAATACCTGAAGGCAGAGCTCAAATCCTCCGCGGCATACGGAACGAAAAAGGAGCTGTTCGGTCGGCTTTATCAGGCAAATACCTGGGAGTCGAAGATCGGCATATCAAAAATTTATGGAAAGTGCAGTGCAATAAATTTGTTGCACTATCTGATGAAAACAAAGATTACCTGCATATCCGTGTTAACTCCGGTCCTTTTGCTTGCCCTGTTTTCCGGGCAGGCGATGGCATTACAGGTACATGATGGGGCAGAGGGGCTGGTTGTTCATCAGCTTGCCCACATTCAGTACCTAGGGGCCCTTGGTTATCTGCTCTGGGATATTCGCCGCAGCGCCTTCTCCGGTATCGGCTGGCTCTATCTCCAGTGGTTCTGCCGGCTGATGATGCTCTGGAACTTCCTCGCGTTTTTTGGTCATTTTGCGCAGGTGGCGCTGCCCGGCGAGGCCATCTCCAAGGAGAATGGTTATCTTTCCTCGATTCTGCTGCTGCCCATTTCCTTTAGTAAACTCATTTACTTCCTTACCGCCCTTGATCACCTGCTGGCTGCACCTGCCCTGTTTTTTCTGTATCTGGCCATGCGATCGTTTTATCGGTCATTGGATGTTGAAACCGGGGAGGATTCCAAATGAACGGTCTTCCCCTGCTGCCGGCAATCATCGTCGATATTTTCGGTTCCGCCGCGAATATCGTCTTCTCTTTTCTTGCTTGGCGGTACGCCCTTCTTTTGGTTAAGCGGCAACCCGACAATTTCGTCTGGGGATATCTTCATTATGTGACGTTCGCAATCGCTGCCTTTGCGATCTCGAGAGCAGTCGGTCATCTGGTCAAGCAGTTTCTGATGATCGGCGGTCGGGCCGATATCTGGCTGGAGATCTCTCCCTATTCCGGCGGTTTCAACACCTTGTTCATGATCTCTGTGGCCGCGGTGATGATTTTTTACCATAAAGGTGTCCAGGCCTATGAGCTGCTCGAGCACGAAGCAGGCAAGCTGAAGAACGCCAACAAAAACCTCGCTGCAGCGGCGAACCAACTGCGCGACCTGAATCAAAATCTCGAGCATAAAGTCTTGGAGCGCACCGAAGAATTGTCCCAGTCGGAAAAGAAATTCCGGCATCTATTTTCCGCCTCGAAAGACATGGTTTTTTTCAGCGACAACGCGGGCAGGTTGGTGGATATGAATGATTCCGGCTTTGAAATGCTTGGCTATGACGAGGGGGCGAAGGAGCTGTGCCTGACTGATCTGTTCGCAGGCCCGGGGCAGGCTGAAATCTATAATTCGATGCTTGGACGCGACGGCTATATCAAGGATCTCAACCTGGAATTTACCAGAAGGGATGGAACGGCGATTTCTGTCCTGCTCTCAGCTACGGCGATTTTCGGCGAAGGCGGGGAGATGCTCGGTTCTGAGGCCATCGCCAAGGATTTAACCAAGGTCAAAACCATGCTTGAGCAACTTGGGGCGAGCGAAAAAATGGCGTCAGTCGGACAGATGGCCGCTGGCGTTGCCCATGAGATAAACACACCGCTCGGCATTATCCTCGGGTACTCCCAGTTGCTGATGGATGATTTTCCGGAAGGAAGCGAACAGCATGAGAGTCTGCAGGTTATTGAAAGGCAGACGAAAGCCAGCCGCAAGATTGTCGCCGACCTCTTGAAGTTCTCACGCCAGTCTGGCAGTTCCAGACAATTGATCAGCATGAACGAAGTATTGGCCGACGTGGTGGCGGTGACGGAGCATACTCTAGGACTCAGCCATATCAATGTCCAACTTGATGTCGACAGGGAGTTGCCGATGATATGCGGAGATCCGGAGAAGCTCCGCCAGGTATTTGTCAACCTGATCAATAACGCTCATCACGCCATGCAGGATACAGGCGGCAGATTGTATCTCCAGAGCAGTCGGGACAAGGATGGCCGGTGGATACTCATTAAGGTCAGAGACACCGGTTGCGGCATTTCGGAGGGGAACCAGGCCAGGATCTTCGATCCATTTTTCACCACTAAACCCGTCGGGCAGGGGACGGGCCTGGGATTATCCGTTTCTTACGGCATCATCCATGAGCATGGCGGCAGGATTGAGGTCGAAAGTCCGGCACCGGATCCAGATCCGGGCATGGCTGCAGGCACAATTTTCCAAATAACACTGCCGGTACGCAGCGCCCAGGAACTTGACACAATATGTCGGGGCGACGGGATGAATTTTTCCGGGGCTGATTTTGCGGGGGGACACAGTGGCTGAAATACTCGTGCTTGACGATGTTTTTGATGCAGCGGTGCTGGTCGGCAAGATTCTGACCAGGAAAGGCCACACCGTGCACACTTTTACCGAGGAGCAGGATGCCATTGATTTTTTCATGGAGAACACGGTTGATCTGGTCATCCTCGATATCAGACTGAAAAAGATGACGGGGTTGGATGTATTGGCATTATTTAAGGCCCATTCACCGGGAGTCCGGGTGATCATGCTCACCGGTTATCCCACGGAGGAGACAGCCATCCATGCGAAGAGCCTTGGCGCGGACGAATATTGCGTCAAACCGATCGACCGGGATGAATTACTGGAAAAGGCGGAGAAGGTTCTTGCCGGGGTTAGATAAGGGCAAGTTCCAGTTTTGAAAGAGTATTTATTACAAAGGGAGGAATATAGCGTGACCGAATCTATTTACAGCATGTGCGGAATGTGCGCCGTACGATGTCCGATCCGAGTAGAGGTCGAATCCGGGAGAGTAACGTGGATCGAAGGCAATCCTCATGTGGCAGGGATTGAAGGAAGTCTCTGTGCGAAGGGGGCTGCAGGCATTGCGCTGGAATATGATGCGGAGCGGCCCCAGAGCCCATTGATCCGCGTCGGAGCCAGAGGGGCAGGGCATTGGCGGCAGGCAACATGGGAAGAGGCCCTGTCGTATATTGCGGAAAAGCTCCGGACGGTTTCGGAGAAATACGGCCCTAAGGCAATAGCCCTGACCGATCGTGGTGGTTTATTTACCGATCTCACCAAGAGCTTTATCAAGGCACTTGGCTCGCCCAATTACTTTGACCATGACGATACATGTGCAAAAAACGTCAATATCGCCTGTCAGTCGCTGTTTGGATACGGTCGGGGCGACACCGGCTATGATTTCGCCAATACCAAACACATCGTTCTCTATGGCCGGAATATTTTCGAGGCTCTCCAGGTAAAAGAGGTGAACAATGTCCTGAACGGGATAGAGAAGGGTGCAAAGCTGACCTATATCGATATCCGGGCGAATACCACCGCGGCAAAAGCCGACAAATTTTTGCGGATCCGTCCCGGGACCGATTACGCCTTCAACCTTGCGCTCATTCACACCATAATTAAGGAAAAACTCTACGATGTCGAGTTCGTCGAGAAGAATGTGACGGGTCTGGATGAGTTGACTGCCTTTGTCGCGCAGTATACGCCGGAGTGGGCCGAGAGGGAGACGGAAATTCCTGCGGCCGAGATTGTCAATCTTGCAAGGCAGGTGGGTGAGGCAAAGCCGAATGTTATCTTCCATGGCGGATGGATGCTTGCCCGGTATGTCGATTCGTTCTATGCCAGCCGAACCATGTACCTCCTCAATGCTCTTCTCGGCAGCGTCGAAACAAAAGGCGGATTGATCATCTCCAAAGGTCCCGGAGACGTCGGCAGAAAAGGTCTTAATTCACTGGGAAAAAATATACCCGAGGTCGAGGCGAAGATCGTCGATGCGGCCATGCCCGGTAAATCTATGGGAACAGGCCATATCGTCAATTGTTACAAGGCGATCAAAACCGGCCAACCTTATCCGATCAAAGCACTCATCTCGTATCGTTATGATCCGATGGCTTCCCTGCCGGATCCGGAAGCTCAGAAAACCTATCTCGATAATCTCGATCTGCTGGTCTCCATTGATGTGAACTACAGCGAAACTGGCTGGTTCTCGGACGTCATCCTGCCGGAGGCCACCTACCTTGAGAGATCGAACATTCTCGCCACGCAAAAGGGGGTCAAGCCGAGCTTCCTCATTCGACGACAGGCGGTTGCGCCAAGGTTCGACAGTAAACCAGGGTGGGAAATCTTTACCCTCCTGGCCGAAAAAATGGGTGTTGGAAACTATTTTCCCTATCGCAGCATCGAGGATATCTGGACATATCAACTGGAGGGTACAGGTCTCACCCTTCAGGATTTTGCGGCAAAAGGTTTTGTCAGTCTTACCGATAAACCGGTGTTCCAGGACAGGGATAATCTGAAGTTCAAGACGCCATCCGGGAAAATTGAACTGATCTCGCAGGCCCTGGCCAAAAACAATTTTCCATCTTTTGCACCCTACATCCGACCTAAAAAACCGGACGAGGGATATTTTCGCCTTACTTTCGGCAGAAGTCCCGTTCATACCCATGCTCAATCGCAGAATATTTCCTACCTGAACGAGATACTCTCCGAAAACAGCCTGTGGATCAACGACAGGAAGGCAAGCGAAATAGGGATAGAGAACAACGACCTCGTAGAAGTGAGTTCCGACAGTTATGTGGGCATGATCAAAGCCTGTGTGACGCCCTATATCCACCCCGAGGCAGTGTACATGCTGCATGGATTCGGCAACGAGATTCCTCTGAAAAAGCGGTCGTATGGCAAAGGAATCCGGGACACGAAACTCGAAACAGGTCTGCTCGAGACGGTTGATCCGGTGGGCGGTGGAGTGGCCTATCTTGAGTGTATGGTAAAAGTCAGGAAGGCATAGGCGAGGTGGCAATGATGGAAAAAAATATCATAAATCTGAATCAGAAAAGATGTATCGGCTGTTTTGCCTGCGAGGTGCATTGCAAGACGAATAACAACCTGCCGGTTGGCCCCCGGTTTTGCCGGATCTTCCCCGATGACAGCGATATAGTCGGAGGCATCCCCAAGACCGTATTTAACTTCATGCCGTGTTTCCACTGTGATTCGCCGTGGTGCGTGACAGCCTGTCCAACCGGCGCGATGCAGAAGAGAGAGAAAGACGGCATTGTCTTCATCGATCAATCACTGTGCATAGGTTGTAAACTCTGTACTCTCGCCTGTCCCTGGGGCGCGCCTCAGTGGAATGGTGAGACCCGTACCGTCATGAAATGCGACCACTGTCGGGAGAGAGTGGATAAAGGACTGAAACCGGCCTGTGTAACCAAGTGTACGGCTCATGCGCTGCAATGGGTTTCGGTAGAGACTTTAGGAGAGGTAATTACATGATCCAGCTCATAATAAATGATACTCAGGTATCAGTCGATCCGGGGACGACCGTACTCGAGGCGGCACGGCAAAATGGCATGACTATCCCGACCCTCTGCTACCTGAAGGCGATGCGGCCGAATCAGGCTTGTCGGCTGTGCGTGGTGGAGGTTGAAGGGCCAAATGTAGCGAGTACTGTTTTTTCATCCTGCGATTTGATCGCTTCCGACGGGCTTGTCGTGCGTACTCACAGTTCGCGGATTTTAAAAATCCGCAGGACCATTCTGGAGTTGCTGCTGGCGAGCATGCCGGATAACAAGGCTGTTCAGGCCCTTGCCGAAGAGTATTCCATTACAACCAAACGTTTTAACGTTGAAAAAAGCGATGACTGTATGCTCTGCGGGATATGCATTCAGGCTTGCCGCGAAAAAATCGGTGTCAGCGCGTTGAGTTTTGCGACCTCGGTGGCTGAAACAGCAAAAGTTGCCGAATTTGTCCGGCTTGACAAAGAACGCTGTGTCGGCTGCGGTACCTGCGCGAATCTTTGCCCGGTCGGGGTCATTCAGGTCGAAGACAAGGGATCTGAAAGAGCACTGTCTCTTTATGGCATTGTTGTAAACACTCTAGAACTCATCCCTTGTGACAATTGCGGCGCCTATTTCACTACCGGCGGAGTAGTAGATCTGCTCAAAGCTCGCCTGGCAAAAGATGGACTTGATGTCGACGCCGGAAATTGTCCGAACTGTGCCCGAGAAAAGAATCCGGCCCCGCTCACCGCGCATTCAACGCAGACAGGAGAAACAGCATGATAATGGCAATTACTGAGAATTTGAAGCAACACGCAGAGAGCGGGACTCCGCGACTGATGCATGGGGACAGAAAGGTCTCTGCTGTTATCGCCTCGGGGGAAATTTTCGTTGCCGATCCCAATGTGGATGTAGTCAATCTTGCCGGCGCCTATGCCCTCGCGGTTCATGAAAATTCCTGTGGTCAGTGCTTCCCATGCCGCATCGGTTCCGGGATCATTGCCGACCTGTGCAAAAAGATAGGCGAGGGTAAAGGCGAGCCTGAGTATCTAAATCAGATCGGCGATATCGCTGAGGCTATGGCTGACGCATCGCACTGCGATATCGGCAAATCATCACCCCTGGCAATCATTGCCCTGCTGGACCGGTATCGTGAAGATTTTGAAAAGGCTGTACTGAGACAGGATAAAGGAGTTGATCCATATTCTTATACATCGTTTCTTACGGCTCCGTGCATCGAGGCTTGCCCGATGCATCTCGATGTTCCTAAGTACATCGAAGAGATTAAGCTGGGAAGATTCAAGGAGTCTCTGGAGGTTATCACCAGCAGACTGCCCCTTCCCGGTACGGTCGGCAGGGTCTGTTTCCGGCCCTGCGAATCTGCCTGCAAGAAAGGCCGGGCCGATGAACCGATGCAGATCAAGCATCTGAAAAGGTTCGTCGCCGATGCGGCCCTGGCTTGTGGAACGGAATCCGCTGTCGCCCCAGTCGAAATGCCGCAAAAGAGTAAGGTGGCAATCGTCGGTGCCGGACCGGCCGGACTTACCTGTGCGCACTTTCTTGCAAAACAAGGGTATAAAGTGACCATCTTCGAAATCCTTCCGGCGCCTGGTGGCATGGCGGCAGTTGGCATTCCCGATTACCGGCTGCCATCGGATATCCTGACAGGAGAAATTGAGGAGATCAAGAAGCTCGGCGTTGAGATTCAATATAGTAAATGCCTCGGTATCGATTTCACCATTGAGCAGCTTGAGGCACTTGAATTCAAGGCAATTTTTATCGCCATGGGGTGTCACTGTCATCGCAGATTGGGAATCGAGGGGGAGAGCAGTGGGTATTACGGCTATGTCCCCGGGGTCCTGTTTCTGAGGCATATCAATCTCGGTCAGTATGATGAAGTCCCCAAGGGTAAAAAGATCGTTGTGGTCGGTGGCGGCAACGTGGCCCTCGACTGTGTCCGTTCGTCCTTCCGGGTCGGCTTCGAGGAGGCCCATTTAATATATAGAAGATCAAGAGCGGAAATGCCCGCCGATGATGTGGAAATTAAAGATGCCGAAGATGAGGGCGTCCATTTTCACTATCTGATCGCGCCCAAACGGATACTTGGTGAAAACGGCAAGGTTACCGGGATTGAGTGCTATAGAATGGAACTCGGTCAGCCGGATGCATCGGGCCGAAGAAAACCCATTGTCATTCCCGACTCTGAGTTCATCATCGAGGCGGACGTCGTCATCGCGGCGATCGGTCAGGAAGGCGAGATATCCTGTCTGTGCAATCTACCGGGAGTCAATATCGACGAGAGAGGTATTATCCAGGTGGATAAAAACCTGATGAGCAGCCGGCGAGGTGTATTTGCCGGAGGCGACTGCGTCACCGGCCCCGATACCCTCATCGGCGCCTGCGCTCACGGCAGGCTGGTCGGCCTGAAGGTTGCCGTTTATCTCGAAGAGAACAAAATTGAGCCGTTTACAGAAGAGCATGACGCCGCACTTCTGGGGCAGCTGAAAACGCTGGCACCCAGCGAACACAGGCAAATGCCCGCAGGGATTGAGCGAGTGCCTGTCAGACATGAGCCGGTCATCGAGCGAAAGAGGGACTTCCGGGAGGTCGACAAGGGATTTACCGTCGAAGAGGCAATAGCCGAGGCGCACAGATGCCACCGCTGTTACAGGATAGTTACCTATGCCTATAAAGAATGATACTTCTGGGGAGAGTCTGGTTCAGCTCGAGCAACAGGTTGATTATCTTCGTGAAATCCAGGAGATTTCCCAGATGGTCAACTCGACCCTTGATCTGGAAGCCGTTTTGCAGACCATCGTGAAACTGCTGCCGCGCAGCATGAGAGCACAGGGTTGTACCATCCGTCTGCTTACGCCGCAGAACAACCGGTTGGTGCTGGCCGCGGCTTCCGGGCTGTCAAGCGAGTATCTGGAGCGCGGTGAGGTGGTCGACGAGCAGAATACCATCCGGGCTCTGCAGGGAGATCCGGTGGCAATTATCGATGTCGAAGCAGACGAACGGGTGCTGTACCACGAACATATGGGCAGGGAAGGCATAAAATCGCTTCTCGCGGTCCCGATTAAGGTGAAGGATGAAGTTATCGGCATCATCAGGATTCTTGCCCGGGATCGGCGCAATTTCAGCCAGGCAGAGATCAATTTTTCTCTCGCTGTGGCTGAGGTTGGCGGGGCGGCAATCATCAACGCCGGGACCTATCGCAAAATTACCCTGCTGTTCAACCAGATCGAGGAGCATGAACGGTTTCTGGGCAACATCATCGATTGTATCGGCGCGCAGTTGCTTGTTTTTGACAGGAATCTTCGTGTGGTTGTGGCCAATCGGGCCTTTCTTCAGGCCCATGGTCTGGATGAGGCGGAAGCTCTGGGGATGACCTATAGCCAGCTTTGTCAGGTAAAAGGCGAGGAAAAGAGTTGTCCGGTCGATCAGGTTTTATATTCCGGACAGATGGTCCGTGGGGTGCAGGAGCGGCAGGAAGGTGACGGTCTTCATTGGTATGAACGTACCGCTTCACCGATACTGAACAAGGCCGGTGAGGTCGATTACGTAATTGAAATTATACATGATATAACCGCAGAGCGCAGGCTTAAGTCGGAACAGACCGAACGCGCAAAACTTGAAGGGGTGGTGGAACTGGCCGGCACCGTCGCCCATGAGCTCAATACACCGCTCTTTGCTGCACTAGGTACGGCCCAGCTGCTTCAGGAAGATCTTGCCGACAGCTATCCTGAGGAAATTCAGACGATAGTCCGCAACCTGAAGACCATTGCCGAGTTGACAGTGAAGATGACAAAGATGACCGGCTATCGCAGTCGTGACTATGCTGGGGAAACCCGGATCATAGAGTTTGACTGAAACTGTGGGTGGGCAAGTGGGATGGAGCAAATGCAAAAAGGGGAGCCGAAAGAGAGAGCATGGCGGTCCAAGCCGAACGGAATGGGCGATCTCTTCTTTCGCGATAAACAGGACAAAATAAGGGAATGAGAGGAGGAACGTTAATCTGCATTGAACAGGAGTTAGTCTTTGGTATTTGATTCTTACTTACATTTCGGAGGTCTATTGTGACAAAAAATTATAAGTTTCTGTTTTTTGCGATGTTGGTAGTGCTGGCAGTCGGATTATGGCAGGAACCAGCCATGGCGGGCAAACTCCAGGATGCCATTGCCGCTGCCCCCCAGGGCGTGGAGAAGGGCCAGATCGATGCAGCGAAGCCTGTTGGTTTTCTCGGCATTCCCGGTGGTCCCCAGGTGAATCTGGTCCTCGCTTTCTTCTGGGCGGTGTGGGTTGGCTGGATTTTTTCAACCGTCGGCGCTTTCGGCGGCGTTATGGCCGGTGTCGGCCATATGACGATTTTCGGGCTTGGCGACTATGCCAAATCTTTCAAACAAACCGCACCGGCCTTGAACAAGGCGATTACCGACTCGATTCGTGGCTCGAATCAGTACCTGGTCGGTCTGTCCGCCCTGATATCGTCTTTCAACTATTATCGCATGGGCCGCCTTGTGGTACCTTTGGCCGTTGTCCTCGGCGCCGGCTCGATTCTTGGTGCCTGGGGCTCCGTTACCTTGTCGGCGGGCAAGATTTCTTTCTCTCACTACCAGGGCTATTTCGGCTTATTCGTTCTGGCACTCGGCTGCTATCTGCTCTATGAAACTTCCGCTAGAGCGCAGGCGGGCAAGAAAAAGGCAAAAGCTGCTGCCCAGGCCTTTGAAGCGACCGTAAAACGACAGAAAAGCGGGGAGAAAATTGACACCGCGGCCCTTGGTGTCAAGGTTACCAAAATATCGCTGACCCGAATCGATTTTACCTTCTATGGCGTCGAGTTCAAATTCAATCCTCTGATCCCGCTCATTGGTGGTGTGGCAATCTCGGCTGTCGCCGCATTCCTCGGCGTTGGCGGCGGTTTCTTGCTTGTACCGTTTTTGACGAGCGTTGCCGAACTGCCTATGTACCTGGCCGCCGGAACCTCGGCTCTTGCCGTCCTTATCAGCATGATTACCAGTATCGTCACCCTGATTTCCAAAGGTGTGCAGTTCGACTGGGCGCTGATCGGACTGGAACTGGTAGGTATTGCCGTGGGATCGGTTGTCGGTCCGCGGACTTCCAAATACTTCTCCGATGTATGGTTGAAGCGCTTGTTCATCGTACTGGCCTTCTATGTCGGTATCGACTATGTACTGCGCGGATTTTTAAATATCAAAATGTTTGGTTAATCTTCGGGCTCTTAGCCCTGAAATGGCTCCGGGCCAATAACCCGGAGCCATGAGAGAACATGTACTCACTTCTGCCATTGCTCCTCTTGCTTGACCCATGGTTTATCGCCCCTTTCAGGCTGCTGCCCTCGGAAAACTGGGGCTATCTTTTCGGGGTTGCCATTATAGCTCTGCAATGCATACTCCTCGGCGATCTCTCGGCCACTCTGGTCACCTATTTCAACCGCAATTACCTGCGCAAGATACAGGATAAAATGGACAGGCACCACCGCCTTTCCGAGCAGGCCCTGCAGATGGGCGACAAGGAGAGCTATAAGGCGGTCAACCGGCAGGGGCTGGACGCCTTCGGCTATCAGTTTTCCATGGGGGCGGCAATTTTCTGTGTTTCCATCTGGCCGATGCCTTTTTCGCTCGCCTGGATGAACATGCGTTTCGCAGAAGCGCCTTTGGAACTTTCGTTCAAGATACCGTTGATAGGTCAGTCGGTTCATTATTTTGCATCTTTTCTGCTCATCTATATAGCTGTTCGCATGGTCTATTCTTTCATCATGACTCGGCAAGCCTGGTATTCCGGTATGAAAAAGCGGGTTTTGGCAAAAGGATAGAAGCCCCTGAGAATTCGGGAAAAGAATCGAATTCTCAGGGCAAAACGATATTGTAGGTTTTACCGAAAAGCTTCGGCAACTTCGGTAATGAGTGAATCGAGTTTGATTTTGCCCATCGCAAGATTGGCATCTTTGGCCAGCAGCATGATGATGTGTATATGCGCCTTGCCTGCCTGGGATTGAGAAAAATCATCCGCTTCATTATAGCAGCGGGCAATAACGTGGGCTTTCGGCGCTTCAATATGGACAATCTGCCCACGGCCGACATTCATGACGTCCGTCGCTTTTTGCGCTTTCAGCAAGACATCGTTGGCGAGCGATCCTATCTCGGCCAGCTTCAGGTTGGCAATGTTGACTTGAGCTGCCATTTCTCCGTTTGGCGTAAACACACCCACCGCCATAAAGCCTTCAATATCCCGCAGTTTGTTCAAGGTGTCGTCCAGCTTTCCCATGATTTCTCCTCCTGAATGTGATTGATCTGATGTAACTTCCGATTTATTTGCAGCAGATGCAGGTGTCGGCTCTTGCTCGACAACCGCCGGTATTGGGTCAGCGGATAGAGAGGTCGCCTCATCGATTCGGCTCATGCCTTCCATAAGAAGAGCCATAAGGGGTTTGTCGATCGTTTTTAATATTCTTTTCTGGGGAAGTTTCTTGAACGTGATGCGGATATTTTCGCAGGCCAAGAGCTTGAAGAGAGCCTCTTCGCCTTTCGTTTCTCCGGTGACGGCTGCCGCGATCTCGCCCGTTTCCAGATAAATATAGCCGTCGGTCCGGTTGTTTTTAATATTGAGAAGACAGGTTTTCTGCTCGAGGGAAAGGAGCTGCAGGAAATTAGCCAGGGAAAAGCCGGCGACTGAACCTTCTTTGCTTTCCTGCTGCAGTCCATCCAGAATAGCGTCTGCCAGCCGCTCGAATTCTATAGGTTTTTCAAGAAGTTTTGAAATCCCGGTGATATTGACTTTATCCTCGATTTCCGGAGTGGCAAAGGCGGTCATGACGATCGAAGGCATAAACGGATAGGCTCCGGAAACGTGAGCCAGCAGTTCAAAACCATCCATTACCGGCATGCGCAGATCGGTCACCAGCAGATCGATCTTTTGCCGCTGGAGAATGTCAATTGCCTGGTGTCCATTAACTGCAGTCAGAACACCAAAACTTTCCTTGTAGCTGGCAAGGCCGGCTTCAATACTCTCCAGCAACCTGGTTTCGTCATCGACTATCAGCACGTTATGCATGTTTCTTCCATTCAGAAAGTAACCCCGACAAACGGGACTCAAAAGGAGATTGCATGAGTTGGCCTGGTGTTCAATGCAGGTGCCATGCCCAGCCGCGATGCGGCCGATGAAAAAATGGCGATACCTGCAGATCCTGGTGTTGCGGGAATTTAAGCTGGAGCGGGTACGGGATTTGCCGTTCAAACAGGCGATTCGTTTTGCGACAGTGTTCTAAATTGAATCGCCGGGTTTGAGTCGGTACTGGTCGATTTTTCTGAGCAGGGTCGAACGGGCGATACCGAGAGCTTCGGCGGTGCGGGTGTGGTTGTTGTCAAATGCGGCGAGGGCCCTGGCAATGTGTTGTTTTTCCACGGCCCCAAGAGAGACAATTGGCCCTGTTGAAAGATTGAAGCCGACAGCGGCAGGAAATGAACTTTCCGGTACCGGTCTTTGGGCAAGAAGGCCTGCAGGATGAAGAGTGTCGCCGGTTCTGAGGATAACAGCCCGTTCGAGGATGTTTTTCAGTTCTCTGACGTTTCCCGGCCATGGATATTCACAGAGTGCCGCGAGTTCCTGGCGGGGAAGGATGAGTTCCTGGTCGGGAGCAATATCTTTCATCAGATAACGGCAGAGCTCCGGTATATCTTCGGTACGTTCCCGCAAAGGCGGCAGGTGGATCCGCAAGACACTCAGGCGATAGTAAAGATCTTCCCGGAATGTTTTACGCTGGACTGCTTTTTCCAGGTCGATATTGGTCGCGGCGATCACCCGAACATCAATTTTTCCGGCAGACTGGCAGCCAAGACGGCGCAAGGTGCCGTTGTCGAGAATGCCAAGCAGTTTCGATTGCAGGTGGAGGGGAATTTCGCCGATCTCATCGAGAAAGAGAGTGCCGCCATCTGCCATCTCAAAGAGCCCTTTGCGTAGGGCCGTGGCACCGGTAAAGGCTCCCCGCTCATGGCCGAAGAGTTCCGACTCAATGAGGTTTTCAGGAAGGGCGGCACAGTTTGCATCGACAAAAGGGGGTGAATGGTCGCCCTGGTGATAATGGATGGCTTTGGCGACAACGTTTTTGCCGGTACCCGTCTCCCCGGTTATCAGGATGGGCGCCCTGTTGGTTGCCGCGAGCCGGATTAGATGGTTGACGGCCTGCAGCCCACCGTCTCGTCCAATCAATACATTGTGCTGGCAATCGCGATGATTGTGAAGTTTTTGCAGTTGCTCGACCCGTTCAAGTTCGGATGCGCGAAAAGCCCGTTCGACAGCCAGCTGCAGTTCCATAAACTCCATCGGTTTCGACAGGTAGTCATGGGCTCCGTTGCGCAGAGCCTGCACCGCATGATCGAAGCTCGGGTATGCGGTGATAAAGATGATCTTGGCCTGTTCGCATTTGGCCAGGAGTGGACCACACAACTGAAGCCCGCCGATATCGGGAAGCTTTTGATCGAGAAGAATCACATCCGCCCGATTGGCACTGCACCAGTGCAGCCCTTCCTTGCCGCTTTGCACCGTGACCGTCATGAAGTTTTTGTTCTTGAAAAAGGCCGCAACGGCGTCGCAGAACAATCGATCGTCGTCAACCAGGAGCAGTGTTCCGCCGGATCGATTGGATAAGGTTGTCATGGTTGCTCTGCGGGGAAACTGACGGACACTGTCGTACCCATGCCTTGATAGCTTTCGATACCGATCCTGCTGTTCATCGCCAGGAGCATTTTCCTGACAATGACCAGACCGAGCCCGGTCCCCGTCGCTTTTGCGGTGAAGAACGGTTTAAACAGATTCTCCTGATCTGCTTCTGAGATTCCCTTGCCGTTGTCATCTACTTTGATATTGATTTGCCCGTTTGTTCTCTCGGCACTGATGATTATCTGCGGTTTAGTGCTGCCGATCAGGGCATCTGCGGCGTTGGTAATCAGATTCAGCATCACATGGTGCAGAGCACGGCTGTCCGCCAGCACGGTCAGCTGGTCATTGGGCAGGATGGTGCGTAATTGTATCTGCTGGTGGGCAACATCGCTTTGAATGAGGGCAATGAAGTTGTTGATGAATTCGGTGATGGACAGTTCCTGCATGATCGGCCGCTCAAACAGGCTGTAATTCTTCAGGGCCTTGAGGAGATATTCGAGACGGGTCACTTCCTGCAGTGATCGATCGAGGAACAGAGCAATGGTCTCTTGGTCGTATTCGTCAAGATTTCTCTGCAGAACACTCAAAGCCATTTTGATCGAATTAACGGGATTGCCGATTTCATGGCGGATGCCGGAAAAAACATAGCCGAGGTTTTTAGTCAGATTGGCAGCCTCGATCACCGCCTCCATCTGCCTTTTCTCGGTGATGTCGGAAAGCATGAGGATTGTGCTCTGCCTGGTGCTCCTGATGGAGAATTGCTCGAGCACGACCTGGTAGCCGCCTAGCTGCAGCGGCGCGGGAGGAGAGGATCTTTCCTCCCGCGCGGCCATGGCCTCGAGCAGGGGCAAGGAAAGGACCTCGGCAATTCGACGGCCGAGAAGCTTTTCCCGGGCAAATCCCAGGAACATGACGGCCCTGGGATTGACATACGCTATGCGCTCGTCGATCAACTCGACAATACCTTGCGACATCGATTCCAGAATCACTTTGAGATGATGGTTATTTTGCAGCAGCTCTCTGGTGACCTGCCTGCTGTGCAGGTGTTCCGCTCCTTTCAGTTCGGGTACGATGGTGGTCGTACGAGGGAATTCCGCATCTCGTATCACCTGAATGATATGGCGGCGCATTTCGCTGAAGGGACCTTTGGCGATCAGGGCATCGACGCCGAGTTGCCGGTAATCGAGCTGTTCTTCCATGGCAACGCCTGAAACGATAACCAGGTAGCAATGCTGCAGGTGATCCATGTTGCGGATGATGCGGCAGAGATCGTCGCCGCCGATCCTGGGCATGATGAGATCGATGAAGATGATGTCCGGCGTCATTTCGACGAGGGTGTCGAGACAGCCGAAGACATCACTGACGCATCGTGTTTCATGCCCTTCGAGGTGCAGCGTTTCGGACATGAGCTTGAGGATAACCGGGTTGTTATCGACGACGAGAATTTTCTTTTTTTGAGTTTCCACGATTACCTTGCCGGATTTAGACTGCGTCGGCAGTTTCAGGTTCGGACAACCGCATGTGCTGAGATAAATCGATGGTGTCGGCTTTTATTGTATGGGAGAGGCAGACGCCTGTCAAATTTCTGCCTGAAGAAAAGTGTCGGTGGCCTGGTATTCCGGTTTGAAAAAGCGGATTCCGGCAAAACGTCAAGAAGATTTGGCTGGTCCATAAGCCTGACAACATTTTCTGTATCGCTGCAGAAAATATTGATACATCAAGCGTAGAAATGTATATTCTGTCTATTGATGGAGCGGAGATCAAAAGATTCTCGACTCACGATAAAAAGGTATATCAATGCCGGAAACGAAGGTAATCGAACTTGCACTGCAGGGTGGAGGAGCACACGGGGCTTTTACCTGGGGGGTTCTCGATCGTTTACTTGAGGATGATCATATTCATATCGACGGGATCAGCGGCACCAGCGCAGGAGCCCTGAATGCCGTTGTCGTCGCCGACGGACTCGATCGAGAGGGCAGGCAAGGCGCCCGCAAGGCCTTGCGGGATTTCTGGCGCAAGGTGAGTGAGGCCGGACGGTTCTCACCTTTCCAGCGGACCCTGCTCGATCGCCTGCTTGGTCGCTGGACCCTCGACTATTCTCCCGGATACATCTTCTTCGACATGCTCTCCCGGTTAGTCTCGCCCTATGAAATCAACCCGTTCGGGATTAACCCCACCAGAAGACTGATCGAGTCCCTGGTGGATTTCGAGCATGTCCGCCACGCCGAAGGCATCAAGCTGTTTGTGACGGCGACCAACGTCCGAACCGGCAAACTGAAGATTTTCCGTCGAGAGGAAATGACTGCGGACATGATCATGGCTTCGGCCTGCCTGCCTTTCTTATTCCATGCTGTGGAAATCGATGGCGAGGCCTACTGGGACGGCGGCTATATGGGCAACCCGGCCCTTTTCCCCCTGGTTGAAGAGTGCGGGATTCGATGCGGCGCCCGGGATCTGGTAATCGTTCAGATCAATCCCATCTCCCGTGAAGAGATTCCCAGAAGAGCTCCGGACATCCTCAACCGCCTCAACGAAATAACCTTCAATGCCAGCCTGATCAAGGAAATCCGTTCCATCTCGCTTCTGAAAAAACTCATAGAAGTGAGCAACCTCGAGGACAAGCTGTTCAAGGACGTATATTTTCACCGGATCAATGCCGACCTCGAATTGAAGCCTTTGAGCGTGTCCAGCAAGGTCAATACGGAGTGGGCCTTCCTTGAGCACCTGCATGATGTAGGGTACCGTACTACAGAGGTGTGGCTTAAAGAAAATCACGATCACCTTGGCAGCAGGTCTACCTTGGATATCGAATCTGTGTATCTCCATGCATAAGAGGGAGACCTATGGTTGGGATTATCGGAGTTCTTATCGCGCTTGTCCTGCTCATGTATCTTGCCTACCGGGGCATAAGCGTACTGATCCTGGCACCTCTCATGGCCGTGCTGGCGGTGTTGTTCGAATGGGGCACGCCTGTCATGGCAAGTTTTACCCAGATTTTTATGACAGCCGTGGGGGGCTTCATCATTCTCTATTTTCCCTTGTTTCTGCTCGGTGCCATCTTCGGTAAGCTGATGGACGACAGCGGTTCCGCCCAGTCCATCGCCGGGTGGACAATTGCCAGGTTCGGCCGCAGGAGGTCCGTGCTGGCGGTGGTTCTCTCGTGTGCGGTGTTGACCTATGGCGGGGTTTCGCTGTTCGTCGTGGCATTTGCCATCTACCCCATTGCCGCAGCATTATTCCGCGAAAACGGCATTCCCAAGCGGATCATTCCCGCGGCAATCGCGCTCGGAGCATTCACCTTTACCATGACGGCGCTTCCCGGCACACCGGCGATCCAGAATGCCATTCCCATGCCGTTTTTCGGCACCACGCCGTTTGCCGCGCCGTTTCTTGGCATCATTACGGCGGCAATCATGTTCACTCTGGGCATGCTGTGGCTTAACCGGCAGTATCGGGTGGCGATGGAACGGCAGGAAGGGTATGGCGACCATGAAGACAGCAATCCCCAGGCTGACAGGATGATGCGCGAGCATGCCGAAGGGGAAGGTTTCGATATCGCGGAACTCAACCGGAAATCGATGCCGGCCGACCTGCCGGGCTTCTGGATTGCCCTGCTGCCGATAATAATCGTCATCGCCATGAATTACCTGTTCAGCATGATAGTCATTCCGGCAATGGATACTTCCTATCTTGATTTGCCGCAGTACGGCGAAACCGAGGTGGACGCGGTAAAGGGTATCTGGGCAATTATTTCCGCCCTGGTCATTTCCATTGCGGCGCTTTCGCTCTTGAACCGCAAGCGCCTGTCTTCTTTTATCGAAACTGTCGATGCCGGTGCCAATGCCGCAGTTCTTCCCATCTTCAACACTGCAAGCCTTGTCGGTTTCGGCGCAGTGATCGCATCGCTTGCGGCGTTTGAGATCATCAGGTCGGGGGTAATGAATATCGGCGGAGAAAATCCGCTTATTTCCCTGGCTATTTCGGTGAATATCCTGGCAGGCATCACCGGTTCTGCCTCGGGCGGCATGAGCATCGCCCTGCAGACATTGGGGTCGGGTTATGTGCAGGTGGCGCAGGATAACGGCGTATCCCTTGAACTCATGCACCGGGTCACCACGGTCGCAACCGGCGGTCTGGACAGTCTGCCGCATAACGGCGCGATCATCACGCTGCTTTCGATCTGCAAGCTCACCCATCGGGAATCGTACAAGGACATCTTTATCACCGCTGTTGTTGTGCCGCTCTTTTCGCTGGTGGTGCTGATTATTCTGGGCACTCTCTTCGGATCCTTTTAATTTCCGCTGCCAACCGTTCTGCGAGTGGCACGTTGCGCCTTATTTCGTCTCGTAGATATCCTCTATCCGATCCTGCAGGGCGATAACAGTCTGGGGCGCGGGTTTTGTTACGATGAATGCATCTTTCGCTCTTTGCCGACACTTCGGACAGGCGTTGAACGGGACGGTGAAGGCGTGGATATGGTTTCTCAGGCCGGTGGCTTTGATCTCCGAATAGCCGGGACATTCCTGGCAGAGGTGGAAGATTTTGGTCTCCTCGACATGGAAGCCGGTGGTGTCGTAGAAGATTTGTTTCTGCGTGGCGACGGTGCCCTTGTTCAACTGGGCGTTTTTTTTTCGGTTCCGTGAGGAGAACACCTCCCGTGCCTTGCCGCAGATCGCTTCGATGTAGCGGTTCATCTCCGGAGGCTGGATGAAGCGGCCCGGGTCGTAATCGGGTTCCCGGACATGGGAAAAATCCATGCCGGCCATGGCGAGAATTATACCGAGATTGGTATAGGGCAAAGCCCCTTCGATCGCATAGCCGCCCTCCAGTACACAGATATCGGGGTTGAGCAGCCGGTTCAGCCGGGCGTAGCCCTGGGCAGTGAAATTCATGCTGGTTATCGGATCGGAATAGTGATTGTCCTGGCCGGCGGAATTGATGATGAGTTCCGGTTGAAACTCATCCAGTACCGGCATGACCACCCGTTCCATGACCATGTCGAAGCCTTCTTCCCCGGTATTGGGCGGCAGCGGGATATTAATTGTATAGCCGTCGGCCGAAGGCCCGCCCGATTCGTGGAGGAAGCCGCTGCCCGGATAGAGAGTCCTGCCGTCCTGGTGCATCGAGATGAACAGTGTGTCGGGATCGTTGTAAAAGATATCCTGGGTGCCGTCGCCGTGATGACAATCGGTGTCGACGATGGCTATTTTCCGGATGCCGTAGTGGCGGCGGATATATTCAACCATGACGGCTTCGATATTGACGACGCAGAACCCGCGGTCGCCAAAGACAGTCTGCATGGCGTGATGACCGGGTGGGCGGACGATGGCAAAGGCCTTTTCCGTCTCTTTATCCATAACCGCCCGGGCTGCCCGCAGCGCGCCGCCGGCTGAAATCAAATGGGATTCGGTCAGCAGCTTTTCCGCCGAGGGCACAGAGAGGTGAACCCGGTTGATATCGCCGTAGCCGGCGATTTCCGGATTGAAAAAAAAGATATTCTCGACATCCTCAAGGCCTTCTTCCAGCAGTTGATCCCTGGTGTAGAGGAGGCGCTCTTCCCGTTCGGGATGATTGGGGCGGATGCACCAGTCAAACGCCGGAAAGAGGATCAATGCAGTCTTGTTGAGCGCCCGGGGCATATAGGATGACATGACGATCTCCTCAGATGGTGGCAAGGCCGGGTCTGATCTGGGCCTTGAGGGTCAGGATTTTTCCCGACGTGGTAAAGCCGCGCACGACATTCATCTCAAGCCGCTCGAGAAAATCTATCTCCGGGCATTGTTTCACGCCCATCTCCGTCACCATGCCGCTAATGACCTTCTTCAGCCTTTTTTCGGCGTCGGCCATAGTGAAACGGTTGGAAATTTTCTCATGGCAGGATAATTCCGGGATGCTCAGATGTCCGTCGGCAGTATCCGCGTAAAGTGTCGCCTGAACGGTCAATCGGGCAAGCGCTGCGCCGATGGCGTTCGCTACTTCATAATCGGCGGGAACGGTACAGGGCAGAACAAAGGCGTCGGCAAGAAATGGTTCGAGCGCCGCAGCCGGTCCGCCGATTGCGACAATCCGGGTGGGGGCGATTTTTCGACGTTGCAGGAGCGCGGCGACAGTGTAGACCGGATGGCTGAAGACCTCATCGATCATGCTTGCTACCGCCGCCCGGATATGATCGACGAAGGTCACCAAAAGCAGGGTTGCGGTACGTACGGGAGGTTGGTGCGGGCAGAGCAAGGTCATGGCGGCGGCGGCTTTTTCCGGCGAGCCCATGCCGAGAGTGCTGAGAACAATCATGGCATCGGTTGGCGTCGGTGCGGTTCCTCCTTCGGCCATCGATCGGCCCTGGCGGTCCGGGCCGATGTGAAAAACACCATCCTGCAAGGTAACTCTGCTGTCGCCACCGAGTCCGATGCTCTTGGTCCTGAGTGCCCTGACTAAAGTAGGGCGGCCGGCAATATCGATGCCGTAGGGTTCGAGAAGAGGGCCGCCGTCGACCAGCAGCGCGATGTCGGTTGTCGTTCCGCCAATATCGAGGAGGATGGCGTCCTGCTTTCCGGCGTCGAGGGCGAGGCAGCCCATAACGCTTGCCGATGGCCCTGAATGAATGCTTTCGCAGGGGAAGGCACTCGCCCTGGAGAAGGGGATTGTGCCGCCGTCCGCTTTCAGGATATGGCAGGGGCAGGTTATGCCAAGACTCGAGAAACCTTTTTCCATGGCATCCCGGAAGGCGGCGAAGCGAAGGGAAAGGGCGGCATTGAGCCAGGTCGAGAAGACCCGGCGGGGAAAGTTGGGCAGGCCGGAAATACGGTGACCCATGCAGATATGGGCGAACCGGCCGGATAATTGTTCGGCTATCAGCATTTCGTGCCGGTTGTTGCGATGGGAAAACTTGGTGACAATACCGATCGAATCAATGCCATCCCGTTTAATAGCCGCGGCGGCGGCTTCGATTTTGCCCGGATCGGGATCGCGGACGATATGGCCGCGATGATCGATCGAGCCATCGAGAAACCAGGTCGGGCAATTCCGCGCGAGAAATTCCGGGTTCATTCCGGGGCCGGCCTGGATCAGCATTCCGACCGGATCGAGGGTGCCGGTGACGATGGCGTTGGTGCAGAGGGTGCTGCTCAGGTGTATGCACCTCAGTCTGCTTCGATCTTCGGGGACCAGTTCCTGCAGCAGGCAGATGATTGCATCGCTCAGATGGTGCTGGTCGACACTTACCTTGTGCTTGGCCACCAGCCTGTAACCATCAAGCAGCACACCATCGGCATGGGTTCCGCCGACATCGATCCCGATTATCATTGACGCACCTTCCCGTGAAAGAGATGTTGTGGATTTGGCCAACTCAGCTTTTTATCATATCCGAGGTACTCAATTTGTCATCGAAAAAAATCAGGATTAGCCTGATTTTGCATCGATTTCGACAGGATCGGCGCGATGCGATGCAAGAGCTTCAGGATGAAGAGTTACGAACAACATCACTTTTCAATATTTTGCAATGCTGAAACCAGGTTTGTGAGGGTTTCCTTTGCATCGCCAAGAATCATCAGGGTCTTCCTGTTGTCATACAACGGATTAACGACGCCCGAATAGCCTGGATTTTTGTCATAATTACAGACAATGATATTTCTTGCCTCCTGGGCCAGCAGGATGGGCATGCCGGAAATCGGCGTTCCTTCGCTTTCGATGGCCGCCGGGTTGACGACATCGCAGGCGCCGATGATCATGGCTACGTCTGTTTCCGCGAACAGCGGATTGACCTCTTCCATCTCAAGCAGATCTTCATACTCGACATCCGCTTCGGCCAGCAGCACGTTCATGTGACCGGGCATCCTGCCGGCAACCGGATGGATGGCGTACTTGACGCTGGTCCCTTGCTGAGCAAGCAAGGCAGTCAGTTCCACCAGTTTGAATTGTGCTTTAGCCAGTGCCATGCCATAGCCGGGGATGATCACCACCCGACCAGCTGAAGATAAAAGTCTCACCGCTTCGGCAGTGACATCGTTGGTGGTTGTGTCGGTGAGGGTTTCCTGAGTTGCTGTATCCGTTAAAGATTGCAGCAGCCGGAGAACCGTCATTTTGGCATCGCCTTCGAGGAGGATCGTGTTGCTCTGTTCATACAGGGAGTTGGCGACACCTGAATAACCGGGTTTCGCATCGAAATTGCAGCATATCACCTTTTTTGCTTTACACGCCATGAGGATCGGCATTCCCGAAATGGGAGTGCCCTCAACTTTTATGGCTGCCGGGTTGACCACATCGCAGGCACCCACCACCAGAACAAGATCGGTGCCATGAAAGACCGGGTTAATGGTTTCCATCTCCACCAGCATGTCATAGTCGACACCGGCTTCTGCCAGCAGCACATTCATATGCCCGGGCATTCTTCCGGCGACAGGATGAATGGCGTATTTGACATCTTTCCCCATCGCCGTCAACTCTCCGGCAAGGTGGGCCACCTCCTGCTGGGCTTTCGCAAGAGCCATGCCGTAGCCGGGGACGATTATGACGGAAGCGGCGGCTTTCATGGCGGCAATCGCCTCGGTGAAACCATCGTCGCTGTTGCTGTGTTTCTCATTCTCACGCACCTGCGCAACAAGAGGGGCCGCAGTCTCCTCCCTTTTTTGCGATGCGGCAGCCAAAGGCTTGTACAACGGAAAGATCACGCCGGTAATTCGACGGTTCATCGCTTTACACATCACGTACGTAAGGATTGAACCGGAGGCGGCAACGGTTGCGCCGAAAGCGATCAACAGCTGATTCTCGATCACCATGCCGCAGAGGGAAGCTGCCAGACCTGCCGTTGCATTCAACGATGAAATCAGAACAGGCATGTCGGCTCCACCGATACGAATCGCCAGCAGAAGACCGAAGCAGCCCCCCAGGGCGATCAGGCCGAGATAGAGGAAGAACGCGACGTTGGCCGGTACAAAAAATGTTGCTGCACCGATACCCGCCAGGGCGACTGTGTTTGCAAAAACGAGATGATTATGAAAGGGCAGCACCTGAGGGGCCTGCGGCATCTTGTTGGCAAGTTTGGCACTGGCGATCATGCTGCCGCTGAAGGTCAGCGAACCGATTATCAGGCCCAGAACGCCGGAGACTTCGCTGACAAGGTTCAATGCATGGGTCGTCCGGGCCAGCTCGACCAGGGAAACGAGAAAAGCAGCAACACCGCCCGCACCGTGTTGAAAGGCGACCATCGCCGGAACCTGAATCATGTCGACGGCCCGGGCCAGGGCATAACCGGCGACAGCCCCGATCAGAAGTGAAACGGCAACGGTGCCGACATCGACGATGCCATTGCGATACAGGACGAGGATAAGAGCCAGGAGCAGCGCGAAGGCGGCTGTCAGGTTGCCGTATTTTGCCCGCAGTGGGTGACGAAATTGCCGGATCCCGCCGATGAGGATCGCGATTACCGAAAAATCAATGAGCAGTGTCATAATATCAATATGTTCCTCTGGTTGGGATTCAGGATGTTTTCTTTCCCTTGAAAAGCTTCAGCATTCGATCGGTAATGACAAAACCGCCGACCACGTTGAAGGTCGCTGAGACGATGGCGACCGCCCCCAGGACTTTTTCCGTCGGTGTGGTCGGCAATGAAAACAGGATCAGCGCCCCCAGGATGGTAATCGCGGAGATGGCATTGGTCATCGACATTAAAGGGGTATGCAGCAGAGGCGGAACTTTGGAAATCAGCAGGTAGCCAATGACAAAGGATGCGCCAAAAACAACAGCCATCAAAATCAGATGAGACATATATTTTGCTCCGTATTGAGCATGCCTGCCCGGAATTATACGTTATTAATCCCACCAGGAGACTCAAGTGAGAGGGATGAACGAATCAGTCACCACACCGATTTGTTTATATCCCGGGCAGGCACACAACTTAAAAAATTACTGCATAGCCTTGAGGGCGCCTTCGTGGACAATCCGGGAGTTATGGGTGACAAGGGAGCATTTGACGATTTCATCATCGAAATCGAGCATCCCCGGCCCCTTTTTGAAGAGATTTTCCACATAGTAGTAAAGATTATTGGCATACAGCCAGCTGGCGTGCACTGCCATCCTGCCGGGAATATTCTGAATGCCGCAGATATGGACGCCGTGCTTTTCGACAAAAATCCCCGGTTCCGTAGCGTCACAGTTGCCGCCCTGATCGACGGACACATCGATGACGACTGAACCCGGTTTCATGGCTTGAATCATTTCCCGGGTGATGAGGATAGGAGCGATTTCTCCCGGTACCAGGGCGCTGAGGATGACCACATCCGCATCGCCGAGATGACCGGCAATGAGACGTCGCTCTTTTACGAGCCAGTCACTGTCCAGTGATTTCGCATAGCCCCCGTTGCCGACCGCAAGTTCCTGAGGAATATCGAATTCGATGGGTTTCGCGCCAAGACTATCGGCCTCAATGGCGGCATTTTTGCGAATATCCAGGGACTTGACAACACCGCCAAGACGCTTGGCCGTGGCAATGGCTTGCAAGCCGACAACTCCGATGCCGATCACAAGGAAATGGGCGGGTTTGATTGTGCCGATTGCCGTGCCGATCATCGGGATAAACTTCGGCAGCCGATCGGCGGCCATTATTACCGATTTGTATCCGGTCACCGCACTCATCGAAGACAGCGCATCCATTCTCTGAGCACGTGAAATCCTTGGAATACCGTCCATGGTCAGCGCAGTGATGTTCTTTTTCTGCAGATTTCTGATCATTGCATGATTGCCTGGCGCGGCAGGATGAAGGAAGGTGATCAGGACACTGTTTTCACGAAGCATTTCAACTTCGTGTTTGTTTTTCTGCTGGTTATGAACCGGCTGTTTTACCTTGAGGACGATATCGGCCGCGGCAAACATCTTTTCAACATCTGTGGCGATAGTCGCTCCGGCGTTCCGGTAGTCGTTGTCTGAAATCAAGACACCTTCGCCGGCACCTTCTTCTACTTCGACGGTGAAGCCCAGGGCGATGTATTTTTTAATGGTTTCGGGGGTGGCGGCCACCCGTTTTTCTTCCGGCAATATTTCTTTGGGTATTGCAATCCGCATCATAACCTCTTTTTAAAGATTTTTTTGGATTTCCGGTGCAAAACCGGAGACGATTACGCCTGCATCAAGACATGCCGACAATCTCACGTGTCACTGAATGGAGCTTTTTCAGCGCTTCTTCAAAAATTGGCGGTTGGGGGATGGAAAGTTGATTTTCCAACGTCTTCGAGAGAGCCGACTTTATTGCGGAATCGAAATGGCGATGATTTTTTTTCAGCAGCGCCATCATGGCTTCACCGGCAAGAATTCTCACTTCATAGTAGAGGTTTTCATCGGTGAGAATGCGCAGCACTTGACGAATCATTGCTTCGTTCGGTCTTTCGATGTCACCGATTTTCTTGAGAGTTTCCTCGCGAAGCCGCCAGTTGTCCCGGTAGGTAAGTATCCGGGTCAAACCGGGTTGGCATTCACTCAATTTTCCATCGTCGGCCAGTTGATAGACCTGTTCCAGAACAGGTCCCCAATCTTTCAGATTGCCAAAGGGATCAGGTTGCATTTTTTCTCCTTGTTAGAGTTGGATGAAACGAAATGGGGCAGGGGCAGCGTTTCGTATGGGTGCTTCCTCTTAAAGCAAGGAAGATGCCAGTCCGTAAAAACAAGGTAATAAATTGAATTTATTGTCAAATTTTCGAACAGAAGAGGTGGGTGAACGACAGGACTAGGGCGCTCCCGCCCATTAAATAGCAAGAGACACTGTTTATGATATTGATATTAAAGAATATTATTCTGAGTGCCAGAATCGCCCGGAGTGGGCGATTCTGGCACTCAGAATGGAGATGTCTTTCGGAACAGGGCTCTGCGGGATATGCCCAGCAGGGCGGCGGCCCGGGTTCGATTGCCGTCGGCCTGCTGGAGCGCTTGCGCAATCATGGAACTCTCCAGTTTCTGAAGGGCCTGGCTGAGATTGAGTTGCGGCACCAGTGATGTCCGGCCGGTCGCCGAGTGGGGTGAGAGGAATTCGAGGCGGCCAAGAGTCAGATACCGCTGCAGGACATTGCGCAGCTCACGGACGTTGCCGGGCCAATCATACTCGATGAGGTTATCCATGATGTGACCGGGGATTTTGATGGCAGGGGGAGGGGACATTTTTTCGACAAAGTGATCCACCAGCAGGGGAATATCCTCCTTTCGCAGGCGCAACGGCGGTAACTGAATCTGGATAACCTGGAGACGATAGAAAAAGTCCCTACGCATCAGCCCGCTGCTGACTTTTTCACTCAAGGAGACATTGGATGCCGAAATTATCCGGAAATCCTTCGAAACCGTCTCTGTACCGCCCACCGGGCGGTATCCGCCGCCTTCAATGGCTCGGAGCAGCTTGGCCTGCATGGTAACGGTCAGTTCACTGACTTCATCAAGAAACAGCGTGCCCTTATCCGCCATATCGAGGTAACCTGCGGAATCCGCATGTGCGCTGGAAAATGCACCCTTGCGATGACCGAAAAATTCGCGCTCGAAAAGGGATTCCTGAACCGCGCCGCAATTCACCGCGACAATACGTTTGTTTTTTCTTGAACTCCGTTCATGAATGGCATGGGCAACCAGTTCTTTGCCGGAGCCGGATTCGCCAAATATTGCCACGCTCGCATCGGTGACAGCCGCCTTCAGGATCAGCTCGAACACCTCCTGCATGAGCGGCGAACGGCCGAGAATATTGCCAAACCTGTACCGTTCTTTCAGGGAAGAACGCAGCACCCGGTTTTCGTCGTGCAGCTGGTCCGCCAGGTGTTGTGCCGCCACCTGCTGTTCTTTGATCTCTGTTACATCATTGAAGGTGGACAACACCGCCGGGCGGCCCTTGTATGTGATCGGACTGTGACAGACCTGTATCCACATCGTCTTTTCCGGCCGAGTCAGGCGGTGTACATGTTCAACCTTATTCCTGATTTCGCTGTCGGTGCACGTTTCATACATGCGCCTGATGTCATCGGCATCGCCGGTGCCGGGGTGATGAACTCTTGTATTCTGTATCGCTTCCGCGGAGGGAACGTTGAACATTCTGCAAAAGGCCGGGTTGATATAGCAGAACCTGGAATCCTGGGCCAAGGCCACCCCGTCGGTGACCTGTTCGGTAAGAGCCCGATACCTTTCCTCACTTTCCTTTAAGGCTTCTTCGGAAAGTTTCATCCACAGGACTCTGCTTAATCGTTCGCTGATGGCGCGGAGCAGGTGAGATTCCTCTTCAAGAAACAATCCGGAGTCATCAGTTGATATTTCCTCGGTGTAAAAGACTTCCAGGTCTCCTACATGCCGACCATTCAGCGAGATCTGCGTGTTCCGGCACCAGCGGGTTCGCCTGAAGTTGGCAGAGGCATACTCGTGGCCGTCCAGCCTGATGCAGGCGCAGGCTTTTTCAGGGAATTGCAGGGCAGCCGGAATCAGTTCAACGGCTCGTATCAAGATCCAGGGCAAAGACACATCCTGGATTTCGAGAAGGTTCGATATACCATAGAGGCAATTCAATTCCTTGATTCTTTCGGCTAGGGCATTCGGTGCGACGGAAATTGACAATGGCTTGCCGATGTTTGGGAATTGCTGTCTTGGATCAGGAAATTCTCCGGAAATATCAGTGCTCATGTTATTCAGACCCTCTTTAAGCAATTGTCGGCCAGGCAATATTTTCCCACCAGCACTTTTTACCATTCCAGTAATTCAACGTGTGCATTGCACCATTGATCACTGCGTGTATCGGATCGGATGCGATTGTTACGACCATATGTGTTCTGGCAGCTATCAATTCATCCATGCCTTGTATGCATGCCCCGCCACCTGTCAGATAAATTCCGGATTCCAAGAGCTCGCAGTAGTGTTTTTCCGGGATCCTTTTGAGAAAAAGGACGATCATTTCAATGATTTTGTTCATCACAGGCTGCATCGCGTCGACAATAATTCTGCTGTCAACCTCAACCCTCACTTCGCATCTCTTTACGACATCGATACCTGAAACACTGATATTTTTTTGCCTGCATTCCGGTTTATTTACAATGGAGGAAATCTCATCGGTGAGCAGTTCAACGTCATGATCATAAAGCTTCACCCTGTATTTTGCCATTATCGCAGAACGGACGGCTTTGTGTATGGCCCCGCATGCCGTCCGTACTGCTGAAGCATGGATGACTCTTCCGTCTCGAAATACCGCGAGATCGGTGACGCCCTCACCTATATCGATAAGCATTTGCGCTGCGGGGAGAGTTACGTCTATTCCAGCTCCTATGGCCGCAGCCCAGACTTCCGGAATGATGGATACACGAGAAGCTCCGGCTTGAACAAGTGCGCTGCAGAGAAGACCTCGTTCGGCCTCTGAAGTGTCTGTCGGCGCGCAGGCAAGGGAGATGGGACTCATAAAAAGCTTCCTCGTTTGCACGATCAGCGGTTTCAATAAGGAAACGGTATTTTTGAGGTCGACAATTACGCCGCCGCGAAGAGGCATGGCGACAAGATTTTTATTGATATATCGATAATACTCATCGGTAACATGGGCAGCAGCGCCATTTACCAGGCTTATCGAGGATGGCTTTTCAATAATTTTGCCGAGACCGGAAACATATATGCGGGTGTTGGCTGTGCCCAGATCGACAGCTATGCTGGGTTGCGAAATGATACGCGAAAAACTGGAGAACATATGACTTAATGTTGGATTAAAGGTTGTCGAGAGACCTGCCTGGGCAAACACTTGGATGATGAGAACAACAGCCCAGCAACTTCCATGGAGGTTTCAATACGGAAAGAGTACCATATTTGTCTGACTTGATGTGCACAAAAACGCGGAGTGGACTGGTTTAATGAGATGTCGGTTTCAACGACTACGGAATCACTGTATACTGAAAATTCAGTCGGGGTGCTGTTAGGAGCAGCAGGAAGATATATTTTTTTTTGCTTCGGCAGAGCAGACAGTTCATTTTTAAGCACCTTCACGAAATTTATTAAAAACAAGAGGTGAATTCTAAGGTACTAAGGAGAAGCGCATGAGCATGACAGTAAAGAGCAACATACAATGGGTAGGAAAAATAGATTGGGAGCTGAGAAGATTTCACGGTGATGAATACTCCACCCACAAAGGTTCATCGTATAATTCCTATCTGATCAAGGAAGAAAAGATCGCTTTGATCGACACGGTCTGGGGACCGTATGCAAAAGAATTCGTTGCAAATCTTGCTAAAGAAATTGATTTGGGGAAAATCGATTACATTATCGCCAATCATGCCGAAAGCGACCACAGCGGCGCATTCCCGGAGTTGATGCGGCACATCCCCCAGACTCCGATCTACTGCACCAAAAACGGCGCAAAGATCCTGAAAGGACTGTATCATCAGGATTGGAACTTTCGGATTGTCAAAACCGGCGATAAACTCAGCCTCGGCAGCAAGGAGCTGGTCTTTATCGAGGCGCCCATGCTGCATTGGCCGGACAGCATGTTTTGTTACCTGACCGGCGACGCCGTGCTGTTCAGCAACGACGCCTTTGGCCAGCACTTCGCCTCGGAATCGATGTTCAACGATCGGGTCGATCAGGCCGAACTGTTCCAGGAATGCATTAAATACTATGCCAATATCCTGACGCCGTTCAGTCCGATGGTTATCAGGAAGATCAAGGAGGTCCTCGGTTTCAATCTGCCGCTTGACATGATCTGTACCAGTCACGGTATCATCTGGCGCGACAAGCCTGCCCAGATTGTCGAAAAATACCTGGAATGGGCCGATAATTATCAGGAAAATCAAGTTACTATTCTGTACGACACGATGTGGAACAGTACCCGGGTCATGGCCGAGCAGATAGCGGCCGGGATCGGCGAGGCTGACGGCGAGGTGACGGTCAAACTCTACAATCTGGCCAAAACCGATAAGAACGATGTAATTACTGAGATCTTCAAGTCAAAGGCGATTCTGGTCGGATCACCGACCATCAACAATGGTATTTTAGTGCATGTGGCGGCAATTCTTGAGGAGATCAAGGGGTTGAAGTTCAAGAATAAAAAGGCAGGGGCCTTCGGCAGCTACGGCTGGAGCGGCGAATCGGTTAAGATTGTCTCGCAGCGACTGGCGGAATCCGGCTTTGAAGTAGGTGATGAAGGTTTACGCCTCACTTGGTCTCCGGATGAAGCGAGCCGGCAAACCTGTCGGGAATATGGAATGAGATTCGCGGGCAGAGTGTAAATGGCCGTCGATGGCTAGGGCCAACTTTTAAGGTACTGGTCGGGATCAGGTCTGCCGATCCCGGTCGGTTCTGCAATTCTCCCAGCGAACCGCTCCTTCCGGCGCAATATGTTTTGCCCAGGTGATAGACCACTCGCCGAATGGAATGAGCAGGCTGTAGAGTTCTTCACCCATTGCGGTCAGTTGGTAGCCGTCGAGGGAGCGTTCGATCAGTTTTGCCTCACGCAGATCGCTGAGGCGCTTGTTCAGTATTGACGGTGAGATTGATTCGCAATAACCCTGCAGGGCTCGGAAAGTGGCTGGGCCGTGACTGAGATGCCAGATTATGCCCATGGCCCAGCGTCGCCCAAGAAGATCGAAAACCGCCATGATCGGTGTCCCTGTCTGGGAACCGCGTACCGGATTTCCCGGTCGTGGTATTGCCATTGTTTTCTCCTTGCTCTCATTGATTATTCCTTCCCGCATCGATTCACGCCAGTGTAGCGATGTGGGAAGGAAATGGAAAGAACAAAAGGGAGAACAGTTATCCCCTGTTGTTCTTCAATTCAAGAAGGGTGCGTCCACCTATCCCGATGCTTTCCTCGGGAAATTCATTAATGAGAACGATAAACGATTGTGCCGGAATGTCGGTGACTGTGGCCGCTGTTTCGGTGAGAGCGGTTATCAGGCGTTTTCTGGTTTCCGGTGGTGTTTTGTGCATAGCAATGGAAATAACGGGCATGGAAGTGTCCTCCTGTGTTTTTTGCAATTGTGGTATCGATAACGTTTGATCCCGGCCAAGGATAGAACGTTGTCTCTGTGACTTCGACAGTACTATTCATTATGTAGCATGCTGTTTAAAGAGTAGCATGCTACATAATGAATAGCAAGGAATTTTTGAAATGTTGCTGAAACCCTGCGCTGATACGCGGGAATGGATATTGCAACGCTTAGCTTAACCTGAAATTCTACTCATAAGGGGAGAGAGCTATGGAAATAAACAACAGCGGTATTACAGCTAGAGACGCCGCCCCCAACAAGGCAGGCATCAGTCAGGACATCTTGAGCAGAACACTTGCCAAAGCTGAGGAAACCGACCGGCGAAGGCCCCCTGAAGAACCCAAGGCGCCGGAGCCGACGGGAAGCTCCAAGCAGGGCAGAATAGATTTGTATGCTTGAAAATGGAGATGAGTCTCGATCATATTGTAATACGGAATCGTAATAGCGTAATTTGAATTACGAGGGCGAGCTCTCCGCGACAGATACGTTGCCTTCGTCTTAAGTTTCATTCAAGTGTTTCTCCCTGAGCAGGGGTTCCTTCTGTACATTGCTTTTCACCCGTTCTCGGCATGAAGTGCCGGGAGCGGGTTTTAATATTTCTCCAGCCAGTTTTGCGGATTGAATTTCCAACTTGATTTGGCCTTTCCTTTCATTGATAATGAAAGAACTGTTTGGCTGCCGTAACCGGAGCCGAATCAGTCCACGAAATTCTTGAGAGGAGAACAATCAGTGCGTGAATGGTTGCAACGGGCAAGCTTCGTTTTTCTTTCTTTCATCTTAGCTATCCTTTTGACTTCTCCCGCATTTTCCGGGCAATTCCTCGAGGTGAAGGCGGATTTTCCGCCAGAAGGAAGAAGTTCCCTTGCGGCTGAAAAAGGCCGGCGAATACAGGCAACTTTCATCAATCCCGGTATTTCCGACAGCAACAATCCGACGGGTACGTTCTGGTTGTCGGTCTCCGCCTTCATGCAGGCTGCCGCCAACGATCTCGATATCGATCTGGAAATCATCTATTCCGAACGAAACCACATTTTAATGAAGGAGCAGGCACGGTCGGTAGCTTCTCGAGTCACGCCGCCGGATGTTGTGCTTGTCGTCAACGAAAAACTCGCTGCGTCGGAGATGGTTAAGATATTTGATAAGGCAGGGATAAAGGTTTTTGTACTGCTCAACACATTTGATGACAGCCAGGCCCGGGAGATGGGAAAACCCCGCGCAAAGTTTCCTTCTTATCTTGGTTCGCTGGTTCCCGACAACACTGCAGCCGGTTACCTGGTCGCCAGAAAGCTTTTCAGTAAGGCAAGGCACGAGGGACATGGTGCTGCAGGAGGTAAGATCGAAGTGATTGCCATAAACGGTGATTATGTCACTCCTGCGGCGATTGCCCGTAATGTCGGCTTACAGCTTGCCGTCAATGAAACCGAAGGGATTGACCTCAGGCAGGAATTCGTGGGGCAATGGAGCAGGGACAAAGCCCATATTCAGGCCGAGGGGGCATTCCTTCGATATCCCGGGATCTCGGTAATATGGGCTGCCAATGACCCCATGGCCCTGGGGGCGCTCGACGCGGTGCGCAAAGTGGGGAAAATACCGGGCAAAGATGTCATGATCGGAGGGGTCAACTGGGATCTGCCGGCCCTCCTGGAAGTGCGGGATGGCGGGCTGGTGGTCACCGCGGGCGGCCATTTCATGACCGGAGCCTGGGCTCTTGTCCTGCTCTACGATTATTATCACGGAAGAGACTTTGCCGAGATAGGGACAGAACTCCAGTTACCTCTCTTTAACTCACTGGACCGGCAGAGCGTTGTTCGTTACCTGGCAGTATTTGGTGACGGAAACTGGGGCAAAATCGATTTCCGCAAATTCTCAAAAACGATGAATCCGGACCTGCAGCAGTATGATTTCAGCCTTGAGAGTGTCTACGGAAAGCTTGTGCAGTAAATTCCTCTTGCCGGCATTCCCTCGCGGCGGCGTCATTTCCCGGCGGCAAACATTACTTTGGGATCAAAACCGATGATCAAGGCGCCCCAATGTCTGCCGTCAATGTAAAGAGGCAGTGAAAGATCGTTGAGGATCTGGCCGGTGTCGCGCATATACGTCTGCATGAGGAGAGTCTCGGTGTGGGTGCAGCGCCTCTTCTCCGACTCATTGCTGAAAAATATTCGCTGATGGCGGCTGTGCAGCAGGTCGTGGTCGGGTTTGCCGGTCATCGGCTGGGAAAAGGCGGCCTGATGGGCGGGAAGATAACCCTTCCGGTCGATCGCCAGGATATAAATGGCCTTGGGGATCTGTTGCTTGGCCGATTCATAGAGCGGAATCATCTCATTTATGAATGCCTTGGTGAAGGCGGCGGTATATTTCTGCGGGTTGGTATTGGCGACTTTCTGATAATTCGTGTCAAAGACATTGACGCCGTTTTCCCGCATCTGCTGGATCTTCTTTTCGTAGACGACGCGAATCTCCTGGGCCATGGCTATGAGTTGATCGAACTGGCTCTCGCCGGTCTTGAAAACGGAGACCATCTCAAGCATTTTTTCGGTCGCACGGTTGAGTGTACCGACGGAAACCTCCGACTTATCCATTTCCCCCGCAATATCCCTGCTGAGGGAATTAATACCCACCACTTTATCCGTTATCTCCCTGTTGTTGGTGGATAATTCCTCGATGGCTGCGGCGATTTTCATGAGCTGATCGTCGGTTGTTTCAAAATCGGAGATCATTGTCATGAAATTTGCGGTCGCCTGTCCGACCACTTCGTCAGTTTCCCTGGAGTATTGCAGGATTTCCGAAGTTTCGCTCTGCGTTTTGGCAACGATTGCAATCATTGAATTGATATTGGTGGAAATCTCTTCGGTCGCAGGTTTGATTCTTCTGGCCAGCCCCCGTACTTCCTCGGCGACCACCGCAAAACCTCTGCCATGCTCACCGGCTCTTGCCGCTTCGATGGTGGCGTTCAGCGACAATAAGTTGGTTTGCTCGGATATGCTGTTGATGATGTTGACGATCTCCAGGATATTTGCGGAACTTCTGCCCAACTCCTCGACGGTATTGATAAACGAGCTTACGGTCGTGTTTATCCGGCCGATTTTTTCTGTGACATCGACAAGCTCGGCATACGATTTTTTGGCCATCTGCAGGTTGTTGGTCGTTCTTTCGGAGACGTATTGAGCATTTTCAGATACCTCGGCTATGGCGGTATTCGCTTCATTGCTGGCTGTCGTGGCGGTCTCCGATAATTCTCTTTGTTCCAAAGTCTTATGGGCAGTTGCCGACACGGTTGCCGCTACCTGGGTTGAGTCGACGGCGATATCGATACCTATGCGGCGGATATCATCGATGAGTTTTCTGATGGAACTCAGGAACGCCTCATAACTTTCGTTTATTTTCTCTGCTTCGGGGGTGTCGAAAGTCCGGTCGGTCCTGGAGAGATCGGCTTTGCCGCTGTCGATGTTCGAGAACAGCGACAGTATCTCATTGGTTGCCTCATCCCTGCCGGTTTTCAACACCCCGGAGAGAATGAATCCGGCAACGGTTGCAAGAAGCATCAGTCCCAGGCCGATTGCCATCAAGGCAGTTTGATATACTGGGTAAAAAACGGCCAGCAAGATGAAACCGACACTGGTCAGGTTGAAAAACAACAGGACGAGTATTGTGCCATGAACTTTTCCAGGAAAAGTTGGTAACACGCGTAGCGCAAATCGTGTCGTAATCGATGAATTTGCCATACAATGAACCTCGTTGGTAGAAAGGATTGCCCAAAGATGCTGTAAATACTGTATTCCAGGGGATGTCGGTAAATCAAGGGAAAAAGAGAAAGGAACGGTCCGGCAAAAAACCGGGGGAAGTGGCTGGAGAATCCGCGTGACTCTCCGTAGCCCATTGGTTATGATAAGAAAAAGGCAAATACGTAGAGAGTCTTAATCTCCCATACTCCGTTACTAAGGCATGTCCGTCTACATTCCCAAGCAGATCAACGAATTTTTCGCGGCAGCCACTCAGTCTTTCAGCTATAATCCCCGGCGAAACATCTACATCTGGTTCGGCATCCTCTGGGGATTGCCGATTCCTCTAGTCAATATTCTGATACACGTCCATTTTCTCGAAGCCTCAGGTGTGGAGACACCGTACCTGACCGCTTTCTGTTCACCCCTGCAGTGGTTTTTTCTGGCTCACCCGCCATTATTCGGGCTGATATTCGGTATCTTGGGGACAATCAGAAACGACAAAGACATGCAAATCGGCAGAATGATCGAGAAGCTTGAAGAACTGTCGACCCTCGATCCTTTGACCGGCCTGAAAAACCGCCGCTACTTCGCCCATATTTTTCATGATGAATGCGCCCGCAGTCTAAGGCGGAATGAATCGATGACTTTGCTTTTTCTCGATCTCGATCATTTTAAGCAGGTCAATGACACCCACGGCCATCACTTTGGCGATCTCGCCCTGCAGGCAACCAGCACCTGTTTCAAGAATCAGTGCCGGCCCTATGACACGGTTGTCCGCTGGGGAGGGGAAGAGTTTGTTATCCTGCTGCGGGCAACCGATGAAAGCGCTGCTCATTTCTTTGCCGAGCGGATCAGAAATACGGTCCGAGAAGGTTTGAGCCCGCCTCTGCCATTTCCCCTGACGATCTCGATCGGCCTGGCGCAGTACCAGGATAACGATACCCTCGAATGCATGGTCGATCGGGCCGACAAGGCACTCTATCATGCCAAGCAGACCGGCAGGAACAAGGTTGTGTCCTGGAGTGCGCTTGCCCCGGAGGAGTGATTTGTCAGTAAACAAATTTGAAGACCTTTATAATCAATATCACGCTCCTGTGGTCCGCTACGTTGCGAACATGGTGGGACCGTCGGAAGCCCCCGATGTGACACAGGAGGTATTTGCCAAAATAGATAAAGGCCTGGATCATTTTGAAGGCAGGGCAAAGATCGCCACCTGGATCTACCGCATCGCCACCAACACCGCTATCGACTGGCTTCGCAGCAGACGAAAACACCAACTGGATATACCTCTTTTTTCTGAGGCAGCAGGTTTTCCGGCAGAAGATGTTGTCGTTGCGCAGACACATGGCCCTTCAGAGCAAATGATCGCAACAGAGATGAACGATTGTATTCGCCAGCAAGTGAATAAGCTGCCGGAGAAATCAAAGAACAGCTGATTCAGTTCGATGCATTATCCCACTATAAAAAATATTCCGATATTTTTGCCCCCGAAGATGTGCCGGAAGCCGAACGGCTGGCGGTCGCAAAAGATGTGGCGGACTGGGTGGCGGAAGCGCTGACGCAGGGAGGCCGGGGGGCAAGCTGCTCTTTGTCCGATGGCCCAGGGAGGAGTTCGTGCTGCGGGGCAGGGAATTCCAGCGACGGCAAACCGGAAAGCTGCGGAACATGAAGCAGAGATGAAGAAGGGACAGGAGGTGCTGCTCCATTGCCGGCAGCATCTCCTTTTTGATATAATCTGGGGGAGGTTCTACTGGACCGTCCCTTTCTCATATCCCTTCGCACAGAGCAGGTGGCCGTAATGAAGGGTATGGTCGATCACCCGGGGTTTGATTTCATTTATTCTTAACCGTTCGCGGATAATGGCACGATAAAGCCCGGCTCCCGAAATATCGCCGATAAACAGGGCGCCGATCAGGCGATCGCCTTCAGGGCTGAAGACCAGCTTGCGGTAACTTTCCCGCGAGCTTTTACAGTGGGTTTCGTAATCGGTACCGGTGGTGTGGACCATGCCCATGGAGACAAAGGGCATCCGGGCTATCTGGGTGGCATTCATTATACCGAAGGTGCCGCCGTAGACGGTGGGCCTTCCGGCCATATTGGCTCCGGCGCAGCGGCCCATTTCCACGGCATTGGTCCACAATCCGGTCACAACCGGCTTGCCGGTGATCGATTCGTAGGTGACCGCCACATCCCCGGCTGCATAGACGTGGTCTGCGCCGGTGCAGGTGTATTTGTCCACCACCACTCCCTTGTCGAGAGTGATTTCGTTATTATCGATCCAGTCGGCGTTGGGGCGTACACCCTTGCCGATGCAGACCATCCGGCAGACCAGCTCCAACCCGTTGTCGAGGGTCACAGCCCGAACCCCGTGGCGATCGCTCCGGATCTGGACGGCGCTGCAGTCGGTAAGGATCGTGAGACCCGCCCGGCCAAGGGCGCGGCGGAGAAGCAGGGCGTCGGCAGGTTCCATGAGCTGGCTGAGGATTTCCGGGGAATAGACGACCAGGGTGACTTTGATGCCCCGTTCCAGAAGGGCGAAGGCCGCTTTCAGGTTGAGGAGTCCGCCACCCAGCAGGATGGCATGAGTGGTGTTTTTTGCCCTTTCCGACGCTTGCCTTGCATCGGCGAGAGTCCGCAGGGCGAATACGCCATTGCAGTTCAGATTGGTGATGTTCTGCGGGATATTCGGGCGGCTCCCGGTGGCGATAAGCAGCCTGTCGTATGAGATCGATTCGCCCTGTTCGGTGATGACGCTTGCGGTACGGGTGTCGATTCCGGTAATCCGGGTGGCAAGCCGAATTTCGACATTTTCCGCCCTGTAGGGGCCTTGGCCCTGCATGGAGATCTCATCCGCTTTTTTCTTTCTGCTGACGACGAAGGGAATCATCGGCCGAAAATAGGGGGCATCGCCCTCTTCGCTCAACACCTGGATGTGGCCGTTCGGATCACAGGTACGAATCGTTTCGGCTGCCGCCATACCGGCGGCGCTGCCGCCGATTATTACATAGCGTTTGTTATCCATGGTTTTCATCCCTCCTGTCCCGGCAGCATCTCCCGGGCGGCGGCAGTGCGAATTTCGCGGGCTTGGTCGGTTACGCTCCGATACACCAGCGCCGCGGTCGGGCAGGCGCCGACGCAGGCCGGCACTTCCAGGTCCGGGCATCGGTCGCAGCGATATGCCTTATGATCGCCGGGGTGGCGGCCGATTACACCATAGGGGCAGACCATGACGCAGGTCCAGCAGCCGATGCATTTGTCCCGGTCGGTGGCAATCGTTCCGGCCGGCGTGCGGCTGATGGCCCCGGCGATGCAGGCGTGCATGCAGGGGGCATCTTCGCAGTGGCGGCAGACTATGGGCACCGCCCGGTCAGGCGAGACCCACTCGACATAGAGGCGCGGTTTCGGCGTCGGGGTTTCGGTCAAGGCACTGAATAACGATTGTCCGGTGGAGTGGGCCACGGCACAGGCTACCTCACAACTGTGGCAGCCCATGCAGCGGTCCAGGCGGACAAAGATTTCTTTGGATGGGTTCATGATGCTCTCCTTGGTTAAGCCCGAGGGGGTGGTCGCGACCGATGGTGTGGGAGCTGTTCGCCATCAAGTAAAACCAAGACCTCTGCGCCGCTCGTCGATTGCGGCGAGCAGCCTGTCGGCGGCACTCACCGGGTCGAGATCGACGATGAAATAGCCGCCGGTGAGATCTTTGATTTTGTCGGTGAGGATTTCAGTCACCAGCCTGCTGCCCAACACCGGCAGCATCACCCCGACATGGGTGGGGAGCCCCGCGGCAACCGCATAGGCTCCGATAGAAACGGCCTTTTCCGAAACCGCTTCGGCGGCGGAGGCGACCACCGGCAGCTGCTGAGTATCGACCCCCAGATACCGGGCCACCGCGACCGTCAGGGCGATCGCTCTAGAGTTATCGACACAGGAACCCATATGCAGCACCGGCGGCAAAGGGCCGCCCAGATTATTGGCCATGCCGATAGCGGTGAGCACCGCTTTGATGCCTTCGCCGCAGAGCTCGTCGACATTGGCCGGATCCATGAAACCGTGACGCATCAAGGCGCCGGCCCCGCAGCCGGTAGCCAGCAGCAGGATGTTTTCCTTGAGAAGTTTTCCCGCCATCACGATAAAGTTTTTGTCCTGGGGAACCTTGACGTTGTTGCAGCCGGCAAAGAGACAGATCCCGCGAATATTTCCGCTCTCGATATTGTCGATCAGCGGCTGCAAAGGCCGTTCCGGATCTAACCTGGCCAGGGCGGCGACTATGGCCTCCACGGAAAATCCGCTGATCACCGGAGAGGTGATGGCGGGAATCTCCACCGCTTTGTTCCTGCGCCGCCTGAACTGGTCGATAGCCAGATCGATAATCTCGGAAGCTCTGGGCACGGCCGCCTCTTCACTGAAATCGATATGGGTGGCGCCACTGATTTTGGCGATGTCCATAGTGGTTATGATCCGGGTGCCGGCACACTCGGCGGCTCCCACCACCGACGGCATGATGCACTGGTAGTCGACCACCATGGCGTCCAGGGCTCCGGTCATGATGGCCATCTCCTGGCTCACCGAGTGGGTGCATGAAGGAATGCCGTGTCGCATCATCGCTTCATTGCCGGTGCAGCAGATGCCGACCAGGTTGATGCCTGCGGCACCCGCCGCCCTTGCGTCATCCTCCTTCCTCTTTGCGGCAATGATAAGGACTTCGGAGAGCACCGGATTATGACCGTGCAGGCCGATATTCACCGACTGGGCCTGAAGAGTACCGAGGTTGGCGGCGCTTCCTGTCGGTTGCGGGATGCCAAACAGGATGTCGGCCAGATCGGTTGCCATGGCGCAGCCGGCGAGATCGGCGACAGCGCAGCGCAGGCCGCCGAGCAGCAGATTCACCGGATCGGCGTCGACCCCATACAGGGTGCGGTGCATGATCTCCGAGATTTCATGGTCGATGCCTTTTGGTATCAGCTTCAGGTCGGTGAAGAGCTTTGCGCGCTCCGGGTTGACTATCGTTGTTGCCCAGAGTACCGGGGTGTCCTTTTCGTGGAAATCGGCGAGCGCAGCGTTGGCCACGTCAAGGGCGATCTGCCTTTCCTGTCGGCCTTCTGTCGCGATATTCAGACGAGCGGCTACAGCCAGAAGTTTGTCAGGCGATTTGATGGTGTAGGCCTCTGCTCGCCCCAATGCCATTTTTTTCATGGTATGGGCAAGGTGTTTGGCGTGGCCGGAATGCGCCGCCGTCCCGGCGGCTATCGCCCGATCCAGTCCCCGAGCCACCATCACATCGGCGCCGGCGCCGCAGATCCCTTCTTTGGGCCCTTCGCCGAACGGATCGATGCGGCATGGTCCCTGCAGACAGTGCCGACAGCACAGGCCGGTATCGCCGAAGCTGCATTGAGGTGTCATGGCCGCGTAGCGATCCCAGACCGTTGTCACGTTGTGTTCGCCTGCTCTCATGATCATCCGTTGTATCGCCGGATCGAGACTTTTATGTATGGCCTCTGTATCTTGCGGCATAATTCCCTCCTTTTTTAGAACATGCAAATAAAAGCAACTGCCGGCAATATGGATATTCGCCGGAAAGGCGGAAGTGTTACCCGGGGGGAAGAAACAATTGGATCAGGTAATTACGTTCTGAAGATCGCTTACTATACCCTGAAGTGAGATCAGGTCATAGAAAAAAGTAATGTAAAAGTTAGGAAATATGTTAGGACATGTAGGTCTTTTTACTGTTTTGCTCAATCTTTACTGATCTGAGCAATCGTGATTCCCTACTATATTTTTTGAAAACAATATATAATTGGTCATATTCAAAATTTCAAATTCAGGGGATGCCGCAAGAGTGCAGTTTTTTGCTTGGATCTTAGTGCCATGGGTGCGGCCGTTCGGGCCGCTCTAAGCCGGAATCTTTATGAAAAGGGTAGAATCATCACAGGAGAAAGCTATGGAGAGCATCAAGTTCGTCCTCGACCGGGACCCGCATGAGCGGGAGTTTCATCAGGCGGTCACTGAAGTCGTCGAATCCATTCAACCGGTGCTGGATAAAAATCCGCAGTATCGACGCGAGGCAATTCTTGCCCGGATTGTCGAGCCGGAGCGGGTCATCCTGTTTCGGGTGCCATGGGTTGACGATCAGGGTCAGGTCCATGTCAATCGCGGCTTCAGGATTCAGATGAACAGCGCCATCGGCCCGTATAAAGGGGGATTGCGGTTTCATCCCTCGGTGAACCTGAGCATCCTCAAGTTTCTCGCCTTCGAGCAGGTCTTCAAAAACGCTCTGACCTCCCTGCCGATGGGCGGCGGCAAGGGCGGTTCCGATTTCGATCCGAAGGGTAAATCGGACAATGAGGTGATGCGTTTCTGCCAGAGTTTCATGGCTGAGCTGTTCCGCCATATCGGACCCGACATCGATGTACCGGCCGGCGATATCGGGGTAGGCGCCAGGGAAATCGGCTACTTGTTCGGCATGTACAAGAAGCTTGCCCGCGAATTCACCGGCGTGCTCACCGGCAAGAGCCTCAATTGGGGCGGCAGTCTGATTCGGCCCGAGGCCACCGGCTACGGCTGCACCTACTTTGCCGCAGAGATGCTCGCCACCCGGGGGGAGACTCTGGAAGGAAAGGACTGCCTGGTATCCGGCTCCGGTAATGTTGCCCAGTACACTATCGAAAAACTGATCGACCTGGGGGCCAAACCGCTCACCTGCTCCGATTCATCCGGCTATGTCTACGATCCAACCGGTATAAACCACGAGAAACTGGTTTTCCTGAAGAAGATGAAAAACATTCAGCGCGGCCGGGTAAGCCTGTATGCCGAACAATACCCGGAGGCGACCTTCATTCCGGTCGATCAGGATCTCGGCTACAATCCGCTGTGGAGCCACAAAGCCCATTGCGCCTTCCCGAGCGCCACCCAGAACGAAATCAATCAAAAGGACGCGCAGACTCTTGTCGACAACGGGGTGTATCTGGTTTCGGAAGGAGCGAATATGCCGACCACTCCGGATGGCGTCAACATCTTTCTCGATCATCGAATTCTCTACGGACCTGGCAAGGCGGCCAATGCCGGCGGGGTTTCCGTCTCCGGGCTGGAGATGTCGCAAAACAGCATGCGGCTCAATTGGCCGCGCGAGGAAGTCGACAAGCGGTTGAAGACCATCATGAAGAATATCCATAAGATGTGCAGGGAAACCGCGGAGCAGTACGGTATCCCCGGCAACTACGTGACAGGGGCAAATATTGCCGGTTTCGTCAAGGTGGTCGATTCCATGATCGATCAGGGCGTGGTCTGATTCATTTGCCAAGGGTTCGATGGCACCGCCCGGTACTTTGTTGCCGGGCGGTCTCGCCTACGCGACCTCGGCGCCCTTCTCCATGAGGAGTTGCTTCAACACCGAGCGATGGCAGCGGGCTTCATCTTCACAGTAGCACCCGACGATAGAGTGAGTATAAACACTCGTTGACTTTCAAACCAACCATTACCATTTTCAAAGAAGCGTGACACCACCCAATTTCCCCAATTACCAGTGAGGTGATCAGGTGTCCAAGGCTTCAACATCCAGCGCGGCAGCGGAGCCCGGATCGTCCCATCCTTTCAGTTCGTGGTGGAATCAACTGATGGCTGTCGAACCCGGTGAGTGGCGGCCGCTTTTATGGTCTTTCAGCTATTTTTTCGCCCTGCTCTGCGGCTATTACATCGTCCGTCCGATGCGCGATGAAATGGGAATAGCCGGCGGTGTGGATCACCTTCAATGGATGTTCAGCGGCACCTTTCTGGCGATGCTGGCAGTGGTACCCTTCTTCGGATGGCTGACCCGGCGTTTTGCTCCGCACCGCTTCCTGCCCTGCGTCTATTATTTTTTTATCGGCAATCTGCTGCTGTTCTACGCGCTGTTTCGATCCGATCTCGCCCACGTCTATGTGGCGCGGGCCTTTTTTATCTGGGTGAGCGTTTTCAATCTATTCATCGTCTCCGTTTTCTGGAGTTTCATGGCGGACATCTTTTCCAATGCCCAGGCCAAGCGGCTGTTCGGGGTGATCGCCGCCGGCGGCACCGCCGGTGCCTTGGCCGGTCCGGCGTTGGCGGTCACCCTGGTGCTGCCGTTGGGGCCGACCAACCTGCTGCTGTTTTCGGCGCTTTTTCTGGGGTGGGCGATCCTGTGTATTCACCGGCTTGCCGCCTGGCGGCAGTCCGTCGCACTGCCGTCCGCCGCCAACCCCGAGCAAAAAACCGAGGAGGAGGTTTCCGCCGACAAGCCGTTGGGCGGCAGTGTACTGGCGGGGGTAAAACTGGTTGTGCAATCGCCCTATCTGATCGGCATTTGTGTGTTAATGCTGCTTTTTACCACACTCGCAACTTTTCTCTATTTCCAGCAGGCGTATATTATCAAGGAGCATTTCGACGACCCGGCCCTGCGGACCGCACTGTTTGCCGCCATGGATTTTGCCGTCAATGCCCTCACCCTGATCATCCAGCTTTTTCTCACCGGCCGGATCGTTCAACGCCTCGGTCTCGGCTGGACCCTGGCCGTGATTCCTCTCCTGCTGGTCGCGGGTTTTCTGGTGCTGGGTATGATGCCCGCACTGTGGGTCGTCGTTGCCGTCCAGGTTCTGCGCCGGGCCGGCAATTACGCAATCATGCGGCCGGGGCGCGAGATGCTCTATGTGGTGCTGAGCAAGGAAGAGAAGTATAAAGCCAAAAATTTTATCGATACCGTCATTTACCGCGGCGGCGATGCGGTCAGCGCCTGGGCGTATGCCGGGTTGCTGGCCATAGGTCTTTCCGGAGCCGGCATTTCGCTGGCGGCGGTGCCGCTGGCCTGCGCCTGGGTCTGGATTTCCTTCAGGCTGGGGAATCGTCAGGAACAGATCGCCGCCGATACAGCACATAAAAGGTAAAGCTGAGTTGAGCAGCTTGTCTGCTCGTACGAAATTTATGCCCTTGTGGTATAAGGAGGCAATACTCATGAGTAGTCAGTATCCATATATGACCAGGCGAACCTTTCTTCTTGCAACAGGAGCCATCGCGGCGACCGTCACGCTTTCGCCCGGAGAATTGCTGAGTGAGAACCGCAGGTCGATCCAGCGGCCCATCCCTTCTTCAGGTGAACTGCTGCCGGTTATCGGCATGGGGACATGGGGGACCTTCGATGTCGGTGACGATCAGGCGGTCAGAGCCCAACTGACCGAAGTGATGCAGGTATTTTTCGAGAACGGCGGCACGCTGATAGATTCATCGCCGATGTATGGCCGCTCCGAATCGGTGGTCGGCGATCTGCTCAAGGCGACCGGAAATCAGGAGGCGGTATTCGCGGCCACCAAAGTCTGGACCGACGGCAGGCAGAACGGCATCGATCAGATGCGGCAATCGAAACAACGCATGGGGGTCGAAGTCATGGACCTGATGCAGATTCACAACCTGCGCGACTGGCAGACCCACCTGCCGGTCCTGCGGGAATGGAAACAGCAGGGCTGGTGCCGTTACATCGGGATGACAACCTCCCATGGCCGCAACCATCAAGACCTCGAACGTATCCTGGCAACGGAAGAGATCGATTTCGTGCAGTTTACCTACAACCTGGAAGATCGCATCGCGGAAGCACGCCTTCTGCCTCTCGCCGCAGACCGTGGCATTGCCACCCTGATCAACCGGCCGTTTCAGCGGGGCGACTTGTTCCGCAAGGTAAAAGGCGCAGAGCTTCCCGACTGGAGTGCCGAACTCGGTTGCCGTACCTGGGGCCAGTACTTCCTGAAATTTATTGTCGGAAACCCAGCTGTGACTTGTGTCATTCCGGCGACTTCCAAGGTGCACCATATGAAGGACAACATGGATGCGGGGTTCGGCCTGCTGCCGGATGCGGCGATGCGCAGGCGGATGATCGAGCATTATGATTCCCTGTAACTTGGTGTAACCGGTGACAAGCCGGTCGAGCAGATCGCCGGTCCGCAATTTCGACATGTCGATTAAAGAAATCAAATCGTATTTCCTCTCCGGGGAATGATGTTTATTTTCACTTTATAGTCCGGATAAAGAAACGTCCGGAGCAAAAAAGGAGGTTTGTCATGGAAAGATACGTGGACGGATTTGTTATTCCCTTACCGAAGAATAAGTTGGACGAATACAAACGCATCGCAGAGAGAGCCGGCGCCATCTGGAAAGAGCACGGCGCCTTGGAATATTGGGAATGTCTGGGCGACGACCTCGACATTAAGGACATGGTTTCGTTCAGGAAAGCTGCCGGGACAAACGAAGGCGAGACGGTTGTATTTTCCTGGATTGTTTACGAGTCGCGTGAACATCGCGACAAAGTAAATGCCGCCGTAATGGCTGATCCGAGAATAGGCGAGATGATGAAGGAGGGTGCCGAGCCCATTGATTGCAAGCGGATGGTCTACGGGGGGTTCAAGAAGCTGGTTCAAATGTAGCACGGGACCTTGTTGAGGAAAAAATGTTCGCAGGCCAGATCAGACAACATGGGAGGCAGGGGCTGGCCTGCTGCCGCGTGCGGACTATGCGCAGGCGGAGTAAGCACGCCATCAATCTCAATCCTTTATTGACCCCTGTTTCAGCGTGATCGCTTCGCCAGCTTACCACCGCGTCGCTGTCCTTCCTTTTTCTCGCCTTTTTGCTTCCCCTCGGGGCTGTAATGTTCGACTAGTACATTGATTTCGGAGCCGATAAGGATCACCAGGCCTGCGATGTAGAGCCACAGCATCAGGATGATCACCGCGCCGATGCTGCCGTAGGTGGCGCTGTAGTCTCCGAAGTTGCTGGTGTAAAAGGCAAAGCCGAGCGACACGATGATGAGCAGGGTCACGCCGAGTACGCTGCCGGGAGTGATAAACATGAACTTCTGCTCGACATTCGGTGCATAGCGATAAATCATCGAAAACCCCAGCAACAGTGCGAGTACGATCATGATCCATCGGAACACCACGAAGAATATGAGCAACGCATCGGAGAAGCCGAAGCGGTTGCCGATCCAATCCTGAATAACTCCGCCGAGCACTATCAGTGAAAATGCGCCAATCACCAGCAGGCCAAACAGCAGGCTCAGGACGATCGCCGTCGCACGGGCGCGCAAGAAACTGCGGGCCTCCTTGACTTCGTAGGTGATATTGAGTTGATCCATGATCGCGATCATTCCGGAGGATGCCGCCCACAGGGTCCCCAGCAGACCAAATGACAATAATCCGCCGCGCTGTTCGCGGGTGACCTCGGTTACCACCCCCTCGACCATGCCGAAAGCTTCGGGCGGCAGCGCCTGCCCCAGCAGATCCATTATCGCCTTGTCCACATTGTCGACAGGCAGGTAGGGAATGATGGTCATCAGCAGGATAATCGCCGGGAAGATCGCCAGCGTCAGGTAAAAACCGAGCGCCGCAGCGCCATTGAAGACGTTGTCGTCGCCAATCTCCTGGTTGAGATCCACTAAAAACTGTTTTGTAGAAACGCCTTGGATCATCGCAGCCTCCATGCATGTTGATTGCTTTCGATCCTGACAATATTTAGTAGAATTTAATCCTTTGAAGCTGTTCGTCAAACTCTAAAGAGAAAATGCCTCCCTGGCGCAATTGCCTGAAGCGATCCTCGGACCACTGAGCTGAACTCTTACCTTGTTATACCTTCTATTTTTAGCAACGCCCTTGAGTCCGAACTGTGTCCATACCGTTGCAATATCCATGCATGGGAATTTCTCCTTTTCAATAATTGCCCGATGGCCGCTTCAGGGGTATGTGTCAAGCTCGGCCATGGTCTGGATGATCTTTGCCCGCATGGGATTCAGAACCTTTGACTTGGATATCGAAGTAAAGAGCACCTGGCCTGGAGAAACGCCAGGTGCAGGATGTTGGATTGGTCACAGGGCCGCTTCATAGATGGCCGCAACCTCGGCATCTTTCAGTTTGCGCGGATTGGTCAGGCCACAGGCATCCTTCTGAGCGTTGCCGGTCATGGTGGCAATATCCTCTTTTTTTACCTTCTTGCCGTAGCGCTTGCCGAGCTCGACCAGCCCCGACGGAATGCCGATGTCGGTAGACAGTTGTTTGATTGCGTCCAGACACTTCTCGGCACCGGCTCGCATCGACAGGCCATCGACGTTTTCGCCGAGGAACCTGGCCATATCGACATAGCGTTCCAGTCTGGCGTTAAGGTTGGCGCGTTGCACATGGGGCAGCAGGATGGCGTTGCATTCCCCATGGGGAAGATCGTAGAAGCCGCCCAACTGGTGAGCCATGGCGTGGACATGGCCAAGACTCGCGTTATTGAAGGCCATTCCGGCCAGAAACTGGGCATAGCACATGCCGTCGCGGGCCTCGAGATCTTCGCCGTTGGCGACTGCCTTGCGGAGGAATTTGGCGATCAGTTCGATCGACTTCTGGGCACAGGCGTCGGTCATGGGGGTAGCAATGGTGGAGACATAGGCCTCGACTGCATGGGTCAAGGCGTCCATGCCGGTTGCCGCGGTCAATGCCGGGGGCATGCCGACCATCAGCAAGGGATCGTCAATGGCGATGCCGGGAGTGACGCGCCAGTCAACTATGGCCATCTTCACCTTGCGGGAGGTGTCGGTGATGATGCAGAACCGGGTCATTTCGGAGGCGGTCCCGGCGGTGGTGTTGACCGCCAGGTACGGAGGCATCGGTTTGGTGGATTTGTCCACTCCTTCGAAATCATGGATTTTGCCGCCGTTGGCGACGACGAGGCCGATGCCTTTGCCGCAGTCGTGAGAACTCCCGCCGCCGAGAGAGATGAGGGAGTCACATTTTTCGGATTTATATACCTCGACCCCGTCATGGACGTTCTTGTCGGTGGGATTGGGAATCGTTTCATCGTACACCTTATATCCCATGCCGGCGGCATCGAGCAGGTCGGTGATCTGCTTGGTAAGACCACAGCCGGTTATGCCCTTGTCCGTGACCACCAAGGGCTTGGTGCCACCTAACGCTTTTATTTTTTCCGGAATTTGTTTTGCTGCGCCGATACCGATAAGAGTAACGCTGGGAATAAAGAACCCATATACCATTTCTTGAATCGCCATAATCGCACCTCATTTGGTTGTGGTGAATTTTCTAAAAAAATCGGCGACAACCACGATTTTTCGGCTGCCAAGGCGCACGCAATGCCAAGAGGAGATCTTAATGCCAAGGGGAGCTCTAATGCCAAGGGGAATCATCGCCGACCGGCTTATGCGCAAACGATAAGACAGAATGACCGGATTCGCTACTTTGAGTGGGGTGAATATATCGCAACTACGCCGAGATATTCTTGCGGTGCAGGTGGTTTCGCCTGAATGCCTTTAGCTTAACTCGGAAGTTTTCGATCAAAAGTGACTTCACGCCGGCCTCAGCAAGGCCTTGAACTGCTCGATCGGCACCGGCTTGCCGAACAGGTTGCCCTGGAAATGAGCACAGCCATATTTTGCCAGGAGATTCTTCTGAGCTCTCGTTTCTACGCCCTCGGCGATTACATCCAGATTGAGGCTCCGGGCCATGGCGATGATGGTCCGCACAATCGCCTTGTTGCTGTGGTCGTCGACCAGGTCGCGGACAAACGATCGGTCGATCTTGAGTTGATCGAGCGGAAGCTGTGTGAGATATTGCAAGGAGGAATAGCCCGTACCGAAGTCATCCAGCGCAAACCTGACGCCGATTTTGTTGAGTTCGTTCATTGCCGCGACCATGTTGTTGACGTTTTCCAGCAGCATTCCTTCGGTCAGCTCCAGCTTAAGCAGGCTCGGCTCGACCCCATGGCGTTGCAGAACGGCTTTCACTTGCCAAGCGAAATCAGGCTGATGGAATTGCTTGGCACTGACGTTCACTGAAAGAACGAGCTTCCGGGTGAGACTATCATCCTGCCAGGCCTTGAGCTGGGCGCAGGCCGACTCGAGCACCCATCGGCCGATGGGCCGGATCAGCCCGGTTTCTTCCGCCAGCGGGATGAACCGGGAGGGAAGCACCAGGCCGCGCTCGGGTGTATCCAGCGGATCAGGCCCTCGGCGCCAATGGGCAGGTGCAATCCATTTACCTTGATTTGATAGAACAACTGAAACTCGTTGCGATCGACCGCCTTGTGCAGTTCGGCTTCGAGGGATGAGCGGGCATCGATGGCCGCCTGCATCCGCGGATCGAAAAAACGCACGGTGTTGCGCCCCGCCTTCTTCGCCTGATACATGGCGATGTCGGTCTGCTTGAGCAATTCCTCGACCGTTTGCGAGTCGCTATTGAAAAGAGTGGCGCCGATGCTGGCAGAGCTGAGGTATTCATACGAGTCCAGCAGGTAGGGCCGGCTGAGAGTTTCCCGGATTTTTTCGCCGACGGCTTCCGTTTGCGCCGCCGCTTCCAGGGGGACTTTGCTCAGGTGTTCCAGCATCACCACGAACTCGTCGCCGCCGATCCGGGCAATGGTATCGCTCTCGCGTACGCTGGACTCCAGACGTTGGGCCACCTGCTGCAGCATCAAGTCACCCTTGTCGTGGCCCAGGGTATCATTGAGGGTCTTGAAATTATCCAGGTCAATGAAGAGCAGCGCCCCGGCCTGGCCGGTCCGCAATCTCGATGTCAGGGCATTCCGCAGTCGCTCCAGAAGAAGCCGTCGATTCGGCAATCGAGTGAGGGGGTCGCTGGTCGAGAGCGATTGCAAAGTGATGTTCATTTCCTCGAGCAGTTGGTTCTGCTCGGCGAGTTTGAGGTTGATGAGCCTGAGTTCGTCTTCCTGACTTTTTCGGTCGTTGATATTGAACGTCACCCCAATGAATCGCTTGCCGTGATCAACCCCGCTGCTCTTCATGATCCTGCCGTAATTGGCGTACCAGATCCAGGAACCGTTTTTGGCGAGCAACCTGAATTCGCTGCGGTATTGCGCTGTGACTCCAGTCAGGTGTTCGTTGATCGCCTCCCTGATTGCCGGGATGTCGTCTGGATGAACGATGGCGAACATGTCGTCGATGTATACAAAGCTTTCCTCTACGGTATATCCCAGTTCGGCAAAGGTTTTCAGCGCCCTGCGAGTGACCTCGCCGGAAACCAGATCGTTTTCCCAAAGATCGAGCCCGGCCGCCTCCAGGGCCAGCTCCAGGCGGTCCTTGTTGAGATCGTCTTCACCCATCGTCTCCCGAGCCCGTTTTAACCTGAGTAAGGGAGAGCACCGGCATAACCGATCCTCCGCAAAAGACCGGCGAACGATGCGGCAACCCCGGTTGCTTTGGACAATTCCGGTGCCGCGTCGACCTTGATGACACTGACGGTCCGGCCTGTGCTCTTGCCGGTGGCCGGATCGAAATACCCCCCCAGGTCATCGGTCGAGTTGGAGAAACCACGACCGCTGCTTTCGGAGTAGTAGCAGATTGAATCCGGCGCGATGATGTCGGGCACGCTGTTCAGGCTCGAATACATGATCAGACTTTCGTTCAGGTTATAAAGGAAGTGTGTTTCCGTGCTGCTGATTTGATCGGGGGTATTGTCCAGGCGGATGATGCCGGTGTCGAGGGAGCCGCTGGTCGTCGACTGCGTGACGGCCGTAATGTAGAAGTTGGTGACGGCGGGTGTCGCCGCTCTATCGATTATACCATACTCCTGACCGGCCACGGCTTCCCCCTTCGTGGTGATGGTGATAAATAATTCTTCTGCAAATCCTGCCGCTCTCTGATAATTCCCAATAGCCTACCTTTTTTTGCCTTTTTTCCTATGTTTTTTTGCCGTCTTTATGCTCTTCAGTGCATCGGCGGTGAGCAATCGGGCTTTTCCTCCAGAATTGCCCCCAATTTCTCGCCACCATCTTTCAATTTACATCGGTTTAAGCTCAACGCGGCGGTTGTTGCCTCAGCAAGACCCCCATTCTCTTTCGGCCATCGACCCGCAGGACAAAGGGGGCGGCCCGGCGAACATGGACCACATGCTCTGTCTCTTCGGCAACCGTCAGACCGGCCAGATACTGCCAGTCGATACGATCTTCGGGATGAATGCCGACGTTCAGGTAATTGATGCCGAGCGAGGCGATATTGTGGAAGAAATGCGATCCCTGGGAGGGGTCGGCATTGATTGATGGATGAACAGTCTCGACGATGGCTCCGACTCCGCCGATATCGTTCCAGGTGACCGGGATCCCGAGAAAGTGGTCGGCCGAGCCCCAGCGGCCGGGACCTATGAGTATATACTTCCGTGCGGCCTTGACCAGAGAACTGTTGATCTTGCCGAGTTGCCGGGCGATCTCGATTGTTTTTGACGGATCGAAGGTTTCCGGCCGGATATAGACCAGGTCGTACATGGTGCGGTTGTCGGTGTTGCCGAGGGCCTGATGACAGATGCAGAAGGCCTGGTTGTACTCGTCGCCGGCGATATCGACCTCGAGCATTTCCTCACGGGCACTCATCGGCCGAAGCTGCAGGACCGCAAGTCGTGCCTTGCCGCTGGCTTTCTGAGGGAAGTCGACGGCGAACTCTATTTCCACCGGGCAGCCAAGACCTTCCCGCCCCATTTCAAGCAGGGTCATAATAGCCTGGGGCAGGGGATAAGCCCTGTATTTGATGATGGCGGCGAAGGTCAGCACCGGAATGCCCAGTGGCGAAAACTGGTCACGGATCCGCTCCTCCGACGGATCGTAGGTGCTCGACAGGTAGCGGACGGGAAACTCGTCGGTCGCCTCGGCTATCGATCGTCGGTCGAGGGTGTTGGCGTCGCTTGCCTCGGGGTTGGTTGTTGTCCTCTCCAGCGGCAGGGCGTAAAAATACTGCTGGGCATTGTTCAAAATATCCGGGATGGTGCTCCGTTGCGGCAGGATCTCCGGAAAGCGTGGGGAGAATCGCAGGATTTTTTCGCCCTCCATTACCGACTTGCCGAGGCCGAGGGCGATGCTGACAATACCGTCTTCCGGCTTCATCGCAGAGAAGGGATAGTAATTAAGAGATTGGGCGACGCCGGAGATTGCCGGATAAAAAGAACTTCCATAGCGGCTGCCGACCACCTGCTGCAGGATAACGGCCATCTTTTCCTGCTCGATCTGGTTGCCGACCCTTTTGGAAAAGGATTTCGGGGCGAGAAAATAGGTCGAGGCATAAACCCGGCGAATGGCATTTTCGAGCTGGATCAGCCGGAACTGGAAGGCCGAATGATCATTGGCAACCATGCAGGTGTGGTAAAGCCCGGCATAGGATCTGAACTGGGCATCCTCGAGGATGCTCGAGGAGCGGACCGCGAGAGGATAGTTGACGGTTCGAAGATAGTCGCCGAGCTGTGCGCTGAGCCGCGTCGGCAAAGGCGATTTCCTGACTCTGGCCAAGACTGCCTCATCGGTCAGGTCTTCCCTGGTCAGGTCGTGCAGTTTGTTCAAATTGATGAATTCGTCGAAGGCATCGGTGGTGACGACCAGTGTCTGGGGTACGACGATATCGAACTGGTCGAAAGGTTCGAGCCGTTCCCTGTTGCGGTGGAGCATTGCCGAAAAGAAGGCCAGCCCCCTTGCCTTGCCGCCGAGGGAACCATTGCCGGTTTTGGCGAAATTGATGTCCGGATCGAAACGGTCCCGATCGAAATTGACAATCACCCCACGCTGTCGGGCGATCCGTTTCTCTTTGATCATTCGAATCAGATGGCGGCGATAGCTTTCAACCGACTCGAAGGAGGAGTCGTGCAGAGGCCTGACCTGCGAGGCTAACTCAACCTCGGCAAGGGTATAGAACCACCTGGAAAAATCGTTATGCCGTGAGTGGAAAAGAAAGGATTCCGCCGGGATAGTTTCCAGCTTTTTCTCCAGCGCATACAGATTGGCGGCCTGGTCGTAAGCGGTGCCGTCCGGCATCCTGAAGACGAAATTGCCGAAACCGAGATGGTTTTTCAGAAATGCTTTTATATTTTCCTGCAGGGATGGCGCATTTTTATCAATAAAAAGAGCCGGGATATTTTGCGCAAGATCGGCGTTATGGCTTTCGGAGCTGGTGAGCAGGAGCGGGATATCGAAGCGGTCCCTTTTGATGTGGCTGAGGAGCTGCAGCCCGGCCATGCCGTCAAGGGCGTGATTGCGGGGGAAGCGCATATCTGAGATGACGCCCAGGACATACGGCTTGAACTGTTCGTATAACTCCACCGCCCGTTCGTAGGAATGGGCCAGCAGGATCTTGGGCCGGGCCCGCATGGAGAGCAGGCGGTGCTCCTCATTCAACCCTTCTTTGATGACCGCCTGGGTCTCGACCACCAGCTCCTTGTAGAGAATCGGCAGCAACAGGGAGAGATAATAGGGTGAGTCCTCGACAAACAGTATGATGCGGACCCCTGCCGTTCTCGTGTCGGGAATGGCATTGAAGCGGTCTTCCACGCTCTTGACGATGGCCAGGAGAATGTCGGCCTGGCCGGACCAGTAGAAAACCAGATCGATTGACTGCTTTTGTTCGTGCCACGCCGGGAATGAATCGGGCAAAGCCTCCTGGTGGGTCAGCAATACCACCGGAATACCGGGCTTGGCTTTTTTGATTTCCTGACCCAGCGCGAAGGCATGTTCGTCTACCGAGGGGGAGACGGTGATAACCAGATCGAAAGGCTGATCGGCGAAATGTGCCAGTGCTTCGGCAAGCGATGACACCCAGGTCAGTCGAGGCGGGCGGCTGAGATTCAACCCACGGTATTCATTGACGATCTGTTCTGAAATGCGGCTGTCTTCCTCCATGATCCAAGCCTCGTAGGAGGTGCTGATCAGCAGGATATGCTGTACCTTTGTCGGCATCAGCTCGTGGAAAAGTTTGAAGCGGGAGCTGAGCTTTTCCTTCTGCTTGGAATGCATGGACAATTCTCCTTAAAGGAGGGGCGCAATCATCGTCGGCGGGATTTCGCATCGCCCGGTCAAACTTTATTATACTCCGGAATGAAAATTTATGCCTTGAGGATCGTGGCGTGAACACGGCCAGTTACGATCAGGAAATGTACATTTCATCAAGACTGTCAAAAAGTTTTTTCCTTACTTCTTCAAATTCTACAACTTTTCTGCGAGCGTCAGCAGTTCTGTTCGAGTTGAACGAGTCGATGGCCTGGACGACTTTCACATGCACAGCCTCATGGTGCAGGCCAACTTCCTTGTAGAGCGGGTGGTTCTTCACTTTTGCCGGGGCATTGTCATACCATTTGCCAAAATCGCATTGGTGATGGTCGGGGACTTTTTTTGAGTCGATGGTTGTATACCCGCTGAGAACGGAAGTCAGCCGCATCTTCCAGTTGAAATGGGCATCTTTAATCTTGCCGATATCGAACTGAGCGGGTCTGAAAGTGAAACGATTGAGGAGGAGTTCAAGGGCAGCCGCATTGTTTTTCATTTCTGTGGCCAGTTCTTTTACATCGGAACTGCCGGCTGCAACCGTCGTTGCCTCTTTTTTCACCAGGCTGATATCCCTGGTTACCTCCGCATTGGCAATCGACGCCTGGGCAATATTTTCGGTGACCTCCTGCATGCCGATGGATGCCTGGTTGACATTGCTGGCAATCTCTCTGCTCGTCACCGCCTGCTCCTCGACAGCGGCGGCGGTGGCTGATACTATGTCGTTGGTATTGTTTATTATTTCTGTGATGGTATTGATGATCGCAATTGTCTGCTCGCTTGAATGCTGAACGCTCTCGATCCGTCCTTTAATCTCCCGCGTTGCATCGGTGGTTTGCTTGGCAAGTTCTTTGATCTCATTGGCGACCACGGCAAATCCTTTTCCCGCATCACCGGCCCGGGCCGCTTCGATAGTTGCGTTGAGAGCAAGAAGGTTGGTCTGGTCGGCTATCTCGTTAATGGTCTCCGTCACCTTGCTGATTAATTTGGCTGCGTCACCCAATTCCTGGACACTCGCCGAAGCCCTGTCGGCCTCCTGCACGGCCTGCATGGTAATGACCCTGGCATTTTCCGAGCCCTGCGCGATTTCGGTGATTGTGCTGGTCATTTCCTCGGTGGCCGCGGCCACCATGCTGACATTGGTGCTGGTCTGTTCGGCTGCCGCGGCAATGGCAGTCATGTTCGAATTCATCTGTTCGGCGGCGGCGGCGACAGTGTTGCAGCTCCCCGACATGGTTTCGGCAGCGGTAAAGAGAGCGGAAGAGAGCTTGTCAAGATTTTCGGCAGAGGCATTGATGGTCGATGACGAGCAATGGACCTTCGCGCACATGCTGTCGATACTCGTGGCAAGGTTGTTGGTGGAGCAGGCGAGCTGGCCTATTTCATCCTTCTGATTCAAGGAACTGCGAGTCATCATATTGCCGCCCGCCAGGCTGTCGGTGATGGCGGCCAATTGGCGGGTGGTGCCGGAAATATTGCGGGAAATGAGAAAGCTGATCAATAGTCCCAGGCCGATCGAGAGAGCGGCCAGGAGAAGAATAAGATTTTGGCTGAACACGATGGAGGAATCCACTTTTTCATGATCGGAACCGGCGTCGGCCTCTATTGTCGAAATGACATCCTTGAGTATTTCCTGGATTGAGGACATGGCGGTACTGGTCGTACTCTCGAATATCCTCTGAGCCTCGGGGAGGATGAGACTTTTTTCCTGTTTTGCCGCCATCTCGTTGATCTGCTTGACGGAGTCATGGAGCCGGGCATGGGGTTGTTCGAGTTTCTGCAGGAGGTTTGCAAGAGCAGGAATTTTCTGCTCAGCGGTTTCCCGTCCACCTCCATAAAGCCATTTGCCCAGTGCGCATTGATGGTCGTCGGTCTCCACCTGCATCGACCGGAGGGTCTGGTCGCTGAAAAAACGGCTGGCCTTGTTCATGAATTTCAGGTGGTCGTTTTCCCGCGCCAGTATTTCCTTGTTGAGATGGGCCGAGTATTCGGCGTTGTCGATTGCCGAAATAATCGAGCCGAAACGGAGCCAGCAAACAGTGGTGATGAGTGTGAGAAAAAACAGCACCGTACCAAACGCCAACAACAGTTTTGCAGTAATGGAAAAATCTTTGATACGCATGTGCCTTCCTCTGGCTGGTTAAATGGGATGCAAACTTGGAGTACTACTTTGTGATATTTGACTTGGTTGATATTATCACATGTGGTTGAAAAGTCCAGTTTCGTCAAGAAATATTCTTAGATATGGCTTAATGCCTGGTTTTTCTACCTCTTTAAAGGATCACTGAACGGAATACTCCGCAATGGGTGAAGTGAAGACGGTGGCATATACATCCCTGTATAGGTTGCTCCAATAGCATATAAAAAATAGTTCAGCGTTGAGAATATAAAAATATATGCTATTTCAATAACAATTATAGTTGTATATTTGCAAAAATTTATCTATTTTAATAGCATGATTGCTACTATACAGATATCTATCGATGGCAAATGGATTACCGCCGGGACATTTGAGCCTGTTGAAGGAGATATTGCCAGGGGAATTACCGGTGGGGGCTTGTTCGAATATGACATGGACTTCGTTCTTCCACACATGGACGATGTACCCGTCTGGCGGGTGGGGTTGCGATATCCTGTCAACTTCGAGCTGTACAGAAGCACCAAATGGCCCGCTTTCCTGCTGGATATTCTTCCTTCCGGTGCCGGTCGAAGGGGCTGGGTGCGGAGACTCGGGCTGAAAAATAATGAAGCCGCCGACTGGCAGCTCTTATTGAACGGTGCAGGAAACCCGCCGGGAAACCTGCGTGTTGCCGAAGCGGTTATACCGCCTGCGGGATCGCATCCCGGCTTTACCGAAGAAGAAATAATCGAAAAGAAGGCTGACTTTATTGAATATGCCGAAGCACGTGGTGCGGTGGTGGCGGGAGCTACGGACGTTGCCGGGGATGCTCCGAAATTTCTCCTGGTGCGGGACCGGAAACGGCGGTGGCACCCCGACGGGGCGCTCGAGGATCGGCATGTTCTCGATTGCTGGCTGGTCAAATTTCCGCGAGGCAAGACCGAGGCAGACCTGACGGTCTTACGTAATGAAGCCCCGTATTACGAAGTCGCGCGCAGCTTCGGCATCCGTACCGGCCATCCTCTCAAGTTTATTGAAGGTGCGCTCTTCATCCCCCGCTTTGATCGAATGATACAAGACGGACGCCTGATTCGTCATGGACTGGAAACACTTTGCTCGGTTGCGGGAATTGCCGAATATGGCCGTCGCGGCGAGCATTCCGTCTTCTGCGCGGCAATTACCGACTTCGCTACCGGCAAAGAAGTCGAACTTCGCGAATATCTAAGACGCGAGATACTGAATGTTGCTCTACGCAACACCGACAACCATGGCCGCAACAGCGCTTTCCTCAAATATCCGGACGGTACTGTCATGCTCTCCCCGCTCTACGATTTCGCACCGATGTTTCTCGATCCGGAAGGGATTCCACGTGCCGGCCGGTGGGGAAAGGAGTTGGAGCCGACACCTGGTCGGCCGGACTGGGGCAAGGTGGCTGAAAGTTTCTCCCCGCACACCAATGCGCAGGAGACAAGGGCATTTCTCGTCAGTCATTTGGAAGCGGTGGAGAGACTCCCCGAGACCATGCGGAAATGCAGGGTAGAGGAAGAAGTAATCGAAGGCGTCGCAGGACGATGCGCTGAAATCGCCACCGACTTGCGGGAGGCTGGAAAGGGTTAGGTATGTCTCGGAAATCAACGAAAAAGCGAACGCCTGAGGATATACGGCGGGAAAAAGAAGCTCTCTATGCCGACATCGAGGCGGGGCGCCTGACCCTTGGCCAGGCTACGCGCCGGATGCGCAAAATCGTGGGATTGACCCAACTGGAGTACGCCGGGAAAGTGCTTAAAATCTATCCTCGGGTGCTCATGGAGATTGAGAAGGATAGAGGGAACCCGACCCTGGAGACCCTTAAGAAAATTGCCAGGCCGTTCGGGTTAAAGGTGGGGTTTGTGCGACGTCCCGGCGGTGATACTGTTTTATCCGGTGAGTAGTTTCTATCAAGGCGGAGCAGCGAAGAAATTTTCGATGCTCCGCAAATCAAAAAAACCACACCCTGGCCGGCATCAATTGCCCGCGATGAAATCGGCAACGACCTTGTCGTAAGAACCGTCTTTTTTCATATCAGCCAAGGTAGTGTTGAATGTGCTCAGTAACTCCGAGTGATTAAGGCTTTTAGCAAAGACGACGTACGTATCGTTTAAGGCAATCGGTTTTTCTGCCGGTTCAACTACATTCTGCAGGTTTAATTGTTGGATGATCATCTCTCCCGCCAGTTCGATGGCAACCAGACAATCCAGCCTGTCGGTAGCTAATTTTTTGAAATTTCTGGTATCCGAGGTGACTTCATCGACAGAGAACAGGTTGTTTTTCCGAGCTTCGTCAACTTCCTGGCTGTAACTCCATCCCAAGATAACACCTACTCTTTTACCTTTGAATAAGCGTAAGAATTGTGCCGCCCCCGTACCTTCGGTAGAATTGGAAAAAGACGTATCGTAGGCAAACTCCGGGGAAAAGGTATAGATTACAGTCCGAGATAGGCCTTCTTAATATGGGGATCGTCGATCAAATCTGCCGCCTTGCCCTCCATTACCACCCGGCCGTGCTCCAGCACATAGCCGCGATCGCTCAGGCTGAGCGAATGGCGGACGTCCTGCTCGACCATCAGGACCGTCGTGCCGTGATCGGCGATTTTCCGCACCGTTTCAAAGATGTCCTTGATCAGGATCGGGGCAAGCCCAAGGGACGGCTCGTCGAGCATCAGAAGCTGCGGTTTGGCCATCAGGCCGCGGCCGATGGCGACCATCTGCTGCTCGCCGCCGGACAGTGTCATGGCCAGCTGGCTTTGCCGTTCGGCAAGACGCGGCAGCAGCTCGTAGACTTCTTCCAGGGTCTGCTGGACATCGGCTCTTGCTCTTTTGTTGTAGGCGCCGACCAGCAGGTTGTCCTTGACCGTCATCAGCGGAAACAGCCGCCGCCCCTCGGGAACATGGACTACACCCTGGGTGACGATATTTTCCGGAGGCTGGTTGTGGATGTCCCGGCCGTCGAATGATATCCGTCCGGCATTGGTCTTCATCAGCCCGGAGATAGTCCGCAGCAGGGTCGATTTGCCGGCGCCGTTGCCGCCGATGATGCTGACCACCTCTTTTTTGTCGACTGTCAGCGACAACTCGAAAATGACCTGGACATCGCCGTAGGACGTATCGATTTTTTCAATTTCTAGCAACGACATAATCTTCTCCCAGATAAGCCTTGATGACATTCTCGTTGTTGGCGATTTCGGCAGGGGTCCCTTCGGCGATTTTTTTACCGAACTGGATGACCACGACCCGATCCGACAGGGCCATGATCGCCCGCATGATGTGTTCGATGACGAAGATGGTGATGCCGCGGTCGCGGAGCGCCTTCAGGATATCGACCATCTCGTCGACCTCATTGGGACGCAGACCGGCCATGACTTCGTCGAGCAGCAGCAGCTTCGGCTCGGTCGCCAGGGCCTTGGCGATTTCCAGGCGCTTGCGGTCGGCGATGGTGAGGTTGCCGGCGAGCATGTCTTTTTTCCCGGCGAAATTCAGCGATTCAAGCACCGCCAGGGCCTTTTCTTCGGCGATCTTGCGACTGCCCGTGTTGATGAAACTGGCAACCGTGACGTTATAGAGGACGTTCTTCGAGGCAAAGGGCTTGACGATCTGAAAGGTTCTCGCCAGCCCCGCCTTGCAGAGGTTCCATGGTTTGTGGCCGTTGATCCGCCGGCCTTCGAAGGTAATCGTGCCGGAAGTGGGTGCAAACGCTCCGGCGATACAGTTGAAGGCGGTCGATTTGCCGGCGCCGTTCGGACCGATGAGGCCGAGGATCTGACCTTTTTCAATCGTCAGATCGAGTGAGTCGATGGCTCGCAGGCCGCCGAATTGCTTTGTCATTTTTTCTACTTGCAGCATAGTCATCTTTATCTCCCGGGAGTTATGGGGATCAGGCGGTTAAGCAATGCCTGGTAGGCCCGGCTGATCGGTTCCTGAATACCGCGCGGCTGAAAGAGCATAACCAGAACAAGGACCAGGCCGAAGATAATGAGGTGCAGGCCGGGCAGCGTGTCGCCGAAGTAGATGCGGCAGAAATCGCCCACCGGGCGGAGCAGGAGCGCGCCGAGAATGGGGCCTGCGATGCTGCCTCTGCCGCCGATGAGGGCGATGAAGGCAATCTCAAACGACATATCCAGGGAAATGATGCTCTTGGGGTGGATATAGAGGGAGAACTGGGCATAAAACGTTCCGGCAAGGGCGGTCAAAAACGAACTCACTGCCATGGCGATCAGCCGTGCCCGTGCCACATTGACCCCGAGCGCCATTGCCGCTTCCGGCTCCTCACCGCCGGCCATCAGGTAATAGCCGAGTTTGTTGCGGGAGATCAGGTAGGTCAGAAGCATGACGGCCAGGAGCATGATCAGGATGATGTAATAGTAGGGTTCTTTGGTCGCGAACATGAAATGAGTAAGCCCTGTTTCCATCGGTGGAATCTGCAGGCCCCGCGGTCCGTTGAGGTTCAGCGGGCCGATGTAGTCGATATTTTCGACCATGACCCGGAGCCCCTCGGCAAAGGCAATGGTTGCGAGAGCAAAATAGGCGCCGCGCATTTTCAGGGTGGGCAGGCCGATGATGACGCCGGCGACCGTTGCGAGGACGCCTCCGACCAGCGCGCCAAGCCACGGGCTGATGCCGTACTGCAGCGACAGGATGGTCGAGGTGTAGGCGCCGATGCCGACAAAGGCGGCGTGACCGAGCGGCAGGACTCCGGCAAAGCCGCCGACAATATTCCAGCTGGTGGTCAGATAGGCATAAAAGAAAAGCAGGACCAGGATGTGCAGATAGGTGGCACTGCGGACCACGAGCGGCAGCCCGAAGGCTATCACCAGGAGAACGACTAGCGCTATTTTGTTGATATGCTGATGGTTCATTGCATGAGTCCTTACGTTTAAAAAAGTTGACGGAAGCGGCGGTTGACAGGACTTTTTGGAAGGCCGCCTCGCCGTTACCAATCGTGTTTCTGGCCGAAGAGTCCCGACGGTTTGACGAACAGGACAATCAGGAACAGGCCGTAAACAATCGCCTCGGTCCAGGTGGCAGTCATGAACTGCGGTCCGACCGATTCAATCAGGCCGACAATGATGCCGCCGATGAGCGCCCCGCTGATCGAGCCGAGCCCGCCGAGAACGACGATAATGAACCCTTTGATATCAAACAGCACGCCGACGGTCGGAAAGACATTGTAAAACGGCAGAAGGGTCACTGCGGCGATGCCGGTAGTTGCCGCACCGATGCCGAACGCCACGTTGTAAATGCGATACTGGTTGATGCCCATCAGACTCGCCGCCTCTCGGTCCATGCTGGTGGCCCGGATAGCCCGGCCCATGAGAGTATTCTTCATGAACCAGTGGATCGCCCCGGCGGTGACGAGGGCGGTGATAAAGCCGTAGAGCTTGGGGACGGAGACGAACATCTCGCCCAGTTCAAGCATCTGCCCCTGCAGCGGATTGTTGCTCAAGGACCGGTACTGCGGTCCGAAAACCAGCAGGGCCAGGTTGTCGAGAATATACCAGATGCCGGTGGTGACAATGATGACCGTGATCGGTTCGCGGACATTCTTTTCGGCGATGAAGATCGGCTTGATGACGATATCCTGCAGATAGTAGCCGAAAATGAACATTGCCGGGATGACGATGACAAGCGCCAGATAAGGATGGATGCCCGTCAGGGATATGGCCCAGTACGCCGCATACATCCCGACCATGAGCAGCGAGCCGTGGGCGAAGTTGATGACTTTGAGGACTCCGAAGATGATGGTGAGACCCATGGCCGTCAATCCGTAGATCGACCCCATGAGAACACCGTTGATCATATCCTCGATGATATAGAGCATTAGGACCTCCCTAACCCCGGTAAACCGGATAAGTGCCTTTTACGAAATTATTTTTAAAAACCAAAAATAATTTCTAAGGCTCTAAAGAGCAGTAAAATGGGGCAGGCGGGTTTTCCTGTGAGTCTTGCGACCCGCCTGCCGAACTATCGGTCGCTGCTGTGCCGGGCCTATTTCTCAGGCATCGGGAAAACCGGGGTGTATCCGGTGCGACGGGCATTTTTCGGCCAGATGGAGATCCGTTCCAGGCCTTTGCCCATATCGTTTACCTGAACTATAACCAGCGAGGCTTTTTCGTTTTGTCCGGTGGTATCGAACTTGACCGCGTCGTAGCCGACGATCATGCCCGGGCCGTCGGTCAGGTTGGTGGCGGCCAGCGCCTCGCGGATTTTTGCCGGCTCGAGGGAGGCAGCACGTTCCAGAGCGTCTTTGATGACATACATGGCGAGATAGGCATCGACTGCTTCGCCGGTCAGGTTGTAGCCGTATTTGGCTTTGAATTTGTCGTTGGCCTCTTTAGCGCCCGCCTTGTTGAGATCGGTTTCCCATTCAACAATGTCAAAGAGATACTGGGCGTTTTTGCCGACAGCTTTCATAAAAGACGGATCGGCATGGCCGCCGCCGCTGGTGACGATTGCTTTCACCTTCACTTTGTATTCGGCGATGGTATTGGTCAGGAGGATGGCATCGGCGGCATTGGAAACGAGCATCAGCACATCGGGGTTGGCCCGTCTGATCTTCTGTACGACCGGGCTGAGGTCAGTTGTGGTTGAAGGGTACGGCTCGTCAAGAACCACTTTGTAACCGGCTTCTTTGGCCAGTTTTTTCCACTGGGTGGCAAAGCCTTTGCCCCAGTCGCCGTTTTCATAGACGAAAGCGACCTTTTCAATCTTGGTGCCGAATTCGTCCTGCATGTCTTTCAGGAAGGTGAATTGATCTCTGGTCCACCAGGAGTCCTTGGCGGCAATGCGGAAGACGTTCTTGAAGCCCTGGTCGGTGATCTTGTCGGAGACCGAGACCGGCACGACAAAGGGGATGCCATACCGTTCGGCGACTGCGGTGGTCGGGTAGGTGACGGCACTGTTCCAGCAGCCGGTGAGGACATGGACTTTTTCAGTATTGATCAACCGTTCCGCTTCGGCTACGCCTTTTTCCGGCTTGGATTCGGAGTCGGCATAGATCAGTTCCAGCTTCATGCCGCCGAGCGATTTGATGCCGCCCGCAGTGTTGATTTCTTCCACCGCCATCTCACGGGCAGCTTTCCCCTGCTGACCGAGGGTCGCGGACGGACCGGACATGGGTTCGATGTTGCCGATCTTCACGGTACTTGCCTGGGCCGAACTGAGGGACCATCCTATGGCAAGAGAAAAAGCGACGACGGGGAGGGTGAATCTGTTGAGCATGTGCATTGTGTCCTCTCGGTGAAATGTTGCGCCAAGACGGCGTAAAAGACTCCATCGCGAATGCGGCAATGGCGGTTTTCCTACAGTCTCTTAACAAATAGCGTGCCAGGAGGATGAGCAGTTGCGATCGGCGCCGGACGCGCAGTTGAAGTCCGGCTTCAACCGCAGCGTGGTCGGGAAAGGGGGAAATGTGTCAACTATTTTGTCAACCAGGGTTGACGAAGTTAACCCTGGTTGACAATTTTAAACGTTCTTCTTTTTCAGTCTCTTATGAAGTGCCTGGCGGGATATGCCGAGGAGGCGGGAGGCCTTGTTCTGGTTGTTTTCGGTGGTTGCAAGTGCTTCGATTACCGCATATTCCATCAGTTCGTCCAAAGTCGGAAAACGGCCGAAGAGAGCAGCGAGAGAATTGATGTCGACGGCCGTTTCGGTCTTTTCTTTAACCTTTCCGGTCAATCGTTCGGCGATGAGATTTTCGGTGATAAGGCCGTGCTCGCAGCGAGCCACGGCATCGACGATATAGGCCTTCAATTCGCGGATATTGCCACAGAAGGAGTGGTTCAGCAGCAGAGTCATCGCCTGGTCGCTGACAACCGGGGTTTCTTTGTGCATGGCGGCTGCGGCTTTGGCCGCGAGAAAGTTGACAAGGGCCGGGATGTCTTCCCGCCGTTCGCGCAGGGGCGGGATGCGGATGAGATGGGTGCTGAGACGATAATAGAGATCCATGCGGAACTCGCCCTCCTGGCCGGCAAGGACCGTCAGATCTTTGTTGGCGGCGGTAATGATTCGGGCCTGGCATTGCTTTGGATGGTCGGAGCCCAGCGGATAGTAGATATTTTCCTGAAGGAGCCGGAGCAGCTTGACCTGCGAGACCTCGCTCAGCTCGCCTATTTCGTCGAGAAAAATGGTACCGCCTGCGGCTTTCTCAATGAGACCGGAGCGGATGCTGTCCGCTCCGGTATACGCCCCTTTGGTATGACCGAAGAGAGTGTCGGAAAAGAGCGTGTCGTCGAGGCCCGAGACGTCAACGGCAATATATTGGCCGCCGACCCCGCTGATATCATGAATGGCTTTCGCGATCAATTCCTTACCTGAGCCGGTTTCTCCGAGGATAAGGGTCGGCATGCCGCTGCCGGCAATGGATTCGATATACTTGAAGATCGACAGCATGGCGGGGTTGCGGGTGACGATCCGGTCAAAGGCCTTATGTCTTGGGCCACCCGCGGCAAAGGAAATCCCCTTGAGCGACATTACCTCGTTACGGAGAAGGCTGATTTCCAGGGCATTGCGCAGGGCGGAGCTGAACATCTTCAGGTCGATGGGTTTGACCAGGTAATCATGCGCCCCGAGACGCAGACACTCGACCGCGGTCTCGATCTCGGAATTGGCGGTGATGATGATCACCGGCACCTGCGGGTTGCTGATCTTCAGCTCACGCAGCACGTCCTGGCCGGACTTATTGGGCATATTGAGATCGAGAAAGACGATCGGCGACTGCATGGCACCAAGGCGTGTCGAGACCTGACGGCTGTCATTTTCGGTGACGACATTTTTGATCCCCATGGAGGTCAACAGCAGGCTGTAGGCATCGAGTTCCGACTGCTCGTCGTCGACCAGCAGGATGTGGCGGTTTTTCATTTCCGAGGTGATCATGTTTTTTATAGCTTTCAGCTGTCAGCGATCAGCATTCAGCTTACTGATGACAGATTGAAGATTAAGTGTGCATTGCACTGTAATATAGCTATCAGCTTTATACTTACTGGCTTAGCTTTTAGCTTCTAGCTGACCACTGACCGCTGACAGCTATCATCTCCTTCATCTTTTTAAATGTAATAGTAAATTTGGCACCATTCCGAGTGTTTTCCGCTTTCAATTCCCCGTCCATTTCCTTTTCCACTATCATTTTCGACATGTACAGTCCCATTCCCGTCCCCGAGGAGGTGCCTTTGGTAGTGTAATAAGGATTGAATATTTTTGGCAGAAAATGTTCCGGAATGCCGCCGCCGTTGTCGAGAATCTCGATGATTGCAGAGTCGTTGCCGCCTGAAACGACGATATCGATGGATCCGGTAAACGATCCCGCCATTCGTTCGCCATGTTCCATAACGGCGTCCTTGGCGTTGGCGAGAATATTGACCAGGACATGGATAAACTCTCCCTGGTAACCGAAAACGATCAGTGAGCTTGCGCCGACCTGGTTGTTGACCGTCAAGTTGATGCGGTTGTGCCGCATCTGTGCCTCCATCAATTTGACGGCACTGATCACCGCCTTGAGGATGTCGACGGGACCCTTAATCTTGGAGGGTTTGAAAAAGTTGCGGAAGTCGTCGATGGTTTTCGACATGAAGGCAATCTGATCGCCCGCGCCGGTCACGACCCTATCGATCACTTCCTTCGACAAAATCCCATTATAATGGGCCGCCTGCAGGCTGGAAATATAGGTCGACAGGGTATTGAGCGGCTGACGCCACTGATGGGCGATGGCGGCGAGCATCTCGCCCACCGCAGCCATCTTCTGGGCCTGCATCAGCTGACCCTCGGCATCGACTCGTTTGGAGATGTCGCGGATACTCGACAGGACCAGATCCCGGCTGTTCAAGGTGAAGCTGGTCAGGCCGACCGAGGCGGGAAACTCCACCCCGTCCGCCCGTATGAAAGACCAGCGAAAAACGTTTTGTTTGCCGCCCAGGGAGTCCTGGAGGATGGTTGCCAGCCGGTCCCTGCTGCGTGAGCCGTCCGGCTGCAGTTCGGGCGAACAGTCGAGAATGGTTTTTGTCAGGAGTACTTCCCGAGGCAGGCCGAACATCTCTACCGCTTTCTGGTTGCACTCGACGTAGGCCAGATCGTTGCTGATGACGATAGCGTCGTTGGCGACGTTGAAGAGTGTCTTGTAATAGGTCTCGACCTCCACTCTTTTGGTGATATTCCACTCCAGATCCTTGCTGATCCCGGAGAGCTCTTCCCGATGTTGCTGGACAGCCGTACTGTATCTTTTGCTGAAGAGAAAAAGGCCGACGCTGCTTGCGCCGAGGCCGACGAGGACAATAAGCAAGAGGATGCCGAGTACCCGCAGGACGATTTCCATGGCAAAGACCATGGTTGTCTTGCGGGTCAATGAGTAGGCCTCTTCACGAGGGACAGTCACACATAAAAACCAGTCCGAGCCGGTTATCTGCTTGAAAGATAAAATGTTGTCGCGAGCATTGGTGCCCTGATAGAAAATCGTCCCGGCACCGTCGGTGTTGAAGGTGTGGATTTTATCCTGAAGTGACGGTTCGATATCCTGCAGCTTGGCTCGCATGACATATGCTTTGTCGGGATGAATGATGATCGTCCCGCTCTTTTCGACGATAAAGGCGAAGCCGGATTCGCTTTGCTTATAATTCAGGACATTCTCGACCAGAGTATCGAGAATGGTGTCGGCTCCCATCACTCCGACGAATGTGCCCTCGGCAAAAAGCGGTTTCACCAGAGCAATGACCAGTTGATTGGTTACCAGATCGACATAGGGGGTGGTGAAACTCAATGTTCCCGTCTCGATACCTCTTTTGTACCATGGGCGTTCACGGGGGTCGTAATGTGCCGGAGGGGTCCATTTGGCGCCGTCGATCAATGTACCGGCCGGGGTGCCGATGTAGACGTCGGTGAAATGTCCGGCCTGCATGGCCATACTGAGAAGATCAAGGGTTGCCGGATCCTGGCCGAGGTTCGCGAGAGGCACCGCCTGGGAAGCTGCCTCGAGAATCTTCATCTGCTGATTCAGCCAGATTTCCACGGTGTTGACGGCCTTGGTCGCGATATCCTCCTGCCGGCCGATGACGGTTTTTTCCACCACGTGCTGGGTGATCCGGTAATTGATGATTGTGGCAATCAGAATCACGACCGAACAAGCTGTTATGATGGCGATTGTTTTTTTGATCGGGTACTTGGTCATGAAAAAACCTTTCTGGGATGGCATCGGCTGGGAATTGTGTTTTGTCGTTCGGTTAATCTTACTTTGCCGGTGAAGGAAAGTCCATTGGCGGCGGCGCTGTTTCTATCGCCAGGAACGGATGTAAAAGCTTTGCAAATACTACGCCTGAATCCGGTTCAGTCACCGGTGAATCGAAAAATAGAAAAGAGTGCGAGAGGCAGAAAGGGCGAGGGGTGGATTCGACCCCCCATCGCAAACGATGGGGGGTGAAAAAGATGAGGCTGTAAGGTACTAAAAACCCATCATTCCGATAATCAGAAAAGCTACGAGGGAGATCGCTGCGGCAAGCAGACCGAAAGGCATCTGGGTGACGGCATGGCGGAAATTGTCACAGCCGGATGCGGACGAACTGAGAATGGTGGCGTCGGAATAAAAACAGATATGGCTGCCGAAGACACCGGCGGAACAGACCGCCCCCACTGCGATCAGCGGGTTGGCGCCGACGGCAATGGCCAGGGGGACGACAATGGGGATGGCAATGGCATACATGCCCCAGCTCAATCCCATAATGAATTCGGTAATGCCGAGAACGATAAAGACCACTGCCGGAAGCATGGCCGGAGTCATATAGTTTTTGGCCGTGTCGATGACATAGGTGAGAAAACCTATTTTTTCATTGACCTCGGCGAAGGTGAGAGCCAGGATGACCATCAGCAATGGGAACAGCATATGTTTGATTCCGGTGACACAGCAGTCAAAGAACTCTTCCGGGGTCATGACACCTTGGACGATGTATAATAAAAAGGTGAACCCGACAGTGGCGAGTACGCCTTTCTGCATATCGATCTCAAAATAAATAGTCGAGGCGATGAGGACGAGAATCGGCAGGAAAAAGTTATGTATTCTCGGTTTGGCCGAGATTTCGGTCTTGTTGCCGCCCTTGATGTCGATCTTGTCGGAGCCCGGCGGAGCAAGTACTCCGGTTTCCTGGGCGCGTTTCTCGGCGGCCCGCATCGGTCCGAAGATCGGGATCAGGCCGAGAATCACCAGGGGAACGATCAGGGCGGCGACCCAGCCGTAGATGTTATAGGGGATGGTCTGGATAAACATCTTCATCCCTTGCCCTTCGGCTACCGCGCCCGTCTGTTCGAGAAGGCTGGCGATATAGACGGCCCATGTCGAAATCGGAATGAGCACGCAGACCGGGGCTGCGGTCGAGTCGACAATGTAGGCGAGCTTTTCTCTCGAAACTTTGTGCTTGTCGGTAATCGGCGCCATGCATGAGCCGACAGTCAGCGAATTGAGATAGTCGTCGATGAAAATGGCGACTCCGAGTACCCAGGTCCAGAGCAGGGTGCTTCGCCTGGTCTTTGCCCGTTTCGACACCCATTCCCCGAAGGCCGAAGCTCCTCCGGCTTTCTCGATCAGGGCGATGATACTGCCCATCAAGCCGCAGACGATAAACAGCCACTGGGTGTCGCCATCGGTCAGCACCTTGGTCAGGGATTCGTTCATCGGACCAAAGAAAGCCATCTTGTCGGCCATGATGAAACCGAGCAATCCTGCCAGGGTGAGTCCTTCGAGGATACGTTTGGTGTAGAAAATAAAAGCCAGAAGAAAGATGGAGGGGATAGCTGCAAGGATGCCGAAGGTGGATTCATCATCGGGCACAAAATAGGCAATAGCCGCAAAGCCGACAAAAAGAATGAGATACTCAGTAATTGTGCGTTTCAGCTGTGAGCCGTTAATAGGCGCAGCGACAGACGCAGGCAACGAAACGGTGATATCGCTCATGGTCACTCTCCAGGTCCGCAGAGATGAAATCTCTGATCAGTGTTGAATTCGTTTTCAACTACGTTGCTCGTGATTGATTAAGGTTCGGTTGATGGTTCCGTTGCTTGCTATCCTCCTGCTAGATGTTGCATCATTTTTATAACCGCATTCTCGACAGCCGGGTCATCGGCTTTGGCCAGCAGGCCATTGATGGTGACGAGCGCCACCTGCTCCCGCGGAATGCCGAGCATATCGACCAGTCCGGAAATAGTCGTTTTCGCCGGGACTCCAAGGATGAGTCCCTCAGGCGGATATATGCCCCTGTAGCTCGATGGCAAAGTGCCCAGCAACTTGACCCTGACCTGCACGCCGATCCTCTTAATAGTCGAAGGTCGAGTCCATTTCCTCATCGCCGACCTGAACCACGGCATTATATGGTGCCAGCGGTTCTGTATAAAACATTTTCGGCAGGCGGTCGTTCTTTGCCGTGAAACCGGCTTCTCTATTGAATTTCCGTTCGGTTTTCATCACCTGCTGCCCAAGCTCTGTCCAATCCTGCTGGGTAAAAGGACGGCCGGATTTGGCTTGAAACATCCGGCAGACATTTTCCATGCCTTCCGGCGTGGCCAGGCCGGACTGGGCAAAATCGCAGATACCGGCGCTGTCGACTGCCGCCATGTGGATCTGGGCGTTGCGCGACAGTTCGACCTGCCCTTCGGCGCCAAGAGGATCGATGGTGCCGCCGAAGGCCTCGAGGTTCTGGGCGACGACCCATCCGGCGGTGTGGTCCGCGCCCATGGTGGAGGTGGCGTAGGTTACCGCCATGCCCTGGATTGCCCGCGGATCGTAGGCGGCAATGCTCTGGCCTTTGACGGTGGGGACCCGGTCATGGTTGAAATGTCTGCCGACAGCGTCCGGGCCGTTGCCGATGACCCGGCCTATATCCGATCCTTTGGCAACTTCTTCGACCAGCTCGATTGCCGCCGCGCCGTCGCCGAATTGCCGGTACCCGGCATCCATGGCCACACCGATGGCCACACCTGTGCTCATGGTATCGAGACCGATATCGTCGCAGAGGAAATCAAGCCTGGCGATATTGTCGAGATCGCCGTTGCCGATCATGCCTCCCATCGACCAAATGGTTTCGTATTCAAGCGACGAGGTGACATATTGCCCTTGCTTATCGACAAAGACATTGGAGCAGTCGATGATGCACTGCGAGCAGCCCTTATGGGTGGTCTGACCGCCCCGGCTTTTGATCAGCTCGGCCATGGTTTCGCCGCTGATTTTTTCGATTTCTTCGAATTGGCCGGTCCTGGCGTTGCGGGTTGGGAAAGCGCCGGCACTGTTGATCGCTTCAGCCAGCACCGCGGTACCGAACTCGGGCAGGATCTTGCCGCTGAACTCATCGGCTTTCACGGCTTTTGCGTAGGCTTTCGCAGCCTTGCGGAATGGCTCCGGCTCGGCGCAGACGGTCTCGACCGCACCGCTTCGGTCGACGATGATGGCCTTCAGACCTTTGGCGCCCATCACCGCCCCCAGGCCGCCGCGACCGGCAGCACGGCAGGGGCGGCCATCGAGATCGGTGGACTGGATCGAGGCTGCGAGCAGTTGCATGTCGCCTGCCGGGCCGATGCAGGTAATGCTCTTGCGGTCGCCATGGATTTGCCGTAAGGCGTCGACCAGGGCGTAGGTCCGCATTCCTTTATATTCTCCGGCCTCGGTAAGCCGGGCCGAGCCATCGCGGTCAATTTCAAGAAAATAAGGTCCGGCAGTGCTTTGGCCTTCGATAATGACGGCCCCGATCCCCAGCCTTGCCAGGGAAAAGGCGACCGTGCCGCCGACGTTGCTCTCCTTGATGGTGCCGGTCAAGGGGCTCTTCGCGCCGACCGAAAGCCTGCCGGTATTGACCAGAGAGGTGCCGGTGAAATAACCGGGGGCGAAGATCAGCTTGTTTTCCGTGCCCAGCGGATCGCACTGGGCCGGGACTTCCTCGGCGATAAAGGTCGATGTCAGCGCCCGGCCGCCGAGGTTTGTGTACTTATCCGCTGTTTCCGTCCTGATGGTGAGATCCGTCATATTGATTCGAAGAAATTGCATACTCTCCTCCTTGTATGAGTTGATCGGGCTGAAGCTCAGATTTCAATATCGGCAAAGGTCTCTTCAACCCGGTGCAGCATTTCATCCAATATTTCGTAGCTGACATTCAGGGCCGGTTCGATCCTGATCGATTTGGCGTTATTGAGAGTTCCGGCGGTCAGCACCTTCCTGCTGAAAAGGCCGGAGGCCACTTTATAGCCGATTTCGTCTGTTGGGAAGACCATTGCCAGGAGCAGTCCTCTGCCGCGGAACTCGGAGAGAATCCGGGGATATTTTTCCTTTAAGGTCTTGAACCTGGCCATGATGTATTCGCCTTTCTGGGCAGCCTGGCCGGCCAGATCCTCCTCGAGGAGAACGGTAATCTGGGCCAATGCTGCAGCGCAGGCCAGCGGATTGCCGCCTGTCGTCGTGGTGTGCATGAACGGATTGGGCTCCATGCATTTCCAGATCTTGGCAGTGGAGAAAAAAGCCGACATCGCGACCACGCCGCCGCCGAGAGCCTTGCCGAAACACATGATGTCGGGAGTGACGTTCCAGTGGTCGACGCCGAAGATCTTGCCGGTGCGGCCGAAGCCGGTCTGCACCTCGTCGGCGATCAGCAGGACGTCGTATTTGTCGCAGATCTCACGCAGCCGAGGCCAGTATTCATCCGGCGGTACCACGGCTCCCGCCTCGCCCTGGATCGGTTCGACAACCACCCCGGCAATGCCGTCGCCGACAGTTTGAGAACAGCGAAGAACCATTTCCACCGCGTCGGCATCGCCGAAAGGAACCTGACGCACACCTTCAAGCAGGGGTAAAAGGGGCTGGCGGTACACCGATTTGCCGATCAGGGAAAGCGCGCCCAGGGATTTGCCGTGGAAGCCGCTCAAGGTGGAGATAAATCCTTTGCGGCCGGTGTAGAGTTTGGCGAGCTTCATCGCCCCGTCGACCGCTTCGGTGCCGCTGTTGGCAAAAAAACCGTACTGGATATCGCCCGGGGTAAGTTTGGCGATCACTCGAGCCAGATGAGCCCTGAGCGGATCGAGCATTTCCTGGCTGTATTGGGGGTTTCGGTCGAGCTGGGCCTTGGCTGCTGCGACTATTTTCGGATGGCGAATGCCCGGCGAGTAGAGGCCGAATCCGCCAAGCATGTCAATGTATTCACGGCCGAGGACGTCGCGCAGAATCGACCCTTCGCCATACCAGTCGGTGAGGGCGAAATCATCGGTCTCGGTCACCGATTTGCGATATTCGAGGAAGCCCTTGTTGATGTGGTTGGCGAAATTCTGGTAGGTGGTCTCCGCTACCCAGCGCCGGTCCTGATCGGAAAGGTCTGATTCCGGCGTGCCGATCAATCCGAGCATTTTTTGCGCTTCCGTATAGGCCAGGTTGATGTCGCGGTCCGACGGTTTGCAAGGGGTGTTTACTGCTTCGGGTTCCAGGGTCATGGGAGTTCTCCTCGGTTGGTATTCTAGCGAAACGTGGTTGTTTTCAGCGGTCGGTACGAATAATGCTGCATTCCTTACTTGATGATTGCCGGCGGCTCAAAAACAATTAATTGATCGATCAGTAAATAACAAGAAAAAAATATGACCTGTGCTTTTAACCGCTTTTTTGTTTGCCTTTCGGGTGGTTATTTTTTCTTTGAAGGTAAGGTACAGCAGGTGTGCCGCGTAGGTTGGGCTGTGAAGCCCAACATCCCAAAAAACGTTGGGCTTCACAGCCCAACCTACAACTACCGGAAATATCGATAAAATTATTGAACTCGCAGGGTGCATTTCATGCACCGTTTACCTGTTAAAAATGGCCCGTTTTCAAAAGAGCAAGAAGGGCTTTCTTCGCCGTTTCGGCGAATTCTTCAAAAGGCCGAGCTTCGTTGAGAAACTGTGCGTGGAATTCCAGGCCCTCCATCAAGGTGACAATGTAGTCGGCAGCCCGGCGACTGTCGCTGACCTCGATAATGCCCTTTTTATTGAAGATATCGAGCTGCTCCTGAAGATAATTCCTGAGCCAGGCGAACATCTTACGCAATCGTTCAAGCGTGCCCTTGTCGCGGAAGCTCTGGTAATAGAAGCCGAAATGCACTCCGGGGTCGACGGTGCGCGACCATTGCAGGGAGAAGATCTTGTCGATCAGGGCAGTGAATCGCTCCTCGTCGTCCTCTATATGATCGAATGCCAGCAGATGAGTGGATTTGAATTTTTCGATCATCAGCTCGACCAGTTCAGACGTCAGATTGTCCTTGTTTTGAAAATAGTGAAAAATAAGACTGGTGTGGATATTGAGTTTTTTGGCGATCTTGCTGAGGGAAGCGCCTTCCAGGCCCTCTTTGATGAGGACGTTGTAATAGCTTTCCAGAATTTCCGGCTTACGGAGGGCGGCGGTTTGATTTTTTCTGTTTGGCATAGCGTTTTTTTGCCCACTTAAGGGAATTAAAGTTCAGGTTTCCATATTCTGCCTCAATATACTTTGTCAAGAAAAATGTCCGATGAAGCGGGTAGGGTGCACTGCGTGCACCTTCCAACTAAATCCTGTGGCGCCGGACAAGTTTCTTGACATTCGCGCGGCAAAACGGTTAACCAGAGTTTTATTGATGGTTAACCATTAAAACGTAAAAAGAAAATGAAAAATAAGATAATGGCAATACTGCGGGAATCCCCGCAACCACTCTCGGGCGAAGAGATCGGCCGACAGCTGCAGGTCTCGCGGGTGGCCATTTGGAAGCATATCGATCAGCTGAAGAAGAGCGGGATCGAGATAGAGTCAACGGCAAAAGGCTACCGCCTGCTGGCGACGCCCGACGCCCCATTCCCCTGGCTGTTCGGGGCCCGGTCGTCCCTGATTCATTATCATCCCGAACTCGATTCCACCATGAATCGGGCAAAAGAATTGGCCCGCGCCGGCTGTCCGGAATATACCGTGGTCATCGCCGACCGTCAGACAGAGGGGCGGGGGAGGATGCAGCGGGTCTGGCAGTCGGAAGAGGGCGGACTGTATTTTTCCATCGTGCTCAGGCCGTCGCTGATCCCCAAGGAGGGGCCGTTGGTCAATTTTGCCGTGGCGCTCGATCTGGTCGAAGCCCTGGAGCAATGCTGCGGTATTGCCGCCCAGGTCAAATGGCCGAACGATGTCCTGGTCGATGAGCGCAAGATTGCCGGGATCCTGTCGCAGATGGAATTCGAGGCCGACCAGATCACCTTTATCAATATCGGTATCGGCCTCAATCTCAACAACCGGCCGGAGGTGGCCGATAAGCCCGCAGTCTCCGCCCTGCAGCTTACCGGCAGGCGTGTTAACCGCGCCGAGGTGCTCTCCTGTTTTCTCGATCTCTTTGAAAAGCGGATGGCGACGTTTTCCCGGCCGGGCGTTATCGAGGCCTGGAAGGCCAGGACCGTCACCCTCGGGCGGAGGGTGACGATAGCCACCGTCCGCGACACCTATGAGGGACTGGCCGTCGATGTCGATGAAGACGGCGGACTGATTCTTGAAATGGCGGATGGCATGCGGCGCACCGTTTTTTACGGCGATTGTTTCCACTCGTAACCCCCACAAGGGTCCCCGGGGCGGCTATCTCTTTGGCTTTCTCGCCTGTACCTGGGTGGTCGGTAAGATTTCGGAGGTGTCCGGGCGACGGCAGCTGGCGGCGTTTTTTGCCGCCTGTGCCTGCTCGCGGCCGGGCGGCTGCCGGTCATCGCCCGGGCCTTCTGCGTACCCGGCAGGAGGAGTAAGGCTATAAAAGCAATTATATAATAACCTCGCTGATACATGCACATGGATGATGCATTCATTTGAGTAATGTCACGACGACCTAGTCGCTAAAAGTTCCGCGAGCATTTCAGTATGGAAGATTCCCCGCCGGAACGCCTCGCTGGCCATCACCGCCGTACCCAGCGGAATGGTGGTTTTAATGCCTTCGATGGTGAATTGCTTCAGGGCCTGATCGAGACGGTCGATGGCCTGGCGGCGGTCCTCTCCTCGGGCGATGAGTTTCGCCAGCATGGGATCGTAGAAGGGAGAAACCGCAAGACCGGACTCCATGGCGTGGTCGAGCCTGGTGTCTTTCGACAGGGTGGGAAAGGTGATTGTCCCGATTGTCCCCGGCGACGGCAGGAAGGTCGACGGGTCTTCGGCGTAGATGCGGGCCTCGATGGCGTGGCCGTGGATGACGATATCCTCCTGCCGCAGTTGCAGGGGCTCGCCCATGGCGATGCGCAGCTGCTGTTGCACCAGGTCGATGCCGGTGACCATTTCGGTGACCGGATGTTCCACCTGGATGCGGGCGTTGACCTCCATGAAGTAGTACCGGCCTTCGGCGGAGCGGATGAATTCGACCGTTCCCGCGTTCCTGTAGCCCATCTCCTTCAGGATCCGGACCGACCAGGCGCAGAGCCGCTCCCGCTCTTCCCGCGTTACCGCAGGCGACGGGGCCTCTTCCACCACCTTCTGAAAGCGTCGCTGCACTGAGCATTCCCGTTCGCCCAGGGCGACGTAATTGCCGTAGTGGTCGCCCAGGCACTGGATCTCGATGTGTTTCGGGGTTTCGATCCGCTTTTCCACGTAGACATCCGAGGAGCCGAAAGCCGCCTTGCCGATACCCATCGAGGATTCGAAAATCCTGGCGATTTCCGCGGCATGGTGAATGGGCTGGATGCCCTTGCCGCCGCCGCCCTTGTCGAGTTTCAGGAGCAGGGGCGGGCCGTGTTCGGCGAACAGTTTTTCAATCTCAATGAGACTCGTCACATTGCCGATACTTCCCGGAGTGACCGGTACTCCCAGCCGGTTACCCAGGTTGCGGCAGAAGGATTTGGATTCGATATCCCGGATCACCCCCGGCGAGGGACCGACCCAGATCGTGCCGGCATCCTCGACCGCTCCGGCAAAGGCCGCGTTTTCCGATAAAAAGCCGTAGCCCGGATGCACGGCGTCCGCCCCGGACTCGGCCACCGCCTTCATGATGCCGGCAATGTGCAGATAACTCAGCGGCGGCGGCGATTTGCCGATATGGATCGCCTCGTCCGCCGCGCGCATATGCGGCGCGCCGTTGTCGGCATCCGAGTACACGGCCACGGTTTTGATCCCCAGTTCCCGCGCCGCCTTGAAAATCCGCAGGGCGATTTCGCCCCGGTTGGCTACAAGCAATTTTTTCATCTTTTTTCCATCGTGTTGTGTTTTGCGCCTTTATTCTAGGCCGCGTCGATCGCCACCATAGCATCTCCGACCTGCAGCTCATCCCATTCCTTGACCAGAATGCTCCGTACCGTACCGGAACGGTCGGCCGTCACCGGGATCTCGGTCTTCATGCAGTTGATCACCGCCACTTCCTGGCCCTGTTCCACTTTGTCGCCTACGGCTACCACCACCCTGGCAACGAGACCGGGCATGGGGGCCATTATGTTTTGTTCCATTGTATTTTCTCCTTTTTCTGTTGCGATCCGTGCCTGTTTCAAGGACCCCTATTTGGTTATTGCATCTTCGCTGTACTGCGCCTTTTGCGTTTTACGCGCCTCAATTGCCTGTTCCCTTGTGCAGAGGGTGAAGGCGAATTTGTCGCGCGAGGGGGTGCCCTGGCCGATCTTCCAGAGGTCGGCGTAAATCACCTGCAGGACGTTGATGTAGCCACCGAGGGTCGGGCCGTCGGCGATCAAGAGGATCGGGGTGTTGCCGCACAGGTTCATGGTGCCGCGGATGGCATAGCCATGGTCGACGATGTTGGAGGGATGACTGCCCCCCACGCCGCCGTCCTTACGCGCAAAGAAATAATCCGGCACCGGGGAAATACGGTACGCCGACCGGTTCGAGGTGTGCTGGATCTTGTGCTCGCTGCCGTAGAGATAGTCCATGCCTTCCCCGGTCACATAGTCCGGACAGGTGTTCGGCCCGGGAACCGCCCGCAGTTCCCAGACCCGCGAATACTCGGGCATGTAGCTCTTTTTCAGTTTTCTGCCGGCAAGGCTTGTGAGACTTTGCGAGGGTGTGCCGGTCCTCAGGAGATCGCCGGCCGCAAGTTTTCTGCCTTCAAAACCGCCATAGCCGCCGAAGATGCAGGTCGACTTGCTGCCCAGATAGGCGGGAACGTCGAAGCCGCCGGCAACCGCCAGGTTGGACCGGAAGCCGAACTCGCCGAAAACCCCGATATTCAGGTGATCGCCCTTGTTCACCGGGACCGCTTCCCACATCGGGATGGCTGCGCCGTTGACGGTCGGTTTCATGTCCGAGCCGCACAGACTCATCACCGTATCCTGTTGAAATTCTATTTCGACATAGCCGCCGGCGATTTCCAGACCGGCCTCGGTAATCGGATTGCCGACCAGCAGGTTGGCGAACTGCATGGACATATTGTCCATCGCCCCGGAAGCGGCCATGCCTTTGCTCAGATAGCCGAGCCGCCCCGGCCAGTCTTCCACTATGGTTTCAATTCCTGGTTTGATAATGTGCAACATATCGTCGATCTCCTTTGCATTAAAGGCGGGGGGCCGTTTGCGCGCCTTTTGCCTGCCTTGCCTGAAATTCTTCCGTTTCCTGCAGAACCGCAGGCGATTGAACGAATTCGACATAGTCCTTCACCACGATCTCGCCCGGTTCGATGTCGTATTCGTAGTCGGTCTTGTCATGGACATGTTCGTAGATGCGCAGAATCTCCGCCTCGCTGGTCTCATGGAATTGAATCCGGTCGCCGTTGACATAGAGAAAGGGCGACTCCTTGAACAGCGGATGTTTCTGGGCGAACTGAAAAACCGGGATGGTTCGGCCGAACAGTTGGTAGCCGCCGCCGGTGGCGGTGGTGTAGGTGAATACGCAGGGGCCGCCGATGCCCACTGTCCCTTCCGGGGTCCAGGTCCGCGGCGGGTTGTATTTCGGCACCACCAGCGCGCAACGGGGATCCATGGGCCAGAAGAAGCCGCCGCCCGGCCAGAAGCCGCCGCCGGAATTGTACCACTCGGTGCCGAGGAGGGTTTGCTTGACCTCCGCCGCCGTCATGCCGTTGCACATGGCGATGTATTCGAGATTGTAGCCGTCGATCACATTCGGCGCCTCGGGTCTGACTTCCTTGAGGTATTTCGCCACGCATTTCTTCGTCTCGCTGTCCTCGAAGGCGATCGGCAGGTGGATGAGGCGGGAGGGCATGACGATATGGTCGACATCCGCCAACTCCGACTCGAATTTTTTAATCATGTCGATCAACAGCCGCACATCGAGGATTTCCGGGTCGAAGTGGAGCATATTCGTCCGGATGCCGGGGAGGGTTTCGATGAATCCCTCCGGCGCCGCCTCGCGAATGCGGGCATCGATGGTCTGGATTCTGAAGGAGTCGAGCAGGTTCGCCCGCTGGTCCCTGCCGTACTCGACCTGCAGAAATCCGTCGCCGGCCTGCCGGAACAGGACTTCCAGGCGCGTGGCGGTGGCCGGCAAGGTGTCGAGGATGACCTCGTAACGATTCGTTTCCATTATTCTATTTCTCCCTTGCCGATGATGGACATTGCTGCCCCGGGAACCGTCTTTTCGCTGAATCCGAGCATCCGGTAGAGGGCAAATCCGCTGATTGCGCTGCACGGCGACGAGAATGACGCTACCGCCGGTATATTCATCATCACAATACCGACGATCACCGCACCGAACCAGGCGATCAGGCCGCGCGAATTATAGTTTGGATAGTCGCCGTCATTTTTCGAGGCTTCGGCCGGATGCTCGTCGTCGGCTTCGTTCAGCATATACGCCAGGGCAATGGCAACCCAGGCCACGACAAAAACTCCCTGATAGGCCAGGGCCTGGAGCAGATAGCTGAATACGTCGACAAGCATCAGCACATACACGATACAGCCAACGACCACCGCCCAGAAATATTTCGACAGTTTGATGCCGAAAGCCTGCTTGCCCAGCGCTTCGAGGTTGACTGAAGCCAGATAGTAGTTGGCGGTGTTGATTCGGGTTTGCGTAACCCAGACGAAGAGAAGACCGAAGCCCCCCATCATGATGATGATGGCCTTGACCGCCGACACCTCGGACAGGGCTCCGTCGATCGGAATGGTATTGACGAGGAAGATTCCCGCGACTCCGCTCAACAGAAATGCGGCAATATAGAAGGGCGCTCCGAAGTTGAACAGCGCGTGATAACGCTCATCGGATTTCTTGCCGAACCGGGCGTAATCGAAACAGAACATCATCAGAATCCACACCCCCATGTAGGCCACATAGACATGCCACCATCCCATTGCCGGGGCTCCGCCCTGAGGCACCGATGTCAACCATGCGTTGCTGTAGCCGTATTCGTTGATTGCCAGGCCGACGCAGGTGGCGAGGCCTAAGAGGTAAACGGGAAGCAGGACGCCGTTGAATTTATCCAGCCAGTGCTGGACGCTGCCGAAAACAAGCGGCACGCTTACCACGACGACAATCAGTGCCGCGGTCTTGTAGCTGAGTCCCGGTTGGAAAAAATTGGCAGCCATCGCGATGACCGACCCTTCGAACACCGCATAGTAGATTGCGGTTGCAGCAAAGATAAGGGTGGCAAGGGCAGATCCCGTCCTGCCGAATAGAATGCGCGAGAACAACGAAACCGACGATCCGGTACGGATGGCGTAGCGACTGATGACCATGTTGATCGCCGCGTAGGTGACAACAGAAAGGCCGATGCCGATGAGCGTATTGACCGTGCCGTATCCCATCGCAAGGGTTGCGGCAACCACCACGTAAAACATGGCGCTGCAGCAGCTCCACCACGCCATCGTCAGCGAGAAGTGAGAGGTTCGACCATCCTCAGGTACCGGACTGCATGCATAATCCAATTCAGCTTCACTGAGCTCTTTGATTTTTTTCGACATAAAATTCTCCTTTGTTGAGTTATTTCAGGTGAAACGTACGCTTTCAGGCCGGTGCCTCGATGGCATAGCCGTTTTCGCCCAGGACTTTGCGGATGGCGGTCACAATTGCTACGCCATTGGCGCTGTCCGAGTGCACACATATCGATGAGCCGGAAATGGCGATGTCGCTGCCGGCCGTGGTCGTCACCTTGTTGTCCCGGACCATGCGCAGCACCCTGGCGGCTACATCCGCCGGCGCATGGGCAGCGTGGTGCCGGGTGATGACCAGATTGCCGTCCCGGTCGTAATCGAGATCGGAATAGATCTCGAAAACTGTGGGGATGCCGAATTGGTCGGCGATCTCCGCAAGAACGCCCTTTTTCATGCAGTAGAGAAAGGGCGTGCCGTCCAGGTCGCGAATCGCCGTGCAGAGTGTTTTCGCGACATCCTGGCGCAGGTGGGCCATGCCGTAGAGTTTGCCATGGGGCTTGACATGGTGGAGACGCATGCCCGAGGCGTGGAGGAAGCCTTGCAGCGCGCCGATCTGGTAGATCAGGTCGCAGTACAACTCGTCCATGGCGATATCCATCGTTCGGCGGCCAAATCCCTGCAGGTCGGGAAGGCCCGGATGGGCGCCGACCGCCGTACCGTGCTCCCCTGCGAGAAGCACCGTCCGGCGCATGGCGCAGGGGTCGCCGGCATGAAAACCGCAGGCGACGTTGCTGCTCGAGATCAGCGGCATAAAGCCCGCATCGTCGCCCAGGGTGTACATGCCGAAGCTTTCTCCCATATCCACATTCAGATCTATTTTCATGATGAGGGTCCTTTGCCGATAGGTTGTTGCCGAATCTGCGCTTAATATGTTGCTGTGATGCGTCCGGCTTATGATGTATGGTAAAAGCAAAGGATGGACCAGAACGCAAAAGACCTTGCGTATAGATTTAACTAATTGAAATTATATACTAATAATTGAAAAATTAGTTATATTAGGCCGGAGGCGGCGCGACATCGATAGCGCCGAGATCATGGAAAATCCTGCGGCGAACTGGAGGGAGGAGGGCAAGGTTTTAATGGAGATGGCGGGGAAGGATGGCGGCGACATGCGCAGACCGGCATGCGACGTAAATGTCTTTCCACCATGGGTGTACATGGATCAAAGCGATTGGCCTGGTATCCAGCACAAATACCTGGAGGTCAAAAACTGCTGCGGGACTACTACCGGAGTCGCGACATTTACGTCTTTGTCTCTCATAGCGATGACATCCTAGTAAGTTTATAAAATAATGGATTTTATTTATAGTAATCTCGGTATAATCGCTTGCGGTTCATTGCCATCCGGACATTTATGTCGCAAGCCGATTGTATTCGTTACCGACAACCCGGCGCAACCACGTTGAAGATATAAGAGGAAAAACTCGGTAACAAGCAGTTCACTTGGTATATTTATTGCGATAAAATAAACGCGAGAGCGTTTTGCTCTCGGTAGTTTTTCGCCAGAGGAGAAAGTCATCCGTGAAGAGCAATACCCCTCTGTTCCCATTCCAGCTTATTCGGCGCGGTCGTGTTCTGCGTGTCATTCTTGCCTCCTTCTGCGCTCTTTTTCTGTTCTTGACAGCTTTTCAAGCCCAGACCGAGGAATTGCCGGTTAACAGTTACTATGGTCGCTATGACGCTTCCCAGAAAAAACCCGGTTTTCCGGCCGCCGGCCTGACGGGGCCAAAAACGGAAAACTGGTCTCCCGTTCGCCCGGCAAAAGAGTACCATGTCGGCATTCTCCTGCCGCATCTGAACGATTCCTACTGGGAGACCGTCAATTTCGGGATTGTCTCCTATGCCGAAAAGCAGGGCATCCGGATAACGGTGTATCTGGCCGGCGCCTACACCGATCTCGGTAACCAGAGGAGCCAGTTGCAGACTTTGGTTGCCAAGGACAAAACCGATGGAATTATACTGGCCTCCGTGGATTACCAAAAAATGGATCCTTTTGTCGCCGAGGCCGATCGGGCCGGGGTCCCGGTAGTGGCGCTGATCAACGACATCTATGCCCCGGCAATCAAGGCCAAGTCCATGGTTTCCTTTCACGAGATGGGCTACAAAGCGGGGGAGTACGTGATGCATCGTGCCGGAGAAAAGGACTTTTCCGTGGCTTTTTTCCCCGGCCCCCGGGAGTCGGGATGGGCCTCGGATACGTACCATGGCTTTCTTGCAGCGGTTGCCGGACTGAAGGCGGATCGGCAGAATGTGACGGTTTTCCCGCCGCTGTACGGAGATACCCGACACGATGTGCAGCAGATGCGACTGGACGCCCTGAATAAAAAGCAATACCACGGTGTCGATTACATTGTCGGCAATGCCGTTGCGGCAGATGAGGCGGTTTCCTATCTTGCCGGTCATCGGCAGATCCATCCGGATGCAAAGATCGTCGCCACCTACCTGACCACGACCGTCTACGAGCAGATAAAAAAAGGCCTCATTCTGGCCGCGCCGTCGGATCAGATCATCTCCCAGTGCCGGATTGCCGTGGATATGATGGTGAGAATTCTGAATGGGAAAAGGGCCGGTATCGATTTTCCCTTTCGTGCTTCCGCCTTGATTCCTCTTATCACCACCGACACCATCGGCATGTACGAGTATGAAAGGCTCTTTGGCGATCGTAATTTCCAGCCGGTGTACAGCGAATTTGAACCGCCTTCGCAGGCCGGCAGACCCTACGGCCCGCAGCAGCGCGATGACGATGCTGCAAAAAAGAAGTAACTATGGGAACCCGTATGGCAGGATCTGCAATGGCAAAACAAATAAAAAATCATCGGCAAGACCGTTCCATCGCCAGGCGGTTGACCGTGAGCCTGATGATCACGGTCGGCATCGTCTCCTTCATGACCGTCGGCCCAATATATTACCAGGAAGCCCAGAAAAACAAAAAGGAGCTGGAACAAAAGGCGGACGATATCATCGCCTATCAGATCGGCGTCCTCGCCAAACCGCTCTGGGATCTTGATCGGCAGGCCACAAGGATCGTCGGCGAAACAATCGTCCAGAATGAACTGGTGGCCCGGCTGACCATCAAGGATTATTTCGGCCGGGTGGCTTTCTCGTATGAGAATCCCGATCTTTCAGGGTCGATCAACCGATCGGCCGAGGTCAGGCACCATGACGATTTCGTCGGCGACGTGTTTATTTCCCTGACCGACAAGTATTGGCGAAACAAGAATCATAACCTCCTTACTTCCTTCGTCATCACCATCTTTTTCATCCTGTGCGCCCTCACCCTTGTTTCCGGCCTGCTTGTCCGCACCTATCTGCGCAAACCGCTCGACCGGCTGAATGCCATGGTCGGAGCGTATGCGGGGGGCGAGTATGAGGCGATCGACAGTTATCAGCCCTATACCGAATTCAAGCCGTTCACCCAGGTCCTCGATCAAATGGCCAGGCAGATTGTCGGCCAGCTGAAGGACCTCGCCACAGCCGAAGAAAAGTACCGGTCTATTTTCGAGAACGCGATTGAAGGCATATTTCAGTCGTCTCCTGAAGGGCGCTATTACAGCGTCAATCCTGCCATGGCCGAGTTGCTGGGGTATTCGTCGCCCGCCGAACTGCTCTCTTCCATCACCGACATCGCGACCCAGACTTATGTGTCGGCCGACGACCGCAAGCGATTGAACCGATTGCTCGACCAGCATGGTCGAGTGATCGAGTTTGAAACCGATCTGCGTCGAAAGGACGGTACCGTTATTTCGGTGGCCATCTCCGCCAGGGCCGTACGGAACGACGGCGGCACCACCCTCTTTTATGAAGGGTATCTGGTTGATATAACCAGAAGAAAAAAAGCAATCGAGGCCCTGCATCAGACCACGGAGCAACTGGCCCTGCTGCTTGAGTCGCTGCCGATCGTGGCGTACACGGCACGAGCCGGGGGCGATTTCGGCATCAATTATGTCAGCAACAGCATCGAAGAAATCACCGGCTATGCGCCGGAGTGCTTCACCGGCGATGCGGCATTCTGGGCCGACCACCTCTTGCCCGAGGACGGCCGAAAGGTGGTCGACGAACTGCCGATATTGCTTGAAAAAGGCAGGCAACGTTGCGAATACCGCTTCCGCACCGCCGACGGCTCGTATCGATGGTTCGACGATACCCGGCGTCTTGTCCATTCGCCGGACGGGAGCTGCAGCCATATCGCCGGCACCTGGCGGGACGTGACCGAGGAAAAACGGCTGCGCAGCGAAGCCGACTATCGTCTGCAGCAGGTGGTGATGGCCGACAAGCTCGCCTCCCTGGGCCAGGTGGTCGCGGGAGTGGCTCATGAGGTATGCAACCCCAACAGTTTCATTGCCTTCAATGTGCCGATTCTTGAAGAGACCTGGCGGATTTTCACGCCGATACTCGACGACTTTGTCGAACAGAATCCAGGGTGGCGGTATCGCACGCTCAGTATCCATGAGCTTCGCCAGGACATGGAGCAAACCATCGAGCATATTAAAATCGGTTCGGACCGGATCAACAGGATTGTCTCCCATCTGAAAGATTTCGTCCGCACTGACGAAGGAATACCGCCACGCCTGATCCAGTTAAACGAGGTTGTCGAAAGCGCCTTCACCATTGTCGGCGCTCATGCCCGCAAATCCGTCGCTGCCATCGAGATATCGCTCCAGCCCGAGCTGCCGCCGGTTCAAGGTTATTTTCAGAAACTGGAGCAGGTCTTCACCAATCTTGTGGTCAACGCCCTGCACGCCATGCCGGTTAAAAGCAAGGGCAGGCTGAGCATTCGAACCGGGTACCTGGCACATTGCGGGGCGGTTATCCTGCAGGTCGAAGACAATGGCGCCGGCATGGAGCCGGAGACTATGGAACGGATTTTCGAGCCCTTTTTCACCCTTCGTCGGGATAGCGGCGGCACCGGCCTTGGCCTTTCGGTTTCCTACAATCTCGTCAAGGAACATGGCGGCGTAATCGGCGTACTGTCCCGTCCCGCCATGGGGAGCAGGTTTACGGTGTTTCTGCCCGTCACAGCCGAAACCCTGCTCGATTTTCGACCGGCCATGCTCTGTCTCCATCGTGACCCTGTTTTTCTCCGGGATCTGGTATCGTACTTTTCCGAGAGTGGCGAGACGCTCTATGTGCAAAACGATCTTGGGGGATGCTTCGAATGCCTCGAGCAGCATCCGGAAATCGATCTTCTTTTTGTCGATATTGCGACACTCCTGCCGACCGGTGTCCGGTTCCTGGCTGACCTTTCGGCCCGGTTCCCCCTGATCGCCCGGATTCTGCTGGGAAGCGGCGGTGTCGAAGGGATACGGCAAGCCGATCATATCGTCCATGCTCCATTTCAGGTGTCGCAGTTAAAAAAAATCATAGAACAAACTGTAAGGCAAAGACTATGAAAATACTGGTGGTAGATGATGAACAGGTAGCCGCGAGTTCCATCCAACTGTTCCTGAAGCGGCGCGATGTGCGGGATGTGGTTACCTGCGATAATGGCGCCGAGGCGATCGAACTGATCAAACAGGGTGATTTCGATATCGTCATCCTCGATCTGCTCATGCCGAATATCGATGGGTTTCAGGTCCTCGAAGCGACCAAACCGTTCGCTCCGTCGGTCGAATTCGTCATTTTGACGGCGATGGACGATATCGGGTCGGCCGTAAGGGCGGTGCGGCTGGGCGCCTATGAATATCTGGTCAAACCCGTCGATAACGACCGGCTGTTCATGGCCATAGAAAGGGCTTACGAGCGGCGGGGGCTGCGCGCCGGTCTGGCCGGCTCGTGCATCCGGGTCAAGGATGCGCAGATTCCTCCCGCCTTTGCCGCGATCATAACCCGCAATCCGAGGATGATCGAACTCCTGGCCTACGCCCAGATCATGGCCCGCAGCAACAACCCGATAATGATCACCGGCGAATCCGGAACCGGCAAGGAGTTGATGGCGCGGGGGCTGCATCGCGCCGGACCCGCGGCCGACGGCCCGTTCGTTGCGGTCAATGTCTCGGCGATTCCCGAATCGATCTTCGAAAGTCAGGTTTTCGGTCATGTCAAAGGGGCTTTTACCGGCGCAGGTTTAGGATATAAAGGTTTTTTTCAGCAGGCGGACGGCGGCACGCTTTTTCTCGATGAGCTGGGCGAATTGCCGCTGCGGCTGCAGCCCAAGCTGCTGCGGGTTATCGAGGAGCAAACCATTGTTCCCCTGGGCTCCCATAAGCCGATCCCGGTGAATGTGCGGATTGTCTCGGCGACCACGGTCGACGTCGATAAGGCGATGAAAGAAGGTAAGTTCCGGCTGGATCTCATGTGCCGGCTGAAATCGGTCCATATTCATCTCCCGCCGCTAAGGGAGAGGGATGGCGACATTCCTCACCTGGTCGACCATTTTTTCCGCCAGGCCTGTGAACGGTATCAGAAAAAACTTTGCGGTTTCACTTCAGCCGCCATGGAGTTGCTGATGAAGAAAGAGCTGCCGGGAAATATCCGTTCCCTGGTTCATGAAGTGGAAAATGGAGTATTGCTTGCCGACGGTGACCAGGTCGAACCCCATCATCTTGGGGCAACCAGGCAGACCGTGCCGTTATCTGTCCGCACGCTGTGCAGCTTGAAGGAAGATCACTATCGGCATGTTGCCTATATCATGGCTTCGACCGGGGGCGACAGCAACCGGGCGGCGAAAATTCTCGGCATAACGGTTCGTCAGGTACAGCGGCTGATGACCGGGATCAGGCAGACCCCGGGGTGCCGGGAACTGCTTGAGGATATGTGATTCGTATTTTTTCTTTGTGGTCGGGCTAAGCAGGGTGAAGGAAATGTACCCTGTGACAAAGCTTCTTGACAATCTTGCGGGAAAACTGTTAACCATGTTGTTGTTTATGGTTAACCGATTGCGGCGAAACGATCGAAATAAAAAAAGAAAACCATGAAAAATAAGATAATGGCAATACTGCGGGAATCCCAGCAACCACTCTCCGGTGAGGAGATCGGCCGACAGCTTCAGGTCTCGCGGGTGGCGGGACTGGCCGTCGATGTCGATGAAGACGGCGGACTGATTCTTGAAATGGCGGATGGCATGCGGCGCACCGTTTTTTACGGCGATTGTTTCCACTCGTAACCCCCACAAGGGAATGCCGGTTGTCGGTCAAAACAAAAAAATCAACATGATTGAGGCGAACATGAATAATCAGCTGGATCTCCATAAGCTTGTTTTAGCGTCACTGATGGCGGCACTCATAGCCGTTGGCGGCTACCTCGCTATTCCCATCGGCCCGGTACCGATTGTCCTGCAGAATCTCTTCGTCCTGGTGGCGGCTCTGCTGCTCGGCAGCAAGTGGGGCAGTGCCGGTGTTGCAGTCTATCTGCTGGCAGGGGCCTGCGGTCTGCCGGTATTTGCCGGTGGCGGCGGGGGACTTGGTCATTTGTTCGGTCCCCGGGGCGGCTATCTCTTTGGCTTTCTTGCCTGTGCCTGGGTGGTCGGTAAAATTTCGGAGATGTCCGGGCGACGGCCTGCGGCGGAGATCGCAGCGATGCTTGTCGGCAGCCTGGTCGTCTATGCTATCGGTGTACCCTGGCTGAAGATGGTGCTGGGACTCAGTTTCGGCAAGGCCCTGGCCGTCGGGATGTATCCTTTCGTGATCGGCGACCTGCTGAAAATCGTCGCCGCCTACGCGATCGTTAAAAGCGTCAGGCCGCTGCTGCATGGCGTACGCGGTCAAAAGCCGGTCGAAGCGCTGAAATAAACCAAGTCTCTATAAAGTCTCTATGGACATTATCGAAATCACCGGCCTGAAGCATTGTTATCCCGACGGGCGGACCAGCCTGGACCGGATCAACCTGGCCATTGCCCGCGGTTCCTTTGTCGTTCTGGCCGGGGCGAACGGCGCCGGGAAATCGACCCTGCTCAAGCACTGCAACGGCCTGCTCACTCCACTTGAGGGGACGGTTCGGGTTGCCGGGGTATCTGTGCTGCAGGACCCGCTGCACGCCAGGCGCCTGGTCGGCATGGTGTTCCAGGATGCCGACAGTCAGATCGTCGGCGAGACGGTCTACGACGATGCCGCTTTCGGGCCGGAAAATCTGAATTGGCCGACTGCGAGGATCAAGGAGAGCGTCGAGCGCGCCCTGCAGCTGGCGGGGCTTGCGGAGATGCACCACCGCAGCCCGCATCTGCTGTCCGGCGGGGAAAAGCGCCGTCTGGCGATTGCCGGCGTCCTGGCGATGGAGCCGGAGGTTATTGTGCTTGACGAACCCTTTGCCAATCTCGACTATGACGGGGTCCGCCAGATCCTCGCGCATATTGTCGCACTCCATGCGAGCGGCACGACCATCGTCGTCTGCGTCCACGATCTGGAGAAGGTGCTGGCCCATGCCGGGCGGCTGATCATCATGAGTGAAGGGCGGATCGTCGCCGACGGAGCGCCGGAAAAGGTCGTGCTCGAGGCGGAATCCCATGGGGTCCGCATCCCAGCCGCTGTCCGGTTGGGAGGTGCTTTAGAATCATGGCTGCGATAGTCTTCGGCTTCCGGCTGGAGCGCACGGTCCTGCATGCGCTCGATGCCAGGGTCAAGCTGGCTGCCCTGGTTTTTGTCAGCATGGCCGGGCTGCACGCCGGACTTCCGGCCCTCGGTCTGGCGTTTTTTGCCGCCCTGTGCCTGCTAGCTCTCGGCCGATGTTCACCGCTGCGCTGTCTTCTCGGGATGAAGTGGTACCTTGTCCTGCTTGGCTGTGTTTTTGTCGCCCGGACCTTGACGACGCCGGGTGATCCGATGTTTGACCAGCCCTGGTTGCCGGCCACCCGGCAGGGCGTTCATGCCGGGCTGCTCGCCGCCGGGCGGCTGCTGGTCATCGCCCTTTTCGGTCTGCTGGTCACCTTCACCACCCGGCCGTCGGAGATCCGCGCGGCGGTTGAATGGCTGCTGAAGCCGATTCCCTTTATTCCCCATCGCCAGGCGGCGACGATGATCGGCCTGCTCGTTCGATTCATTCCGGTCATTCTGTCCCAGTCGGCGGAACAGCAGGAGGCCCTGCGGGCCCGATCGATCGAAAACTGCAAAAATCCGCTGCGCCGCATCACTGCCCTCTGCATGCCTCTTTTGCGCCGGACATGCATCACCGCCGACCGGCTGGCGTCGGCGATGGAAGCCCGCTGCTACGGGGCGGAGAGAACCATTCCCTGCCGGCCCGTCACGGCAAGGGAGTGGTCGGCCCTTCTTCTGGTCGTTGGTTTCTGTACTCTCATGTACGGCATCTCATAATAGAGTTTAAACGAGCCGGGAGCTTTTCTGCCGACGTCTACTGAGGCCCATCAGGTAACCGGTAATCCAGGCAACGCTGATCACCCCTGCACCGCTCAAAAACCATTTCAGATTTGACGATGCCCGAAGTTCTTCATTTTCCTTGCTGAAAGTTTCCAGTTCGGTGTTAGCCTTCGTGAGCATCTCTTCGGTGTCGGAATATTTATTCTTGAGCACGAGTACATTGGCAGCATCGGATTCGAGGGTGGTATATTTTTCCTTCAGCTGCTGATGCTCTTCCTGGATATTCGCCAAGGTTTCTTTCAAAGAGCTGTTTTCCTTGTCCAGCGCATCAAGCTGGTCGGAGGCCCCGCCAGACAATGCCGACAGCTGTTCGTTGCGCTCTGTCAGTTTCTGCAGCTGGATGCTCTTCGGCAGGTCCTGAGAGATGAATCGTTTAAAAGCCCAACCCTGGTCTCCATCCTGAGTACGTACCGATAGCCAGCCTCCCTCTTCACCAAGAACCTCCAGCGGCTCATCCGATTTGAGCATCTTGATGATTTTGCTCGTGTTGTTTGGACCTGTTCGGAGGGTTATCTCGAAAGAGTCGGCGACATAGGAGGTCTCCGCCCAGGCCTTCTGCGTACCCGGCAGGAGGGATAAGGCTATAAAAGCAATTATAAGAGATGTTGTTTTTGTCATTCGTTCCTCAATGTATATTTATTCTTCCTTCATGATTGTAATAATTCGTTCATCAAGGCATGAGCACAAGAAAGTATTCATAGGTTGTTGAATACCTGTTTCATAAGTGAGCATCAATTGGTTAAATTCTAACTGTCTCTTTGCAGGCAGATTTATGGCTGGTAGCAACTGCATCTTTCCAAATACCGAATCTCCTTTTAATCAATTTTTATACCTTCCTTTTTGAACCGAGTTAATATTTTGTCTTTCAGCAAATAAGAATTATTTTGGGCCCAGGCTTGGCCAAGCACTAAAGATTTGTCCATTATTTCTGGAGTAAACGATATGATTTTTCTCCCTAAGTCGGTTTCATAAAAAGCTATTAGTTGAAGAATTTCTTCGTGTGAGTAGTATTCACAGTATAACAAAACCATATCTTTGATTAAGTCGCCATCGGGATCCATTCCAGCCTCAAACCAATTTATCGTCTCCTCCTGGATTACAGAAAAAGCTCTTGGTGAAACTTCAGGTTTTTGCTTTTTTAATGTTTCTATAGACTGGTTGGCTAAGTGTATTCCGAGTTTTTCACCAATCGCTAATGATCCTGTCACCTGTAATAATTTTAAAGTGTCTTCGTATTTTTGATCGGCTTTCGCCTGATCATCTTTGGCTCGGGCGACTGTTGTGTTATGGCTCTTTTCAGATCTGGAATTCATATTGGATCCGTCTTCCATAGGAACAACACCCGGAGATGATGCGCACCCAAAAAGGAATACAAGGCCAAGTATAACCAGTAGATATCTTATCATTTTAATATCCTTTATACATACCGACCAACTCACGCAAAGAACAATAAGCCATTTGTTCGTCCTCATTCTTTCACCATCCTGAGGCAAATATCAACACCTATTGCCTTGTGCATCACTTCTTCAGATGTCTAGCAAAAGATTGGCAAGATCGCAAGTTTTACGATCTTCTCTGCCTTCCTTCCTGGTGGAGGTGGGAATCTCACAGAGAACGTGGTCTACGAGCCCTTGAGCCGAGACTTCAGCGGCGGCAAAAGAACATGATCTGTTATTTTTCCCCTGTGGCGGGAAGCAGCTTGAACAGACTTGCTTGCGCCATGATTGTTTGCTGGGCTATTTGCTTCAAAGTTGCTACAATTCCCGGCGGAATGAAGTTGAAAATTTGCAGCAGGATGCCCGGGAGAACGGATTATGGAAAATATTGACCCATGGCAGACACGGCGGCCGAGAACAAGACCGGTGAATTTCGCACCGGCTTATACTTGGCTGCTGCTCATCTTTTCCTTGCCGGCCCTGCTTTTTGGTTGCCGGCAAGCTGAATCGCAGGTAACCCCGACATCGCCGGAGGCAAGGGAATTGGCATTGTATACCTTTGCCGAAGACATGCCGCAACCGGTGCTCGATGCCTTCACCAAGGAGTATGGCATCACCGTTCGATGCTTCTCCTTCCAATCGCCTGAGGAGGCAGAAGAGCACATCATGTCGGGAAAGGTTTACGATGTGGTCCTCATAGAAAACCAACTTTTTCCAGCACTGCTGGAAGGGCATTTTCTGGCTGAGATAGATCTTGCCAATTTACCGAATTTTAAGAACATATCTGCAAATTTCCGCGACTTGGCCATTGATCCCGGGAACCGATACTCGGTGCCCGCCTCGTATGGAACAACAGGTCTTGTGGTGCGCACCGACCTCGTCGGCAACAACCTGAAGGGATGGGCCGATCTCTGGGATCCGCAATATGCCGGCAAGATCGGCCTGCGGGCTCAACCACGTGAGATTATCGGCTTGACGCTGAAAACTCTCGGCTATCCCTTTGCTTCTGAAAATCCACGCGAGCTGGAGGCGGCGTTGAACCGTCTGCTGGAACTGAAGCCGGCCATTGCCCTCCTGGATATCGAGGCCGACGAGGCGGTCCGCAGACTGCTGCAGGGAGAGATAGCCATTCTGCACGGGTACGCCGAGGATTACCACGAGGCCCATGAGCAAAATCCCGCGGTTGCCTATGTTCTTCCGGTGGAAGGAACAGCTTTGTGGAATGAGAGTTATGCCGTCCCCGTCACCGCCCGCAACAGGCAAAACGCAGAACTTTTTATCAATTTTCTGCTGCGCCCGGAAATAACCAGCCAAATCATCAACGAAAAAAAATATGCTCAACCCAATGATGCGGCGCTTCCCTTGGTTAATCCGGAAATACGTAACAATCCGGTTGTTTTTCCAAGCGACCGGGAATTAAGAAACGGCTCCACTATCCTGCCGCTCAGTCCGGGTGGAAAAAAGTTGTACGCCGATATCTGGCATCGATTTATGACGGAGAAGCCATGATGCAGAAAACATTCTTGTTTGTGAGGAGTTGGCTGGTCGTGCTCGGCGGATTGCTGACGATGTGCCTGGCCAATGGTTGCGACAATATGGAAAATCCGAAAAATCCTCCCGCTCTGGCCAAGGAGCTGGTGTTCTACAACTGGGTGGAGGACATGCCGCGATCGGTGCTCGATGCCTTTACCAGGGAGTATGGAGTCAAGGTCAACTACCTTACTTTTGAATCTCAGGAAGAAGCGGTCAAAAATATTCTCAAAGGCAATGTCTACGATGTGGCGGTTCTGGAAAATCCGTTCATTCCCTCTTTGGTGGCGGCCAAACGGCTTGCCGAGATCGATTTTGATTATGTTCCTCATTTTAAAAATATTTCCGCCAATTTTCGCGATCTCGCTATCGACCCGGGTAACCGCTACACCGTTCCCTACCACTACGGTACGACCGGACTTTTAGTCCGTACCGATCTTATCGGCAATGCGGTGGAGAGCTGGACGGATCTTTGGGATCCTCGCTTTGCCGGCAAAGTGGCGTTGCGGCGCCAGCAAAGAGAGCTCATCGGTATCACTCTGCTGTCGCTCGGGTACGACTTGAATTCGGAAAAACCGGAGGAAGTCAATGCCGCTGTCGATCGTCTCATCGCCTTGAAAGAATCGGTCCTTTGGGTCGATGTCGATACTCCCAAGGCGGTGGCAAGGCTTCTCAGCGGCGAGGCTGTTATCTTATTGGGCTGGCCCCTGGATTATCAGATGGCCCACGGGGCTAATCCGGCTGTGTCCTATGTCCTTCCCGAAGAGGGCACCGCCTTGTGGAGCGATAACTATGTGATCCCGGCAAGCAGCCCCAATGCTTATACCGCCGCAATTTTTATCAATTTTCTGTTGCGGCCGGAAATCAGCGCCCAGATCGTCAACGAAAAAAATTACCCCACCGCCAACGAGGCTGCTCTTCCTTTCATCAATCCTGAAGTAAGGAACGATCCGGTGATTTTCCCGTCGGCGGAAGAACTTCGCCAGGCCCATTTTTTTCTGCCGGTACGGCTGGCGGAAAATTCGATATACAAGGAGGCGTGGGATCGTTTTCTTGCCGCTCCTCCCCCGCTTGGAGAAGACCGATGAATCCGGGACAACCAAGGCGCACATCCGGCAGCATGCGCCGGAAATTATTGACGGTCTTTGGCCTCGCCATGCTTATTCTGATGCTCTCGGGCATCTCAAGCCTGTATTTTCTGGTACGGCAGACAGAATATGAGGGATGGATGGGACGTCAGCGCGAGGCAACTCAGCGGGTCGCTCAGACCGTGGGGAACTTCATCGGCCGGCAACAGAATCTGCTGCACCTTCTGCGCCTCTTCGGGCTTGATACGCTGACCGATATCTCAAGCGAACTCGAGCAGTTGCTGGAAAAGGAGCCTGTTCTTCAGGAACTCGTGCATGTTGACTCAGGTGGCCGGATTATAGCGCGTGCCCCGAAAAACCAGAACATTTTGGCCAACCTGTTTACCATTCCTCAGTCGAACTGGTTTATAACCGCTCGCAATGGCGAAAGTTACATCGGTGACAGGCAGCTGTCGGCCACCGACGAACCCTATCTGTTTTTTTCCATTCCCGTGCAGGAAGGAGGGGTTATCGCAAGCCGACTGCGGATGAATATTTTGAACGAAGTGGTCGCCAATCTTCAGTTCGGCAAGACCGGTATCGCCTATCTGGTTAATCGGGATGGCAGGGTAATCGCCCATTCATCACCCCAGGTGGCTCTTGCCAATACCAGATTGGCGGAACATTCGGATGTCATCAGGCTTATCCGGGCGAACAGGGAAATGTGGTCCGGACATTACCGCAATTTCGATGGACAGAGGGTGATCGGCACGATGCTGCCCATTTCCGGGACCCCCTGGATAGCAGTCACCGAACTCCCTCTGATAGAGGCTCACGCCGCAAGCCTGAAAGCTTTATCGATCATAATCGCAGCTTCTTTGGCGATCGGCGCCTTGCTGGCGGCTCTCATTACCAGGTTCCTCAATCGCCAGTTCCTGCAGCCGATCGATCAGTTGCAGCAAGGCGTGCAGCAGATCAGCCAGGGAGATCTGGAACACCGTCTGGACGTGTCCGGTCCGGATGAAATTTGCAATGTGGCTGCAGCATTTAATGAAATGACCCTCCGGTTGCAGCAGCGTCAGCAGGAAATTTCCGAGCAAAATGCCGCCCTGCAGACAAGCGAGGCTCGCTATCGGGCTATCGTCGAAGATCAGACCGAACTGATCTGCCGATATCTGCCGGATGGCACCATCGCCTTTGTCAACGAGGCTTTCTGCCGGTATTTCCAGAGACAGCGAGAGGAGCTGCTCGGCAGCTGCCTTCTGCCATTTTTTTCGGTCGACAATCCGCCCTTCGACAGGGAACTGCCGGCCTCACTCGACATTGATAATCCCGTTGGAAGCATGGAATATCGGGTTGTTCGACCGAATGGGGAAACACGCTGGCTCTACTGGACGGATCGGGCAATTTTTGATTCGGAAGGAAGAATCCTTGAGTATGCCGGTGTCGGTCGCGACACAACCGACCGCAGGGAAGCGGAGGAGGCGCTGCAACAGGCCAAGGACGCGGCGGAAACCGCCAATAGAACCAAATCCTTGTTCCTCGCCAATATGAGTCATGAGATACGAACACCAATGAATGTGATCATCGGCATGACCCACCTGGCCAGGCAGGCGCAAGAGGATGGGAAGAGACAGTATTTTCTGCAAACGGTGCAGCATTCCGCCGAAAGTCTGCTTGGTATTCTTAACGACATTCTCGATTTTTCCAAAATGGAGGCCGGTCAACTGCATTTGAACAGTGTGTCCTTCGACTTGTATGAGCTGCTTGATGGTATTGTCGCCACCATGAATGAAGCCGCCGTCGAAAACGGCTTAAAACTGCACATCGCACTCCCGGAAGCATGTCCTGCCGCCTTTATCGGCGATGACCTGCGCTTGCGGCAGATCTTGCTCAATCTGGTCGGCAACGCCATCAAATTCACCCCCGCCGGTTCCGTCACGATCGGCGTTGCTCTTGAAAACACAAATGATAATCAGGGCAGAACGACATTGCATTTTACCGTGGACGATACCGGTATCGGTATCCCCTTCGAGAAACTATCGCTGATTTTCAACAATTTCGAGCAGGCTGATAATTCGTATGTCAGAAAATACGGGGGAACCGGGTTGGGGCTGGCTATCTGTAAGCAGCTGACCGCCTTAATGGAAGGCAGCATCTGGGTTGAAAGCTGGGTGAACGTCGGCAGCACTTTTCATTTCACCGTTCCGCTGCGACCTTCTTTACAACAAGTTTTGGCAGAAAAGAAGACTCGAGAAGTCGGTCCGGCTGCCGTGATGAAAAACCTGCACATACTCATTGTCGACGACAACGCAATGAACCGCGATCTGGCCGGCATGATACTTGAGGGCAATCGGGTGACCGCCGCCGGCAACGGCATGGAGGCGCTGGCGGCCTTGGCTTCAAACAGTTTCGATGCCGTACTCATGGACGTGCAAATGCCGGTTATGGATGGTCTCGCGGCCACTGCCATCATCCGGTCCGTGGAGCAGGGGACGCCTCTTGCCATCGAGTTACCGGACAATATGGAAGCTTCCCTTACAGAAAAACTGCAAGGCAAACATTTGCCGATTATTGCAATGACCGCCCACGCAATGAGTGAAGATAAGGAAATGTGCCGACGTGCAGGAATGGACGAATATATTACCAAACCCTTCCAGCCCGATAAATTTGCTTCTACTCTGCAGTCACTGATTATCTCTCCTCATGTCCCCTGTGCATCGAAAAAAGCAAACACTTCCGCCCAAAGCTTAAAAAGCAGCATGGCGTCCTGAATGACTGCATTAATCATCAGGTGTATTATGCTTCTCCTTGATGAAATTGATAAGATTGTGTGCAAGTGGGCACGGGAGATATTTACACCCTTATTTCCCATGAAAGATCACTTTTCTGTGATACTTGGAAATCGATATCAAAAAACTGTTTGATCACCGCGATGTTGGTCAGTGTATGACTGCTCGGTCGACTTGTTCTCATGCAACCTGAACCTGCAAGGGCAATGGGGATCAGGAGTTGATCGGCAAGGTAGGGCCCTGCCGGTGATCCCGCCTGTATATAATTCCTGACCTGCTTTATTGTTTCGGCTGCGACCTTCTCGGCACTTACATTCCTCCTGCCGAACCCGGTAAATGTCTCTGTCAGCTGGTCTGAATGTACAAAAATAGTAAGGACGTTGCCGGGGCCGTATGTATCAAGCTGTACCTGTTCGATTTTTTCGTCACTTATGTGCAGCTCGTCCTGAACAACACGTAACTCCCGTCTGCCGATATGGCTGGGAAGTTGCGCGCAAACTGCCCGTGCCGAATATCCGATATTTGCAAGCGACAGCAGTTCTATCGGACGCAGGGCTTGTGCAGGCTCAATCGTAATTTGAAGTCGACCTCCACCGGCAGGGTAGAAGCCCGGGCGATCAAGTGTAGCCATGACCTTTGCGCCCATTTGATGCAGCAAAGGCAGAAAGGTCTTTTCGAGAAAATCAAAAGGTGGGGCCTTTGGGTTATGCGTACCGCCTTCGAGCACCAGATTGGAAGGGCCATCGGCCACGAGCAGGGCCGGAAGAATACACTGGAAAACAAGGGTGCAGCTCCCGGCAGTTCCAATAGAAAAATGATAGGAACCCGGGCGGATTTCGCCGGGTCTAAAGACCAGTTTTCCAGAGCCGATCTCCGCACCTTCAACCACAGCGCTGCCTATCTCTGCAGCTGCGCGAACAGCCGTGAGATGTTGTCTCATGAGACCCGGTTTTTTTCGATTGGCTCGAATGCCTGTTATAAGAAAAGGTTGACACGTAGCCATTGATAAGCCCAAGGTGCTGCGCAGGATTTGACCGCCGCCCTCTCCTGCGGATCCGTCAATTTCAATCATATTTTTTCTCCGGATTAAATTGGAGGACCATGGATTGCAACCCTATCCAACTATCTGGGCCCGATCCTCGTCTTTCCATCTTTCGTCATCTTTCATCCTATTGTTGCTGCCATTACGTTCATGCTTTACCCTATAGGGGATTCCATTTCTGCGGCTTTTACCACAGCAGCTTTGTTGCTGGGCGATCCGTTGTCACCATTCATCGGGAAAGCAAAATTTTCAGCCAAGATGGGAGCAACCAATGGAAGCGAACGAAATCACTTTGTTTGCCTTGAGCGACTCGCGATCATTCGGCGAACGAGTCGCCGGCAAACTGAACATCTCTCTTAGCGAACTGGAAGAGCGTGACTTTGCAGATGGAGAGCATAAAATCAGGCCGCTGGTCAATGTGCGCGGCCGGGACGTCTTCGTCATCCAGTCGCTCTACTCAGATATGCATCGCTCGGTTAATGACAAACTGTGCAGGCTCCTTTTTTTCCTGAGCTGTCTGCGGGATAATTCGGCGGCCAGGGTCACGGCCGTGATCCCTTATCTGGCCTATGCGCGCAAGGACCGCAAAACCCAGCCCCGTGACCCGGTTACCAGCCGTTATATTGCCGCTCTCGTGGAGGCGATGGGCACGGACCGGGTCATCTCCATGGACGTCCATAACCTTGTTGCCTATCAGAATGGTTTTCGCTGCCATAGCGACCACCTCGAAGCCACACCCCTCTTTGTCGACTACTTCGCCTCGCTGCTGCACGATAAGGACAAAATCGCCGTCATGTCTCCCGATACCGGCGGGATAAAGCGGGCCAGGCGATTCGGTGAGGCCCTGGCCCGAGCGCTGGACCTGCAACTCTCGTTTGCCTTTATGGAAAAGGAACGGGCCAAGGGCGTGCTCACCATAGGCCAGCTGGTGGGTGATGTCCGGGACAGCGCCGTGGTGATCATTGACGATCTTATCGCCAGCGGCGGTACCCTGCTTGGCTCTGTAGCCGCCTGCCTGGAAAAAGGTGCCGACAAGGTTTATGCCGCCGCCTCCCATGGGCTGTTTGTCGGTGCAGCCGATAAACTGTTTACCGGCGATGAACTGGAGCAGGTCATCGTCACCGATACCGTTCCGCCCTTTCGCCTGGACCATGATCTGGTCAGGCACAAGCTGGTGGTGCTGCCGGCCAGCGATCTGTTCGCGGATGCGATCCGTCGGATCCATGAGGGAGGATCGCTGCTTGAACTGTTAAACCGCTGATCAGGTCATTTCGTCGCTGTATTGAACGGCCAGCCGCAGATACTCCTCGGCCCGTCGGTGCCATTTATGGTCGTCCTCTCCTTTCTCCATGCGCCAGCAGGCAAGCCGGGTCCAAAGACAGGCCCGATAGCACTTGAAAAAGGCGACCAACAGTGGCGGCGGCGCATCACCCGTACAGGCTGTATAGCTCTGAAACAGGGGCTCTTCCACCCAATCGACACCCAGGCGGGCGCAACCCATGGCCAGAAAGGCCAGTTCGTCGACAGGATCGATGAGCCGCAAATGATAATCGAATACCAGGCAATCGAATATGACAGGCAGAGGCTCCAGACAGATGTGTTCCGGTCGAAGATCGCCGTGCCCTTCGACAATCCGCTTCTCCGCGACCCTCCTTTCCAGCATCTTCCGATGGTTGACGATAAACCTCCGCAGGGCCTGAAGAACCGGGATATACCGGTCGGAGAAGTCATACGGCGCCGCGACCAGCGCCTGCCGGTCGGTTTCGAGTGCTTTTTCCATTCTCCCGACGTATTTATCGCGATCGAGTGCAATGGGGGGACAGCGACTGTAAAAGCCGGTAAGGACGTTGCCGAGTCTGTCGATGTCTTCCGCTACAAGAAGGTCGCGGTCGATCAGTCGGTCAAGCATGCGTTCTGCCGGCAGGCGGCGCATTTTCACCAGCCAGTCCACTCTTCTTCCTTCACCGGCCAGCTGCATTCTGCCGCTGTCGATTATTGCCAGTGGAACGATACCATGATAGACATCAACGGCGAGTCGACGATTCAGGCGGACTTCCTCCCGGCAGTGGTGCCGACGGGCCTGGACGGTGCGAAAGTCCACATAGGGGTTGCAGACCGGTTTTTTCATTTTGTAGACATGCCGTTTGGTCAGAAAGAGCAATGACATGTGAGTCTCCAGTACTTCAATACTTTCCGGCCGCTCCGGATAAGCATCCGGTTGCCTGAGGCGGGCGAGCTTGTCCGTCAGATCCGGGCTGCTGTTTCGCTCGTTCCATCCTTCTGGTGTCATCATTTATGTCACTGGCATCGGTTGTAACTATTCAGCTGTTGTTCATCGGCCGGAATCAAGCATGCGCAACATGTCGACCACTTGATTGTCGCTGACCTGGGTGAAATCGCTGTAATAGGCCCCCACCGAACCCAGGAAGCTATCGCTGATCTCCAGTCCCACCACCTCGTCCACAAGCGGCTCCAGTTCGGCCACGCTGTCGGCGGGAGCGACCGGTATCGCCAAAACGATTCGGGCTGGATGGCGATCCTTTATTTCCAGAATTGCAGCCCGCATGGTCAGACCGGTGGCGATCCCGTCATCGACAATCACAGCTGTCTTGCACTCCAGCGGGAGCGGCTGCTTATCCCCAAGAAACCGCTCGCGCCGCGACCGTGCGGCCCGTCTCTCCGTCTCGATCGCCTGGTGGAGCCATTCGGGATCGACTCGCTCCTTCTCCCATCGGTTGCACACCGGATCTCCTGTCTCTGTAACGGCGCAAATGGCATATTCCGGATTAGTCGGATGGCCTATTTTTCTGGGGATGACCAGATCGATCGGCATCTCCAGCGATCTGGCCAATTCCACACCCAATGTTACCCCGCCGCGCGGAAGAGGAAAAATAACACCGGGCTTGCCCCGATAGTGTTTCAGTGCCTGAGCCAGCTGTTTACCGGCCTCGGTTCGATTTTTGAACAGCATAAAATCATCCCCCCTGTCAGCACGTGCACTCCTGTATATCCTTTCTCGCCTTTGTCTATATTTTCTTAGAAATGAAAATCCGATTACCGCCACAACTCAGCTATGGCCTCACTCCTCACTCTTCGAAGCTGGGATTAGGGTAATCAGTAAGAAAAAACATAACCACGAAACCTGGGGAAAGCTGCGCGCAGTTGTTGACGATTTCTAAATCTTTCTTTAACGCGAACAGTCGTAAGATGTTGTCTCATGAGACCTGGTTTTTTTCGATCGGCTCGAATTTTATAATTTCCCTGGGCATAGAAGTAAATTTCGACCGCCTTGCTCAGCCGAGGAGGGGACAGCGCCGACGTCGGCTGGAGCGACGTGTTATGTTATTGCTCGCTCATAGATCTCATATCCCCAATATCTTTTGCCTGGCTTTGATGGTCCAAGCCAGCCGCTTTTCCTCAGCTCCTTGGCGATGAAATGGTTAATGAACCCATGACCGACAAGCAAAATACTCTGATGTTCCTCTGCCAGTTCAACCAGCCTTGCCGCCGCTTGCCTTGCGCGTCTCCTTGCGTTCGTCAGAGATTCGCCGTTTTTATAAAATCATTTTTAAATTCAACGGAATGTCCACCACTGGCAAACCTCGCTTCAATCTCCTCACCCTGGAATCAACCATTGAGAAAGCATGGCAGCGCCTGATAAACGTTCAGATCGAGTGCAAGGATTTTCGGGATCTTATACCCAGATATGACCGGCCGCATTCGTTCTTCTTTCTTGATCCTCCATACTGGAACATTCCTGGCTATAAACACGATTTCAAGGAGCCGGATTTTCTTGAGTTGGCAGAGATTTTACATAAACTCAAAGGAAGATTTCTTATGACTATCAATGACACGGACGAGGTCAGAGACATCTTTCAGGGCTTTTTAATAAAGGAGGTTACGCTGAAATACTCAGTGAGTACAAAACCTCAATCCAGAGCAACTCAGCGTACTGAGTTGCTCATTTCCAATTATTGAAAAATGCCTCAATCTGGAATATTTGGTGAAAAAGGTGCAATTGAGAGAGGCGGTAAAAAACCAAACCCATAATAGATCCTCAAATATAGAGGTAGACAAAATAGTGGAATTACGGTAGCGATCTAAATATCTTGCTGGAATGTAATCAAAATACCACCGTGTGGTGAGTTCACTCCTCATTCTTATGATGTTCAAACAATACGCGACGTTAAGATAATGATTGCTTTTGGCATTGCTTCACTCATTTTTTCAGTCATAGCTATTTTCATACCTGGTTTCGGAATCATGATTTCCGGCCTATCGGGTTTTCTGGCTTGGCTATCGACCGGCAAAGGTGCCCCTCTCGGAGTTGCTGCAGTAATTATAAACTGCATAAACATTTTCTTGATGTCTCCAGTCTACATGGTTGCAGCTGCAATTGAGGCATCGCGAAGAACCGATGAACAGTCAAGATTATTTACTATCTGGGCAATTGTTCTATTCTTTCAAATTGCTGCTGTGGTGGTGTTCGTTCTTAATTTCATTGTAGATAAAACTCAGAAAAACGATGGCGGCGGGAAGGAAGTTAATAGACCCCGAGGAAATGATTTTATTAGTTCAAGAGATAACTTTACGAGCTTCAATAATCAACTTGCTCCATCTGAAGGTACTGAGCGCACCCGTAAATATTTATGGAAAAACAAAATTAAACACACAGCATTATTAGCTATTATGCTAGTTGTGGGTTTTGGTATGTTTTATTTTCGAGCTAATCTGTCTCAGCTTTTAATCGCAACAAAGGAACATCTCACTCATCAGGGCAAACCGACATCAACTCCCTCACCTCAAAAGCAATCCACTCACCCATCGCTGAAAGGCAAAGAGTTCACGTTTTCAGAAACCGAAATTGAGAGAGCAAAGAAGGAATTGCTGAAACAGAAAGGCATCGACCATGTTCAAAACAAGAGGGTATCGGGAGAAAAAACCAATCTTAGCGAAAAATCTGTCGCCAACGTACCGAAAGAAGGTGATTACTTCGAGATTGAATTCCAATCGGGGAGAAGAATATATGTAGACAAGGTTATAGCTAAGGCTGACATGGTAACTCTTAAAGATAACAATGGTCTCTCGATTTCCGTCAATAAGAATCAAATCATTTCAACGAAAAGAATAATAAGAACGAATACTGCAAGCAATAATCTTTATAGCTGTAGAGGGAAAATTCATTGTTCTGAAATGGCTTCATGCGAAGAAGCGAAATTTTATCAATCCAATTGCCCAGGAACAATAATTGATGGCGATGGGGATGGCGTACCGTGTGAAAGTCAGTGGTGCGGGCACAATTAATTGGGTGAAGATCTTGTCCCTCTGTCAGATTAGGAATCTGTATTCCCGTGTTTTTCCTTCTTTATGTTTTTTCTCTGGAAAAAGCACAGGCGTATGGCAATGCTGCCAAGAAACATACTTCTCTCGTTACTGGCAAAGCTGTCGAAGTCTGTTTTGCTATGGAATGTAATAGATGAGGACGGCACACAACTTTACTCTCCGCGAGAGACGATTCTTGAGCGAGGCGGCGAGATTTACATTGCAGTCAAGGGCGCTAAGGTGGTTGGGACGTGTGCTTTGATTCGGCTGTCACCATCTATATTTGAAGTCGCTAAATTGACGGTATCGCGAGAAATGCAAGGCAAAGGATTGGGACGCAGGTTAACTTATTTCGCTATTGATCGGGCACGAGTGCTAGGAGCCGCACGAGTAGGGTTGCTTTCAAGCACCAAACTGGAGACGGCTCTACGACTTTACGAATCTATTGGCTTCAAACGAAAACCATTACCAGCGGATCAGCCATATATAACGGCTGACGTCTACATGGAACTTGAGCTTGACGATAACGTCGCCTATACAGTCGGCACTAAATTGGGCGAAGGCTGGTATCTCTCCAGCCACACCACTGAAATCTCTTTGGATATTGAGGGTAGAGGTATAGGATCCGTCTAATGATCGGTCTAGGATTTCTAAAAATCTTGATTTTGCCTACCCAAAAGATGTTCAGGAAGAACCTTAAGCGGGAAAGGTCGGAAACTGGCTATGACTACCATTGGAAATATCCTGCTTTGGCTACTTGATCATGCCACATCATCGGTCACGGCCTTTTTTGAAAAGGGTGCGACTCTTGCTTACTTGCTTGCATTGTGATATAATGTAAGCAAATAAAGCTCAAGAGGGAGGTGAAATCATGCCGTCAGTCACTGTCAGAAACGTACCGGATGAGGTTCATCGCGCTTTGCGGGTTAGAGCCGCACAGCATGGTCGAAGCGCCGAAGCTGAAATTCGTGAGATACTGGAAAATGCCGTCCAGCCGGAAGGAAGGGTAAAACTTGGTTCTTTACTTGCTAGCATTGGTCGCAAAATCAATTTGAGCGATGATGAATTTTCGGTTTTTGAGCAGAGCCGAGATAAATCTCCGGCCAAACCGGTGGATTTTGAATGATACTGTTAGATACAAATGTAATTTCGGAACCGTTGCGTCGTGCTCCTGAGGCTCGTGTTATTAACTGGATTGATGCACAATCACTAGAAACGCTATTTTTGTCAGCAATCACTGTGGCAGAACTGCGTTTAGGAGTTGCAAACCTTCCAGTTGGAAAACGACGAGATGAACTGCAAACCAGTCTTGAAAATCAAATCTTGCCGCTGTTTGCCGGACGTGTACGTCCGTTTGATATGGACTGCACGACCGCTTATGCTGAGCTAATGGCAAAAGCCAAATCTGCCGGCTTAGCAATTGCTGCAGCAGATGGATACATTGCGTCTATTGCGGCTGCTAACCGATTTAGCGTCGCGACACGAGATGTCAGTCCATTCCACGCCGCAGGTGTCAACGTTATCAACCCTTGGGAGGATTAGAATGACTCAGGAAACATCTTAATAAAACGTCAGCGATGATAGTTTGATTTGCCTACTGGCAGAACATTTTGGACAGAGAGCGTGATTTATTATCAGCAGTGGATCGGTGTTTGGCTCATCTATCTGATCGCTGTAATGGACTCTGACCCAAACCAGCTGATCTCGAAGCATACGTGGCTGCATGCCACCGGAGATCATGTGGCCGCAGTTCAATATCAACCATTTTTCCTGCTTTTCTAACCATAGACCAGGCAGCAACATAGGAAATGGGAAAAATGCGGTCGTTCACCGATATCTTGGACTCTTACGTAGCCGGTTAACCTTACCATTATTTTTCGCGGAACATAAACCGTCTTCTCTGCTCGACCACTTTTCGGATTCTGGATGACCAGGCTCCTCTCTTGTAAATCCCCTGGGGTCGTCAAATTCAAGACCTCTCCGACTCTCATGCCGCCTCTGGCCATCAATTCCAGAATCAGTCTGTTCCGGGTGTTTGTGGTGCGAAAGATAATCTCATCAATCGTCTCCTTATCCACGATATTCCACTGGATGGCCTGAGGACGCTTGAAAATCTTTTTGATCACGGAAGCGTTGCAGGGATTGGTGAGGGCGGGCAGGCCAGTGTTGATGCTGAAGTTATAGAAAGATGCAAGTACTGAGAATTTTATTCTTTTCGTGGCCTGTTTGTTGTTTTTGGTCAGCGAAAGCAAATTCCAGTACTTCTTCCTGAGATATGCTGGCCAAATCGCGTTTGCCGAATCGGGCAGTGAAACGGGTGAGGACGAACTCACAGGTTTTGATGGTATTTTTTTTTCGAATTCGCTCGGTGATACTGCAGATGGAAATCGACTGCCTGTGAAACTTTCATGGTACACCTCCTGTAGATTTGAGAAAAACGGGAATGGGTTACAGCTTATGATACCATAAAAATGCAGGAGAGTTGGCCGTCGGCAGTGATGGGCATATCAGGAAACATCTTCACAAAGCAAGACAGGCAACAGTTGAGTATTGCCAGGTGTTAATCTTCAACTTGAACTTGTACGATACTGTAGTGGTACCTTCCATCTTGCCTAACATACATTTCTTCTGTATAACACTACAAATTTCTGGATGAACAGATCAGCATAATCACTTGTGAGAGCGAATGTATGACCCCCGCACTTATCATCATTGACATGCAACGTGGCATGGCCAGCAAAGCCGCCGGTCAGAGGAACAATCCGACGGCAGAGCAAAATATCGCGTCCCTTCTTGCCTCCTGGCGGGCAGCACATGCGCCAATTGTTCACGTCCGCCACATCTCCAGAATTCCGACCTCGCTATTTTGGCCGGGCCAACCGGGGGTTGAATTTCAACCGGAGCTTGCGCCGCTCGATCACGAGCATGTTGTTGAAAAGAATGTTCCGGATGCCTTCATAAACACTGGACTTGAACGCTGGCTTCATGCCCGTGGCATTGACCGTGTGGTCATCGTCGGGGTAAGCACAAATTATTCGGTGGAATCAACCGCCAGAACTGCCGGAAATCTGGGGTTCAAGACTTTCGTTGCTTCAGATGCGACGTTTGCATTTGCGAAGGCAGATTACAGCGGCCAACCTCACGCACCGGAAGAGGTCCATGCGATGTCACTGGCGAATCTGGATGGCGAATTTGCCACTATTTCGACCACAGCGGAGCTCAGAAATGCACTCTGACAAAACGCTGCAGGCAACAGGCGCTGCGTCTTCGGCCAAGAATAATCTCATGCCTGATAGACAAAACAAAGACTGTCTCCAAGAAAACAGTAAACTCCGAGCATTTGATGACAAGTAAATCTTGATTTTTATCTCGGTTTGTTGCGGGGACAAGAACAAAAACGCGGCTTGTTTATTAAATCCATGACAATATAAATCATAAAAATCTATCCTTTATATTTTTATCTGAAAGCAGACACTGATTTTTTCTGCCAAACCACCGATACCTGTTTTTTGAAATTATTGAATAAACTAGATCTCTGACAGGCTTTGGGATAAATTTAAAAACATGCAGGAATCTCCATAGGCCTTCGAGATCCTTCGCTATTTCTACAACAGCATCGCTCTTGACATACACTTGGTCATTTTTTAGTAAAATAACGGAGCCATCTTTGAAAATATCGACACCATGCAGGCGCTGAAGTTCCTTCCCTCTATCCGATTGGGCAGATACAAATTTAAACCTCGCTTGACGGTCATTTTTGACGATAAATTTTACAGAATACTCACAAAGATTGCATACACCGTCAAAAATAATAAGTGGTTGATCTGTCTTCTCCATCTATATTCTCCAAAGCGTATCTTCACGTTAAACAGTTTGAAGAAAAACAATCTCAACCTTCAGAATGCTCCATTTCGTGTGGGATTACAAGGCATGTTCATATATGAACTGAATCAGGAATAGCTCAACTTGCAGTTTTGCTTAAAGATATAAGCTTGCCAGTGACTCCCTTTTTAGAGGAAGCCCGTTTTTTGGCCTGCACCCCAGCAATGTAGGTCAAGAGAGAATTTTCCAACTGTCCGGAATCGCAAAGCTATTGAACAGCTTTCTTACTTATCCAAATAGAGCTTGGGGTTGACGTGACTTGAATCTAAGCCAGTCACCTATCCATGGTTCTCGTTAGACGAGGGTAAACTTCATCCAGAAGCCGTTTACCATGCAGGACCTCGCCACCAAACTGAGGAACGTACTGGTGGACGAGGAACCCTGTTGAGGGCATAGTAGATAATTATTGAATATTATTATAATACAATACAATGACTTACGCCAGAACCTTTACATGTAAGAGATCAACAAGGAGTGAACTCAGCCGACGCCTCTGTATGTGGAATTCAAATCTATTTTAACTGGCTATCTTTACTGCCTCGCCTGTTAATACCGGTTGAAAAGATCTGATGTTTCTCTTTCTCAGATTGACATAGGATGCAGAGACGGACACCTGGAATAGCTTCCCTTCTGGCCGCCGCGATCGGCTCGTCGCATTCCTCGCAGTGGCTTAGGCTTTTGCCTTTAGGGATACGGCTCCTGGCTAATTTTACAGCATCTTCTATACTTGCATCAATTTGTTCTTGTACAGCTCCGTCGCTGGTCCACCCACCTGCCATTTTTTTTCCTCAGTCTCTCTGTTACTTGCAAAAGGTCCGATTCATCAAAACGCTCGCGTTCCTCTATGTATAGCTCCTACCTTTCCATTTTAGTCATCCTTTGGCTTCTCTGCCAGTCTGATATCAAGTATGTATTCAGATCACCAGTCCCAGGGTGAATTTCCTCTACTTTTTTTCTGATACAAATTCATCAACTTACGTTTAAAACTGGACAAACCCTTTCGTGTAAGGTACACTCTCCAAAATTTTAACCAACACGAGAGAACCATTTTGAACTTATCCCAGGTTGTCGTCCGTCCAGTAGATCCTGCTGAAGAAGCCAGATTCCAGGAACTGATGCAGCAACATCATTACCTTGGCTCCTTGCCGAAAATCAGTAACACGATCTGGTATGTGGCTACCTGTAATAATGACTGGCTTGGTCTCCTAAGCTTTTCCGCTGCAGCCCTGAAATGCGGTGCCCGTGATCGCTGGATTGGCTGGGGGCACCGCCTGCAGTATGATCGGCTTCATCTGGTGGCAAACAACTCACGATTCCTGATACTGCCACACTGTCATTACAAAAATCTTGCCACCAAGATTCTCTCCCTGTGCCGGCGAAGAATTCAGGGAGACTGGCAGAATCGTTTCGGCTTCCCACTTCTGATGATGGAAACCTTTGTCGACCCCTCTCGTTATGTTGGCACGGTCTATCACGCAGCGAACTGGACCCTGGTCGGTAATACCAAAGGATATCAGCGTACTCGAAACGGCTATA
>LADS01000056.1 GCA_000961725.1 Desulfobulbaceae bacterium BRH_c16a
CCTTCCCGTTTTCACGAACCTTGTAATGAATGGCATCGAGCCAGACAATGGGATAAATTGAGGCCAGGGGCCGGGCTTGCCATTCCTTGACCGTATGGATAATCTTATCAGTTATCGTGCTCAGGGTGCCGGTAGAAACCTCGAGACCATATATCTCCTGAAGATGGGCCGAGATATCATGGTAGCTCATACCCAGACCATAGAGGGCCAGTATTTTCTGCTCTATTTCACCATTCAGACTGGTCTGATGCTTCTTCACCAGTTGGGGGGAAAAGGTTCCATCCCGGTCGCGAGGAGTAGTTAAGACAAAATTGCCATTCAACGATTTGATCGTCTTCCGGCTCTTCCCATTACGTCGATTTGCCGTGATTTCTTGGCCGAGATGTGAGTCCAATTCTCCTTCGAGAGCTGCTTCCGTAAGATTTTTAATGAGTGGGGTGAGAATGCCTTCTTTACCTAATAGCGGCTTTCCTTCCTGGATAGATCTCAGCGCTGTTTCAAAATCAAATCCATGGTTTTCTTCAGTCATGTCAGTTTCCTTTTTCGGGCTGATTATATCAGCTTTAAGTTAACTGACACAGAATTCTGAACACCCTCGTCAAATATTCTGCAGGTAAGGCTTTACCCAATTTTTCAGCCATGCAATAATGCTGAATATCCGAGATTACATTAATGATACTCCTTGGCTTTACATATTGACGATTGTCTGTATTGATAAATGTGGCATTCGGGCTATATGAGCCGCCTCTACCACCACTGCTGCCGCCGCTATTACTACTGCCGGAACTGCCGCCCTTATAGCCACTAAAGCCACTACTGTTTATGTTGTCGCTCATGCCTGTTTATCTCCGTGAACTGATTCAACCGATACCAGGTCCAGGAGGATACCGGATTTAGCATCTTCCATAACGGCAATAGAATCAAACGCCTCGGCATGACAAGGCGTGTAATAGCCGTTCACGGTTGAACCTGATTTCATAGTTACGGTATAATACGCCCCAAAATATTGGTCCTTCAAAAGACCACCGGCAATGACATTCTCTTGCCGTAGTTGATGGACGATGGACAACAATACCTCCCGCATTTCTTTATCATCCATAGAGACTACTTCCAGCACTCCCGCTTTTTCCGCCTGTCTCTTGGCAATCAGTTCCAGTATCTTTGGCATAAAATAGACAACACCATTCGGCATGGAAAACGCCTGGAACCTTCGTCCCTCTAATTTATTGATATAGGGCCGCATGTCTTTCAGTAATTCTTGAGTGTTAAGCCATGACAGGTTGATGAGCTTTGGGGCAGCCACCTTCTTTTTTGTCTCTGATTTTTCATCAAATATACCGTCTTGCGCCTTTGCTTCGTTGTGCCACCCAGGAGGTTTTTCTAATGGCTGGAGTCGCTCCTGTGCCTGCTCTAGCTCTTGTTGACGTGCAAGTTGATCTGCCCGTTTCAAAGTCTTGCCCAGTAGCTCTTGAGGCTGTTTGTGGTGGAATTTTACGGCCTGTAAGATTTCCTCTTTTTGGTGAAGTTCTTTGAACGATTGAAGACCGACCAGAATCCGGCCAGCGGCTAAGGGATGTTCGCCCAGGCTGTACAAATGCCCCCGGATGGATGGCAGTTTCCCCAGATCATGGGACAAGGCGGCAATGATGGTATCCGGCATAAGATAGCCGGTATCGGATTCCTGTAGCAGCCGGACCACCTGTTCAGCCACATTCAGGGAATGGTCAATCAGGTTTGTTTGACCAAGCAGGGTGTAGGTGTTGGAATCCCAGGTGGCTTCTACATCGCGACTGACATTGACGACAGATGGACACCCTCCTTCCGTGTCCAGCAAAGACAAAAGATCACGGCAAACTGCCTGTTGCTGGGCAGCATGGCGCAATGGTTGAATATGTTTTTTGTAGAATTCCTGTATTCGTGCATTCTGAAATTCGATGAATACTTCTTCGATAGCTTCCAATACCGGCTCATCCCGCCAGATTGGAGCCAGATCAGCTATATCGACCTCTCCGTTTCTAATCCACAACTGAGATAAGTTTTTTAACAACATTACTTTTTTGGATACAGCAGGTTTTTTCCCTGACCTTACGAGAAGCATCCATATTGTGCTGGCAAAGAACAAAATTCCAAGGCCAAGGATGGTATTGATCTCTGCAGCAGTCATCCGTCCCCCCTCCCCTCTTCGCCTGACCGATCTTCCTGATAATCGTCCTCATAATCATCCCATTGTGGTCTAATTTCGGGAAAGATCACCTTAAGGCCAGCCGTGGGAACATCCGCGGTGATTCCCCGATAAATTCCTGAATAGGTAGTCATGAAGAACTGACGGGGAGCCAGGTTCAATACTTCGGTGTGCTTAACCCGTACATCCTCGGTCTCTCTGATAGCCAGCCCACCACCCACAGAGATAACCGGACTGAAGACCCGTTTTTCTCCAAGATGATCTGAGATATAGGTGGCGGTCTTGGCATCGGGCACCCGCATAAACAATTTGGTATTGCAATTATCCAGGATAGTATTGGCTCGATCCTGGCCAATCTCGGCATAAAGTTGGCTCACTGACTGGCAATAGCCGTGGATATAGACACCAGCGCCGCCGGCCTTGGCAAAGAGCTCCTCAATCCCTTCATATAAAACAGATTGGGCCTCGTCGATATGTAGAGCCAGAGACGGAAATATCTTTTTATCACTGGAGTACCTGCGACCGACAAAAGCCTGAATATTAGAAACAATAACCTTCCCAGCAGTATAAGCCGCCCGTTTGGTGAGCAAAGAGCCAAGCTGGACAATCATGATAACGCCTTTGTTTTGCTCCAGGCGGCTGATGAAACGGTTTTCGTTGGCCTGGCCAAGAATCTGTCCTACATTGCCACTGGTTAATTCCGTCAGTGCCACACGCAGCGAGGAGGCAACCTTGGAATGGTAGTCGGCTGTCGAAGCGATGATCCTTCGTAAATTCAGAGCAAGCTGTCGGGCCTGTGGGGTGTCAATACCTTCGATTTTTTCTTTGAGCTTCTCGAGATCAGCATGACTGATATTGTTTTTGACATCGTTGAGATTGAAATCCGGTTTTTTATTATTGGCTTCAGCCAACAAGATAAGGGCCTGTATCACCACCAGGCTGATTTCGTAGGCAACAGAGAAGAAATAAGGCTCCCTGCCTACCGCAACACCGGCGGTAATATGGGCCACTATTTCCTCGATCATATAGTAATGAGAGAGAGGATTAAAAACTGCACTGTATTGGGGGAAGACAGGGGTAAGCAGTATTAAATCCTCTTGTCTGCCGGTATCGAAAGCCACCTGGACAATTTTCGAGAAAAGTTCGTTGTCACCCTTGGGGTCGATGACTACCACTGAATACCCCTTGCGAATATCCTGCTCGATGATTCCTTCCATAGTGCGGGTCTTCCCCACCCTGGTTGTCCCGAAGCACCAGAAATGCCCTTTGCGGTCATTATCAGGGAAGCCAAGCGGTATTAACATATCTGGATGGTCCAGATGAAAGCCATCGCCTATAAGGGTATATGGCTCTTTGGGTTGTTTTTTTCTCCAGATCAAGATTTTTTACCCATTTCCATCTTTTCTACCGTAACCTGAATATGCTCATGCAATTCCCTGGATGCAGTCAAGATTACCTGTTTTGGTAAAAACCCACCGGCTTCAACAAAACTCTTATGGCCGACATACCGTTTGGCGCAATACAGCGTTATCTCTGTGGCAGTGCCAAGCTGCTCTCTCAGTAAAGCAGTCACCAGATTCTTTGAAACACGATCAACCACCACCTTGACCCGGGTGATCCCGCGCAATTTCACAGAGTCCACCCGTCGCAGATGAAAGGCTCGTCTTTGGCCAACGGCCAACATATTCCGTTCATGCATGCCAACACGATTCAAAGGACACTCGGCTATGATCGCCAGGCCTTTTTCAATCTCGATCTCTACCAGGAAACCATCATTGTTTTTACGGATAATATCCCCCCAGCGCAGCTGATGTTCCAATTGTTTATAACGAGCCACTTCATGCAGGCAGGCAATCTTGGTAAAATTCTGGTCAAGTGCCCTCTGGATAGTGTTCCAGCCCCGCACGGAGACAAAATCAAGCTGATTTTGTAGGGGGATACCAGACTGCTTGGCATAGTGCAGTGCCTGCAGGTAGTCGTCAGCAAACAGGACAACCGTCCCTGTCCCATACCAGCGAGACAGCATAGTCGAAAAGGTCTTCTCGATCTCGGCCACAACCTGACCTCGACTGAGGCCATATTTGTCGACGAAGGAATTGATGATTTCGTTGTATTGGGTCTGCATATTTGCCGGATGTTATTTTTCCTCCTATTATCTCTTTCCGGCCATGTATGCTTTTTTGAGGAAAAATTTTCATTTTTTGCTGTTTTTATGCAAAAAAAAGTGAAATTTCCCCAGAATTTAACGTGGAAAATTATTTTCTTGATTTCTTTCAAGAAAGGATATTTATTTGGAATATAATTCCACTTAATTTATTTAAGTAATCCCTTCCGGGAAAATAACTGAGGCTTCATGGTATATTTTTCATAATATATTTCGATGAATGACCCAGTGATTTTTGTACCTGCCATATGATTTCTGCAAGAAAAGTTTAATCACATTTGTGAACCTCTTTTTTGGATGATTTTGGATATGGCCCCCCTGACAAGACGATAATATTATTCTGTTTTTATCGTCCTCTTCGTCAACTTTTCCAACCCCTTTTTTTCATCGACAAGACAAATCCGTCCGGACAAATCCCATACAGGAAAAGTTTAATCGCATTTGCGAACCTCTTTTTTGTGGATAAATCCGTTTGATTTCTTTTGCCGTTGATTCCCCGTAGCACATTGCACATAGCAATAGAGCAACACCCCACCCCATCACCGGGAGAAAAATAACTCTCCCTCCATGGGCATAGTTGTCTTCTCCCACAATCCACAAGATTAAAGGAGAACAACCATGTCAACACTCATAGAAAAAATTAACAAAATCAACGAATTGATCAGAAGTTTTGGCCGCAATGCCGTGCAGGAAATTAAAATGAAAGACAAGGACGGCAAGGTGATTGGTCAAATTCGCTATGGCTATAAACCGCAGTATGTATTTGACGCAGTCAATCAAATCATAGAACCGGAAAACTGGCGTTATGAACTGACTAAGGAAGAGATTTTTGACAATCAGGTTGTAGCAGAGGTGACGTTATTTTTGAAAACCGATACCGATGAATGGCTTTGCAAAGGATCACACAAAGGACAGATGAATATAGTGAAAGGCAATGTTGGCGATGCTCAGAAAGGGGCAATTACCGATGCACTTCAGAAATGTCTCTCCCTTTGCTCTATCGGACAAGATTCATATCGTGGCTTACTTGAGACTGTTTACAATTCACGCAGCCCACAAGCGCCAGCGAGACAATCTTTACCGAAACACACCCCGCAATCTCAACCAATTCTTCCACCAAAAACCGAAGTGACGCAACCAACATTACCACCAACTGCTCAGTCTCTACCAGTTCCTCCAGAACCTACCAATTCTGCTTCCCTGCCCAAGATTGACGGTATCACATACGAACATCATGACAGTATTATTATCGCAATGGGCAAAGTCTTTGATAAAAAGGAGCTATTAAAAGCGGTAGGGTTCAAATGGAATAAAGATCAGAAAAACTGGTACAAAGACCTGACGACCCATTAATTCATTAGACTGACTCTAACACAAGCTGTTTACAGCGTTTTTTTACCCACCCAACGAGGGAGCAACACTCTTCCCTCAAGGGAAATCCGTGTGTTCTCCCCGCAAAATTTTCATTTCTAAGGAGAAACATCATGGATATCAAAAACACACTGCTCACCGGGTTACAAAAATTTGCAAAACAACACACTCTGACTACCCTGGGAGATCGAAGCAGCTACCTTGGCGCATCTGATATTGGATACTGCCCACGAAAGGTAATTCTTGATCGATTACATCCCGCCGAACATGACCTGGCCACATTGCTCCGTTTCCAAAGAGGACACATGGCCGAGGATATTGTCGCAAACGCAATGACCGCCGCCGGCTTTAATAATTTCGACCGACAGGTTGAGGCTATTGCCAGCGGTAGTACTCCCATCAGGTGCCACATTGATTTTGTTTTCAATGCACCGAAACTGAAAGCCGTACTCGAAGTCAAATCGGTTAGTGCCATTCCTGACGGGCCGTATAGCTCCTGGGAATCTCAATTGTATATGCAGATGGGAGCGTTAAAAGAACAATTTCCTGATTACACGATCAAAGGTGCAGTTCTGGCCATTGATTTAGGAAGCGGTGATATTGGATTTTTCAACGGCTACAAGCCAGATGAGATTTTGTACAAAGGATTGAAAGACAGGGCGACGTCCATCTGGACAGATTATCAGTTCATGATGCTCGGCCACCCAAAAAATCCACCAACCGACCCCAGCCTGCTTTGCGGATATTGTAATAATTTGACCACCTGTCCCCGATTTGCAGCCAAAGAGGTTCCTGATCTGGAAGACTGTGTCACCGAATTACGATCTTTGCTGGAACAGGGCAAAGTATTGGACAAACAGATTGAACCCATGAAGGCCAATTTACTTGCAATAGTGAATCAGGCCGGACATTCGATCAAAGTAAACAACACCATCCTTTCTAAAGCAGTTCGCTCACGGCAACATACTGATACCGGAGCCTTAACAGCCTTTTTGGCGGAGATGGGGCATACGATGCAAGAATTTCAAGAATCAAGCTCGTATTCATTCCTGGATATTAAAACCTCCAAGACGACAATCCCAAAAAACCAAAAAGCGGCATAAACCAACAACCCATAAAGGAGAGCAACATCATGAACAAAGCAATGGTAATCGGCAACTTAGGCAATGACCCAGAAATTCGTTACACCCAGAAAGGTGCTGCTGTGGCAACTTTTTCTCTCGCTACTACTGAAAAGTGGAAGGATGCAGACGGAGTACAACAGGAGCATACCGAGTGGCACAAAATTGTAGCCTGGAGAGGATTGGCCGAAATTTGCGGAGATCACCTCAAGAAAGGTTCGAAAGTCTATATTGAGGGCAAAATGCAAACCAGAAAGTGGGAAGAGAACGGTAATATTCGTTACACCACAGAGATTATTGCCAAGAGCATGGAAATGCTTGGTGGCAAAAACTTTGATAAGGAACCTACCTCGTCTTCTGCGGCTCATGGAAATAATGGGGATAACCCACCATTGCCGGACGCGGAAGTTCCGTTTTAATCTGACAGAGTCGATAAAAACCAGTTCACCCACCAGGGGCAAAACATCCCCTGCCGGGAGTGTCTTGCCCTTTTTTATTTTCAGTCAAAAGGAGACAAGACATGGCACGACTCGCATCTCAAGCAAAAGCAGGGTTCTTTCCTACACCGGATATTGTCGTTTCCCTGCTTAAAACAAAAATTTCTTTCGAGAAAGACGCAAGAGCATTAGACCCTTGCTGCGGGTACGGAAACACTCTGTCCCGACTGGCAAGCCCCGACACCATAACCTATGGCGTTGAGCTTGACCACCAGCGAGCCACGAAAGCTAAATCACAGCTTTTCAAGGCAGTATGGGGTGATGCACTTACCGAGGCAAGAGTATCAACTCAATCCTTCGGCTTGCTCTATCTCAACCCTCCCTACGATACCGCAATCAATCCAGACGACAACTCGGACAGAAGACTGGAACATCAGTTTTTGCGTACCTATATCCGCACATTGCAGATTGGTGGGATTCTCGTTCTGGTCATCCCCTATTATGTCTTGAAAGCATGTGCCAAGACACTGGCCCGTAATTTCAAGGTACAGGTGACAGGATTTCCTGACGAAGAATTTTCCATATTTAAGCAGTGTGTTGTCTTTGGAGAAAAAAGTTACATATCAGAGGAAAAAGCCAAAGCAACCCAGGAACACCTGGAAGAATTGGCCGGCATGACACCGGAGGAGTTTCAAAGCGAAGTATGGCCACTGGAAACTATGGCCCCAATCGTTATTCCCAAGGCAGACAGACCAGTAAACTTCCGCATAGATCGCCTTGACCCACTGGAAGCAATTCCAGTGATTAACAAGGCAGGGATTCTACAAGATGTTTTACAAGAACTTATCCCTACCAAAAACAATAATATCCGTCCATTGACTTCGCTTGAAAACGGCCACCTGGCCCTTATGCTGGCAGGAGGATACATGAACGGAGCCATTCTGAAAGATGGTCGGCAGTTGGTTATTAAAGGTGTTATCAAAAAAATCGAGAAGATTGTCCAGGTTCATGAAAATGAGACTGGCGGCGGCTCGATCACCACCAAAGACCAGTACATCCCGACCGTCAAAGTCATTGACATGCAAACTGCTGAATTGATTACCGTGCAGTAATCCTCATCCACCCTCATCCAACCCTTACGGGAGAAACCTCCCGCACAGGGGGTTTGGAGAAATCACATGATAACACCATACCTGATCATAAATTGTGTTGGATTCGTCTGTTATTCCAATGCCCTGATTGCAAGAAGGTCAGACGGAGAATACCAAGGCTGTTTGTTGAGCCTTATCGGTTCGCCTTCTCATGTAAAAGCCATGTCTGCGCTCATTTATAGCGGCGAGGCTGTTTGCAGGGTGTCTGACAATAATGACGAATCAGCTGACCTCAGTTTTTCCGGCTCAATCCGCACCTGCCGCACCCGCAAGATCGGTGAGGTAGTAAACAAGGTGCTGGTTGCAACAGGATTCATCGAATCTTCTATTCATGCAACTGTCTTTGGCCCTGATCTGCCTACCGTGCAGGAACGAGCCTTCCGTCGTGTTGATAAAGCAACCACCATTCCACTCAAACCACAATGGCAAGAGTGGCTCTGGGAGAAAATGATATCCCCTGAAAAACTTTATAGCTTCGGCGACGAGAATTTTCAGGAAGCGTATCTGGTAAATATCCCATGCGATGAGACCTTAGAGTCGCGTGTGCTGGAAGCAATCAAGACCGGAGAGATACAGTAGCCAACCAAGCTGACAACCTAACCCAAACAGGGGGAGAGTATTTCCCCTCAAGGGGCCATATTCTCCTCTGTTCAACCATAAAAAAGGAGAAGTATGGCAGCTATCACCGATATTGTCGAATCAGTAATTGACGGACAAAAAACCGTCAAACTGGCCGAGTTCCTTGATGAATGGGGCGATATGCTTAAGAATCAAGTCATTCAAAACATGAATCCTGTCTATTCGCTGAAAGCAGAGGATGATTGGGATTCACAGGCCAGAGAAAAGTTACAGCAATTACTGCGGAAACCGTTTGAGTCTCAAACCAGAAAAGGCATATTGCCGGTAGCCAGGTCTTTTTTCAAAGAAGATCACAAGGCAGCTTTCATGGTCGGTGAGATGGGAACGGGCAAAACCTTTATGGGCTTGGCTGTTGCTCATCTGATTCCTAAAACACACAAACGCATCCTTATTCAATGTCCCGGCCACCTGGTCAAGAAATGGATACGGGAAGCACAAGATACCATCCCCGGATGCAACTGCATCAACCTCAACGGGAAAAGCCTCGATCTGCTCATCGCAGGTAAGCTCACGTCAACAAAACCTGTTGGCATGGAGATTTGGGTTATGGGCAAAGAACGAGCTAAATTGCATTTCCAGCGTGTTCCCCAGCGGATTACGGTTTTTGGAAGGCAATGTTGTCCTGAATGCGGTGGGCAAATAACAACCGATGACGATAACAACAAATGCATCCCGTGCGAACATTGCAAGGCCCCGATGTGGATGGCAGATGGAACGAAAGTCCGCCGCTACGCCAAGGCCGAGTTTATGAAGCGGTTTTTTCACACCAAGAACTTTTTCGATCTTCTTATCCTGGATGAAGTGCATGAACTCAAGGGCGGCGGTACTGCCCAGGGTCAAGCAATGTCCTGTCTTATCGCTCGCTCAAAAAAGGTGCTTGCGCTTACCGGCACTTTAATGGGTGGGTACAGCTCGAATCTTTTTTATCTGCTCTGGCGGATGTTTTCTCGTCAGATGAAGGCAGATGGCTTTGAGTTTTGCAGGTCAATGCATTTTGCAGAACGCTACGGCGTTGTGCAACGCACCTATGACAGCAAGGATGTAAATGTAAGTCTCAATGTTGCCAGTATCGGCCGAAAGCTCGGAAAGTCACGGGTCAAGGAAGCTCCCGGAATATCACCCCTGTTACTGCCTGATCTGCTGCTTGAGCATTCGACCTTTGTCCGTCTGGCCGATGTTAATGACGCATTGCCGGAATACGAAGAAATCATCGTTCCAGTAGCATTGGAACCCGACCAACAACTACCGGAATATGCCCAACTATCCCATGATCTCATAAATGCCACCAGCGCAGCATTAGCTCGTGGTGATATGCGGCTTATGGGCAAAATGATTCAATCCTTGCTGGCGTATCCCGATGGATGCCGGAATGGGGAGAGAATCACCTTGGAGATTGCAGGGAGTGAGACAGTAGTCGCCTCTGCACCTGGCTTGGAAATTGACCTGTTGCCCAAAGAAGAAAAGTTGCTGGAGATTATAGCGGCTGAAAAGAAACAAGGGAGAAAAGTAGCGATCTTTCTCGAACATACCGGCACACGGGATTTGCTTCCTGTATTAGAGGAAAAACTTCAGAAGAATGACTTGAAGCCTCTGGTACTCCGCAGTCAAACCGTAAAACCGGAGTATCGGGAGGATTGGCTCAAAAAGCAGGTTCAGACGGGATTGTACGATTGTCTTATTTGCAATCCCAATTTAGTAAAAACCGGACTCGATCTTTTGGAGTTTCCCACAATCATCTTTTTTCAATGCGGTTATTCAGTCTTCACTCTCAGACAAGCCAGCCGAAGGTCATGGCGTATCGGGCAAAATCAACCGGTACGAGTATTTTTCATGGCCTATTCCAAAACCATGCAGGAAAAAGCTCTGTCGCTCATGGCCCAAAAGATGGAAACATCGCTCGCCGTAGAGGGCGAGTTATCAGATAAAGGGCTGGCCGCATTATCTGAATCAGAAAACAGCATGATGTATGAACTGGCAAAGGCTTTGACCGGCAAGGTTGCGGTCAAGGATATGAGTGAAGCATGGACCAGATACCGGCAGCGTGAGTTGCTGAGTAATCTATCTATGGACGATGACCAGGATGTCACCATTACGACCACAACCACCATGAGCACTGCTGCCGGCAGCACAGCCACGATCACAGAAGAGTATGTTGTTCGCGGAACTGTGTATGTCAAGAAGGCCGGAGCCATCGCTTATGTCGGCAACAACCGCTTCGATCTGAAAGACGGATTTGTTTTCTGGTCCGGCAGAAAGATAGGTTGGTACGACCGGCAAGGTTGCGGTGAAATCAACGAAAAGCCGATTCGTATTTATAAGCCTGACCAGTGCAATCATTTTGTCCTGGCTGAAATACGAAAAGCGGCATAACCCACTAACCCCATCCCATTTATCCAACCCATCAAGGGGCAAGACAACCCCTTGTGGGAAGTTTTGTTCCTTTTCATTACGGAGGAAAACTTATGAATAATTCAGAAATCGAAATGATGGCCGAGCCATTAGAAGTCGAGATTACGGCTAAGCCGATCAGAATTGAATTGCCTACACAATTACGAGAACATGCGAACACGGCATATAATTGCCCTTGGCCTTTGAGAGAAATGCTCAGACAGGCAGCAAACGAGATCGAAAGGTTACAGAGGATAGTAAAAAGTAATGACCCCGTAGCTCTGTTACGAGAGATATGGAAACATCATCAGCCCGTCTATCTCTTTGAGGCCATTGCTGACCATACTGATACACAGGAGGCATCATAATGGAATATTATTATGATCTCGAAGTAATGGCCGATTTACTGGCTGATTTAATGGATTATTTAATGGCTGATTATTTCGAGGCCGACCACCAGGAAGATCGCCAAGCTCAAGATTAGCCAAACATAAACCAATCAACCCACCAGGGACAAAACCTCCCTGACGGGGAAGTCTTGTCCCTTTTTTTATTCACTCCAAGGAGACAAGACCATGATTGTCAATTTAGTTCGATGTATGCGGACTACTGCAAAAAGAACCGACAAAAGCAACCTCGGGCATTGCATCCTACTTTTTCTGGCTGCTAATGAAATAGAACGCTTGCAAAGGAAGCTTTCTGCTGCAGAACGCCGTAGCAATCAAACCATCCCGAGCAAAATAACTCCTCTGTCTTTGGTAAACTCTTATCACTCTTTAATTCATAGGAGGAGATAAGCCATGAAGTTATTTATCCAAGACGAACAAGGACAGTACGTCACTGCGACAACCCCCGAAATCATTAAAGAGGGCCGTAGCCGTACCCGCTCCACACTGAAAAGAGGAACTGAATTTATCGGAAGTTCACAAGCGGCAAAGGAAGCAATAGCCTCAAAAATCTTTTCATACCAACATGAGGTCTTTGGTTGTCTGTTTCTGGACACCAAGAACTGCATCCTGGCCTGGAAGGAAATGTTCCAAGGGACTATTGATTCGACAACAGTTTACCCTCGTGAAGTGGTTAAGGAAACCCTGCGGCTCAATGCTACAAAGGTTATCCTCGCTCACAACCACCCTTCCGGTAATACTGACCCATCACAACAAGACATTGAATTGACCAAAAAACTGAAAGAAATCTTGCAGATTATCGATGTTAAAGTGCTGGACCATATAATCGTCGGGGATGAGATAACATCCTTTGCGGATATGGGTATTCAGTTCTAGCTCAATTCTACGCGATCAATATCAACCCATCAGGGACAAAACTTCCCTGACGGGGGTCTTGTCCCTATTTTTTTTCAATCTCAATGGAGACACGACCATGACCGCACCTATTTTTATGACCAATGACCTGATCGTTAAGTACGCTTCTGCTGCTGGTGCAACTGAGCCTGTAGATAAAGTATCCAGCCGTTACACCTTTGTTCCAACCTTAGATGCGGTTGACCTGCTGCGTGATGCCGGCTGGTTTCCGATCAAGGCAGAGCAGAGCGGCACCCGTATCCAGGATAAGGAAGGATTTCAAAAGCATTCCATTCGTTTTACCCGGAATGAAAACTTTGTAATGAATCCGAAGGATGAGCGGGTTGACCTGGTTCTCTATAATTCTCACGACCTGGGCAGTTCTTTCAAGCTGATTGCTTCAGTTTGGCGTTTGGTGTGTGGCAACGGTTTGATGATCGCATCAGATTTTGCCAACTTCACCCATCGGCATGTCGGATTTAACCAAAATGATTTTGTTGAATCTGCTGATAAGATCACCGCTGCTGCTACGGTCATCAACGACCAGATGGAATATTTGAAAGGCATCAGTTTGGGATACGACGAGCAGATCGCATATGCTGCATCAGCTCACAGGCTGGTATATGAGGATTTGGATAACGCGCCTATATCTCCGGAACAGTTGTTGACACAGCGCCGCTTTGCCGATGGCAGCAATAGTCTGTGGACAACATTCAATAAAGTCCAGGAGAATATCATCAAAGGCGGAGTAAAAGGCAAAGTCAATGGAGAAGAGGGCTCTCGAAAAGTCACTACCAGAGCGGTAAAAGCCCTTGATCGCAATATCAAGCTGAACCAGGCTCTTTGGGTCTTGACTGAAAAAATGGCTGAATTGAAATCCAGGTCGATCGCCGCATAACTACAGCCGTCTCCTTCGGGGGGCGGCTTTTTTTTGATGATTATTATATCTTTTGTGCTATACAAAGGTATGATTATTTATTTACTTTATTATATAACTATTTAGTTGTATAAATAGATCACTAAAATTTTATACAAATTGATCTTTACTACAGGAAATCATGATGAAAATAATAATACTCAACCAGAAAGGTGGTGCCGGGAAATCAACGATTTCCACAAACATGGCATATTGTCTGGCTATATCAGGAAAGAAGACGCTTCTCATCGATATGGATCCCCAGGCGCACAGCTCTGTGATCTTCTGCACGGACATTCCCAGAAATCAAACAGTGGGTGAGCTGCTGTCGAGTAAATCGTGTAAAATTGACAATGTCATTCGTCAAGCAGTGCTCGGTGAAAATGAAGAGCCAGTTGAAAATCTTTTTATTATCCCTTCCAATATCCATCTGGCCATTACCGCCGAACAGATCACAACGAGAATCCACAGGGAAAAGCTTCTCAATAATCATTTGAAAAAAATCGAAAAGGATTTCGATTTCATCATCATCGACTGTCCCCCCACAGTTAACGTCCTCACGATCAATGCCATCTATGCCTCCGACATGATTTTGATCCCGACTATTTACGGACGTTATTCCCTGGATGGTATTGCCGACCTTTTTAAGTCGATCGAGGATGTGAAAGAATCCAGCGACTTTAAATATATGATTTTGAGAAATGCCCGCGACTCCCGCAACAAGCTCTCCAATGTATTTGTCGAAGAACAATTGGAACCGTATAAAGAGCATCTATTAAAAACCGTGATCCGTAGAAATGAAGCCATTAACCAAGCGCAAATGAACAATGAACCTGTAATGGTTTTCGACCCAAGATCTTGCGGTGCCGAAGATTTCAAAGAGCTTACTGAGGAGATTCTGGGATATGGCAACTAAAAAAATTACCGGACAATCCAAGCTGGCTCAAACAGCTGAGTCAAAAAACGATTCTAAAGAACGTCTCGATTTGGTGCCATCAAGAAAAAAACCATCGTTGAAGGCCTACCGACTATATGATGATGATATTGCCAGGCTTAAAGAGATTACCGCGACTATGAACAAAGAGAGTCACCGGCACATCAGTGAAACTGCTGCAATTCGTGCCTTGATAGTGTTGGGGACAAGTACAACGGGAGAAAGGCTTTTGAAAGCATTACGGGAAACGATATAGGTTTGTATGTATATTATGCTATACAAATATATATCTGAAAATCAAAAAACATCCTGACCCACGGGGGGTAGATGCTGATGCCTAGTGATTCAGCGGGATGGTGGGGATACCCTGGTCAGGGGGGCATCTTATGGATAATATCTTTCTCAAATGAGGGAAAATGACGTGAGTGGGATGGGATCGGGGAGGTATAAAGAAGGGCGGTAATCTACAAAAACGATTCGAATCGTCAAAAAAGAAAAGGGTACCAGGCATTTAGGAATCGTGCTACTCTCTATTCTTTGATAGAAACGGGAATGCGTCGAACCGCTGTTGTGGTGAAATTGAATCTGGATGATGTGGATTTTGATAACCGGTCCTTGAAAGTATTGGAGAAAGGCGGGATTACTCATTCATATAAGATCAGTCGTGAGTGGTTACAGGCAATTCGAGAGTACCTTGAACATGAAAGGGAAGTTGATGTTGAGAAGTGGCAGAATCCTGCATTGTTTTTATCTGCAAGAACTACTGCTCATGGTGATGGTCGTTTACAGTCGAAAGCGGTAAACGAGGTCTGGAACCAGATTTGTGAAAAGGCCGGTGTGAAAGGGAAGACACCCCATAGTGCTCGACATGCTATCAGACGACACATCATTGAGAAAACCGAGAATGTTGCAGCGGTGCAGAGATAATTGGGACACAAAAATCCTGTTTACTCTATACAATATTCCCGGATCACGGCTGATGAGCTGGATAAAGTGATTAATGATCGGTGAAAGGCGAGCTATTTTTAAAATATATGAAATTTACCTATGATATCAAAAAATTTGAGAAACAATAATTTTTGCTGTCATCGTCGCAAACTCATAAGCAGAGGCTTCTCTTGCGAGGAGGCATAATACATGCCACTGATAACACTGCCGAGACTCGAAAGAATTGTTTGGAAACAAGCAGGAGGTCAAAATGAAATAGTTCAACTCCTGGCCAAGGAAAGAAAGGTAGATCTCGCGGTAATTTCGGCTGATAGAAGTCATTTGGTAATCGGCAATGATGAAGCCCTGTACTGTTTAACAGATAATCCTTCAAGTATCACTGACGGCCATGCCTATATGCTCAAAACCGACAAGAGGCCAACTGAGCAAATATTTCTGGATAATAAAATTAAATTCAAGAAATGGCTGCACCACCCAGCCTTGCAGAATCATTCCGTCGAAGCAATCAACGGGTCCTGGTACCAGGATTTTTATTTCATTGAAGAAGACTTGGAAAATAATGTTCCAGGGCTTCGTTTACCACAGATTGGTGCCATTTATGCCATTTTGAGTCATCTCAAGGTTAATAATGATATGGGCACAGTGGTGATGCCTACTGGCACTGGCAAGACCGAAGCTATGCTCTCAGTTTTGGTTGCAAACCAGTGTAAAAGACTTCTGGTCACAGTTCCAACGGACGCGTTGCGTGGACAAATATTCGAAAAATTTGTTTCATTAGGCTTGTTAAAGGATTTCAAAATTATTGGCGAACGATCCTTATATCCTAGGGTGGGGATTGTCAAAAATAAGTTTGCTGACACTCAAGAAATGGAGCAATTCTTTAGTCAGTGCAATGTCATTGTGACTACGATGAAAATCGTAGCTGATAGCTCTAGTGAACAGCAAAGAAAAATGTCAACGATGTGTTCTCATCTGTTTATCGATGAGGCCCATCATGCCAAGGCAAAATCCTGGGAACGGTTTGCAGACACTTTTCAAGATTCTCAGGTTATCCAATTCACAGCGACTCCGTTCAGGAATGATCAACAGAGACTTGAGGGTAAGGTGATTTTCAACTTCCCTCTGAAAAAAGCCCAGGAACAAGGTTATTTCAAGAAAATTAACTTCATTGCTGTTCGGGAGTATGAAAATCAGGCCGCAGATGCTCGGATAGCCATGGAAGCAGTGCAAAAATTACGGGCTGATCGAAATGCCGGGATGAGCCATATCTTGATGGCTCGGTGTGAGACTAAGGCTAGAGCTGAGGAAGTTTTCAATCTCTATGCTGAGCACCAGGATCTCCATCCAGTTTGTATATTTTCAGGAATCAGCAACAAAGCTGAAAAGCTTCGTAACATTGTCGCCAAAAAACATCAAATTATTGTCTGTGTAGATATGCTCGGGGAAGGCTTTGATCTACCTGAGTTAAAAATTGCTGCATTTCATGACCTGCGAAAGAGCCTTCCTATTACTCTGCAGTATTCAGGTCGGTTTACACGAACAAAATATGATGAAAAGCTGGGAGATGCAACATTCATTGCTAATATTGCCGACTTGCAGGTGGTGGATGCTCTGGAGCAGCTCTATGCCCAGGATGCCGACTGGAACCTGATCCTCTCCTCATTAAGTTCTGGCGAAGTTGAAAATGTCATGAATTATGAGGAATTATTGGCTGGCTTTACTAATTTTAAAGAGGCAAAAATTCCTTTCCAAAATATTCGGTCTGCCCTCAGTGCGGTGGTCTATAAAAATCATTCCCAAACTTGGCAACCGCAAAAATTTAAGCATGGTATTGCCAATTACAATGACTGCGACTTTAAGTTCCATGACATCAACGAGTCAAAAAAACTCCTGGTTATTGTAACTGCCAGCAAAGCAGCTATAGAGTGGGGCAAGTTTAACGATATTTACCAGCTCATCTGGAATATCATCATTGTCCACTGGGATTCCGGCAATAATCTCTTGTTTATACATGGTTCTGATAATAGCGGTCTCTATGAAAAATTGGCAAAGGCCTTAATCGGAGATAGTGCAGAAATAATTAATGAAGTTAATGTGTTCAAGGCCTTTCATGGAATTAATCGGATTACCTTGAAGAATGTTGGGCTTAAAGAATTTCTGGGCAAACATATACGCTTTCGCATGAGCGTAGGGACAGATGTGGAAGAAGCCTTAAGTTTAGCCGAAAAGCAAAAAGGACAGAAAGCTTTTGTGGTTGGCGATGGATACGAAAATGGTCAAAAGGTCTCAATCGGATGCTCGTATAAGGGAAGAGTTTGGAGTCGGTCAAGAGGTAATTTGAACGAGTTCATGGATTGGTGTCAGGGCGTCGGCAAAAAATTAGCCGATGAGGATATAGATCCGAATCAGATTTTACGGGAAACTCTTATTCCCGAATTGGTTATGCATAGGCCCAATGTTTTCCCTGTCTGGATTGATTGGTCCGAGGAGGTTTACCAATACTTAGAGCACAGGTATGACTTCAAGGTTGATGGGAAATCCTATAACCTGTCAACTTGCGAGCTGCGAATTACAAACCCGTCAATTGATGAAAAAATCTTTTTTGATTTTGTCACGACAGATAGTTTCTTCGGCTTTGAACTTCGTCTATTCGAGAAAAATTTAGAAGGCAATATCATCCCTGAGTTTGAGATACTAAGTCTCACAGAGAAAGAGATTACAGTATCCTTTGGCACGAACACCATACCGCTTTCCGATTTCCTTCGTGAATACCCTCCAACTATTTGGTTCGCTGATGGCTCTGCTCTCACGGGTAATAATTTTGTCCAACTAAAAAATGCCATCCGACCATATCCGAAAGAAAATATTATTGTCTGGGATTGGTCTGGCGTTGACCTGAGTAAAGAGTCTCAACATGTTCCACCTAAATTAGAGGATTCAATTCAATACAGGGTGATATATGAACTGAAGCAAGGCGATGTTGATATCATTTATGACGACGATTATGCCGGTGAAGTTGCCGATGTGATCACCATCAAACAGCACTCAAATAAATTGAAAGTTTGTTTTTACCACCTTAAATATGCCATTGATGGAAAAATAAGTAACAAAATAAATAACTTTTATGAGGTCAATGGTCAGGCACAGAAGTCAATCCACTGGAAGCATAAAAGTGGTGATGAATTTATTAACCACCTGTTGCGTAGAGAAACAAAAATTAGAAACGATGTGGAATGTTCACGGTTGGAAAAAGGTACAAAGGAGGACCTTTGGAAACTTCTTGGTGTCGCTCAAAAGAAAATTCCAATCGAATGGGAAGTTTTCATTGTCCAGCCTGGTGCTTCAAAAGCCGCTATTTCAGATGGAATTTTAACCCTTTTGGGCGTATCAGAAAATTATCTGATGGAAATTGCAGGAATAAAGTTGCAAATAATCACGAGTGAGTAAATTTTACATCAGTATAACCATGATCATCTGGACAACTCAAAAAGCGACTGATAATTACTTGATGTTGGCCGCCAAAAATTTTCAAGAATTAGCCAAGATTCCTTGGAAATTAATGGGAAACCGAATTTGTCTTTGAACAAAGACCTCGCATGGAAATCATCGACAACATAACCTCACTTTTGGGCGATAATCTAAAGAAGACACTCCAGCCCGATTCAAAACTTAGGATCGCAGCGTCCTGTTTTTCAATCTACGCCTATGAAGCCCTGAAAGCTGAACTGGAGCAGATCGACTCGCTGAACTTCATTTTTACTTCCCCCACCTTCATCGCTAATCAAGTAACCGATAAACTCGGCAAAGAAAAACGCGAGTTTCACATCCCCAAGCTTAAGCGGGAGAGCAGTCTCTACGGATCAGAGTTTGAAATCCGTCTGAAGAATGAGCTCACGCAGCGGGCCATAGCGAAAGAGTGCGCCGACTGGATTAAGCGTAAGGTCAAATTCAAGTCCAACCGTACCCATGCTCCTATGCAGCAGTTTGCTTGTGTAGAAAACCAAGAGGAGAAATCGGCTTATCTCCCTCTCAGTGGCTTTACGGCAGTGGATCTTGGCTATCAAAGAGGGGATGCCGTATCAAATTTCGTCAACAAGATGAATGACCCCGCCTTGACGGCAACCTATCTTCGTCTATTCGATCAGATATGGCATGAAAATGACAAGGTAGAAGATATAACAGCACAAGTTTGCGAGCACATTGCTGCAGTGTATAGCGAAAACTCCCCTGAATCTGTTTATTTCCTGATTCTATTCAATCTCTTCAAGGATTTTCTCGAAGATGTCTCTGAAGATGTCATGCCCAATGACCTGACGGGTTACCAAGACAGTCTGATTTGGGCCAAGCTGTTTAATTTTCAGAGGGATGCAGCTATCGGCATCATCAATAAACTGGAAAGTTTTAACGGCTGTATTCTGGCTGATAGTGTCGGCTTGGGCAAGACCTTCACCGCTCTGGCAGTGATCAAATATTACGAGCTGCGTAATAAATCGGTACTGGTGCTCTGTCCCAAGAAGCTTTCAGACAACTGGCAGAATTACAATCAGAATCTGGTAACCAACATCTTCGCCAAGGATCGATTTAACTACGATGTCCTGTGCCATACCGACTTGCAACGCACCCGTGGATATTCGCTGGGGATACGACTTGATCGCATCAACTGGGGCAACTACGATCTGGTAGTCATTGACGAATCGCACAATTTCCGCAACAACGAGGCCTACAAAGACAAAGAGACCCGCTATCAGAAGTTGATGAATAAGGTCATCAAAGCCGGTGTAAAGACAAAGGTGCTGATGCTTTCAGCCACTCCGGTCAATAATCGTTTCAATGACCTGCGTAATCAGCTTGCTCTTGCCTACGAAGGCGACTCCGAAAATCTCGATAAAAAGCTGCGCACTGAGAGTGCTGTCAACGAGATATTCCGCCGAGCTCAGGGTGTTTTCAATGTTTGGGCAAAGTTGCCACCTGAAGAACGGACACCGGCAGCAATTCTCAATGTACTGGATTTCGATTTTTTTGAGATACTCGACAGTGTCACCATTGCCCGTTCCCGCAAGCATATTCAGAAGTTTTACGACACCAAGGATATCGGTCCATTCCCGCAGCGTCTCAAACCAATTTCTTATCACAGCCCCCTGACCCATCGCACCGATGTCATCAACTTTAACGAGATATTCAATCGCCTGATTACCCTGAATATGGGGATGTATGCCCCGTTCCGTTACATCCTGGCCAGTCGTCTCGATAAATATGAAAAAGAGTACGACACTGAAGTTAAAGGGGGACTTACACGTTTTAAACAAAGAGACCGGGAGAAGAGTCTCCAGGCGTTGATGACGGTCAACTTATTGAAACGTCTCGAAAGCTCGGTGGAGGCATTCCGACTCACGCTGCAGATGTTGCAGGACAAGCATGAAAAGACCCTGGTCAAGATCGATACATTCAAGAAATCCGGTATTGCCGACAGCTTTGAGGATCCTGCAGCTGCTTTTGAAAATGTCGATGAAGATGAGATGGAAGCATTAGACAGCGACGATGCCACCATCGGCGGCAAGGTTCAGATAAGCCTGGCAGATATGGATCTCGACTCCTGGGAATTCGACCTCCGCAATGACCTGGAGATTTTCACCGAACTGCTTGGTGAAATGCACAAGATTACTCCGGCCGATGATGCCAAGCTGCAACATTTGCAAAAGCTCATCATAGGTAAGCAAAAAGAACCGATCAATCACGGCAACAAGAAGGTATTGATCTTCACTGCCTTTGCCGATACAGCCGCTTATCTCTACAATAACCTGGCGCCCTTCATCAAGGAGCAGTTCAGCCTTCACACCGCCAAGGTCACCGGCAGCGGTAGCTGTAAATCCACCCTCAAACACAACTATGACTATCAATCATTACTGACGCTGTTCTCTCCGGTCGCCAAGGAAAAGGCCATGATTCTGCCAAAAGAATCGGCGGTGATTGATATTCTGATCGGTACAGACTGCATCTCGGAAGGACAAAACCTGCAGGATTGTGATTATCTGGTCAATTACGATATTCACTGGAATCCAGTCCGTATTATCCAGCGGTTTGGGCGTATCGATCGTATCGGTTCAAAAAACTCGACAATTCAGTTGGTCAATTTCTGGCCTGATATCTCTCTTGATGACTATATCAATCTGAAAAGCCGCGTTGAAAGCCGCATGATCATTGCCGACGTTACTGCCACCGGTGATGACAATATCCTTAGTGCCGAAGCCAACGACCTGGCTTTTCGCAGAGAACAGCTCCAGCGGCTTCAGGATGAAGTCATTGACCTGGAAGATGTCAAAACCGGAGTCTCAATAACCGACCTGGGGCTCAACGATTTTCGCATGGATCTGGTCAATTACGTCAAGGCAAAGGGCAGTCTTGAGGGTGCCCCGAAAGGGATGCATGCCGTCATTGGAGTTGATCCGGAAAAGGGACTTTGTCCCGGCGTAATTTTCGTGCTCCGCAACACCGACAACGGCGTGAATGTTAACCAGCAGAACCGCCTGCACCCGTATTATCTCATTTATATAGATACCAATGGCGAGGTGGTGATCAACCATGTGGAGGTCAAAAAGATACTCGACCTCCTTCGGGCAGCCTGTAAAGATCGTTCCGCACCGATTCCCGCACTCTATGGTCCATTCAATCGAGAGACCCGCGATGGACGGAAGATGGAGACCTATTCCCGCCTGCTTGAGCAGTCCATTCACTCCATGATCAATCTCAAAGAAGAAAAGGATCTTGATAGCCTTTTCTCTGGCGGTGGCACAACTGCCTTGCTCAACACCATTAGTGGCCTGGATGATTTTGAGCTTATCGCTTTCCTGGTTGTGCGGGAGGAAGCATAAGCGTGTTCATCTACCCCGCCAAAGCAGCATTCAACCGAGTATTGCCAAAGACAAAGCTCTACGCCAACGCCAAGCCATCCAAGTCTCTCAAGGAGAAATTCGTCTCGCAGATCAGCGAAATTGTCTGGAAGTATAAATTGTCACCGGACACCATCAACCTGGCGGCTCGGGATGAATTTACCGAGATTCAGATCTTCGATATTCTTCTCAAGGATCCGGAGTTGAGTGCCGAGGTTCTGAGTGTTATAGACAAAGCGATTCCATACCCCATCTTCTTCCGGCTATGCTATGAAGAGCGGATTAAAGGGGTTGCGGCATTTAAGCGAATGGCGGCAGATGGTTCCGGTAAATGGCTGGTTGATGAGTATTTTGCAACCGAATGGATGGATTCCACGAATCCGGCAATGTCTCTGCCCGTAGCGCTTGACCTGAAGACCTTGTATGAGCAGATGCTCTTTATGTATATCGATCTGTCGCCGCGTGAGGGGGAAGCACTAGAAACCCTGGTGGAGCGGGTTAAACTGATCCGGAAACACCGCCGAGAACTGAAGGCGTTGGAAGCAAAAATGAACTGCGAAAAGCAGTTTAACCGCAAAGTTGAATTAAATGCCAGAGTGCGAGAGATACAGGAACGGTTACGGTTGTTGACTGTTCACTGTTGACCGGGCAAGCAATAATACAGAAAAGGAGCATATCAATCACATGATAAAATCCGATTTAATACGTGTGGGTGTTTTTGAAGGGAAACATATTCGCAAAATCATGAATGAAGGTGAATGGTGGTTTTCTGTGGTGGATATTGTCGAAGTGCTTACCGGCAGCAATATACCAAAACGATATTGGAGCGATCTCAAGCGTAAGCTGACTAAAGAAGGGTATTCTGAGTTGTACGATAAAATCGTACAACTGAAATTTGTTGCTGCCGATGGGAAATATTACGCCACCGATTGCGCCAACCCTGAAACCATGTTCCGTATCATCCAGTCAATTCCCTCACCGAAGGTTGAACCGCTCAAACAATGGCTGGCGCGGGTAGGTTATGAACGGCTGGAGGAGATCGAGAACCCCGAGCTTTCCATGGAGCGGATGCAGGCGTTGTATGAGAAAAAAGGGTATCCGAAAGAGTGGATTGACAAGCGGATGCGTGGAATTGCCGTCCGGCAGGACTTGACTGACGAGTGGAAAACTCGTGGGGCCAAGACCAGCCTGGAATATGCGATACTGACCAATGAGATCATGCAGGGGGCTTTTGATCTGAAAGTGGATGAGTACAGGCAGGTGAAAGGATTGGCACGAGAGAACCTGCGCGACCATATGACCGACATTGAGCTGATTCTGACCATGCTTGGCGAGGCAACCACCACCAAACTGCATCGTGACCGGGATTCTCAGGGGATTGAACCGCTGAAGAAGGATGCCCAGGAAGGCGGCGCAGTTGCGGGCAGCACCCGCAGGGATATTGAAAAACGATCCGGCAAACCAGTGGTGACGGGCGAGAATTTCAAGGGTTTGACCGGTAAAAGGAAGAAGAAAATAACGTAGGTCTGTCGGGTAAGCGCACATTACCTGTGACCGAATTTGCCATCAGTGGTGAACGTGCGATAGACCGAGCACCCGTCGATGCGCCCCTACGAACATAATGTGGATACTGAAAAGGAATTACCATGGATAAGCTGAAAATGCAGAGCCCCAACCTGGTGGACGCCAATATCGATAAAATTGCTGCATTGTTCCCCAACTGCATTACCGAAGACCGGGATGAAAACGGTAGACTGCGTCGAGTGGTGGACTTCGACCAGTTACGTCAAGAGCTGTCAGCCAATCTGGTGGAAGGACCACAGGAGCGATATACCTTGAGTTGGCCGGGTAAGAACGAGGCGATTCTGACCGCAAACGCACCCATTGCCAAGACCCTACGTCCCTGTGAAGAGGAGAGTGTTGATTTTGAGAATACCAGGAATCTCTTTATCGAAGGAGATAATCTGGATGTGCTTAAACTGCTTCAAGAAACCTATCTGAACAAGGTTAAGTTGATTTATATAGATCCGCCGTATAACACCGGCAATGACTTTATTTATGAGGATGATTTTGCAGAAAACGCGGAAGCCTTTCTTCAACGTTCCAATCAAAAAGATGATGAGGGGAATCGGTTGACCGCCAATACGGAAGCTAATGGACGATTTCACTCAGACTGGTTGACCATGATGTATGCGCGGATAAAATTGGCTCGGAATTTGCTCAGAGAGGACGGGGTGCTTTTTATCTCCATTGACGACAATGAAGTCCATAACTTACGAAAAGTGTGTGACGAAGTTTTTGGAGAGGGTCGTTTTATAGCTGCATTTGTATGGAAAAGCAGGCTAAACAAAGACAATCGCTCAACAAACGGTTCTTCAAAAGATCACGAGTATCTAGTTTGTTATGGTAAGCAAGTGCGCGGTTCTTTGCGGGATCAAGCTCAATACAAAAATCCGGACGATGATCCTAGAGGGCCATGGGCAAGTGCAAATATGGTCGGTCTTGCTACAGCTGACCGTCGCCCAAACCTTCATTATAATTTGATTAACCCGGTAACAAAGATTAACTACGGTTGCCCCAAAATGGGTTGGCGCTATGAGCCAAAAACGATGAATAGGCTTATGGCGGAAAATCGAATTCTATGGCCAGGAGATCCAAATGGTCGCCCACGTCGAAAAGCATTTAGCGATGAATTTGAATCGTTATATACAGGTTTTTCTACAATTATTGGTGAAAAGTGGTTTACCAAAGATGGAACAGCCGACATTGAAGAGTTATTCGGGAAAAGAGTTATGGACTTTCCCAAACCAACAAAGCTGATTGCAGAAATTCTTGAGCAAGGTGATCTTCACAACGAAATCATTCTCGACTTTTTTTCTGGCTCTGCCACAACCGCCCACGCGGTCATGCAACTCAATGCTAAAGATGGTGGCAATCGTCAATTTGTCATGGTGCAACTACCCGAGCGATGCGACGAAAAATCGGAAGCATTTAAAGCGGGCTACAAAAACATTGCTGAAATTGGCAAGGAACGAATCCGTCGCGCTGGCAAGAAGATAAAAGAGGAAACCCCACTGATCTCCCAGAATCTCGACATAGGTTTCCGCGTTCTCAAAGTAGACACTTCCAACATGAAGGATGTGTATTACACGCCGGACGAACTGTCACAGGGCAATCTGGAATTGTTCAAGAACCACATCAAACCTGACCGGAGCCCGGAAGACTTACTCTTCCAGGTATTGATTGATTGGGGCCTTGACCTCACAAACCCCATTACCAAAAAGACCATTGACGGCAAGACGGTCTTTCTTGTGGACGGCAATGCCCTGATGGCCTGTTTCGATCCTGGTATCAATGAAGAACTGGTCAAGAAGCTCGCCACCCACAAACCATTGCGGGTAGTCTTCCGTGATGATGCCTTTGGCAGCGATAGCGTCAAGATCAATGTCGAGCAGATCTTCAAACTGCTGTCTCCCGGCACTGAAGTAAAGTCAATTTAAAGGGGCGGGAAATGAAGCTTAAATTCAAAAGACAGCCCTTCCAGACCGAGGCGGTGACGGCGGTTGCTGACTGCTTTGCCGGACAACCGAAGGCCGAAGGTGTCTCCTATAAAATAGATCCTGGCAAAATCGGCAAAACCAGTAAAGCCGGAAAAACCCAATATGGCTTTGATTATTCTCAGTCCGGTTTCAAGAACCGGGAACTGGTGCTGACGAAGGATCAACTGCTGGCCAATATTCAGGTTGTTCAGCAGCGGCAGAATCTTCCTCAATCGCTACATCTGGTCAGCACTAAGGTCTGCGCGGTGAATCTCGATATCGAGATGGAAACCGGGACAGGGAAAACCTATTGCTATATCAAGACGATGTTTGAGCTGAATCGCCGCTATGGCTGGTCAAAGTTTATCGTCGTGGTGCCGTCGGTAGCGATTCGCGAAGGTGCGTGTAAATCCTTCGAGATCACCGCCGAGCACTTCATGGAGGAATACAACAAACGCGCCCGCTTCTTTATCTACAATTCAAAGCAGCTGCATCATCTGGAACAGTTCTCCTCCGATGGCGGCATAAACGTCATGATCATCAATGTCCAGGCCTTCAACGCCACCGGCAAGGATGCCCGTCGAATCTACGAAGAGCTGGATGATTTCCAGTCGCGAAAACCAATTGATGTGATTGCCGGTAATCACCCGATCATGATCCTTGATGAACCGCAGAAGCTGGAGGGCGCCAAGACTTTTGAGTCAATGACGAAATTCAAGCCATTGGCCATCTTGCGTTATTCCGCCACCCATAAGACCGAGCACAATAAAATCCACCGGTTGGATGCACTCGACGCTTACAATCAAAAGCTGGTCAAGAAAATTGCCGTGCGCGGGATTACCGTTAGAGGTCTGACCGGCACTAACGCCTATCTTTATTTGGAATCCATCCATATCTCTGCTTTTCCTCCCGTTGCCCGTATCGAGTTTGAGGTAAAACAACAGAACGGTATTAAACGAGTAGCACGCAAGTTTGACAAAAACGACAACCTCTATGACCTTTCAGGTGGGCTTTCCCAATACAAGGGGTTTGTCGTCGCTGATATCAATGCGGTAAACGATACGGTGACCTTCACTAATGGCGAGGTTATGGAGTCAGGCGAGGCTACCGGTGATGTTAATGAGGCCACGTTGCGTCGCATTCAGATCCGTGAGGCGATCAGGGCACATCTTGAAAAAGAACAGGCGCTTTTCCCTCTGGGAATCAAGGTGCTGTCGCTCTTCTTTATAGACGAAGTCGCTAAATATCGTCGTTACGATGATGGTGTTGAACAGCCGGGCGAATACGCCAAGATGTTTGAAGAAGAATATGTGGACGCCGTAAATGAGATTCCTCTGCTGCTTGATGAGCCGTATCGCAAATATCTGAAGGGTATCAAAACCGAAAAGACCCATAATGGGTATTTCTCCATCGACAAGAAAAGCAAAAGGTTGGTTGATCCAGATACCAAGCTTGTCAAAGATGCCGAGACAGGACAGAAAAAGGCCACTTCAGATGATGCTGATGCCTATGATCTCATTCTCAAGGACAAGGAACGTCTACTCTCCCTTGATGAGCCGGTACGATTCATCTTTTCCCATTCAGCCTTGAGCGAAGGCTGGGACAATCCCAACGTCTTTGTCATCTGCACACTGAAGCACAGTGACAGCAGTATCCGCAAACGACAGGAAGTGGGACGTGGTCTTCGCCTTTGTGTCAATCAGGTGGGTGATCGCATGGACAGTGGGTCCAATGTCCACGACATCAATCTCCTGACCGTTGTTGCCAGTGAAAGTTATAGGGATTTTACAGCTGGCCTGCAGCGGGAAATCTCCGATTCTCTTTCCGCCAGACCACGTAAGGCAGATGAGGCATATTTTACCGGCAAGGTTATCAAGACTGATACTGGTGACGTTAAGATCACACCACAGATCGCCAAGCAGATATATAAATACCTACTGAAGAATGATTATACCGATGACAACGACGGTGTAACAACCGCCTATCATGAAGCAAAGAAAAACGATACGCTGGCTCCGTTACCCCCAGAGTTGCAACCGTATGCCTCCCAGATAGTGCAATTGATCGACAGCGTCTTTAGCGACGCTGCTTTGCCTGGCATTGAAAATGACCGCAAAGGCAGACCTAACCCTCTGAACAAGAATCTCGAGAAAGCGGAATTCAAAGCTCTTTGGGAAAAGATCAACCGCAAGGCGGCATATACTGTTCATTTTGATACGGCACAACTGATCGAAAAATGTGTGACTGCCCTTGATAAGGAATTACAGGTAACCAAGCTGCAATACACCGTTGAACGCGGTGAACAGAGCGATTCCGTTTCCTACGATGATCTGCAGAGTGGGCAAAGCTTTACCCTTAAGGAAAATGAAACAGGGTTCATGAACAAAACCGTTCATTCCGCTGTGAAATACGATCTGATTGGCAACCTGGCAGAAGACACGAAACTGACCCGCAGCACCGTTGCAGAAATTTTAAAAGCTACGAACAAAGCGGTTTTCTCACAGTATCGCCAGAATCCGGAAGACTTCATGATGAAGACGGCCAGGATCATCAACGAGCAGAAAGCAACGATGGTGGTTGAACACTTGACCTACAGCCCCGTTGATGACAGGCATGAGCTTGAAAATATCTTTACTGTTGACAAGCAGCAAGACTTCAGCCGGGCAATAAAAACCCAACGTCATGTGTATGACTATGTCTTCACTGATTCCAAGACCGAGCGGGACTTTGTGACGGAGCTGGACAAAAGTGTCGAAGTGATTGTTTACGCTAAACTTCCGAAGGGATTCTTCATCCCGACTCCGGTTGGCAACTATAATCCCGACTGGGCTATTGCTTTCAAAGAAGGAGCGGTGAAGCACATCTATTTTGTAGCTGAAACAAAGGGCTCGATGTCGTCAATGGAGCTACGGAAAATTGAGGAATGCAAGATTGACTGTGCACGGAAGTTTTTTGCTGGAATTACCACCGATCAGGTCAAATATGATGTTGTCAGCGATTACGCGAAGTTGATGAATATCGTGAAATGATGCACGTCGAGAGCCAACTAAAAAAACATCTTGTGATTACAACCATACAGGTGCCCAATTGTTGAAATTTATCCAGGTTGGTAATTCGATCGGCAAGTTCGCTCTTTATGTCGATCAACCTATTTTCAACTACCCCTGGATCTGAGTAACTGATACCACCTCACTCCCAGTTGTCATTGTCATCATCAAAATCTGGATATTGTTCTGGACTTACACCATGCTGCTGCAGAAGCTTGAAACTGCCAAAATGTGGCTCTCTTGCTATATTGATGACTTCAATGCTAAATTCCCACCAATCTCCGTAGTCGAAGACATACATGAGTTTTTGGCCAACATACAAATTTAACTGGCCAACAGAGACTTCACTCGCAAATAGCAGATGCCTGCAAGGGATCTGCAGGTAGAGCGACGATATTGTCCGCACCGAACCATTGCGTGATCTTTTCCATAGCGTTCGTGCTCAGGACTTGGGTGAACAGCAGCGCAAGACGAACCTTGGGGCGCGAACATGCAACGTAGAATAGGTTGCGGTTGTTCTCGAAGAACTCCTGCTTGTTGGCAGGCGGACCAGAATCCATCCACTCAAGGGTCTGCGCGAAATTATATTTGTTCCACCCACGTCCAACAATCACGAGGACATTCTCAAACTCCGCGCCTTTGACGCCATGTTTGGTGGCAAATGGCGTATGCCCGTCGATGAACTTATCCAGAGATATAAGTTCGGTATACGGCACAGCTCGCAGCTTACGCAGTTGCGTAACGCGACGAGATTCGCCCTCAACCGGCTCAGCGCCAACTTCTGCAAGCTTTTGCTCGCGCTCCACCAAGGCAGCCGGAAGGCGCATGTGTTGCTGGGCTGCGATGAAGTCGGTCACATTGCCGATCGACCCCGTCTGACGCAAAGCGATAAGCTCATTCATCGTGTCCGACCAAGCTACTTTATCCTGGTGCCGACGAATGCGCGGCATGCTTGCGCCAAAGCATTCGAACATCTCGCCATAGCGCTGGGCTTCAAAAGCAGCGCAAGCCGGTTCGAGATGATCGGACAGAAACTTGATGTGGGGGTCGTCTTTCTTCAGCCACGGATCGTTGTATTGCCCATAGATCGGCGGGATGCTGGCATAGCCTTGCTCTCGTGCAAGGACGCTGTGGCTGAGCATGAGAATCTTGGTCTTCTCAACCGCAAAATCCCATCCTTCACTGGTCAACCGCGACTTCACATGCTGGAAATATGCACGTGCAGCTTCCGGACTTGTATCACCCGTCCAGTGACCTCCACCTTGCCCTGTGCGCCGTACACCCGGCCAGTTGTTGGTATGAAAGACGCGCGCCTCACCGGGAGCATCGGGGGTGCTGACCATTTGGGGTAGCGCTGGACGCATTCGGTTCAGTACATGAACGATTGCATCAACGGAGCGGAAGTTTGCGTTTTTGTCGATGACCTCTAGAGTCGCGTGCTCAACCAGCCCGCATCCCTCGCCATAAATCTTCTGCCAGTGATCCCCAAATAGCCCGATCAATGGGCCTTCTCCATGATCAAGGAAACACGTCTTCAACGCACCGACAAAGGCAGCATCCGTGTCCTGATATTCATCGATCAACAGAACTGGATAGCGCGCGGTCAGCACTCTGCGGAACTTCGGCAATGCCAGCGCCTGAATCATGAGCGTCAGCACGTCTTCGTGCCGAAGCGTGACCTGCTCGTCAGTTACGCCGGGATATCCCAGTTCATAGTGAACCCGGCGGTTTCCAATACCGCCGGCCTCTTCCAGACGCTCTGCCCAGCTCGGAAGGCTCGGAACGAGTTCACGTAACGTCGTCTGGAAATCCTGCAGGATGGACCAGCAAAATCCATGCACGGTTTCTGGCCGCACAGCTGGATGAGCATGGATTCGAGAAATGATCTCGTCCTTTGCCACATTGGTATACGTGATGCAGCCAACCTGCTGGCGTTGTCGCAAAAGTTCACGCCCGCGGCGGTCGATCAACCGGCGCAACGCTTTCTCGAGCGAATAGGTCTTTCCTGCTCCCGCTCCCGCTTCAAGGCGAAAGCACCGCCCTTCATCCAGGCAGGCAAACATGCGCTCTAGCGCGACGCGCCCTGCGGCGTCAGCGGGGCTTTCTTCTCTATCAGGCATGATCGAGTACCTCGTCAACATCAATGTCCACGTCCACAGCTTCCGCTACGATCTCCACCGCAATGGTCTCTGGTTGGGCGGCAGGGGCTGGATTGTCGTGCGCCAGCCAGCGCAATCCCTCATCTATGTATCGGGGCACATTCCATACGGTCTTCTCGATTGCAAGCTCAAGAGCGAACGTTGACTTCTTCTGACCGGCGGCTAGATCATATGCAAGTGCGGCCTGATCACCCTCACCAAGCTCGAACAGCGCGGGGTTGGCAAGTATGAATGCGTCCTCGAAGCTGCGCCCGCAGGCGCCACCATCCACCTCGGGAATCTGGTAGGCGAGGCGGCGGCCATTTGCGATCTTATCATCTGGCGTCTTTATCAGCAGATCAGCAGGTGAAACATCTTCACCAAACCACGCCTTGAGGCAGCCGTTGCTTGTGAACTGGCCGTCTGCGACTGGGACCGCTACCCGCTTTTTCTTGTCGTTCGGTCGCACCGCATCTATGTCGGTGATAATCAGCGTACGCAGTTCGAGGAAAGTCAGTAGGTCAAAGAAGCGGTGCGCATAGGCGCCGCCAACTTCCATAACCGTCAGATACTGACTACCGAGCTTCGGCTCTCCAACGGCCGCCGTATCCGTCTCGCGGATCATGGCCGGGAGCAGGAGCCTCTCCGATGTTCCCTCGATAAGAACAGCTTTGTCCGCGAAGAATAGGTCACACCGCGTGAGCGTCAGATACTGATGCAAAAAATCCCGATCAGGCACGGGAGCGTCACCCATGCCCTTCCTCAAATCCTTGATCTCAGAACGTCGCAGACCATCCCCGTCCGCAACCGATAGGAAATAACGCAGAGTCTCAAAGCGGGCTTCGTTCGCCATGTGGGGTGAGTGCGTCGTAACGACGAACTGAACCGGCCACGGACGGTTCTCATTGAGCTGTGCAGCGAATACATTGGTGATCTGATCAAGCTGTCTGATGAAGACTTCCTGCATCTGAGGATGCAGATGCGCCTCCGGCTCTTCAATAAAGATCAGATGTACACCGGCGGCTGTCGGCGTTGCCTGATACTCACGGAAGAAGCGCAGCAATTGAAAGAGCATATAGACGAGGTTGCGGACACCAAGCCCATTATAGGTCTCAGGGAGCGTAACGCCGTTTTTCCCAGCGTATCGCACTTTGGTGTGATCGCTCAGCAGCTTCTCAACGTCAAAGCTGGTTTCGGTAATGAGTCCGGGGTCTGGCAGACCGGGATAGCCAAACAGATCGAAGGTGGGCAGAAGCGATGTGAGCTTTGTGTTGAAATCGGCATGCAGGTCACTCTGGATGTCTTCAACTGCCACCTTAAGTTGCTCGGCGATAGTGCGCTTTTCATGATCGACCGGATCGTTCAGCGCTGACTGGAATAGGACTTCGACGACCTTGCCGAGGACATCGCGTTCCCGCTTCGTGTCATCGTCCAACCCACGCTGTGCATTAATAAAGCCGCCCTGTACGAGGGCTGTAAGGATTTTCAACTCCATCGCCTTCCTGTTCGTCCCGTCATTGGGATCTACAGCTTCAAGGCTGGAACAGTACGCGGCGGGGATACGGTTGCCCAAAACCCGGAAAAGTGCTGCTCGAACAGCGGCAATGTCCGCTTCCGGTGCAGGAAGATCGGCAAACAACACGTCGGCAGCAGTAGAGCGTGGCCCATAATTCAGAACCACGCGCGCAAAGGAGCAGTCCGGGTTTAGGTCAATAATGCAGTCGCTCAAAGGGCCGAGGTCGGGAGCGTCAACATCGTAGGCAATATCGAGTGTGATGCGGATGTACGGCAGAAGCCCTAGGACATCCGGCGCTGAGATGCCAGCATGGACAGCCTCAAAGGCTGTCCAGAATTTCTCATGACAACCGAGCGAAAAATCCTCGAGTCTGAAATTCAGGGCCTTGTCTGAGAGCAGCCTGCGAAAAATCTCGGCAATAGAGGTTTTCCCGCTATTGTTGCGGCCGACAATCAACGTCGTTCGATCTTCGAGACCAAGCTCGACATCGCGCAACAGCCGGAAATTCTCGACTTTCACGTGCTTAATTTTCAAATCACTCCTCCATTTCGATTACTTGTCGCTATACCGATACCACCTATTATCTGTTATTACAATTGATTACTCAAACCAATATCACGAGGTCGTCTGTCAGATAAGATTACAATCTAGGAGCTCAACTTGTCAGCAACTTCCAAATAGTGATGGTTTTGTGTATTGGCAATCTGGATAGTTGAATGTGCTTTTCTAGCAACAAGCAAACAAATAACCTTGACTTATTACTTTTAAATAGCCTAATAACCATTGACTTTACATCTTCCACGGCAGTAATATACGGTTGTGTTTTACACTCTGTACTTGTACTAACACACATGAAACAAGGGAGAATATTGCATGCAACGATTGGCTGAAAAACAGATTGCAGGCTGGAAAGACTCGTCGCGTCGCAAGCCACTCATAATTCGTGGGGCGCGCCAGGTTGGGAAAACATGGCTTGTTGAGAATGTTCCGGCAAAACAATTTAAGAGCTTTGTCAAAATAGATCTGGAAAAACGTCGCGATCTTCACCCTCTTTTCGCTGAGAATCTTGAGCCTCGATCGATACTGAACCATCTGGAATTGACAACTGGTCGAATCATACCCGGCCAGACGCTTCTTTTCTTTGATGAGATCCAGGCTTGCCCGCGAGCATTAATGGCATTGCGCTATTTTTATGAAGAGATGCCGGAACTCCATGTTATAGCAGCCGGTTCATTGTTGGAGTTTGCCTTCGGCGAAATATCCATTCCTGTCGGTCGCGTCCAGTATCTGCATATGCATCCGATGACATTTTACGAATATCTTCTGGCAATGGGCAAAGAGCAGATGGCTGAATATACTCTCAATCAGCCGGATGACGTTGCAGGGTCTATCCAGGAAATCATTCTCAAGGAATTGCGGATCTATTTCTTTGTTGGCGGCATGCCTGAATGTGTCAAGACCTATCGTGACTCTGGTTCCATGGTTGAAACCTTCCAAGTCCAATCAGAAATTCTGGACTCGTATCGCGATGATTTTTCCAAATACACACCCCATATCAATACGATCTGTCTGGATGCAGTTTTTTTGGGCGTGGCAAAAAGTATCGGAGAGCAATTAAAATATACACGTTTGAATGATGGTCATTCAAGCCAGATGAATCGCAAGGCGTTTGATCTGCTGGCCAAGGCGAAGGTCATTCATAAAATTCCGGCCTGTGATCCAAGTGGTTTGCCGTTAGGCGCAACAGCCAATCCCAAAAAATTCAAGGCATCCATGCTCGACATAGGGCTTATGCAGAGACTCTGCCAGGTGCCGGTTGAACTGGAACTGCAGCAGGAAAATCTGCTGGCGATGTACCGTGGAAAACTTGCGGAACAATTTGTTGCCCAAGAACTACTGGCCTGGCATAGTTCAGAGTTATTTTATTGGGCACGGGAGACCCGTGGCAGTAGTGCCGAGGTAGATTTTCTCGTTGTTCGGCAAGGAAAGATTTACCCGGTAGAGGTTAAATCGGGAGCAAGTGGGAGTTTGCGAAGTCTGCACCTTATGCTTGAAAAATATCAGAATTGTCCGCAAGGATTGGTACTTTATAGCGGTACAAGCAATAAATTATCTGACCAGAAGCTTCAATTCCTCCCATTATATTGTGTCTCGACGATTGGAGACCAACGACCGAACGTGGTTTGAGCCGGGAGAGTTGCATTTTCAATGAAGATTAGCGCCATTGAGAATGGGCCTCAGAAAAGCCCGTCGGAAGTGGCCGCTCCTTCTTGTTGTTTGTTATTAGAGTCCATAAAGGTCTCGATGAGTTGCTTGGATTGTTTTTCTGTGATTTCAGTAGATTGTGCAACGGTATTGACAAGTTCTTTTTTTGTCGTATCTATTTCACAGTAGAAAGAGTTTTTGTTCTTGATGATTTTTTGTCCTGGCTGTAATGGTTCGGTTCCATTTGTCTGTTTTTGAAGATTGTAAGGGGCATCAATATGACTGAGAAAAGTCTTTTTGGTAATATGAATTTCAATAGAACAGTTTTTGAAGAGCATAAAAAACCGCGGCAACCTCAATGGAAGAAGCCGGTTAAAGAGTCTTTTTATGATTGTGATGACCCAAGAGCCCCATGGGATGCTTACCTGGATGACCCAGCATATTGTAATGTGTCGGGGAATATTTTCTATAGCGACCCAACTGATGATTAGCCTTATTTTCTAGGGAGATTATCTCCAGGCAGATTTTCTATCTTATCATTGAAAGCATTACTTAGAAATGTTCCTGATACTGTTTTGTTGTCTCCACTGGCAACAACTCCATCCTTAAAAACTAATGGATGTTCATTTATGCTGTTTATAATGCCATTCTCCATCTGATTTTGTATAAATGGTTCTAATGTTGTTCTCCGCTCAATTTGTTCCCGCCTCTCTTCTGCCTTATCAATAATTATTTGGCCTTCTACTTCTGGCCCGACTAAAGGAGCATGATTGTCCGCAGGATGACCGCCAAAATCTCCAGTGCCGACACCATCCGTCCGCCCACTCGCTGTATTTGCCCCTGACATTACCTGTCCTTGGACATTTGCCATTCCTCCGCCGACCTCACTTCTGTTTGCATCAATGGTAGTATCCGCCTGAGCTTTTCCGTCACCCCAAGTATAATTACCACTATTAAGGAATCTTTGTTGATGGTCGTGTAATTGATTCATGCCGGCCGCTCCGCCTGTAGCCATGTGATTGAGGGCAGCACCTGCTTTGTCGATATTTTCAGGGCTACTTGAACCGTAGCGATCATTTGCATACCAACCAACAAAGGCAGTTGTAGCGTCGGCCCCCGTTGTTTCAGTTGTACGGGTCATGTTGCTGGCCTCTTTCATATATGAAGCTGCTTCGGTCGCACCGATTTTATTTGCCAGATTTGTTCCAAAAGTAAGCCCCTGGCCGCTACCAAATGTTTCTGCAATAGCCCTTTCACGAACACGCCCCTCTGTTTCCTTAATGGCTTCACCTGTGTTTTGATCTACAACAAAGGATTTAGCTTCACCATCCTTACCCACAGTTTGTACTCTATATCCACCACTTATCGGAGATATGCCTGTTACTCCCATAGAACCGGCAAGAATTTCCTGGGTGTCTTTACTCAGATTCCGGGTGAAACCAGATTTATCATTGATTGCCCGTCCCCATTCCGAGGATTCAGCGTTAGCCAGTTTTTCATTATAGCCACGGGACACGTTACTGGTGCGACTATCGGATTGCAGCTGGCTCCTCATCTTGTCCCAACTCTCATTCGTGCCAAGGGCATGAGCGGCCTTTTCTGTATTGATATGTGCGTTCTGTTCTGCAAGAGCCATAGGAGACATCCCATTTATACTGGCAGAGGTGAGATTGGTGCCGCCATGACCGTCCGAAGTAAAACTACCTTTCCCCCATGCGCCGTTAAGATTCTCTACACCAGCCCCACCAGCCCCGAAGGTTGTACCTGCCATTGTAGAACCACTTGGCATGACAGCATTCGTTTTGCCCTGGGTTGCTTGTCCGTCAGGGGCAAGAGAAACCGATGCTTGACCGGCTGCTGTTCCTGCCTGTTGGTTAAAGCTATGCTTCATCTCTGCATAGTCGGCATCCGAAGTCCCTTGTGGGATTTGCCCTGCTTGTGTCAAGGCGTTCCTGGCGTTCACAGAGGAATTGTACCCACCGACCGGACTATGGACACTATTGAAAGCCTCTGCCGAGGCCATGTTGGAAAACCTATGCTGTGGCATACCTTCCAAATTCCCTGATGCTTTAAGCTGCTGGCTCATGGCCGCTGAGGTGCCTTCTGGAGTCATCAAGGCTCCGGCGGCTCCACCTGCACCGCTTACCGCACCGCTCAAGCTCCCGGCCATCATTGCCAGGGCATGACCACCAAATTTAATCAGCATCATGGTGAAGAGACTTGCCAGCATGATACCCGACGAGCGGATAATGCCGAACATGCTCAGCATCTTTTCAGATAATGAAGGAAAGGCAGCCATCGAATAAACGCCTAAAGATGACTGGCGCATCTCTTCAAAGGCGTATTGTGCGTAATCCATTGCCGCAGTATGAACAACTGCATCAGTGATGCCCCAGATGGTGAGGAAACAGAAAAAGCCGAACATGGCTGAAAGGGCCTTGCCGACAACAGGTGTCGGCAAGAATAAGGCCAGGAACGGAATCATGCCAATGGCAATGGCAGTCATGATCGCCTTGATAATCGGTATCCATTCGTTCATGGCAATACCAATACCAACACCCTGCGAGGTGATCTTCCGGTTTGCCTCCATGAGCATTGCAGTTTCTACATCATCCTGATAGTAGAAAGTATAAAGAATTTCTGAGATTTGTCGTTGCTGGATGAGCTTCTCCGGTAGGACAGTATTACCCGTTGTGAATCTCAAAGTGCTGGTTATGAGGTCTTTACAGGTAGTATATTCAAGAGCATTGCTGGGATCAAAAGAAGCCTTGCCGCATGTCTTCCTGAGTGCTTCCGCATAATTAGTGGTATTTTGAAAAATTGGCCGGATAAGGTTCCATGCTTCGGTACAGGTTTTTGTTACACCGGCCGGTTCAGTCGAATCATAATAAACTGTATAGATTGCAGGGTGTACTGCCTTGCCAAGTTCAGTCAAGAAATCGGTGGTGTCATTGCGGAGAGTATCAAGAGATAAAGTTGTTCCGGGCCGCATCAGTTCAAAAGTCACACAATCCTTGGCATAGCGTATCAGACTTGTTCTGAGGTGATTATCTTTGATGTATGAGTTTCTAACCGACTCCAAGGTTTTGAAACCTATGCCACCAGCACCTCTGGAGTATTCTGAATCGGGAGCGGAGGCTGTATCGATAATCTCAACCAGCCCTCTTTCGATTTTGTTCAGCACACCGGCAGTAAAGACAACAGCATCAGGGATTCCACCAATAGTCTGAAATCTATTGAGCGTTGGGTCATAAACCGTGATATTCCCCTTGGGAACAAACAGGCCAAAATAGAGAATTATCCCGAAGAAAATAGGTACTGTCCAGATTAATGGGGTGGCTCTCCCGCCATTGGACACCTGGGCAAGCCAAGATATTGCTCCTGCAAGAAAGCCCATAACCGTTACTACTGCAAATAAACCAATGTATCCGGCATCACTGAAGATCAGGGCCAGTCGGGTAAAGGCTTGCGTAATCGGGCCAAAACCGCCGTAGGTATAGTATTCCATGTCCATAGCAAAGGCAGGAGTGACATAGAATATGGTTGCAACCAGCGATACCAGACACAAAATGGCAGGGAATTTGATAGGAGTTTCTTTCATTGGTTTCAACTATTGTAGTGATCGCCAGATACTTTTCTAAGAGTGGTTATTTTTCACCGTAATTACGGTTATAGTAGGCTCTGACATCCTCCTCATTGCTGATTACTCCTCCCTTTTCATCTTTCATATTTCTTGCACCAACGACATTAACCTTCTCTTCCAACACCTGAGTTTCATCAAAAATGTACGCCTTGGCGAGTTCGGCGGTATTATCGTGAAAAGTTGGTTGCCGGCCCACAACTGGCCTTGTCCCTGCCCGGTCTTGTCGGTATTCTGCGTATTCTGCGGCTTGTCCGAACATCTGGTTTTGCATGTCAGTCACTGTTTGCTGACATGCCTGTTGCTCCGCGGGGTCTCTGTATTGTGAGCACTCCTGGGATTTTTGATTTATAGCAGCTTGCTGGCTTTCCTGAGTTTGTTGTTGCGCCCGATCTTCTTGATTTTTTTGGTTGTCCCATGCTCGTTGATCTGCAATCGCTTGATTGTATGCCGCTAAATCGGCCAGGTATTGATTATATTCAGCTTTTCGACCTTCAAAATACTGCCGCATCTGTGGGGTTGTAGTTTGCCCTTCCTGAAAATCCGGATTTTCTCCAAAACTCAGGATGGGAACTGTGGATGCTAAAATTAAAAAAAGAAAAATTGTTTTTTTCATATTTCCATTCTCCTTTGATTTCCAAATCCCTTTGTGTCGGGGTTCAATTCGATTGAAACCTTGCGAGCACATTCTTCCCAAACCTCTGGGTGACTTCTTTATTCATCCGGCTTTCAAGGTCTTGCATGTGATCCAGATAGCTTAAAATGGCATTCATTTCTGATGTCGAGGCGATATAACTGGCTTTGGCCCCTTCTTTTAACTGTTGGATTTTCTCCAACATGAGGGAAAGGTCCTGACTGGCATTTTCCGCAAAAATAACAGCGGCACATGTATCTGGGCTACCAGACGACCCCGAAGCCTTTTTTTCCAAAACTTCTCTGGCTTTTCTGGCAATCATTTCCGCCCGAATATACAAATCCGAGATCATTTGCAGGCTGTAAGCAGAAGCGGTTATGTCGGCCAAGCCGCTTATGGTTGCACCTTCCGTCCTGGTGCCAACGGCACTTTTGAGAATAGGTAATGGAGACAACGGATTAGAGTCCATAAAAGCTGTCTCTGTCGCTGTGAATGTACCTTTGGTGCGTAATTTGTCGGCTATACTCATCAACTGAGTTTTCACATAAGCTCCCATATCCTTATTGCCATCAGTAACCTGCGAACATTGGCCGGTAGAGCTTTTGATGTAAATATCACCATTGGCAATGGATTTGATCGAATCAGTATTATTTTCTGAACATGGCGGCATGTAAGAAATTTTGTATGCCTCAGCCGCTCCCGACAATTTAAGATCACCAACCAGACCACGAATGAGATCAATATGCGCCCCGGGTATAGACATTTTGGCTCCGACATTAGCGAGCATCGAATCGCCGCTTAAAAACAAATCCATTACATCTGCGTTACATCCCGAGGTTACAGCGGATACATCACCAGATGAAACGGCACCACCGCTTGCTTGTTCTGCTGTTGTCAGGTCTGTCCACATTTCCGATACACCGCTGACTAATTTGTTTTCTTTGACCGCAGTACCGAGTCTTTCCTTCATCTCTTCACCGGAATGAAAACCATTCTCGTCGGCTACAATTCCAACCAATGATTTAGCTGCCGCACATTCGTCTATCTGCATCTGGTTGAGTGCGTCAGATAGAGCTTCAAAGTTTTTAATCGTGTTGGCGCATTGCTCACAGAGAGTTTTAAGTGCCAGATCGAAGGCCACCCCTGCGGCATTTGACAAGATTGCCTGGAGCTTATCCACCAGATAATCAGAGTCCATAAACGAGAAACCACCCATAAACACATCAATACCACCGCAGCCGCTTTTTACTTTTGGCGTTTCGAGAGTAACCGGATAATCGGCGGTACTTTTCCAGCGACCGGAAAAACTGCCGGCGGAATAATATCCCCGCTGTTGCCCTTCAAAATAACCGGACTGAGTTGAATTGCTCTGTTGCAACCAATCGTCCACCCAACCAGCTTGAGCAACTTGGCCTGATATTGGACTTAGCAAACTCACGGATAAAGCAAAGATCATCTTTTTCATCATCTTTCCCTCCAGGGCTGTTCTTCTGTCTCTAAAATTGCATCTGGGTCAAGTGCGCCGCCTTTTTGATAATCATACGTCTGGAAGGTATCTATGTTCGTTTCTCCGCCCATATAGCGGATGGCCTGATACAGTTTCCGCTCCATTTCCGATAGAGCCACTACCCCGACTGATATCGGCATGGATTGTTCTGTTCCATTTTTGATGAGAACCAAGGTTGGAGTGGTAGTGATGTTAAACCGTGCCGCCAAAGTGCTGTGCTGGCCGATATCAATGGGTTTGATCTGCCAGCCGTATTTTTCTACAAAATAAGTAAGAATGGCCGCTTGCTTATCACAGAATCCGCAGCCCTGGCTTACAAAAAACAGCAAGGCATGATTTTCACGAGCAGCCTGAATGGTGCCCGATATTTCCTTTTGTTGCTCCTGTACCCTGGCCGATATACCGGGTGTCGTTGTCGGATAAACCTGATTGATATTGAATTTATCGCTGTATTTTTGAGTGACGAATTTTGTGGCATTGGCATAAGCCAGAGCCTTCCGACGAGCCACATCCTGCATGATAAGATATTCCAGAATGTTCTTCTCATTCGGGGTTTGTACCGCTTTTTTTTGCACTCCATTCAACAGCCCTTGAAATTCGTCCGGATGTAAATCCCAAATTTCTTTGATGGTGTAGTTGTCCATCGACGGATTTTTCTTCTCAAATGCCTTTGGTCCGGCCTCTCGTGTTATGGTTGATTTGTTATGGCTATCAGATTCCTCCGGTACTCCTACAGGCGGGTCGTGATACCAGAACCAACCTTCTTTGGCGGTTTTATAGAAAGCTGGTTCCGGCGAAAGAACCTCTTCGGCCAAGGCCTTTGTCGTCATGGTGATGACCAGAAGCCAACAACATAGCCAGCTACCAATAATCCCGTTACCAAAGCCGGTTACCAAAGCGGTAAAGCCTTATGAAGAATTTTGCCTGCATCAACAAATCCAAAATATTTGCTGTCGTAACTGCGAGGGTTCGTGCCGATCATGAAGAAGTTTTTTTCCGGTACAATCCCTGAATATTGAAATTGAGGCAAAGGACGCTTGAGGCTATCGGCTTCCAACGCCTTGCCGACAAAAACACCCTGGCAGAAGAATTGCCCTTGGGCATCTCGGGTAAGCGTTTCACCTGGAGCGCAGCCAACTTTTTTTATCAGCTTGTCGAGTCTGTTGTTCAACATTGGCTTGGCATGTTTTTCCACTTCTTCTTTGCTCCCTTGAAAAACGAGATAATCGCCATTTCTGATTTTATCCGGATTGTATCCCGTCATGAAAAAAAGCCTATGGTCGAGTGAATCGCTGAGTGCGACAATGAGCCGTCCAGGGATGAATGACCCCAGCAACATGGCAACTAGAAAAACCATTGCCACGGTCTTTTCCCAGCGAGTCAACCCGAAGAAAAAACCCGCCAACCGGCTATTTAGGAGAAATCTCAGTACCATTTCGCATCACCACATCTTTCAAAAGTATGACGTGCCGGCTCTTTTCCGCTTCTGCATTGAGAAGAGCTTCTGTCCTGTCCAAGTTTGATTTGAATTGCTCTTCCGTCATTTCACCTGCTTTTATCAAAGCCGTTTGCTCCCGCAGATAGCCATTGAGGTCAAAGGTCAAAATCTTCTGGGCAAGGAACTGATCGTATCCCCAGATCGCACCACCTACGATCAGAATCGTGATGACAATTATTTCCAAATAGCCGGGAGTTGTTTTTGGGGTTTCTGCTACTGGTGCTTTTGCTGTGAGTGTTTTTTCTTCACCAGGAGTTTTTGTTATTTCTTCTGTCATGCTTTCTTCTTTTCTTTTTAATAATCTTTTAAGAACTTTTGCCGACTTCAAATTCACCAAATAACATGTTGTTTTAACGCTTTTTTTTGATGGTAAAAAAAACAAGCTTGCTACCGCTATGCCATGGTCGTGCTACCGTTATGCCATACTCATTGCTACCGCTATGCCATACCTTGCTACCGCTATGCCATACCCTTGCTACCGCTATGCCATGCCTTTGCTACCGCTATGCCATATCCTTGCTACCGCTATGCCATGCCTTTGCTACCGTTATGCCATACCTTTGCGGCCACTATGCCATGCCTTTGCTACCGCTATGCCATACTCATTGCTACCGCTATGCCATGCCCTTGCTACCGCTATGCCATACCTTTGTGACCGTTATGCCATACCCATTGCTACCGCTATGCCATACCCTTAAACTGGTTTTTCTGTGATTTTTTTGTTCTGAAAACGAACGATATGAATCTTGTCTTCGTTATCTATTGTCCAGGATTTTAGAGCTCCAACTTCTACAAGATTATCCAGTGATCGTCGCAAAGCTGCTCGAAAATTGCTTAACCTACCGCAACTTGAACCACTCAATTCTAATAATTTGGACACCTGCATAGGGAAAATGGTTTGCATGCTATTGTAAAAACCATGCAACCATTTTGATAAATTATTGGATAACGATACCCGCTGTTCCCATTGTAAAGGAGTCCATCCTCGCTCAAACATTGCGCCTAAACTACCGTTTAAACGAAGTGAATATGTTTCTGTTTTGTAATCGTAGTAAAAATCGTGTATTAACGAGCCGCCGTACATTTGCCGCTTTCCCGTATATGAATCAGGGACTTCGATATACACCATATTTGCAGCCAAACGATCAATGACACCCATCAACCATTTTTCACCGGAACCACCAACACTCTTTCCGGTGGCCGCCAAAAAACCATTCATCGAAAATCGCACGGCATTTCCCGGCTGGATATTTTTTTCGTCTGCCGTTAAATGAATAGCGTGAAGAAAAACATCAAGATCGCTCTGGTCGAGTTGCTCGCCGGTGTACCAAATTTCTATTCCATTCAACGAAGCGACTTTCTGTTGTTTTACGTATTTTCGCGTTCCTTTTTCTATCAGACCAAACAGGGCCGATTGCAGACAACTGTTTGGCGCCACATGTTCAATATCGGCATGAACAGGCAAGGCCGGGAGTTGCTGGTCCTCGAGATTATCAGGTAGCATTTGCAGAGATTTACTTTTGGTCATAGCTGTTCTTCTTCACATTCAGAAGATGCGCTAAATGACTCATCAATTGCCCCTGACCTTGGTTATAAAAGCAGTTAAACTTGGGCTTTTGGCTTCCTGATTAACTTTTTCCAAGAGGGTCATAATGCCCACATCGCCTTGAATTTGAAAAATATCATCGCCTCGGTCATAGACCAGGGCTGGAACTTCGGTGATGCTGTACTGATTAAAGAGTGCGGGTTTGATCGAAATAGCCGGTTTAATCAGGTCACATGGCTCCTCCGGTGTCTTTTCGCAGGTGGTATCTTTTTTCAGAACCTTGCTCCACCATTTTACTCTCTCTTTTTTGTTCTCTTTACCCAGACCGCCTACCATTCCCTTCATGACCGGCACGATTTCAGGCAGTCCTTCGAGATAGGCCATGTACCCCTGAAACGATGCCTCTGGGATGGAGCTGGACAGGAAGAGATAAACTTTTTCAGTCTCAAGAAGGATGCCTTGTGCTTCCTGTTCTTTTTGTTTGTTTTTCCCGCTTTCAGGTATAAACAAATCTGCCTGCCTGTTGAACTCATCTGCTATTTTCTGCTGAAATTCGGTCTTCCTGAAATCAGCATTGGTCTTTTCCGCTGCTTTTATTCCTGCCTCTGTATGGATATTTTCAGGAATAGTCATGGTCTTAGCCAGCTCTCTTGCCGTATCCATAGCGTTCCTGGTTGCTTTGTCGTCAATTACAGCCTGTGCCCTGGCATTTTCCAAGAGATCAGGTGGCAAAGCAGGAACAGTCTTGTCAGAACAAGGGCATGCATCGCCTTGCACCGCTAAAGCAGATAAAGCCGATAAACCGACAGCCAATCCGGCCAGCATGATGATAATTATTTGTCTTCGCATATCATTCGCAGCAAGTGCAACAGAGTACCTTCCTGAATACCACCCAGAGAAATTCATCATTTGACCCCTTTGCTCCCTCATAGGGTGGATTGAGACCGGAATCATACATCTTGGCTGCTTTGCCGATAGGGTAAGTGGACCGAAGATCGGGCCTAGCCGTGTGCATCTTGTAATGGCTCTTTGTCCAGATCGGCGTGTACTCGCAGCCACAAACTAAATACGGATCGCAAAGCATAAACAGACGATTAAGCTTGAAGATCAGCCGTGACGCTGCCGTATTGCTAGCCTGAACAATATTGTCGTTGTCCACATGGCCGCTTACGGGATATGTTGACCCGCTGCTCCCAATACACCAGGGCATCGCATCGAGCGGGAACCCTAAATTAACAGCCGCCGCATCTGTCATACAAAGCAACTGCATGGCTTTATTGGCAAATAATGCAACTTCAGGAGTGATAGTGGCTGCAAGCTCATCACTTTGCCACATTGAATCATATTCAGTCCACCAACCTCCGGAGTCGTCATTTTCACAAGGGTTTCCATCCATCATCGAAAAAATAAACGCATGTGCCTGGAAGAAGGTTGATTCATCGGCAATAGATACGGCATCCGAAGATTTGTTCTTTCCGCCTAATTCGTCAGCAATCGTACCCTCGGCATCTCCACCAGAACCTGTAAACGGAGAATAATTTGCCACTGAAACCGTATCTATGAATAAAGATGGGTCCCAATATTCATAAATTTCACCTTCCTCGTAAAAAATTGGCGGTGGTCTGGGACAGATACAAATACCTAAAAACTTAAATTCCATATCATCCCAGTTGATATCCGAACCAGCGTTGAAAGAATCGCCTTTTTTAATGATGCCGGCAAAGGATGGAAACGCAGAAAACAACAGCACTAAGACCAGCAGGTATTTAATCATAAATCGATCCATCGATCTTTATCTCCTGCACCATCATTTTTTTACCATTTTGGGTAATCACGCAAGGAACAGCGGCCAATTGCAGACGGTCAGCTATGGTTTTTGTCAGATAAAAGACGGGCCTGTTTAATTGCTTTATCAAGGGGGCGGCAAATCCTGCGGAAATCAGCAATTTCTGTTGACGATTCTTGTTATAGGGTGACTTCACAAACCACTCCACCTGCTTTCTATCCTCGCTATTGATGACCACCAATCCATCGGGTAGAGAGACATAATCCAAAGGGTTCCAGGTAAGCCCTCGCTGGTACATGATCTCCCCATTTTCACCAAAGATGTCGTGATCTAAAGTGTAGGTCATATCGACGAAAAACGTCCGATCTCTGCCCGCTGCAGGCAGGGCATGGATGTCTTTTGCTTTGTAGTTCTGCCTGTTCTCCTCCATGACCTTTGCCAGCTTTTCATAGTCAATACTGGCCTTGACCTCTTCAACTAGGTCAGGCTCCACTATGGGATAGGTCATCCCGACGGTGCCAAGATTTTTTCCATAGGCAAGAGAGGCCGGCAGAAGGCCAAAAATGAGAATGAAAATAAAAAACTTACAGTTTCCCATTTTTCCGCAACTCGACCATTTCCAGGATGGCCTCATGATAGGTCATGCCGGACTTAACTCGCTCTTCGATCATGGCGATTTCTGAAGCCTTTGAGGTGTAAATAAAATAGGCGTAATCGTTTACTATCAAACGAGCCGGGCCAATTCCAAAGGGTGTGTCAAAGAAGATTTCTGAGTAGTACGGAGGGTTGGATTTGATACTTTTCAGGAGCTTCATGGAAAAATCATCGTAATCAATTAACTTCAGGTCTAGCGCCTTGTCAAAAGCAGGAGATTCCAAAAAGATTTTGAAGGCAGAGTTGTCTTTGATTACAGTTCCAACCTCACCGAACTGGTCCAGATCAAGAATAGATTGGGTGATAATCATGAAACTGCCGGAGTATTTCCTGGCTCTGCGGTAGCCCTCATTGACAACCGGCGCAAGCATTGAGGACTTATCGAGAAACTGCCATGCTTCATCAAAAATAATCAGCCGATGCCGTGACCGATCTGAGAGATAGAGGTCTTGAGTTACGGCATTGATAATGAGCATGGTGACAATCTTGTAGAGATCAGGTTTTACCTTCAGGTTTTCCAACTCAAGGACAACAAACTGATCATTGCGAATATCAAAGGTGCTGGGACCGCAAAAGAATTTTCCGTAAAAGCCATACGATGTGAAGTTCATCAAGAGAAAGCCTAACTTCCTTGCTTTCTCGATTAAATTTTTATTCTCATCATATTCTTTATGTTGTTCCATGCCTGGGCCGGTCGGAAATAATTTCATGAATTCCCAGACCGTATTGGCATCAGCGGCTTGTCCTTTTTGATTCCATGCCCAATTTACCGCCCAATAAAATAAATTTATTTCCTCTATATCCTCACATCCTGTTTTTGAGTTGGCGTAGGCCATTTGCGCGAATACGGTGGCAATGGCAGATAATTCTTCCTCCGGCTCTATAATATTTGTAAAGGGATTGAGGCATATATTTGAATCAGGACTGAAATCCAGATACCTCGCACCCAACATATCAGCCATTTTTTTGTAGGAACCACCAATGTCAATGATCCGGATTATGGAACCGCAAGCGTAATAATTAAAGGCTATGAAGTTGACCAAAAATGACTTGCCGGAACCAGATGTAGCGCAGCAAAAGCAATTAAAGTTGGTTGCCCCTTTTGCGAAAAAATCTAACGAAATCATTTGCCCTTTTCGGCCAGTGAAAATCAGATTCGGGATGCCGCCGGAACCGACAAAATCGCCCTGAACCGGCAGCAATGGGGTAATTGAAGGTACTGATGCAGTAAAATCACGCTCCAGATTTTCTATGTTCTTACCGTCAGCGTAAAGACAAAGAGGAAAAGACGAGATAAACAGAATTTTCAGAATCATGTTGTCCTGTTGCATCACATAACCGTTATTCTCCCACAACCGTCTGACCCTGACACATGAATCTCTGGCATTTTCTACATCGTTTGAAAAAACCCAGAAAACGGGAATGATCTTGAGGAATTTTACACCGTGTTCCAGATCATCAGCGGCCTCTACGTGTTCCGCTTGCTTACGGTAAAGCAAAGTAGATAATGAACCGACTCCTTTCTGATTGAGCATAAGATTGGTTTTGGCGTGGATCGTTACATCTATCCCCTTCTGAAAGACGATATTGAAGCAATAGAGAAAATCGGACTTGATCTGGTCAGCATCCGAGACAATGCCCCATATCCCGCCAAACAGAGAGTTGGTCTGCATCGGGTCAACTTCTTTGGGAAAGCTCTTTGGGGTCGTGCAACACCAGTATTTATCTCCAGCCTGAATATAATCGCTCCCTTCCTTGATAACGGTATCCGCATTGATAATCTGTTTCAGAATTGGAATATCAGGACTGTAGGAATTGAAGTTATGCTCTGGATAATCCTTGGGGTAGGTATTGAGCAAGCGCCGCAACCATTCCATAAGGTTGCCTGGCTGCAGGTTTCTCGGGTAAAGCTGGGCAGCTCTCAATGTCTCGTTGATCTGCCGCTTGATGTCGAGTAACGATGCAATCTTCTTTTTATCACCCAATTCTTCTGGTTTTGGCATACCAGGCGCATCCCCGGGGACTTTAACCGCTACAAACAGCCGGAAATTTCTGACTGGAATAAAGCTGCATGCCTCCAGCCCCTTTTTCCCTTCGAGTAAAAATTCAGTAACTCGTTCGGTATTGGTGACAATTATCGGTTCTGTTCTGGTCCGGCTTTTTCGATACGCATCTATGATCGGTTCTATGTGGGAATCAGCATGCAAAATAAACTGAATAATTGTGCCATGAGGCATCCCCGCCCTGAAAATACCCTCAAGTGAGTTCATGGCCTTTTCCCCTGCGTAGGTAAGCGGGGCACACTCCCATATTATCCCAAACGTGCTGTCCTGATTCACATAGATTTCATGCCCCTGATCGTAAGCGACATAGTTCAGGAAGGCAGAAAAAGGATGCCGCCTGGTCAGCTTGGCAATATCGCTGTGTTTCAGGTATTCAGTGTTGCCGTAGAGAAGCCGCTTACAAAAGTCTATCATTGTAATGCCTTTGCCTTTTCACTTATATCTGTCAGCACCCATTGAGATTCTTTCAGCTTCAAATAGACATAGCGAGTCATAAACAGTTCGTCGTTCTCTCCTTTGTACGGCAGCATCAGTACCCGCATGACCTTGGGTGGTTCCAGCATAGGCTTGTCCGGTTCCTGCATGAGTTCCGTAAGTGCCTTGTAACGGCTATTCTGAGCAGTGAGCTGGTTGATATTGGTCCTTATACCTGACTCAGCGGTTGTTGCCGGTGGACAGGGAATAGTGTCACCACTTACGTTCGTGCAGCTTGTCTCGCTTGCATTATCAACATCAGGGAACCTGGCCTCCTTGTAAGCGGATGACGTATCGATACACTTACCGGCATCATCTCTGGTGCGGCATTTGAAATTTTCCTCATAGGGATTGACAAGCTCTCCTACCAGCCCACCACAACCTGACAGGGGAACCAGAAGCAATAAGGGCAGAATGACATATTGTAATTTCATAACGATTCGTCTCTTTTGTAGTCTTTAATCTCCAGTTCTTTGCCTTCCGAGACGATAACCGTAACCTTCTTGGTAGCAGCCACTTCAATAACCGGAGTCGTTTGTTTTGCTAATTCCATGTAAAAATTCTGCAGGGTGTTTGCTCCCTCTGATAGTCCACCACCAATGGCGTACTTCCCGAGTTGCGCAGAATCAATTATTTGGGTTGTTCCCAGGACAGAAGTTGAGGTTGTGGCGGCCGCCGCTTTTAACGCGTCGCCGGCCCCGCCAAAAAATCCGGCTATGATCGCCCTGGCAGTTGCAGCGCCCATCCGGGAAACTACTCGTCCAGAGAGGCCAACCTTGGAGTCGGAATCAGTTACAAAGCCTTTGAGAGGGGTATCAATAATGGCACTGCCTTCGTTGGATAGACATGAAAGTGAGACTAAGCGCACATCTGCTCGTTCTTTATCCAACCTGCCTACGGCCTCGGCAATAACAAAACAGCCGGACAGGTTGGCCTTGATGTCATTTGGCAGCACTGCCGGGGTCTGGATACGGAGCAAAAGAGGTTCGGAGTTGCCCCCCTTGGCACCGCTCGAAGTAGCAGCATCGAAACCTGTCAAAAGTCTCGCCTCCATGAAGGAAGGAGGAAGATAGACTGTTCGACCTTTTTTTTTACCGTCATCTTGGGGAAGAGCAGCGGCTTGGTTTGAAATCACTGAAATCTTGCCGACGATCCTCCTTTCCTGCTTTTGGTTTCCACGGCCACGGCCACCCCCTTGAGGCGATGGCCCCAAATCACGACCGCCTAATGATGGTTGACTATTGTAAAATACAGGCATTCCCTGTTCATCAAGAACTTGTTTTCCATTTGCACCGAGTACAGGTATAGGTATAGGTTTTCCAACAGATAATTGTTCAGGCGTGGGGATAACTAATTTGCTGCTTTCTGCATCTTTTTTTTTCCTCTCTTCAATAGCCAAAAAATCGGTCTGGCTTTTTGTCAGATCGGCCATGCCCTTTTTCAGAGCATCAATCTGCCGCCCCTGTTCCTTGAGCATGGTCTTTTCAATCATGTCAGGGTCAAGGTGAATGGTCCTGTTTTTTTCTGTCTCCGCAACATCCACCCTTTTTTTAGCGCGGGAATTATAACCAGTAACAGCGATTCCCAGAACAATGAGACCGACTATCGACCAGACTAAAACCTTTTTATTTTGTGGTGTCAGGTTGTTGAATTTTTCTTTTAGGGTCATTGCGATTGCTCCCGTTTTTCAACCACAAACACCCGGGTCGCCTCGCCGGTGTTCAAAACCTGATCTTCTATTGCCACGGCTAGGATGGCTTCACTGATAAAAAGTGACAGAAAGGTTTTCTCCTTCAATTCCATTGTTTCATCCTTGGTAGAGGCCACCTTGAATTGCTTCAATCGCAATCCAACTCCTTCTACATCTACGGTCTGCATAAGGTTGACGCTGAGATCACCACAGAGGGGAATCAGAGTGTCCGCATTTGAAACCTTGTAGCTGGATGGATAGCCGCCTTCATAACCTTCCTTGATGATTTGCAAGACCTGTTTTTCCAAAGGCATGTTTTTGTAATGGTCGATATTCTTTTTGAAAACATCCTTTGCTGGTGCGGCCAGATGCAGGGTTACAGATGAGGTTGGGTGAGGTTCCGCAATCAGGGTATAAACTGCCCCATTGCAGACAATAAATAACTCGCTGGGTGTCTCAGCATAGGTTAGCAGTCCGTCTAACTCCTCGGCCTTGAATTTGATAAAGGCACTATTGCCGGAAAAATGACCAGTTACGCCCTTTTCTTCCGAGTAAATCAAATCACTCATCGGCCCGGAACAGACAATCCGGTTGATGTCACGATTGGACAACTGCACGATGCTTGGCATATCCGGGGAAATGAATTCGACAGTCGTAGGGTTGTCAAAATGGTCATTGGTCATAGTTGAAATTTTCAGGGGTTCTGGCTCCCTTATAACCGGGGACTGCACGGCTTGTGGTAGAAGAACAGAGGGCTGGTCTTTCAGATCAGCGGGTGGAGCCGGTGCTTCTTCTGCTTGGACCGAGGAGGCAGCCAATAGCAGGCACAGGCTTATCTGAATAATTATCTTCATTTCGTTTCCACCTCTGCGTGTTTGTCCATCTTCATTTTTGCATCTGCTCTTTTTTTGAGCTGTTCTTCTGTTTCTCTTTCTGCTTTCTGTGCGTCTATGTCTGCTCTGAGATTCTTCTCCTTGAACTCGCTAATCTCAAAACGACCGTCACGGATGCGATACGCGACCACAAAGGTTTTGGCGGCCTTTTCGAGTTTTGTATCTCCAGCAAACTGCACTAAATTCCCAAACATCTCTATAGTGCCTTCGCTTATTGTGATTTTCTCCATGTAAAATGACGAACTTACTTGCGATTCTTCAATACGACCCGCCAAGGAGTACCAGCTTTTCGAGGCTTCTGGATAGGCTTCGGAGGTGTAGAGAGAGAGCAGATCATTAAACTGCCCTCTTGCCGTGGGTGGGGAGTAGGTAGTTGCAAGGTTGACAATCTTTCTGCTCATATCCTTGATGTAACCCTCGGTAGGCTTGCCCTGAACGAACTCAATTGTGCCGGTCATAGCGGGTGGAATCAGCACAACACGTTGATATTTAACAGCCCTATACACCATAAGGGAATTGAAGCAGACGGCTACGGCTATTGCCCCGACAGCAAATTTAAGCAGTCGGTTTTCAACGAATAAATTACTGGTTTTTTGTACGAAAATGTCTGCTTTCACTCGTTAAACTCCTGCTGGAAATAGTCGGGATAGTTGTTCATCTTGAGCAGGCCAAAGACATAAAGGACATGCTTCAAGAATCCCCGTGCCTGAGATCGTTTGATTTTGGTGTAGGAATACTGAAATACCAAGAAGATAAGCCACATTAACTTGCCGTAGAGCAATGACAGTGTAAGGAAGAAGAGGAACAAGACCAACTCATCCACCTCAAACCACAGCACTTGAAACGGTTTAGATAGATATTGCGGAAACTTTCTGGCAATCATTGCTTATGGCCTCCTCGTTAAACGATTACAGCGCCGATAGACTGCACAACGGTATCAGCGGACAGCAGAAATGCACCCCCAAGGACAACGCCTGCCGCAGGAAGAATCATCTGCCGGATAGCAAGGATGGCCGCAAAAACCATAGAAGCAACACCAGCGACAAATCCAATAGGGCCAAGCAAAATCTGAGTTACCGCAATATCGTACAAGTCAAAGGCAAACGAACCAGCCGCCGGAGTTGTCATAGCGAAGACACTGACTGTCTGGAGCAGTAAAACGGTTAAAATGGCAAAAAAAGTTACTTTTTTCATGATGACATTTCCTTTTGTTGCTGTTGTTGCACGAGCTTGTGCTTTTCAGTTTTTAGTTAGTTTTATCTCTACCCTTCGATTGCTTTCCGGGGTGCTCCCGTAAATCATCCCTTTTCCCTCCGCCGAAGCCACTTTGAAACCATTTCTCCGAAGCATGGTAGCAACAGCCTCGGCTCGATACCTGGAAAGTTTGAGGTTCTGGTTTTCGATTCCAATCGAACAGGTGTAGCCGGTGAGATACAGAGGACAGGTGGCACAACAATCTTGCAACTCCATCAGGAGCTTGTTGCCGGCATCCGGGGATAACCTTGCGCTGCCCAGGTCAAAATAAACCACAGGGAACGGACGGCTTTCTGGTCGAGCGTAAAAAGATGGTAGGCTGGCAATGATGAAAGTTTGGTGGAATGGAATTTGTACAGGTGTGTTTATGGCAGGTGCATAGCTGAAAAAATCCTGTCGGATTTCAAGCCCCCAAACCGGATTGGAAACGGAACTGGTGAACATGAAAAATCCTCCTGAAATCAGAATGAATTTTTGAATTTGTTTTCTGGCCCGATTCATCATTTCTGTCGCATTAAAGAAACTACTGTTTCTTTCTCTTTGATTATGTTTTGTCGCATTATTTTCATGGTCATTTTGCAATTTCCGGTTCACTTTTTTCGAGGTCATTATTTGACATTTCCATGCCCTGATTTTGCTCTTCATTCAGCTCTTTTTTCATTTGTCTTTCTTTGGCTCGATGGGCTCTCTTTCGTACTCGATAAAGTTTTTTGATTTCAAAAATTGACAGCTTAAATCGATAGGTAAATTCAATTTCTACTATCAGATTATTCATAAAAAGTCGTTTGTTTGGCTCCAGGTTCATGAACCTGGAATACGCATAGCGTTCCCATTTTGTTTCCAAGTCACAGGTGTCAATGAGTGCTTTTCTATATTTTATGTTTTTCTGACTCAACTGAGGTCTCAAGAAATCATGCAGCCCCCAAAGATTTTCCAGCAATTTCATACCGATTAAATCTTCATCCAAGAGAGGATCGCTTATTGTTTTTGTCCTTTTCATCCAGCGGAGTGTTTTCAGCGGAATTTTAGAGGTCTTCGCATATTCTTTGATTTCCATAGCCCTCTATTCTTTTGATAGCGTTTGATAAAATTTTTCTGGCCGATTGGATATGAATCCCAAAATGGTTGGCAATCGTGTTAAAACTGACGGGTCTTGGCTGTGAGAGAATCCACAGGGAAAGAAGCCTTTGTCGGCTAGTCAGTGCAGACAATGTCACGGCAATGACTGCGTCATCCAGCTCGCAACATTCATTCAGGTCCGGGGATTGTTCGTTTTGAATTGCCATGCTCGCCTGTTGCTCGTTAGCTAAGGCAACACCAGCGGCCAGCTGGATACATCTGGTACCAAAAACAATACGGAAATACTGGCTAGTTAAGGACAAGTCCTTGTTTTGATCGATTAAAACTGAGATCACCTGATACACAGCAAGCTGGGCCTCTCCCGCCAAGTCTCTTGAATCACATGACATGTACCGATAATATGGTGCGGCTATGCACCATATCAACACCCTGTTTGCGCTCACCCAAGATTGAGCCAGTGGCCAGATGTTTTGTTTATTTGGGTTAACAGAACACATTTCGATTACCTGAGTTCCATCAACCGTTCAATCAACTTAGGATCCGGTATCTCTCTGTATTTATCTAAAAACTCATCAACCTTCGAGGATCGCAACAAAACCGTACGGCTATTAATTTCTATTCGTGGCATCCCATCACACATCAGCTTGAGCACAACTCGTTTTCCACACCCAAGATACTGCTGTTCTCCAGGTATTCGATTGAGATAGATTCCATTCATGCTTCATCCTCACTCTCGGTGAGATACGACTTCAAATATGCTTGTGAAAGCCGTTGATAAAGTGATTCTCCAGTTGATAACGTTAACGTCTCAAACGGTATTTGTATTTTTAGTGACAAATCTTTAGCCTTTGTTTTCGAAAGCAATCGTCGCCCCAAGCGCAGATCACTTATCATTTGCGGGGACATGCCAAATCATCTACATAACGTGAACACACAACCGGTTAATCCACAAAAAATGTACATTTAACGTGATGCAGGCACACTTATACACGTATTGTGAATTTATTGTAAATATAAATCTTCACATTGGTTGTTTATTTTTATCCGCAGAATGCGTATAATGCGCAAATGGAAAATCACAAATCTGACATAATGGAAATTTTCAGCATCGCAACCATGCATATCTTATCCACCAAAGGAATAAAGCAAAACGCGATAGCCAAAAAGCTGAATATTGGAACAACCACTCTGAATAATTATATAAATGGAAGGAGACAAGGAAGTGAATCTACGCGAAGAAGGATTGCAGATCAACTTGGTTGGAATTATGAAAAGCTGCTAGAGCTCGGTCAATGGATACTCAGAGGGAATCCTCCCGAGAAATTTTATCCACCTTTTGTGAATTCTACAAAACAAGACCTTTCCGAATCAATTAGTGACGCCACTTCGTCCTCAAAATTCTCAGGTACCAAAACAAAACGACCTGATTATGCAACTCCTCAAAACACAGCAAATTTTATTTCTGTTCCCAAATTTGCAGCACAGCTACCAGTCGACCAAGGTACTTTTCCAGATACAGACCTTGTTGAATCAGACATGATGTTCCACAAAAACTTCCTGATGAAATATGGAAATCCTGATCAAATGGCACTATTTGAGGTTATAGGTAATTCTATGAAACCTCTTTTATATAATGGAGATGTTGTCCTGGTTAATTTATCAAAAAATAATATCACCGACATTATTGATGGTAAAGCATATGCGTTTCGTGAAAATCGTACCGTCAAGGTTAAAAGGCTATCGCTCCAAGGAACTACATTAATTGTGACAAGTGAAAATTCGATACTTTATCCACCATACATCGTTGACACAGGAAACTTCAGCATGATTGGCGAAGTTTTATGGGTAGGACACGAGGTCAATTAAAGGTTTTCTATGCCAGCAATGCCAGCAACAGTCTGAGAAAAGTTAAAGGCTCTGACCGAGGGTATGTGATGGTCCATTACAATTGACAACGAAAGCTGTTGCCAATGATAAGCAACAAGCGACTGACAATGCTCCTTGGCACAGTCTTAAAATACAAACCGGGACATATCCCTGACATTAAATTTTCCAAATCCACTCAACAGGAGATCTGATCCACTGATTAGAGTCTCTTTTGAAAATTTCAAAAATGCCTCTACCGCATCGACAGCCTGGGTTTTCGTCAGGTTATCATGATTTTTGTATACTTGCTGAACAAGATCTGCTTTGGTAAGTGTCATGTGATTTCACCTATGGTTGATGAAAAATGATTTCGGTGATCTAATGCCGATCATATTCAAAAATTGAATATATTCAAATATATTGGTGTGATATGTTCAATTTTCGATACATTTATTTCTTACCGTGAGAGATGGAGGCTAACAGGGTAAGGTCCTCTCAGAACATCCAACCTATGAAAAAATTTCTGAAGGTCGATAATGATTTCACGCCGTGCCCCGCTGACATCGGTGATGAATTGTATCCAAATGGTATTTTTGAGTTTAATATCACAAAAATTCTCGAACGTATTCAAACAACTCCCGACGGCATCACCGTTGAAGATGTAGAGGTACTCGATTTTCCAAATGATTTTTCTTTAATCAACGAATCCCATGTGGATTCAACTGATATTTCCACACCGGTAATATTGGCGGAAATCTCTCCTGGACGATACAACTTAATCGACGGGAACCACAGAATGGAAAAGGCTCGCAGTATGGGTGTCAAGAATTTGGTAGCATATAAATTGAACGTCGAACAACACATTCCATTTTTGACCAGCAAAAAGGCTTATCTCGCCTACATTGAATACTGGAACAAAAATTGAGGAACTGAGAGAGCAGGGACGGGGAATTCTCGAAGTTTGATCTCTGTTATACCGGTTACGATTCTTTTGAATATGTTGATTCTTGGAATCAACCTGTTCTGTTACGTATCGAGGATGTCATCTCGGATAATGGCAAGGGAAAAGCAAGATCCCCAAATGCTCCATAACCTGCCATTTCTTCTGAGATAATTTCGAATTTACAAAAGAGCCGATTACTCCTTTTCTGGTGTGATGTTTGGCTTTTCTCAAAAACAAAAATGATCAGGAAGCTCAGCTATGACCTCTGACGACTGAGGTTAAGATGTTCATGGATAAGCTCTTATCTCCGACTCCTTTTTTGTTGTTAGGATTCTGGAAAAGCAGAACTTCCTGAATACAGTAGGAAGGTACAACCAGAGAAGAGTCTAGGAAATTGTACCTTTAATGTGGTAAGCTTAACTACTGTTGTGGCGGGAAAATCCGAGTTTGTGATGCCGGATTAACTCATTAAAATCTTTCTCATGCGGTGATACTCTTCCTGGGTAATTTCTCCTTTTGCAAATCTATTTTTCAGGATATCCAGGGAGTCGTGCTTGTCGGTTGCACCATTTGGCTTCGGAACCATTGAAATAGTTAATTTGATCATGACATAGACTAGCAGGAGGAAGAGCAGCAATCCCAGCAGTCCGCCAAGGGGTCCGATGCCCATAAAAAAATTTCCAAGACCAAAAGGCAGTCCCGCTCCCCAATTACCACAGTTCCACATAATCATTTCTCCTTCAAATGAACACCTGGAGGGGGAATTCCCCTCCAGATATCGCTTGTCTGTATCTTACCACATACACGGACCGTAGCCACCGTAGCCACCATAGCCCATGCCGGAGCCTCTCATGGAATGTCTATTAGCCGGGCCACCATTCCATCCGTAGGTGTTCGCCTTTTCCTGGAGTGCAAGCTGATTGGCCGCAATATTTTCCGATAACTCACGTACCCGCTTGCTGTCAGGATTCGGGCCTGCCACCAGGGCGTCGAGTTCAACCCGATCTGCTGCAACTTGTGCACGGGATTCCCTTGTTTCGTCAAGAAATTTCTGGTTTGCGGCATCGGTGGCACCGGTTCCGTACATTGCGCCATATCCCATCATATGCCCCCCATTGCCCCAGCCCCATGCCGAGACGTTCATTGCCGAGAAACCAACGACGATGGCTACGGTTGCTACTGCTGCGATCATTTTACCTTTCATAATAACTACCTCCTGTTTTTGTGGTACGACTTAGTTGTCGCTTTACTTGTTTTGTAGACGATCAATCGTGCCAAAGAGGAGAAAGAAATAAATAGTTATTATATACAAATAGTTATTTGTATTCGTTATTCATCTCCATGAAAGTCGCCTTGTAAAACATCCAACTGGTGATTAAAAAGTGTACACTGCGACAGAGTGGTGATTTAAAATTAAACACTATGACTTGGAGTAAGCAAAAGGGAAACAACATGTTTCAACGCAATCGCCGATATTTTGGTAACGCTTCCGCTTGGTTGGTAATAGGCATGAGTGTGATTCTTGCGATCGTGGTGATTGGTCTGGCTACCATGAACTACAATCGGGAGCGGCGATATATGGCCACTTTTTTAAGTGAGAAAGGAGCAACTCTCATTCGTGCTTTTGAGGCGGGCGCGCGGACGGGGATGATGGGGGCGTTCGGCACGCTACCCCGTCTCGATACATTAATAAAGGAAACTGCCGAACAACCGGATATTCTCTATATCGCTATTGTCGATCCGACCGGGGAAATTATCGCTCACAGTGAATCGGACGAGACCGGCCGGACATTTCTCGACGCAAAGAGCATGAAGGCTCTTGAGGCGGATAAAGAGGTTAAATGGCGTACAGTCAGCGGTGAGCCGCTTGCAGCGTTTGAAGTGTAAACTTTTCCTGCCCGTGCTTCCCAACCCGGCCAACTCGCATATGATGCAAATGATGCAACACAGAAGGCAGATGATGTGGACCAGGATGGGCATTTCGTCTGAACCTGAGTGGCTGCGTGGATTGCAGGGAGAAAAACTGCTTCATCCGGAGAATCGGCCGGTAATCGTTATCGGCATGGATACGACCTCTTTCGAGGACGCCATGAACGAAGATATCAAGCTCATTATTGTCATCTCGAGTATTCTGTTTTTACTTGGGATGGCAGGCGTTGTCTCTCTCTTCTGGGCTCAAAGCCATACTCGATCAAGGAAACTGTTGAGCAACATAAGCGCCATATCTTCAGAGATGATCAACAATCTGCCTGAAGGGGTGATTCTGACGGACAATGATCTGAGGATACACTACATCAACGAGATTGCCGGAACGCTCCTTGGCATCGACGCGCAAGGATCAATTGGCCGCAACTCTTCCGACATACTTTCCGCGACGATCGGTTCCATGAACCTCTCTACGACTCTCAAAGGTACGGTCCTTGAAAATGAAGTCGAGATTCCGCAAAAAGATGGGAAAACGATATCCGCCTTCGTCATAGCGACCGAGGTCGTGACGGAAGATGGGATTTTTGTAGGAAGGATGTATCTCTTGAAGGATCTGACGCAAATCAAGCAACTGCAATCTGAAATACAGAGAAAAGAAAAGCTGGCGGTAATCGGCAACCTTGCTGCCGGGGTAGCCCACGAGGTGAGAAATCCGTTGAGTTCGATAAAAGGGTACGCAACGTACTTCAAAAGCCTCTTTGGCGAAGAGAGCGAAAACAGGGTGGCCGCCGAAATGCTGGTCAATGAGACCGAACGGCTCAATCGGGTAATAACGGAACTGCTCGAAATTTCAAGACCATCCGATATAAAACCGAAAGAGGTCGATATTCAATCGGTTTTTGATACCACTCTGCGGCTTATCCAACCCGACTCGAACCGGCATGCAAAAACAGAAATCTCACTGGATATCGCGGATGACCTGAAGAGCTTTGTTGTCGACCCCGACCGTTTTGTTCAAGTCCTGGTGAATATATATATCAACAGTCTTCAGGCAATGCCGGACGGCGGCCTCCTGAGCACGAAGGTTGTACCTGGAAAGGATTGTATAGACATCACCATAACCGACACGGGCTGCGGCATGTCGGAGGAAACCAGGAAGCAGATATTCAATCCATACTTTACCACGAAGACGACAGGTACCGGGTTGGGCATGGCCATTGTCCAAAAGATAATCGAAGCCCATGGAGGAGAGATAAGCGTTTTTTCTGAAGAGGGAAAAGGGACCGAAATCACACTTCATCTACCAAAAAACACAAGACCGGCATCTCTATGAATGGTGAAATTCTCATCGTCGACGACGACAAAGCGCATCTATCGATGCTCAGGACAGTACTGAAAGGCTGGGGGTATCAGACCTTTGGAGTCGAGGATGGTTCGGATGCCATCTCTCAAGTTCAAGACAAGCCCTTTGACTGCATTCTGATGGATGTTCGCATGGCTCATGTCGGCGGCATTGAAGCCTTGAACGAAATCAAGACCATCAATCCTTCCATCCCGATTATCATAATGACCGCCTATTCTTCTGTTGATATGGCGGTTCAGGCCATGAAACTCGGAGCCTACGATTATTTGACGAAACCGCTGAATTTTGACGAACTGCAGCTGACCCTTGAGAGATCCCTGGAACATCAGCAATTGAGCCGGGAAAATCAATCACTCAGACTACTTCTTTCAACGAGTGATGCTCTTTCCTCGATAAGAGGATCGAGCATACCGATAAAGGAGATGAAGAAGATGATTCAAACCATTGCCCCTTCTGAAGCCACCGTACTGATTCTTGGGGAGAGTGGAACCGGTAAAGAGCTTATCGCCAAAGCAATCCACGGCTGCAGCAAGAGAAACAAAAAGCCCCTTGTCTCGGTCAACTGCGCAGCCCTTACCGAAACACTTCTGGAATCCGAGTTATTCGGCCATGAGAAAGGGGCATTCACCGGGGCGGACAAACGCCGTGACGGCCGTTTTATGCAGGCCAACAAGGGAACGATCTTTCTTGATGAGGTCGGAGAAGTCCCCTTGCCCATGCAGGCGAAATTATTGCGCGCCATTCAGGAACGGGAAATTCAGCGGCTCGGCAGTGATACCGTTTTGTATGCAGATGTGCGGATTATTGCAGCCACCAATAAGGATCTGCTTGCCGGTGTTCAAGAAGGCAGGTTCCGGGAAGATCTCTACTACAGACTGAACGTCGTTGCCTTGGAGGTGCCTACGCTTCGAGAACGCTCGGATGATATACCACTTTTAGCCAAATATTTCCTTGTGCAACTTGCGGAAAAAAACAGAAAAAGCATCGTAGATTTTACCCCGCTGGCGATGGATTGCCTGATACGACATGACTGGCCTGGAAATGTCCGTGAGCTGGAAAATGCGATCGAACGTGCTGTTGTGTTATGCGCCGGCAACTATATCACAGAGCGTGAGTTGCCCCCCGCTCTTACGAAAACACTTGAAGCAAATGATATACTGCATGATGACCGTTTGAAAGGAATGGCGGGATTGCCTCTGGAGGAAATTGAGAAAGAAGCTATTATTCAAACTCTTCAAAAGACATTGGGAAACAAGAGTGAGGCTGCGAAACTGCTTAATATCACCAGAACGACGCTGAATAATAAAATTAAAAAATACAATATCGTACAGACTAACTCCGTTTCAAAATAGGAGCCTATTCTCGTACGATGGGCAAAATCTCTTAAAGATAATACTTATGCCCTTTACCGGCATCGAAAGATCTGCGAGTTCCACTTTCGGTGAAAATTGTCATCGGCGCCCGGTTGGCTTACACTTTGAGTCCCCATTGATTTACTACCGGACTTTAGACCGCTTATCGACGACATAAATGATCCACCCTGATCTTGTCGTTGTCAAAACAGCCGAAAGCAGACCAGGATCAATCTTTGCAAACCTTTTTGTGTATCTTCGTCATGTTCAAGATCCATCTCTCGGCTTTAATTAAATTAAGCTCACCGTAATCGGCGCATCAGTCTCATGCCATTCAATGTTACCAGGAGAGAAGCCCCCATATCGGCCAGCACGGCAAGCCAAAGGTTCGCCATGCCAAGAAAAAGCAATAACAGGAAGACTGCCTTGATCGAAATGGAGAAAGCAATATTCTGTTTAATGATAGCCACGGTTTTGCGGCTCAGCTTGATGATATAGGATAACTTGCTGAGATCATCATTCATCAGCGCCACATCCGCAGTTTCCAGAGCCACATCCGACCCTGCCACACCCATAGCCACACCGACCGTGGCCACTGCCATTGCCGGGGCATCGTTCACCCCGTCGCCGACCATAACCACCTTGCCGTAGTCGCGAACCATTGTCTTGATTGTTGAGACTTTACCCTCAGGCAATAGCTCACTATAAAAAGTATCGAGATCCAGTTTCTGGGCTATCGCGCCGGCTACTCGGCTGTTGTCGCCAGTCAGCATCGCGACATGCTTCATCCCCGCTTTATGCAGCGCCGTTATCGCTTTTCCGCTATCCTCACGTAACGTGTCGGCTACAGCAATCAGGCCAAAAATACGATTTTGCGCACCCACCAACATGACAGTTTTGCCTTGTCGCTCAAAATCCGCGAGTGTTTTCCCATGCTGGGTCAAATTATAACCGAGGTCTTCGAATAAACGAAGATTGCCTATGTATATCAGTTGGCCATCGATCTCCGCCTGGGCACCGCGTCCGACCAATGCTTTGAAATGTGTCGCAGCCTTAAGTTCGAGCCCCTTAGCTCTTTCAACGACAGCATGGGCCACGGGATGTTCAGACCATTTTTCGATCCCCGCGGCCATTTCTAAAAATTCGGCTTCGGAGAAACCATTCGTCGCAACGATATCCGTCACCACCGGTCGACCATGCGTTAAAGTCCCGGTTTTATCAAAGGCGATGGCATTGACTGAGCCCATTTGTTCCAGATATGCGCCCCCTTTAATGAGAACACCGCGTCGGGAAGCATTGCCGATAGCGGAGACGATAGAGACCGGGGTCGAAATAACCAGAGCGCAAGGACATGATATTACTAGCAAAACAAGTCCATTATAAAACCATGGGGCAAAAGGCTGATTAAAAAACAGCGTTGGCAGAACAATAACACCGACGGCAGCCATAAGAACAAGGGGAGTATAATACTTTGCAAATACATCGACAAACTGTTGCGAAGGGGCTTTCTGTGCCTGGGCCTCTTCCACAAGATGTGAGATTTTGGCCAGGGTTGAATTGTCGGCATTCTTCGTAACGGTTATCTCCAGAGCTCCATGTACGTTCATGGTACCGGCATAAACAGTATCACCTGCTATTTTTTCCACAGGGATAGATTCACCGGTGATAGTGGCCTGATCTACCGCTGAAATGCCACTGAGGACAATGCCATCCATCCCGATTCGTTCACCGGGTTTGACAATCACGATATCGCCTATCACAATGTCCTCGACGGGCAAACGTTTTTCCTCTTTACCCCTCTTCACTAAAGCCTCCGATGGAGCAAGTTCCATCAACGACCGGATGGATTGCCTTGTTTTATCCAAGGTGTAAGCCTGCAGTGTGTTGCCGAAAGAAAACAGAAAAGCGACTGCAGCGCCCTCACTCCATTCGCCTATGGCGGCTGCACCGATTATGGCGACAGTCATCAGGAAATTCATATCGAGCGATAATGAACGGAGAGAATACAATCCACTTTTTGCTGCGTGGAATCCACCTATGACGGCAGTGAGGGCATATAACAAAACAACTATGTTCCCTGTGGTCCCGAACCAATCTAGTGTAGTTGCGATTGCAAGCAATATTCCGGAGATGAGGGTGGAGAGAGTACGAGCATTTTTCCACCAGATGGTTTCCGTGACCGGCTGATGACGAGCGTCAGCTTCCTTTATCGCTCCATAACCTGCATGTTTTACCGCTTGCACAATAGCGTAATCTGCGATGGCGTGATCGATTGTCAACTTTCCTGCACCAAAGTTGATAATCGCCGATCTCACGCCCGACATAGAGGCGAGTCTTTTTTCGAGTTTTGCAGCGCAGTCGCCGCAATCCATGCCTGAGACGCGAAAAACCGTTCTCCGGAATCCCTCTTCGATTTTATTGAGAAGACCGTCGATCGCTGCTGTACAACTTGGACAAGTGCAGCTTTCTTGGATGACCGCTTCACCCTTAGATGAACAGCATGCTTCCCTGCAATGCGGCCTGTCCAATCCGTTATCCACAATTTCCTTGTAATATTGGAGTTTCATTGAATTTACCCGCACTTAACGTGTTCTATCCCCTTGGCTAAAAGCATGGAAATATGCTCATCGTCAAGTGAATACCAAACCATTTTTCCTTCCTTACGGTATCTTACCAGTCGTGCCCCACGCAGCAGACGGAGCTGATGAGATACCGCCGATTGGCCTATATCAACTATGGCAGCAATGTCACAGACACAAAGCTCTCTTTTGGAAAGGGCATGCATAATTTTGATTCTCGTGGTATCTCCGAGAATTTTGAAGGTTTCAGCAATTTGTCTCACATCTTCGTCAAGGAGCATATCAGCTCTCGCCAGGCAAACAATCCGGTCATGTACGCATAATTGCTCGCAAACGTCGTTGTAGTCTTGCAGTTCATTCATAAAATCACCTCTATATATGATCGTATGTTCATATAGTAATTTGTGTGCCACAATGTGTCAACTGCTTTGTTCCGGTGTAATGATTCAATGAGGAATTTTGATCAGTTAGGGGCTGGGTAGCCTGTAGTACATTTCAAGGTCAGGCTCAAAGATATCCATCATCTGGCGCTCCCCTTCCATTTCTGGGTGATCGACGAATTTTTCCAGGATCAGTCGCTCAGGGGCTCCTGCCTGGTCATAGTTCTTGATCAGGGTACGGTCGAGGATCGCCCATTCCGCCACGAGGACTCTCTCATGCGGGTATTTGCCGCGCTCGATTCGGTCGACCGAGTAGGTGTTGACGACGAGCGCCCTCCGATAGGCGCCGAGGGAGTCGGGGGCCGGGATCTCCGTGGTCTGGTCGAGCCTGCCCTCGACCACCAGCCTTTCGGCCGCCTTGGCGTGGCGGCTGCTCCGTTCCCCGGCCAGGCGGTTATGGGAGGCGATCTTACGCTCTGCAAGCGGCTGGTCGTAGAGGGCGAGACCCTCCAGGATGCCGTGCCAGCCTCCCGCCGGATCGCCAAAGCGGAGGGTATCGATGACCTCGGAAAAACTGAACCTGCCTGTTTTTTTACCAAGGCTCCTGCCGTCAATAAAAAGCTCCGCGCCCTCTCCGGTGATATTGAGGACGAGGTGCTGTGGCTGCCCGGCGAGGAGCACTCCAGGCCAGCTGAGCCGCTCGCCCACGCCCGGATGGATCAGGAGATCGCCACCTTGTTGGGCCACGACCAGCCCGTGATTTTCGCCAGCGGTAAGAGAAACAATCCTGCCCTGCTGCCCCTCTTGCGAAGTGAGCGTCAATTCCACGGCAGCCTGGCCGCTTTTGGCCAGGGCCGCGCCGATTTTCCCGCCCGCCTCCCCGGTCTCACCCCAGCCGCCCCGGGTCGAGAGCTGCAGGTTGCTGGTGTACAGGGCCGCACCTCGCAAGTCGATGTTGCTCTGGAAAAAGCCCACCGGGCTCTTTTCGTCCAGCTGGTTAGCGACCTTCATATTCTCCCAGACAAAGACCAGACGGTCCCTTGAGGCAGGCCATACGGCCTCGGCCGGCCCCTCAGTTTCGGCCACGTTCCCAGCAATCGTCGCCTCTCCGCCGCCCTCGACCCACAGGTCGGGAAAGAAATCGGCCCGATCGTTGGCGGTCACCTTCAACCAGTCCTCGATTTTTAGCGCCCGCTCGTCGAAGCGGCCGATATAGATTTCGACCTTTTCGCCGCCTCCGCCGATCTTGTTGCCTTCCTCCCCCTTCATATACGGGCCGGTAAGGACGAAGTAGCGGGCATGATTGCTCCATCGCGGATGATAGACCTCGTAGCCGCCGATGCCCGGCGCTCCGTTGAGCGGGATATTCCAGCTCTTGCCGGCCTGGACATCGTGCATCTGTAAATTGCGGTGCAGGCCGTCGAAGATCCACAGGAGCTTGGAATTGTCGGGGCTGAGCGAGGTCCAGCAGCCCTTACCCAGCCGCTGGAAACGCTTGTCTTTTAGCCACAGCACGCCCCCATCCGGCCAGGGGAAAAGTCCGCCCATCAGCTCGCCGTCACGCGACAGCTGGATGTTCGACCAGTTGAGATTGGTCTTGTCCCAGAGCAGCTCCTTCTTCTTTGGGTTGTCGAGCCGGAACCGGTACAGCGGCTGCCCTGAGCCGTACTTGTTTTCCGGCTGCTGGCCAGACAGGCAGTAAACCCAGGTCGTGGTCCGCCGCAGCAAGAGACTCGGTGTCGGGTCCTGCCACACCGCCACGGCGACGCCGTCGCCCAGATCCCTCACTTTGCCGCCCTCCCACTCCACCAAGTACATCTGCCTCTTAGCTCGATTGCTGACGATCACCTGGTTGCCATCGGGGGTAATGAGCGGCACGAACCAGTTGTCGGCCTGGGACAGGAGCGGCCGTTCGCCACGGCCGTCCCGGGAATCGTAGCCGTAGAGCATGAGATTCTTGCCCTCGGCCAGGCTGTCCGCGCCGTTTCCGTGATCCTGCAGCCATACCAGACGGGTATGGCTGCAGGTACATTGAGCGACACGGTCGATTTCATTATTACCAAGTGCCTGCCCAGTGAAAAACACCGCCGCGAGCAAAATGATCACTCTCCAGAGACCTATTTTACATCTCTTCATAACACCACTTTGTTAAGACATTCTTCCTTTAAAGGTTCTTGAAAATAGGACAATCCGCGATTTCTTGAATGGAATCTCCGCTTGATATTATGTTGCAAGTTCAACCGGAGCCACTTCTCAGATAGCGGTTTCTCTCATCGAATGGAAGGCAAGTACCAAATCGCCGCTGGGAGGGAGATTGTGAAGGCAGAACCCTTGCCGAATTCACTGGCAACATGGATGCTGCCCTGGTGGGCTAAGATGATAGCCTTCACCTGACTTAATCCAAGGCCGAGCCCTCTTTGGCTCCGGCTTTGCCTTCCCCGGTAGAGTCGATCCCAAATCCGGGGCAATTCTTCGGGGTCGATGCCTATACCATCATCCTGGATACAAATAACCACACGATCATTTTGGATATAATAATCGACATCCACCTTTCCACCGACGGGAGTGTATTTTATGGCATTATCCATCAAATTCGCCAGAACTTGACTCATTCGGTTCGGATCTATCGTGGCCTTTAACATGCAGTCACCGTTTATCTTGATCTGAATCGATTTCTCATCAGCTATCAAGTTATACGCATCCACTATGTCTTGCACCAATCGGTTGATTTCAATATTTTGGTAATCAAGCTGCATAGCCCCCGATTCCGCCTCCGAAATATCAAGCAAAATGTTGAGCATTACGTTGATACGTTCAGACTCTTCGGCGCAGGAAGCAAGCGCCACATGCTGACTGGCTGCGTCGTGGGGCGTTTGGAGAGCATTTTCAGCCAGGTTGCGCAACCGTGTCACTGGAGTCCGCAGATCATGGGCGACATTGTCCACACAGTCCTTCATCGCCTGCAGCACAGACGCAATTTTATCCAGCATTTTGTTGAAATGAATGGCTAACTCATCCAATTCATCATCGACCCCGCGCACTGGCACAGAGGCATCCATAACACCAGTTTGTACCGATTTTACAGAGAAAAGTAGATTACGTAGGGGCCGTAAAACATTATAAGCAAGTATCCATCCGCAGATGAATCCGAGTATCACCATCGGGCCGAGCACTATCCAGAACGTGGAGCGAAGTCGATGGAGGATTTTATCCCTTTCCTCACTGCTCATCCCCACCTGCAGCCAGTAACCATTGCTTAGGCGGAGTGAAGTCACATCGAGATAATGGCTACCCCCTATTGCAGGGAGATTGAGCCATTGCGGTTGTGCCGCTGGAACTATTTCTTCCAGTTTATTTGTATTAAATTCCGTCCACGGCGCAGGTAAGTAAATATTTACGGTACGATTCTCGGTATTGGCAACACGTACCAGAAATGGATGTTGCCGATGGAATTTGCGTTTCACCTCAAGCATCCTTTCGATGGCCTCCAAACCGCCACTGGTAAATTCGGCTGCCAACTCCCTGAGTTCTGTCAGCAGCATTTCATGATCATGGCGGGTCAAGGTCGAAGCGATGGAAAAATAGGTGGCGGCAAACAACAGAAGTGAACTGAAAAGAAAAAGTCCTGAATACAATATGGTTAACTTTAATTTGATGCTTTTTGATGATTTAAGCAGATATTTTAAGGACATAACCGACGCCACGGATAGTGTGAATAAGTTTGTAGGGGAAATCCCGGTCGACTTTGCTGCGCAAGCGAGAGACCAGAACATCGATTACGTTGGTCTGAGGATCGAAACGGTAATCCCATATACGTTCCAAAATTAAAGTTTTCGAAAGCACTCTCTCGGCGTTGCGCAGTAAATATTCCAACAGGGCGAATTCTCGGGGTTGCAACTCTATCACCTCTCCGGATCGTACCACTTGTCTTTTCAGCAGGTCCATACTCAGATCGGCGTACGACAGACTGGTCGGCTCCAAGACGCCACTGGTGCGACGAATCAGAGCATGCAGACGTGCAAGTAATTCAACAAATATGAAAGGCTTGACCAAATAATCGTCGCCCCCTCTCTCTAACCCTCTGATACGGTCATCCACACTTCTCTTGGCGCTTAAAATAATGACAGGCGTTTTGATTTTGTCCTTTCGCAAAGATTCGATCAGGCTTAAACCATCCAGCACGGGCAGCATCAAATCGATAATGGCCGCGTCATAGAGGTTCTGCCTGGCGAGATATAGCCCAGTTTCACCATCCTCGGCTTGATCCACAACAAAATTTGCCTGGATCAGGCCTTTGCTTATAAAATCTGAGATTTGGCGATCATCTTCAACTAATAGGATTCTCATGGAGCATAGCCTCCCTTCTAGGCATACAATTTGTTATCTTCATATCTATATCTCTTGCCGGATTGGGAAAGACACATATGGTTCCATTTCTAACTCCCCACAAGGGGAGATATTCATTGCCACTGCACGATACATGGACGCAATCACCTCATCGAAAAGACAAGTGTGATTGCGTCTCTCAGCATTTACTTGTTATTCGTATCCTCCTTCGGCTTTTCACTCCCTTCTTTTTTAACGAGTGTATTTCTTGTGATTTTCAGAAGATTTTCCACCTGAATTTTATGCACTTGGCAATAGATATCTCGTTCTGATTGTTTCAATACATAATAGTCCTTCGCTTTGGCGAAACGATACTCAGCGGTGGTCCCGTTCTTGCGGGTGATCGAATATTTCAGAGCAGGTGCCTGAGCAAAAAGCGCTTCTGTTTCCTGAGGATTCATTGCCGCCTCTATTGTGAGGTCGGTCACCTTGTTTACCAACTCATCTACAGCTTTGCTGTCGGTTTCCCGACCTTCCTCGAGTCCTTCCATCTGCCACTTTTCATCCTTTTTCTGCAGGACAAAATCGGGAAACGAGAGCGATACGATATCCTCCTTATTCAGCTTGAATGGATTCTTGTCGAGCCACGGCGGAACGGCCGTCTCCAACTCGAAAGTACTGAGTGCAACGGTGAAGACCTCGTCAGTACCGGCTTTCCGGATATGGATCTGACGGAATCCCGGAGAGGTTCCGACATAGAACTCACCGACGATTTGGTCTTTTTCCCGCAGAATGACATGGCGCTCGAACAAATCGTCGGCGACCTTGAAGCGCTTGGCCGCGCCCGCTGTAGTTGCGACAGCAAAACCTTTTTTAAGCTCGGCAAGCTTATTGAGGAGAGCATTTACCTGATCGTCGCCCGCCGGAGCACCGTAAGCATCCTGGATAATCCAGTCAGTTCCGCTTTTTTCCAGAACTACACGCTCTTTTTGCGGGCCGATAATCTCCAGGGCAGTCACCTGATCGGCCTTCATTTCAAAAAACGGGGTGTCGGGTGCAACCGTTTTTTGTTCCGTTTCGCCCAGATAAAAAAGCATTACCAAGCCTATCTGAAACACGAGCAAAGTCGCTGCTATCGTAAGCATTCTCTGCATGGTTAGATCCTCCCAATGCTCTGGCGAAGCAGAGCAAGCTGCCTTTGTTTTGTTATTTTTCCGATCTGTTTTCTGATAAGCCAGATAATGATCAGGCCGAGCATGGCCAGTCCGTAGTTGACATATTCAAAGACGAGATGCATGTCCTTTGTTATCGGCAACAATGGTCTCGCAAAATGACTTCTGCCGCGAATCGCTAGCAAACCACGGTCTTCCAGCGCCCAGTCGACGGAGTTGGCCATCAGCTGCACGGGTCCGAGATTGTCGGTGCGCATGACGCTTGAGCCGATTCCCAAAATGATGTCGCTGAGAAAGGTGTTTGAAGAAAAAAGGATGATTCTGGCGCTTTCCGGCGACTTGTCGAGTTGTCGGGCGATTATCTGTTTCGCTTTTTCCTCGTCAGGCTCCTTATCCTCGCCAGGTTTTTTATTCATGCCGGGTTTCTTCTCCACAGGCTGCTTGTCGCCCGCCGGCTGTTGAGATTCGGCCAGCAGGGGCGACTGCTTGCCGCTGAAGTAGGAGGTAAAGTTGCCTTCAATGGCAACGCCGAGCAATTGTTTGCCGGAAGCCTCGCCAGCGGCAAAGCCGGCTTCCCCATAGGCCCGGAAATTCGGTTGGATCTTGGTGTCTGCCGAAACCCAACTCTTGATCGAGCTTTTCAACAGCTGGACAACCATTTTGTTAAGATTCTTATTCACATCGACAGTGATCGGTGAGGCCCAATTCAGGGTGAGTTGCGTGAGCCCCGTCATCAGTCCGCTGTCCTGGTCCATGGAATCCGGTCTGATATCGACAAAATAGGGATAATTGACCAGTTTCGTCTCCTGGACGGTAAATCCGGCAACCTGACGCTGAACCGGAACGGGGAAAGCGCTGTTTTGCGGATCAAGCACCATCTCTTCGCCGATTGTCAGGCCTTGGAAGCGCAGCCACTCTTCAAGCCCCGACTTCTTTTTCTCGATTGAGAGTTCACGCTCCAGACCGACACTGAACGGCGAGCTGGCAATGACTACCGTGCCACCCTGCATAAGAAACTGATCGATCGCGAAGAGTTGTTTTTCATCTACGTTTTCCGGCGCCACAACCATCAGCAGATCCGCTTCTTCGGGGACGCGGCCGGTGGCCAAGTCGGTCGGTACGACCCGGTGTTCCTTGCCAAGCACATCCTTCAGGATATCGAACTGCAAACCCGACCCCGGCATGCCGAATTGCGGCATTGGCGGCATTGCCTTCGGGGTATGCAGAGCCACCGTTTTGGAGAACCCGGCGCCGAACCGCTTGAGGCCCGCCTCAATCGCTCTCTTGAGACTCTCCTTGGCGAGATCTTCCGGCAATGGAATCTCGACGACCTGTTCTCCGCTGGTAAGGGTCATATAGTACCAGAACGAGCGCTGGTCAAACAGGCTGGCGGCCATCGGCCGGAAGCCGTATTCCTTGCTGATTTTTTCGGCAACAGCGCCTTTTTCGGCATCGGGATCGAGAAAACGGCTGGAGAAGAGTTTGCCGCCCTCCGTTTCCATCTCGGCCAGGATCGTCTGCAGTTCTTTCTTCAGCGACACAAGTTCTTCCGGCAAATTCTGATCGGGCGACATGTAGCCGGTAAACTGAATCTCCTTGCCGATGCCGGCAAAAAGATCGCCGCCGCTCTGATAACTGTACAGCACCTTCTTTATGGCCCGGGTGATATCGTATTCGGGATTGCGAAGCTCGACATCGAGGTCCGTTTCACTTGTCGATTTCAATTCAATGAGATCTCGGAAGCCAAGGGTTTCGAACTGATCGCCATATTGAATCAGGATATCGAAATATGAGTTGGTCACCGCTGCCTGATACTTGCTCGCCGTCTGGAAGGGTACCGGTCGAATACCATACTTTTGTCCAGCTTCCTGTTCCAGGTCGGGATGTTCGAGCGGATCGATGAACTCGACGCGGACATTACCGCCTCCGGCTACCGCGAACTCCTGCAGCAGATCACGGATACGCGGAACTAACGGGGCGAGAAGGGGATGGGTCTGCGAAGAAAAATATCCGCGCAGGAGCAGGGGCTCTTTCAGCTGTCCCAGGTAGTTTCTAGTCGATTCGGAGATGGAGTAGATGTTGCCCTTGGTCATGTCGGCCCGAAGAACGCCGATCGGCGCCATCCAGAAATTGGCAACGAGAAAGTTGGCGATAACCAGACCACAGACCAGCTGCCACCGGCGATGGCGACTGTTTGCGGGATTATCCGCCCAGCGGATTCTCTCCAGCCCGTAAATATTGAGGCTGAGAAAGATCCCCATGATACTGAGATAGTAATACAGATCGCGGAGATCGATGACGCCTCGAGTGATTGAGTTGAACCGGGAACCCGAACCGAGGAGTTGAAGCAGTTCCGACCCTCGGTTGCCGAAAAAGGAAGCCAGGGTTTCGGAACCGATCAGATAAAACACCGAACACACCAGCACGGTGATGATCAGACTCACTATCTGGTTCTCGGATTTGGCGCTGATGAAAAGACCGATGGCAATGTATGCTGCGGCGAGGAACAAGGTTGCCAGATATCCGCCGAAGACCGGTCCCCAGTCGAGAGGTCCCATGAGGCTGACGGTAACCGGCAGGGGCAGCGTCAAGAGCAGTGAAACCGCGATCAGGCCGAGGCAGGCCAGGAATTTGCCGAACACCAGCGAAGGCGGTGGCACCGGTGAGGTAAGCAAAAATTCCAGGGTCCCGGACCGTCGCTCTTCGGCCCAAAGGCGCATGGTTACTGCTGAGGTAAGAAAAATGAGGAGGATCGGCATCCATCGGAAAAGAGGCCGGACTTCAGTAATATTGTTAGCAAAAAAAGTCTCTACCCAGAAAAAGACGAACAGAGTCACCGCGAGAAAAACGCCGATAAAAATCAAGGCGATCGGCGAACTGAAAAACGCATCGAATTCCTTCCGGGCGATACGAAAAATTGTCTTCATTGTTCTCATCCTCCCTATCGCTCGCTGATTTCGGCAAAGACTGTTTCAAGGTTCTGGGATTCAAATCCCATCGAGTAGAGGCGCCAACCATGGTCATGCACGGCGCGGGCAAGAGATGCCGCTCTCTCGTAACGATTTTCCGACCTTTCAAGGTTCAGAGCGAAGATGTTGCCATGATCGGATTGGTCGACTGAATGTACCGGGACGGCAGTCCCCACCCCGGCAAAATTCCGCAGGAGGGGGATGGCTTCCTGCGCGTCGACATCCAGGGAGATGAGCAGCCGACCTTCATTGCTGAGCGAGTCGAGTCGCGAGTCGAGGGCCTTTTTCCCGTCCTTCAGGATGATCACCCGGTCGCAGATGGCCTGAACCTCTTGAAGGATGTGGGTGGAGATAATGATTGTCGATTTTTTCGCCAATCCGGTAATGAGTTCGCGCATGTGCTGAATCTGCGTCGGATCGAGACCATTCGTCGGCTCATCGAGGATAAGGATTGCCGGATCATGAAGGATTGCCTGAGCAACTCCGGTCCGTTGCCGATAGCCGCGGGAAAGGGTGGCGATGGACTGAACCGCCTTCTCGTGCAGCTCGGTCCGGCCAATTGCCTTTGCGATCGACGCGCCCCTCGTCTCTTCCGGCAAACCGTGCAGGGCAGCGGCATAGTCGAGATAATCGATAACCGTCATCTCCGGATACACCGGGCAGTTCTCCGGCAAATAGCCAATTTCCTGCTGTATGGCTTGCCGGTCGCTGCCGATATCCTTGCCGTTTACCGTGATCGTCCCGCTGGTAGGTTCGAGATAACCGGTGATCATTTTCATGATCGTTGTCTTGCCGGCCCCGTTATGTCCCAGGAGCCCGACAATCTCCCCTGTCGATATCTCGAACGAGACATTGTCCACCGCGGTGATATCGCCATATTTTCGTGTAATACTGTCTATTTTGATCATTCATCAACCTCAAATTTGCAAGTTATCGGAACCGCATCATTGCCGTCACGTCCTGACTGGATGTCAGGCGTGACGGCTTGGATTACAATCCTATTCTTTTTTTTGGTTTTGGATCGTCTCATCTATCAACCGCTGCATCTCCTCCACAGTGCGCTGATTCACCTTTCTGCCGTTCACAAAAACGGCAGGTGTTCCCCTAATCCCAAGGTTATTCGCCTCGACCATATCCTTGGTAAGTTTTTCCCGCAGAATTGGCGATTGCATATCCTTGGTGAATCTATCGAGATCGAGTTCCAGTTTTTTGGCGATCTTGGTGATCGAGTCGGGATTGATTTTGGGTTCGGCGAAGAGAAGGTCATGGTATTCCCAAAACTTCCCTTGTTCCTTGGCGGCCAATGCACCTAAAGCCGCCGGTTGGGCCATTTTATGGTTATTGAGAGGGAGGTTTTTAAAAACAACTTTTACGGTTGTCGGGTTCTGCTTGAGCACCTGCTCAAGAAGCGGCAGCAATTTGCCGCAGTAGGGTCACTCAAAATCGGAAAAAACGGCAACGATAACCGGGGCGTCCGCAGCACCTTTGAACGGGGCATCGGCGATGTTGATATCAACGATAAAATCAACAACAAGGGCGGAAAGAAAATTCTTATTGTTGTCAAGTAGATATAAAAACTCGCCCATTGGTGCGACAGCAATATCGGATACACCTGCGTCGACCGGAATACGTCCCTGCAGGACCCCGTTCTGGTCGTAAATCAAAACCTGGCTGCTTTCGGTCAGGACAAATGCATACTTCCCATCCAGGGAATAGGCGAAATCTTTTGATTTTTCGGGTAGCTTCAGCTCCATTGCCGGTTTCCATTCCACGCGGTTGTCTCGGCCGCTGGTACTTGCCGCCGCGAAATTGGTGATTCCCGTCGCCATTATCAACGAAACGGCCCCAGGCAGAACGATTTTTAAGTATTTCATTTTTATCTCCTAGTTTTTTAACAGTTCTCTTGAACCTCTTGTTCAAGAGAGTATTTGGGTTTGTTTCTTATGCGTGGTCATTTCCAGCGCTCACCACGCCCGACCACAACTTCGGTTGAACTTCCTTCCGGATTTGGGACAAACGTTTGTCCATCGCCATCGGTTGAAGCTTTGCTGACAGCGTTTTCGGTATCTTTCAGACCACCGATGTCCGATGGCAATACAATCCCTCTTGGATAACGAGGGAGTTTGGCAATATCGTCAGTCAGGTTGTCTCTTGTCATCACATGACGTGACAGTCGATGCCAGGAGGAGGCAATAAGATTCAAGGTTAATAAAAATAACAAAAACCAGAACCATATTGAGGAATACGTACAATCGAGATCGAATACCTTTATAAGGATTGCCAGATGCTTTCCGTACTTATCAATATAGAATGCAACCGGTTCACCTTGGGGGATGATGTTGCCTATAATCGATGTCACTGCCAGCAGCGAGAAGAGCAGCATGGTAAGGCGGATAGAGGCAAATAAATCCGGTGTACGATTCGTGATCGGTTTCATTGAAACTGACTCCTACCGATAGCCTGAGAGATACACACGCAGGCGAAATAATACTGTAAAGACTTCTCTCTTGGAGAGAGCAAAAGTCGCAACCATTGCCTTCTTGGAGTTTTTCCTGATATATCAGTAAATTATTTGTTATAGCCGGCTGCTGGACATTGTGTGGTGCCAAGCTGGCGATGGAAAATTGGCGATGACAGAAAGACTCCGGTCGATTTCGTCTCTGGTTGCCGACACGCCCGGCAAAACGAGAGTTGCACCAACAGCATCGATCGGCCTAAGTCAATATCAAATCAGAAGTACTATGGAACGGAGGGATTTGGTTCGAATGTTATCGAGGATGAGTGATGGGTCAGATGCCAGGACTACGGAGATTGAGTTGACGGCAAAGCTTGTAGTAAGAGCAGCTGACTGCAAAAAAGTGGTCCTGGTTCTGTCCGGGAGGATGGAAACCGGGAGTTTCAGTTGATCGTCGGAAGTCTTCCAGCCGGAAATCGATTGCGAGTTGATATCGAGACATGTAGTAGATTCGGTATTTTTTGAAAAATCAATGGCTTCACAGGTTAGAAAAGAAATGTACACCGAATCATACATTTCAGAATAACAAGAGGTCAATTCTAAGCGGTCATCCTTGTCACTCCAGTCCATGCACCAGGCAATCCCTGAAAAACCGGGCAGCCCAACACAAACAAGGCATATAGTGAGTAGTATGACCCTGATCCGACTATGGTTGAATCGAAACAACATGCTTTAGTGTAAATAGAAAGATTAGATTTTTCCGGGGAGTATTCAAAACACTACGCTGTAGTATAAACACGGTTGAGTATTCTATCAACATTCTTCTTGGAGGCATTCGCTCTGACCGTTGCTTGTTTTTCCTTTGTGTAAGTAATCCATCTCATTGTAATTTTTGCACCACTTCAGACAACTCTAGTGAAGCCGCAAACAATTGTTCTTGCCGACGACATTGCATTTTAAGGGCGGCCCCGTTTTTTAGGCGACAGGCGAAAAAACCGACCAATTTGGAATGGCTATATCTGAATGTTTGTACTTTGACCATTAATATTCGAGATTCCTTCAAAAAAGTAATGTTCCAGTAAGGTTCCGGTAATTTTGTATTGGTAAAAGACTATCTGATATGGTTGCCGGGATCTCTTTCCTTAAGACCCTTCAATCCATTTTTTTATATGGCCCCGTGCACCTTCCGCCTCCAGTAAGGTGCACGGGTGCCTCAATGATGTGCCGTCTTGGGAAAAACTCGGAATTTCCGGCCAATAGTGTCGGGTATCATAGGAAAAATGAAACAGACAACTCACTCTATTCTCTTGTTCGTTGTCTCTGTCTTGATATCGATAGTTCTCCTCTCCGGCTGTGGGGATTCGCCGCAACCTCCGGATACCGATACAATTGCCGTATTCCAAGGCGGTCGGATCACTCGTCAGGAGTTGAAGAATACTGTTGGTGAACTACAAAAGGCTTTTGAAAACGACAAGGAAGCGACGAAACAGCTTCGGGAAAAAGAAACTTATCGAAAACTAGTGAGTTCTAGACCGAATGGTTAATAGCAAAATCATCTCCATGAAGCTGGATAATAGAAAAAACATCAAACATGTGATGAAACATGTGTCGGAGCAATTGAATATATCGGAACTGCCCAACACCCATAAGCAAAATATAAAAGTTTCGGACGAAGAAATTAAAGAACGTTATGAACTGGATCGCACTGCTTTCGGTCAAGATACGCTTGCCCAGGCAACTGACCGGATTCGTGCGCAGCTTGAAGCTGAAAAAGAGGGGCGTTTCTTTCAAGATTATCTGGATAACTTACGCAAGAATGCTGTGATCACACGATACGACGAGTTGCTGGATGTTCCCGAACCGATAGAAGCCGATTTGCGAATGTATTACGAACAGAACAGAAATTTATATCAAGAAAGATCTTTCGAAGAAGCCAACAATGACATCGTAAAAGCAGTTCGGGCAAAAAACACGGCACTCTGGTTTCAGGAGAAGCAAGACCGGACATTAATGACCATCCATGGCAAGCCTTTCACCGTTGGAGAATTTATTGAAGAATTTGAAAAACTTCCGTTAAATGAACGTGAACGCTACCAAGGTTTCGAATCCAAGAAGAAACTTCTGGATGAAATGGTCGATAGGCTATTGCTGGTAGAAGATAGCTACGACCAGATGTTGAGCTCTGAAACCAAAGACCAGGGTGACCATATTCGGCAGGATATTCTCAAGAAGATATTCCATCAAGAGGAAGTAGACGACCAAATTCAAGTCTCGGAGGAAGAGATACAATCCTTTTTTGAGGATAATTCTGAGTTATTTGTCCAGCCGCCCCAAGTGCAGGTCAACTATATTCGAATTGGTGCCGGTCAAACGGATGCAGAGAGAAAGCAAGCTGAGAAAAAAGTTAAGGACGCTTATTACAAGCTCAAGCCCAGTCTGTTCAAGAAAGCCGAACCTTTTGAAAAAATAGCGGAGGAATATTCAGAAGACCCTGAGACAGCTAAAAAAGGCGGCGTTTTGGATGGATGGATTTCAGAAAAAAACGAAATAATTGGAGAAATCGCCAATCACGGATTTCATGAAAACGTTCTTGGCCTTGGAGAACATGACATTAGCTTACCGTTTTTATTTCATAACAGCTATTACATCGTTCAGGTGCGGGAGCGCCGGGAGCCTATCCTCATGACTCTTGAACAGGCCAGTGAAACAATCAAAACCGAGCTTACTGCTCGCAAGCATGATGAAATGACTTTACAGAGAGAGAAGACCCTGCTGGATCAGGCCGACCTCATCATTTTTGATAAGACCATAGATTCGATGCTGGATGAAGATGCATAAGGAGGATGACTAAACGTGCAACTAAATAGAAAAGAGCGAACATTGGCGGTGACCAGATCCACTCATCGCCGGAGGTGATCCAGTTTCTTTCAGGAGACGGCAATATCGTCGATATCCAGGCTGTTGTCCAGTACCGTATCAAGGATGCATCCGCATATTTGTACAATGTCAACTTTCGAGATTACCAACTGATCAACGAAACCATTCGCGGTTCCATTACAGAAATCGGGGGCGGAATGCAAATTGACGATATCTTGACCATCGGCAAGGAACGTCTTCAGGAACTGATTCGAGTCAAGTCGCAGGGATTGCTGGACCGATATCGTAGCGGACTGGAACTGGTGGGGATCAACCTGAACAAGGTATATCCTCCCGAGGAGGTGGCTGAGGCGTTCCGAGATGTCTCTAATGCCAAGCAGGATCGCGAAAAGACCGTCAACGATGCCTTGGGCTACCAAAACACAGTTATCCCTCAGGCAAGGGGCGATGCAGCCAGGATTCTTCATGAGGCGGAAGCATACAAGGTTGCAGCCATCAATAAGGCTGGCGGTGAAGCCAGCCGTTTCCAGCAGATGTTGGCTGAATATGAACTATATTTACGAAGAGATACAACAGATGTCACAGTGACTCGCCTGTATTTGGAAAGCATGGAGAAAGTGATGGCGAAGGTGAAAAAATATATCGTAAGCCCACAGGATGGCGGGAAATTGAATTTGCGTCTTCTGCAAAGTGAGAGTGATCTTAACAAAAATCTTTAAGATTTAGCGGTTAACCGAGAAAATGAGAAAAGTCATATGATTCGAATAATTTTCAAGAACTTAAAGAGATTGGAAGTGGAAAATGACGTTGTAATGGAGCGGCTCCAACGTGTGATCGATAGGTTTCCAGCTTTAAAAAAATGCCGGATCCATGTGACTCTTGAGATGCACAGTTCACCAACTCAAGCACGACCCGAACTCTTTACGGTGACGATCCATGTGAGAAATGGCAGGTATCGTGGTATCAGACTCAAAAAATCAGCCCACAGCCTTTATGCCGCGCTAGCGGATGTGGTGGAGCACTCGCTTGAAAAATTCAATCGTTTCGGGGATCGGTCACGTGTTAAAGAGAGGAGTAAGGCAAGGAAACTTTGCCGTTTGGGTCGAGAGATCAGAGGTAAGTTGATACTTAACCTGGTGTAAGAAAGGTGGTCGCTGGTTTGGGTCTACAGAAAGGACATTGCCGCACTTACGGGAGTCGGTTTCAGTTGCACATTGAACAGGTGGTGCTTAATAACCATACAAATAGGTTGTGTTTTGGATTGAGAATTTAAAGCTCAAACCTGATCTCAACATCATCTCTAATTGGTTGGGACGGAAGAGGTACACGCGTAGGCCAAAGGTCAGAGAATTTAAGGAGCATTTAACGGGAGTTCTGTTTGTTCAATGCCAACATAGGTTGACCATCCAATGAACAGCGAAAAACTCATCCACGACGCACACGATGTGCTGGAAGGACGAAGCCAGAGAAACCGTTTTTCAAGAGTCCTGGTTTTTATGGGTCCTGCGGTTATCGCCAGTGTGGCCTATATGGATCCCGGTAATTTCGCGACCAACATCCAAGGCGGCGCTCAATTCGGTTATATGCTCCTGTGGGTTGTCGTCACCAGTAACCTGATGGCGATTCTGATACAGACCTTGTCCGCCAAACTGGGATTGGCCTCAGGAAGGAATCTGGCCGAAGTCTGTCGTGAACAGTATCCTCCCTGGCTGGTCTGGATCATGTGGGGCCTGATGGAAGGCGTAGCGATGGCCACCGATCTCGCGGAATTTCTCGGAGCGGCGGTCGGCTTCAATTTACTGTTCGGCATTCCGCTCTGGGTCGCCGGACTGATCACAGCGGTCGTAACGTTCCTGATCCTCGGTCTGGAACGTTACGGTTTTCGCCCGCTGGAAGTGGTCATCACAGCGTTCGTCGGCGTGATAGCTATTTGTTATCTCGTGGAAACAATTCTCGGCAAACCGGCTTGGGCTCTTGTATTTAAGAGTGCGGTTACGCCTCGGTTTCAAGGCCGCGAAAGCATTCTTCTCGCCGCCGGCATTCTCGGGGCTACGGTCATGCCCCATGTTATTTTCCTTCATTCCGCGCTCACTCAGGGCCGTATCGTCGTCAAGGACCCGGTACTGCTAAAGAAACTCTTCCGTTTTGAGCTCCTTGATATCATGGTGTCACTTGGCCTGGCTGGCGCCATCAATGCCGCGATGTTGATCATGGCGGCTTCGACCTTTCATCGCGCGGATATGACGACGGTCGGCTCATTGGAAGAGGCCTACAAAACCCTGGAGCCTTTGCTCGGACCAGCGGCCAGCTGGGTTTTCGGGATCTCCCTGTTGGCCTCCGGCCTGTCTTCATCCTCCGTGGGAACAATGTCCGGACAAGTGATCATGCAGGGATTTCTGAAGTGGCATATAGCGATCTGGGTGCGGCGCCTGATCACTATGGCCCCATCGCTTGTGGTAATCATGATTGGGCTGGACCCGACGCGAACGCTGGTGATCAGCCAGGTGATTTTGAGTTTTGGCCTGCCATTTGCGGTCGTACCGCTGATACAGTTTACGCAGCGGCGCGACATCATGGGCGAAATGGTCAATAAGCCCGCCACTACGGCGATTGCCTGGACCATTGCCGGCTTGATAATTGCCCTCAATCTATACTTGCTGTACCGAACATTTGCAGGAGGGGAATAAATGTTTAAACGTCTTCTCATACCGCTGGACGGCTCCCGCCTTGCCGAGACAGCGATACCTGCCGCCATTTTTGTCGCACAGAAAGCAGGCTCTTCGATGGTCCTGCTGCACATTATCGAAAAGGATGCCCCGCAAAGCGTTCACGGCGAGCGGCACCTGACCTCGACCGAGGAGGCGAAATCGTATCTGGCCGAAATCGCCAAGCGGTGGATTCCTGAGTCGATCAAAACCGATTTGCACGTACATGATCTCGCGACGGAAAACGTGGCACGCGGCATCGCCGATCATCTGCTCGAGTTGCACCAGGACACGGTGGTAATGAACGCGCATGGACATGGAGGGCTGCGTGATATTCTCTTCGGAAACATCGCTCAGCAGGTGGTTGCGCTCGGCACGATGCCTGTTCTTCTCGTTCGTCCGGGTGACGGCAGCTTCAGTTGTCACAAAATTTTGCTGCCGCACGATGGCGTTCCGGAACACGATCCGTCTCTGCAATACGGAATGGAACTGGCAAGACTGGCAAACGCCGAATTGAAATTGGTTATGGTTATTCCTACCACCAGCACCCTGAAGGGCGCCGAGGCGGCAGTGGGTCAGATGCTCCCGCGCTCTACCCGGGCGATGTTGGAACTGGCGATGCAGGAAGGCATTGAACACCTTCGAAAAGATGCGGAGGAATTGCGCAGTAAAGGTTTGCAGGTCGATTTTGAAGTACTTCGCGGCGATCCAACGACCCGCATCATCCAGATTAGTGAGCAATTTTCAGCGGATGTAATCGTTCTCGGCACGCACGGTAAATCCGGCGCGAAAGCCTTTTGGGAGGGCAGTGTCACAGCACGCGTGGCGGCGGCGAAAAGCAAGTCCTCGCTATTGCTTGTGCCGGTGGCGAAAAACGCGTCATAAATTGAGCCTGAGGGGCAAAAGCTATTTTCAATTGCATCCTCTGGCACAAGGAGCCTTTATGATTTTTTTTAAAAAATCTTATAAAATTGCGACTGTTGCACTTTTGGTTCTGATTATTGCTTTCATCGATTACACCGTCACGTTCCGCCTTTCCAAAATCGATCTTGTATATCGCGATGTCTATTTTATTCCAATACTGTTAGGAGCCTATTGGTTCGGGAAAAAGGGAGGATTATTCACGTCTCTCGCTGCATCGGCTTTCTATCTCCCATGCGCCATACTGGGAAATCCTTTGGGCAGTATCATCTTCTTTAGCAATATGCTGGAAATATTTTTCTTCATTGGGGTTGGATATTTTGTCGGCAGTTACCGCGATCTTCTAAGATCACAGTTCGTTTTGACCTCAAACGGCTACGAGGAAGAGCTGTACCAACCAACCAAGAACGTACTCTTCTGCATTTATAGTGCAGAAAATACATTTAAAGCAGCACGCTATATAGCCGACAACTTTTCCCATCAAAGCGAAACAACCGTCACTGTAATGGGACTCCTAAGAGTTAAACCTCAAGACTTCTTTGCTACAGAAGAAGAGTTCCATACAGCATTGGAAAAATCAAATGCCGAAATGACCACCATAGTGGAACGCGCCAAAGCGATCATACGCCAGGGCGGAGTTTCCGAACCGAATATTCGAGAACGAATGATAACTGTTGAAGGAGAGAACACAGCCAAAATAATCTTGAAAGAGCAGCGTCGCAGCCATTACGACATGATCATAGCAGGATGCACAAAGAAGACCAAAGCTGAAGAATTTCTTTTTGGAAACACCAACGTTACGCTTGTGAGGGAAGCACCATGTCCTGTGCTTGTTGTTTGCTGATTGACCTAACTTGGGAAAATAAATTGAAAAAGGGAAGAAAGGCTTCACCAACCAACTCAATACAACGGACTCCTCTATACAACTGAAGCATTATAATACCGCTGGACGGCTCCCGTCTTACCGAGACGGCGATACCAGCCGTCATTTTTGTGGCACAGAAAGCAGCTTCTTCGTTGGTCCTGTAGCACATTCTTGAAAAGGACACCCCGCACAGCGTTCACGACGAGCGACACCTGATCTCAATCGGTGAGGATAGAGCGTATTGGGCCGAAATCGTTAAGCTGTCGATTCCCGAGTCGATCAAAACCGATTTGCATGTACACGATTTTCGTGCGGAAAGTATGCAGGCATCGCCGATCATCTGCGGTGCGAATGACAACCGGGAGTTGATGGTGCCTAACCATTTGAATCGGAGGAGTTCATGAAATTGAACCTATTCTGGGTTCCCGTCACCGTGGCCTTGTTCACGACGGGATGCGCCACCCAGCATGCATCAATGGCGCGCAATGAGCCCCCACGGCATGTTTTTGAGTTCAAAGCGGGTGGCAAGGCCGGAGAGTTTACCTCGCCCGCTGTCCCGGAGCTTGATCAGACCGTTCCCGATGACCTCACGATGGCTGCGGCCATGGCGTTGGCGCTCAGAAAAAATCCGTCGTTGTCCGGGGTTTCCGCAGAAATGCGAGCCAGAGACGCCGCCACGCTGCAGGCAGGACTCCTCCCGAACCCTGAGCTCGGGGTGGAAGTGGAGAATTTCGGAGGCAAGGATACCCTTCAGGAATTTGACGGAGCCGAGACCACCATTGCCTTTTCGCAGCTGGTGGAACTGGGCGGCAAGCGCGGTAGCCGACGGATGGTTGCATCTCTGGATAAAACGCTGGCAGAATGGGATTACCGGAGCAAAAAGCTCGATGTTCTCGCCGCGACAGCCAAAGCCTTTGTGGAAGTTCTTGTTGCGCAGGACCAGGTTGCGTTGAATGGTGAGCTGCTCAAGCTCGCGGAGCAAACCACCTCGGCCGTCTCTGAAAAAGTCGACGCCGGAAAAGTCTCTCCGGTTGAAAAGTCGCGAGCTCAAATCGAACTGGTCGCCGCACGAACCGAAGCAAGCAAAGCTGTTCGCGAATTGGAAGCGACCAGACGCCGCCTGGCGGGATTCTGGGGAGCCGATCGCGCAGACTTTGTGCGGACTGTTGGCCGATTGAACGGAATCACGGCATTACCCTCCGAAGCGACCCTCAAGGCTGTTCTGAACGATAACCCGGATCTCGCCCGGTGGACGACCGAAATCGAACGAAGTGAGGCAGCTCTTTCCCTGGCCCACTCCCAAGCCGTTCCCGATTTTACATTGAGCGCGGGAGTCCGTAATTTCCAGGAGACGGACCACAACGCTTTCGTGGTCGGTGCTTCCATGCCGATCCCTTTATTTAATCGCAACCAAGGAGGCATCTCCGAGGCTCGGGCGCGTATAGACAAGGCCCAGTCGGAGCAGCGGTCAGTCAAGATTGCTCTTCTGACCGGCCTTTCGGATGCATGGCAGAGCCTTTCCGCCGCTTACACGGAGGCTGTCGGCCTTCGTGACGAAATCCTCCCTAGTGCGCAAGTGGCCTATGAATCCACAGAACTCGGGTATCGCGAGGGCAAACTCGATTTTCTGCAGATACTCGACGCGCAGCGCACGCTCTTTACCGTCAAACGCCAGTACCTTCTCTCTCTCGGCGCATACCATCTGGCCGATATCGAAATGGAACGTATCGCTGGGATTTCGCTGAGCGACTTCGCCAACAAAAACAAGAATGGACCTGAAGATAAGGAGTCTCCGGAATGAATAACAGATACGTAATCAAAGGAATTGTCATTTTCTGTGCGGTCGCACTGGGAGTTCTTGTGATTCCGGAAACGTACGCCGGACAAAATGCCGCCACCCAGGAATATGTGAATGAGAATGGAGATGAAAAAGGTGACCATGCATCATCGGCGGCGGATAAGCATGGCGAGGTAGTCCGGATTTCCGATGCCGAACTGAAAGAGTTCGACATCAGTCTGGCAATCGCGAAACCGGGTACGATTGATCAGCATATCGAACTTCCTGGAGAAATTGTTCTTAATTCCGACCGCATCGCTCACGTAGTTCCCAGGGTCGGAGGGATTGTTCGAGAAGTACACGCGACTGTTGGTGATCGTATCAAGTCCGGCCAGCTTCTCGCCGTGCTGGAAAGCCGTGAACTTGCAAACGCCAAGGCGGCTTATCTCGCGTCCGTCGAAAAACTGAAACTGGCGCTGGCCAATTTCCAGCGGGAAGAGCGGCTCTGGAAAAAGAAGGTGACCAGCGAGCAGGAGTACCTCGACGCACGGCAAACGCTGGCAGAAACAAAAATCGAGAGAAGTTCGACCGAGCAACAACTGCATGCGCTTGGCGTCTCCGATGACCTGATCCAGAAACTTCCGAAGCACCCGGACGCAACGTACACCCGCTTTGAAATTCGAGCCCCCCAGAATGGGACAATCATCGAAAAGCACATCACCCTTGGTGAAAATGTGGGTGCTGACACGGATGTGTTCACCATTGCCGATCTTTCATCAGTCTGGGTGAACCTCAATGTCTATCAGAAGGACCTGGTCAGTATTCGTAAAGACCAGGCGGTGGAAATAGAAATAGGTCACGGCATTCCCTCGGCAACAGGAGTGATCGCCTGGGTTGGGCCGCAGGTTGATGAGGCGACCCGCACGGCCAAGGCCCGGATCGAACTGCCTAACCCAGATGGAATTTTCCGTCCGGGACTGTTCGTGACCGCCAAGGTTGCGGTCGGCAGTTCTGCGGCGGGAATCGTGGTGCCTAAGGGCGCGTTGCAGACGTTTGAAGACAAGACGGTGGTTTTTGTGCGAACCGATGAAGGCTTCGAACCCAAACCGGTCGAGCTGGGCGAACAGAATGGAACCACCGTGGAGATAATTTCGGGGCTTGCGCCCGGTCAGACTTACGTGACAAAGGGTGCTTTCACTCTCAAGGCGCAATTGTCCAAGGGCGCATTTGGCGAAGGACATAACCATTAAAGAGGGAGCGCATCGTGGAAAAACTTATTCGCTTTGTTCTTCACAGCCGCCTCTTGATGGGTGTAATCGGTGTACTTGTACTGGCCGCCGGATGGTTGAGTTACAGGCAACTGCCTGTAGACGCCTTCCCGGACGTCACACCTGCTCTGGTTCAGGTCTTCACTGAAACCGAGGGCCTGGCTCCCGAGGAGGTAGAAAAATTCGTCACCTTTCCCGTTGAAACTGCGATGAACGGATTGCCGAACCTCAAGGAGATCCGTTCCATTTCCAATTTCGGTCTGTCGGTCATCAACATTTACTTCGAAGATGGTACGGATATCTACTTTGCCCGGCAGCTTGTCGGCGAGCGCCTTCAAATGGCCCGTGAAGAAATTCCCGAAGGATTCGGCGATCCTGAAATGGGGCCGATAGCGACCGGATTGGGACAAATACTGTTCTTCGTGGTCGAGGATGAGAAACAAAACCGCACGCCCGAGGAAATGCGGGAGATTCAGGATTGGCTCATCAAGTTCAATCTGCAGACCGTACCCGGCGTTACCGAGGTTCTCTCCCTGGGCGGAGAGGTGAAACAGTTCCAGGTGCGCGTGCGCCCCGCCGACCTGCTTCGCTACGACCTGACCATCAATGCGGTCAAGGAAAAGGTCGAGGCAAACAACGGTAACGCAGGAGCGCAATTCCTGGTGAAGAATGCCGAAGAATACATTGTCCGCTCGGTTGGTCTTGCCGAAAAAATCAGTGATCTGGAAGGGGTTGTTCTCAAGGTTAAGGATGGCACGCCTGTCTATTTGAATCAGGTGGCCGATATTGTCATTGGCGGAGAAATGCGCAGAGGTCTCGCCACGATGAACGGCAAAGGTGAGGTGATAGTCGGCATGGTCCTGAAACTTATCGGAACGAACACCTCAACGGTCATTGCCGATGTGAAGACCAGGTTGAACGAGATCAACAAAGTGCTTCCCGAAGGTGTGAAGGTAGTTCCCTATTATGATCAGGCCACCTTGGTTGCCAAATGTCTGAAAACGGTAACAGACGCTTTGGTAGAGGGGGTGATTCTGGTTGCCGCTGTGCTTCTGATCTTCATGGGAGGGTTCCGAGCAAGTCTTGTCGTGGCCCTGTCCATTCCCTTCTCGATTTTTTTTGCTTTTATCCTGATGAATCTCCTCGGGATCAGCGCGAATCTTATGTCACTGGGAGGACTGGCCATTGCCATCGGCATGATGGTCGATGCCACCATTGTTATGGTGGAAAACGTCGACCGAATGCTGCGGGGGGCTGACCCTGATGATTCTCGCATGGCGGTTGTCGTGCGCGCCTGCAGCGAGGTAGGGCGTCCGATCATCTTCGCCATCTCCATTATCGTCATTGTATTTCTGCCGCTGTTCACCTTGCAGGGCGTCGAAGGCAAGACCTTCAGACCCTTGGCGCAAACGGTGGCATTGGCCATGTTTGGCTCTCTTCTCTATGCCTTGCTGCTGGCACCGGTGGCTTCCCACATATTGATGCGCCGGCCAAAGCCGGTAGCATCAGGCGAAGGGCACAAGGAGATCTGGATCGTGCGCTGGCTGTTGTCAGTTTATCGACCGACCGTACATCTCTTTGTCCGTTTTCGTTATCTGGCGGTTAGTTTAGCTGTGCTGATGGTTGGCATGGGGGCGTTGGTGTTGCCTCGCATCGGTTCCGAATTCGTACCACGCCTCGACGAGGGAGATTTGCTCATTCGCGCCACGATGGCCCCGTCAATTTCCATGGAGGAGTCTCGGGACACCATACTGCGATTTGAAAAAAGGCTGATGGACAAGTTCCCTGAAGTAACCAGGGTGGTTTCACGAGTCGGCCGTGGCGAGGTCGGCGCGCACGCTGACCCGGTCAACAATGCTGAAGCGTTTGTCGCCCTGAAACCGCAAAAGGAATGGACAAGCGCCAAAACCCCGGATGAACTTTATGCCTTGATCAGCGAGGCTTTTGAGACATTTCCCGGCGTTCAGTTTAACGTCACACAACCCATCGCGGCAGCTGTAGATGAGCTGCTCACCGGCACAAAAGCGGAGTTGGCCATCAAAATCTTCGGGGCGGACATGGACGTGCTCAAGGAAAAAGCCGCCGAGATCGAGACCGTTATCCGGACCATAACAGGCGCTGCCGACGTACAGAAAGATCAGGTAGCGGGAACGCCGCAGTTGCTGATCCGTATCGACCGCCAGGCCATCGCCCGTTACGGTATCAATGTCGAGGATGTGCAGGATGTCATCCGAATTGCCGTAGGAGGCGCTACCGCCGGTCAGATATTTGAAGGGATCCGCCGCTTTGATATTTTCGTGCGGTTCGCAGAGGAAGCAAGGAGCGATGCCGAGGCGATCCGGCACATCCTAATTGCCGCCCCCGACGGCGCCAAGGTTCCCCTCGATCAGCTTGCTTCCGTCGATGAAATTGTCGGTCCTCGACAGATTACCCGCGAGAACAACCAGCGGTTCATCACGGTGCAGTGTAATGTTCGAGGCCGAGATATTGGCTCATTTGTCGCCGAGGGTCAGAAGGCCATTGAAGAAAAAGTACAAATGCCTCCGGGGTATCTTGTCAGTTGGGGTGGACAATTCGAGCTGCAACAGGAGGCCAACAGGCGCCTGGCTTTAGTGGTACCGGTCACTTTGTTTGTTGTAATGCTGTTGTTGTTCATGAATTTCAATTCACTGAAGAACACTTTCCTGATCTTGCTCAATATTCCGCTGGCCCTGGTCGGTGGCGTCGTGGCCTTGTGGCTCACCGGACAGAACTTTTCCGTTCCCTCCTCAGTTGGCTTTATCGCCCTGTTCGGTATCGCTTTGTTAAATGGCACGGTATTGGTAACTTACCTTAACCAACTGCTGCGCGACGGCGTACCGATCGACGAAGCGTCGGTGCGAGGAGCCTGTCTGCGTCTGCGGCCCGTGTTGATGACGGCCATCTGTGCTACGTTGGGGCTCATCCCCCTGCTGTTCAGTACCGGGACAGGCAGCGAGGTCCAGCGTCCTCTGGCTACGGTCGTGATTGGTGGGCTCGTGACTTCAACTATTTTGACGTTGCTGGTCATCCCGGCCTTGTACAAGTGGTTCTCAATTCGTCTGCAAAAGGAGGTTTGAACATGAAGGAAATCACGGCATATATCGGTAAACACAAACTGGGAGCGGTTATTCGCACACTGCACAAAGTGGACGGGTTGACCGGCATCAGCATCCTTGACTGTCGCGGTTACGGCAGAGGGCTCGTCACCGCTGCCGATCCGGAGTCAGAATTCCATCCTCGCGTCAAACTCGAACTCATCTGTCATGACGAACTTATCGACCTCGTTGTGTCCGCCATCGAGAAGGCTGCTCATACGGGGCTGAAAGGCGACGGAAAAATTTATGTCTCTCCCATTGAAAACGCGGTGCGCATAAGCACCGGTGAACGAGGAGAAGGCGCTGTTTGAACAGACGCGTCCGTCGCATGAGTCAATAAAATCATTAGGGCCGTGGGAGTCGAAAGATGAGGTGAATGTCATGAAGAAATACCAGAGTTTGATCGTTGCATCCTTTCTGGGAATAGTGATGTTCGTGTCTGGTTGCGCCACAACCCGGAACATGTTGGGTACGGAATACCGGAAGGAATCTGTTCCCAACTCGAGGACATACTTCAGTCAAGTCTGGGCCGTGGCTGACGACGATGGGTTCAGGATTTCTGGAAAGCTTCGGCTGAAAGGACCCTTCGGAATCAACGTTCCCGACTATGTTGAGGTAGCGCTGATCGACGAGGCAGGTAATATTATTGATAGCCGGAAAGTTGGCTATTATCCGAGAATTCTGAGCGGAAGAAGGAAGCATCGCGAGGCGCGTTTTACTGCCCGGTTTGAACAAGCCCCTCCATCTGGAACGGTAATACGGCTGGAGAATGTGAACTGAGGCAACCAATGAGATAATTCGATTCAAAAGGGTGCGCCTGCCTCCTGCCGATCGCCCCGTCGGCCGGTGAGCCGGGCAAGGAAATTCTCCGGGCAGGCCTTTTCCCGGCAACGGGTGTGGGCCGATTGTCCACAAGTTTGTCGGCGAACGCTGGGAAAATAGAGTCGATTTCAAGGAGTCCGGCATGATATCAAGGAGGGATTCAGTTGAGGACTCGGCGACAGCCGGCCATCGCCAAACTGGAGTCAGGAAATCTTGATCACGGCAAGGGTGATGTCGTCCTGCTGCGGCGCCTTGCCCCGAAACGCGGTAATACTTTCGGTGATCGAGGCGAGCATCTCGCGCACTTCGAGGCCATGGCAAGCGGCCAGGCATCTCTTCAGCCGCTCCCGCCCGAACTGTTCTCCCGCTTCATTCTCGGCTTCCCAGGCACCGTCGCTATAGATGAGAATGCAGTTCGGATCGGCGGCGAGGGGTATCTTGTTGCATTGGTAGCCGCCATCCGTCATTATCCCCAACGCCACTCCCGGGCCGCTCAGCTCGGAAAACCGGCCAGTTGCCAGGGAATAGATGATCGCCGGTTCGTGGCCGCAGCGGACCCAGGTGATGGAATTCTCACCGCAATCCACCTCCAGGTAGAAGAGGGTGACGAAATTGCCGGACTTGACGGTATCCTGGCAGAGAAGCCGGTTGACATCGTCCATGTTTCGACCGAGATCACCGGGCTGGCCGATATGGCTACGAAGCAGGGCACGAACGGTGGCCATGAGCAGGGCCGCGCCGATCCCATGCCCCACCACATCGCCGACCACCACCCCGGCCCTCAGGTCATCGCCGTCAAAACGAAGGATATCGAAATAATCTCCGCCGGTCTCGTCGCAGTAAAGACAGATCCCCCCTGCGGTGATCCGCCCTTTGCTGAAAACCTCAAGGGGCAGCAGGTTCTGCTGGACTTCCCTGGCGATATCCATTGCCTCTTGCAGCACCAGCCGATGTTGCAGTTGGCTGGTCATTTTGTTGAAACTTCCGGTCAGTTCGCCGACCTCATCTGTCGCTATGATTGCCAGCGGCGGTCCGAAACGGCCTTGGGTAAGATCGTCGGCGGCGGCGGACAACGCCTTGATTCTGGCGGTCATCCTGTTTGTCACGCCGAGAATTAAAAGCAGGATGAGCGGGATACAGACGGCGAACAAGATGACGTAGAAAACCTTGAACCGGATAATGGGGCGTAAAACTTCCTGCCCGGGGGCGATGATCACCATGGTCCAGGGTGCCTCGACAAGGCGATAAAAACCGCTGATTTCCTCGGGTGGACTGCCTGCCCCGAATACCGTTCCGTAGGACTTGCCTGCCATTGCCGCCAGGGTGCTACGTTCGAGAGGGTTGCGGGTTCCAAAATCCGGGACGGCCCGCGACGGTTGCGCATCTGGTTGGACGGAAGTGCTTGCCAGGACCTTGCCCGAATCATCGATGAGAAACGCCTTGTTGTTGTTCCACCAGGGAGCCTGAAGTATCTCGTTTATCAGGATGTCGAACGAGAGGACCACCTCCACACGATTCCGGGGAGTGTTGTCGTCGCTCCGGATTTCTGCGGTCAGGGAGACAGTTCTGTTGTCCTGACGGTGGCTGTATTGGGGTTGGCCGACGGTCAATTTCCCGGGGATGTGGAAATGCGGAGCGTTCGTTGTCGAGGTATGGGCATGATCGAAAAGGGCGCGTTGGTCACTGTTGTCCGGTTTATTGAGATTGACGCCGACCACCCCTTCGAGCCCCTTAATCTGTTGTAGGATGTGTGAGAAAACCTCTTGATCGACACCGGCGGGCTCCTTGCCGGCCTTTAAGATATTGAGCAGGTCTTTGGGCTGGCGCAGGCGCATGTCGATATGGTGGGCGGTGCGCTGCAGTTCGGCTATTGCCGTTTCCCCCCATTGACGTAGCAGCAGGTCCCGGACGAAGACGTAACAAACCGTGGACACGCCGAGCAAAAGCAGGAATGTCGGGAGCAGGATGAAAAACAGGGTCCGATGCCAAAGACTTGTGGGGCGAAGGGTCATTGTAATTTTTTCCTAGCCGACGATGTTACCGACCTCTTCCGGACAGCGAGATCGATCGTGTCGCTTCCTTGAGCGATCTCATCAAATGATAAGCACAAAACAGCCCAAGGAGTGTCTTTTGTGCTTATCATAACGAGGAGAAGTGATGACAAAAGGAAGCGAGCCGCGCTGGCTGCCGGCGGGTAAGGGATAACTTTCAACCTCTTTTCACAATGATCGATTCCGCCATGTCGGCATCGACGGCATACTGGCTGTAACCTACCGAAAAAACGAAAGAGGGGAAATTGTCATCCAGCACGATGGCATTGCCGGGCAAAACCCCCATAGCCATGATTTTTTGCAATTTCTTTGAGTCCCCAGCCTTGATGTAGGCGATTACACCTTTTTCTCCCTGCTTCAGATTTGTCAAGGGAACTACGTATCTCTCCCCGGTTTCGCGGGCTTTATGGCAGCAATCGCCGGGAGGTATCGGCTTTCCGTGGGGGCAGGTTTCCGGGTGGCCGAGCAGACGGCAGATCTCCTCTTCTATGCCTTTTTTGACGATGTGCTCGACCTGGCAGGCCGCCTCTTCCATATCTTCCCGGTCGGTCTCGATGATATCGTGAAACAAGCGCTCCGAGAGACGGTGCCGGCGAATAGCCAACCTGGCCTCCGATGTTCCTGCCGCCGTGAGGCGGACAACGCCTGCCGCCGTGAGGCGGACAACGCCTCCCGCCTCCTCTACCAGCCCATGCCGTAACAGGTGTTCGAGAGAGATTTCCGGGGCATGGGCAAGAATTTTCTCACGACTCAGGCAAAGGCTGGGCTCTCCTTCAAGGCATACCCATAATTTTTCTAGTGCTTCCTCGATTCTTTCATCGTTGTTCATTGGCGGGACTCCTTGGTTCTATTTATTAATTTTCTTATTTTTTCAAAAAAATCCGGTTCTTTGGGTGATTCGTAACCACAAAATGGACATTTGACTTTCTGGCAACCGCCAAACGACGAACAGGATCGGCACCCCTTTTCCGCCTGCTTCGCAGCAAATTCCTTTCGGCAGAAAGAGCATATCATAGCTGCACTCCGAGCAGATTGAGCATTCCGTTCACCATCCCCCCGGCGAGAAAGGCAAAGGGGAAGATGAATAGAGCCATCCCACATGCCATCTTCAGCCCCCGCTCCTTTTTCATCATCAGGAACTGGGCGACGCAAGGAACGAAGAGGGTCAAGGTGATGACCGCCACGGCCAGCTGGTTGCCGGTCAGTGCGCCAGCCTGCTGCAGGTCGTACAGTCCGGCGGCGCCGTAGTCGCGACGGAAAAAGCCGAACAAGAAGGCCACCGCCGCCTCCTTCGGCAAACCAATCCAACCCATGACGTGCGAGAGCCAGGAGGTAACAACGTCGAAAGTGCGGGTTAAGTTGCCGAGCCAGATGAGTACGCTGGCAAGGATGAAGAGCGGCAGAATCTCCACGAAATACCACTGCATACGGGTGTAGGTCTTTATGAAAACCGCACCAGGACGCGGCATTCGCATTGGGGGCACCTCCATGTAGAAGTTCGGGCGGGCGCCGGGCATCAGGCGGGCCGTCAGAAAGCCGATGAAGAGAAAGATGAACAGCATGAAGCCACCCCAGACCGCCATGGCGGCCGGTTTTTCCGCCACCATTCCGAGGATGACGCCGAGTTGGGCGCTGCAGGGGATAGCAAGGGCCAGCAGCAGCGTGGCAATGATCCGCTCCCGCTTTGTTTCCAAGGTCCTGGTGACCATGGTGGCCATCGTGTCGCAACCGAAACCCAGGGTCATGGGAATGACCGCGCGGCCATTCAAGCCGATTTTCTTGAACACCCGGTCGACCAGCAGCGCCAGGCGTGGCAGGTAGCCGCTATCCTCGATGATCGAAAAAGCGATGAAAAAGGTGCCGACAATCGGCAGGATGATGGCGATGGCATAACGGATGCCCAGGGTGACAATGCCGTAGTCCATGCCGATCAGGTCGCGCAGCGGCGCCCAGGGAACATAGGCTGTGAGCAGGCCGTTGATCCAGGGATTGACGTATACTTCGAAAACGTCTGCCTCAAGGAAGTCGACGATGGTGCCGGCCCCGAATTCGCCGACAAACTTGTATAGCCCAAAATACAGGACCAGCAGCAGTATGGGTACGCCGGTCAACGGCCGCATGGTCCATCTGCCAATGATACCGGAGACGGAATTGCTTCCTTTGACCGGTGCCGAAAAGGCGTCTTCACAGATAGCGGAGGCGTTCTCATGAAGCTTCATTGATACCAGGTAGTTGGTTGGGTTTTCAAGCCCTGCTTCCAGTTCGGTAAGCGCAGCGTTCACAAGGTCGAACGAACTGCCTTTTGCTTTCCGGCCCTCCTCGCCGATGGCGGCATCACCCTGAATCAGCAGCAGGGCCATAGCCCTTTGCGACAGGCCGCGAGATTCCGGCATATTCGGCACCAGTATGTTGACGGCCTTTTCGATCGCTTCGCCGTAATGAATTTTCGGACTCGCCACCGGCTGCCTGTAGGAGGCGATCTTCCCGTTCAGGGAATCGATCCCTTTGCCTGACAGGGCGGAAATCGCCGCAACCGGGATGCCGAGTTTCTTTTCCAGCAATCGGGTATCGATCTGGATGCCAAGGCGTTCAGCCTCATCGATCATATTGAGGACCAGTATCACCGGCAGCTCGGCTTCGATCAATTGCAGGGTGAAGGCGACCATACGCTTGAGGTTCTTGGCATCGACCACGTGCAGCACCACATCTGTTCCGCCGGCGTGGAGGATGTCGCGGCTTACCCGTTCCTCCTCGGTGATCGGCAAGAGGGAATACATTCCCGGGGTGTCCTCGACGAGGAATTCTTCCTTGCCGATCCGGCATTTCCCCCGGGCCACTTCCACCGTGGTTCCGGGGTAATTGGAAACCACCACATAGGAGCCGGTCAACCGGTTGAAAAGGGCGCTTTTGCCCACATTCGGACATCCAACCATGACAATCTTTCTCAGACCGCTTTCTGTGCAGGTCTGGCCGCCATGGCACCCGCAACTACTCTTTTGACTCATCACTGCCTCCAACTGGAATCGCTGATTTCCGTGAACATATGACGATACGTTCATATGTTTGAATAAAAAAAACTACCCTTCTTTCAGATGACGAATACCTTCCTCAAAAAGATTGCGGACATGCTCGTCATCGAGGGAATAGTAGACCATCTTGCCATCTTTCCGTGACTTGACCAATCGGTTGGTGCGCAGAATGCGAAGCTGGTGAGAGATGGCCGAGGGGGTTGTCTCGACCACCGCAGCAATATCACAGACGCACAGTTCCTCCTCCGAGAGGGCCTGCAGGATGCGAACCCGAGTTGGCTCGCTCAGCACTTTGAAGATCTCGGCCAACTCCACGAATGTTCTCTCATCGAGCATTCGCGCTCGAGAACGAGCGACACGATCTTGATCCACTTGGAAAATTTGGCAGATATCTTTTGGCATAATAAATGAACAAATGAGTAGTCGTTCATGTGTTTATGCTCGCTTGATATCATTTCCGGCCGGGCTTGTCAAGGAATAATATCAAATGAGTTCCCGGCGATAGCGCCGCCAGCCGAATACGTAGACGAATGGCCTTCCCACACAATATCACTGAATATGCAGGCAAGGGAGAGACCACCTCCACCTGCCTGCATGTCGATACACGGAAGAAAACTCAAACTTTACCATTTTCCTCCATCACCACCCGACCCACCATGGCCACCGCCATCACCGCCCGAGCCGCCCGATCCACCATGGCCACCACCATCACCGCCCGAGCCGCTGCCCCCGCCCGAACCGCTTCCTCCACCTGAGCCGCTGCCCCCTCCTGAGCCACTACCGCCACCTGAGCCACTGCCGCCGCCTGAGCCACTGCCTCCACCGGAGCCGCTACCGCTGCCGGAACCGCCGGAACCGCCCGAACCGCCCGAGCCACCATGGCTGTCAGAGTCGCCCTTGTCACCAGAATAACCACTATCACTTGAATCGCTGTAACTGCCTGATTCCTGCTGACTCCCCAAATTCCCAAGGGTCCCTGAGAGACTGTCTTTACCCATGTTGTCACGGGCGTCTATTCTATTTCCAGATGCGTCGACTCCGTGTCGAACCCCTCCTGTTCCGGAAATCCCGACTGCGTCATCCGTAGATCCTGATCCGGAATGCACACCGGATTGCATGCCAGCGCCATGACCTTGCGACCAACCGGATGACATATTTCTTGCTGTAGCCTCGTTCAATTCATCGGGGTCTATCCCGGCTGGATGATTCGATTGTTTTGACATCCCCGCCGAATGCTTTGCGTCGTCACGATTATGATCAAATCCAACCAGGTCCGGATGCACACCCAGTTCATGGGCCACTTCTCCCCAGCCCATGCCGGTATCGTGTATCGCCCTGATATCTTTATTGCTTACTCCGGTGATATCGGCAAGGTCACGCGTGTAGGTCTCTTCCGCTTTTGCCAAGGCCTGATTGGCCCTGTTTATAACATCCCGATCTTTGCTGTTTACCGCCTTGTTCAGAGAGTTTTGGGCTTTTTCGACATTGGCAAGAGACTGCTTTAAATTACTCTTGCTGTTTACCGCTTCTTTGGCGTGGTTTGCGGCACGTAACGCCTCTGCCGAGGTTGCAAACTCAGGTTTGATATTATCGGCATCGGTTGCAGCCGACGAAAACTGCTGTCTGCCTTGAGTTGCCGCAGACACTGTCGCTGCCGGCGCGATCATTCCCACCGATAATGCCAGCAGTACCACCGCATAATATTTTTTATTCATATTTTTTCCTCCTTTAAAGGATCTCGTCTTTGTCCAAAGTTCGATTGGCTCCGCTTCCCGATTTATGCAGGCACAGCGATTGGCGGAAACAGAAGAATGAGCAATCAACTTTACACAGCATTTATCATGCTTTCTTATCCTTCTATACGGGGGGCAGAGCAAATCGTCACATATTGGTGGTCTGAGTTTGTTTTAGGGGATGGATGGTGTTACCTCTCTGCGGCTTCTTCTTGAATTGAAAGACGACCGCAAATCGAGGATCGATTCCAATCCTTTTGATTAGGCGGAAGGTGGTTTTCTCCTTTTGGCTGAAACTGCAAACGGGTTTTTGATTTTACTTTTGTCGCAGTAGCCGAGCTGAATTGGCGAGGATACCTAAATCCGGTAGCGATTGTGCGGCAGCGGCAAGCACAGGCGGCAAAAAGCCAAACGCCGCTAACGCCAAACCTGTTACGTTATAGGCAGCTGTAAACGCAAGGTTTGTTTTCACAACGCCCATCGTTCGGCGCGCAATGCGTATCACTTCCGGCACAAGAGACCAGTCTTCGCGCATAAGGGCCACATGAGCGGCTTCAAGGGCAATATCCGCGCCTGCCGCGCCCATTGCGATACCGATATTCGCTTGCGCCAATGCGGGTGCGTCGTTTACGCCGTCGCCTATCATTACAACCGTTCGTCCTTTGGCTTGATAGTCTTTCACTACTTCAATCTTGTTTTCGGGCAGAAGGTTGGCGCGATACTGAACACCCAGTTTTTCTGCAAGCGCTGCTGCAGTACGTTCATTGTCGCCTGTGAGCAATTCGATATGCTTAATACCGAGCGCGCGCAGTTCGGCGAGAGCGGCAGGGACTTCGGAACGGAGCGTATCGGCGGCGGCGAGGATTGCCGCAAGTTGAGCGTTGCAGGCAACAAACAAGAGGGTCTTGCCTTGCCCTTCCAGTTGTCGAGCAATCGTCAATGATTCTGCATCTGGAATAAGACGGCGGTTGCCAATGGCGACAAGACAACCATTCACCCGTGCCCGAATGCCCATGCCGGGGAGGGCTTCAAAGTCTTGCGGCTCGGCAAGTGACAGGTTTTGAGCGCGGGCGGCTGCGAGTACAGCTTCGGCTAAAGGATGCTCCGAATAGCGTTCTGCGGAAGCGGCGAGGGCGAGAACTTCCGAGGTGGGCAAGTCATTGAGCGAGATGACATCCGTGATTTGCGGTTTACCGAGTGTCAGCGTGCCGGTTTTATCCACCAATACAACATCGGCACATGCCAACGTCTCAAGATACCTGCCGCCCTTGATAAGCAAGCCGCGCTTTGCCCCTCTGCCGATGGATGCCAGCATTGCTACAGGTGTTGCCAGCGCGATGGAACACGAACACGCCACGACGAGAACGGCGGTAGTGGATAACGGGTCGCGGCTGATGAGAAAGGTGAGTGCGGCGAGGCCGGTGACAACGGGCAAATAGTATGCGCTGAATTTGTCAGCAAAACGTTGGACGTCCGCGCGGCGGGTTTCGGCTTCTTCCACCATTTTGATCACACGCCCGAAAGTTGTGTCCGCCCCGGTGCGGAGAGTTTTCACGCGCAGGCTGCCCAACTTCGCAATCGTGGCGGCAAAAACTTGCGAACCGTTTGCCACTTCAACGGGCATAGACTCGCCAGTGATAGCCGCCTGGTCAACAGTGGCTTGACCTGCAACGACTTCACCATCTATCGGAATCTTTTCGCCGGGGCGGACACGCACGATTTCTCCAACTTTCACTTCCGCTACCGGTACTTCCGCTTCCGCGCCGTCGCGTTCCACGCGGGCTGTTTGCGGCGCGATAGCAGTCAATTCTTTCACGGCGCGGCGGGCGCATTCGGTGGTGAAGTTTTCGACATACTCGCCCACGCGCATAAACACAACGACAATAGTAGCTGTGACCCATTCACCAACAGCCAAAGCAGCAACCGCGCCGATGGTCATGAGCGTGTGCGAGATGATTTGCCGCTTGAGCGTGGCGCGAATCACATTGCGAAAGACAGTCCAGCCGCCAACAAGTACAATGGCAACTCCGATGGGGAACGGTACGAGTTTGTTGAGTATTTCGAACATTCCCAGCCATTCGCCCACAATGACAATGGATGCTACAACGCTGAACGCACCAGCCAATAATAGCACCAACTGCCGGTTGAAATCACCCATCGGCGGGGCGTGGGATGAAGCGGTTTCAGGGATCGAATAATTGCCCGCGCTTACCACGGCTTTGCGAATGGCGGATAAATCCACTTGGTCAAGGTCAAGCTGGATGACAGCTTTCTCTGTGGCGAGCAGAACGTCGACTGACTCCACTCCGGGCAACTTGGCGATAGCGTGCTGGACGTGCCGAGTACATTCGGCACAGTCCATGCCTCTCACGGGAACTTCAAGAGTGGTTATTTTAGGCATTGGATGAATCTCCTTGTGATTTCGTCTTGGTCTTCAATCCAGCCGTGACGCGTCTCATGATCTGGAGTTATTGTAATTCCCAGCGCCCGTATTCATCTCGACAGGCGGTCGCCAGGGTCGTTTCTCTTCTTCCGTCTATAATACTATCGATTTCCGCAGTTCGGCAGACACCGGACTCGGTCCTCACCGCGGCCTGTGGGGTCACACTATGTGTGTACCCGTTATCCGGATTTCTCCAGGTTGTGGTCTGCCCGGAAATACCCCGCTCATACACCTGCCCGAGTTGCTGGCTATCGTATTTATCCATCTCGTTGCCGACGATATAGCCCACCATGGTTCCTACGGCGGCACCTATGAGCGTAGCGCCGGTATTGCGACCGATAGCCTGGCCGATGATCGCTCCGCCTGCCGCGCCCAATCCGGCGCCGGATTGGGCGCGGTTGCTACAAGAACTTATTGCCGCCACGAAAATACAGAGAACCGATAATCTTATAAGAGTATTCATTGTCTTTTTGATTTGTTAGATCTTGTCAGATTCGTCTTATGAACAACACGGACACGTCAGAGGTCGTTTCGTCAGATAGAAAACCGTTGCTCCTTCCCATCTGAAAAAATGGGGAGGCGAGAAGATGGGAAGGGCAACGGAGAGATCACCACCACCCAGTGCCGCAGCCGGAGTAGTAATGGTTCGAGCCACGATATGGCCTCGAATATCCGGCGGATGGGGTGCCGATATAAACAGCGGGATAGGGCGTTCTTTCATAGTCCCGGGTATATCCGTATGCGCCGGAATAGGTGGTGTATCCGTGACTGCAGGAACTGACACCCATTGCCAGCAGGGATAAGAGCAAAACCGTAAAAAAAGTTTTCATGTTCTTTTAATTTCCTTTTTGTTTGTCAGGTAGGGAGACAGGGTAAAGCCATAATCCCATGACTTTCACGAAACGATGCACCACGATATTTTTGCCGCCAAACTCTCCATGATACGGCCAGTACCTGGCAAGCTCTTCTTGCGATTCCATAAGTTCCGCATCATTAATACGTTGTTGAATAAGCAGGCAGGGAGAGATCCCCCTGCCTGATCTACGCTGATACGTGCATCCCCGCATCCACGGCACTGCAATACTGATGTGTCGCTATTTTATTACCCGTGGTGGGTAGGTGAAAAGAGGCTCTGGCTTTACCATCTTCCTCCGCCATGCCCACCGCCGTCACCGTCACCGCCACGTCCGCCGCCGTCACCGCCACGTCCGCCACCGTCACCGTCATGGTCCCCGCCTGAGCCGCTGCCGCCGCCGGAGCCGCTGCCGCCACCTGAACCGCTGCCGCCACCTGAACCGCTGCCGCCACCTGAACCGCTGCCGCCACCCGAACCGCTGCCGCCACCGGAGCCACTGCCGCTACCGGAGTCACTGCCTCCGCCGTAGCCGCCGTCGTCACCGTCATGGCCTCCGCCGTAGCCGCTACCTCCGCCGTATCCACTGCCGCTACCGGAGCCACTGCCGCCGCCGTAGCCGCTACCCCCGCCATAGCCGCTACCGCCGCCATAGCCGCTACCGCCGCCGTAGCCACCCATTCCGCTTGGGTCGCCGTAATTGCCTGATCCAGAATAATTATCCTTACCCATGTTCATGTCGCCAGCCATCATGTCATTGGTCATCATGTCGTTATCCATGTTCATGTTATTATTCACGTTCATGTTGTTGGGATCATTGACCATCATGTCGTTCATATTCATGTTCATGTTGGTATTCATGTTCATGTTGTTGGGATCATTGGCCATCATGTCGTTCATATTCATGTTCATGTTATTATTCATGTTCATGTTGTTGGGGTCATTGACCATCATGTCGTTCATATTCATGTTCATGTTGTTGGGATCATTGGCCATCATGTCGTTCATATTCATGTTCATGTT
>LADS01000045.1 GCA_000961725.1 Desulfobulbaceae bacterium BRH_c16a
TGTTGGGCTCTATCTGGCCCCGCCTGAGAGAGCTCTGGTGATCTCGGTGGATGAAAAACCAAGCATTCAGGCATTGGAGCGAGCTACTGGCTATGTCTGCACCAGCAACGGCAAAATTGTCCGCGGCCTCAAGAGTACCTATAAGCGGCACGGCACCTTGAATCTTTTTGCAGCGCTGAACGTAGCCACGGGTGCCATCCACACTCTGACCACGGAGTTTAAAAGGCGAGTAGAGTTTTTGGCGTTCATGGATCAGGTGCTCTTGGAGCTGCCCGGCAGTAATGAGAAAGAAATTCATGTTATTCTCGACAATTATTGTATTCACAAACGCAATGACGAATGGCTGGCGCGACATCCGAACGTCAAATTTCATTTTACACCGACTTCTGCAAGTTGGCTAAACCAAGTGGAGATATGGTTCGGAATCCTCTCCCGTAAAGCCCTGAAGAATGCAAGTTTTCAAAGCGTAAACGAACTATGTGCTGCCATCGAAGCCTTTGTCGAAGCTTATCAACTGAACGCCAAGCCTTTCGTGTGGCGCAAGCGAGAAGTCAAAGGCTCGCAACTGAGAAATACTATCTCAAATTTATGCAAGTAAACACTAGATTTTGAACTTCGACACCAGCTGCGTGAGTTTTTGCGACAGTTGCGACAGCTCATCGGCCGAGGTGCGAATATGTCGGCTGTTTTCCTTGACCTCGACAGACCTTGCCTTGACCTGGGCCACCCCTTCCGACATCCTGCCGGTCATCGTGCTGCTGTTGGCCACATTGTGATTGATCTCGGTGATACCCCGGGATGCCTGGCTGACGTTGTTGACGATTTCGTTAGTGGTGATCGACTGCTCTTCCACGGCGGTCACGATAGTAGAGACAATGTCGTTCACATCGCCGATGACTGTGGCTATCGAAGCGATATCCTTCACCGTTTCGCCGGTCTGGCGCTGGATTTCCTCAATGGCCGACTTGATCTTGCCGGTGGCGGCCGCGGTCTCTTTGGCCAGTTCCTTGATCTCGTTGGCCACCACAGCAAAGCCCTTGCCGGCATCTCCGGCCCTGGCCGCCTCGATGGTGGCGTTGAGGGCAAGCAGATTGGTCTGCTCGGAAATTTCGGTGATGGTCTCGGTCACCGTGCCGATTGCCCTGGCTGCCTCGCCGAGTTCTTTAACGCCGTCCTGGGCGCTTTTAGCTGTTGTTACCGCCTGTTCCGTGGTATTCCGCGCCCTGGCGCTGTTTTCTGCGATCTCTTTGATGGTGGTGCCCATCTCCTCGGAAGCCGAGGCAATCATGTCGAGATTGGTCGTCGATTCTTCCATCGCCGCCGACACCGAGTTGATATTATCGGAAACCTCGACAGCATTGCCGGAGGCCTCGTCAGCAATGGAGGTGGTGGAATCGGCATTGATTACCATCTGCTCGGAGATGGTCGCAAGCTGGCTTGAGGCATGGGCCAAAGCGCGGGAGGAGGCAATGATATCCTGGAGCATCTCTTTCGATTTCTTTACCATCGCTCCTAGGGAGTTGGTGAGTTGACCGATGGCATCGAGGTTTTGGGAGTCAAAGTGAATAGTGTAATCGCCTTCCCCCACCTTGACACTTTTTTCCGCCAGGTCCTTCAGCGGTTTGTTGATGGAACGAACGAGGAAAATAGCCACCACGATGCCGGCAGCGACGACGATCAGGCCGATCAGCAGGTTGTTGCGAAGCATCTTTGCATCCAATCCGGCAATCAGGTCTTCCTTGTTCAAACCGGCTCCGATAAAAACACCCCATTCTTTGATAAATTTGACATACGTGAGTTTTTCCTGTCCCTCCCATGTGTAGGCGACAAAACCATCATTTTGATCCTTAAAAGCTGGGACCATGGTGAAAAGATTCGAGGCGGAGTCGAGCGTCGGGTGAATCAAAAATTTGCCGTCCTCTCCATAGACGAAGAAATAGCCGACACCCCCTACTTTGGTCCGGGAAATGAACTCCTGCACTTGCGGATTGAGGATAAGCTGACCGACATATATCGCTCCGACGATCTTTCCGCCACCATCGCGGATCGGGGAATAGGCCGTAAGATACCAGTCGTTTACTACAAATGCCTTGCCCCGGAAGGTTTCACCGTTCAGGATTGCCTTGTACACAGGACTATCCGATGGGATATAAGTCCCGGTGGCCCTTTGGCCGTCGACCTTTTTAACCGTGGTGGATATACGCAGCAGTTTATCGTCGACCAGTTGGAAGACGGTGGCGGAGGCGCCCGAGATAGTTGTTATGGAATCAACCAGATCGAAGGTGCCGTTAATAGCGCTGCTGCCATTTTTCAATTGCGGGATCTTCTGGGTATTCGCCTGTTTGGTGAATTGATTTACCAGGGTCTCTTCCCGCATTGTAGAGGTATCGAGCAATATTTCGCCATTTGATTTCAGTTCCTTTTCGAAAAACATCAGATCGCCGTCCAGTTTTTGTCGCAGGTTCTGGTCGTACATGATCAAGGCGTTGTAGACCGCCTGATGACCGTCCTGAAGCGCCCTTTGTCCCAGGGAACAGAGGCCGTTATCAGCCATGCGGATCGCATTACCCGAGGTGATGAGGATGGAAACGACAGTGATCATGACCACTGCGACAAAAAGCTTGGTGGTGAACTTAATGTTTTGCAGACTCTTCAGCACTTTTCAATCTCCCAGAATAAAATTTGGTTTGTTGAAGCGTACACCGCTTCTCCAGTCAATAGCATTAGCCTCGCGCCCAGAACGGGGTCTTTGCACAAGGAGTTGTATTCAAGAAGGATGGTATGTTTGGCCGCATTCATATGATTGATTGTGCACCGCGACCACGTTAAATGTCTTCCATTGTATTGAAAAATTCGATCCTGTGTAAAAACGTCGTAGCAAATTTATTCAAAAAATGCATTGAAATATTTGGAAAATTCTGCTCATGCCCGGATGCCAACAAGCAGTCTATGGCCAATTTGCATATGACGCACAAATAACGTGACCTGATCGGATCATGCGTTGCAAATTCCGGCTCCCATGGTAAATTCGCCGAATGCAAATCAAAAAGTTTACTCATTTCGGCCTTATCATCGACGAATTGACTACCGCCCAGGGAGAAAGCTGGTGCTTTTTAGGTGACAACCGATCCGGTATCGATCAGTTTGTTGCTTTACTCTCGGCGCGGCTCGCCAACTATTCCGCGGATCTTCTGCATCTCCCCGAACGAGCTGCTTTCCTGACCTTCCAGACCCAGCAGGAGATATTTGAGGAAGAGCTGCGTAACGACGACAGCGACTTTCTCGACAGGCAGGACCCAGGCACTCTGGTTCGCGAATTTCTGCCCGATTACCGCAACTATCTTCCCTTGCTGAAAAGCTTCGGCATGGACCGTTGTCTTGATCTGGGCTACCGGCATCTCAGTTCCGGACAGGCGAGAAAGCTGCTGTTGCTGCGCGAGCTGACCGGCGGAGCAACTACTCTCTTGATTGAGAACCCATACGACGGCCTTGACCAGGCAAGTTGTCATGAACTGAACCACACGCTCCATCAGTTGGCTGGACACAACATAGAACTGATTGTAACCGTCAACAGGACTGACGATATTCCTCCGTGGTGCAGCCATCTGGCACTTATCAGCGAGGGGCGCTTGAGCCATTCGGGGCCGAAAGATGAGATTTTGCCCCTGATTGTGAGAGACCTGGCATCCAGCCTGCGAAAAAACGATGCAGTCGCCTCCGTTTTGCTGAGTCCGGGGCACGCTCGGGAAAATAGCCGGGAGGAGCTAGTTTATCTGCAGGACGGCTTTGCCGGTTACGGCGACAACACCTTGTTTGCAGGCCTGAACCTGACCATTCATACCGGCGACCATACGCTCATCACCGGACACAACGGCTGCGGCAAATCGACTCTTCTCGATATGATTACCGGCGACAATTCTAAATGTTATGCTAATACAATGAGGGTCTTCGGGCAAAGACGCGGGACCGGCGAATCGATCTGGGAGATAAAAAAGCAAATGGGCATCGTCTCGCCTTCCCTGCACCGGGAACACCGGATACCCGGCAGCGCCCTTCAGGTGGTTCTTTCCGGACTGTTCGATTCCATCGGACTGTACAAGAAAGTTTCCCCGGTCGAAATCAAAACCGCCCGGCTTTGGCTCGCCTGGATCGATCTCCAGGACAAGTCTGAAACTCCCTTCCGGCGCCTCAGTTTTGCCGAACAGCGACAGGTCCTTATTGCCCGGGCGTTGATCAAACGGCCGAAGCTGCTCATCCTCGACGAACCGACACAGGGACTCGACGATATCAATCGCAATGTTCTCCTCGATCTCCTCGAAAAAGCCGCTGCCTTAAATCTCACCACCATGCTCTTTGTCAGCCACAGAAAGGATGAACAACGCCCGTTTTTTCGCCGGGAGATCAAGCTCGACTCCTTTACCCCATGATGGTACATTGACACATTTGCAGTAACAACCATTTCAACCAATACATTCCTCAGCGGATAGAACGATGATCAGGAAAATCCGGCGACTGCTGACAAGCTTATGGTATGGCTTGGTTTCTCCACAATATCGGCTGGCCAAAAGATCCGGTTTTTTCGACCACTCCTTTTATCTCGATCAATATCAAGATGTTGCCGCATCGGGCGCGGACCCTCTGGTGCACTACGTTACCAAAGGTTTTGCCGAACTTCGCCAGCCGTTTCCTCTCTTTTTTGCCTTGTATTATCTGCAGCAAATCCCTGCATTGGTTAAAAACAACGAGAGCCCTCTTCGCCATTTCCTTCGACTGGGCAGGTATCGGGGATACGCCGCACATCATTTTATCGAGGGGGAAGACTCTGCACAAATGGCTCCTGGAATCGATTCCGCCGGGCCGGATCCGCTCACCCACTTCATTATGGAAGGAGGAAGCAGCGCTTCTCCGCTGCCCTATTTCGATCCGGAATTCTACTGCACCAGGTATGCCGATGCTGCCGGGCACATTACCGATCCGCAGGCGGCGTACAAGCATTACCTGTCGGTCGGCTTAAGGCAAAAAAGGCAACCCGGAGTCTATTTCGATACCGGCTGGTACCTCGACAAGACCCCGATCCTCCACGACCGGGACCTTGATCCGATCAGCCATTATTACATGTATGGCATCCTCGAGAAAAAAAGCCCGTCGCCGCTCTTCGATCCCGCTTTTTATGCGAAGACCTATGTTGTTCAGGTGGGCGAGGATCTCTTTGCCCATTATCTTCGTAACGAGTCGACGGAGGGTCGGCAACCGTGTTGCTGGTTCGATCCCGCCTTCTATCGACAAAGATACCTTGCAGGCGGGCACGATCCGGTTTCGCCCCTCAGGCACTATCTTCAGCAGGGATATCGCGAAAAATTGTACCCAAACCAGCGTGTCGCCGATCTTGCCGTAAAACCGCTCATCTCTGTGATTGTCCCGGTCTATAATGTCGCACCGGCCCATTTAAACAACTGTATCCGGTCGGTGCTCTACCAGTCCTATCCACACTGGGAACTTTGTCTTGCCGACGATTGCAGCACCCATACGGACATTCGCCCCCTGCTTGAGCATTGGGCCGCATCGGACAGCAGGATTAAAGTGGTCTTTCTCGCCGAGAATGGCGGGATTTCCGCGGCGACCAATGCAGCTGCGGCTGCTGCCGAGGGAAGCTATCTGGCATTTCTCGATAACGACGATGAACTCACTCCGGAGGCCCTTTTTTCTTTTGCCCAGGCGATCAACAGCCACGGAGGCGACCTCTTCTACAGCGATGAGGATCTTATCGGCGACGACGGCACCCGGTTCAGCATATTCCGCAAGCCCGGATTCAACCGCGAACTGCTGCTCTGCCATAACTATGTTACCCATTGCGTTGTCGCGACAAAGACGTTGTATGAGAATGTCGGAGGGTGTGACTGCGAACTGAACGGGGCGCAGGATCTCGATCTTTTCCTGAAACTCTCGGAACAGGCCGAGCGGGTTATTCATATTCCGGAAATTCTCTATCATTGGCGAGCATCCGAATCATCGACCAGCATCAATCATTTGCAAAAGGAATACGCCAACGAGGCGGGAAGGCAAAGCGTTGCCAATGCCCTGACCCGCCGGGGCGTAACTGCGACGGTTGAATGTACCGAGCTGAAATTTTTCTACCGGGCCCGGAGAAGGCTTCGTGATGACCTTTCAGTCACTGTTCTGGTGGGTTGGCAGAGGCCGACGGAAGATTTTAATTTGTGGCTGAGTCGGCTGATCGCTACGGCCGGCTATCAGATCATGCAAGTCGTGATTGCGGTTGACTCGCCGGAGCGGGTCGATGCAGTTCAAAAGGCGGGCTCGGCTCTCGGTGTCGAGACGGTCGGCTTTATGGTCTCCGGCGATACTGACTTGACCACCGTCTACAATCGCAGCTGCGAGTACATCCGCGGGGAGTTTGTGGTTCTCGCCGACAGCTTTCTGGAGGTTACCGGCGACGGCTGGCTGGCCGCCCTGCTTGAATACGGCCAACACGAAGAAACAGGTCTCGTTGGCGGGAAAACGAATTTTCCAGCCGACCAGCCGCAGGTTACCCCGATTCCGGACTGCAGCCTCACTTCACCCTCCTATTACGCGCGTTTTCTCACAACCTGCTCGGTACTGATGAATGGCCTTCAATGCCCCCAGGAAGTTCGCAGCGTGGGTAGTGAATTGTGTCTTGTCCGAGCCTCTTTACTAAAGGATGCCGGTGGCTTCAAAGGAACTGATTTTCCTATCCTCTTTTTTATCCACGATCTTTGCTTCAGGTTGCACCAGCAGAGAAAGATACATATCTATACTCCATATTGCTACTCGACAATAAAGACATATCCCGGTATTCCCTCGGACCGTGAACTTCTGTCATTGCAGCTCGAAAAGGCCCGGTTTCAACAGAGTTGGTTTAACCTTCTCGACCAGGGAGATCCCTTTTACAATCAGGGTTTGCTTGAGGATCGCCACCTGTCGACAGATGAATTTAGAAGCTGGCTCACCAGTTCTCCCGCTGCTTCAACGCATACCTCAACCTGAAGGACTTTCCCTATGGACCCGGATGATCTTACTGCGAAGAATTTTCTGGACGAACTGTATCGACTGACTCATGGAGACATGGCAGCCCAGGTCTCCATGTATGATGTTGGCTCGACTCTTGGCCTGAATAAAGTCGAGTCCGGGAGTCTGGCCGAAACGCTCATTGTCGAAGGTCTGGTTGAGTTGAAGACCCTTGCCGGGGGGATCGGCATCACCAGTGACGGCCTGGCGAACCTGGGCATTGCCGCTCCCGCCGACACTACGGCCGAGGCAACCCTGGCTTTCAGCAATGGTCCGGTGATAAATGATCGGGATCGGATGATGATCGAAAAGATTATCCGGCAGATTAAAGAGGGAATCACCGGTCAACCGGTTGCCTATGACAATCTGGAAGAGATTGTCATCGACCTCAAGACCATCGAATTACACCTGCTCTCGCCGCGACCAAAGGTTTCTGTACTGCGTGCGCTTCTGCGTTCGGCCCATGAAGCTCTCGTCAGCGCAGGCATCACCAACAGCGCGACCGAGTTCAAAGCGCTTATCACCTGAAACGGCTTCGTTGAAAAAGAAAAGGGGGCATCAACCATGCAGGTTGATTCCCCCTTTTGCGATCAAAAACGAACTTATTATTATACCTGCCAGCCTGCCGAGTGCTTGACATCGCCATCCTTGCCGATAACAAAGCATTCGCAATCGGCTTGCCTGTTGATAAACTGGATACCGGCAACCGGCTCCATGACAAAAACGCTGGTGGCAAGAGCATCGGCATCCATAACAGTCGGCGCTACAACCGTTACACTGCTCGCGAGTTGAGGAGAATGTCCGGTACGGCTGTTGATAATGTGATGGAAGAGTTTTTCTTTATCGTAGTAAATCTCATAGTTGCCGGAGGTGGCTATTGCGCCGTCCTGCATCGTAATTATATCGGGATACTCTTTGGTTTTCGCAGGGTCCTGAATGGCAACCGTCCAGGCCTTACCCCCGGCAGCCTTGCCGCTGGTGCGAATATCTCCGCCGGCATTGATGAGATGGTTGGCCACGCCCCCTGCCCGTAATACCTCCGAGGCTCTATCGACAATATATCCTTTGGCGATCCCGTCGAGGGTTATAGCCATCTCGCTCTTGCCGAAAAGCAACGAACCACTCTGAAAATGGATATTTTCACTGCCTACAAGCTTCAGAGTTTGATTAATTTCAGCCTCGGTCGGAATATGATCGACGGCCAGGCTGTTCTTATACAGATCGACAAGAGGTTTGACTGTGATATCGAATGCCCCGCCGGTCTCACGATTGTAGTAGAGTGAACGAGCCACCAGTTCGAGCACTTCCTGGGGAGCGGCCTCAAGCTTGCCGCCGCCATTCAGGGATCCTATAGGAGAAGTCTTTTCATAGTGGGTAAGCATTGTGTTCAGTCTGTCGATCTCCTCGAAAGCCAGACCGATTGCCTCTTCGGCCTCATCCCGTGAAGGATGGATGGCAGTCATCGCCACAAAAGTGCCCATGGCCAGTCTGGTCTTCGTTACTTTGTACTCCTTGCGACCAAAGAGAAAGGCTTCAGCTTTTTCGGCAGGGAGCAAAGCAGCTGATGCGGCACCAAGTCCCAAGAGGCCGGAGAGTTTTAAAAACGATCTTCTTTTTTGATCAAAGGGAGTCTCTGGATTTTTCATATCAGTTACCAATCTTGAATTGTGAGGAGACATTACGAAATCAGTGCTTCATGAAGACTCTTTCGTAACGGCTCCTTATGCCGTTTTGGGTATTCTATTTATTTTTATCAGTAGTTCTGGAAGCTTAACACCCCACATGGGGGGGGGTACTAATGAGCCATCTTAAGACCGTCGACGGCATTTCTGGCTATTGCCTGGCGACCTTGATAATGTCTGAAGATATCTCTCGGGCATTTGGTCACGCAGGCGTTCTCGCAGCTTGGTCCGTAGGCGATACATGCCTTGTGATCGATTTTCACCACATTGTCTTCATACGCCACCGCACCTGCCGGACATGCCTTCACGCACATCTTACAGCCAATGCATCCCACCTGACAGACAGCCTTGACATTTTTGCCGAGATCTTTGGTCGAGCAGGGCACAAATACCCTTGCCTTGATGGTCTGGAGCTCGATAATTTTTTTCGGGCAGGTTCGTACACAGACGCCGCAGCTGACGCATTTATCGGGATTGACAATGGGGAAATTTTCGACCATTTCGATGGCGTCAAATGGGCAGACAGCTGCGCACTCGCCCAAGCCGATACAGGCATACTGACAAGCGGAGGGGCCGCCGAAGCTGAGATTGGCAGCAGTGCATGAAGCAAATCCGTAATATTCATGCTTATGGCTGACCCTGCCTTCAACCCTTGAGCAGCGAACCACAGCCAGCTGGTCCTCGACAGAAGCCATCTTCTTGCCGGTCAATTCGGCAACTCGATTAGCGACCTTTTCTTTTCCTGGAAAACAGAGGTTGGGTGGAACATCGGGATCGTTCACCACCGCGATAGCATATCCTTCACACCCCGGATAGCCACAGCCACCGCATTGAGCGAGCGGCAAAGACTCCACCACCTCTTCGATCAGAGGATTGACCTCGACCGCAAATTTATGAGCGGCAAGAGCCAGACCGATACCAAAAAACAGGCCGATACAGCCAAGCAGAACCAAGCCGCCTAATGCTAATTTAACTAATTCCGGATCCATATCTATCTACTCTCAAACAAAATCTGGTTAATCTTCGTCAGTGGCGGGACTTAGAAAATCTGTAAGCCCGAAAAGCCAAGAAACGCCATGGCAAATTGCCCGGCAACGATAAACGCAATCGGCAGCCCTTTGAAAGTAGGGGGAATATTTGCCAGCTGCATACGCTCGCTCACCGAACTCATGAGATAGAGGGCGAGAAGGAAGCCCCCGCCGGCCCCAAGAGCCAGCATAAAAGTTTCAAAGACATTGTAGTTATTATTGGCAAGTATCAAAGGTACGGCAATGATGACACAGTTGGCAATTACCAGCACCAGGTAGACCCCGAACGAATTGAAGAGTATGGGGTTGACCTTTCTCAGGACCGTGTCGACCGCCTGCACAGTCAGTGAAACAAGACCGATGAAAATGACGATCTGCAGAAAATTAAGGTCGAACGGAATCAAGATAAAGTTATAGAAAAACCAGCTCATCAGGGCCGACACAACCATGACCACGGTAAAGACCACACCCATGCCTTTTGCCGTACTCTTTTTCTTGGCAGTGCCGAAAAACACGCACAGTCCAAGGTACTTGGTGAAAACAAAGTTATTGATAAGCAGTGCCGAGATCAATATGCTGAAGAGATAACCGAGATACGATTTACTCACCTTGACGATGGTCTTTTCTATTCCTGCCAGTCCCCTGATGGTAACGACATGGGTGGCCGTGGTATTGAGGGTATCCTTAAAGGTCAGGGTGACACTTTTGCCATCTGCCGCAAGAACGGCGGAAGAGAGTGCGAGCCTGATGTCCGGATCCGGTTCTTCAACGACTGTGTAGTTGTCTATGTTCTCTGCGGTGTCTTTATCAACGGGTACCGAAAAGGTGACAACGATTTCTTTGTTCCCTTTGAAGCTCTGTTTGACAATCAACTCCTCTGCCAACGCCGACGAAGGTGTAAGCCAGAAGATCAATGCCGCCAATACGACATATATGGATTTTGCCGGAGTCATTATAGTAACCCTTTTCTGCGTTTGTAATAGATTTCCACCCAGTTGAAAAAAGCCATCATCAAACCGACTACAAAAAAACCGGCGCTCGGCAAGATGAAGAACAACAGGGGTTTGAAGCCCAGCACATCATAGCCGAGGATCGCTCCGGAACCAAGCAGCTCCCGGACAAATCCTATGACCATCATGCCAACCATGAAACCGAGTCCCATGCCGAGACCATCCCAAAACGAGTCTTTGACCGGTTCTTTGCAGGCAAACATTTCAAGCCTCATGGTAATAATCGCAAAAGCCACGATGAGCTTGACGAAAATCCCCATCTTTGCATACGCTTCCGGGAGATAGGCGGCAAGCACAAGATCGATTACCGTAACCCAGGTGGCGATAGTCAGGGTGTAGGTCGGGATGCGGATCCTCGGATGGATCAGGTCCTTGAATATTGAAATCGTCACACTCGAAAAGACCTGGACGAAAAGAACGGCTATCCCCAGCATGAGTCCATTCATGACTGTAGTAGATATACCCACGGCAGGGCACATGGAGAGCGCCAGCTTGAAAATCGGGTTTTCGCTCAGGATGCCTCTGCCGATCAGCTGCATGCTTGATTTATCATTTGACACGTCGACTTCCTCTCACAAGATTTAAAACGCTACAGCAAGCTGCTGCTCTTTCAGTACTTTATCCAAGGCAGCCACGCGATAGGCAAACTTCGTCACGATTCCTTTCACGCCATCCGCCACAGCTTTGGCCGAGATTGTGGCACCGGTAAGAGCATAGACATCCTTATCCTTGTATTGCTCGCGAAATTTCAAAATTTCATCCTCGGCTACCTTGCCGTTCAAGGCATCGAGGTAATCTGAGGGGATTGGTGCCTTTACGACATCGATTGCCTTAAGAGCTTCAAAGGGTTTGCCTTTGAGCTGATTTTTAAAATAATCCTGTTCTATTTCAGCCCCAAGACCGGGATCCTCTTCGTGTTCAAGAACTTCCATGCCGAGGATGGTGAAGGCCGGATCCAAGGCCAGCATAACGTGAATAAAGGTTTTAAAACCCTGGAACTTGCCGCCAATAAGGTAGGCGACACGTTTCCCGTCATTAGTGACGACAACGGTCTGATCGGCAAACTTTACTGCATATCCAGGCCCGACAGCCTTTTCAACCAACTTGTTTCGCGTATCCGGTTCGAGTGCTTCCGCCTCACTGATTGCAACCGGATCGGCCGACAGCATCTCGCCGTTCAGGTCGATGTTCACCAGAAGAAAACCTTTTTCCTCACCATGTTTTGTCGGAACAAGAAAACCTATCGACTGCTTGTCGCTGCCCGATATCACATAGCGATACACCTCATGCAGGGCAACTGACTCCGGGGCTTTGACATTGCCTTTGTAGCCAAGCAGCTCGTACATTACCTGCTGCTCTTTGACGTGCTCATTATGTTTCTTGGCGTTACTGGTAAAAATAAAACAAATCCCCATCACCGTAGCAGCCATCAGGCAGGATACGGTAAGGCGAATCACTATGCTTAATATATTTTTCATTTGGCACCTCCGATCGGCGGCGCGAAACGTTGCGGTTTAAACCAGCTGTCAAGTACTGTGCTGAGTGGATTCATCAGAAGGATTGCGTAGCAGATACCTTCCGGATAGCCGCCCTTCAGCCTGATAAGCACAGTCAGTCCGCCAATACCTATACCGAAAACGATTTTCGATACCTTGTTGGTCGGGCTGGTGACATAGTCTGTCGCCATGTAAAAGGCGCCGAGCAGCACGCCGCCGGAGAGAAGGCCGAGCAGCGGATCGCCGCCGAAATATCCCTCACCTCCGAAAACCCAGGTCAAGACGGCAATTGTACCGAGAAGCGACACCGGGATATGCCAGGTGATATAGCCCCGATACATCAGATACAAACCACCGAGAACCAGCAGGAAGCCCGAAGTCTCGCCGATACAGCCCGGCCGCCAGCCAAGAAAGAAGCTGCTGTAGAGACTTGCGCCGCTGCCGAAGGCCGCTGTGAAGGCAGCCATTCCCTGTTCTTTCATGACTGCCAGCGGGGTCGCCGTCGATACTGCATCAATCGAAGTGCCTAGGTAGGAAAAAATGGCCATACCCTCAACAGGCGGCAGCCAGGCCGAAGTCATTGCCACCGGGAAGGACGCCAGAAGAAACGCCCGGCCGAGCAGAGCCGGATTGAAGAAATTGTAGCCGATGCCGCCGAGGAGATGCTTGCCGATATAGATGGCAAAGACCGCAGCCAGGATCGGCAGGAGCGGGGAAACACCGGGCGGAATTATAAAGGCAATAAGCAGGCCGGTTAGCACCGCGCTGCCGTCCCTGATAGTCACCGGGCGGCCCAATGTTTTCTGGCTTATCGCTTCTACTGCCACACAACTGGCAACCGAAACCGCCGTGATGATGAGCGTTTGAATCCCGAAAATAAACACCGACAAAATCAGTGGTGGCACAAGACAGGCCACAACGGTCCACATAATTTTTTCGACCGACTCATTGCTTTTCAGATGCGGCGATATGGATACCTTCCATCTCCCCACAGGTGAAACCGTTTGGTCGTCCGACTCTAGCTGTTTGCTCACGACTCTCCTCAAGACTTCTTGATTAAGACTAGTGCCCTGCTGCAATGCAGGGCGAACCCTTGTTGATATTGTTCCGGTATCTCTGTTACTGCGGTCGCTTCGCCTTCATCTTGGCCAGTCGCACAAATTGAACAAGAGGGCGTTTGGCCGGGCATACATACGCACAGGAGCCACACTCAAAGCATTCGAATATGCCGAACTGGGCGGTATCCTCCGCTCTGTTAGCCTCGACATGAATAGCGATCTCTTTCGGCTCCAGGCCCATGGGGCAGGCCTCCAGGCACCACCCGCAACGGATACATTGGGAATGCGGTCTGGTATCGATCTCATCCTCGGTAAGGAAAAGAACGGCGGATGTGGTCTTGGTTACCGGCACGTCAAGGCTGGATACGGCAAAGCCCATCATCGGCCCGCCAAGGATGATCTTGGCAAGTCCCGGCTTCAGTCCGCCCAGATATTCGACTATATCCTTCAGTTTCGTGCCGATCTTAACCTGCAGATTAGCGGCCCGGCCTATGCCATTACCGGCGACGGTAATTACTTTTTCATACAGCGGCTTACCGTACACCACCGCATCATGGATAGCCTTTGCCGTAGAAACATTCTGCACCACAACTCCCACTGCGGACGGCAGCGCCATTGCCGGCACTTTGCGCCCGGTCACGGCCTGGATGAGCTGCTTCTCGGATCCTTGCGGATATTTGACCTGCAGGGCTTCAACCTTGATTATACAGTCTGGCCCCGATGCCATTTCTGCGGCTTTCTTCATCTCGCGAATCGCATCGGGTTTGTTGTTTTCAATACCTATGTGACATTGGCTGATGCCAAGGATCTTCAGAATGATTTTTGCCCCTTCCACGACCTCCGCCGCAGATTCAAGCATCACCCGGTGATCGGCGGTGATATAGGGCTCACATTCGGCCCCATTGAGGATCAGGGTATCAACCGGCGAGTCGGACGGCGGCTTCAATTTCACATGGGTCGGAAATCCGGCGCCACCAATACCGATGACGCCTGCATCGTGCACTTTTGCGAGCAGCTCGGAGCTGTCCAACTGCTGCCAGGACTGTTTTTCATAGTGAACAGGCGGAGCCTCGCGATCGACTGAAATGGTAATGGATGGAGCACTCACCCGAATCGGGTGGACAGAGACCCCGATATCTTTTACTTTGCCGGCGACAGGGGCATGAAGAGGAACGCCAAGCCCTTTCTTCACTTCTCCGACCAATCCGCCTTCGCCCACCTCCGCACGCTTGGCAACGGTCGGGGAACATGGGGCTCCGATATGCTGGCCGAGAATGAGTTCCAGTTCATCGGGTACAGGCATTATTTCTATAGCCAAGCCCTGCGATTGGGCCTTACATTCGGGCGGATGAGCACCACCTTTGGGAAATGTCAGCAACGATTTCATAAGTATCTGGATTAGAGCAATATTTGGATATGGTGCGTGCTGTGCACGAACATGAAAATTACCTGATCAGGACAATCCGCCATAATATTTCATAAACTGGGTGCGTTCAAACACCGCAGGGTTCTTTGCCTTCTCGTAGCTCAGACTGCCTCTGAACTCGGCCAGGCTGGAAAAAGATTTCCGCGTCATCCATTCATCGAGTCCCTTGAGAATGACAGAAATCTGTCCCGGGCCGTTTTTGTACACGGTCGATACAATTTGCGCTGCGGTGGCACCGGCGAGAATCTGTTTGATAAGGCCTTCGCTGTCGTGAATCCCGGTCGAGGCGACCAGATCCTTGTCAATAAGACCGGACATCAGGGCGATCCAACGCAAGGGGCCGCAACCTTCAACAGGATTGCTCAAAATATCGGCCGACTTGACGACCATTTTCTCAATGTCTATGTCCGGAGTATAGTACCGGTTGAACAGGACAAAACCTGAAATCTTATTGGTCATGCTCAGTTTCAGGATAAGACCGGCCAGTGAGGCGGAGTAGCGGCTCATCTTCAGGGTGATGGGAATGGAAATCATGCCGCTGACAATATTGATGATTTCCAGGTATTTCTTCTCGTTCTCTTCGCTGCTCATTTTAGGATTGGAGGGCAGCAGCGAGATATTCAGCTCGATGGCATCCGCCCCTTCCTGCTCGACCGATTTAGCAAAAGATATCCATTCGGTTGCCGACACACAGTTTATGCTGGCAATCACCGGAATATCAACTGCTTTTTTGGCTCCGGAAATGAGCTTCAGATACTTTTCAACTTCGTTGCCGCGGGTGTATTCGCGGATATAATCCATCGCCTCGGGATAATCGGCGGTATAGCTCTCGAGATTCGAAGATAATTCCGCCTGAATCTGCTCTTCAAAGAGAGACTTCAGAACAACGGCGGCGGCATTATGGTCAGCCAGCTGCTTTATTTTGTCAACACTGTTGGTAAACCCGCAACTGCCGACAATCAACGGATTTTTGAGATCGAGCCCCAGGTATTTTGTCGAAAGATCATTCATATCGTCTGATGTGTTCTCCATCCAAATATATTTGCCTGGCCTGGCGCCGAGCACCCTACCGCCGCCTTAGGCAAGTTCTTGTGCAAATTATGCTCAAGCAACATCGAACAACAGTCGCTTTCCCAAATATTCGAACAGGTACAAATACAAAATATTCACAGAAATTCAACTATATTTTCGATAGTTACCGTGCTATATCACCTAATCAATTGTTATTAATATTTATAATTTTTATTTATGAATGCAAAAAGGTTTAATTTTAGACCATACGACAGTTCAACCTGTTGTGCAACGATGCGGTCCAAAACTCTATCTCTCGGAATGTCCCATGAAAATTCGCCTATAATAGCCGACCAGCTGGGTCTTGTGAAGGATGAATCGTCGGCAGATCCCTGGAGTGCCGACGGCAAATTATCCGTGTGCGGAAATCCAGGAAGTCTTATATAGTCGGAACGACATCTCATCCCACCTCCTTTTTCTTATAATAAAGAACTCCCGGAATCTGCAAAGGGTCTCTCATGATCGATATCTTTCTTCGTCACCGGCCGATCTTCCAGGTTCTGTCCGGGGCATTCATGATCAGTTTCTCCGCCATTTTTGTTAAACTCGCCGATGTCTCACCCACTGCGTCCGGTTTCTACCGGGTATTTTTCGGCTTTATGTTTCTACTGGTGGCTGCCCTTTGGTTGAAAAAATTGAACAGACCGTCTTTCTCCCAAACGCTGCTCATCATTTTCTGTGGGTTCACCTTTGCCCTGGATCTCTTTTTCTGGCACGTCAGTATCATGTATATCGGACCCGGGCTTGCGACCCTGATCGGCAATTTTCAAGTTTTTCTGCTGGCCGCCATCGGTATTATCTTTTTGGGGGAAACTGCTCGGGCCCGCCTTTTACTGGCCATCCCACTGGCCATATCCGGACTCTTTCTGATAGTGGGCCTTGACTGGAACACGCTGGACGAAACATATAAGACCGGAATATATTACGGTCTTCTTACGGCGTTATGCTACACCATGTTCCTCGTCTGCCTGCGAAAGCTCCAGGCGGATGGAACTCCCTCGTTATTTTCTTCCCTCATGCTCGTTTCCCTGTGCTGCGCCATTTTCCTCGGGCTGAAGATGGTGCACAACGGTGATTCTTTCACCATACCCGACCTGAAAAGCCTTTCCGCCCTGTTGAGCCTTGGGCTCTTCAGCCAAACCATCGGCTGGCTGCTGATTGCCGGCGCCTTGCCGAAAATTCAGGCCTCCTTTACCGGATTGATCCTGCTGCTTCAACCTTCTCTGTCATTTGTCTGGGATGTCGTTTTCTTCAACCGACCGACCGACCTTTTGAACTGGACCGGTGTCTTACTCACCTTGACCGCCATCTACATGGGGCTGACGGGAAAGAAAAGTCGGGCATGACTATATCGGTTGCATTCTCCGAAATCAGTTTCTATTATTACAAAGAGTTTGCAGAAGAAAGACACCTTTATTCATGATTCACCACGGATACAATAATGAAAATTATAAATTATCAGGACTCTCCCGCCCGTCGCTTTGACAATGAAACGGTCCAGGGCGTTACCGGCAGAGTCGTCATAGGTAAAGCAGACGATGCGGAAAATTTTTGCATGCGGGTTTTCACGGTAGCCCCGGGAGGATTTACGCCGAGACATTCTCACACCTGGGAGCATGAGATATTTGTTCACTCCGGCATAGGCAAAGTATTCGTGAACGGCGAATGGCGCGAAGTGACGAGTGGCACGGCCCTCTTCATTCCCGGCAACGAAGAGCATCAATTCATGAATGGCGGGGGCGAAGACTTTGTGTTCATTTGCCTTATTCCTTCGGGCGTGACCGAGCTGTAAAGCTCTGCCTGTCCTGCTTCACTTTTGCAATGGTGCGGCCCGTCCAACCGGGCTGGGCCGCATTCCCGGTCATTCAAGAAGAAGCCAGAACAAGGCCAGGCCGGAGAGCCCGAAGCATATGGACGGAGCGATGAGTCGGCGCCATGCTCCGACGAGTTCCGTCTCGAAATAGTTGCATGTAAGTACAAAGCAGATGTGAATCGGCGAGATCATTACTCCCGTGAAACCGGAAAATGATCCGAGGATCAGGTAGGGTATAATGTCGTCCTCCATGCCAAGAGACTGCAGCAGGCCGATAAGCAAGGGAAATGTTGCTCCAACAAAGGCCATATTGATGCCGGCGACAATTCCCACCAGAAATGGCAGAAATACTGCAGCCGCAAAAAGAGCGACTCCGCTCCCGGCGCTCTCGGACATTGCCCGGACAATTCCTGCAGCGCCCATTATATCCTTGAAGATAAAAATCACCGCAACCACCATGAGCATGGACATCAGGCTCTTTTTCCGCAGCACCTGGAGAAGAAAATCATAACCTAGTCGGTTTTGCAGCATGATGCAGCAGATGGCACCTGTCAGGGCGATGATGACTCCCCATTCGAAGGCTATCCCGGGGGCAAACACGCCAAGCAAGGTTTCCAGGCCTACCGCGCCGACTATGGCAATGAGCAGGGGCAGGCCTTCTTTGACCACCAGACCGACGTTTTTTTCCTGAGGGACATCTGTTTGATCCCGTAGTGGGGCAGGATTGAACACTCCTGGCCGGAGAAAAAAGAACCAGCCGATAACAAACATGGCTATCACTCCCGGCCAGGACTTGCCGATGTACTCACTCACCGGAATACCGGCAAGGGCAACTGTCAAGATGATTCCGGGGTATAAAGGCCAGGCCATCTCCCAGACGTGCCGGAACCAGTAGTTAATGACAGCCCTGTCCTCGTTTTTGAGATCCATGTCGGCGCTCACCGCTTTGACCATCGGCGCGGAAAAGATTGCCCCGCCCGGCATCGGCAAAAGGCCGATGAGCGCCGGAAAAAAAATAAGCCGCAGACGGACCCTGACGAGGTAACCGGACAGCGCCCCCATAAGCCTTGCCGACTGGCCTGATCTCTCCAGGCCATCCGAGAGAACGAGAATCAAGCCAACTATGGCGACAAGCAATAAAAATTTCTCCTCCACCAAAGCCAGGCAGCTTACCTGCACCCATCCGAAAATGGAAAGCCCGAAGATCAGACCCATGAAAAGGCCGCCAAACAGGATGGAGAGAGCCAATCCAAGCTTGTTCCTGATTCCGACCAGCATCAGAGCAAAGGCCGCGAGCACTTTCACAAACGGCAGGGCTGCAGAAAAATTTTCCATAATTAATAGGGACCAAAGCCAAAAAGCCGAAAATATTCAGATGCGATCCTTCAGGCAGCGTTCATCTGCCGCCGAAACCTAAAAATATTACTCCGATTACTCAGTCTACAGTATGCTTTTTCCCGAGCACGTACTATATATTTCCTGTGAACATGGATTGACACAAAAGAAATGAAAATACCGGCAAGTCCCCGCACACGACCCTATGCGCTTCATTAGACTGATTTTTACCGTTATCGCCTTCCAGCTGCTGCTGCCTTCGCTCTTAGCAGCGATTCAGGTACAGGATAAGAAAAACGTTCTCTATCTCAACTCCTATCACAATGGCTATAAGTGGTCCGATGGCTTGCTCGAAGGGGTCCGCACTGTTCTTAACAACAGCAAGTATAAAGTCGACCTGCAGATCGAGTACATGGATGCCAAAAAATTCCAGTATGATGTTATTACGGAAAGTCAGTTCTTCCTCTATAAACAGAAATTTGCAAATGAAAAATTTGATATCATCGTCATCTCCGACAACGATGCCTTAAACTTCATCAACCGGTACAGGGACCAACTGTTTCCCGGAGTTCCGGTTGTTTTCTGCGGCATAAACGACCTCATGGAAGCCGACACGGCTCCCGGCAACATTACCGGTGTAGTGGAAGTCTACGATTTAATCGCCACCCTGGATGTCGCAAAAAAACTTCATCCCAAAAGGGCTCGCGTCATCATCCTGATCGACGAGTCGACTGCCGGCAGCGCGATCAGACGCCAGGCCGAAAAAATTACCGAGCACATCGATACCGGCCTGCAGGTCGAATTCTGGACTCAACTGAGTCTCGAGGAGGCACAACGCCGCGTGAGCCATCTTCCCGACAACACGTTCCTGTTTATTGCCCCCTATTACCAGACGATCAACGGCCGTTTTTACACTTCCGAAGAGGTGAGCGAGGCTATCTACAAGCACAGTTCCGTACCCATCTATACGGGATGGGAGTTCATGGTCGGCTACGGCGCCGTCGGCGGCAGAGTGCTGTCCGGAGTAGAACACGGCAAGATGGCCGGAGAGATGGCCCTGCAGATCCTTCAGGGGAAAAAAGCCGACGACATACCCATTGTCCGGGAACCAAGCGGTATCTATGTGTTTGACTACATAGTGATGGAAAAACTTGGTCTTAAACGGGATCTGCTTCCTGAGAACAGCAGAATCATCAATGCGCCGAAAGCGATTTACGCTATTTCCAAAGAGCTTTTCTGGACCATAATGGTCAGCTTCATCCTCCTGCTTCTTGCCCTCATCTCCATGCTTGGGGCAATGCTCGAACGGCGCAAGGTCGAATTAAAAATCATCGATCAGCTGGCCTTTCAGGCGACTCTCATGGACACCATTCCACAACTCGTTTCATGGAAGGATCTTGAAGGAAAGTATCTTGGCGCCAACCGCGCCTTCATGGATTTTTTCGGGATCGAGCAGACCCAGCAGGTAGTCGGTAAATCGACCGGACAATTGCTCAGCGACAAATCCTACTCCGACTGGTCGGTATCCGCCGATGCGGCCGTGGTGTACAGCAAAAAAGCCTTCCGCAAGATTCGCCGCAAAGTGACCGGCAAAAATGGCCAGGAGGCATGGATTGAAGTGAACAAGGTCCCTCTGCAGGGCCAGGGCGGTAAAATCGTCGGAATCCTCAGTACAGCTGAAAACATTACCAAAGAACAGAACCTGGAAAAGCAGCTCCTGCAATCGCAGAAGATGGAGGCCATCGGCACCTTGGCTGGAGGAATTGCCCATGATTTCAATAATATTCTTACATCGATCATTAATTCCACAGAACTCGCCATAGGTGATCTCAGCCCGGGGACGCAGACCGAGGCGGACTTGCAAAGGGTATTGAAAGCGGCGAGAAGAGGCGGCCGGGTCGTCCAGCAGATCCTGTCTTTCAGCCGCCCGTCCCGAGAAGGTTTTCGACCGACCGACATGGGCAGCGTTGTGCAGGAAGTCGTCCATCTGATGGAAGCCTCGATGCCCGCAAATATCACGGTAACGAGCAACGTCGAACCGGCAAACAGGCTCTTTGTGCATGCCGACCCGACCCAGATGCACCAGGCTATCCTGAATCTCTGCACCAATGCCTTTCATGCCCTCAAGAAAAAGGGGGGCAACATCGACATCCAGCTGTCACGCATCCTCCCGGAAGACACCAAAATTACTTTGCTCCCTGATTTTTCCGGCAACCTTATCAAGCTTTCGGTAACCGACAACGGTCCCGGAATCAAGCCGGAGATCATTGATAAAATTTTTGACCCGTTCTTTTCGACAAAAAACAAGTCCGAAGGCACAGGGCTGGGCCTGGCGGTAGTTCACGGCATCGTCAAGAGCCATCAAGGCGCCATCAGAGTTTTCTGCGGCGAGGAGAGCGGCAGCACTTTCGAGATCCTGCTGCCGGAAACCGAAGCGGGGGAAGATATCGTCTCCAGCAGCCTTGGCTCCGGATTCGAAACCGGGGGTCATATTCTTTTCGTCGAGGACGACGAGGATCAACTGCAGACCACGCCACGCCTCCTCGAAGAAATGGGATTTGCCGTAACCGCTCTACGCGAACCTGCGGCTGCATTACATCTCGCCTCGTCAGTATCATCTTCATTTGATATAATGATTACCGATTTCGACATGCCGGGAATGAGCGGGGCCGAACTCGCCGGCAGACTCCCCGGTCTTCCGGTGATACTCATTTCCGGGCGGGACGATGCCAGGGCGGCTGCCAGGGATTATGCCAACATCGTTAAAGTGGTCATCAAGCCATATGATAAAAAAGACCTCATGGAAGCAATCCGCGAGGTAATGTTAAGTGAAAAACCAGCATGACAAACATTCTCATCATCGACGATGATATTGAGGCCTGTGAGACCATGGCCAGCCTTGTCACCCGGCTTTCCTATGCCGCCGGCAAGGCCCATACCCTGAAAGACGGCCTCGATCTTGCACAGCGCAATAATTATGACGTGGTCTTCCTCGATGTCTACCTGCCGGATGGCAACGGTCTCGATATTCTCCCCTCACTCATGGCCATAAATGACCCTCCCGAGGTCATTATTCTCACCGGCAAAGGCAATCCGGATGGTGCCGAACTGGCAATCAAAGGCGGAGTATGGGACTATCTCCTGAAACCAACCAGCGTCCGCGATATTACCCTCACCCTCAACAGAGCCCTGAAGTATCGCAAGGAAAAAAAGGGCAGTGCCGGCAAGAACGAACTTGTCATCACCGGCATCATCGGCAACAGTCCCGGCATCAAGGCAAGCATAGCGTTGACCGCGAAGGCCTCAATGTCCGAGGCCAATGTGCTTCTCACCGGAGAAACCGGAACCGGCAAAGAATTATTTGCCACCGTCATCCACAAAAACAGCAGCCGGTCATCCGGCAACTTTGTTGTGGTCGACTGCGCCTCTCTCACGGAATCATTGGTGGAATCAACTCTTTTCGGTTATCTGAAGGGCTCGTTTACCGGCGCCCAGCTTGATCGCCAGGGTTTGATAAAAGCAGCTGACGGCGGCACTCTTTTTCTCGATGAAATCGGCGAAATGCCCCTTTCGATCCAGAAGGTTTTTTTGCGGGTCCTCCAGGAACGGCAGTTCAGACCGGTTGGAGCAACCAAGGAGCAGCCCAGCAATTTCCGCCTCATAGCCGCAACCAATCGTGACCTTGAACAGATGGTCGAAAAAGGCCAGTTCCGCAGCGACCTCCTGTTTCGCATCAAGACCATGCGGATAGACCTCCCCTCACTGCGTCAGCGGGTTGGCGATATCAATGACCTTGCCGATTTCCGGGTGAAGCAGCTGTGCAAGAATTTCGTCATGGAGCCCAAGGAAATCGGGGAAGACTTTTCCAAGACACTGGCTGAATACAACTGGCCCGGCAATGTCCGTGAACTCTTCAATATCCTTGAAAACGCGGTGATCAATGCCGGTGAGGAAAGCACCCTCTGCGCCATGCATCTCCCGAGAAGTCTGAGGATTCAAGTCGCCAAAGCCCAGATTACCAGACTCACCGGAGCGCAGGTGATTGAAGAGGAAAGCACTGCCTCCGATCCTCTTGTGCAGAATTTCGGACAAAAAATATTTGAAGATATCTTCGACCGCCAGTTGCCGCCGCTGAAGGAGTTCAAGAATACCGCAGAAAAAACCTATCTCGGGGAACTGATTCGTCAATGTGAAGGAAATATCCATAACATAATGGATATTTCCGGCCTCTCCCGTTCTCATTTTTATGCCCTTTTGAAGAAATATCATCTGTCGCAATAATCGACGGTATCGCGCATTTTCCGGCCCGGGAGTTAAACGGCGGTCAAGATTGTCTGACTTTTCGGACCACAATTCATGTGGAAAGGCTGTATCGGTGTCTTCGCCTTCCCGTCTGTCCTCTTTTCCGGACATGACGATGTCCGGCTTCCTTCACAGCTGTTCAGATTTTCGTGCTTTTCTATAAAAATACAGAGACAACGATGCAAGACCTTTTTTTGGCATATAAATTGCTAATCAGCAATGCGGCTTTCGTTGGATTTTTCCATGAATGCACGATATAATCGAAAGTACTTTGGTTGTTGCAGGTTGTTCTTTCATCAATCCCCCGAATATCAATGCAACTTCAATCATTTTCCGACCAATACGCAGATATGCATAAACAAGGAAGAAGGATATGACTGAGAACAGAATAGACCGATTTATCGAGTCGGCAAAACGAGTCGGGGCAGAGGTCCTGAGAAAAGAAAATCTCCAGGAAGCAGCCGCCTATATTGCCGGCAAGGCTCAAGGGACAACCCTGGTTCCGGAGACTCCCCTGGCCAGACGACATGGGCTGCGGGCTCTTTTATCGGAGGCCGGAGTCAACGTTTTTACCAAAGGGTTCAGGGAAGCAGGTCATCTGCCGGGGGCCGGCGTCACCTTCAGTAATTTTGCCATGGCCGATACCGGTACAGTGGTGCTGGAAAGCACCGATGAAAACATTCGTCTTGCGACAACACTTCCCGAAATACATTTTGTTCTGGTCGATCCGGCGACCATCCTCAGGGACAATCTCGCCGCGGCCGAGCCCATGAATGCTTTTCATCAGGACGCTGCACCTAAATTTATTGCCTACATCACCGGCCCAAGCCGTACCGCCGACATAGAGCGAGTGCTGACCATCGGTTGTCATGGCCCCAGAGAATTGCACATTCTTCTGGTGGATAACATTTCCAGCGATCTGCTGGAAAATTGAGAGGAGAAGAGAAGAATGGCACCAGAAGTGACCTATAAAAAGAGCGTTGAAGAGGCCATTGGCAATCCGAAACTGAGCAAGGCCCTTCACCTCTTCGGTGACGCCTATCTCATTGCCAGGGAAAATGCTTTCAGAGGACTTGACTTTCAAGAGATGCGCACCGAACTCGCCGCCATAAAGGATGAAGTTCGAATTCGCCGAAAGGAACTCCTCGCTGAATTCATTAAAAATGCCGAAGCTGCAGGCTCCAAAGTCTTTTTAGCCAAGGACACCAAAGAAGCCAATGAGTACGTGATCAACCTGGCGAAACAGAAAAAGGCCAAACTGATTGCCAAATCGAAATCCATGGTGTCGGAAGAAGCACATCTCAACAAAGCTCTGGAAGCACACGGAATCAGGGCAGCGGAAACCGATCTCGGCGAATGGATTGTCCAGCTGGCCGGTCAACGGCCGAGCCACATGGTGATGCCCGCCATCCATATGTTCAAGGAGGAAGTCGCCGAACTGTTCAGCAAAGAAGCCGGCAAACACCTTGCCCCGGAAATTAAAGCTCTGGTCGATCATGCCCGCGAAAGGCTGCGCAAAGAATATTTCAATGCGGATATCGGTCTTACCGGCGCCAATTTCCTCGTCGCCAACACCGGCGGCATCGGTCTTGTGACCAATGAGGGAAATGCCCGGCTCTGCGCCACATTACCCAAGGTTCATGTGGTCTTTGCCGGCATTCATAAACTGGTGCGCAACATTGAGGATGCAATCAAGATTACCAGGCTCCTGCCGCGCAATGCCACCGGTCAGCTTCTCACCTCCTACGTCACCTGGATCAGAGGCGGTGTCCCGGTCGATGGCGTGCAGAAAGAGCAGCACATCGTCCTCATCGACGGCGGCCGTGAAGCGCTGTTCGAATCGAAAGCCTGCCAGGACGCCCTGCGCTGCATCCAGTGCGGGGCCTGCGCCAATGTCTGCCCGGTATACCAGACCGTTGGCGGCCACGTGTTCGGCTCCATCTATATTTCCGCCATCGGCATCATCCTCACCGCCTTCTACGAGGGGCTGGACAAGGCCAAGGAAATCACCAGGGCCTGTATCGGCTGTCGCTCCTGTGTCGCAGTCTGCCCGGCCAAGATCGATCTGGAAGAGATCATCCTGCATCTGCGCAACGAGGTTTCCAAGGAGTACGGGATGGGGGCCATCAAAAACGTGGCCTTCAAAGCGATTATGAAAAATCGCGGGCTCTTCCACAATCTGGTGCGGGCCGCTTCCAAACTGCAGTTGCCGGTCACCCAGAAGAACAGGAGCGAATCCGGGCCTCGTATCATTCGCCATCTGCCGATGCACTTCATGGCCAAAGACTATACCGAATGGCGGGATCTGCCGGCTATTGCCGAAAAGCCTTTCCGCGATCAATTTGGCACGATTGTCCAGAATGTCGTAAAGCCCCTCTACCGTGTCGGCTTTTTTGTCGGCTGTGGAGCGGATTTTGTCTACCCCGAGGTTGGGGTGAGTCTCATCAAGGTCTTGAATGCTCTGAATGTCGAAGTGGTATTCCCGAAAACCCAGAACTGCTGCGGCATCCCCGCGCTTTATTCGGGCGATACCGAGACCGGTGAATATCTGGCCAAACAGAGTGTACAGGCGTTCACCGATGCCGACGTCGATTATATTCTCTCGATTTGTCCGACATGCACCATGGCCGTTAAACGGGATTTCGTCGAACGGCTTGCCGATCACCCGCAGTGGTCTGCAAAGGCCATGGCACTTTCCAATAAAACCATGGACGCTTCCGCCTTTCTTGAGAATGTGCTCGGAGCTTCTGCAAAACTCGGTTCAGCCGGACCTCAGAAAACGGTGACCTACCATGACTCCTGTCACCTGAAGCGTGGCTCGAACGTCTGGAAGGAACCGCGGGCGCTTCTGGCCTGTTCGGGGCACCGGGTCGAAGAGATGAAAAACTCCGATCGCTGCTGCGGCTTTGGCGGGACGTACTCGTTTCTCAGTCATCCGCAGATATCCAGACAGATCACCAAGGATAAGGTCGAGACCATCCTGGCGACCGGGGTAAAAACTGTGGCTACCGATTGCCCGGGCTGCATGATCATGCTGAAAGGTGCGGTAGGCAAGACCGACGCGACCATCCGTTGCGCCCATACCATTGAGCTGCTGGCGGAATCGCTGGAGATGAAAAAATAGACTTTGACACAAACGATATGACTATTCGACCGATTAAACCAAAACGTGTTTCCAGCCTGGTCTTTGAACAGATCCGGGAACTGATTTACAAGGGTACCTTCAAGCCCGGCCAGCAAATCCCGCCGGAGCGCGAGCTCGCTCTCTCCATGGAGGTAAGCAGGACTTCCGTGCGGAATGCCCTCGATAAATTGATCAAGCTTGGCCTGCTCTGGCAGATCCAGGGTCAGGGAACATTCGTCGGTTCCCCCGAAAACCGCCATGGCAATCCACTTGCCGCGGCCATGGCAACGGATGAGGCGACTTTTTTCGATCTGCTCGAGGTGCGCATGGGGCTGGAATGCAATGCGGCAAGACTGGCAGCACAACGCGCAACTGAAAGCGACCTGCGCGCCATGCAAAAAAGTCTTGAGGAGATGGCGGACGATCTGGCAGGTACAAATATGATTTCAACCTCCGCAGATACATCCTTCCATATGGCGGTGACTTTCTCCACCAAGAACCCGGTGCTGATTCATCTGACCAGGAATTTCTATGATTTTCTCTTTGTGGGCATCAAGAAAAATCTTGCCCATATGGTGGAAGCCCAGACTGCCTACGCCGATGTCCTGGAGCATCACCGCTCTATTCTCCGGCACATCAAAAGCAGGGAGCCGGAAAAAGCCTATGAGGCGATGCGCCGGCATTTGGTGTATGTGCAGGAGTTCTTCGAAAATCGCAACAATTTTTCCGATACCATTTCATTGAAGCATCTTGCAGCGTAAACGGAAAACCAACTGACGCCGGCATCGCAACCCGACGATGCCGGCATCGGTTGTCCTGTTCCGGCCTATTTCTTGTAGCTCAACAATTGTTCCTTGAGGCTTTTGGTCACCGGCTCATCGCCGAGCCAGATTCTCAGCAGGGCATCGTTAAAATCTTTTCCGGGAATTTCCCCTTTCTGCATGCCTTTGACGGTGACCGTGGTTCCGCTTGACGGAGCGAAATCAAGGACAATCACATCGTTTTTCTTCACATCCTCAAAAAGCGCATTGAACCGATCGATTCTTTCCTGCAGACCGGCAAGATCCTCACTGCCGGTATTTCCCTTGAATCCTTCATTCCATGCATCGACTAGCTTATCTTTGGTTACCTCTTTGTAGAGAAAATGCATAATTATTCGCTTCCTGCCTTCAGCGGCGATGACTTCCGCGGCCGATGCGGAAGGATTTTCCATATACAGCTCGGCAATATAAATGTCGAAGAATACTTTAGTTCTGATTCCGGCACCATTGAGATGGAGCGTGGTGCCGTCATCGGTCAGAATGGTTTCCTGTACCATCACACCGGCAATCTCCTGAGCATTTGCCGGCAAACCGATCATTAACAAACAAAACATTAGAAGAATCCGCATTGTGTTGCTCCCTTGTCTGAAGTTGATTGAAATGTACGACGATGGCGGCATTTTACCCTTTTCTCACTGGAACGTAAACGTAAACTTTAGACCGTTGCCGCTTCTTCATTTCGGGTATTGATTCTGACTGCTTAAGTACTATAGTGAGGCAGAATATTCGAGTATCATAAAAATAATCCCACACCTCTCTCAGAGAACATGGCCGATATCATCGAAAGAGTCATTTCCGACACCGGAAATTTTTTTGGCATAGCCTGCAATACCACCGAGCTGGTTGCCGAAGCGTGCAGAAGACACGACGTCGGACCTACCGCAGCCGCCGCTCTCGGCAGGGCGCTGACCGGCGCCGCCCTTCTTGCCGCCCTGTTAAAAGATGACCAGAGTGTTCTCCTGAGATTTGAAGGAAACGGCCCTCTGCGCAAAATTATTACCGAAGCAGGATATAATGGCTGGGTCCGCGGCTATGTCGCCAACCCTTACGCCGATGTGCCGCTCAAAGACGGCCGTATCGATGTCGCTTCGGGTATAGGCAAAGCCGGCTTCCTCACCGTTATAAAAACCATTGGCCAGGATCAAAAATACCCAGGCACCATCCAACTCTATACCAGCGAGATCGGGGAAGATTTAGCCTACTATCTGTCCCAGTCCGAACAGACCCCTTCGGCTATCGCCCTGAGCATCCATCTGCAGAAAGACGGCTCGATCGCCGCAGCCGGTGGCTTTCTCGTCCAATCGCTTCCGCCGGCGGACGAAAACATCCTCTCGCGCATCGAACAGGAGATAGCTGCTCTGCCACCTCTGTCCGCCCTTCTCCTTGCCGGCAAGAGTCCAGACGAGATCCTTTCCATCCTGTTCAAAAACGTTCCCCATCGAAACATCGGGTCGCGCGCACTTCACTACTCCTGCAGTTGCAACCACGAAAAGATGCGGGGGGCACTTGTCTCGCTGGGCACCAAAGACCTGACGGATATCCTCGAAAAAGAAGGCGATGTCGAGGTGTGTTGCGAGTTCTGCCGCCAGTCCTACCGGTTCAGCGGATCTGAACTGAGCCAGCTGATTGAAGAGGAAAAATCCGAGAACGACAAGACGGCCGACGATTAGCTTATTAATCCTTCCGACAAAGCTCTTTCCCCATTTTTTGCAGAAATATTGAAAATAGTATCCAGGGTACTCACTCTGTGACACCCCCCCCCTGTTATACTCTCCTGAAACCATGAACTAAGGGAGGATTAACAGATGAAGGAAAGTATCGGATATTTCAATCAGGACCTCGACAGTCAACTGAAAATCGAAGATGCATGCAGCAAGTGTAAAGGGAAACTGGTTAAAAAGGGAAAAGGCCTCAAGCTCTTACTCAAAAAGCATGTATTCTCCGGTCTGGCCACCTGCGCTGTTGGAGGCATAATGTTTGGATCCATTGTGCTTTTTTTTCAGCAACTGGCTGAATACGGCTGGTAAAAGGACTCTCGTAAGGTTCGGTCGTAAAAGCTGAATTCGCTTGCCGGTCGCTCTCTTTTATAATACATCTCTGCTATCGGACAATACAGTTCAGGGAGGCCTGTTCCCAGGCTGCCCACCATATTCACACGCCCCAACGGAGAACAGAATGAAAGAGATTCGTGACAATGCAAGAAAACTTATGGAAAAATTCTGCTATGTCTGCCCGATCTGCAACGGCAAGGCCTGTGCCGGCGAGGTTCCCGGCATGGGGGGACTCGGCAGCGGTTCCTCTTTTACCGGCAATGTCCTGGCGCTCTCGGAACTCAAATTCAATATGCGCCTCATCCATGATGTTACCGAACCGGATACCTCGATTACCATCCTCGGGAAACAGCTTGCCCTGCCGGTGCTTGCAGCCCCTATCGGCGGTATATCCTTCAATATGGGAGGAGGTATCTCCGAGGATCAATACATCCGGGCCATCATTAACGGCTGCAGGGCCAAATCAATTCTCGGCTGTACCGGTGACGGCGTTCCGGAGTTCATCCATAGCGCCGGTTTCTCCGCCATCAAGGAGACCGGTGGTCATGGGATACCCTTCGTCAAGCCATGGGAAGACGAAGAACTCGATAAAAAACTGGAGCTCGCCAAAGAAACCGGAACCGATATCCTGGGGATGGATATCGATGCCGCCGGCCTCATTACCCTGCGCAAGATGGGTCGACCGGTTTCTCCCAAGCCGCTTGACAAACTCGCTGCCATTATCAGGAAAAGCGGTCTGAAATTCATCCTGAAAGGGATAATGACAGCCGACGAGGCAGAACTGGCAATCGACGCCGGCGCAGACGCGATTGTCGTTTCCAACCATGGCGGCAGGGTTCTCGATCATGCCCCCGGCACGGCCCTGGTTCTTCCTGATATTGCCAAGTCGGTACAAGGCAGGATTGCCGTGCTGGTCGATGGCGGGATCCGATCAGGCGGCGACGTTCTGAAGATGCTTGCTTTAGGGGCGGATGCCGTTATGATCGGTCGTCCGTTTTCAATCGCCGCGGTAGGTGGCCTGCAGGAGGGCGTCGAGAAATATATCGATGCGCTGCAGGGCGAGTTGAAACAGGCCATGGTGCTGACCGGGACCAGATCGGCCTCTGCGGTCGACGACAGGATCCTGTTCAAATCCTCGAGATAATGAAGGAAGAAACGAACTCACGGGACTTTTGGTTCGCCGATTCATCAAATCCTCTAAGAGATTTTACGTTGCATTCATCTAAACGATAACTATTATTAAACAATATCAGAACTACCGATCATTGTAAAATGAGAGAATTCAGCTGAAATCAATCAAGCTCCTCTGCTTGATCCTTGCTTGCCCAGGTTAACAAGACACCCAGGAGTAAAATATGAGCGAAAAAGCCACCCTGATCATTGACGGAAAGAACTACGAATTTGATATGATCACAGGCTCTGAGAACGAGCGCTGTATTGATATCCAGGCCCTTCGCGACACAACCGGATGCATCACCATGGATCCCGGTTTCGCCAATACCGGTTCCTGCTATTCCTCCATCACTTATGTTGACGGGGCCAAAGGTATCCTGCGCTATCGGGGCTATCCCATTGAAGAACTCGCCGAAAAGGCTACTTTTGTCGAAACCGCCTATCTGATACTGTACGGAGAATTGCCAAAAGCCGACCAGCTCAAAGCCTTTTCCGCTCGGTTAAAAGAACATGCCCCTCTTCACACAAATCTCGAGCATCATTTTTCCGGTTTCCCCAAATCAGCCCCGCCCATGGCGATTTTGTCGGCAATGCTTAATCTGGTCTCCTGTTTCCACACCGAGGTGCTCGACGTCCCGACGACCGGGGCAGAATTTGACCGGACCGCCTCGCTACTTCTTTCGAAGGTCAGGACAATCGCCGCCTTTGCCTACAGAATGGCCTCGGGAAAACCGATCAATCACCCCAATCCCAATCTGACCTACTGCGGCAACTTCCTCCATATGATGTTTTCCGACCCCTATCAGGAATATGAGGTTTCGCCGGTTATCGACCGAGCCCTCAATCTCTTTCTGGTCCTCCATGCCGACCATGAGCAGAATTGCTCCACCTCCACGGTACGGGTGGTAGGCAGTTCACGGGCCAACCTGTTCAGTTCGGTCTCCGCCGGAGTCTGTGCCCTCTGGGGTCCGCTGCATGGCGGAGCCAATGCCGCCGTCATCGGTATGCTCGAAGACATCCGCCGATCCGGTCGTGCCGCATCGTACTATATCGACAAGGCCAAAGACAAGAACGACCCGTTCAGACTTATGGGCTTCGGTCACAGGGTCTACAAAAACTTCGATCCTCGCTCAATCATTCTCAAGAAGCAGGTACACAATGTCCTGGAAGCCCTGAAGCTGGACGATGAACTGCTGGAAATCGCCCTGCAGCTCGAACAGGCTACCCTGAAGGATGACTACTTTATCAGCAGAAATCTCTATCCTAATGTCGATTTTTACAGCGGCATCCTGCTCAGAGCCATCGGCATTCCACTGAATATGTATACTGTGATGTTTGCCATTGGCAGAATGCCCGGCTGGATTACCAACTGGAAAGAGTTGCATGACCATAATTTACGAATTTCCCGCCCGCGCCAGATCTACACCGGTTCGCTGGCCCGATCCTTTATCCCCATCTCGGAACGTTGATTGAAACGGTTATCCAGAACCCATCAAGCCTCCTGATTCCAATGATACTGCAGGAATAAGGAGGCTTCCTTATGTCTCGAAATTTTTTCTTGTAAAGAATCCGCTTCATGGTATATCTTCGATCTCTTTATGGAGTTTCTTGAAAAAACAGCCACTTAAATCGAGGACACTTATGGAAACCATCAATTGGAGAAATGAATTCAGTGTCGGAGTTGAGGAAATGGACACGCAGCACAAGAAGCTGCTCGCCATGATCAACAGACTGATTGAGGAACAGCACTCTCTGACCGATCCAAAAACAATCGCCGACCTCCTGACCGGCATGATCGATTATGCTCAGGAGCATTTCCGTGCCGAGGAATATCTCATGGCCGAATATGACTATGACAAGAAATCGGTGCAGGAAGCACAGCACAAAGCCTTCATCGATAAGACCGTATCCTTTCTTTCGGCGTCGTCGGATATCGGCCCGAACATACTTTCAGCCGCTCTTCTCGATTATCTCGGCTCCTGGCTCGTCCGCCATATCCTCACCGAGGATATGCAGTACAAGGAGTTTTTCAGAAATAAGGGCCTCAGCTGAAGAGTTTCAATACCTATGGAAAAGACATCGCCTCGGACTTTTCTAGAGCATTCACCGCATTTCCAGGAGATGGTTTCCCGGGTGGATCGATACGGCACCCTTGAAAGACCGGATGGATATGGAAAAAGGGTCGGCGATTGCGGCGACACCATAGAGTTGTTCCTCTCAGTACGGGGCGGACAACTGCAGATGGTCACTTTTAAAGTTGAAGGGTGCGCCAACACCGTGGCCTGCGGCAATACCGTATCTTTTTTAATGGAAGGAAGAACCCTTGCCGACGCCTGGCAACTCACCCCGGAAAATGTCATCGCGTTTCTGGAAACTCTCTCCCCCGATCATCACCATTGCGCCGAACTGGCGGTGGGCGCCTTCTATAACGCCCTGGCCGATTTCAATCGCAGGCAGCAGGAGGCCTGGAAAAAACCCTACCCGCGCCGGTAACGATCTTTCCGATTGCAAGAACAGCATTCAGGCCCCGCGACCAGGCTGCTTATCGAAAAAGATAGGCTGTGATATCACGAGCATCCCGATCTGAAACATCCAGCTCGGGCATGGCCGTCTCTGGGGAGAATCTTCGGGGATTTCGAATCCACCTGATCATATTGTCGGGAGAATTTGCCAGAACCCCTCCTATATACATCTGTTCCCTGATATCGTACAGCTTAGGACCCACTCTGCCTTTTGCCCTGCGAACGCCGGTTATCATATGACATGAGAAACAACCATGCCTGAGGATCGAAGCAGGCCCTTGTTGTGGATTCCCGCCGGGCACTTCCCATAAAGGCGCAACGTTCTTCCGTTCCGAATGGGCCAGGGCCGGATCCGGCATGGCAAAAAGGCCGATAACTGCCAAAATGACAATGTTTTGCAACATCCGCCCTATACTGTAATTCCGCATCAAAGCTCTCCAAAGTGTTATCGCTCGGTCACTTTCCCTGTCACGGTTATCTCTCGTGGAAAGGTCTGCGCCACAAGAACGAAATCGGCAATTCGGTCTAGATCCTCTGCCGAAATCCGCCCCTGATAACTCGGCATCGGCACATCTTCCGTTGGATTCAGGATGAAGTTTCGAAGTTCGGTCTGGGACATCCGATGTTCGATTCTCGCCAGATCGGGTCCGACCCTGCGGCCATGTGAAGCTATGGCATGACAGCTGTTGCAGCCATACCGGGCAAAGAGCCGGCGGCCGCTTTCCGCTTCTTCGGAGATAACCACCCCGATGGGCGTCGGCGGCGGAGTCGAATCCGGCCATCCCGTCCATGGCGACTTGGTACGGAGATACGTCAGGTATATAATGACGACGACGCACAGCACAACAAACCCTGTCCAGAAAGGTCTTTTTCTCAGTCCGCGATTAACACCCCGATCGACGAAAGGCAGAAGCATCATTCCGATGAATAAAGTCGATGGAAACGCCACGTAAAAAATCGGTGCAATCGCTGGAGGCAGCTGAGCGATCAGGGCGCTGTACCACCAGAACCACCATTCTTCCCGCGGCATCGACTGCTGGATCAGGTTGCCTTCCGGAAACATCTCTCGAGGTCCGACCGCCAGTGCCACGAGGAATGCTATTGAAAAAACCGCAAAGGCCATGGTGCCGGTCTTCAAAACCGTTCGCGGGTGAAACCATTCCCCTCTTTCTTCCGAATGGGCCGCTTCCTTATACACCTTCTTCTGCTCTTTTGCCGTCCGCACGGGATGCTTTTGCTCAGCTCTTGAAGTCACTCCGTGTATGACCACCAGATAGAGGTGAAAACCCACCAGGCCGATCAAAAAAAGCGGGACGATCCAGATGTGAACACTAAAGAAACGGGTCAGGGTCAATGAACCGATCTGTGGTCCGCCTTGAACCAGAAGCACCAGTTCATCACCGATAAAAGGGACGTTGTGAAACATGTTGAGGACCACCCCTACGGCGTAAACCGCGCGCTCATCCCAGCGCAGCACATACCCGGTGAACGACATCGTAAGCACCAGGAAGAATTGAAACACCCCGACGATCCAGGTACCCTCGCGGGGAGCTTTGTAACCGCCCAGCACCAGGTGGCGAAATACGTGAAGTACCAGCATCACCACCATAATCCCGGCCGACCAGTAGTGTATCCCTCGGATCAGCCAGCCCAAGGTCAGCTGATGCGTGATATGCCGGACGCTGTCATAGGCATGGTCCGCGGCATTGGTATAATAGAGGGTCATGGTAATGCCGGTGATAACCTGAATCATCAGCAGGGTGGTCAGAGTGGCACCATCGCCCTGATACCACGGCGTTTCCGGCACCCGTCTATAAAGGACATTCTCTCTGAACGGAACAAAGCCGAAGCGTTCTGCGGCGGTCTTTTTCAGCATTATCCTGATCTCCTTGCAAATGGACGATGATTCCGCCTCGCAATGGTTACTCTATGCCATGGGCGGCACCGAATTGAGGTCGATTTCGATCTCGCCGCCTGCGATCCTGATGGCAAACCGATACATGGGGCGATTTGGAGGACCGGCCATACGCTTGCCGTTCTTATCGAAAATGCCGCCATGACAAGGACAGAAGAAACATTGGCTGCCCGGATCGAAGGTAAGCGGACAGCCAAGATCGGTGCAACTCCTCGAATAGACGACAGCTTCCTCGGCCGACGGCCGCCAGGCATACACTGCCTTTTCGCGTAATGCCCTGCCCCATTCCTCTTCGGGCAAAGAAACAATGATTTTGCGCATTTCGCCAATTGGAAAATCATCGAGCGGTCCGATCGATCGCCACACATTCCGCCTCGGCCGATACATCCAGACCGGCGAGATACCTGCGATGAGCGCAGGTATACCGACCATTGCAGCAGTCGCGAGGCCAATACATCTGACTAGCCATTTCATCATCGATCTTCTTTCCATCCCGGACTCCTGAAATGATACGGGCGATGAATTTTTAGCTTTTTGCAGCACTCCAAAATGTTCAGGTCAACATCCACCCAGATATGCGAAAACGGGCAGGCTCTCGACAAAAATTATCAGCACGAACAGCGCGTTGAGTGGCCATCCAAAGCTTGACAAATATCTTTCGCCTTCATTGTTTGGGCTATGCTCAGCCTGTCTCCTGTCGCGCCGCGCGTCCACATAACCGACAAATGTTGCGCCGATGGCGGGTATGATCGACAACCCGCTGACCAAGATGAGCAGCCAGGCAACACCGCTGATCCCCGAATACATTTTCTCGTCGAAACCGCTGACGCAACCGAATTCCCCGATTGCATAGATCGCCAGCAGATGAAAGGTCCAGGCGATACCGCCGCCGACAAAAGCAAACCAGCGCCGCCATGTTCCCGGACGAAATGTATGTACCGCTTCGCTATACATTGGAATCCTCTTAGAGAATGTACGGCATCAGATAGGTTACCAGAAACACGAGCATGCCTGTTGCAACGGCAAAGAACCAGAACATTTCGCTGTTCTGAAGCCAGAGTTGCAGCCGCGGCGTCTCGAGCGGCTCGGATAATCGCTTCAGCCTGATCAGGGTTCCGGCCAGCATCGCCGTTCCAACCAGAACCGTCAGGAGGGCAAAACCATTCAGCGTGAAAAATATCGAAGCGTAGGCGTTGGCGGTTGGGCCAAAGGGTGTATTGATCAGAACCCATAGCTCGCCGCCGGCAAAGCCGATGCCGGAAAGGACTGCTCCACTCATGCCCAAAAGAAGCGGTCTTCTGAGCCCTCTTCGCCAAAACCGGGAATTTGCCGCTTGCACTATGCCTCCGACCGCGAGAATGGCAAACGGAAACAGCGACTCGAGAATCCGTGGCTTGGCGAGTCCGGCCTGCGGCCACTCACTCGAATAGAGGCGCAGATAAAAGTACGCGTAAATCAATGCTCCCAGCACGGTGAAAAGGATGGCGATCATTCCGATCGTGCCCCACCATCCCGCCGCCTTCGTTCCGGACGAAAGCAAAGGAAGATTCAAGCGGGCTGCGAGTTCCTCGGCTTCCTCGGGGGGAATCTCCGGCTCAAGACACATCCACCGACCAATCATTGCTATCGCAACACCCGCCATAAGGCCGGCGAGAATAAAACTTTTGGCCAGAAAAGAGACTGCCGCCGACAAAATGACAACAGAGACCATAAAGGGCATTATCGTCGAACCGGGAAGATACTGCAGAGCCTGGGGCCGTGCGTTGGTGACATCCGTGACCAGGGTTGCCCGCCAGCCGCTCGGCCGGAATTCGAGAATCTCGGCCACAGCATTCAACTCGCTGTTGCGGCCCTCCTGCGAAACGGGATTCCATACGGGATAACGATCCTGCACCACGGGGGGTCGCCGATAACCGTAAGTTGGCGGCGGCGAAGCGATCGACCATTCCAGAGTACCCCCGCCCCAGGGGTCGCCGCCTGCGGGTCGGCCCCGCCAGGCGCTCCAGAAAAGACTCAAGAGGGCGATGGTAAACCCCAGTGCCAGCACATAGGCGCCGATGGTCGAGATAAGATTGAGGGTGCCGACGCCCAGATCTTCCGGGAAGGTGTAAACCCGGCGTCGCATGCCCAGGAGTCCGATGATATACATCGGCATGAATGTCAGATTAAAACCGATGAATATCGCGCCGAATCCGATCCCGCCCCATATTTTGTTGAACATACGCCCGGAAACCTTCGGAAGCCAGTGATACATTCCGCCGAAAAAGGGCAAGACGGCCCCGCCGATCAGGACATGATGAAAGTGCGCCACGACAAAATTGGTATCGTGCACCTGCCAGTCGAAAGGCATGGTCGCCACCATCACTCCGGTCAGTCCGCCGTTGACAAAGATAAAGAAGAATCCGAGGATATACAGCATCGGCACGCTGTACCTGGGACGACTTCCCCAGAGGGTGGCGATCCAGGCGAAGATCTGCGCACCCGAAGCCAGAGCGATCATAAAGCTTGCGGCCATAAAAAACATCATCGGCAGATCCGGCAGTCCGGCTGTGAACATATGATGGGTCCAAAGTCCGAAACTGACGAAACCGACTATAACAACCGCCGCCACCACCAGCTCGTATGCGACCATCCGACGGCGGGCAAAAACCGGGATGATCGTAGAGATGATACCGGTTGCGGGCAGGAAAATGATGTAGACTTCCGGATGGCCGAAAAACCAAAACAGGTGCTGCCAGAGCAGTGAACTTCCACCCAGGGCGGTATCGAAGAACCGCGTGCCTAACGAACGATCCATCTCCAGCAGGAGGCTGGCCAGAAGCAGCGGCGTGAAAGCAAAAATAATCATAATGCCGACAACCAGATAGCTCCAGATAAACAGCGGTATATGCTGGATAGCCATGCCGGGGGCGCGAAACTTGAGAATAGTGACGACGATTTCCAACGCGGCGCCGATCCCGGCTATCTCGATCATGCTGAGCCCGAGCAGCCAGAAATCAAGCCCCGGCCCCGAGAACTTCGGACCCGATAACGGCGTATACGCAGTCCACCCCGCATCCGGCACCTGCCCGAACAGGAAGCTGGCATACATCGTCAGTCCGCCGAAAAGATAGAGCCAGTAGCCGAAACTGGTGAGCCGGGGAAAGCCGATATCCTGGGAGCCGATCAGGAGCGGCACGAAATACAACCCCACCCCTTCGATAAACGGCACGGCGAACAGGTACAGCATTGTCGAGCCGTGCATGGTGAATATCTGATTATAGGCATCCGGGCCGAGAAAAGTATTGTCCGGCACGGCAAGCTGGGTCCGCATGAAAAGCGCCAGAATAATGCCGACAAAAAAGAACCCGAGCGCCGTGAGCATGTAACGCACGCCGAGGGGGCGATTATTGACGGCTGCAATCCACCCGGCCGGACCTGAGGGCGATTGCCATGTTTCGGTGAAGCGCTGTTCAAGTTGGCCGTCAACAGGGTTCATTGCAGACTCCGAAGGTATTCCACTACAGCATGCAGATCATTTGGCGACAGATACGAAGGCGGCATCATATTGCGGGGTTTGATCGACTGCGGATTTGCGATCCAGCCGGAGAGGTTGCCTTTGGTATTGTCGACGGTTCCGGCGCCCAGGGTTATTCGCGAACCAAGATGAGTCAGATCGGGTCCGGTATCGCTTTCTGAGATTCCCGTTATTGCGTGGCATGCCGCACAACCCTGTTGCAGGAAAACATCCCGGCCCTGCCGCAGCTGAGGATCGGTCGGGACAGGAGGCGGTCTGCTTTGGAGGGCAAGCCACTTGTCGAAATCCTCCGGTTCATGGGCGATCAGCCGGAAGGTCATGAGAGCATGGGGGCCGGCGCAGTATTCGGTGCAGGTGCCGCGGTAGACGCCGGGCTTATCGGCCGCCAGCCGCAGCTCTGTCGGATGGTCCGGAAGCATGTCTCTTTTGCCGCCAAGTCTCGGCACCCAGAAGCTATGAACTACACCATGGGATAACAGTTCAAACTGGACCACTTTCTTTACGGGAATATGGATTTCATTTGCATCAACAATGCCATGATCCGGATAACTGACTGCAAACCACCAGTGATGGCTTTGCACCTTGATATGAAAATCGGCGGGCACCTTGCCCATTTCCACAGTCGAATGAATACTGGAAATGAGCATGACGACGAGGATAACCGTTGGTATGCCGATTCCCGAGATGAAAACAAAACGTGACCCCAGTACCGGATGTTCCCGGCGGCGAACCACCAGAGCCAGCACCACAAAAAGCATGGTGACGACAAAGACGATTCCATAGACAATCAGCATTTCCCACCAGATACGGGCAATTTGCTCGGCCGCCGGACCTGCAGGATAGAGCATCGATTCTCTTTCGGCATGGGCATCGCCTGCACAAAAAAGAAAGTTGAAAATGATTACAGGAAACAGGACCAAATCTCGGATGTCTGCAGGAAGTGTCATAACTTGAGAAATTTTATTTATGCCTATATCTCGGCTCTCCGCAGTTCATGTTGGTTTTCGAGGGGTTTTTCCGCAATGCTTCATGGTCAACAGCCTATCTTATCAATTACTCGCAGTCAACTCTTTTATTGTGTCAGGCCTTTCCGCTTGTTCAAGGCTGATTTTTCCGTTAAAACATCAAGAAATCATCCTCGGCCGTCTTCTCATGGTCCAGGAATCGTTTTAGGATCGTGACATAAAGGGTCAGGTATATCTTTTGACGGCCGGATCTTCTTCCGTGGAGCTGGTTTCTTCCAGGGCGGTCCCGGGTGGTCTTTCGCATGAAATGCCGCTTGATTCGGCGCTGGAGGCTTATAATGAATTCGACCAGCGAGAGGAGGGATGGATAAAAGTTGAGCTCCGGCCGTAACTGCCTTGCAGTGGCAATATAAGCAGTACCTCTCGATACACGCGCTGAAGAAGCATTCCTTCTCTTATCCTGCACCGCACAGGAAAGACGCGTGTATCGCAGGTGTGAAAGGATTGCCTACTGCTTCCTGTCCTGCCATGGCCATCTTCCGGTCAACTCCACTTCCAGCGTAAAGCTCAAAAAAGTCCGTAAGATCAAAAGTACGGACAGGAGTCCCAAAGTATCTATGGTCAAATCAACAGCTACTGTATGAATAATATCGGCCGCGACGAGAAATTCCAAGCCAAGCAGAATCCCCTGGCCAAGGCGCTGGCGGACTTCCTGAAAAACACGTTCCGACGCCTCTTTCAGAAACAAGCGGTTGGCAGCGTAATACACTGAATAGAGAGCGACCGACATTATAACTCCGATTCCGAACATCTCAATAATCGCTGCACACCATTCAGCAATGGGTTTTATAACATCGGACATGTAATCTCCCTCGGTTCAGCTGCACGGCAATCAACAGCACAAACAGCCCATGATCGTCGGCATGCCGGGAATTCCGTTCAGGGGTGAAGCGAGTATAGCGCCTACCAGAAGCAGCAAAGGACCAAACGACCTTCTTCCGACCGCCTTTATAATCACCTCAAGGAGACGCGACTTAAACTTTTGGCGGCTGTGTCGATCTTGTCAAGCATCTGTTCAAGATTGGTGAGATCCGGAGGCATGTTGTCATATATAGAAGGATTTTGAATGGCAGATCCAATGGTTGCAACATTCAATCTCAAATACTTCCTGAAATTTTATGGTATTATTAAGATGTTACACATCAAACGAGATGTCAACCTGCTCATTTCTGTACAAAGCAATGGACGGTCCCGATTGACTGAAGGTCGCCAACCTCCTCGATGGGGAGGAAATGGCTGGGGTTGTATGCTACCTCCCCACTCGCTCCATGAGCAGGGAGGGTGTGGCCTTCTCAGTAGAGCGTGTCGGCCGAATCGAGAATCGCCTTGTCGATGCTCAATCCCATCCGTTCCCCGGCCGCTGGATTGATATGAAACGACAGATTCTCTTGAAACTCGACCGGCAGAGCCTCAGGTTTGGTGCCGGCCAGAATTTTTCTGGCCATGGCCCCGGTCTGTCTGCCATGTTGATAGTAGTCAAAACCCATGGCGGCGATGGCGCCTCTTTTTACTGAATCGGTATCGGCAGTAAACAGCGGCAACCGGGTCCGCTCACAAATCTTGATAACTGCCTCCAAAGCAGAAACCACCGTATTATCAGTCGGCACATAGAGGGCATCGACCTTGCCGACGAGACTCTGGGCCGCCTGGTAGACATCGGCTGAGTTGGTTACCGGCCCGTCAAGAATGGCGATCCCCATCTTTTCCGCTGCTTCCTTCAGGCGCTTGACGTTGGATACCGAATTGACTTCGCCGCTGTTGTACATCACTCCCAGGTTCTTTATCTCCGGGAGGAAACGGCGGATCATCTCAAGATGTTTGTCCATCGGCATCTGATTGGAAACTCCGGTAATGTTCGGGCCTGGATGCATATAGTCCTTGACCAGACCGGCGGCAAGGGGATCGGTAATAGCGGTAAAGAGCATCGGCGTGTTGGCCAGCTGTGGCGCTTTGTCATACGCCTTGGCGCAGGCCTGGGCGCAGGGCGTAGCAATCGCCACGATCAGATCAGGTGCGTCTGAGGCGATCTGCGTGGCAATCTGACCGGCGGTTCCCATATTGCCATGGGCGATATAATCTTTGTAGTCGGCAGCAATGCCATTTTCCTGCAGGTCGTCTTTGAATCCTTTCATCACCGCATTCAGGGCGGGATGCTCGACGAACTGGCTGATGGAAATCCGGACTGGTTCCGCACTTGCCGTCATAGCCGTCGTCAGAACCGCAACTGCAAGGAACAGATTGATAATTTTCTTCATTTTCTTCCTCTTGTCGATGAGTTTAGGTGTTCGCTTCGATACCGTACATTCCTATTGACCTTTGTAGAGGATTATGGGAATTGCTTCAAGTAAATAGAGTTTGTCGATAAACGGATTCGACGAGCCCTCATGGCCCGACAGGCGGTGGCCTACTTTTTATAATTATCCGCAGCCTGTTCCGACAACAGTTTTTTTTCGATCTTTTTCGAAGCGGGAGTGACTGAAAGCCCACCAAGTGCAGTGCAGCGAAGCTCGTGGGGAAGTGCTCGTCCGACCTTATCCATAGCCTCTACGACCTCGTCAAAGGGAACAACGTGGTCATATCCTGCCAGGGCCAGGTTGGCGCAGGATGCACCATTGCTTGCAGCTAATATGTTTTTCCCAAGGCAAGGCACTTCAACCCTGCTTGCGACCGGATCACAAACCATTCCGAAGATGTTCTGGAGGGCCATGGAGGCGGCGCTCAATGAGGATCTATAATCACCGCCCATCATTGAGACCATTGCTGCTGCAATCATCCCCGATGCTACCCCGCACTCAGCCTGGCAGCCGCAGATTTCTGCCGAAAAGGTGCTTTTTGTTGCAATCAGGGCGCCGATGACTCCTGCTGCCAGCAGCCCTCTGGCTTTTGCCTCTCTGTCAAGGTTCATCATGTCGGCAACCGCCATCACAGTACCCGGAAGTCCCCCGCAGGAACCGGCCGTGGGGGCAGCCACAATAACACCCATTGCACTTTTGTTTTCCATGAGAGCGGTTACATAAGGGATGGCCTGGTCCAGCACGCCAAGGTTCAACATTTTGCCACCCCGAACCTTGGCAGCATATTTGCCGGACTGAAATCCCAATATCCTGTCTTTGAAATGCGTCCCCTGCAGGCCTTGCAGGATGGATTTTTCTATGACATCAACAAGATGCAATGTTTTTCTCAACACCTCATCCTGTGCAATACCACCCCTTGATGCTTCATAATGAAGGGCTAGATCGGCAAGGTCGGAAATCCCTTTTTTAGTTCCGTAATTTTCCATTTCCAGACCCGTGGTAAAGGGTACCATGGATTCGGATGTCGTTAAAATCGGGAGTACGGGAGAAATTGGTCTCGTACCTGTAACAGCACGATGATGTACAATATTTTCCAAAAGGTCAGCATCAAATACGGTTAGTCGCGTGGCGAAAACAAGGGATTCCTCACCGGAGTCTGAGCTGAAAACTTTGCAACCTGCATGGTGGAGGAGATCCAAAAGCGAAGATGGCGTACCCGTGGTCCAGATTATAAGCGCGTGACAATCCCCATAAAAGGATACTGGGAGGCCATCTATCTTTGTCACTTCGATCATGCCTCCCCCTGTGGAGATCGCTACAAGGGTGTGTTCCTCCTGATCGTTTTTGAGCGTCAGGTTATAGGTGTTGGGATGAGGGTCTGCGAAATCGCCGGCGATACAATTCACCTCGAGATTGGCTTTCTGCATTTCGAGCTTGTACCTGACCAGTCTCTCGTCATCGGGATCAAAGCCTAAGAGGCCACCGGCAAGTCCCATGTCTGAACCTTGGGAAATCCAGGTTGTCGGCAGGGAACCATTGATGTCGAAACGAACAGTGACCTTTTTCAGTTCGCTTCCCATGAGCTCCCTGCCGATTTTTCCTATTCTCACAGCTGCGGCGCTATGTGAACTGGAAGGTCCACGCATTACAGGCCCAATTACGTCATTAAGAATGCTGGGGATATTCATGTGATTACTCCTTTCTTTTTGAGTAAGAAAACATTTGAAACGTGTGTATCTTCTGCATGGTAGCATTAAACCAAAGTGATTGCCGTGGCAAGACAAATCATGTATACATATATTGTGTACAGTTTGGCGCCCTAAATAGGTAATTTTGCGACAGAGGAGTCTGATGAAAACTAATAAAATATTGTATTTCTCCGGTGACGATTTAAGAGCAATCCTAACCATGGAAAAGTGCATAGAAGCAATGGCAACGGCATTCAGAGCCTTGAGTTCAGGTCAGGCCTCCATGCCTTTACGAACAGGTCTGGAAATGGTTGCAGACAATGCCACCGCGTTATTTATGCCGGTCTATTTACCGGGTATCGGCAAAGTTGGAGTAAAGACAGTTACCATGGCCAGGAACAACCCGGCCAAAGGCCTGCCCCTGATACATGCGATGATGATGATATTCGACTCAAGCACCGGTGTGCCACTGGCAGTACTGGACGGTGAAGTCATCACCGCCATGAGGACCGGAGCGGTTTCAGGCTTAGCGACTTCCCTGCTGGCAAAAAAAGATGCTCGCACTGCAGCAATCATTGGAACCGGAACTCAAGGGGAAACACAACTCGAGGCAGTATGCAATGTAAGGGATATTCAAAAAGCATATGTCTTTGATATACAGGCCGCCAGAGCAGACGCCTTCGCCGCGAAAATGACAAGAAGGCTGAATATCGAGGTGGTTGTTGCAGGCTCTGCAGCCACTCTTCAGAACGCTGATGTGATATGTACCGCAACGTCCTCTAATAAACCTGTATTTGATGATGTGTATATTAAAAAGGGCGCACACATTAACGGTGTTGGTTCTTACAAGCCGGATATGGCTGAAATTTCACCTGAAACCATTGCCAGAGCAAAGGTCGTTGTAGATCAGATTGAGGCATGTCTGGCCGAAGCCGGAGACTTAATACAGCCGATTCAGCGAGGAATTATCACTAAAAATCATATTCATGGTGAACTTGGTGAACTTGTAACAGGTAAAATCTCGGCGAGAGAAACCGACGATGAAATAACGGTATTCAAATCTGTCGGACTTGCTGTTCAAGACCTGATAACCGCCGACCTCGTTTTAAAAATTGCTCAAGAAAAAGACCTGGGGACAAGTCTTACCTTATAGTAACATGTTGTAAGCCTTGGCTTCTAAAACTGCCGCCGGTTGGATAATCCTATCAGTTGTCTTTTTAATTACTGAATGGTATTGGTGTCTATGATCTGCGAGCAGCCTTGGCATCATTTTCATAATTCACCAATTCAGCATCACTCCGAGGAGTCCTCATGGCCGGCAACACTGTTTCCCTTTTTATTCAATGCCTGGTCGACACCATGTTCCCGCAGGTCGGCGAAGCGATGGTCACCGTTTTTGACCGGCTGGGCATCCCGCTTGCATATCCGGAAGGACAGACCTGCTGCGGTCAGCCCGCCTTCAACAGCGGATATAGAAAGGAGGCTGCCGCCGCGGCACGCCATTTTATCGAGATCTTTGAGAGTGCCGAAACCATTGTCTGTCCATCCGGCTCCTGCGTCCATATGGTTCGTCATCATTACCCGGAGCTTTTCCCGGGCGATGCCGACATGGCTGCGAGAGCGCGGGCCGTTGCCGCAAAAACTTTTGAAATGACGGAATATCTGGTAGATGTTCTGGACGTGACCGACACCATGGCCGAATTTACCGGCACTGTCACCTATCACGATTCCTGTCATCTGAGCCGTGGTCTGGGCATCGCCTTGCAGCCGAGGATTCTGCTTAAAAACATTCGGGGCCTTGAACTCATCGAAATGCAAAACAGCGATACCTGTTGCGGCTTTGGCGGTACTTTCAGCATCAATTATCCGGAAATCAGTACAGCCATGGTGGACGAGAAAATAGACAATATCCTTGCCACCGGGGCGGACGCCGTGGTCGGCTGCGATATAAGCTGTCTGATGAACATTCAGGGTCGCCTGTCCAGACGCGGGGAAAAGGTTAAAGTGCTTCATGTTGCCGAGATTCTGGCCGGCTCCCGGGGAGGCAATGCATGAACCCGACTCAAAGCTCCGATTATCGTACAGCGGCTGTTGCAGGAATCGGCTCGGAACGCCTGCAAAAAAGCCTGCATGGCCTGCAGGATCGGTTCGGCAAAGGCGCGATGAAACTGTGGGCCGGGATGGAAGACCGGGAGATGCGCAGCCGGGTGAAAGATTCGCGGATGAGGACTCTTGAACATCTGGACATCATTCTCGCCGAACTGGCAAAAAACGTCAGAGCGCGCGGGGGGCAGGTTTATTTCGCGGAAACCGGTCAGGATGCTATTGATTATACCATAGAAGTTGCGAAAAAAAACGAGGTCAAGCGGGTAGTCAAGGGCAAGTCGATGACCTCGATGGAGATCAATATCGACCCGGCCCTTGAAAATGAAGGTATCGAGGTGGTCGAAACCGACCTCGGGGAATACATCATACAGCTGGCCGGAGACAAACCTTCCCATATCATCGCCCCATGTATTCACCTGGACCGCAACCAGATAGGCAGGCTTTTTACCGATAAACTGGGAATCGACTACACCAACGATCCGCCGGCGCTCACTCTTGCGGCACGCAAGGCCTTGCGCGAAAAGCTGCTCAGTGCCGACATGGGGCTCACCGGCTGCAATCTGGCCTGTGCCGAAACCGGTCACATCAGTCTCGTCTCCAATGAGGGCAACATCAGAATGGCGACAACCATGCCGCGGGTGCTGGTCGCCCTCATGGGCATGGAACGCGTCGTTGCCACCCTCGCCGAACACCGGGAAGCACTTCAGCTCCTGACCAGGGGGGCGGCCCTGCAGAAACTCTCGACCTACGTCAGCTTCCTGGGCGGCCCGGCGGCCGAGGACGATCCGGACGGACCGCAGGAATTTCATCTGGTAATTATCGATAACGGCCGCTGCAAGATTCTTGCCGATCCGGAATTTCGCGAGGTACTGGCCTGCATCCGGTGCGGGGCATGCCTCAACATCTGCCCGGTATACGGCAAGATCGGCGGACACGCCTACAATTCGCCCTATTGCGGCCCGATCGGGGCAGTGATCACGCCGCTGCTCGACGGCATCAACAAACACGCCGATCTCTGCAAGGGCGAAACCCTGTGTGGCGCCTGCAGGGAGATCTGCCCGGTTGAAAACGATCTGCCCCGGATGCTTGCCGCCCTTCGCCATAAACTGGCCTATGGCAGCGACCGGTGGAATACCCGGCAGCACAACCCGGCCGAAGCCTACGCCTTCAGCTTCTGGCGGCTGCTGGTCACCAATGCTTTTCTTTATCGAAGCTTCATCGCCATTGGCCGGATTTTCCAGTGGCCCTTTGTCAAAAAAAACAAAATGATCAAAAAAATGGCAGGCCTGGCCTCAGGTTGGACCGCGCACCGTGATCTGCCGCCGATTGCCGGTCGCACCTTTTCCGAACTCTGGAAAGAGAAATACCGCACCACTCGGCCGGCTGGCCCCGCAGCCAAGATTGAGGAGGAAAAGTGATGGATAACCAGAACAGTTTCCTTGGTAATATCCGCATCGCCCTCGGTCTTGGTGCCGGCGAGGAGCGGGATAAAAGCCATTACCCCGCCCTGTTTTCCTCCCCCGACACCGGCGCAATCGTCGCACGGATGCAGAACCGGACGGCAGAGGAGAAGGAAGAACTTGTCAATCTCTTCCAGGAAAACGCCAGGGCTCTCGGCATTCACACTCATATCGCCCTGACCGACAGCGATGCCGCGGGTATTGTAGTGGAATTGATCCGCAGCAAAGAGCCGGAGTTCACGCATACCAAACATATTATGCAGCACGACCACCCGGATATCGCGGCCCTGCAGCTCTGGAAACGGTTCAACAGAGAGGCGGTCACCGTTCACACCACCTTCAGTGCGGATAGCGAGTTGCGCGAAAAAACCATCACCTCGTTTATCGGCATAACCGCCCCGGTGATCGGGGTTGCCGATTCGGCTACCGTAATCCAGTTCACGACACCGGGGCAACCTCGCTCCACTTCGCTGGTTCCTTCCATCCATCTTGCCCTTTTACGGCGGGACAGGCTGGTGGCCGATCTCAGTGAAGCCTATGCCCTGCTGGGAGAAAAAGGTTATCCGGACAGCTTCGTTTTTATATCCGGCCCATCCAAAACCGCCGACATTGAAGCCCAGATGGTGCACGGCGCGCACGGCCCGCGGGAAATGCACCTGATTGTATTGCCGGCCGCTGACGGCCCCCTGGGCAAAAAGGAAATTTCCTTATGAATAAGGATTTGATCAGCAAAACCACGCTGCTCGGGCTGGTGGTCGTCATTTCGGCCCTCTTTCTCTCGATGATCCATCAGTTTCTGATGGCTATTTTCATGGCCGGCCTGTTTTCGGCGATGGTCGCCCCAGCCCACAACTGGCTCACCAAAAAACTGAAAGGCAGAGAGAACCTTGCTTCGATTATCACCGTCATAGGCATCGTCCTGCTGGTTTTAATCCCGCTGGCGGTACTCGTCACTCTGGTTGTTGCCCAGGCAATCAACGTCGGTCAGTCGGTTACGCCATGGGTCCAGCAGTTCATTAAAGAGCCGACGACCGTTTCGGTTCTGCTCGAAAACGTCCCCTATTACCAGGAGATTCTTCCCTATCGGGACATTATCATCCAGAAGGCCGGAGAACTTGTCGGCACCGTTACCTCCTTCCTGATAGATTCTCTCTCGTCCTTTACCAAACTGACCATCAATGCCGTCTTCTCGTCGATCATCATGCTCTATGTCATGTTCTACTTTCTCTCGATGGGCGATGTACTGCTGCGAAAGATCTTATATTTTCTTCCCCTCGACGACTGTAACGAGCAACGGCTTCTCGACCGGTTCACATCGGTTGCCAGAGCGACAATCAAGGGTACCGTGATTATCGGCATCATCCAGGGGGCAATCTGCGGCATCGCCTTTGCCTTCGCCGGGATCAAAGGTCCGGTCTTCTGGGGCACCGTGATGGCGGTGATGTCGATTATTCCGGCCTTCGGCACGGCAATCATCTGGGTTCCGGCCCTTATAGTCCTCGCCTTGCTCGGGGATTTCAGCGGGGTGGTCATTCTTGCCGTTCTCTGCGGCCTGGTAGCCGGCAATCTCGATAATCTCCTGCGTCCCCGCCTGGTCGGCAAAGATACCGAGATGCACGATCTCTTCGTCCTCTTCGGCACCCTCGGGGGCATCTCGATGTTCGGGCTGCTGGGCATTATGCTCGGACCGATCGTGGCCGCGCTGTTCATTACCATCTGGGAGATCTATGGCGATGCCTTCCAGAAGTATCTGCCAAACGTGGAAATCGTTCTGAAGAAACGGCAGGACGACGACCAGGAATAAAACCTTCCCTTTCTACAAATCGAGGCCCCCCAGGCAATGCCCTATATTCTCCTCATTCTCACCACCTTGTTCTGGTCCGGAAATTTCGTGCTCAGCCGGGGAATGCATGCCGATATCCCGCCTTTTGCCCTCTCTTTCTGGCGTTGGGCGGTGGCCTTACTGATTCTCGCCTGTTTCGGTCTGCGCCATCTTCTCGCCAACCGGGAGATGGTCGTAAAGCACAAATACTTTCTCCTTATTCAGGGGATTCTGGGAGTGGCCGGTTTCAACAGTTTCGTCTACATGGCCATGCAGACGACCACTGCAATCAATGCAGCCCTGGTAAACTCCTGTACTCCGATCATTATCGTCCTGATTTCCTGGATCATGCACCGGGATCGACTCAGCTTGCGCCAGTGTCTCGGGGTGGCGATCTCTCTTGGCGGAGTGGTGCTGATCATCTCCCGCGGTGAACTGTCGACCCTGTACACCTTACAGTTCAACACCGGCGACATTCTCGTTTTTCTTGCGGCAATCTTCTGGGCGCAATACTCCGTCAACCTGAAAAACTATCCGCAGGGCCTGCATCCTTTAGCCTATCAGACCGGTATTGTCATCGTCGGCCTGATTTTTCTTCTGCCGCTCTATCTGCTTGAAATCTCCACCGGCAGGACCATGGCCGTAACCACTTCCACTGTGGTCACAATTGTTTATGTAGCCGTCTTTGCCTCGGTGCTGGCCTTTATCTTCTGGAGCCGGGCGGTAGCCATGCTGGGCGCCAATATCGCAGGGCCCTTCATTCATCTCATGCCGGTTTTCAGCACGATTCTCGCGGTAATTTTTCTTGGCGAGGCTCTCACCGGCAATCATATTCTCGCGATTCTCCTGATCTTCGGAGGAATCTGTATGACGACATTTCGGATAAAAAAGAGAAGGGACTGACGCAGTTTTCCACAATGCTCGTCTGCCAGGATTAACCGAGCGGCTATCCTGGCAGACGATGACGCGACTATTCTTTCCAGTCGGGACGGATATGCAGTTCGGTCAGTTGCTTGCGGGCGACCGAAGCGGGTGCGTCGGTGAGCGGACAGGTAGCCTTCTGGGTCTTCGGGAAGGCAATGACGTTGCGGATGGAATCGCTGCCGGTTATGATCATCAGCAGCCGGTCGAGACCGAATGCCAGACCACCATGGGGCGGAGCTCCCAATTCCAGCGCCCTGAGGAGAAAACCGAATTTCTCGGCCGCCTCTTCGGCGCCGATCCCAAGCACCTCGAGAACCTTGGACTGCAGGTCCCTCCGATGAATACGAATTGAGCCGCCGCCAATCTCGGTACCATTCAGAACCAGATCATAGGCACGGCTTAATACGGCCGATGGATCGCTGTCCAGCTTGGCGATATCTTCTTCCTTGGGCGCGGTAAATGGGTGGTGCAGGGCCTGATACCTTTTGTCCTTTTCATCGTACTCCATCAGTGGGAAATCGGTTACCCAGAGGAAACTGAAATCATCCTTTTTCAAAAGCCCCAGACGCCTTGCAAGTTCGACCCGCAATTCGGAAAGAACCTGCAGGACCACCTTTCTGGTGTCGGCCCCGAAAAAGAGTAAATCCCCTTCCACCGCTTCGGTTGCCGTTGCGATTGTCGTCCGCTCTTCCTCGGTAAAGAATTTGCCGATCGGCGACTGCCATTCGCCACCGGCCTTTATCTTGACCCAGGCCAGACCCTTGGCACCAAACTGGGCGACATACTCGGTCAGCACATCGAGCTCCTTGCGGGTGAACTCGGCGCAGCCTTTGGCGTTGATTGCCCGGACCGTGCCCCCTTTGTCGGCAATGTCCCGGAACACCTTGAAACCGCAGGTGGCGGCAATGGCGGTTAGATCGACAAGTTCAAAGCCGAAGCGAACGTCGGGACGGTCGGTGCCGAAGCGGTTCATCACCTCGTCGAAGGTCAGCCGCGGAAAAGGCGGGGTCAGGTCAAGACCAAGAGTCTCCTTGAACAGGGCGGCGATCATCCCTTCGTTGATCGCCATGATCTGTTCCTCGTCGACAAAGCTGAGTTCCATATCTATCTGGGTAAACTCCGGCTGCCGGTCGGCGCGCAAATCCTCGTCGCGAAAGCACTTGACGATCTGGTAATAGCGATCCATGCCGGCGATCATCAGCAGCTGCTTGAACAGCTGGGGCGATTGCGGCAGGGCATAAAATTTTCCGGCGTTGACCCGGCTGGGCACCAGATAGTCGCGGGCGCCCTCGGGAGTGGAGCGGGTCAGCATCGGCGTTTCAATATCGAGAAAATCGTTGTCGTTGAGATAGTTACGGACGGTCTGGACCGCCTTGTGCCGCATGACCAGATTGGCCGCCATCTCCGGCCGTCGCAGATCGAGATAACGGTACTGGAGGCGGAGATTGTCCGAGACCTCGGTATCCTCATCGAGGGGAAAAGGCGGGGTTTCACTGCTGTTGAGAATGCGCAGTTCGGAAACGAGAATTTCAATCGCTCCGGTTGCCAGTTTGGGATTGGCCATGTCACCGGGTCTGGCCACGACATTGCCCTGTATCGCCAGGACCCATTCACTGCGAAGCTGATGTGCTTTGGCATGAACTTCCGGGTTGATCTCCGGGTTAAAAACCACCTGGGTGATTCCACGACGATCACGCAGATCGACAAAAATTACGCCGCCATGGTCACGCCTGCGCAGGACCCATCCCATCAGCGTTACCTGCTCGCCAACATTTTTTATTCCGAGGTCATTACAAAAATGAGTCCGGCTCAACCTTCCCATCGATTCCATAAGTTATCTATATGTTAAATTTTATACCCTTCAATTACGAAAAGCCGTTGCCAATACTTCAACTTCTTATATACATCCGATAATAGCAGGTCCTGACAGCAGCACATTCTGTTGCTCTTCTGTTTTCATATTGCGCAGGATTCCATGGCCCGAAGCCAGTTCGGTATCGCCGATTATCAGCACAAAACGAGCACCGGCCTTGTTGGCCTGCTTCATCTGGCTTTTGAGGCTTCTGCCCTCATGGTCCATCGCTACAGACCGGACTGTTCGGATTTCATGGGCAAGACCAAAACCGGCATGCACCCCCTGCTCCCCGATCCCGGCAATAAAAAGATCCAGGCCGGCACCTTCCGTTACAGCTGTCTCCTGTTGCTGCAGGAGAAGAACCAGTCTTTCCATGCCTAAGGCAAAGCCGATTCCCGGAGTATTTTTCGGCCCGCCAAGGGTTTCGACAAGCCCGTCGTATCTGCCGCCGGCGCCGACAGCGGCCTGGGCGCCAAGGTCGGAGGTTATGAACTCAAAGGTCGTCCGGCAGTAATAATCGAGCCCCCGGACCATAAATTTATTCAGGCTGAATACCACACCTAATTGCCTGAGACCGGCCTGCACCTTCTGAAAATGATCGCTGCATCCATCGCAGAGATGCTCCTGAATCGATGGCGCCCCCTCCATCTGCTCGCGGCAGGCAGGCACTTTGCAATCGAGCACCCGCAACGGGTTGGTCACACTCCGTCGCTGGCAGTCACTGCAGAGGGACGGAAGGCGGTCGGTGATATAGGAAACAAGCTGAGCCCGGTACGCAGGCCTGCAGTCGGGACAACCGAGGGAGTTCAGCTCAAGACTGACAGTGATACCCAACTCTTTCAAGAGCATTGCCCCCATGGCCATCAGTTCGGCGTCGATCCGTGGATTTTCCGAACCCAGCACCTCGATGTCCATCTGGTGAAACTGGCGAAGCCGACCCTTTTGCGGACGTTCGTGACGGAACATCGGACCGATGGTAAACAGCCGCTGCACCGGTTTCTGGGCATACAGACTATGTTCTATATAGGCCCGCAAGAGTGAAGCGGTCGCCTCCGGGCGCATCGTGATCTTCTTGTCGACAAAAGTATACATCTCTTTTTCGACAATATCCGTGGCCTCGCCGATCGATCTGGCAAACAGTTCGGTTTCTTCAAGAATCGGCAGGCGGATCTCGGAAAAATGAAATCTCGCAAAAACATCCCGGGCCACTGTTTCGAGGTGCTGCCAGAGCTCTACCTCTCCCGGCACAATATCTTTAAACCCTTTCAGGGCTTGAATTTTCACTGCAGTCTCCCGCTCAATTGGTAAATGGGGTTAGATACTGGTTGAGTCAAAAACTTCGAATTTAACCGCAATTTTGTGGTTTTGTCAAGTTCACCCCTGTCAATCGCCTTTCTTCTCCGACTGATTTTCAAACAATGCCGCGCATCACACTGTTCTTGACAAAAACCGGCAAGAGATGCATTATCTGATTTCTCGGATCTAACCTATAAAAAGGAGTTCTTTCAGCATGAAGCTACCTTCACTCAATATCGCCCAGTTTACAGCCGCATTCCCACTCATTCAGGGCGGTATGTCAATACGTGTCTCCACCTCCGCACTGGCCGTGCCTGTTGCCGAATGCGGCGGGATTGGAGTCATCGGCGGCTCCGGCCTGCCGCCCGAAGAGCTTCACGCCGATATTAAAAAGGCAAAAGCCGCTACGAAAGGAGTGGTCGCCGTCAATATCATGTATGCCATGAAGGACTTCTACCAGCTGGTTATGAGTTCCATCGATGCCGGCATCGACATGATCATCACCGGAGCCGGATTCTCGCGGGATATTTTTAAAATAGGTCGGGAAAACAACACCCCGATCGTCATGATCGTCAGTTCGCCGACACTTGCCAAACTTGCCGAGAAACTCGGAGCGGCGGCAATTATCGTCGAGGCTAAAGAGGCCGGCGGCCATCTTGGTACCGACAAGCCCTTGCGCGAGATTTTTCCTCCTATTCGCGACGTTATTAAAAACATCCCGCTGATCGCCGCCGGCGGCATTACCGATGGCTACGAAATGGCGGAGATGATGGACAAATACGGGGCGGACGGAGTACAGATCGCCTCCCGCTTCGTTCTCAGCAAAGAATGCGATATCTCCGACGCCTTCAAGCAGGCATACCTGAACGCCAAAAAAGAAGATATCGTCCTCACCTCCTCACCGGTAGGCATGCCCGGAAGGGCCCTTAACAATCCCTTTGTCAGGGCGATAAATGCCGGCGAAGACATGAGCACGAAAAAATGCCGGCAAATCTGCCTGAAAAAGTGCGACCATCATTATTGCATTAATGAACGTCTGATGATGGCCCGCAACGGCAACATCCATGACGGACTCATTTTTTCCGGCGAGAATACATACAAGATGAACAGTATCCTTTCGGTTGCCGAAATCTTTAAACAGTTCAGAAACCAGGCCGAATCGGTTTACCGGGAAGGGCGAGGATTCTGTCCGGCTATCTGATGTTCTCCAACATTCCATGAGCTCCCTTACCGAAGCAGAAATCCTGCTCGAAACACCTGCTGCCGCTTCTTCCCATCCTGTCCGCATCATCACCCGGGAGGAGCATCCTATCCGCATCGACCTGATGGATAGAGATGCGCTCTTTATCCTGAGAAAACTCGGTGAAGCCGGATTTGCCGGCTATTTGGTCGGCGGTGGCGTGCGCGATCTCTATCTCGGGAAAAAACCGAAGGACTACGATATAAGTACCGACGCGAGACCGGGACAGCTGCGCAAACTTTTCCCGAACAGCAACACCATCGGCCGCCGCTTTCGCCTGGTCCAGGTTTTTTTCAAGGGTGGCAAAACCATTGAGGTAAGCACCCTGCGCTCGCTCAGCGAGCATGACATTGACGGCCCGGAAGAGATACTTGCCCCCAACAACACCTTCGGTACGTTGAGTGAAGATGCCAGACGCCGCGATCTCACAATCAATTCTCTTTTTTTCGAGATTGACCGCAGCACCATCCTCGATTATGTGGGCGGCATCGACGATCTCGATCGGGGGATCATCCGAATCGCCGGCGATCCGGCAAGAAGAATCGGCAGAGACCCGGTGCGGATGATGCGGGCAATCCGTCATGCAGCTAGAAATAATTTCGCCATTGAAGAGGACACCTGGACAGCGATTTGCGCGAACTGCAGTAAAATCTCCCTCTGCCCCCCATCGCGACTGCGCGATGAAATCCTCAAGGACCTGTACAGCGGGGCGGCAGCACCCTGGTTTCATCTGGCTTTCGAATCCGGACTCTTTTTCAGTCTCTTTCCTGCCTACCGCGATACTTTTTACAGGTATGCCCAGGATGCCGACCAAACGAAGATTCTCCTTGTTCAACTCCTCGAAACCATTGATCGTGCCAACGCCCTGTCGCTCAGCCGGGGCATCCACCGCCAACCGGATTATTTTTTTCTCGGCCTCTTTTTCATCCCCTGGATGGAGGCCCGCTGGCACCTTCTCAGCGAATTCCGCAAAAGCGGTGCACTCTATCAAGTGGCCAAGCAGATTCGTGAAGAGATCGACCACACCATCGGCATCGACCTCAACTTTCGCCGTTCGTTGCGGCAGGAAATGGTAAATCTGTTTATCAACCTGGCCATGCTCGTCCATCACAAGCAGCCAAATGGCTGGCCAAAATGGCTGAAAAACAAAAGTTATTTCCGAAAAGCACTTCTCTTTTATCATTTTTACCAGGAGGCTGTCACCGGAGAGCCCATCGACGAGATACTGATAGCCCGCGAACCTGTGAAGCGGTTTCAGGAAGTCGAGCAACAGCCGATCCGAAAAGATGAAGAAATTCATCCACCCGCACCCAAGCTCAAGCCCTCATTCTCTAAAAAAACCAAAGGCGGCATCTTCGGCTTCAAGAAGTAATCTCGCCATCGCAAACACCAGCCTAAAAGAATTCTCACATTCTCCAACGGTATTTTGAGGTGAAATCTTGTGTTCTCCTCGTCGGATGCTATAATCGTCGACAGCACAAGTTGCACTTAACTGCCCGAGCATACAGGCACTTCACTCCCTCATGCCTGCACATTCATTTGTGGTTTTTTACTGTGCCCGCACCACACAGGAAGTAATCGACCGCAAACGATTGTGCGTACTGTGCGTACATAAGTCTTAATACGCGAAGTTTTAGATCGGATTGTGCAATTCCCGTAGATTACACTTGCGCTAGTACCACAGAGGTGTTATTTTTTGACACTTTTTCACCGGAGAGGTACTGTTTGCACAATTATTTTGTGCTCTTCCCACAAACATTGACGCACATTTTGCACAATGGCAATAAAAACCTTTCTACGACCGCTTCTGAGCTTTATTGCGCTGCAACTTCTGCACAATACTTTCTCCTTTTTTTCCTTAAAGGTCGGACCAACATACCAATCAAGCAGAACCAATCCGTCCCCTGCACGCCACTCTCAAATCAAGAATGTCGGTGTTTGCACTTTACCGAAACCAGCAGTCTGCCAATCGCCTTCCCTCCTCCTGTCCTCCATCAGGGACTCGGCAAGAGAGTTGTTAGTATCTCGAATTTCCAAAGCCGGCCGGCTTTATTTTTCATATGTATCGTTTTTCAGTTCAATTCTTCGGCGCTTTTGGTCGAAGCAACGCGCAAGGGCGCACATTTGTTGTCACACAGCAATAGGAGGTTGATATGGCAGACACAGTAAACAAAGCTCTGGACCCGCAGCTTGATCGGCGCGGATTCCTCAAGGGATGCACAATGGCTGCAGCCGCTTTAGGACTGTCCGAGGCGATGATCCCCAAACTCGTCGAGGCTGCCGCAACGGCAGAGCGACCGAGAGTTATCTGGCTACATTTCCAGGAATGCACAGGCTGCACAGAGAGTTTGCTGCGCTCATCGCATCCGGACCTGGCCCGCTTGCTCCTCGATATTATCTCGCTCGATTACCATGAGACGGTCATGGCCGCAGCAGGGCATCAGGCAGAACACAATCTTCATGAGACGGTTAACAATCATCCCTTCATCCTGGTTGTGGAAGGTGCAATCCCCACCAAGGATGGAGGAATCTATTGTAAAATCGCCGGCAAAACCGCCATGGATATTCTCGCCGAAGTTGCCCCCAAGGCTTCTGCGATCATCGCCATCGGAACCTGCGCCACCTTTGGCGGCGTCCAGGCTGCGGCCCCCAACCCGACAGGTGCAGTCGGTGTTCAGGACCTGGTAAGCGGCAAACCGATTATCAACATTCCTGGCTGTCCGCCAAATCCGATTTCCTTCCTTGGAACCATTCTCCACTATCTGACCTTCAACAGGCTGCCCGCACTTGATCATCTCAACCGTCCGCTCTTTGCATACGGCCGCAGAATTCATGACCATTGCGAGCGTCGCGCCCATTTTGACGAGGGTCGTTTTGTCGAGAATTTCGGCGACCAGTTCCATAAACTCGGCTACTGTCTCTACAAAGTCGGCTGCAAAGGCCCCGAAACCTTCTCCAACTGTCCGGCAGTTCGCTTTAACGATGTCGATGTCTGGCCGGTCAGTGTCGGTCATGGCTGTGTAGGTTGTACAGAACCGAATTTCTGGGACACCATGACGCCATTTTACGAAAGACTGCCAATGGTAAAAATTCCCGCCAGTGGAATCGTCGAAAGTGCGGATCAGGTTGGTAAAACCATTCTTGGTGTAACTGCGGCTGCAGTCGGTATCCATGCCGCAGTGGGAATCGGCAAACGACTGATCAAAGGCAAGGAAAAGGAGTAGCAAAAGCTATTTCCCCCTTTGTCTGCATGATACATTAGCGATAGGAAAAATCTTTTACCGGCGCCTGGAAAACAAAGCATTCTCCAGTATCTGGTAGTTACTATTTGGAGGTTTCACACATGGCTCAGCGAATCACCATTGATCCGGTTACCCGGATCGAAGGTCACCTAAGAGTAGATATCGAAGTAGACGGAGGCCTGGTCACCAAGGCATGGTCCTCCGGCCAGATGTACCGTGGTCTTGAGAACATTCTGAAAGGTCGCGATCCCCGCGATGCGTGGCTATTTGTTCAGCGCATCTGCGGTGTCTGCACCACGGTTCATGGTCTTGCTTCCGTCCGTGCCGTTGAAAACGCGCTCGGCCTTGAGATTCCCCTCAATGCCCAGCTCATCCGCAACATGGTCCAGTCGATCCATTGTCTGCATGACCATATCGTCCATTTTTATGCCCTGTCGGCCCTTGACTGGGTGGATGTGGTTTCCGCGCTCGACGCCGACCCGGTCGCCACCGCCAAGCTTGCCGACAGTCTTTCCGACTGGCCCGGCAACAGCCCAAAACGTTTTGCCGCAGTAAAAGACAAGCTGAAGGCCTTGGTTGCAAGCGGTCAGCTCGGTCCTTTCGCCAATGCCTATTGGGGCCACTCGGCGATGAAACTGCCGCCTGAGGCGAACCTGATGGCGGTTTCCCATTACCTGGAAGCACTCGACTATCAGCGTAAAGCCACTCAGGCTCTGGCCATCATCGGCGGCAAGAACCCCCACATCCAGAACCTCACCGTGGGCGGCGTCACCACCAATCTGAATCCCGAGAATCAAACCGCAGTGACCATGGAGCGTCTCTACTTCATCAAGCAGCTCGTTGAGGAAGTCAGCTCCTTCATCAAGATGGTCTATATGACCGATGTCGTTGCCGTCGGCGCCCTCTATGCCGAATGGCTGCCCTACGGCGCAGGCGTAACCAACTACCTTGCTGCCCCGGACATGTTCCTCGATGCCGCTGCAACCAAGGCCGATCTTCCCGGCGGAACCGTATTTGGCGGCGATCTGAAAACCATCAAGAAGATCGACATCCATGCCGATCCGTATTTCAAGGAGAACGTTCAGGAATCCATCGCCAAGGCCTGGTATGACGGCGACTGGTCCAAACACCCATGGGAATCGTCAACCGAGCCGAAATTCACCGACTTCGAGGATGAGGGCCGTTACACCTGGCTGAAGGCTCCGCGTTTCCAAGGCAAACCGATGCAGGTCGGGCCACTGGCCCAGATGGTCGTCGGCTATGCCCAGGGGCATGAGATGACAGTTAAAAACGTCGATGCCTTCCTGGCTCGCATAAGCGCCGTCGCCGGAGTCACAGTCGGTCCGGAGATTCTCCACAGCACCATCGGTCGTCACGCCGCCCGTGCTGTCCGCGCCGGCATGATGGCAGACCTCTGCCTCAAGCATTGGAATCTGCTGGTCAACAATGTCGCCTCAGGCGATTATGAAATTTTCAGACCATGGTCGTATCCCAAAGGTGAACAGCGAGGCGTCGGCGTCCATGAAGCACCGCGCGGTCTGCTCTCCCACTGGATCGTCATCGAGGACGGCAAAATCAAGAACTACCAGTGTGTTGTTCCTTCCACCTGGAATGCCGGCCCTCGGGATGCAGAAGGTCAGCTCGGACCCTACGAAGCTTCTCTTATGGGCAATCCTATTGCTGATCCGGAAAAACCTCTCGAGGTTCTTCGGACTATACATTCTTTCGACCCATGTATTGCCTGTGCCGTCCATATGCTCGATCCGGAAGGGAAGGAAGTAGTGAAAGTGAAAGCTCTGTAAGTCATCTTCACATACACTTAAAACTTTACTTTCCGGCTCAAACCGCAGGAGGTTATTAGAATGGCAACATACGAGAAACATCATTGCTGGAGTTTACTGCTCCGGCTGTTCCACTGGATGTTTGCTCTGTCTATCGTGTTTCTGGTAGTTACAGGGTTCTACATCAACAATCCATGGACTAACTCCATGGTGGAAGGAAGTGCCAGCTTCCCCATGGCGATTATGCGCTACATGCATTTTATTGCAGCGTACACCTTTTCAGCGGCTGTCGCGATCAGGCTGTTCCTCTATATTTTCGGCAATGCCCAGGAAAGAGTCTGGGATATCCTGCCGATTTCCAAGAGGAATCTCAACAACCTGAAAATGACTTTGCTGCAGTACAGCTACATCAGCGATGAGCACGACGAGCGTCTCGGTCACAATATTCTGGCCGGTCTCTCCTATTTGTTCACCTTTATCGTTGCTGTAGTCATGGTCCTGAGCGGTTTCTTCATGCTCTACCCGGAAGCGTCTTTCTGGCAGGGCTGGGGAGTTATGCTGTTTGGCAGTCAACAATTCGCCCGTTACCTCCATCACATTCTCATGTGGTGGTTTATGATCTTTGCTGTCATCCACCTCTATCTCTGTATCTGGAATGACGTGAAGGAACCCGAGGGACTCATTTCCTCTATCTTTACCGGTGCGAAGTTCAAACACAAAGCATAGGCAGCAAAAGGTCGAAATTCTTGTCCGGGGTACTGTCCAGGGCGTAGGATTTCGACCCTTTATCTACAACTTAGCCTCTCGTTTCGGGATTTGCGGCACGGTGACCAATACCGGAGACGGAGTGGTCATCAAAGCCACGGCCGAGCACGAGAGGCTCTGTTTTTTCATCGGCGCCATAACAAAAGAGGCCCCGCCTCTCGCCAAAATCACCTCTGTCGAAAGTCATCCGCTTGACACCCCAATAGCCGAACAAAGCTTTTTCATCCTGCCAAGTGTCACCGGCAATTCAGCAAATACTGCGATACCGCCGGATATAGCGCTCTGCGACGACTGCCTGCGCGAGCTTCTCGATCCAAAGGATGACCGATTCCACTACCCGTTCATCAACTGCACCAATTGCGGCCCGCGTTTCACCATCGTTGAAACTATCCCTTATGATCGACCCAAGACTTCGATGAAGGTCTTTCCGATGTGTGACCGCTGTGAAGGGGAGTATTACGACCCCGGCAACCGAAGGTTTCACGCCCAGCCCAATGCCTGCCCTCGCTGTGGTCCGGGAATCACCCTCCATACTCAGACGGGTGAACCTGTTCCCGCTACCGATCCTGTCGCTGCGGCTGTTTCTCTGCTTGCAGATGACAGGGTCCTGGCAATGAGAGGCCTGGGCGGTTTTCATCTGGTCGTCAACGGTTGCTCGGAAAAAGCTGTCGGCCTGCTCCGCCAAAGAAAAGGTCGACCGGATAAGCCGCTGGCTATTATGGCCCGAGACCTCCTTGCAGCAAGTGCATTCTGTATCGTAAATGACGCAGAGAAAAAACTCCTTACTTCGCCGGAACGTCCGATAGTTCTGCTGCGCAAAAAAAGTGACTGCGGCCTTGCCGCCAATCTTGCGCCAGGCATTGATGAAATCGGCGTAATGCTGCCCTATACGCCTTTGCACCATCTGCTTTTCCAGATGAAAGATTGCCCGCAGGTTCTGGTCATGACCTCCGGCAACATCAGCGGCTCGCCAATCTGCACCGCCAATGACGACGCTCTTGCGCGACTTGGGGCAATAGCCGACTTTTTCCTGCTGCACAACCGGGAGATCGTCACTCGGGTGGACGACTCCGTCGTGAGAGTGGTCGGCGACCACCATCCATTGCTTCTGCGACGAGCCAGGGGTTTTGTTCCCGCACCGGTCATGATCGACCGGCAATTGCCGAAGATCCTCGGCTGCGGCGCGGGGTTGAAAAGCACCTTCAGTCTCGGCAGGGACCGGAGTGTCTTCACCAGTCAGCATATCGGCGATCTCGACAGCCTGCCGACCTATGATTTCTACCTTGAATCGATCGATCACCTCAAAAGCGTCCTGCAACTGGAACCGGAAGCGGTCGCCTGCGACCTTCATCCCGATTACCTGAGCAGCCGTTTTGCCGCAGAACTGGGGCTGCCGCTGTACAAGGTGCAGCATCATCATGCCCATGCGGTCGCCGTCATGGCCGAGCACCGTCTTGACGGGCCTGTTCTTGCGGTGATCCTTGACGGAACCGGCCTCGGCGAGGACGGCACCATATGGGGTGGGGAAATTTTGCTCGCGGACCTTACCGGCTTCAAACGTCTGGGCCATCTCAGCCATCTGCTTCTGCCCGGCGGTGACGCCGCCAACACCGAGCCCTGGCGAATGGGTTTATCCGCTCTCTACCAGACCTTCGGCCCTGCCGGCCTTGTTGCAGAAAGGCTGCCGCCGGCTCTTGCACAATTGGATCAAGCGACAGTTGACACCATTTCTTCGATGATGGTCAATGGATTTCATTCTCCACTCACCTCCAGCTGCGGCAGATTATTTGATGCAGTGGCCTCTCTTCTTGGCCTGCGGCAGAAAATAAGTTACGAGGGGCAGGCTGCCATGGAGTTGGAAACACTCGCCAAAAGGGCCCACACTTCATCGTGGCTTGCGCAACTCTCGCCCAAAGCGCACAAAGACATCTCCCCCTTTCTCATTGAAGTGAAAGGAAAATGGGAGATTAGTTCACCGGAATTTGTTAAAATGGTTTACGACGGAATGACTAAGGCTGAGCCGGCATCGGTTATCGCTCTGCGCTTCCATTCCCTCCTTATCGGCAGTATTACAAGACTTATCGAAATTCTCGCTCATCAGACAGGTATAAAACACGTTGTGCTTTCCGGCGGCTGCATGCAGAACAGCTTACTGCTGGAGGGTCTCTTTCATACTCTGAATACAGTTCACCTGCAGGCTTTTACAGGAAACATGCTCCCGGTCAATGACGGAGCGGTTTCTTTCGGTCAGACAATAATAGGAGGTTTACGACATGTGTCTCGCAATTCCCATGAGGGTAACCAGCGTCCAGGGTGACCCGGACGATTTCACCACCCACCAGATAGCCACAGTCGATGCCGACGGAATCAGCAAGGAGGTTCGTCTTGAGATAGTCGACCACTGGCCTTCAGTCGGCGATTATGTGATCATCCATGCCGGATTCGCCATCCATTCCCTGGTAGAGGAAGAAGCTCTGAAAAATATTGCACTCCTGCGGGAACTGGCCGAGAATATGCCGGAAGAACTTCTCTGCCGATAGGTGCCAGCCATGAAATATCTTGATGAATACCGAGACATAAGTCTGGCCAAACCGCTGGTCGAGGAGTTGAAAAAGGCGGTCACCAAGCCGCTGCGGGTTATGGAGGTGTGCGGCTCCCATACCATGGCCGTGTTCCGCAACGGCTTGCGGACTATCCTGCCGCCAGGTCTTGAGCTCGTCTCCGGCCCCGGTTGCCCGGTCTGTGTCACTTCCGCTTCGCATATGGACGCCTTTATCGGCATGGCCGATCGTCCCGGCGTTCGCGTCGCCATTTTCGGCGATCTTTTTCGCGTCCCCGGCACCCGCGGCTCTCTTGCCGAAGCAAGTTCCCGAGGCGCAAAAGTCGATATCGTCTACTCGCCGATGGATGCTTTGGACCTTGCCGTAAAAAATCCGCATGAACTGGTCGTCTTTCTTGGCGTCGGTTTTGAAACCACCACTCCCGGTATTGCCGCGACCATCCTCACCGCGCACAACACCAACGTCAAAAATTTTGCCGTGTTTTCAACCCAGAAAGTCATGCCTGCTCCCATGGAGGCACTGCTCAGCGATCCCGCCCTGAAGATTGACGGCCTGCTCTGTCCCGGCCACGTTTCCTCGATTATCGGCGCGGGAGCCTGGGAACCTCTGGTAAGAAAATACAACCTTGCCTGCGTGGTCAGTGGTTTTGAAACCGCCGATCTCTTGAAAAGTCTCATCCTTCTCGCCCGCCAGGTGGGCAATAATGACAGGAAGGTGGAGAATGTCTATCCCCGTGCCGTCTCGTGGGAGGGCAATCTGCGTGCGGCGAAGATGGTTGCCGAGATTTTCGAACCGGCCGATATGGACTGGCGCGGCCTTGGCCGGATTCCTTTAAGCGGCTTGAAGATCCGAAATAAATATGCCGACTTCGATGCCGAGGTCCGGCTTGAGATTACGCTTCCCGAAGCGAAGGAACCCAAAGGCTGCTTGTGCGGCAACATCCTCAAAGGCATGAACACTCCGCGGGAATGTGTGCTTTTCGATACCCGCTGCTCTCCCGCCAATCCGATCGGGCCGTGCATGGTCTCGAGCGAAGGTACCTGCTCCGCATATCATAAATACGGTCGGGATGAGTAGATTTCTCCAGGAGTCTGTCGGATTATAGCAATTTTTTCTCAGATCGAGGCAAACTCGAAAAAATTACCGGAGGCATATAATTAATATTCCGAGGATAATTTTTTCGGGTTTAACGAAGAGATGGGGGAAAAGGGCATAATCCGACAGGCTCCTGGGCGCGATCAACTGACTGCACCCCCTAACCCAGTCCAGAAGAGGATAAAACAGGTCAATGGCAGAACATACAATACTACTCGATCATGGCAGCGGCGGACTCGCCAGCCAGCAGTTGATCAGCGATCTTTTCCTTAAATATCTCGACAATCCGACCCTGCACAGCCTTGAAGACAGCGCTATCCTGCAGAACAAGCGCGGCAGGCTGGCCTTTACCACCGACAGCTATGTGGTCGATCCCATTTTTTTCCCCGGCGGCGATATCGGCAAACTGGCCGTTCATGGCACTATCAACGATCTGGCAATGCGCGGAGCGACGCCTTACTGCCTGAGCCTTGGCCTTATTCTCGAAGAGGGGTTCGCGCTTGAGGAGCTGGAGCGGATTATTATTTCCATCAGCGAGGCCTGCAAAGAAGCCGGTGTGCCGGTGGTTACCGGCGATACCAAGGTTGTTCCCCGGGGTAAGGGCGATAAGATTTTCATCAATACCTCGGGCATCGGTTTTGTCGCAAAAGACATCGACATTTCCTCGAAAAACGCCAAGGAAGGCGACGCCGTCATTCTCTCGGGAACCATGGGCGATCACGGCATCACCATCATGACCCGGCGAGCCGGTATTTCCGTTCAGGGTGATCTGCGGAGCGACACCATGGCCCTTCATAACCTTGTGGCAACCCTGCTCAAAGAGCTGCCCGGCGACATTCACACTCTTCGGGATCCGACCCGGGGCGGCGTGGCAACCACTTTGAACGAGGTGGCTGCGAGCAGCGGTCTCTCAATCGAGCTCACCGACGAGGCCTTACCGATTCGCCCGCAGGTGCGGGCCGCCTGTGAACTGCTCGGACTCGAGCCCCTGTACCTGGCCAACGAAGGGAAGTGCCTGGCTATCGTCAGCGGCGATCGGGCGGAAAAGGCTCTTGCCGTCATGCAATCGACGCCTGAAGGCAAGGAGGCGGCAATCATCGGCAGACTTGTTGCCGGAAAGGCAGGAAGGGTTGTCATCAATACCCCTGTCGGCGGGACCAGAGTGGTCACCCCCCTGCACGGGATGCCCCTGCCGCGAATCTGTTAACCGGTAAATATAATGGAAAGCACTAAAAAAATCGGCATTGCCGGGATCGGCAACTACATCGTCGGGGACGAGGGATTCGGAGTCCATGTAGTGCATTATCTCGAGGAAAACTACCTGTTTCCCGATCAGGTGGAAATACAGGATGTCGGCACTGCCGGGATCTATATGGCCCAGTTCCTGGAAGAATGTGACCCGATTTTCGTCATCGACGTGGTTGATATTGAAGGAGAACCCGGGTCATTCCACTTCTTCACCCTTGCTGACGTCAAAGCCGGCAATTTTCAGATGCGGATGTCCCCCCATCAACTCGGCTTGCTCGAGATCCTTGAGATCTCAAAACTCAGGGATTGCGCCCCGGAGCATGTCGAGTTCTACACGGTAATCCCGAAAGACTTGAACGATTCGATAGAACTTTCTGCCGAGGTGGAAGGCCGTAAGGTCGAAATTGCCGAAATGATCCTTGCCCGACTGGCCGAACTGGGTGTCCAGGTCACTCGGAAAATTCCTTGAGGAGGCCGGGGATTCATGCACGAAATATCTTTAGTCCAAGGCCTGTTCCAACAGCTCGGTGATCTGGCCGCCGAAAATCAGGCTTCGAAAATTATCAGCGTCACCATGGACATCGGACCGCTCTCGGGGGTTGTCGTCGATTCCTTTCGGTTCGGCTTTGATATTCTCTCGGCCGAGAGCGATCTAGTGAGAGGTGCACAGCTTATTGTCGAAACCTCGCCGGCCCGCTACGCCTGCACCAGTTGCGGCAACGTGGTGGAAACGGCCGACAAAAAACCCGATGGCTGCCCCCAATGCGGCGATCTTCTGCTTTTTCCGCAGGGTGGCGACGATATAATTCTCCGCTCTGTGGAAATGGAATAGTGCCCTGACACGAATTATTCAACAACAACCGAGACATAATTTAGAGAAAGAGGTAAGAAAATGTGCGATTCCTGCGGCTGTCCAAGCCCTTCCGACCACAATCATGATCATAACCACGATCATGGCCATGACCACTCGGATGGTCACGATCACGGCCACAGCCACAGCAAAACCGTGGCTGTCCATGCCAGTCTCTTTGCCGCCAACGATGCCCTGGCAAGGACCAATCGCGAGCATTTCAACGAGGTTGGTGCTGTGGCCATCAACATGATCAGCAGTCCCGGCTCGGGCAAAACTACTCTGCTTGAACATACTATCGAGGCGCTGAAGGGCGAAATACGAATCGGTGTGATCGAAGGCGACATCGAGACCGAGCGGGATGCCGACCGCATCAGGGCCAAAGGTGTGCCGGTAATCCAGCTGACCACCGGCGGCGCCTGCCATCTCGACGCGGCCATGACCCACAAGGGGTATCATCGGCTGCAGAAAGAACCGGGCGGCGAAGAGATCGACCTGCTCTTTATCGAAAATGTCGGCAATCTCGTGTGCCCATCGACCTTCGACCTTGGCGAGCACGAGCGCGTTGTCCTGGTTTCAGTGCCGGAAGGACCTGACAAACCGGCAAAATACCCGAAGGCTTTCACCAGCTCGCACACCTTTGTCGTTACCAAGACCGATCTTCTGCCGTATTTTGATTTTCCGGTACCGGAAGCGGTTGGCGACGCTCTGCGGCTCAACCCGAAGTTGCGAACGATGGAGCTGTCGTCGAAGACAGGGGCCGGCATGGACAGCTGGCTTAATTATCTGCGGGAACTGGTCGCAAAAATGAAGGCAGGCAACTTACAATAACTGCCCCGGACATTCCTCTGGCGATATTTCCAGGGGATTGTCCGGGAATTCAAGCTCGTTCTACTTCGCCCTCTTTTCGGCCTGCGCCTGTACCGCGGTAATTGCCACAGTGTCGACGATATCCGGGACCAGGCAGCCTCTGCTCAGATCATTGACAGGTTTTTTCAACCCCTGCAGGATGGGTCCGACAACAACCGCACCGGCCGATCGCTGCACCGCCTTATAGGTGTTGTTGCCGGTATTCAAGTCGGGGAAGATGAAGACCGTCGCCCGGCCGGCCACCTTGCTGTCGGGCATCTTGGTCTTGGCAACTTCCATATCGACTGCCGCATCGTACTGAATCGGCCCTTCGATCTCCAGCCCGGGGTACAGCGTTTCAGCCTTTTTCCTGGCTATCTCCGTTGCCTTCCGTACCTTTTCGACCTGTTGTCCCTTGCCGGATTTACCTGACGAATACGACAGCATCGCCACCAGTGGTTCGATACCGAACAACGCTGCTGTTTTTGCAGAACTTATTGCGATCTCAGCAAGTTGTTCGGCAGTGGGATCGGGATTGACCGCACAGTCGCCATACGCCAGTACCCGATCATTGAGACACATCAGCATGACGCTTGAGACGATGCCGCAATCGGGCTTGGTCTTAATGAACTGGAAGGCCGGACGAATGGTATCCGCCGTGGTATGGACCGCGCCCGAGACCATGCCGTCGGCATGACCTTTATGAATCATCATGGTGCCGAAAAAGTTCAGATCGACCATGATATCCCTGGCATTGTCGATGGTGATCCCTTTGTCTTTTCTGAGCTGATAATAGGTCTCGGCATAGTCGTCGAAAAGCGGGGATGTTTTCGGATCGATAATGGTGGCTTTTTCCAGGTGCAGCCCGAGGCTCCTGATCCGTTCCTGGATTTTATCCTCCCGGCCCAACAGGGTTATATCGACGATCTCCCGGCGCAGGAGAATCTCCGCCGCCTTGAGGATGCGCTCGGCTTCACCTTCCGGCAGAACGATGTGCTGTTTGTCGACCTTGGCGCGCTGCAGCAGCCGGGACTCAAACATCTTCGGGGTGACAATGGTGGTTTTGGTTTTGATGATCTTGTCGCTGAGTTCATCCATATCGACAAATTTTTCAAAAACCGCCAGGGCCTGGGTGATCTTTCTGGTGTTGTCGGGAGTGATCGAGGCATGGATGTTGTCTACCCGGATTGCCGCCTGGAAGGTGTTTTCACCGACCGCAATGATCGGCACCGTATCGGCAAAGCCTTCGATGACCTTCTGGATGGGCTCCTCAGGCACCAGGCCGCCGGTGAGCATGATCCCGGAGATATTGGGCATGGTCATCGACTGGGCCGCGGCCAGGCAGGCCAGGACTACATCGGAACGATCGCCCGGAGTAATGACCAGAGTGCCGTATTCTATTCTCGCCAGCAGGTTTCGCAGCTGCATCGCGGCGATAGTGAAGCTTCGCACATGCCGGGTGAGGTTCTTTTCGCCGTAAAGTATTTCGGCATTCAACAACCTGGCCACTTCACCGACCGAGGGGTTGCCCAGATTCTCGTTGTTGGGGATGATATAGACCAGCTGCCTGGTCGAAATCCGTTCGGCCAGAAGTCGTCGTTCGACTTCGTCAACGCAGGCCGGATCGACACGGTTTATAATGGTCGCCACCAGATCGCAGCCGCGATCGTCGAGGGATTCGTGGTAAACCTTCATGGACCGTATCAGATCGTCGACGGTCTTCATTTTGGAACCGGCGACCAGCAGCATCGGACAGCCGAGGTTATTGCTTATCTCCACATTGATATCGAATTCGAAGGAAGCGGCAGCGCCCACCATCTCGATACCTTCACAGAGGATAAAATCGGCCTTTTCGGCAAGAGCATTGTACTTGGCGAGGATTCCCTCATGCAGTTCGGCATGTTTGCCCATTGCAATGAGCTGGCTTGCCTCCGTTACCGTAAAGGCGTACATCTCTTCATAGCTGCTGCAGAGATGGTACTGGCTCTTGATCAGATTGATGGTATTGTCACGCTCGCCGTTGCTGTGATCGACGTCCACCAGCGGTCTGAAAAAAAACACCTTCTTGACGTTTCTGGTTAAAAGTTCCATCAGGCCCAGAATAATCGCCGATTTTCCGCTGCGCGGCTCTGTGCCCGCTACATACAAGTTGTTTGCCATGGTATTCTCAATACAAAGTCAAAGGTCTACAAGAGGAAAAAATGTTAGGATATCTTTTGAGGTTCATCATTAAAATAAAAGTTCCCTGTCTAAGCAGCATCATGAAATGAAAGACACCGACCATACTCAAATTTTCACGAATTATCCAGCTTTTCCCGACAAAGTCGGATCACTTCCAATGAACCGGAAGACAAGTGAATATGATATTTCATAATAGCATAATTATCGGGAGCAAAAGTATGTTTCCGCTCATTTTTTCCGTCAAGCATTTATCTCTCTTCCAGGATCTGCAGAATCTCCGCACATTTTTCCCTGGCCCTTGCGACCAGTTGTTCCGCCTCAACGACAATGTGCTTCTTATAGTCTATGTCATTGATTTCATTCAGATTAATCAGAACATTCTGGTATGCCCCCCAGATTCCTGTTTCCAGAGCTCTGGCACCGACCTGCGTATCCGACAGTGACGCCATATTGCCGTAACGGGCAACGACGCGGAGACTGTCCCAGCCGCTGTCGCCAAGCCGCATCGTGGTAAGCGGCACCTCGATGGCGGTCTTCAGCCCGGCCTGCATTTTGGCATGGCGTGCAGCCTTTTCCGCCACGGTCGCCTTTGGCATGCGCAGCCCTTCCATGTAAAGATTGAAGGCCGAAGTGTCGGCATCGATCATCGGAATGAGCCGTCGAGTCAGTTCATGAAGGGGCGGAATTACCTTTTCCAGATGCGGCTGGACGTTTTCGAATTTCCTTACCCCATGGGTCAACTTGGCAACCATCGAGCCAAGAGCGACTCCGATCGCGGCAATCGCCGCAGACGACGAACCACCGCCGGGGGCGGAAGAACGGGCGCCGATCTCCTCGATGAACCCGCGAACGGTGAAGCCCGCCAGGGGCTCGTGGGGGTGTTCCGCGACCCGGTACTCAATAATTTTATCCTGCATCCTGAACTGCGCCACCGAGCTGAGCCCCAGCCTGTCGATGGCCAGCCGGATCTTCTGATCCTCCTCATAGACAAAAAGCTTCTCCCGGGCGATATAGTAATCGGCAGCCATAAGCAGCGCCTCAAGCGGGACAAGACCGACAATCTCGGAACCGGCCACCCCGACCTGCAGGGCTTCGGCCTCCTTTTTAACCGCCTCGAAAAGGACATGGATCGGGGTAATCCGGTAATCGAGGAGATTGACCGTCACCTGAGCCATGTTATATTCTTTGACAAACCAGCCCATGCCCTTCACCGCCTGCAGGCGGCCCGGCTCGTCGTCGCCTCGACCCGCCTCCCTCAGATTGAGGGCGATGCGGTGGGCCTGATTCGGGGTCCCGAGGATATTGACATTATAGGCGATCAGGAAATTTCTCGCCCCGGTGGCGGTGATTCCCCACTGCGGCACAAACTCGTCCGGCCCATAATCCGGCCGCCACTTCGGATCCTTCAGCCGCTCCGCCAGCCCTTCGTATTCCCCCTCGCGCAGATCGGGCAGCTTACGGCGATACTCTTCGACCGCCGCCTCTTCATAAAGATAAAACGGCACTGCCAACTCGTCTGCCGCCTTTTGCGCAAACTTTTTCGCTATCTCGACGCATTCATCCATCGATACACCTGCAACCGGAATAAAGGGGCAGACATCCATGGCCCCGAACCGGGGATGCTCGCCACTGTGGCCGCGCATGTCGATCCGCTCTGCTGCGACCCGGGCAGCCGCGAGAGCCCCTTCGACCACACTTTCCGGATCGCCGACAAAGGTATAGACGGTACGATTGGTCGACCGCCCGGCATCGACATCCAGAAGCGTACAGCCACTGGTGTTTTCTATTGCCCGGCTAATTGCCGCAATGGTTTCTTCATTTCTTCCTTCCGAGAAATTCGGTACGCATTCGACTATTTTTTTCATCAGCATCTCCTTAAATTTTTTTGGCCTTTTTATAGACGTACGCAATGGAAGAGACCCCGGCATGGTAGGCAAGGATGGCCGGCGTCTCGCCGTCAAGCAGGAGAAAATCGGCCTGCTTGCCCGGATCCAGACTGCCGACCCGGTCGGCCATGCCGATACCGTATGCCGCGTTCAAGGTGGCGCCGGTCAAGGCCTCGGCGGGACTCAGCTGCATATTGAGGACGGCGAGACCAAAGACAAACTGCATCGACTCGGTGAAGCTCGACCCTGGATTACAGTCGGTGGCAAGCGCCAGAGGCAGATTTTGGTCGATCATCAGTCTCGCCCGGGCATAGGGTTTACGAAGACTATAGGCAGTGGCGGGGAGCAGGATGGCAATCACTCCCGCCGCCGCCATCGCCCTGATATTTTCCTCACTTGCGGCAAGCAGGTGGTCCGCCGAACAGGCGCCAAGTTCGGCGGCAAGACCGGCCCCGCCTAGATCATGAACCTCATCGGCATGGAGTTTTACGCCCAGGCCCATTCCCCTGGCAGCATGAAGAAGTCGCCTGCTCTCGGCAACGGAAAACACGCCCTCTTCGCAAAAAATATCGCAAAACCTCGCTATGCCCTGCTTTCGGACCGCCGGCAGCATTTCTTTGATTACCAGATCAATAAACGCACCGGGATCGTTTCGATACGCAACCGGCACGGCATGAGCGCCGAGAAATGTAGCGACCACATCGACCATGCTGTTTTTTGCCACTTTATCGATGACTCTCAGCATTTTCAGCTCGTTCTCGGTATCGAGACCGTAACCGCTTTTTATCTCAAGCGTGGTGGTGCCGAACTGAAGGGCGGTCTCGACTCTTCCGAGGGTTTTTTGATACAGTTCATCGTCGCTTGCCGCAGCAACTGCCTTGACGGATGAAAGAATCCCGCCACCCTGCCGGAGAATCTCCAGATAGGGCGTGCCTTCCAGGCGCATGGCAAATTCCGCCTCGCGCAGGTCGGTGAAACACATATGGGTATGGGGATCGACAAAACCGGGGATCATGCATCTGCCGCCGCAATCCACCTCTGAAGTTTCGCCTGCCGACCCGGCCAAAGCCACTACCTCCGGCTCATTGCCTATCGCAGCAATCAGGCCGTTTTCGACAAGCATTGCCCCTTGCGGAAAATGGGCCAGCTCGCCCTGTGCCTTGCCTGCCCGTGGCCTGCCCGTATCTAAAGGGGTATATATCCTGGCATTGCGAAAAAGTTGTCGCGTCATTTTTTCTCCCCGCCGATTCCTCGTCTATTTTTTGGGTGTGGCAAATATTGCCGCCACTGCTGCAGTCACTTTTTCCTCATCCGCCTGGTAGGGAATGGTGATCTGATCGCCGTTGGTGTTCTCTTTATTGTAGGCCATGGCCACCTCCATCGCATTCGGGTTTCGCCCCCAGTTTCGCCTGGCGACACCGCCCATGACATCCCAGGACATGGCGGTCCGGAGAATCTCGTCGACCCGGCCGCTGCCGTCGAGAACCATCCCGAACCCGCCGTTTATAGCCTTGCCGATGCCGGTTCCCCCGCCGTTATGAAGGGCGACCAGGGACATCCCGCGAGCGGCGTTGCCGGCGAAACAGTGGGTCGCCATATCGGCGCAGACATTGCTGCCGTCTTTAATGTTGGCCGTTTCCCGAAACGGCGAGTCGGTTCCGCCCGGATCGTGATGATCGCGGCCGAGGATGATCGGCCCGACCTCGCCGTTGCGCACCATCTCGTTGAACTTCAGGGCGATGGCCGTCCGTCCCCCGGCATCCGAATAGAGGATACGGGCCTGGCTGCCGACCACCAGCCGGTTGGCCTGGGCATCGCGGATCCAGATATAATTGTCGCGATCCTCGGCCCGGCGATCCGGGTCGATGCACGACATCGCCGCCCGATCGGTCTTCTCCAGATCGCCCGGACTGCCGCTCAGGCAGACCCAGCGAAACGGGCCGTAGCCGTAGTCGAAGATCGGTCCCATGATATCCTCGAAATAAGATGGAAAGATAAAACCATCCTTGGCATCGATGCCGTTGCGGACAATCTCCGTGACTCCCGCGTCAAACACTGCTTTTAAAAAGGCATTGCCGTAATCGAAAAAATAGGCCCCCTGGCCGTCAAGCGCCTGGATTGCCTCGTAATGACGACGAAGACTGCGGTCGACCAGCAGGCGGAACTTGTCCCGGTCGGTGGCAAGCAGCCGGGTACGCTCGGCAAAGTCGATTCCCTGCGGACAATAGCCGCCGTCATACACCACATGGCAGGAGGTCTGGTCGGAAACGAGATCGACCGGAAATTTTTTTACGGCAAGATGCTCGAGCAGATCGACGACATTACCATGGTAGGCTATCGAGGTATTGGCTTTCTCGGCACAAGCCTGCCCGGCCAGCTTGAGGATTTCGTCCAGATCGGCCGAGACCACATCGACCCACCCCTGGCGGCGGCGGGTTTCAATCCGAGAGTAATCGACCTCGGCGGTAATCGATACGGCCCCGGCGATTTTAGCGGCTTTCGGCTGCGCACCGCTCATTCCGCCGAGACCGGAGGAAACGAAGAGCAGACCGGCAAGGTCGCCGTCCGCCGCCACTCCGCACATCTTCCGGCCGGCATTGAGCAGGGTGTTATAGGTACCGTGGACGATGCCCTGGGGGCCGATATACATCCAGCCGCCGGCAGTCATCTGGCCGTAGGAGGAGACCCCCATCTGGGCGGCAATCTCCCAGTCAACCTGATTGTCGTAGAGGCCGACCATCAGGCCGTTGGTGATGATCACCCGCGGATTGTCCGGACTCGACTGGAAAAGGCCTAAAGGGTGACCGGACTGCATGACCAGGGTCTGGTCCTCGGTCATCACCTGCAGATACTTCTTGATCAGCTGCAGCTGCATCCAGTTCTGGCAGACGCTGCCGGTCTCGCCGTAGGTCACCAGCTCATAGGGATAGAGCGCCACCTCGAAGTCGAGATTGTTGTCGATCATCAGCTGAAAAGCCTTGCCGGCCAGGCAGTTACCCCGATATTCATCGACGGGCCTTGCCTTGATCGGTCCGTGGGGACGAAAACGGTATCCGTAAATCCGTCCGCGGGTCTGCAGTTCTTCCAGAAACTCGGGGATTAAAAGAGAATGGTGCTGTTCCGGGATATAGCGCAAAGCATTTTTCAGGGCGGTCTCGGTTTGACTCCTGCTCAACCGGAATCCTCGATCCGGGGCTCTTCTGATGTCAGCCGCAAATTCTTCTTTCTCCGGCAGTTCATCGTCCAGGCGAACCTTCATTGCCTCGGCTATCTGTATGTTGCTCCACATCATGTGCTCCTTGGTCGGATTGTTTGATACGCTCTTTTTTATGTATATACATTTTCCGATCATTTTACCATCCAGTGGTTGTATATACAAGTTCTTTCAAATATGACGATTCAAGTTGATTAATTGTATTTTTGTATATACATTTGGCAGATTACAAAAGCGGTGCCTGAAAGCTCCGGCAATACCGGCCTCCGGGCAGAACAAATAATTCGAAGAAAAGAGGGACCATGACCACCGAGATACTCATCCACCCCGGCAAACTCACCCTGGCGCAACTGCGTCGGATCGCCAAAAATCCTGTCACGGTAAGTCTTGCGGAAAACTGCAAGGAGGACATTCAGGCCTCGGTGCAGACGGTCAGAAATCTTATCGATCAGGGGCGGGTCATTTACGGCATCAACACCGGTTTCGGCCTGCTGGCCAAGACCATAATTCCGGAAGGCGAACTCGAACATCTGCAGCGCGCCATCGTTCTCTCCCATGCGGCGGGAGTCGGGGCTTTCATGAAGGAATCGACGGTTCGGCTGATGATGGTCCTGAAAATCAACAGTCTGGCCAGAGGTTATTCGGGCATCCGGCTCGAAGTGATAGATGCCCTGAGCAGCCTGGTGAATGCCGGCGTCTATCCATGCATTCCGCAGAAGGGCTCGGTCGGGGCCTCCGGCGATCTGGCCCCGCTTGCCCACATGAGCACCGTGCTGCTCGGCGAGGGTGAGGTCTTTTATCAGGGGCAACGCTTGTCGGGTGCGGAAGGGTTGAATCACGCCGGGCTCAGTCCGATAACGCTTGGGCCAAAAGAAGGGTTGGCCCTGTTGAACGGCACCCAGGCCTCCACCGCCTTTGCCCTTGAAGGGCTCTTTGCCGCCGAGGATCTGTTTGCCGCCGCTTTAGTTTCCGGCAGCCTCAGCGTTGAAGCGGCGCTCGGCAGCCGCCGGCCATTCGATCCACGTATTCACGAGGTACGGGGACACCGGGCGCAGATCGATGTGGCGGCCGCCTATCGCCTGCTCCTCGCCCACAGTGAAATAGAAGTTTCCCACGAGAATTGCGAGGCAGTACAGGATCCCTATTCCCTCCGCTGCCAGCCCCAGGTGATGGGTGCCTGCCTTAATCAGATCCGCGATGCGGCGGCAGTAATCGGCACGGAAGCCAATGCCGTTTCCGATAATCCTTTAGTCTTCGCCGCTGAAAGCGACATCCTGTCGGGAGGCAATTTTCACGCCGAGCCGATAGCCATGGCCGCCGACAATCTCGCCCTGGCAATCGCCGAAATCGGCGCCCTGTCGGAGCGGAGAATGGCGCTCCTGATCGATTCCCATATGTCCAAGCTGCCGCCCTTTCTGGTCGAAAAAGGCGGCCTCAACTCCGGCTTCATGATCGCCCAGGTAACCGCCGCAGCGCTCGCCAGCGAGAACAAATCACTTGCTCATCCGGCATCGGTCGACAGTTTGCCAACCTCCGCCAACCAGGAGGACCATGTCTCGATGGCCACTTTTGCCGCCAGAAGGCTTTCGGAAATGGCCGAGAACACCGCCGGAGTACTGGCGATCGAGCTGCTCGCCGCCTGCCAGGGCCTCGATTTCCGCGCCCCCCTCAAATCTTCGCCGCTGCTGGAAACCGCCAAGGCCAAAGTGAGGAAAGTCGTGACGTTCTACGATCAGGATCGGTACTTTGCGCCGGATATCCAGAAGTCTCAGGAGCTTATTCAGTCGGGGGCCTTCAACCCTCTGGTCGGCACCGATCTGTTGCCAAGTTTTGCGGGATGATCGACATGCGAAAATCAGTACAAGAGCCGGTCGATTTGCCCCTGTACCAACAGGTCAAAGACTATATCCTCGAATTAATCAACAGCGGAAAACTCCGCCCCGGCATGCGGATCGAATCGGAGGCCGAACTGGTCGCCGGCCTGAACGTCTCGCGGATGACCGTCAACCGCGCCCTCCGCGAACTGACCGCCGAAGGGCGGCTCTGCCGCAGGCAGGGGCAGGGCACCTTTGTTGCGGTCAAAAAACCACAGGCAGCCTTGTTTACCATCCAGTCGATTGCCGACGAGATTCGGGAGCGAGGCGGCTTGTATTCATGCAGCATTCATCTTCTCCAGGAAGAAAAGGCCAGGCCCTCTCTTGCCGCGGCCATGGACCTGGCCCCCTACGCCCCGGTGTTCCATGCCATTATCCTCCACAAAGAAAACAATGTGCCGATCCAGCTCGCCTGCCGACATATTCGTCCCGAGATTGCCCCGCACTTTCTCGAGCAGGATTTTACCGAAGTGACCGTCAGCGAGTATCTGCTCGGCATCGCCCCGGTCACCGCAATCGAGCATATCGTAGAGGCTTTAATTCCCGAACCCTGGATCAGGGACCTGCTGGAAATCAACAGTTCGGAACCTTGCCTTGCCCTCCATCGCAAAACCTGGGTCGGTGAAAAGATCGCCACCAGCAGTACCTTCTACTCGCCGGGCTCCCGCTATACTCTGGGTGGCACATTCACCCCGACATCGCCGGGCAGTATCGGCGTGATGTGAGCAGGGAGCTTAGCCCACGGATTTCCCTCAGGAGTCGGTTCCGTTCTCGCCGCCAGCAGAATGCAGGGAGTCGGGAAGAGGACCGCTCCGCTCATTTCGAAACCAGCGCAGAGACATGCAGGACAATCCAGCATCAATTTTTTCGATCTCTTCAGTTTTGACGGGTACAATCGAATAACCTTGCTTTGCAAGCATTTCAATTGTGCGTTGGTATTTCGCGCCTACTAGAACCGATTCGTTTATTCGCACTATGTTTGCTGCCGGTTCTTCTCCATCCGGCACCACTATGTTACGAAATTCATGGAAAAAACCTGACTGTGCCATGCGACTGGTAACCAAGATCGTCTCTTCATCCAGAAGCGAGCATTCTGTTTTGAAATGCAGGACACCCTCGGGTGTATTCATTATCTCGCCTTTATATCCAATGGTTCTTAGACATTCTATAAGTGCAGTTGCTCCCGCTCGATCAGTCCTCTGAGAAAGGCCGATAAGCACCGATTTCGGTGTCACCAATACGTCGCCACCACAGCATGACAGAACTGTGGCAACTCCAGCACGGTATCGAACACATCGCGCAACGCAGGTGAGATTGCCTGCGTTTCACCCTGCCGCGAGGTCGCTCCGGATCTCAGCAGCACGGCCCCTTCTGTAAAAACCAGCGCTGGATCCTCAACAAAGATTGAATCCGGGAAAGCCTCAAGTTCAGGCAGAACCTTAACTTCCATTCCAACAGCTTCGAGAGCTGTGATATAGGCCTCATGTTCTGCTTTGAGTTCGTGAAAGTCAGGATCGCCGTGGTCTTTGCCACGCAAGCCGCGAACGACTGAGGCAGAGGGAGTTCTTACGATTGCTGAATTGAATTGATAACAAGACTTGGAAATTGGCATTTGTTTTTGTGTTATTCAAGGTTGTGATAGGTTGTAATTCAGCTTTTGGCACAACTGCTCAATAAACCCTATCTGGCCGCTGACAATTTTCTTCTTTGCTCTGTCTATTGTAAACCATCCTGCGCGATCAACTTCTGCAAATTCAGCCTGTTTCCCGGATTTCGGAGGCCACTCCATGCAAAATGTATTGCTTCTCATTGCACTTGGATCACAGTCGCCTTCGAATGCCCATGCGCTTATTACCTTTCGACTCGGCTGCTTTACTGGTTCCAGTTGTATGAACTTTTCTGCAATTGCTTCAAAGCCGGTCTCTTCCTTAAACTCACGCCTGGCGGCCTCAAATGCAGATTCGTCTTCCTGATATTCGCCTTTAGGAATAGACCAGGCCCCCTCATCCTTTTTCGTCCAATAAGGACCTCCAGGGTGAACCAGAAAAACTTCCAGCCCTAAATCAAAAGAGCGAAACATTAATAATCCTGAACTATTCCGCGACCTATCAGGCATTCTTCACCCACTGAAAAACACGCATTGGCGGAATATTGAGCAGTTCCATTGAAATCTGCCCTGATCCCAGGAAAGGCCGGCACAGAGCAGCAACCTGACTATTCACCTGGTATGCCACGAAGCGTCCGTTTGGCGGGAGCAGAGATGAAACTGCCTCGATAATTTGAGATCCGGCGCTATGACTCATGGTAGAAAAAGGGATACCGGAAACTATTGCATTGGGAGGATCCAGGTCATATCGGGAAATTGCTTCCTTGATTTCAATCGCGCTACCCTGGTGCGCTATGAGTCGTTTGTCTTCAATTATGCTCACCAACCTGTTAAAATGCGGATTAATTTCGATGCTCAGAAGCTTGGCGTGCCGCGGCATCGCACGCAGTATTGCACGAGTGATACCTCCTGTCCCGGGGCCTAATTCTATAATAACATCAACTGAAGCAGCCCCTGCGGCCTCAACAATTCGCCGCTCCAGGAAACGAGAGCTTGGGATAATCGACCCGATCTGGAGCGGGTGTTTCAAAAACTCCTTAATGAAAAGCAGGTGACCGTTCACTTTGAAATTATTTGTTTTCTCGTTAGACATCCGGATAATCCCTTGGTTTCTACCGTATTGAAATTAGAGAATAATTAAAAGTGGCCTTGACATAGGTTATGTGTATTTGAAAAATAACTGGAGTATCTACAACTCCTTGGTCATAAAGACGCTGTATGGGTCTTCTTTGTAATCCGCAAATGGCCCACAATAAATGAATCCAAAACCGGCATAGAGCCTCCTGGCAGCCTGGAAGGCATCCATTGATCCCGTTTCAGGCTTACCCGCCGATAGCAACGCCGCCTCGCTTCATCTAATATGTGCTGAAGTAGTCGCTTTGCAACTCCTTTTCTTAAATGTGACAATGCGGTCCGCATCGATTTTATCTCTGCATGCCGATCATCGAGTTCTTTAAGCGCTCCAAAGCCAGCCAGTTCATCTCCCTCCCATGCACTCCAGAATGTAATCTCCTGTTTTCGCAACGCTTCAATATTGAGAGCGTGTATGCTTTCAGGTGGAGAATGCAGTGTCATACTGTGAAGATGCTCCCTCAATAGTTCGGCAACTTCAGTTCCGGTCAGATCATCTTTTATAATTTCCATCAATCCTCATTCTCTACGGGCTATGCATCTTTTGTTCAGTCTGGCAAAAATAGCCAAAAAAATTGCTCTTAGTCCCAGGCAAAAGCTTGCAACTGAGCCAATAGATCAGGGACAACCTGCACGTCAAATTATCCTGCCCCTCCTATTCGACAAACGATGAGGGTTTCGTCAAAATCTTTCGCTTTGAATTTGCGACCAAATGGAATTTTATTGCTTGATTCTGATCCTGACATTATTGGTACCGATTCAACAATAATGTTGTCTTTTATCAAAAGGAGGGTGAACGAAGCGTTTATGTAAATAGTATAGCCCCGCAACACTCCCTCCCCAATAACTTCATATTCATCGTCTTCTTTTGTTACTTTATATGATATTGAAATATCGTTGTCTTCTCTGAAGCATTGTGAAGATAGGTCGCATACTCCCTTGGTGTCTGGTGGTACTTTTATACCTACGTAAGAACATCCGCCCATCATCACTATCACCAAGATTGGTAATAGAGCTTTTATTCGGCCGCCAATCGTTTGAACCATTTCTCTCCTCCTGAGATTGAACAATATTCTTTTACGAATTCGGTGATTCTGAATCTTCCTTAATCGGATCTCCCGAAGTATCGCAGTGTTTCATTGGCAGCCATAGATGTAAATTTCCTGTCAGTTACGCCGTAAGGGAGGGTCGTATGCTCATCGATCGTCAGTTACTGACTGATATGGCGGAAGAGACTCATTTCTGCCTGTGAGTATGGCAGCTATCTTGTGATAGTAGTCTTTCTCTTCCTGGGTGAAGCGTTCGGTAAGGCCATAGGGATATTTAGTCACCGAACTTGAGGCAATATCGAGGCAGGTATTAAGGATACCTAGACAGGTACGTTCGGCATTAGCGGGATTTATTTGATCAAGGCGGACTGGGGCAATGACTTCCTGTATCGTGTCAAGAAGTTCCTGGCCGGGACGGTTGTCAAGAAATGAGCGAATCAATTCCTTAGCTTCCTTATGTTCAAGGACCCTGCAACCGGCAAGTCGATTGATAGAGTCGACATGATGGTTGAGATAGCTGAAAAGTATTTCTCGCTCGCCCTCCTGAACTGAACCGTCTGCCCAAGCCATTTCACAAAGAAGGACAAGGTCTATGAGGTAAATTTCTTTATTTTGAATTCCTACCTGGGAAAGTTTTTCTACTGCATCGGCAAAACTGAGTGGCGACATTTTTTCCTCTTCCTTTCAAACGCTGGAAATTTGGGCCTTCCCTTTATTCTGCAACCGCGCCCGAGAGAGAGCGGACTCACTAACCTAGGCAAAAACACCACTTCCCCGGCCAACTGGTGTGATGTCATCCCAACGGCCCCACCAACAAGACCAGGGGCAATGTGAAATTTCATTATTTTGGTGGCAGAGATTTGGTAAATTGCAGACAAATATGCACCCAATAGATAAGTCTTCATCTTCAGCTATTCCCTCGGGTTCTACATAGACCATCCCTTTCATTGGCTTGCCGGTAAAATCCATTTCTTTAACATGTTTTTTCGACAGACTTTTTTCATAGTTTTCTGCGCCTACACGGGCCATAAGTTTTTCACCTGCAACTCCGCAACACATGTGCTTGGAAACCATGAAACAGAGTCCGCCGAACATTTTCTTTTCCTCGACTTTATCTTGATCCCGTAAAATATCCCGCAATCGTTCTGCAAGTCCTTTATCGTAGGCCATAACCGTCCTCGCTGTATCGTCCCCCAAGCGTCACAAAGGGCCGGAACAATATGTTATATATTTAATTTCTCCACGGAGAGCTCTTTCCATCGCATTATTGCGGTCAATGGCTGGATATGCCTTCAGCATGTCTAACACAAAACATTGCGAAATTCTTCTTGAAAGAGTAGTTTTCATAGCTAAAAGCCTTGGAAATTATGACTTTTTGTCATTATCAAAAAACTGAACTGCCAAAGGAGGTCTCGTTATGAAAAAAATTGTCGTTGCCCTTCTATCTGCCCTGGTCATCCCGACTGTCGCTTTTGCTGCCTCGACTATGCGTGATGGCTACTGGGAGATGACCACCACCATGGAAATGCCCGGCATGCCTATGCAGATTCCACCTACACAGATGAAGCATTGCTTTACCAAGGAAGATGTTGCGGATCAGAAAAAAGTTATAGCCGGTAACGATGACTGTACCGTTACGGATTTAAAAGAAACCGGCAATAAAGTTGCCTGGAAAATGAAATGTAAAGGTGTCGGTGAATCCAGTGGTGAGACTGTTTTCGATGGAGATTCTTTCGAAACGAAAATGAAGATGCAGGCTGAAGGGCAGGAAATGAACATGAATGTCAAGGCAAGACGGTTGGGTGAATGTCAGTAATTAGTGCCTGAATGGAAACCACAAAAGAACCGGAAAAACAAGCTGATGCCAACGATACCCACAAGCGAAGAAAATGAGCGCGGAGAGCACGGCGGATGCCGAATGATAATGTAAGCTGCTGATTGTTATGGTATATTCTTTTCGGGCTAAATAATTCAGCAGGGCTCTGACCGGCTCAAATGTCAGCAAGGACAAATCTTCGTCGGGTGAAAAATTCATGCGTAGAGTAATCGAACCACAAATGAAGTTGGGTGAACTGGCAATCGCCGACATAAAGCTGGACCCAAAATCACGCGATGATATTCCGCAAATCCTCCGCGGACTCCAGCATATATACACCACGCCTGAACTGCGCGGAGCGGTATTTGCCATTTTGGCAGAGGTTTTGCCTGTGCATCAAATCGAGGGAAAAACCGTCAAGGCCGATCCCAACAACGGTCGTCCCGGCATGACCCAGTGGCAGATACTGGTGCTGGGGGTACTCAGATTGGGGCTCAATGCCGATTATGATCGTATCCTGGAGTTGGCCAACGAACATAAGACCCTCCGGAAAATGCTTGGTCACAGTGATTGGGCGGCAGAGAAGCTGTATAATTTAC
>LADS01000065.1 GCA_000961725.1 Desulfobulbaceae bacterium BRH_c16a
GGGTAAACGAAGACAAGCTTTGAGGTTTGACAAGTATCGCTATAGCCGTTTCGAGTACGCTGATATCCTTTGGTATTACCGACCAGGGTCCAGTTCGCTGCGTGATAGACCGTGCCAACATAACGAGAGGGGTCGACAAAGGTTTCCATCATCAGAAGTGGGAAGCCGAAACGATTCTGCCAGTCTCCCTGAATTCTTCGCCGGCACAGGGAGAGAATCTTGGTGGCAAGATTTTTGTAATGACAGTGTGGCAGTATCAGGAATCGTGAGTTGTTTGCCACCAGATGAAGCCGATCATACTGCAGGCGGTGCCCCCAGCCAATCCAGCGATCACGGGCACCGCATTTCAGGGCTGCAGCGGAAAAGCTTAGGAGACCAAGCCAGTCATTATTACAGGTAGCCACATACCAGATCGTGTTACTGATTTTCGGCAAGGAGCCAAGGTAATGATGTTGCTGCATCAGTTCCTGGAATCTGGCTTCTTCAGCAGGATCTACTGGACGGACGACAACCTGGGATAAGTTCAAAATGGTTCTCTCGTGTTGGTTAAAATTTTGGAGAGTGTACCTTACACGAAAGGGTTTGTCCAGTTTTAAACGTAAGTTGATGAATTTGTATCAGAAAAAAAGTAGAGGAAATTCACCCTGTCTATCAGACTTTTGTTCCAGATCGAAATTGACTATATTCGAGATCCAATCGATATATGTGACTGAAAATATTTCACAAGAGTGGTGGCCATGATCAGGAAGTTATGGATAATTCATACAATATTCATCATGATCGGTGTTTTGAATGCGTCTGCCGGAGAAATATTTCCGGCTACAGTCAAAAAAGTTATCGATGGCGATTCTCTCCTGGTGGCCACTGCGAAAAATACCATTGAAGTTCGGCTTTATGGGGTCGATTGTCCGGAATATGATCAGCCTTACTCGAAGGCGGCGAAAAAATTTGTCGAGAAAAATGTGCTTGGAAAAAAAGTTGTGATTGAACCGGCGTACCGTGATTCTTATGGTAGACTCGTTGCCGTGGTGGTCCGGGATAATAAGGTATTGAATAACGACCTTGTTCAGGCAGGGTTGGCGTGGGTTTATCCCAGATATTACAGAAAAAATTTCTGCAATATCTGGAAGGAGAATGAGCGTATTGCCCGTAGAGAAAAAAGAGGACTGTGGCATGATGCAAAACCCGACTCGCCATGGCAGTGGAAAAAGATGAAAAGAAGCAGATAGACAAAAACAACATTTGCACCCATCGAGCGGACTTCATGGACAGGTGTTGCTCCTTATGTTGGCATTTTCACATGCAATGCGGTATGTTGGCCATTTTAAGATGTTTTCAAGCGCACAGAATCATGAACCGGTTACAGGATAGTAAAACACAATGAAGAAATATTTAAAAAGAAGCACCCTTTTGGCGGCATGCATCGTTTCTCTTACTGTCGGTGTAACGGCCGATATGAGCCGGGCGGAAAATATAACAGCCAGGGAAAATCTGGAAATACTCAAAAAAACGAACAGCTGTAGAGGTTGCGATCTCTCCGGTCTTACTTTAAACAGGATGAATTTTGCCGGAGCCGATCTGGAGGGAGCCGATTTTTCCATGGCAAAATTCTTTTTAAGTAATCTTGCCGGGGCCAATCTCAGGAATTCCAACCTGAAGGGCGCATCATTTGGCGGGACCGATCTCAGCGAGGCAGATTTGCGCGGCGCGGATTTGCGGGGCACTTCGCTTGACGGAGCGTATTTGGACGGAACGCTCCTGGATGGTGAGTTTATTACGGCCAAACCATATGAAGACATCGGAGTTCCCGAGGTGGAAAAACAGATCTATATCGATGACCCGGGAAAGCCGAAAAAAAACCCCGAAACCAGAGAGGTGAAAGTTGCAGCTCCAGGCGATTTCGAGGAATCTTCACAGCCGCTTGCGGTCGATCGGGAGGCAGCAGAATCGTCATCTGAGAAGAATCCAAGTGCTGTAGTGAAAAGAGTTAAACTGCCGGTCAATGAACGCCAGCCCGCTGCTCCTGTTGCCAAAAAAGTGGCGCCTGTTTCGCAGGCGATTGTTGAACCGCTCGCTAAGGCAGATAAGGATAAGACAGATGACAAAGAGAAGACAGTCGCGGAGCAGGTCGCACTCAAAGAACCTGCCAAGGCTCAAGAAAAAAACACCGGAAATGATCAAGGCAATTCAAAAGCGCTTCTGCAGAATGCAACTCCTAAGATCATGGCGGATGCCGGCAAGCCACCTGCAATAATTCATGCGGATGTTAAAAAGAAGAGTTCTCCGAAGCAGGAGACTATAAAGAATGTCTCGCCCGCTGATGTTAAAGAAAAAGCGGTTGCAGAAAAGGGAGTAGGAGAATCAAGCGCGCTCCTTGCTCAGGAAAAGAGCAAAAGAGATAACCTGACTCGTCTTCTTGATAAAGATAAATGTTTTGAGTGCGATCTTTCCGGGCTGGATCTTTCCGGCAAGAACCTTAAGGGTGTCGATCTGGAGAAAGCGGATCTGACCGATTGTAACCTCGAACGGGCGACTCTCGATAAGGCCAATTTGAAAGGAGCGATACTCAGAAACGCGAATCTGCGGAAAGCAGGTCTGCAAAATGCCGATTTATACAAAGCCGATTTGTCGGGAGCGGATCTGACCGGTGCCGATGTGCAGGGGGCAAAATTCGATAACGCGCAAATTACTTCCGCTATCGGCTTGGAGATTCCGGTTTCTTCGAAAAAATAGCGGAGTAGCGGGGCATAGAGAGGAGGGTTATACCTGATCGATGACATCCAGCGCTTTTTCGACTTTTACATCATCCGTCAATTGATCGTCGCGCAGAACGGTTTCAATCCTGTCGAGGATTTCGCGCTGGGTTGAAACTTGTATTTCCAGATCCTGGATGGTGGCCGAGGCGGCACTCTCGGTTGTATTCATAGCGAGCTGCAGGTCCTGGGCGTTTTTCAGGATGCTCTGCACATTGGCAATCTTATCGAGGCGCAGGAAAAGCTCGTCAAAATTGATAGGTTTCTCCAGGTAATCGATAGCCCCTTTCTTCATGGCCTCTACAGCGGTATTCACCGATGAATGGGCGGTAATGAGAAGAACTTCCGTCTTGCTGTTAAGGTCTTTGGCGATCTCCAAAACCTCGATTCCTCCGATATCGCCAGGCATCATCAAATCCGTCAGCACAACATCGAAATACTTTTGTCTGAGTGTTCGTTCGGCAGCATAACCGTCTTCAGCAACTTCTACGATAAAACCTTCATTTTTCAACCGTTGCTCGAGAAGCCTTCTAATAACGGGATCATCGTCGACAACCAGAATGGAGAGATTTTTCATGAGAGGGCCTCTTTTATTTCTTTTGGTAAAAGATCGATCTCAAATGTCGCTTGGGAATAAATCGGGGACATACTCCGGTAAGTGACTCCGTTGATCCAATTACAAGGTAACCATCGTCTGCCAGGTTATCTGCCAATTTGTTGAAAAGTTTCTTGCGATCCTCAAGGGTGAAATAGATAGCTACATTTCGGCAGAATATTATATCGAATTTTCCCAAACCGGTGAGAGGGAGCATGAGATTCTGCTTTCGGAAGTTCACCATTGCCCGGATTTCGTCTTTGATTTTCCACGAATCTCCAAACAAAGTGAAATATTTCTGCAGATACTTTTTATCGAGACCCCTTTCAATTTCGAAGCGATTGTATTTACCGTAGCTCGCCTGAGCTATTGCCGCATCCGAAATGTCGGTACCTAGGAGAGTAAAAGCATAATCGGGACTGTCCCTTAAAAGTTCTTTGATGACTATGGCAATAGAATACAGTTCTTGGCCGGTAGAGGCAGCGGCGCTCCATATTCTGACCTTGGTCTTCAAGGAATTTTTTGTTGTTCGCGCGTCTATTACTTCAGGCAGGATTTTGTGTTGCAAGAGCTCGAAGGGACCTTTATCCCGGAAAAACAATGTTTCATTGGTGGTAATGGCGTCGATGATTTCTTTTTCAATTTTTTTTGCCGGCTCCATCCTGGCTTTTGCCTGCAACTCCTGATAGGATCTGCAACCATGTGCCTCGGCAACCGAACTCAATCGAGTTTCAAACAGATATGATTTGCTCTGGTCAAGATATATCCCCGATATATCCTGGATATATTGTGAGATGAGCTTCAGTTCTGGCGGGTTGATTTTGATCATTTCAGTTTTAAAATCGATAAATGCATAACAAAATCATTTTACGCTGCTCACAATTTCATCGGCAATTTTATTGAGTGGTGCAACGATATCGAGATATCCCATTTCAGCTGGTGCTTTCGGCATTCCGTAAACAATGCAGGATCCCTCGTCCTGGCCAATAATGTAAGCGGATTTTTCCTTTAAAATCCCGAGTCCCAAGGTGCCGTCCGATCCCATACCCGTCATAATGACCGCAGTTGCCCGGCCGACATAGTAATCGGCAACCGATCTGAAAAGATAATCGACCGAAGGTCTGCAGGAATTTTCCGGTGGATCGTCGGTAATTTTTATTCGACGGTTCTGTCCGTCTGTTCCGGCGACAAGTTTCATTTGCTTGCCACCCGGAGCGATATAGACAACATTGGGCAGGATGTTCTCGCCATTGACCGCTTCTTTTACGGTGAGAGCACATTTTTTATCCAAACTGGAAGCCAGGGATTTGGTGAAAACCGGAGGCATATGCTGGACAATTAAAACAGGAACCCCCAGGTTTCCCGGAAGCTTTGGCAGCATCTGATTCAGGGCGTTGGGTCCGCCTGTGGAAATGCCGATGGCTACAATTTCAGATTTCCCCCTTCGCCCTGCCGGGAATTTTTGGGCGAGGGGTCTGAGACCTCTCGCTTGCGTCGGCGGTTGCCCGGGCAGAGTTCTTCCATGGGAAGGTGGTGCCGCGATCAGACCTTTGCGGCCGATCAGCGAAGCGGCGTTTTTCGATCTGGCAAATGCTTTCAGAATGGGTTCAAGCGAAGCCTTGATTTCCTTCTTACCCTCTGTCTGATTCTTGCTTTGTGGCTTGAGAATGAAGTCGAACGCCCCGAGTTCGAGCGCCCGCATGGTCATTTCACTGCCTTCCGCGGTCAAGGTCGAAAGCATGACGGCACCGATGCCGGGGTGACTCTTCTGCAATTCGGCAAGAACTTCGATGCCGTTCATTTCCGGCATTTCGATATCAAGAGTAAGGATATCCGGTTTCAAGGTCTGTATCTTCGCGAGAGCTATCTTACCGTTATGAGCCACACCGACAAGCTCGACTCCTGGTATTTCAGCGAGAATATCGGAAACCGCCTTACGATAAACAATGGTGTCGTCGACAACAAGGACACGGAGATTTTTCGAGCCAATCATTCGTCTCTCAGTCCTCAATGCTCAAGACCTTATCTACATTCAATATTCCGATAAGGTTGTTATCGGTTTTATACACCCCGGTGAAATATTCGCCTTGAATGCCGCGCATGTTGGCGGGAGCAAGTTCCTGCCTTTCCATATCAGCGGAGACCACATCGCTGATTTTTTTTACGAGGAGACCTACATGGCCGCCGGATGAATTGACAATTATATTGCGGGGATCCTGCGATATATCCGTTGCCCCCAGGCCAAGCTTCAGGCCAAGATCGATGATGGTGACGATCTGTCCCCGGAGATTGAGGATACCGACTACATATTCCGGTGCCTGGGGGACTTTGGTCATCTGCATCAGTTTATTTATCTCCTGAACCTTCAGTATATCCATGCCGCAAAGTGCGTCACCGACATAAAAAGTCGCAAGTTCAACAATTTTTTTGCCGTGAGATGTCTTTCTGGTCTCTGTCATTTTCGTTCTTCCGTTGGATTGTATCGCTTTACAGCAAATAGAAGAGCTGTATGCCGCTCTAGCGGTGATTTGTTCAATGGCTTCTCTTGATATAATCGTGAACCGATACCATGAGCCGTTCCTTGTCAAGCTTGATGTGGTATTCATTCACTCCGACCGCTTGTCCTTTTGCTACATCTTCGGCCGATGCTAAAGTAGTGAGAGCTATGATCGGCAACTTGCCATATTTGGCATCATTGCGTATTCGCTGGGTGAGTTCGAAACCGTTCATGTTCGGCATTTCGATATCCGTCACCAGCATGGCGATCTGGTCGCCGTATTCGTGCAGCTTGTTCCAGGCCTCAACGCCATCTTCCGCCTCAATGATATTGTATCCGACCTCGGTCATATATCCCTTCACCTGATTGCGAAAGAATTTTGAATCTTCGGCGATGAGAATGGTTGGCGGTTCACTGTCGTCGATTGCTTCTACAGACTTTTTTTCTTTTTCTTCAAACCATTGAGGGAAAAGCGATTGCACCATTTCAAACACATTGACCAGCATGGTTGTATGCTGGTCGATAATGATCGACCCCATGATGCCTGGCTGACTGAGCGTTGTATCGTCGATATCGGCAGAGATTTCAATGGCATCGATTGGACCGACAGCAAGCAGCCCGACTGCTCTTTTGGCGATGGTGAAGACAATCACCAGAAGATTGTCATAGTCGGCAAGCGGCTGCACCATGGCGACATCCTCAACACATATGAGACTCAGGCTGCCGCCTCGGTATTTCATGACCCTTCTGCCGCCGAGATCCTCGATATCGGTCCGCTTGATCTTTTCAATACGTTCAACCTGATTCAGCGGGACAGCGAAATGCTCGGTTTCGGAGCTCTTAAAGATAAGAAGAGACTGTTTGTCTTTTTTTGCTTTCACAGCATCTTCGGCGGCTCTGGCGACTTCCGCGGCCCGATCGGAACGATCGATCGAGGTAAGGCGCGCCATCCTGGCAAGATTACTGACATCCAGAATGAGAGCGATCCGCCCGTCCCCCATGATCGTTGCCCCGGCATATCCCTTGCACTGCTGGAGATGCCGGCCAAGCGGCTTGATAACTATTTCTTCGGAATCCTGCAGCCGGTCGACGATCAGGCCGTATTTCATGGCACCGGTGGAAACCACCACAATATTGAGTGCGCTCGATGCCGAATAACGGCGATCGAGGACAGATCGGGCAGGGTGGTCGTGTTTCTGGGCGAATCTCTTTTCTTCGTTGCCGGTCCTGAACAAAGGCGATTCTTTTCCTCGGCGATCGGAAACCTTCTCCCTTCTGTCCGGTTTGACTTCGTCATCGTTGGCATCGTAATAGGTTCGTTCGATACCGATGACATCGGCCAGGCGGATAAGGGGCAACAAGGTCCCGCGCAGCCTTACCACCTCCGCGTCGCCGACTCGCTCAACTCGAGTTTTCACCTGATTTGCCGGAATGCGAAGGAGTTCTTCAAGGTTTACCTGGGGGATGGCGTAACGTTCGCCGCCCGTTTCTATGATCTGGCAAGGTATGATGGCCAGCGTCAGCGGCAGTTTTATGGAAATAGTGGTGCCGACACCTTTTTCCGAGATGATATCGACGTTGCCGCCGAGCTGGTCGAGGTTGGTTTTGACGACATCCATGCCAACGCCACGGCCCGACACATCGGTAACCTCCTTGGCGGTTGAAAAGCCAGGCAGGAAGATAAGATTGATTTTTTCCTTATCCGACATTGCCTGAGCCTGTTCAACGGTGAGCAGGCCTTTGCTGACGGCACTTGCGGCAAGGGCTTCACCATCGAGACCTTTGCCGTCATCGCTGATTTCGATGACGACCTGGCCGGCTTCGTGATACGCTTTGAGGATTACCAGGCCGATATCCGGTTTGCCCAGCTTTTTCCTGACGGCAGGCATCTCGATCCCATGGTCGACGGAATTGCGGACCAGATGGGTGAGGGGATCGTTGATCGCTTCAATGATAGTCTTATCGAGCTCGACATCCTTGCCGACAATGTTGAGGTCGATAGTTTTATTGAGTTTTTTTGCGAGATCCCTGACAACTCTCGGGAATTTATTAAAGACATTGCCGATCGGCTGCATACGGGTAAGCATTATCGCTTCCTGCAACTCCGAGGTAATAAGGTCAATGCGCTGGCCGACTGCTTCTGCGTTCCGCAGATCATCCGAGCCAATAGTCTGCAGCAGCTGATTCCTGCTGAGTACCAGTTCTCCTGCAAGATTCATGAGTGAATCGAGAAGGCTGACATGGACCCTGAGTGTTGTCTCGCCTTTGACGGGGGGTGGCTTCTTTTCGCCTGCAGGTTCTGCCCGACCAGGCACTTGAGACAAGGCCGACTCGGCCGTTTCCGCTTCATGGTCGAAATCCTCATCGTCAAAGTCTTCCTGGAAAGACAAGGTTAAAGGCTCGTCTTCAGGGGCTGTGGTTACTTCAGGTTCGGGTTCTTCCGGGAGCGGCTCCGGTTCATGGTTGAGAGCCGGTTCAGGTTCTTGTCGAGCCGGTTTCGTTTCTTGCTTGACCGGTGCCGGTTTGGGAGGTTTGGGTTTTTCAGCCGGTGCCGCCGGCGGTTGTGAGAAAGTTCCGTCGGCTATGGCATTTAAAGGAGTGAGGTGAGCTGAAATGTCGACCTCGTTACTGTTATGAACATCCTCGATCATACTTTGCAGTTGATCCGAAGCAATGAGCAGGACGTTGATGATCTCCGGAGTGGGGATCAGCTTTTTACTGCGAATCATGCCGAGCACATTTTCCGCTGCGTGAGACAATTCCTGGATGGCGGTAAGGCCCATGAAACCGGCACCGCCTTTAATCGAGTGAGCAGCCCGGAAGACCTTGTTGACGAGGTCCTCGTCGATATTTGCGCCTGCTTCTTCAACGGCTAATAGGTCATGCTCGATATCAGCGAGGTGCTCAAGAGATTCCTCAATGAATCCTTGCAATATTTCGTCGTCTTCTATGTCCATAAAACACTCCCTGCAGTTGATTGAAAAACCGGTTTTGACTCTCTAAGTTTATACATACCCAAAAACGTATGTACAGGAGTTTTTATTAAAAATTCTAAACGGGAGCTGGACAGCGGGACGAACTAATGCTGAGGCTGGTTAGAGATTGTTGCTGTTTTATTGCAGTCCGCCGTGTTTTTCCAGTTCAAGGAGTGTGAGGTCATAGGTCAGGTTGTGGCCGGCAAGAGGATGATTGTAATCAACAGTAACCCGTGATTCCTCGACGGCTATAACCGTCGCGGGAACCTTTTGTTCCACGCCGTCTTTTTCAACCTTGAGTGAGACAATCATGCCCGGTTTGGGACGAAGCGAATCGACCAGCCGCTGGTTGTCTATTGTCTGTACCAACTCCTTCTGCCTTGGACCGTAACCTTCGTCGGGAGAGACACGTATTTTTCGTGTTTCGCCGCATTTCATCTTGAGAATTTCCTGCTCCAGGGTCGGCGGGAGATCGGAATTGCCTAGTATTGCGCGGAAAGGTTTGTCTTTCTCGAAGGTCATAAAAACCTCGCCGTTATCGAGCTTTCCGACAAAACTGAGAAGTACCGTGTCACCGTTCTTTGGCTGAGACATGCAAAAGCTCCTTCTATAATTGATGGGTCATAAAATTAAAAAGCGAGACATACTATATGAGAATATCGGATTATTGCAAGTGGCGAACGTGAAAAGCGATAAAACCGGTCGGCTGGCTTGACAAAATCGCAATAGCTGTCTAATTTAGAACACTTTTAACTCTAGATTTCCTTCCTGTAGTGTCCAACCGGTCCGCACAGGCGATTTTTGCAGAGAGGCCGCGGGCCTGCTCATACTGGATGAAGGCATTTTCCACCGAAACACCAATACCATGATATTACTCAATTTTAATAAAAATGCAGATGGCTTGTTGCCGGCTGTCGTACAGGATTATCGCTCGAACGAAGTGTTGATGCTCGCCTATATAAACCAGACAGCCTGGGAAAAGACCCTGGAGACCGGCAAAGCGCATTACTGGAGTCGCTCGCGTAATTCATTGTGGCTGAAAGGCGAAACGTCCGGTCATGTCCAGATTATCCATCGGATTCTGGTCGACTGCGATAACGATACGGTTGTATACAAAGTTGAACAACTCGGGGGAGCGGCGTGCCATACAGGGCACCGGTCCTGTTTCTATCGGCGGGTTGAGAATGACGGGTTGGTAACCGATGGAGTACCGGTTTTTGATCCTGATGTGGTATATGGTAAAAAATAATATTGTCGAGTCCGGATTTCACGGATAGCAGCGGGAGAAAGCATAATGAATCAACTAAAACTGGGACTGCCGAAGGGAAGTCTGGAGAAAGCCACGATTGAACTTTTTGAAAAAGCCGGCTGGCTGATTAAGCCGGCCGCCAGGAATTATTTTCCCAAAATCGACGACCCGGAGTTGGATTGTTCTATCTGCCGGCCGCAGGAGATGTCGCGATATGTCGAGGGGGGAATGCTCGACGCGGGAATTACCGGTAAAGACTGGACCATGGAAAATCTCTCGGACACCATTCTGGTATGCGACCTGGTGTATTCAAAGGTGAGCAATCGTCCGACCCGCTGGGTTATTGCCGTAGCCGGAGACTCCGAGATTAAAACTCTCGAAGACCTGGAAGGAAAAAAAATCTCCACCGAACTGGTGAATGTGACCAGGCGATTTTTTGACGAAAAAAATATCAATGTGGAAATTGAGTTTTCGTGGGGAGCGACTGAGGCAAAGGTGGTGTCCGGGCTTGCCGATGCCATTGTCGAGGTGACCGAAACGGAAAGCACGATACGGGCTCACGGTTTAAGAATTATCCATGAGCTGATGCAGTCGAACACCCAGTTTATCGCCAACAAAAATGCCTGGAAGGATCCGTGGAAGCGGGAGAAAATCGAAAACATCGCTTTGCTGTTGCAGGGTGCTTTGCGAGCGGATCGGATTGTGGGCCTGAAGATGAACGTATCGAATGAAAAAATTGATGACATAGTTGCTATTCTGCCAAGTATCAACGCGCCGACGGTGGCGAGTCTGTATAATCAGGCCTGGTATTCGGTTGAGACCGTAGTCTCCGAGGATATCGTCAGGGATTTAATCCCACGGTTGAAAAAACTCGGGGCGGAAGGCATTATCGAGTATTCTTTAAATAAAGTTATTTAAATCAAAACTTCATTACAGGAGATTCAAAATGGATTTCAGCAAGGTCGAGTTTCTCCTGAGTGTTCACAGGCTTAATCAGCTGCCTCCGGCAGAGCTTCCTGAAATCGCTTTTGCCGGCAGATCCAATGTCGGCAAATCGAGCCTTATCAACACCCTCATCGGCAGAAAAAGTCTTGTGAAGGTGAGCGGCAGACCCGGGAAAACTCAAGGATTGAACTATTTTCGGGTAGGGGATGAGTTTTTTCTGGTCGATCTGCCGGGATATGGTTTTGCCAAGGTTCCGAAAGTCATGCAGAATGCATGGCAGTCGCTTATTTCGACCTATCTTGAATCGCGGGAAGGTATGAAATGTGTTGTAGTGATAATGGATATACGACATGAACCCAAAGATCAGGACACCCAACTTATTCAGTGGCTGAATGAGAAAGCCATTCCCTGCCTGCCGGTCTACACCAAGACCGATAAACTCTCCGGTAACGAGCGGGAAAAAAATGCCAGGCTTCTCGATGCCGGACACCGAATCAGAAAGGAGGACAGGATATTGTTCTCGGCGAAGACCGGACAGGGACGTCCGGAGCTGATCGCAGCCCTGACAGAATTCATCGCCCGTTAATTTGCCGCAATCGTTCTTTCTTCATCCACAACCTCATTTCCGTTCCTGTTTTTTTCGGGATTATTCTTGTTTTTTCCCGGACATTCTTTTCGGAAGACAAGGAATATTCGCGTTTTTCCGGTCTATTCGATATGATATAATCATCCAAAGCGCCAAACGTGGGAGAACATTACAACCTCCCATAGTGTTTCACATCATCTGCAAAATGCCGCTTGCCGGCAGGAGGAAAAATGGAGGAACTGTCAAAATCGCAGAAAGCCCGAATCGCCATCCGCACTTTTAAAATTCTGGCCGACTCATTCACCTTGCAGGGGTCCTATAAACCCTCCGGCAAGGTTGGCGAGAAATTAGCCGAAGCATTGAAGCAGCTCAGTCCTGAGATTTATGGATCGATGACCGATTCCAGGATCACCGAATTGAAAGGATTGGAATATGTGATCGACAGAATGCCGAAGGGTATCGAACAGTGCACGCGAATTATCCTCACCGCGCAGGAGGATTTTCAGGATACCTCGTTTGCGAAGATTGTCCCTCTCAAGAGGCGAAGGTTCTCGTATGCGGTTTCCGAAAAAGAAATATGCTTTGTCATCACCACCGGGAAAAGCGAAATCTACGATATTCTCACCCATATCACGTTTCTCAACATCGAGGCCCAAAAGATTTACCAGCAGGCCTGCAACAGGGTGGAGGGGGTGAGTTTCGAATGGTCGGAGCTGGAAAGAATTGTCGCCATGGATCAAGGACCGGTCGGCGAAGAACTGGAGCAGGCGATCTGGAATCTTTCGATCATTATCGGCCGAACCTATAGAGAAACGCGGGAGACTTATGAATACCTTGAAAGAAACAAGAAGGAATTCAATTCGAACAACGGCCTGTTTGCCATAATTTACGGCATCGGCAAAAGAGTAATGGGGGAACAGAATTCGAAGAAAAACGAACTCACCGTGTACTTTACGCCCTCTCTTCATGAAATGATCGATCATCAAAAATATGCATCGCTCTGGGCCAAAAAGCTCAAAGAATCTTTACGTTCCTCAAATCTTCTGAATCGGCCGATACATGTGGTAAGTGCCAATATGCATTCGATGCGAAATCTTATCTATGGCCCGGGGACGCTTGCCGAAACGAAAAAAGCCGTGCCGGATGATGTATATCACATGATCAGGGAAATCAGGAACATGGAAGAGAGTATCGAAAGCTATGCGAAAAGACACGGGTTCATTTTTCAGGAGGATGAATCTGGTTCGACAATCGATGTCAATATCATCGATCTTTCCCGTATCGATCAACATTACATTCATCCCTCACTGAAAATAAATTACCATTTTGTCAAGGAAACAGGTCCGGTGCTGCTTGTGATCGATTATGCATTCGGAACTCAGGCATTTGATATCATGGATGAACTTCTCAAGCCGGAAGGCAATGCCAGCGACGATGACTTGCTGCAGATCAAATCCATTTCCATCATGGGCAAAGCCGGGGTCCTGCCTGGCAAAAAAGGCGACATCATGCTCGCTACCGCCCATGTCATGGAGGGCACCGCAGACAACTATATCGTCGATAACGATTTGAGTATTGACGATTTCGACAAAAATGCGGTGGTGTTTGCCGGGCCGATGGTAACTGTTCTCGGCACGTCACTGCAGAACCGGGATGTTCTCGAGCGATTTCACTCTTCCGCCTGGCGAGCCGTGGGGCTGGAAATGGAAGGGGGTCATTACCAGCGTGCCATCAGCGGTGCAATTATCCAGGGCCATATTCCGGCAGACATGAAAACCCGATACGCCTATTACGCCTCTGACAATCCACTTATCAGCGGACAAACTCTCGCATCGGGACCGATGGGAGACGATGGTATTGTCCCGACCTATATGATTTCCAAAATTATTCTGGAAAAAATCGCCAACTATGATACTCCGGTTAAAGAAGAAAAATAACGGCAACCTGCTGCTGGGATTCTCCCCCTGGATTTTAGCGATCGCCTGTTTTCTGTTACTGCTGTTGCTGATTATATTTACCGTCAGCAATTACCAGCGGGAAAAGGAGCTGATAGGCGAGGCTCTCGTGCAGAAGGGCTTGACTCTGATGCGCTTTATCAACAGTTCCGCCAGGGAAGCTATCCGGGAGAATATCGGTTCCGGGCAAACCTGGATTGGTTGGGAAGAGCAGATGCAGGCGGCGATGGAACAGGCCGTTGAACAACCGGGTGTCGAATCTATTCTGCTCATCGATTCCAACGGAGCTGTTCTCGCCGGTGCCGGCAAAAATCTTCCGGACAAGCAGGTTGATGCCGAAACCCTTTCTTTTGCCGGAGGCCTGCAGCCGGAGGGGCGGAGGCCGTTTGTTGCCCGTATCGTAAAAGATGGTCAGGGAGAGGAAAACAAGAAAAAATTCCAGATAGCATCGTGGTACCTGTCACCCAATACCGCCCAGCGGTTGCCGGATCTTTTTGGCAAGGGCCCCGGCCGGGGACAGATGATGGGAAGATTTTCCCACCATCCCGAATACTCCAGGATTCAGACGGAAATGAAAAAACTGTTCGACCTGCATCCTCTTTATCTGGTGCAGTTGGATTTCGAGCAGTTCAATTCTCCGTTGCGACGCCAGCTTTTACAGATCATCATCTTATCGGCGGTTATTCTCCTCGTCGGGATCGGCGGCTCGCTTTCTTTTATGACCCTCAAAGGCTTGAAAGGATCCCAGCAAAGGCTTGGCAAGATGCGGGCATTTACCGATATTCTCGTGTCGTCTCTGCCTGTTGGTCTGATAGCAACAGACAGCAGCGGTGCCATCCAGGTGTGCAATGAGGCTGCGGCTGAGATGCTCGGCAGCGAACGGGAGACCATTCTCGGCAAAATGCCTTATGTCAGTCTGCCCAAAGGATTGGTGCAGATGTTTTCCGGGAAAACGGCAGGCGAGACGGTGCAACGTCATCGGGAATTCCTCTTGGAGAACAGCACCGACAAACCAAGGATGTTGCAGTTGGCATCTGTGGTCGTTCAGGATGATGACCAGCAATTTGCCGGTGAAGTTTTACTGATCAGGGATTTGACGGAAGTGAAACTTCTTGAAAAGGAGCTACAGCGCAGTGAGCGCCTCGCGGCACTCGGCAAAATGGCCGCGGGAGTGGCGCATGAACTGAGGAATCCCCTGAGTTCCATCAAAGGGCTGGCGGTATTGCTTAAATCCCATTTTCCCGAGCCCGGCAGAGAGGCGGAAACGGCCGATGTGCTGGTAAGGGAAGTCGAACGTCTCAATCGCAGTATCGGTGAACTCCTGGATTACGCCAAGCCTGCGCAACTGAGCAAGGAACAGGCATCGATCGGCGAAATCCTGAGAAAGACGGTCTCTCTCGTTCAGATGGATGCCGAGGCCTACGGAATAGCCATAGACCTTCTCCTCACTGATGACCTTCCGGAACTGGTGGTCGACAGGGATAAGCTCAATCAGGTCTTTCTCAACCTTCTGCTGAATGCTGTCCAGGCCATGCCGCAGGGGGGAGATCTTCTGGTGCGTCTGGAAAAAGACGACCGGAACATCATCATCCGTATCAGAGACAACGGAGAAGGTATTCTGCCGGAGAATCTGCCGCGAGTGTTCGATCCGTATTATACAACGAAAAACGACGGCACCGGACTGGGGCTTGCCATGTCGGCAAAAATTGTCGAAGAACACGGAGGCCGGATCAAAATATCCAGTATCCCGGCAGAGTATACCGAGGTAATGGTGATCCTGCCGATCTGAACGACACTTTCACAATTGCCGACCCATCACCAGCTGGCCGCCTTTTTTTGCCTGGATGCAGAAGATTGCCGAGATTATGGCATAGAAATGGCCCTGATGGGAATCCAGCAGAAAGGAGTTCATCAGGCATCCTCCGGCCATTGCGACAACTACTCCCTGGAGCAGAAACTTTTTCGGCGGCTGAAACCTGAAAGTGATAATGAACTGGGCGCCGAGAAGGGCAAGCCATAATGCCAGGCCGACAAGACCTGTCTGGACCGCAATCAGCAGATATTCATTGTGCGGATTGTCGGTTGGCTTCGTTTCGGTGTTTTGGATGAGAGCCGCCTGGGCGGCCTCGAACGACCCTGTTCCATGTCCGAAGATGGGTTTCTGGCCGATAAGCTCCAGACTGTTCAGCCACCAGTCAAAACGCATCCCAAGCGAAGTTCGGGACGAAGCGGCCTGATAGTTTTTGATTTCCTCGATCGCCTCCTGAACCCGAGTAGAGAAGTTGGTTGAAGTAGCGAATGCAATACCGATGATGAGAGAAATAAAAAAGGTAGCCAGGATCGATTTCTTGAAAGAAAGATGCTGGAAGAAGGTTAGGAGTACCAGCGCGACATACACCAGCATCCCGGTTCGTCCCGGGGCAATGTAGAAGAGATTGATGGTAGTGGCAATGAACAGGACCAGCCATAAATACGCGTATTGCCGGGAAGCGAAGGCTCGCTGCAGACACCAGAAGGCCAAAATGGCCATGAAAAAGTTGTGGGTTATATGATAGACCACTGAATGGCCGTATCGCTCCGAAGGGATGATCGAAAAGAAAATGCCATAGGAGATGAGCAGAAGTACAACGCAACCTAAGACAAAACTGTCTTCGGCAAGTTTTGCGGCGTTTTCGTTATCGGTCATAAAGGAAACGACCATCGCAAAGTAGATCAGTTCGCGATATTTCTTCAGGATGGACAAAGCTTCACTCAACGGGACGGGGGTATATAAAAGTCCGGCGGCCAACAGCAGGAAAAGGGCGATGGCCAGGAAAACCAGTTTATTGTCCATCATCAGACGCGGCAGAGAAAATACTCTGCCGGAAAGAATCCAGCAGCACGCGGCAAGAATTGCCGTAGCTCCCATGAGGGAAGTGGAGAAGGGAATAAAAAAACAGCAAAGGATGATGAAAAAATTCCCTGCGACGTCAAAAATGGAGCGAGTGTGTGTCAGTTTCCTCATTCTGTCCATTGACCTTTTTGGGTTGCCGGTGCATTACCCATTCGTGGGGTGTTAGTTGTACTGCATGTTATAAAGGAGTTCATACTCACCTTTTTTGGCGATAAGCGTCTCGTGTGTTCCCTGTTCGACAATCTCGCCGTCTTTAACGACGATTATTCTTGAAGCATTTTTGATGGTTGAGAGGCGATGGGCGATAACGAAGGTCGTCCGGTCTTTCATCAGGTTTTCAAGCGCCTTCTGGACCTCCCGCTCCGATTCGGTATCAAGGGCCGAAGTCGCTTCATCGAGAATCAGGATCGGCGCATTCTTCAGGATCGCCCGGGCAATGGAAATACGCTGACCTTGACCGCCGGAAAGCCTGGCGCCCCCTTCACCGATAATGGTATCGAAGCCGTCCGGCAAGGCCTGGATGAAATCGAAGGCGTGGGCTGCCCTGGCCGCATCGTGGATCGCCTGCAGAGGGGCCTGTTGATCGCCATAGGCGATATTGTTGCGTACGGTATCGTTGAACAGGATGGTTTGCTGCGTCACCATGGCTATCTGGCTGCGCAGAGACGCCAGGGTGACGTCTTTTATATCGGTTCCGTCGATCAGGATGCTCCCTTCCTTCAGCTCGAGAAAACGGGGAACAAGGTTGGTGAGTGTCGTTTTCCCACCGCCGCTGGGACCGACGATGGCCAAAACCTCGCCGCTTGGCACTGTGAGATTGATATTCGACAGGACAGCAGTCTCGTCGTCGTAGCGATACGTCAGGTTCTTGAATTCAATCGATGTGCTGAATGGAGGCAGGACGGCTGCGTCATTTTTATCGCTGATTTCCGGTTCGATATCGAGAATGGCGTAAACCCGGGTGGCGGCAGCGAGCCCCTGTTGAATGGTGGAATTGATCCTGGTGACTCCCTTGACCGGTTCGTAGGCGGCGATGAGGGCCGTCAGAAAGGCAAAGAAAGTGCCGGGAGTCGCCGTTCCTCCTATTACCTCGTTGCCGCCGAACCAGATGATCAGGGCAATGGCGACGCCGCCGATAAATTCCATCAGCGGATGCTGCATGCAGCGGTACTTGGCATCTTTCATCGTCAGCACAAAGAGCCTGGTCACCTGTCCGGAAAATCGACGCCCCTCGTATTCCTCTTTGGTAAAGGCCTTGACGATACGGTTGCCGGTGATCGTTTCATGGAGGATGTTTGAAACGTTGGCGACTTCTTCCTGGGTCGAGGTGCTCAATTTCCTGAACAGCCGGCCGAATTTGACGATCGGATAGGCGGCGACAGGCAGGACGATAAAGGAGATCATGGCCAGACGCCAGTTCATATAGAAAACCACGCCGAGCAGAACGACTACCTGGAAAAAGTCCCGGACAATTCCGACCAGCGCGTTCGATACCGCCTGCTGCAGCAGGGCCACATCGGAAATGATGCGGGACATGAGGGTCCCGGTCGGCATCTTGTTGAAAAAAGACAATGATTGGGTATGGATGTGGTTGAAAATCTGCAGGCGGAAGTCACGGATCACCGACTGCCCGACCTTCTCAAGCAGGATGGTATAGATATAATATGCGACGCCTTTCAGGAAAAAGATGGCAATGACGATAATGGGCAGGAGTTTCAGGAAAAAGGTATCTTTTTCCATAAAGATCTTGTCGAGAAGATCCTTTACCAGGTAGGCCTGGGCACCGGTGAAACCGGCAACGCAGATCATGGCCAGCATCGCGATCAGGAGTTTCACCCGGTACGGAAAGATCACTTTATATAATCGCGTAAATATTTCTTTGTTGGTCATGGTTCCTATCCAGGACGAGAAGCGGAAAGGCAGTGCTGTAAGGAGTACTGCTTCATCGCCCGAATGCAATTTTTATCTGCTGCAAATGTCCCTACTATTACACCAGAGAGTATGATTACTGAAGTATTATTTGAAAAATATCTGGCGAAGCGATCTTTTCACCGGTGGATAATCTTTCTTTTTTTTGCTCCACAAGCGGTGGAAGAGACTGAACCACTGTTCCGGATATTGCCTGATCCAGGATTCATAGAGCTGGATGCTTTTTGAGCTGATGTCATTGATGGCTGCATCGTCGATTCCATCGTATTCCGGAAGATCAACCGTATCGAAATCAATGTGCAGTTCGCCATCTTTCATATAATATACGCTCGTGAATACCGGAGCGCCTTTTCGCAGGTGCAGCATTGCCGCCCCCTTTGCGCAGGCCAGCGGCTGGTTGAAGAACATGACGCTTGTTCCGCGACTGGTATAGCTTTGGTCCAGGCTGACAATGAGGAGCCGGTTACGTTCGAGGGCTTTTTCGTATGCTCTCATACCGTCATAGCTGCTCAGGTGTTCCAGGCTGGTGCCGTATCGTTCCCGTTGGCGGACAAAAAAATGGTCGGATAACGGATTGCTTTGCTTCTGGTAGATGAGGCTGGTCGGTAAACCGGAGATGTTGAACCAGGCAAAGTACGCCTCGAACCAGCTCGCATGAATCGTGGTGAGGATAACCCCGCGGCCATCCTGCAGGGCCTGTTCGATTTTGTCGAGTCCGGTGATCCTGGCATTTTCAATAACATTTTTCAGACTCTTGCGGTGCAGAATAAAGACCAGGCCAAAGGTCCTGGTGAATTGCAGATATACGCTTCTTAAAAGCCGCAACTTTTCGCCATGGGAGAATTCCGGAAAAACTGCCGAGAGATTCTTGTAGGCCACTCTGATTCGGAAAGGAAAAACAATCCAGGCGATATAGCCGAGAGTGCTGCAGAGAAAGAGGATTACCGGAACAGGCAGAAGATTGATGAAAAAGATGATCGATCTGAGCAGAATATATTCAAGTTTGTGCTTGAGTTTCATAATTACCGGGGAAGAGAGTTATAGGGTAGAAGAAACCGATTCACGTAAAGGCTCTAGACCCTGTGTTGCAATCGAGCGGTTTTTAACACATATCGTTTCAACATGCACGTTGGTATGGAAGAAGATTCAACATTACAACAGGCGAGGGGTGATTTTTATGTCCGAAGATATATATTTGTCCAAACCTGTGTATTAAGCCTTTCATGCTGAATGGAGTTCAATGAGCAAATGATTAAGAAATTTCAATTTCATAAATATTTCCTTGTATTGGCAGCAGTTGCCGGCATGTTGTCCGGCAGGATCGGCTATGCCGAGGATATTGCGCCGGTTCCCGATTGTTTTGCAACAGCCTGGCCCTCGGAACTCAGCACACTGGCGCCTGACCCTTCACTGCTGCGCGGCAAGTTGGCGAATGGTCTTCGCTATGTCTTGAAGAAGAATAAAGAACCAGAGAACCGGGTTGCAGTTTTTCTCAATGTGCAGGCTGGTTCCCTGCACGAAACGGAAAATCAGCGAGGCGTGGCTCACTTTCTCGAACACATGATGTTTAAAGGGACGGCCAATTTCCCGGCAGACAGTCTGGTTGAATATTTTCAGTCGATAGGAATGAATTTTGGTGGAGACACCAATGCATATACCACGTATGAACAGACCGGATATCATATAATTCTGCCGGATAACTCGGAACGGGAACTCGATACCGGATTTATGGTGATTGCCGATTATGCCGGCAGAGCTCTGCTCGAAAATTCGCAGATCGACAAGGAACGGGGGGTGATTCTCGCCGAGAAAAGAACTCGGGATTCCGCTACGTATCGCACTCAGGTCGCAAAAACGGCTTTTGCTTTCCGGGGGACGATGCTGCCGGAAAGGATGCCTATAGGCGAAGAAGAAATTTTGCAGAAGGCAGATCGAGATTTGCTGAAATCCTACTATGATGCCTGGTACCGGCCGGAGAACTTGATTGTGGTCGTTGTGGGCGATATGGATCTGCCGCTGGCTGAAAGTCTGATAAAAAAACATTTCGCCAAGCTCTCGGCAAACAGTGAAAGGCCGGCTTGCCCGGAATTCGGTAGACTCGCCCATAAAGGTGTGGAAGCCTTTTATCATTATGAACCTGAACTGGGTAAAACAAATATTGCCATTGAAACCTTGTGGGACATGCCGCTGCAGAACGATTCCCTCCAGTTGGAAAGGGAGGAAATCATCCGGTTTATAGGATCGATGGTCATGGGATATCGACTGCAACGGTTACAGGAATCCGATGACTCACCCTTTACCCAAGCCGGGTATTCTTCCAGCGATATAATCGATCGAATCGGCTTTGGCTCCCTGTCTGCTCAAACGAACCCCGCAAAGTGGCAGGAAAGCCTCGCTCTTTTGGATTTGACTCTACGTCAGGCAATCGAATATGGCTTTGCTGAATCAGAAATCGATCGGGCTAAAAAAGAGATTCAAGCTGAATTGGAAGCCAATGTTCTCCGGTCCCAGTCGGAAGACTCTCGGGCAATTGCCAGGAAAATTATCAGGCATCTGAACAGCAATCGCGTTTACCAGACTCCGGAGCAGGAGATAGCCTTGTATGGACCGATCGTTGAAAATATCAAAACGGAAGAGGTCAACCGCAAATTTCAAGAAGTCTGGAACCGTGACAGCAGATTGGTGTCGGTGTTTGGCGATGCGCAACTGGGTGAAAATGCCGAAAAAGTGATCAGCGGCGTGTATCGCAAAAGCAGGGAAGAAGCCGTCGCCGGTCTGCCGGCTCAAGACGCTCAAATCTTTCCCTATTTAGAACCGCCGGCTGCTCCTCAGGCAGTTCCTGAACGATCGTATTATCCTGATATTCAAGCCGAAAGGCTGGTTTTTGCCAATGGCCTGATTGTAAATCTGAAAAAGACCCGGTATCAGGAAAACACTGTCCAGGTTATTGCAAATTTCGGCAGTGGAGAACAGAGCGAACCTCTGCCCGGCATGGCAATGCTGGCGGAAGATATTATCAACAGTTCCGGCAGCGGCAGACTGCCGCAATCGGAATTGGATGCCCTTATGGCCGGAAGTTCGGTGCAATGGCGTTTCCGAATCGGTGAATCGGCATTTTCATGGATCGGCAATGCCCTTTACAAGGATTTTGAACCCTTCGTCCAACTCTTGCATACCCTGCTTTACGACCAAGGATTCAGGGAGAACCAGTTTGGCAATGTGAGAACGAATTTTGAACGAATGTATCAGAGAGTCAGTCAGGAGATCGATGGCGCAATGGCGCTGAAAGTCCAACCTTTTCTGGCCGGCAATCATCGACATTTCGGCCTGCCGTCCTGGCCGGAGGTCGCCGGATTGACTTTCCCCCAATTGGAAAAGTATGCCAGGTCTTTTTCTCAGCCGAAAGATTTGGAAATTTCGGTCGTAGGCGATTTTGACCGGGATGAAGCGGTGAAAACCCTGGAGCACTATTTCGGTGGTATGAAACTGCAAAGGCCAAAAGTTCCCGAGGCTCCGTCCATTCATTTTCCCTTAGGCCAACCGCTTCAGGTGAAAGTCGATACTTCAATCGATAAGTCCATGGTAGTCGTTGCCTGGCCGACCAGTGATTTTTGGGATATTTCGCAGACGCGAAGACTGCATATTCTGGCGGAAGTCCTGGGCGACAGGTTGAGAAAATCGATCCGGGAATCTCTTGGTGCCACCTACTCTCCTCAGGTATCCAGTTTTACCAGCCGGGTCTATCACGGCTATGGTTTTATAATCGCTCAGATGGTTCTAAAGCCCGGCACCGAAGAAACAATTATAGATGAGATCCTGAGGATTGGCGACCTCTTGCAAGGAGAGGGGGTAACGGACGAGGAGTTGATCCGAGCCAGGAAACCGATGGTGACTTCATTGTTGGACAGTGTCAAATCGAATGGCTACTGGTTGTCTTCAGTGTTGTCCCTGTCGAGCAGATACCCGGAACAACTCGAATGGCCGAAAACGATAATCAGTGATTTTTCTTCTATTACCGCAGAGGAGATCAACGGATTGGCCCGGAAATACCTGGAGAGTTCGCGCGCTGCGACTGCCAGAGTGACACCGACAAGGTTGTCCGAGAAGAGCAATTTTATCTCGGATCGAGGCAAACTCGAAAAAATTCAAGCATGGCCGAAGGCGATAGTGCAAGCGGAAAAAGAGCCGACAAACCCTCGGGCAACCTCCAATTAAGAAGGCAAAATTCCACGAAAGTGGCGAAAACTCATATTCAATTTGATTTTTCCCGCGATTTATGAGAAGAGAAGGTAATGGAAAAAAAGCCCCATCAGAAGAGCGAGTAAATCTTTTTCGGCAAGAGGTTTGGCCATGAGTCGGTTAGCAGAAGAGACAAACGTGGAACGCGGGTTGAGATTCGGTCAAATGAACAGGAAATACCGCAGGGCGGGGATGAAAGGATTCTTTTGCGACATAGCCGACGGTAATCTGGTTATCGGTGGGATTATCGAAGACATTTCCATCGGTGGGTTCAAAATAACCCACATGCCGGATTGGTTCAGTGCCGACAAATTGCTCTATACCGCCATTTTGTCCGGCGGAGGGAAACATTATAGGTTGCTGGCAAAACCCTGTTGGAAAAAGAAGGGTGAGATCGGTTTCAAGATTCTTGATGCTCCTTGGGAATGGGTAGAGTTGACGATGAATGAGATCCCGGAATATGATTACGAGGATGGTTTTTGTTTTGAGGCTTGAGAACGACAACAACGTCAAGTTGAGGTAGAAAACTCCAAAAAAAAAATCTCAAGGTCAAGTGCAGGATAAGGGGTGGTTTTCCGATAGAGGAGACCGCCCCTTTTTTTTAATTCCTTCTAAAAAAAAACCCGCAAGGGGGTACTAAAGCGTCAGGTTGACGGGACAAAGTGCGTATATTCCTTGCGGGTCATCAAGCAGCATCAAGCTTTCCAGTCTCGAAGCAAGGGTTTTTTTCAATTTGACGATCGCGGGATGATGTATTCCCTCATGAGATGTCATTGTGGATGCAATCGATGTCAGCTTTACCGAAAAAAACTGCCGAAACTGGTCTTTCACCGAGCCGGGCGGGTTGATATATTCGGTGTCGTAGTCCTTGACACCGGCGAGTCCTGCAGCCGCCTCAATGGCATCGTCGAGTGAGCCGAGTTTATCGACAAGGCCCAGTTCCTGCGCGGTCTTGCCGTCATAAACCTTGCCCTCGGCAAGTCCAGCGACACGTCTTTTTTCCATGTTTCTGCCATCGGCAACGATCTGCAGAAACTGGTCGTAGTTGCTGATAATCGCCTGTTGGATGACATCCTTGAGTGGCTCCGGCAACGGCTGGGTGAGGTCAAGGCCGGCCGCCAGGGGAGTCGTTCCCGTACCATCGTTATAAATGCCTATCGACGCCAGTGTCCTCTCGAAGGTGGGGATGGCGCCGAAAATTCCTATGGATCCGGTTATGGTTGTTGCCGACGCCCAGATTTCATCGGCATCTGCAGCAATCCAATAGCCGCCGGATGCGGCCACCGTCCCCATGGAGACGACTACGGGTTTGCCTGTTTTCTTCAGTTCCAGCAGCTGCTGGCGGATGATTTCCGAGGCAAAAGCCGATCCTCCTCCAGAATTAATGCGAAGTACTACAGCCTTAATGTGGTCTTTTTCCGCTGCATCTCTTATAAGTGCGGCAAGCGATTCCCCGCCGATAAAGCCCGGCGGCTGTTTGCCCGGAAGAATAGTCCCTTCAGCTATGATAAGTCCAATTTTGGCGTCCTTGGAAAAATCCTCACTGAAAGAGGGCTCCATGGTGCCGTAGTAGTCAATGGAGGATACGGTTTGCAGTTGAAGTTTGTCTCGAGTCGTTTTCGTCAGAGAGGTGAGGTAATCGGTGATTTGCGATCTGGTCCATATTTGATCCACCAGACCGGTCTTCAAGGCAAGTTCGGCCGTGTTGCCGTTGGTGGATTCAAGGGCTGCAGCGGTATCGTTGGTATAGCGTTCGATTATTGCTTTGGACAGCTTTCGCTGGGTCAGGATATCGTCGGTATACTCCTGCCAAAGTGCTGAAAGCCATGCCTGATTTTGTTGGCGGTCCTCTATGGACATACTGTTTCGAGTGAAGGGTTCCAAAGCAGATTTATATGTACCCACTTTGAAGATGTTGTAGGTAACTTCTAGTTTTTCAAGTGCTTCCTGAAAATAGAGCCGATAAACTCCAAAACCGTGAATATCGACACCGCCCATCGGGTTGAGGATGATCTTGTCGGCATGGGCGGCAAGATAATATTGCGACTGGCTGTAAAAGTCTTCGGCTGCGACTATAGTTTTGCCGGATAATTTGAAATCCTCCAGGGCATCTCCGATCGCCTGCAGCTGGTCCAAACCAGCGTTTTCCATATGTTTCAAGTTGAGGAGCAGAGCTGTTATCCGGGTATCTGCAGATGCATTTTCAATTACATCGAGTATTTCCTGCAAGGTGGTTTCCGGGTCGGGTTTGTCCGGGTCGAAAGAACCGCCAAGGAGTTTTTCTATGGCGCTGAGGGGTTTTCGTTCTTCGACGATGTCGCCGGAAATGTCCAGTCGTAGAATGGTGTCCGGCAGAATTTGTAAGCCTTTGCGGGGAATCAGAGCGATAACAACGGTTATAAGAATCACCAGGAGGAGCACATTGAAAAACAGATTCCTGATAACGGTGAAAATTCTTCCGGTATATTTAAAAATATTGAAAATGGCAAGAAAGAGGTCTCTCATATGAGTAATCCGGCGGTGTCCTTTTAAGGTAAATGGGGAGGTTAAGTTGTTCTTCTCACGATAACTCTATTGTCGGCACACTACAACCGGCCGAGAGCCGATTCCTGCCAAAAAGGGGAGTCTTAACTGACGGGGAATGCATTTTTCATCCACAAGTTTCGAAACGGATAATCCAAGAAGACGGATCTTCCTGCTTCCTGCGGCCGTGGCGTGCAGCAGGGTGGGGAGCAGGGGGAGAATGTCGCTCGAAGTATAGAGCGGGGTCTTGACCGTCAATGACCGGGTGATGGTGATGAAATCAAGGTATCGTACTTTGAGAGTGAGGTTGTAGCCGCCTATCTGCTTTTTCTTCAGGGAAATCCCGAGATCTTCTGCCAGCTCGGTCAAGATCGTATTGATTCTGCCGATATCGTCGGTATCGGTGGAGAGCGTCGTTTCGCAACCGATCGATTTACGGATACGCTGCGGTTCGACCGGACGGTTGTCGATTCCTCGGACAATATCATGAAAAAAAGAACCGAATTTGCCGAAATGGAGGACAAGCTGATCTTCCTGCCACTGTCGCAGATCATATCCTGTGGTTATGCCAAGTCTATGCATTTTTTTTTCGGTTGCTTTACCCACTCCGTAAAACTTACGGATGGGAAGTGAGGCGAGAAACTCGAGCGCCTTATCCGGTGGAATCGTGGTGATCCCATTTGGTTTATTCATATCGGAAGCGACCTTTGCCAGAAACTTGTTAAAAGAAACGCCGGCCGAAGCCGTCAACTGCAGTTCATGATATATCTGACGGCATATTTTGTCGGCAAGGATTGTCGCCGAAGGATTATTCAGGTTGTTGACAGTCACATCGAGAAACGCTTCATCAAGCGAAAGAGGCTCGACCAGAGGTGTGTAATCCCGGAATATTTCCATAATTCTCAAGGAAATTTCTTTGTACCTGCTCATTCTCGGACGGGTGAAAATGGCATGAGGACACAATCTGACTGCTTTTGCGCAGGGCATGGCCGAATGTATGCCAAAGCGGCGGGCTTCATAGGAGCACGCCGCCACAACTCCACGGCTCTGCGGGCTGCCTCCTACTATAAGTGGCTTTCCCTTGAGTGCGGGATCGTCCTTTTGTTCGATGGATGCAAAAAAAGCATCCATATCTATGTGGATTATTTTCCGTTTGCTGTACATCGGACTGTCGTGGGAAGCGGGACTCCCCTGTGAGTGCTGTGAGGTTCAATTACAGCGGCGGCTTCCTCTGAAAATGAAAATCCCAGCAACATATACTAGTGTATTAAATTTCAAAAATAGGTAGAATCGCAAAAATTGCCTTGGCATCAACTCAAGAGGTATTCGATCAATTACAAAATACTCATTTTGCAAAAAATAAACCATGAATAAGAAACAGATAATCGCCTCGAGTTTTCTCTTTGAAGGACTTCCTCAGCAGCAGATTGACGATATCGACGATCTTGCAGTCGAAAAAACCTACCAGCGCGGGGAGACCATTTTTTTTGAAGGGGATAAAGGCATCGGCTTTTTTATGGTCGGCGAGGGGAAAGTGAAAATCTTCAAGGTATCGCCTGCCGGAAAAGAACATATTCTCCACATCTTCGGCGAAGGGGAGCCATTTGGCGAAGTGCCTGTTTTCCACGGCCAGCCTTATCCGGCTACGGCGGAAGCCATTGTTAAAACGAAAACATTTTTCTTTCCCCGTGACAGATTCGTTCTTCTGGTGGAAGCCAACCCTTCCATTGCCCTGAACATGCTGGCTGTGCTTTCCATGAGGTTGCGAAGGTTCGCCAGCCAGATCGAGAGTCTTTCGCTCAAGGAGGTTCCCGCCCGTCTTGCCAATTACCTGCTGTACCTGAGTCAGGAACAGGGGGGGCGGGAGGAGGTTGAACTGGATATCTCGAAAGGTCAGCTTGCCAGCCTGCTGGGAACCATTCCCGAAACATTGTCAAGAATCTTTGCCAAAATGAGCGAAGAAGGGCTTATCCGGGTCAACGGCCGGAATATCAGCCTGCTCGATATAAAGGGATTAACAGCAAAGGAATAGTCAATTACCGGATACCTCCCGAACTATTTCTTGACTTCGGTGCCGTGTTTCTATTAGTACCTTCCTTTTCTTTTATTTTACACGTACGCGCACGTATCCTGTAACCTCTGCAGAACTAAAAAAGAACTGCCTGGAGAGAGCAATGCCAACGGTGATAAATCAGCCGCTGATCTCAGTAATTATTCCTGCATATAATCATGAGAAATTCATCGGAGCCGCCATCGACAGCGTCCTGAAACAGACGGTATCCGACCTGGAGTTAATAGTTATCGACGATGGCTCGACCGACAGTACAGGCGCGATTGTCAAAGGCTATACCGATTCTCGTCTTTCCTACTATTTCCAGGAGAACAAAGACGCCTATAATACCATCAACCGTGGCCTGTCTTTAGCAAAAGGGCAATATGTCGCCATTCTGAACTCAGATGACGTGTACACCCTGGATCGTCTGGAGAAGCTTCTGCGTCATTGTCAGGAGGAAAAGGCCGAATGCGTGTTCTCGGATGTCGTGCCCATCTCCGATACAGGCGAAGTTTTCGGCGATCCGGAGTACGGCTGGAATATATGGCACCTCAGAAACCGCAACTATTACTTCGCCTGCGACGATATCTTCAGGGCTTTTCTCAAGGGCAATTTCATGGTGACGACTTCGAACCTGTTCATGACGGCAACAGCCATGCAGGCAGTCGGTAATTTCTGTTCCCTGCGGTATCTCCACGATTACGATTATATTTTCAGGATGATGCTCGCTTTTCCAGGCGGTGTACATTATCTCGACAATGAAAAACTTCTCTACTATCGCATACACTCCGGAAATACGCTCGGTGAGGCCGCGATCACCGGCAGAGAGCAGGACCAGGCCCTGATCATGAAATACATGGCGGCAAAGATGCCCGAGGAGTTGCGAATGTATGTCGCCGCCGGAGCCGAACGTCTCATCGAGCTCGGCAACGAACTGCATGAGGTGCGTTTAGTTCTTGCTCCGGAGAGGCCCCAGGGAGTAAAACCCGCCATGAAAAACCTGGCACTCAGCCTCAAGGGCTGGATGAAGAAAAAAATCCATTAGAAGATCCAACATCTTGTCTGCCGCCAACAGTAAAGCACTATGAATTTCACCACATATTATTCTCTGGAAAGCCTCATCAAGGCGGGGAAGAAGAGCGCCCGGGACAAACACGCGGTTTCAGTCGATCTCTTTGACACTCTGCTTGTCAGGCGGATACATGATCCCGATCTGGTGAAACTGCCGGTAGCCCGATTAATCGCAGGTCTCGCAGCAGCCAAAGGCCGCAGCTGGAACTGGCAGAAAATCCAGAGTCAGCGGGATACGATCGAGCAGAGTCATCGGGTGACAACCGGAATGAAGTTTGAAGACCATGAAGCATGCTATCCGGTTTTCATGCGGGAGTTGCTGGCGGCGATTTTTCAGGACGATTACGACGAATCGCTGCTTGCCCAGGTGACCGAATACGAACTGGCCATGGAAAACAGCATGCTGGTGCCGAGAAAGATGCTGGTCGACTGGCTGAGAGAACTCGCTGCCGAAGGAAAACGGATTTTCATAATATCCGACATGTACCTTCCATCCTCGCATCTGCAGAAACTGGTGGACCATGCCGGTGTGCTTGATCTGGTAGAGGCTGTCATCTCTTCGGCGGATACGTTTCTGGCGAAAGCTTCCGGCAAAGCCTATCCGATGATCTCCGAGAAATATTCGATCAGGCCGGAAGAATGGCTGCATGTCGGCGATAATCCGTTCTCCGATGGCATGCGTGCCGGAGAGGCAGGAATCGAGGCGATAATAATTCACGATCCCGGCGAGCAACAGCGGAAGTCAATTGTAAAAAGATACTACAACTACAGCGATGGGCGGCCATTCTGGCGGGGAAGGGCTTTGCAGCAGCTGATGGCGCCTCTCGAGGGGGAAAACCTGCCGAATTCGCCGCTGTATACCGAAGGATACAACTTTCTCGGTCCGCTGATCGGCATCTTTGTCCAGCAGATTGCCGAACTCTGCCGAAAAAACGAGATCACCAAAGTATTTTTCCTCTCCCGGGAAGGGTGGACTTTCAAGCGATACTGGGAGAAGACCGCACCATTTTTATTTCCCGAAAAAAACCTGCCGGAGACCGAGTATCTGTATGTCAGCAGAATGGCTCTTGCCGGGGCGTCCTGTGCCTATCAGGGTCTGACCAAAGCCAATGCCGATATTGCTTTCCTGCCCTCCGGCAACCGCGATTTCCGCGATGTCTGCAGGATTTTCAGCCTCATCCCCGAGAGATTTGCAGAGCATCTTGCAGCTCACGGTCTTTCCGTCGATACCTGTCTCAGCCATATTCATGAGGGCTACGATCCGGGCGACAGGAAGCGTTTCGATACCTTGCTTCTAGACGAGAGTTTTCAGGCGGAGGTGAAAAGGCAGACAGCGGATGCCAATCAGGCCATGCAACGCTACTTTGAGCAGGTGGGCATGTTTAGTCACCGGAATGTGGCCATCGTCGATATCGGCTGGCTGGGCACAATTCAGCGGTTTCTTTTTGAGTCGATCGCCCACCGGGCGGACTGTCCGTACTGTTTCGGATATCTCTTCGGAGCTACCCGGGGTATTCCCTATCCCGACAGCGACCGGAATATGATAAGCGGAGTAATGTACGATCGCAATCGCTTCGATCTGGCTGCAAGTACACTCTTTTATGCCCAGGATATCTTTGAGGAGGCCTGTCGTGCCCCGCATCCGACATTGAATGGTTATAGACTTACTGCAGACGGATACGAGCTGGAATTCAGGAAAACCGATGACGATATCGGTCAAGCCGAGCTTCACCAGGATGATTATTTTGGCCCGCTGCAAAAGGGGATTATCGATTCCGCTCCAAGATTTGGTGCCGCAGCTGCGCTTTTAGGCTACTCGTTTGATGACTGGAAGCCCTGGATCAATTACCTTCTGGTCAGTAAGCTGGCTTTCCCGCGGGCAAAAGAGGTGGCGAATATCAGGCATCGGCATCATCTGGACGATTTTCACGGCAGCAAAAAACCGAAGGCCGATTTCGGCAAGGGGATGGAAATGCTTTGGAGCCAATCGCAGATGCAGTTAAGATTTAATCCGCTTCTGCGATTGAAGTTTTTCTTCAGTCACTTGCGGAGGAGAATAAACGAATGAGCACTGTCCACAATAACCGGTATGATCTGGGAGGACTCGAACTCTCCCGATTGATCAAAACCGCCATCTTCAGCAAGATCATACCCATGGGCAATTTTCGCGGAGGGCCGGGGGGCCGATGCCTGGTTGTTTTGGCCTTGCTGCACTACCTCGGCTATCCGGGATACCGGATATTTGCCCAGTACGGCCATAGGCTGCGATTTCTCAAGCGGATTGCCGGAAAACTCAAAAAGTAGCTTGCCCTTAGCGTTTATTGGGGATAACGATAATTCGTTTGCCGTTAGGATGAAGTTTGAATATCCTGTTCATTACTGTCTTTTCAAGTACCATCGAGCAGTTTCCTATCTGAATCCTCGTTGCGGCGAAAATAGTTCCCTTGACATCGATCTTGATTTTCTCGATCGGGATACCGGCGTCGTTATTTTGCGTCTTGCCTTTCGGCAATGGTTCGCTCTCCGGCCCACCAGCCCTCGAATAGAGTTCCGTTCCCGGAATCATGTTCACCCGTAGCAGGAGAAGTTTGGTTTCCGCCAGTTCCTTCTCCATATTTTTGACTTTCTTGGAGGTGGAGCTGCCATGGTAGCGTTGCAGCCATTGAATGATGGCGTCCTGCTGTTCGATAACTTTTGCCTTGAGGCTGTCGAAGTGGACCAGTCGCTCGGCAATAACGCCAGCGGCAATAAGGGCAGGGCGGCAATTTTCCGACCCCACGTCGCCGAGAATAATATCGCCTTCGGCAATGAGATTGCCCCCCATGATCTTGCTGGATTGATGGCAGCAGATGTCCGAACCTGCAGTTATATCACTATAATACGATTGCTTTCGGACCACTGCTATGCCTCCGCATTTCAGGGTGCCTTGCTCAATGAAGTTGATATCGACATCCCCATTTGCCTGAAGGTTGCTGTTTTTGCCGGTAATGCCTCCTTTTACGATCAGATTTCCCTGACAGATTATCATGCCGGACATGACTTCGCCTGAGATTACTACATCTCCTGCAGCATTAACCTTGAATCCAGGCTGAATGCCGCCGTTGACGGTGACGCAGTTCATGCTTTCGATATTGCCGGTAGTATAATCGATGTCGCCTCGGATTGTCTGGTGAGCGCAAACCTTTATTACCCTGTCGTTGACAATCGAGAGGACCCCGTCCTTGGTGGCTTTAACCTGCATTGTCTCCCGGAAAAATTTAACATCGTTCAGAAGTTCTATCTTGATATCCTTGCCTTCCTGGGCGGGTGTCTCTTCACCGTAGATATTGATTCCGGGTTTCCCATGGACCGCCGGGATCTTCGTGGCAATACACTGTCCGATCTTAACCCCGACCATTATCTTTCTTTCCCGGAAATCTATCGAACCGTCTTCGAGCAGTTTCCCCGCAATGGGTCCGATTTCCATGTCATAGCGCAGATAGGCGTCGGTACTCATACCAACCTGCTGACCGCGAGCGACTGTGATATGCTTGAACTCCTTTTCTCCGGAGTGGATGAACTCCTTAGCCTCCTTAATGGCTTCGGTATCAATTCCGTAAACTATGCGCTGCTCGGCAAGCAGAGCTTCGAGATCTTCCTGTTGCAGGGAACGACCGGCTTCCAGCGGTGGATGTATGACAACACCGACCTGCATGTCATCGGGTGAGATTTTCAGCAATGGTTCGATCGAGACAACGGTAATGAAGTCGGCGACATCCTTGCGTCGAATTTTTTGCACCTTGGGGTACCCCGGAACGGTCGCCACTATCCCTCCGTCATCATCTGCAACCTGGGCGTAATCACCTGGTTCAAGAAATGCTTTCTCGTAGCCTTTGGCTGCAAGGCGATGGAAATTAGGGAAACTGGCGAGAAGCTGACCCCCCTTGACAAGCTCGGTTACAGGGATCTTGTCGGTAGTGTCATCCTCGCCTATTTTTATAAGACTTGTGGCAAAGTGAAAGGTTGGTTCAAGGATTTTTTTCTTATCCTGTCCTTCGCTCTCCGGCTTTCCGTTCATAGTGCTCCCGGGATAAAAGAGATTCTTGCTTATATATAACGACCTTCATCATATCATATTGTATTCTTAACTTTAAATATTTTTTGAGTGTTGAGCGTGTTGACTGGAATTAGGCGTGAAGAAATACAGCACATGATACGCTGAGAGCGGAAATTGTAATAACTTGCCATAACTATTTACATTTTTTCAGCAGATTCGTAGTATGGCCGGATGAAGAAACAAACGAAAGCATATATATGCGCCTTGATCACTGTCGGTTTATGGTCGACGATTGCCACTGCCAGCAAACTTACCCTGCGTTATCTCAGTCCGGCAGAGTTGCTTTTGTATGCGGCCGTGGTTTCCTGCGTCGTCCTTTTCTCAGTAATTGCTGCTCAGAAAAAACTCGGCAATCTTACTCGCTTGACCCGCAGGGACTGGTCGACATCGATCCAGTTTGGTCTGCTTAACCCGTTTTTGTATTACCTTATTCTGTTTCAGGCATATGACCTGCTGCCCGCCCAGCAGGCCCAGATCATAAATTACACGTGGGCGATCACTCTGTCGCTGTTGTCGATCCCCCTGCTCGGTCAGCGGGTGGCGGGTATGCAGTGGCTGGCCATTGGCGTAAGTTATGCGGGTGTGCTGGTCATCGCCACTCGAGGGGATGTGTTGTCGATGAACTTTGAAAATCCTTTCGGAGTGGGATTGGCCCTGTTGTCGACAGTCATCTGGGCACTCTACTGGATACTCAACACCAGGGACAAACGTGATCCGGTTGTCGGTTTGTTCCTGAATTTTATCTGCGCCCTGCCGTGTGTCGCCGTTTATGTGGTGTGGACAGAGGGGATACGGCCCATCGCTTTTGCTGGTTTGGCCGGGGCTGCCTACATTGGATTCTTTGAGATGGGAGTAGCTTTTGTGCTTTGGTTGATGGCGCTTAAAATGACCGATAATACAGCGAAAATAGCGAATTTGATCTTTATCGCCCCCTTTGCCTCATTGTTTTTCATTCATTTTCTGGTAGGAGAAGAGATACACGAATCCACCCTTGTCGGCCTTGTTTTAGTATTGGGTGGATTGGCGATACAATCATTTTCGCGGGAAAAAGTACCTGTTGCAAGTCTGCCCGGCGATTAATGAACGTAATCTTCAAGATTGTGTTTCTGCCATGTGCCGGGTTTTACTTCTGCTCGGATTTCAATACCGCAAGGAAGGCAGTTTGCGGAATATCCACATTGCCGACGGTCTTCATCCTTTTTTTGCCCGCTTTCTGTTTTTCCAGGAGCTTACGTTTTCTTGAAATGTCACCGCCGTAACATTTGGCGGTAACATCTTTTCTGAGGGCCGAGATGGTCGTCCTGGCGATGATCGTTCCGCCGATGGCAGCCTGGATGGCTATCTTGAACATCTGTCTCGGGATCTCCTCCTTGAGCATTTCGCAGGCATGGAGTCCCCGCGCCCGTGAGCTGTCGCGATGAACAAGTTGTGAAAGAGCATCGACATACTCGCCGTTGACCAGGATGTCGAGTTTTACCAGATCGCTTTTCCGGTAATCGAGCAGTTCGTAGTCAAAAGAGCCGTAGCCCTGGGTAACCGACTTCAGCCGGTCGTAGAAGTCGTAGATGACTTCGGCCAGCGGCAGCTCGCATTGAAATTCGATTCTTCCCGGAGTGGGGTAATGGAAGCTGGTGTTTTCTCCGCGACGCTCCATGCAGAGGGTCATTACTACGCCCATGTATTTTTCCGGCATGAGAATCGTTGCCTTGATGAAAGGCTCTTCAATTTTGACGATATGGGCGGGATTCGGGAAGTGGGCAGGATTGTCGACATGCTTCGCGGTACCGTCGGCAAGATGGAAAATATACTGCACCGATGGTACGGTGAGGATCAGGGAAATGTCGAACTCCCGCTCGAGCCGTTCCTGGATTACTTCCAGGTGGAGAAGACCGAGGAACCCGCACCGGAAGCCAAAGCCGAGGGCTACAGATGAATCCTTTTCATAGGTGAGGGCTGCGTCGTTCAGCCTGAGCTTTTCAAGGGCGGTGGCAAGATCTTCGTATTCGTCGGTGCTGATCGGGTAAATCGACGAGAAGACAACCTGTTGAACCTCCCTGAAACCGGGCAGCGGTGAAGCGGCAGGGGCATCCCGCAGGGTTATGGTATCTCCGGGCCGGGTATCCTGAACAGTTTTAATACCGGCCAGGATGTAACCGACCTGACCGGCAGAGAGCTGCTTCTGCGGTTCTTTGAGCAGTCGGAAAATGCCTACCTCCTCCACTCTGTATTCCCTGCCGTTGGACATGAAGCGTATTACGTCGCCCTGTTTTATCGTACCGTTGATAATCCGTACGGAAATGAGGGTTCCGCGGAATGAATCGTAGTTGGCGTCGAAGATCAGAGCCTGCAAAGGTGCATCGGGATCCCCTTGCGGCGGCGGCAGATGTTTCACTATGGTTTCGAAAAGCTCGGGGATGCCGGTGCCGAGTTTTGCAGAACAGAACTGGACAAGGGTGCTGTCAAGTCCGAGATCTTCTTCGATTTGCAGGGCAACTCGTTCCGGTTCGGCGGAAGGGAGGTCGATCTTATTGACGACAGGTATGATTTCAAGATCGTTTTCCATGGCCAGGTACAGGTTGGCCAGAGTTTGTGCTTCGACTCCCTGGGCTGCATCGATAATAAGCAATGCGCCCTCGCAGGAACTCAAGGCACGGGATACTTCGTAGCTGAAGTCTACATGACCCGGCGTATCGACGAGGTTAAGTGCATACATTTGACCATCCTGAGCAGTGTAGGGCAGACAGATCGTCTGGCTTTTGATGGTAATCCCCCTTTCTCTTTCTATGTCCATGGAATCGAGCAATTGATCCTGGAATTCCCTGTCTGTAACCAGATTACAATACTGAATCATCCGGTCGGCAAGGGTGGATTTGCCATGGTCGATATGGGCGATGATACTAAAATTTCTTATATTTTTCATGTGTTGATGAGAAATGAGCAGTAACGGGAACAGTTATTTGCTGCAGTATGAGGTTGAAGGCAAATTCTTTCAATATTTAGCACATATCGAAAATTATTAAAATAAAATTATCTCGATGCGGCTGACTATGGTACAATACAGGTTTGGGATTGTGCTCCCTTTAGCTCCATTAAATGTTTGCACTTTATGATTCTTGGAGTAATATAAAAGTCTTTCCTAAATTTCTGGGTACATTTTCCGGAGACAGATGTTATGAGTAAAAACACAACAATCGATTCCGATATTGAAATAGAGCCGCTGGACGATCCGGATCTCGATACTGACTTGGGCGGTCTGGATAATCCTTACGAGAATCCGCTTGTATCAGTCGAAGACGATGAGAATCTGCCTGCCCTCAGTAATCCTGCTCTGCATCGCTACCTGCAGGAAATCAGTCAATACGAACTCTTGACGAGAGAGGAAACCGACGAACTGGCTATCCGCTTCCGGGAGCAAGGCGATCAGGATGCTGCTTACAGACTGGTGAGTTCCAATCTTCGCCTGGTGGTTAAGGTGGCGATGGATTTCCAGAAATACTGGATGCAGAATTTCATGGATCTCATCCAGGAAGGAAATGTCGGGCTCGTGCAGGCAACCAAGAAATTCGATCCGTACCGTGGCGTCAAGTTTTCCTACTATGCCGCCTACTGGATCAGGGCGTATGTCTTGAAGTTCATTATGGATAACTGGAGGCTTGTCAAGATCGGCACGACGCAGGCCCAGAGAAAACTGTTTTTCAGCCTGAACAAGGAACGAAAACTTCTCGAGGGCCAAGGCTTCCAGGCTGAACCCAAGTTACTGGCCGAACGTCTCAACGTAAAGGAAAGAGAAGTAATCGAGATGGGTCAGCGGATGGATAACTGGGATGTCTCGCTTGAGAGTCCGGTTCGTTCCGATTCCGAGGATGAGCAGAAGAATTTTCTGCCCAGTGAAGGACCTGGAATCGAATCGACTGTCGCCGGCAGAGAAATAAAAGTGAAGCTGACCGAACTTCTCGATATCTTGAAAGACAAGCTCAACGACAAAGAAAAAATGATCCTTGAGCAACGGTTGCTGACCGATGAACCGCTTACCCTGCAGAATATTGCCGATCGATTTGAGATATCGCGTGAACGGGTAAGGCAGATAGAAGTCAATCTCCTGAAAAAAATGAAAAAATATCTTGAGGCAGAAATGCCTGATATTGTAGATTATTTCGATGGGGAAAAGATTGTAATCCGGTCGGATTCCTGAGACGTTCTTCCACATTGTCTTCTGTCGATCATGCATTTCCACTCATTTTAACTCAAAACACTTTACCGTCACGAATACTATGAAAGTACCTTTGTTGGATCTTCAAGCGCAGTTGGCGTACCTCGAAGAAGATCTTCTTGCCGCCGTTAGCCGCGTAGTCAAATCGACACGATATATTCAAGGACCTGAAGTTGAAGGATTGGAGCAGGAAATCGCTGAATATTGCGGTTCGAAATACGCGGTCGGTGTTACCAGCGGCACCGATGCACTGTTGATTTGTTTGATGAGCCTGGGGATAGGGCCGGGAGATCGGGTTCTTACTTCTCCCTTCAGTTTTTTTGCGACTATGGGGGTAATACTCAGAGTTGGCGCCACTCCTGTTTTTGCCGATATCGATCCTGAAAGCTTTAATATCGATACGGTGAAAACGGCCGAACTGCTGCGGGCCGATACGGAAAAAAAGATAAAGGCAATTATTCCTGTTCATCTGTACGGGCAATGTGCCGAGATGGCAGCGATCCTGGAACTGGCCAAAGAGTTCGACGTGGCTGTGATCGAGGATGCGGCTCAGGCGATCGGTGCCGAGTATCCGTTGGTCATTGACGGCAAGACCCAATACAAACGAGCGGGATCGATGGGGACGGCTGGATGTTTTTCCTTTTTTCCGAGCAAAAATCTCGGAGGAATAGGAGACGGCGGAATGGTTGTCACTGACGATGCGGATTTTGCCGAGAGACTCGTCCTTATGCGAAATCACGGCGCACATCCGAAATATTATCATAAGCTCGTTGGCGGAAATTTTCGACTCGATCCCATACAGGCAGCCGCGCTGCGGGTCAAACTGCCCCATCTTGAACGCTGGCACAGGCAACGGGCGGAAAATGCCGCGCGATATAATCGGCTTTTCACCGAGGCAGGTCTTCTCGACCAGGGGAAAGTTCTCATCCCTGCCAGTGTTTATTTACCTAACGCCGGCAGTGAAGGTGAGAAGAGAAACCTTCATATCTATAACCAGTATGTGTTGCGCGTAGAGCGACGCAATGAATTGAGAGATTGGCTTGTCGGTAATGATATCGGTTGTGAAATTTACTATCCGGTTCCCTTGCACAAGCAGGAGTGTCTCGGCTCCATGGCTTCGCAGATATCCTGCCCGGAAGCGGAGAAAGCAGCCGATGAGACGATTGCCTTGCCGATTTACCCCGAACTGACTTCCGAAATGCAGGAACATGTAGTAAAGAAAATTGTGCAGTTTTACCTTTAAACGGTTACCATTGGTGCGTTATTTCCAGTGTAGTCGTGCACGGTCATCCTGTATCCTTTTTCTGATGAATTCTGTTTTTGCCAGGGGCTTTACCCGGAACATGGAAAACTCGGTGAATGGGAATGAGATCTCTCTTGGCTGTGCCCAAGGTATCCAATATAGCATATTTGCTGGGCAGACATGGCTTTTCCCGGACTGAAAACAGTCGCAAAAAGTTGCTTTTTTCTCAGTTGGTTCTGCCTGCTTTGGGTGTACACGATCTCGTGTCAGGCCGGAGAGGGGATCGCTCCCGCCAGAAGCATCTCCGTAGTCTCAAGCGAGTCGACCGCCCCTGAGTGGAAAGCCCTTTGGGATCAGGCCCGGAATCTTGCTCGTAAAAAAGCATATGTCGAGGCCGCGTCACTCTACGCAACACTTTTTCAACTGAAACCGAATATTGAAGAAGCCAGCTGGGAGTATTGCAAGGTTCTGTTGGCAATTGAAGATTATACGGCGGTAAAAAAGATCGTTTCGAGTCTTCTGGAGAAAAACCCCAACAGAAGTGAATATCTCCTGGCCGGGGGACACATAGCCGTTCAATCCGAAGATTGGACACTTGCCGTAAAATATTACGGGAAAGTATTGGAAAAGGATCCTGCCGGCAAGCTTGCCGATGCCGCTCTTACCGGATTGATAAAAAGCTTGCAGGCTCAAGGGAAAAGTAAAGCAGCCTTCACTCTCCTCGAACAGCTCATCACCCGAAATCCCCGTCAGGCAAATGTGCTTCGGGAAGGCGCACTGGCCGCGCAATCGCTCGGTTACGCCGACAAAGCAAGAAAGCTCTATGGCCAGCTGCTGGCAGTTCAGGAAGTTGACGATCAAACCCTCCTGGCTGCTGCACATGCATTTGACAGTCCAGGATATGAACAACAAAGCAGTGGACTCTGGGCGGAGTATGTTGAGCGTCACCCCGATTATCTGCCATTTCACCGCAAATTGTCCGAATATCATCTGAAAGCCGAGAATTTTACAGCGGCCATCCCACATATTTCCTACCTTGCCGAACATTCCGAAAATAATGAAGATTTGCTGCTTCAAGCCGGGAATATCTATCTGTACCAGTTAAGGCGACCGGATAGGGCCCTGAGCTTTTTTGAGAGATATTTGACGAAACATCCTGAGGATGTAGCAGTTCAGCAAAAGATAAAGAATATCCAATTCATTCTCGCCGATGATTTTCTTGCCATCGTCGAAAATGATGGCGCCTGGTTGCTTTGGAAAGATCTTGCCAAGGTAACGCCCAATCGTGCGGCGGTCTTTCTGGCAATGGCAGATTTGCTGGAGCAGAAGGGAATGGTAAAGGCACTCATTGAAGTCCTGACCATTATACATCACCATTTCCCCGATGACGACGCACTCTCTCTCCGCCTTGCCGATCAATATTACAATATAGAGAATTTCGAACTGGCTTTCAGCTATCTTCAAAAAGTGCGAAATCAGGAAAAGAAGACAAAGGCATACTTTATTCGGCGGGGAAACATCGAAAAAACTCTCGGGATGGAAATGGCCGCTTTGGCATCATTTGAGGAAGCTTTGCGGGCCGAACCGGGAGATAAAAAACTCCGAAAGACATGTCTCGAGTTTGCCGGTAAGATCGGACTGGCAGGCAAAGTGGAATCACTTTTCGAACAGGGGCCGAGGGATGAAAGCGGGCGTCCCGATCGAGATTTATTTCTGACCTACCTTGCCCAGTTATCGAGGAATTTTCTGTTCAAGCAGTATGAGCAGGCAGGCTCCCGATATACAGCTCAATTTGGTCCGGACCTTCATCTGGTCGATCAAATGGACCTGATGAAGTCGGCTGCCTTGCGCCGCGAGGGGAAAAACCGAAAAGCCGAGCAGTTATTGCGCAGGATGTTGACTGAAGGACGTTCGGTCAAGGAAGTTCTCTTTGCTTTGGTCGACAATGCCATAGGCGATAGAAATTTCAGCGCTGCACAAACCTGGTATACAACACTCGTTCGTCACAGTGTTGTCGAAGGCCCGGAATTTTCTCACGACGAGGATGGATATCAGCGACTCCTGCGCAAGGTGAGGATATTGAGATACTTGAAAGAATTTGAAACCGCCAGGGATCTCATCCTGACATACGACAAGGAACGCCAGGAGAAGCTTCTTGTCGACAACAACAGGCAATTTCCCGAAGCACTTGGAAATGAGCTGTGCTGGCTCAATTATCGTATTGGCGACTATAAAGAGACTTTGAAGATGGTTCAGAGTCAGAACGAACACAGGAAGCTGGATCCGGAGCTCTATATCCTGAACCGTCTTCTCATACGGAAGCTCAAACTCCCGGAATCGACTGGCAAGGATCTCGAAAAAAGACTGGCGATAAATGGAAATCCGACACTCGGCGGAATGCTCGATATTATCGATTCCGAGCTGGGATACGAGCTCTATGACATGGTCGACAGTCATCTGCAGACGGTGCGGAAGAATTGCCCCGAATCCGTTATCGGCAACATGTTTTCGGTCAGGTTTTTCCTTGCCAAAGGGAAATTCGACAAAGCCGTCGATCTCTTGACGAGGTTGATCGACACGTTTCCGGATGAGCCCTATTTTACCAGAAAACTGATTGAGATCGAGGTAAAGCGAGGCAGGTACGCCAGGGGGATTGAAGTTCTTGGAGAGTCGGTAGGAGGGGTTTCGGATATAGACACTCTCGCCGCAAAAGTTTCATCGACTCAAGACACTGAGGAAATTCTTCTCCTTGCAAGGTTGTTGTGGGGTGATAAGCAGCAACAGGAAGCTTTGCGGATTTACGAGCAACTCCTTTCTCCTCCGGTTCACAAATTATTAAGCGATACATTCCAGAAAGAGGAACTCACTCTCTATCTGAACCGGGACAGATCGTTCTGGGATTCGATGATGCTCCTGTTGCAGTCCGAGCCGGAGGTTGTAGCAGAACTGATGGATCCTGAATTTCTGGTGAATAATCTGGCGAACGAAGCCGGAAGTATTGTCGCCGCTCACTACGAAATGTACAGCTGGCAAAAGATGATCTCCAATGAATATCTTGCCCGAAAGGCGATTTATGAGCGTAATTATTCTTCGGCTGAAAAGAGTTACAAGCGGTTGCTTGAAGAGGAAAAGACTGCTGAGGGAATGATCGATCTGGCTGCGGTTTACGGGAGAACGGGCAAGTATCGAAAAGAAGCACAAGTCTATGAAGCAATTCAGAACACAGGAGCTACCTCCCCCGAACTTGTGAGTTCGATAGAGCGAAGCTCGATACAAATGAGCCCGCAGAATATTTTCGATGTCGGATATGAAGAGAGGGAGGGAAGGAGTGGTTTTATCGATATCTCGAAGTTGAACGTCGGTACTTCATTCTGGTTTACTCCTGCCCTCGACAAGGATATCCATCTGGCGTATTCGAATAATCGGTACGAGTCTATCAATTCCTCGGGGACGGTCGTGAGTAATTCGCTCTATGGGTCGGCAATATATGAGTTTGCCAAAGATTATGAACTTATTTTCGGCGGAGGCACAGAAAAACTGGAGGGAACCAGTGATGCCAGGTTCCTCTACAATATGCTGGTAAAAGGTCAACTCGATCAATATTTCAACGCGTACCTGGGGTGGCAGAAAAGCCTCGTCTACGATACTGTGATGGCCATCGAGGAGGATATCTCCAGTCAGGGGGTCGAAACGGGGCTCGTTTGCGAAACTCCATTGGGGATCTCTTTCGGTGGCGATTTCCGCCATTTGAACTATAGTGACGGCAACTCGCAAAACAGGTTTCACGGGTTTTCCTCCTACGGTTTATATGGAGAGGCCGTTCATGTCTCTTTGCGTTACGATTTCCAATACTTAAGCAACACCGATGCCAATCCCGAACTGGGACTGACAGGGATTGCGGAAGAAACCCCGCAGGAGAATATTTTCTACTGGAGCCCCGAATCATTTTCGGAACATTTGTTGACTCTGCACTTCCGTCACGATTTCCTTGGATACCAGCAGGGGAGAAAAAGGGGAGTCAGCTACTATTCCATAGACAATGCTTTTGGCTCGGAAGCCGATGAAATACTTTCTTATATGGGAAAATTTGATATTTTCCTTGAAATGAATCCCCATTTCCTATTAAAAGGCAACTTTACTTTTGCAAAAAGCGATGATTTTGAGGAGAAGGGGTTATCTCTTTCTCTGCATTATCGCTGGTAGGTTAGTACCTTACAGATTGTTTTTTCTTGTTTTTTTAAAGAAAAGAATCTGTTTCAAGGTACTTATACCCCCTTGTAGGGTGTTTGAATTAATCTGATTTTTATTTTCCTGTTGAGGAACCCACGTCTGGGTTCTCGCAGGATTTTTTTTATGGAGGAGTAGATGATTGCAAGAATACCTATGTCAAAAACCGGCCACCAGAAACTCAGAGACGAGCTGTTTCGCCTCGAGAGGGTGGAACGCAGCGAGGTCGTCAAGTCTATCGAAGTGGCACGGGAGCATGGCGATTTAAAAGAAAACGCCGAATACCATGCCGCAAAGGATCGCCAGGGACATATTGAAGGAAGAATTATCGAATTAAAAGATAAACTTGCGCGGGCGGAAATTATAGATTGCTTAAAAGTCAGTACCAAAACCATAGTATTTGGAACTGTCGTCAAGTTACTTGATCTCGATACGGAAGAAGAGGTGACCTATCAGCTCCTCGGGCCGGAGGAATCGGATGTTAAAAAAGGATCGATTTCCGTCCTGTCACCGCTTGGCAGAAGTATGCTCGGCAAGGAAGTGGGGGATGAAATCCAGGCTGTGACACCCGGTGGAACGAGGGAATTTGAGGTGATTGAGATTCGTTCTGCCAACTTTCAATAAGCCGGCGGTACGTCGACAGTGGAAAGCTTATTCAGATAAATTATCGGGATCCAGCAGTATTCCCGTAAGAAACATCGATATGATCTGGTTCGCTGTTTCATCAACGGTATAGTGAGTTTCAAGAGAAGCATTCCAGACCCGGGAAACCTCATCCAGAGCTCCGAACAACACTCGTTTGGCAAGGTCGGGCTGGATGTCCGACCGGTAAATGCCAAGTTCTTGGCCTTGTCGAATGATATTGGCAATGATGCCGGTATACTCGCTGAACTTATTATCCCGGTAATCTTTGATTACCTTGTTTGTTTGCCGTAGTTCTATCTGGATAACTTCGGCAAGGTTTTTGTTTTTTTTCATGGCTATGAGATGCTGGGTAATAAAAACCTCCAGCATTTTTCTGGGGTCGCTCTCAAGGCTGAGCAATTTCTCTGTGCTTTCTACGATTTTTCTTACTTCTTCCTCAAATACCGAGAGCAGAATATCGTATTTGTTGTTGAAATAGAGGTAGATTGTACCGTCGGCAACCTTGGCTTCTTTGGCAATATCGGATATTCTAGCGGTGAAAAAGCCTTTTTTTGCAAAGACTTTGGTCGCCGCTACAATAATTTTAGTGTGTTTATTTTCTGCTTTCATTCCCTGAAGTAACGACTGAAAGTAAACGAGAAAAGCATGAAAAAACATGAATGGCCATTCATTCATGTAATATTTCATCTCCGTTTTGTCAACGATCAATCAAATCGGATAAGAGGTGATTTGGCAGATCACTCATACACGGAATCAAATGAGTTCTTACAATAATAATTTAAAGTGGAGAGAGTTATGAAGGTTCTTGTTGTTGGTTCAGGGGGTCGTGAGCATGCTCTCGTATGGAAAATCGGACAGAGCAGGAAAGTTGAGAAAGTGTTTTGTGCGCCTGGCAATGCCGGCATAAGTCGTCTTGCCGATTGTGTCGATATCTCCGCTACGGATGTACATGGACTGTTAAAATTTGCCAAAAAAGAAAAAATCGATCTGACCGTGATAGGACCGGAATCTTCATTGGTAGCCGGCATCGTCGATGTATTTGAGGAAAATGGCTTAAGGATCTTTGGTCCCAGCCAAAAAGCGGCGGAACTCGAAGGCAGCAAGGTGTTTTCCAAAGAATTCTTGCAGAAATACAATATTCCCAGCGCTTCTTTCAAAGTCTTCAGCGATGCCGGCCAAGCCAAAAATTATCTCGATACATGCGGGGCGCCGATTGTCGTGAAAGCCGATGGTCTTGCTGCCGGAAAAGGCGTGGTCGTTGCCAAGACCATCGAGGAGGCAAAGCAGGCGGTTGATCTCATCATGGCCGACAAAGCTTTCGGCAGTGCCGGGGATAAAATTGTAATAGAAGAATGTCTTTCCGGGGAAGAAGCTTCCTTTATTGCGTTTACCGACGGCAAAACCATTCTGCCGCTGCCTACTTCCCAGGATCACAAAGCCATATTCGACAACGACGAGGGTCCGAACACCGGCGGAATGGGCGCATATTCGCCAGCTCCGGTGGTAACCGGCGAGATAGCCGAATTCGTCATGAATCACATCATGCTGCCAACAGTCAAAGGTCTCGAGGCCGAAGGCCGTCCGTATAAAGGTATGCTTTATGCCGGCCTGATGATAAGCGGCGAGACGATCAATGTCCTGGAATTTAATTGCCGTTTCGGAGACCCTGAAGCCCAGCCACTCCTCATGCGCTTAAAAAGCGACATTGTCGACATTTTTGAGGCGGCAATAGACGGCAGACTGGACAAAGTGGAAATGAAAATCGATCCGCGCCCCACGGTGTGTGTAGTCATGGCTTCCGGCGGTTATCCGGGGAAGTATGAAAATGGCAAGACCATTAAAGGATTGACAAAAGCCGGAGATTGTCCGGGTGTCGAGGTGTTTCATGCCGGGACCATCAAAAAACACGGCAGGATCCAGACCAACGGCGGGCGAGTTCTCGGGGTAACAGCGGTCGGTAAAACTCTTGAAGAAGCTATTGCCAGAGCCTATCGCGCCGTCGATGAAATACGATGGACCAACTGTTATTGCAGACGCGATATCGGCGCCAAAGCTCTGCGCCGAACAACTGCATCGAAGCAACAGCCTGTAGTCGGCATCGTCATGGGCAGCGATTCAGATCTGCCGATTATGAAGGCAGCTGCCGATTTTCTTAAAATGATGGAAGTAAGTTACGAGATAACCGTCGCTTCAGCCCATCGTACGCCGGCAAGAGCGACCGAGTATGCCCAGACCGCCCAGCAGAGAGGCTTGAAGATTATTATTGCCGGGGCTGGAATGGCTGCCCATCTGGCCGGAGTGCTCGCCTCTCATACCGATGTTCCGGTAATTGGCGTACCACTTGATGCCTCGCCCCTCGGCGGTATGGATGCTTTGCTCGCAACTGTGCAGATGCCTCCCGGCGTGCCCGTGGCTACCATGGGAATCGGCAAAGCGGGAGCAAAAAATGCCGGTGTACTCGCGACAAGAATCCTTGCCATCTCGGATCCTGAATTAGGCCGAAGACTCGTTAAATTTCGCCAGGACATGGTAAGGGAAGTGGAGGAAAAAGCAAAAAACATCAATGTGTAGCGTATCAAACAATCATATCGGCACATCTCTGCATCGAGCGGTAGCTGTACTGCGACAAGGCGGGATTGTTGCTTTTCCGACAGAAACTTTTTATGGACTGGCAGTTGATCCCGGTTGTGAGTCCGCCGTTGCCAAGCTTTTTCAAGTAAAGCAGCGGCCTGCTCACAAACCTCTCCTCGTGCTTATTGACAGGAGGGAGCAATTATCTGAACTGGTCTCTGAAATCCCCCCTCTCTATCGGAATCTTATGGAAAAATTCTGGCCGGGGCCACTCACCCTGGTGTTTCCGGCCAGAAAAGATCTCTCCCGGCAACTTACCGGCGATACCGGCACCATTGGCGTAAGGATTTCCCCGCATCCGATTGCGCTTAAGCTTATCGGCGAACTTGGGAAGCCGGTAACCGCAACCAGTGCCAATCTTTCCGGACAGTTACCTGCAAAGACAGCGTATGAGGTTTTTGAAATGTTCCGGGACACGGTCGACTATATTCTGGACGGAGGAGAAACTGCGGCAGGTCTGTGTTCGACAATTGTCGGGTTGGAAAGTGGCAGTCTCACCATCCTGCGGCAGGGGCAGGTTGATGTGGCGTCGGAATTGATCGAAAAAATTGCCGGAAACACCAAAGCTTAAAAGTAAATATCATTTAGCATTGGGACATCAACCCGGTTCGAATCGATTTGATTCACGGGAAGATAATATGATACTATAGCTCCACGACCCAAAAAAATGGAAACGTGAAGGCTAGGTGTTCCGAATTTTCTGCTTACGATAAGGATTATCTATGAATGCACTGAAATGGGATAAGGAGTTTGCCATGGAGCAAGCTGCCGACGACAGGGAATTATTGCAGGAACTGCTGGCAATATTCAAGGATTCCCTGCTTTCCGATGTCCTTCTCATTGAGCAGGGGCTTGATGAAGGATCGGCGGCCAAGGTGTGCGGTGCCGCACACTCGATCAAAGGTGCATCTGCGAGTTTAGGAATATTGGGAATAAAAGAGATCGCTGTAGTCATTGAAGAAGAAAGCAGAGCCGGCGGGCTGGAGGCAGCCCGGAAAAAGTTGCCGGTACTCCAGTCACTCCTGCACGAATTACAGGCCCTTTAAATCGACACCCCAGCCAAGGGGGTACTCTTTTCTGTCCCCCCTTTGAAGGTACTTATCCCACCACTTCCCGGTGAAAAGGAAGGGTGGGATCCACGAGAAAGCTAAAAAAAATCAGCTTCTGGTCAATTGACGATACTTGATGCGATGCGGTTGGTCGGCAGCGCTGCCAAGTCTTACTTTTCGGTCTTTTTCGTAATCCGAGTAATTACCTTCGAACCACACAACATTTGAGTCTCCTTCAAATGCCAGGATATGGGTGGCAATCCTGTCGAGAAACCACCTGTCATGGCTGATGACCACAGCGCATCCCCCGAAATTTTCCAGAGCCTCCTCCAGCGCCCGCAAGGTGTTGACATCGAGATCGTTGGTGGGTTCATCGAGCAGCAGGACGTTGCCGCCTTTTTTTAAAGTCCTTGCAAGATGCACTCGATTTCGCTGGCCGCCGGAAAGCAGGCCTACTTTTTTCTGTTGTTCGGTACCTGAAAAATTAAATTTGCCGACGTACGCACGGCTGTTGATTTCACGGTCGCCGAGCCAGATGGTGTCTTGACCGTCGGAAATGACCTGCCAAATGGATTGCTCGGGATCAAGCTGCTCGCGGCTTTGGTCGACATAGGCGAGTTTCACGGTTTCTCCGATCCGAATCGCGCCTTTATCAGGTGCTTCCTGACCGAGAATCATTTTGAAAAGGGTAGTCTTGCCTGCCCCGTTGGGCCCGATGATTCCGACAATACCGCCCGGTGGAAGGCTGAAATTCATATCTTCCACGAGAACGCGATCGCCAAAACATTTGGTCACATCTTCAACCTCAATGACGACCTTGCCCAGACGTGGGCCGGGGGGAATATAGATTTCCAGTTCTTTGGCCAGCTTGTCCGATTCCTGGGAAAAGAGCTTTTCATAGGAACTGATACGAGCCTTCGACTTCGTCCTCCTTCCTTTCGGCGACATTTTGATCCATTCAAGTTCCCGACGCAGGGTGCGTTGTCGTTCGGTCTCCTTCTTTTCTTCCAGGGCCAGTCTTTTTTCTTTCTGTTCCAGCCAAGAGGAATAATTGCCTTTCCATGGGATGCCCACTCCGCGGTCGAGTTCAAGGATCCAGCCCGCTACATTGTCGAGAAAATACCGGTCATGGGTTACCGCGATAATAGTCCCCTCGTAAGCCTGGAGATGTTGTTCAAGCCAGGCGACCGATTCGGCATCGAGGTGGTTGGTGGGTTCGTCGAGAAGGAGAATGTCGGGCTGTTTGAGAAGAATACGGCACAATGCGACCCGCCGTTTCTCGCCACCGGACAAAACACCGCATTTGGTCTGGGATGGCGGACACCGCAAGGCATCCATGGCCATTTCCAGACGGCTGTCGAGGTCCCACGCGTTGAAATGGTCGAGTTTGTCCTGGACGATTCCCTGCCGCTCGATGAGAGCCTGCATTTCATCGTCGGTCATGGGTTCGGCAAACTTCTCGTTAATCTCGTTAAACTCTTTCAAAAGATCGACTATTTCCTGCACTCCCTCTTCGACGATTTCTTTCACCGTCCGGTCGGGGGCCAATTCAGGTTCCTGTTCAAGGTAATCCACCCTGTGACCGGGAGCGAGATGCGTCTCGCCGTTAAAATCCTTGTCGATTCCTGCAAGAATTTTCAGCAGGGTGCTCTTGCCGGAACCGTTGAGGCCGAGAACACCTATCTTGGCTCCGTAAAAATAAGAGAGAGATATATCTTTGAGAATGGGTTTGCTGTCGTAGTACTTGCTTACTTTTATCATCGAATAGATGATTTTTTTATCGTCTGTGCTCATCGTGTGTTCCTTGTTAAATATTGCTAAGCGGGATCTTCCGTTTCTTCCTGTTAAATATCCGATTAATGTAATGTTTTAGTACCTTAGAAATTCATATCTTGTTTTTTATGAATGAATTTCGTGAAGGTACTTATACCCCCTTGGGTATTAGCTGTTGATAAAGAAAAAGACTACAGTTTTTTACCGCAACCGGATGAAAATATAGTCCAAAATGAAAGAGTGGGGGTACATTTATCTAAAGACCCGGTTTTTAAGCAAATAGACATAGTAGGCGTTTACTTTGCCGATAAGGTCTTCGGTCTCCCGATAGGGAGCGTGGCTCTTCCGACTCAGGGACTCCGTGTATTCTCCGGCATTCCAGGCTGAAACCACCAGATCGAGTCTGCCGTCAAATTTAAAATTGTATTTTGCCACCAGATAACAGGTGATCAGGATATTGATCGCCGGATCGAAAAGGTCTTCCTCCTGGAGATTTTGCAGCTGTTGTCTGGAGACATAACGAAAAGTGGTGCGGGATCCTCCCAGTTCCTTTGCCGCCTGTTGGCCCGTTGTAAAAAGGATCTGGCCCAGACCAAGGGCCTTCTTGCTCGAAACGGCTGTCGGATTTGCCCCTGATTCAGCCAGAATAAGGGCCCGGACAAAATCCGGGCTGACTTTATGCTTTGGTCGAAAATAGGAAAAACCGGCAAAATAGCGGATCAGATGATCATAACGGGCAAGTTTTTCAATATCCTGCCGATGAACGGAACTGTCTCTGTATTTGCCGACCGAATGAGAGAGGCTCCCCCCGCTGACAGTCGCAGTTGAAAGCAGGACAATGGTAAGCAGCAGGCAATGGACCGTCAGGGCTTTCCGATGTCTCATCTATCTTGTCAATTGCCTGTGCATTTCACTTTTCAGAAACTGTTCGATGGTCTGGTAGAGCAGGAAAGGATCTCTTGCTCCGGTATGCTCACGAATCGAATGCATCGCAAGACTTGCGGCGCCGACGTCGACCGTGCGAATACCCTGCAGGGCGGAGGTTATGGGGCCTATTGTGCTGCCACAGGGCATATCGCTGCGCATCACAAATTCCTGTGGTGTGACGCCGGCCTCCCTGCAGATTTTTTTGTAGATTGCCGAGGTTACGCTGTTGGTCGCATACCGCTGATTGGCGTTGATTTTTATGACCGGTCCTTTATTGAGTTGTATCTCATGGCCGGGATCGATTTTCTCCATGAAGTTGGGATGGGATGCATGGGCGTTGTCCATGGACACGAGGAAAGAATTGCTCAAGGCGATCCTTCTGGTTTCTGCATCCGGGATGATGCGCTGAAGGACAGAGTCTAAAAATGAGCTGTTGGCCCCGGAAGTTGAAGTCGAACCGTTTTCTTCGTGATTGGCGCAGAACAGCAGATTGTTTCTTGTCTTGTCGGCAGTTGCCAGTGCCGTCATGCCGGCATGACAGCTGAGCAGGTTGTCGAGCCGAGCGGAACTGATGAACTCATTTTTTACGCCGGTATAGACCGGTTGTTGAAAATCATAGCAGAAGAGATCGAAGGAAAGGATTTCACGCACCATCAATTGAGGGTGCTCGATTTTAAGCTGATCAAGCAGGATGGAATTTAAATCGGGCAGCTGCTGTTCAACCGCTTGGCAGAGTATGGGAGGAAGATGCTTTTGCTGATTGATTCCGCCGTTTTTGTTTGCTTCCCTGTCAAGGTGAATAGCGATACTGGGAATCGTCAGAAGTGGCCGGAAAAAATTGATCAGCAGAACCTCAAGGCTGCCATCGGCCATTTCACAACACACCCGACCGGCAAGCGACAGGTCCCGGTCAAACCATGGGGCAAGCAGGCTCCCTCCATATACCTCCACTCCGAGTTGAAGATATGAGCCGGTCTTCAGGTCGGCTCGCGGCTTGATCTGCAGGCAGGGGCTGTCTGTGTGAGCCGCAAGCATCCTGAGACCATGCTCGGCAGTTTCCATGCTGCCGAGAGTAAACGCAATAGTCGCCGCATTGTTTCGACAGAGGAAATAGGAGCGGCCCCTGTCGAGTTGCCAGTGTTCGGTCTCATGGAGCTGAATAAAATCATGCTGCAGAAGAAAATCACGGGTGTTGGCAACTGCATGAAACGGAGTGGGCGAGGAGTAGAGAAAGGCAAAGAGATTCTTGTTAAAAACAGAATTATCCATAAGTCCGGTCGTCATCTGAAAAGGTATGAAGTGAAATGCTATGATTCGGCGACATTTTTGTAGGCGGCGATCATACTTTTTACACTCTTTAAGGTCGCATAGGAAGCAGATGGCTTCGATTGTTCGCCGACGCCGGTCAAAGACGGTTGCTGCAAATCGCCGCCGACCGGTTTGTCGCCGGAGATGGTTTGCAGCAGTTCTTCCTGCGTTTTCATAAGGAGTTCCTGTCTGGCCTGCGCTTCCTTGACAGTGGCTTGAGCGGCGATTCTTCGGTCGGCAGCTGAAGGATTGGCCGGTGCAAGGGCAGCTCTCTTGATGGTTTGCATTTTAGCCAGAGTGGCATCGGGAGTAGATTCCTTTCCTACGTCTATACCCACCTCTCCGCCAACTGCATACGACTTGCCGTCGGGACCTTTCTGCAAAGTAAATGATGCACTCCCTCTGGCATATCGGCCGGCAGCAGCAAGATGAGCCTGTTCATGGGTTCTGACTTCCATATCCCGGCGTTTGAGATCCTGCAGCTGCTGAATCTCCTGCCTGTCAAGGTGCAGTGTGTTTTCTTTTTCTCCGGAACCGGTGCGTGAAGAGCGCTCTTTTCCCTCTCTGGACAGGGTGACCGGATCCTCTGAGGGTGATGATGAGACAGGCCCCGATGATTTTCCCGAAGGGGAGGCGTTGTTGCGCTGTTTGCTGTAAAGACCGGTGCCGACAACCGGTTGGGTGATTGAGTAAGCTTCCATAAATGCCCTGCTTTATGATCCGTTACTTTCAGTATAGAATACATTGCCGGTGATAGCAAACAGCCCTGTGATTTAACACCCCACAAGGGGGTATAAGTGCCTTTCGCAGATTATTTTCTTGATTTTTATAAACGAAAAATAATCTGAAGGCACTAAACAGACCGCGCCGATAGGCAGGCAGAGGCGCTTTCAACATTGATCAACGTTGAAAGAGATCTCCAAGTCCGCCCAGCACCGAACCCTCTCCCTTGCTGGAATAACCCGCATTATTTTGTGGTGCCGCACGATGAATTCTGCCGGCAAGCCGGGAAAACGGCAGGGATTGGAGCCATGCATGTCCCGGACCGGTTATAGTCGCAAAGAAAAAACCCTCTCCACCAAAAATGGCAGATTTGACTCCACCGACAAACTCGATGTCGTAATTGATGTTTTTTGTGATGGCGACAAGGCAGCCGGTATCAACCCGCAGGGTTTCACCCGGTTGCAGATCCTTCTGAATAATGGTGCCTCCGGCATGGACAAATATTCTTCCGTCGCCTTCCAGCTTCTGCATAATAAAACCTTCCCCGCCGAAAAGTGCAGTGCCTATCTTTTTTTGAAACTCTACACCGATTGACACCCCCTTGGCTGCACAGAGGAAGGCATCCTTCTGACAGACAAGCTTGCCGCCGTAATCCTTCAAATCCAGGGCGATGATTTTGCCAGGATAGGGGGCGGCAAATGCCACTTTTCCTTTGCCGCTGCCCCGGTGAGTGAACACCGTCGAAAAGAGGCCTTCGCCGGTAATGAGCCTTTTGCCTGCACCCAGCATTTTATCAAGGAAGCCGGCACTCGATGTTTCGCTCCCATCGCCGAAAATTGTCTGCATCTGAATATTGTTGGACATGTACATCATCGTACCTGCCTCGGCGACGGCGCTTTCCTGCGGGTCGAGTTCAATCTCGACAAACTGCATTTCACTGCCGAAAATCTGGTAATCTATTTCATCGGCGCCAACTTTCGGGAGAAGTCCGGGGGGAGGAGTCATTCCTTCCTGGGACAATTCGGTACATTGCGATATTTCCTGCCAGTTCTGAAAACCCTGCCGCCAGACATAGGTGTTTGATGAATATATACCATTTTGCAGGTTTGCCAGAATCTCTGCTGCAGAATAAGGCCCCTCTTGCTTTCCACCGATTGCTACATACCAACTCTTCATGGCTTGCTCTCCAATCCTGTCTTGGTTTTTCGATCAATTCAATCTTTCTTTCAAGTCGTAGAGTGTTTCGAGATACTCATCCTTGAATTTCAGGTTTTTACCAGTATTTTCCATCTCTTCGATCAGCGAATCAACAGCCGGCCGAAGATCGATGCCGAGACGGCTGGAGCCTTCCCGGTTAGCCCGGTCAATTACCATGATGGAATAGTAACTCACCGTCATCCTCGAGGCTGAATCGCGTCGAAACAGATAGAGCCGCCCACCAATGGTATTCAGAAAAAATCCGGCATAATCGTGCAGGCCGTCAAGGGGAATATTCAGGGAGTATTCCCGCTGCAGATATTCCGGCTGATAGGTAAGAGTATAGAAAGTTTTTAATATCTGCTCAAAAGAACCTTTCTCGCGATCCAGGATTCCTTTGAGAATTGTGATGTTTTCCTGGTCAAGAATCCTGAAAAAATGAGCCGTATTTTGTAAAAGGGTAAATAGATCGTCCGTTTCGCGGATAACCACCGGTGGATTATCGATGAGTTTCTGCAGCAATCTGGAGAAGTGCACCTTGCTCGGTTCTTTGAGACCGAAGTCCTGCATATAGGGTTGCTGGTCAAGGTGGGCATAAAAATCATTCAGTTCATCAATAAGATGATCGTAGTCAACGGTTGCTGCAGGAGGCTGTTTTTTCTCTGCCGGATTCTCTTCAGGAGTTGCAGCAGCTTCTCCTTCATTTGCTGTTTTTCCCGGCGAAGCAAGACCATTTTCTGCGGGCAGAGAGATATTTCCAGGCAAGTTGTCGACATTCGCTATGTTTTTTTCGTCCAGGTTCTGCGATGAAGTCGGCAACTGGCCGAGAGTGGTGGAAGTATCCTTTTGTCCGGGTAGGATCTCCGACCCTGGAGGCATTTGCCGCAAATAAAGAAAAATTCCTATACTGGAAATGATAATTGCGGCGATGAGGAAATAAATAAAAGTTTTGGAAGTTTTTGCACGCGACCGAGGCCGTTCTGCTGGGGTATGTTCTGTCATTCTATTATAAGGCTTTTTATGTGGAGTTCGACCCCTTGGTATGGGGAAAATATGATATCGGAAGATACTCCATAAATCAGGCATTGTCACGGATGAATGGTTGTCCCGACCGTTCCGGCAGGGTCGGTGGCGAGCACCGACACATTATTCGCAGTGCTTATCCAGTTTTAGTGCTTGACTCATATCAATGAAAACACTATTTTGATTTGTCGAATTTGTGTTAGTAAAAGATATTTAAGTAAAATATAGTATAGTTTATGGTTGTTATTATAAAAGTTAAATTGGAGGAACACTAATGGCTATTTCTGTTGTTGGACATGCAAACCCAGATACCGATTCCGTCACTTCCGCAATCGCATTTGCCGCTCTCTTGAATGCACAAGGCACGGAAGCAAAAGCTTGTATGCAGATTGATGCGAAGGATCTCAATCCCGAATCTACAACCGTTCTGAAGCGTTTTGGCCTTGCCGCGCCGGAATTGATAACCGATGCCGCCGGCAAAGACGTAGCGCTGGTAGACTTCAGCGATCTGGCTCAGGGACCTGCCAATCTCGCCTCTGCAAATCTGGTTGCCGTAGTCGATCATCATAAAATTGGCGATGTCACAACCAATAACCCCATTCTTTTTCGCGCAGAGCCTGTTGGCTGCACCGGCACCGTATTGAACAAAATGTTCAAGGAAGCCGGCATTGCCATACCGAAGAACATTGCCGGTGGAATGCTGGCCGCAATATTGAGCGATACCGTCAACTTCAAATCTCCTACCTGCACTGACGCCGACAAGGCCGCAGTAGCCGATCTCAAAGTCGTTGCCGGCGTAAGCGATACCGAAGAGCTTTTCATGGAAATGCTCAAAGCCAAATCGGCAGTAGCCGGTGTTCCTGCCAAGGATCTGTTGTTCCGCGACTACAAAGATTTTGATATGAAAGGCAGCAAAGTAGGCGTTGGCCAGCTCGAACTCGCTACTCTCGACCAGGTAGCCGATGTTCGTGGCGAGCTGATGAAAGCAATGGAAGCAGTAAAAGCAGAAGGCCGTCACTCAGTCCTGCTCATGCTGACCGACGTTGTCAAAGAAGGCACCGACCTGGTAGTTCTGTCCGATGACCCAGCACTGATCGAAAAAGCATTCAACGGCAAACTCGACGGCAATTCCATGTGGATTCCCGGCATGATGAGCCGCAAAAAGCAAACCATCCCCAACCTGCAGAAAGCATTCGGTTGCTAATTGCAGTGAGATGTAATTTTTAAGCTGGAAATGCGCTACGACTCCTGAATCTTCAGTTGAGTTTCAGCACGGCTGAAAAAAGAGCAATTACCTTTAATGGTGATTGCTCTTTTTTTTTTGCCTGGTTTCCGGCAAGTTTTAGTGTGACCTGCACTGCTCTTTTATTTTTTTATAAAAGAGGAGGGATATTCAGGAGAAGTTTAGGTTGTCTTTTTAAAGTCACCAGGCGATCTGGCTGTTTTTTCGTAACTATTCTTTCAAAATTTCAACTTGCAAACATTTTAAAAAAGCATGAAGTATTAAGCAGGTTTAGGAGAATGGCAAAAGAACGAAGAAAAATATTCAGGTTGCAGGATGCTATGAGCAACAGCAAAATGCATAGTTGGATCTGGGGGATTAGAAAATATCTGCTGTAGGAGTATTTTAAGCGGGAAGTAAATTCCCTTAAAATTTAAGTCAAGATATTTTGGAAATATGTGGAGTGCGGCCGGGCAAGGTCGTGTAGTCCAGCGGGTGTGAATCCCGTCCCGGAAGGTTAGGCCAACCACCGGGTAGCGAGTCCTTGGAGGCTTTATGGTAACATAAAGTTTTAAGCGTAGGATAGCGAGCAGACAGGCCGTAAGCCGAAAGGTTGAAGGGATTGAGCCCCGTAATTTTCCTAATCGGAAGGACGACATTCTTCTACAGATGGAAGTCAATACAGTCATCAACGTTAAAGGCAAGATGGTGGCTGCTTCCCGGGGTCGGAGACCATGGCATGTTTGACATTGTGATTAGACGGGAACCCGGGAGGCCCTGTGCTTCTTTCGGAGTATCGAGAGTATGCCGGACAACTGAAGAGGGAGGAAGGCAAATGAGACACAGGGAGTCGGATAGCCTCGTAGTACCGATGAAGGCGGGTAATGCTGCTGGAGGAAAGGAGGCTACACATGGGAGCGCGGTGTGAGGAGACACTGACCGTTCACGGAAGCGGAGAACCAGTGGTAACGACATTACATCGCATAGCAGAGAAAGCCCGTAAGGTGCCTGGATTTAAGTTCACCAGTTTATATCATCTGATGAATGAGGAAT
>LADS01000035.1 GCA_000961725.1 Desulfobulbaceae bacterium BRH_c16a
TGTTCTCCCTGAATATACAATATCGTACCGAAGCAAGAATGCACCCAGTTGCTGCTTCGCTGCGCGAACTGCACGAGTCGCGTCTTCTCGGGCTCGTACTAAATCTCTTAAAGCCTCATCTTCCTCAGTTGGAACGTACACAGGCGTAAGCTCACCTGCCCGATGTAACCTGGCTAAAGAAAGGCAGTCACGCCTGTCATTTTTTATACGATTACCACTTTGTTGCGGAATTTTAGACGGAGCAATAACAACACAATCCATAGCATTCTTGGTTAAATAGCGATAGATCGCATATCCACACGGTCCAGCTTCGTAGACAAACCGAAGAACAGCCCCGTTCGATATGAGTTTCCTGATAACATTGTCTAATTGATTCATGTCGTTATCAATTTTACCATAATACCTGACTTCGCCATCACGTCCCTCATCTGCTATTCCAATTGAGATTGAGTTTTTGTGGACATCCAACCCGATATTCTTTATTGTTTTCTGCATGACCTGCCTCCTTGATTTTGGCTCTGAGTTGTTGAATTTGCCTTTTTCAACTTAACCCACGTTGGCAAGGAAGGCAGGTCTATTTTCGCCAACTTGCTAACCATCATATCTAGCAGAGTCTGTGTATTTCTCAACACATTTCAATTCGATGTATCGGAACCGCTTTATCTTGTTGATGAACAGAAAAAATATTGGTATCAATGACCTTCGAACGGAGGAGTGCCGGAGCGGCCGAACGGGACGGTCTCGAAAACCGTTGTGGGGGAGACCCCACCCAGGGTTCGAATCCCTGCTCCTCCGCCAAATTTTTGTAATTTTCTGACAAGCAGAACAACCTGACATGCGAAAGATGTTCTTTGTCCTCATCGTTATCCACAGTTAACGATGAGGAACATGAGGCTCAAGCATGGTCAGCCGCAGTTATTCCCCTTCCTATACGTATCAAACTCCTTCAGGTTACATCTTCCGATCGACTGCCTTTCCCGTGCCGCTTCCTCTCGCCTATTCTTTGGCTGACTCTCAAGTCAATCATGAAAAATGTGACATGCAACATGATAGATGTAACGGTTATGTTGCGTGCAACGTTCTCTGTACACCCGATCAAACCCAGTCTCTCAATCACCGTCATCTATCTTCCCTGAGTCATGAGAGAAATTGGATAGGACAAATGTCAGATCATGGTGGCATAGGACTTGCTCTAAAGAGGCAGCAGCATGGCTTAGCCCATTTTTCTGCCTGTCTACCTGATTTCCTTATTGGGGGATGATATCTGGTGGTTGGTTCCGGCTCGACCTGGTCGCGCTCTTTTAATGAGTGAAGTTTTCGTCTCGAGCGAAAATTCCACACTGAGGGCAATGACAGCAGTGCTGATAGCTTTCTCAGGTTAATCAAAACCAATTAACGGCATCGACCGAAGCATGCTGTGATTGGACGTAACCCAGATCACGCAAGTTCTTTCTATTCGAATAGTTGGCCTAACACAAAATACTTATGGGGCAGCTATGAGTTGAGGCTCTCGCTTACATGCACTCATAATAGGGTAATGAAACTATGCTCAACGAATCTGGCCGTCTTGCCGAAAACCAAAAAATTTTGCTGGAAACAATGCCGAGCATGGTGCTGGTCGTCAATTCAACCGGCTCGCTTGAGTACATGAATCGATCCGCCGCGACATTATTTGGCGACAATGAATTCATGTCACGTAATTCGAGTAATATCAAGCAGCTGCAGGGAGCCCTGCTCTCGCTGCTGAGTGGCGGGAATGTGTCGAAACCGGAGGTGTGTACGATAAACAGGCAATATTTCGAATGCTATGCCGCTCCGTTTGCCGGCTATAAAGGTGATAATCTATTCTGGGTCATCCTGAAAAAACTGTCGGAAAAAGAAATCGACCTGAAGAATTCCATCAGGGGCAGAGTGCCGGAAGATTGTTTGATTGGATCCAGTGCAGTCATGTGCAAACTGCAGAATATGGCGACCAGGATTGCTAAAACTGACGCCACTGTGCTGGTTACCGGAGAGTCGGGTACCGGCAAGGAACTCATCGCCAAATTAATACAGCAAAACAGCAGGAGAAAGGAAAAACCTTTTTTAATAATCAACTGCAACGCCATCAATGACCTGCTTCTCGAGAGCGATCTCTTTGGCTATGAAAAAGGCGCATTTACCGGGGCTCAGTCTCAGAAAAAAGGCAAATTCGAGGTTGTTGACGGAGGCACCATTTTTCTGGATGAAATTGGCGATATCAGCCCGCGCATGCAGGCTGTCCTGCTGCGCGTGTTGCAGCACGGTGAAATTGTCCGGGTCGGCGGCACTTCTCCGCTGAAGGTCGATGTACGATTTATCGCTGCAACAAATCGAGATCTGGTCAAAGCGGTAAAGGACGGAAGTTTTCGGCTCGATCTTTTTTATCGACTGAACATCATCAAAATCGTCATTCCGCCTCTCCGTGAACGTAAAGAGGATTTCCTCGAATTGACCACGCATTTCGTTCGAAAATACAGCGCCCTTTTCGGCATGGACATTGATTTCAAGCCTGAATCGTTGTTGAAGCAATTGGAATCTCACGATTGGCCCGGCAACGTCAGGGAACTTCAGAATGTGATCCAGCGTGCGATTCTTATGAGCGAAGACGGAACTCTTTCTGCCGATGCTTTTACTTTCGATACATCATTGGTCGACAAAGAACAATTCAACACACTTTCGTCGGTCATAAAGAGATTCAATGGCACTCCATTAAAAAGCATTGTCGATCAGGTTGAAAAAGAAATCATCATTGAAAAGCTTGCCGTCAATGGTGGGAATGTCGCACATACTGCTGTGAAGTTAGATATCTGTAAGGCAGCTCTTTATGAAAAGATGAAACGGCACGACATTTCTGCCAAAGCGTTACGCTGAGAGAAGGAGAAAATGAAATTGATGAAATGTCGAGGATATCCGACAACCCCGGAAAAGCAGGAAGAGGCTAGTGTCATGTCAAGCCTCAGATGTCACTAGTTTTTAAGAGCCCATTCAATCAGAGATAATAGAATAGATGGAAGAGACACAGCAAGTACCTAAAATGATGCAATGGATTGATATCGCAGGACGCAGGAAAGCCCTTATAACAACCTTCATCCTTGCAGCACTCACCATAGGACTCGGTGTATACCTTTCTCAGCCGAAAGTTTTTCAGAGTGACAGTTTGCTCAGTTATCAGCAGCAGATGGTGAATACCGGCAGGATGTTGCCGGATGACAACTCTCAACTGAAAGACATCGTAAGTACATTGACGCAGATTGTAACGAGCAGGACCAGCCTCGAGAGGATCATCGCCAATGAAAAGCTGTTCGAAAAAGAGAGAAAAGAGCTGCCGTTGGAAGATGTTGTTGAAGGAATGCGGAGTAATATCGAAATCATAACATCGAAAAACGGTGATACGTTCCGCATTGTTTACATGGGCAACGACCCAGTCAAAGTTGTTCGTGTGGCAAATGCCCTGGCTGCTCGATTTATAGAAGAAAACATGAAGTATCGCGAGCTGAGAGCATCCGAAACGTCCGCCTATACCGAAGAAGAACTGGAAATGGCCAAAAAGATGCTCGATGGCAAAGAAGTGGTCATGCGAGACTATAAGCTGCAATTTTATAATGAGATGCCGGATCAGCGGGAGGTCAACATGTCCAGGTTGATCTCCCTGCAAAATCATGATCAGAGCAGGCAGGAATCCATTCAGAATCTGGAGCGGACGCGTGCGCTTCTGCGTGATCAGATTGCGACGCGCAAAGAACTGATGCAGGCCAAACAAGAAAGTTCCAGTCCCAGTGGCGATGTTGCGTCCTGGGGGGGAAGCCCGCAGGATAAGCTCGAGCGGTTGCGAACTGAGCTTCACGCCCTGGAACTGAAGTACAAAGAGCACCATCCGAAAATTAAAAGCCTGAGAAGCAAGATTGCAAAACTCGAACAATCCGTCCCGGCTGAGCCGGATGGTGGGTCGCCCGCCGCTCAGGCGGGGAGCGGTGCGAAAGAACAGGATGATAAGACTTTAGTTGCACTCGAACTCCAGGTCAAAGACATCACTTTCAGCATCGAAAAGCTCACCAAGGAAAAGCAGGAAATAGATGGATTGACCAAACAGTACGATAAATGGATTTCTGCGGCGCCGGTGAGAGAGGCGGAATGGTCGGCTCTGACTAGAGAATATGGCGAACTGAAGCGCCATTACGATTTTCTGGTCGGTCAGAATCTCCAGGCTGGCTCGGCCCTCAACCTTGAACGAAAACAGCGGGGCAGTCAGTTTAAAATTGAAGACTCCGCCCAGCAACCGGTGAAACCTGTAAAGCCAGATTTCCTCAAGATCATGGGGATTGCGTTATTGCTGGGGAGCGGCGCCGGCGTGGCGGGGGCGCTGTTATTCGAAAAAACGAATACCACTTTCAGATTTCCCGAACAGCTCGAGGCAGCTTTTCCCTTCGAGGTTCTTTGTACGGTTCCCAATTTACCGCTGAAAGCGGAAATAGTCAGGCAGCGTGTTATGACAACAACGGTCACGGTCTTTTTTCTTACATGGGCTTCGGCAATTGTTGCCGCACTCGGAGTGCTTTGGACTCAGGGCCGGATTATTGTCTGATCGACGGGCTTCTGCTTAATTTAAAATTCAATCAACCTGTAATCGAATGTATCGCAAATTTTACGGTCTGGATAAAAAACCATTTGAGCTGGCCCCGGTAGGAGGGCTGGTTTATCTGAGTGAGGCGCATCGGGAAGGGGTGGCAATTTTACGTTACGGGGTGATTGCCGACAAGGGATTTCTGCTGCTGACCGGCGGGGTCGGAGCCGGCAAGACGACGATTCTCAATACCTTGCTCAACATGTTGCAGTCTAACGTCAAAACATGTGTGCTCAATAACCCGAAGTTGAGCCGGAATGAATTTTACTATTTTCTGGGAGCAAAACTGGGCATACGATGCAACGGCAACAAAGGTCAGTTCATCCTGAAATTCTCGGACCTTCTGGAAAAACTGGAGGCTGAAAAAATCAAACTGCTGCTCATCATTGATGAAGCGCAGGCTTTCTCAATCGACCTGCTCGAAGAAATCCGTCTGCTTTCCAACCATGCAGAGGGACGGAATGTATTCAGCATATTTCTCATTGGTCAGCCCGAGCTGCAAGAAAAATTGGCCACCCCTCAGCTTCTGCCCCTCAGGCAGAGGATTGGTCTCAGATATCACCTCGATTCGTTAACAAGAGATGAAACCGCACAATACATTTTCTATAGATTGAATGCGGCCGGTGCGGTCAGGACATCGATCTTCGACGACGATGCCATAGACGCTCTTCATGAAGCGAGCAGGGGAACCCCACGATTGATCAATATTATCTGTGATCACGCCATGATACAGGGTTTCACCCGAGAAGTGTTTCGCATCGACCGGTTGAGCATAGTCGAGTGTTTGAAGGCGATTCGATTGCAAGGCGAAGAAAGGCTGAATATCTCTCTGCCGCCGGAGCAGGCCGAGGACACGGTTATACCGCGCCGGCAGAGGGGCTTCAGGTGGGCAGCAATCATCGGCGCATTTACGCTTGTGTTTGCTGCGGTCGCTGCGGCTGCTTCTTCCTTTGCCGGTCAGCAGTATTTTCGTTTTCTCCAGGAATGGCTGGTCAGTCTGTATTGAAACGGTCGAAATGATAATATTAGCTCACGATACAATAGGACAGAAATGATAAAAATTTCGGAAGCCCTCGACAAGGCAGGTTACGGTGAAGGTGTTGCACACAGTGTAGCGGCAAGAGTTCAACATATTGAGGAGGCAAAGGAGATTCCCGACATTCGGAGAGCCCAGGCAGTACAACAGCTATCTTCTGTAAATAGAAGTCAGGAATGCATGGAGAGTTTTAACGAACAGCACAGGCTTGCAAAAAGTTTAAGCGGCAAATGGGATGAACGTCTGTTCAAAGCTGCCAATGATGACGGCTATCTGCCGGAGGTTTTCAAGACGCTCAGGTCTCGGATTCTGCATCCACTCGACGGAGGAAAAATTCCGAAAACCATCATGGTAACCTCGGCCATTCCCAGGGAAGGGAAAAGTTTTGTGACAGCTAATCTGGGGATATCGCTTGCGCACGGGTTGGATCAGCACAGCCTCCTTGTAGATTGCGATCTGCGCAAACCTGTGCTGGCAAAAATGTTTGGGCTGGACAACAGTGTCGGCCTTGTCGATTACCTCAGGGACGATGTGATGTTGTCGAAGCTGATAGCGAACACAGCGGTAAAAACCTTATCGGTACTGACCAGCGGCAAATCTCCTGCCAATCCCGCCGAACTGCTCGGTTCAGCCCGAATGCCCGCTCTTGTCGAAGAATTGTCCGACAGGTATGAGGACCGTCTCATAATATTCGACAGTCCGCCGCTCCTGGTTGCGGCGGAGTCAAGTGTTCTTGCCGGTCAGGTGGACGCAATAATACTGGTTGTTCGTCAGGGTACTTCCGGGAAGGCGCAGATTCAGAAACTCATTGACATAATCGGTGACGAACGGATTCTGGGCATTGTCTTCAACGATCAAAATCTCAGCTCATTCCAGCAGAAACTCGGCATGGGATGTGGCTCATATTACGGCGGCTACTACCACCAGTAGCAGCCCTGGAGTGGAGTTTTATATGCTACCTCATTGTGCAAGGCTCTTTTCCCCGGCTGTCTCAACAAACCAAATCAACGACAGGCAAGATTATGAGTAAAAAAACGGCGAAACTGTTGCTTTCAGGGTTGTGCCTTCTTCTGGTAGTTTCCTGTTCCGCACCGGAAAAGGACAAACAGGTTTATTATGAAAAAGCCATGGAGTTCATCAAACAGGAGAAGCAGGAAGCTGCCGTGCTGGAGTTACGCAGCGCTATACAGATCGATGCGAAATTCGCTGAAGCCCGATATCAGCTCGGGCTACTCTATCTTCAAGAGGGTGAGACCAAAAAGGCCTTTGCCGAACTGGTCAGGGCAGGGGATCTCAATCCCGACAATCTCGATGCCAATCTCAAAGTTGCTCACTTTTATCTGCTGTCACGTAAAAAAGAAGAAGCCCGAAAGCGGATTGAGCTGATTTTAGCCAAGGATCCGAACTATCGCGACGCCCTGGTGCTGCTTGCCCACCTTGAGCTGATCGAGGGGGAATACGACGCTGCTTTAGCGGCTCTCAACAGAATCGGGTCGGAGTCCGAGACGTCCGATGAACTGTTGAATATCAGAGGTCGAATTCATGCTGCCCAGCAGCAATGGGATGCAGCTGAAGAAGTCTTTCGCAGAGCCATTGCCGCGAATGAAGACAATTTTACCAACTACGAGACTCTCCTTCTTCTCCTGCAGCAAAAAAAAGATATTCTGAAAAGCAAAGAACTACTGGATGAAATAATCGAAAAATTCCCCGAGAACGTCAAGGCGCACCTGCTTCTGGCCGGATACTACCGAAGCATCGATAACAAGGATCAGGTTGCCGAGGAACTGCGGAAGGTTGTGAAAATCGCTCCCGACAAAGCTCGATTCAGACTCCAGCTGGCCGATTTTTATCAGCGTAACGGCAAACCTGACGATGCCGAGAAAACCCTTGTTCAGGCGCGTACCGATATACCTGATGATTCCGATCTTACCGGAGCACTTGCCACCCTCTATTTCGAGCAGAAAAAATTCGACGAAGCCCGGGCCATGCTCGATGAGCTGGGTGCAAGTCAATCGGGACACGGCGGCGCCACACTCCTCAACGCGCGTTTTCTCCTCAAGGAGGGCAAATCCCGGGATGCAATTGTCATTCTCCGGAAGCTCAGCAATGATTTTCCTGACTGGCCATCCCCTCAATTCTACCTTGGTCTCGCCCATTACAGCCTCGGCGAATTTGAACTTGCCCAGCAGGCAGTGGCCGGCGCAATTCAAAAGAACGGGCAGGATTCGGAGTACCATACGCTGCTGGCGCAAATCTTTCAGGAGATGGGGGCATTCGAAGATGCGAGGGCAGAAGCTGTCATCGCTGTGCGTTTAAACCCGACGAATCTGCGTGCTGCCCTCATCTTGAGCCGCGCTCTCATCATCGCAAAACAATATGGAGAGGCGGTAGCAATACTTGTCGATATGAGAAAACAGATACCTGCCCATCCGGAGATTCTCGGAAACCTTATACTGGCATATTTCGGGGCCGGCGAACGGCAGAAAGGGGAAGAAGTCCTGACCGAACTCCTCCGTATCGACCCGGGCAACACCCATGCTGTAGCTCTGTCTCTCGACCTTCGATTTAGAAATGATTTGCCGGGTGCCGAAGCTTTTGTACGACAACAGATTGACAAGGCACCGGCAGACGCAAGGCTGTATTTGATCCTTGGAAGTCTTTTGGAGAAACAGAACAATGGCCTGAAAGCACTTGCCGCGTATGAAAAGGCTCAGGAACTGGGGCAGGACATGACCCAGCCCTATCTTGCTGCGGCAAGGATAATGGCAAAGCTTGGGCAAAGAGACGAAGCTCTCGCCAAATACAATGATATGATAGCGAAACACCCGAAATCCATACCCGGCCATATGGGAATCGCAACGTTGCTGCAGGTCGAGGGCAATCATGCAGAGGCAACGGTACAGTATCGAAAGATTATTGAGATAAACAGGAATTATGGACCGGCTGCCAACAATCTTGCGTGGCTGATTGCATCCGATCCCAATGGGGACCTCGGCGAGGCCCTCATGCTGGCAATGACGGCAAAACAGTCATCGCCCGATGATCCGCATATCGCCGATACCCTTGGCTGGGTACATTATCAGAGGCATTCTTATGGGCTGGCAACGTCACAGTTCGAGTTGGCCCTGCAGAGCCAGCCAGACAATCCAATATGGGCTTATCGCCTGGCTTTGGCCCAGAACGGCAACAACAAGAAGGACGCCGCCATCCAAACCTTGGAAAGCCTGCTGAAGAAGATTCCTGCATTTCCCGATCGCCACAAAGCTGAGGACCTGCTGGCTGAATTAACCAAAGGATAACAGCTCCAGGGCACTATCGTCCTGCAGATCCATCCCAGCAAGCAGCACATATGTGACATGTGGCGGCAACGATTCGCAACATATCTGTTGTGTGCAACACTTTCAGTCCAGCGGATCGCCGGCAATATCACAATTACCGGCACCTAACTCCTCTGGTTGCAATGCAAATTCAAAAGACCATACGATAACGGTCCATGGCATAGGATTTGCTTTGTAGGAATCAGAACTTTTTCAGTCTGATCAAACCCAACTCCACGGCATCTTCTGCGGCGCGATGAGGTTTGGTCATAATCAGAAACATTAAAAATCTTTGGAAGGAGTTGATTGTGACACGATTACTGATACTTCTCTTTTGTCTGGTGGTGCCGGGTGACAGGATGGCGGTGTTTGCAGCGCAGTCAACAGCGGATGTCCCTGTTTCGGTGGAACAGAAGAATATTTTACTGCAGGAATTGTTCGAAACCAAAGCGGAGAAAATGGAGCGGGAAGAAGAATATGTTATCGGCCATGGTGACATCCTCTCCGTCAGCATATACGAGGAAGGAGATATGGCCTTATCCGCATCGGTGAAGCAGCCGGGAGATGGTGGAGGGGCGGTTCAGACGGGAGCGCAGGTGATGATGGACGGCAGGCTATCGCTGAAAGATATCGGCGATGTTGAGGTGGTCGGACTGACTCTTGCCGAACTCGCCGATTATTTGAAGAAACTGTACTCGACTCTCTATGACAACCCCATTCTGACCACAACCCTGGTACAGAGCAACAGCCTACGCTATACGGTGATGGGTGAGGTCGCGAGACCCGGTGTATTCAAACTGGATCATCCGATAAATCTGGTGCAGGTGCTTGCCCAGTCGGGTGGCTTTACGGAATGGGCAGGCCGCGAAATTACCGTCGTGCGCAAGAAAATCAGGGAAGCGGATAAAGCACAATTCGACGGCAATACCCTGAAAGTAGATTATGACGACTTTGTTTCCGGAAAATCCCTTGAACGAAATATTTTTGTCTGCTCCGGTGATATTGTCATCGTCAATTGAGCAATCATTCCAAGGTCATTGAGGACTACATCATGATTACTCGACAAGCCCTCCGAAACGCCGGCGCACTTCTTTTGATTCTCGCCCCGGAGGCACTGTTCGCCCGCTCGAACAGCGTGACAGCCGGACTCTCCATGTCCTACGATATCAATGATCGGGAATACGAGGAGGTGTCCGACGATTTGGCTATTGACGGGGTCACCGTTGCCCGCATTGCAGAAGACGATACGTACTCGCGCGTTGTGGTCAGGCCGCTGGTATCCCTTGTTTCCAAGAGCAAAGTAGATCAGTTCGGACTGCATGCTGCCCCAGCCGTGAAATATGATCTGGAGGATTCGGATACGGACGTGGATGCACTCTTTGCCTTGTCCGGCTGGCGTGCCATCTCAAAACGCTGGATGGTGAGGAGTTCCGATACCTTTATTCGGAGCGATCATTATACCTCCGGCACCGATCAAGCCGCAGACGGCGAAGAAAATTCTCCTGAGCTTTCTCCCGATGCCGGAAGGAAGAGATTCTGGCGCAATACTTTCAATGTCGATTCGGAACACATCTATGGCAGGGAACAAAAAGTGATTCTTGGCTTCGACTATGTAGTGCTGCGCAACGACGACTCGGGGGAAAACAGTTATAACGATTACGATATGTACCAGTTTGCAGTAAAAAATGAACATCGTTTTAATACTTACTGGGGCACGAAAGCGGATCTGAAGGTCGTCCGCGGCGAGTTTGATAATGACGACCGGCTGACTGCCGCTGCCGAACCGGACCCTTCTTCGGTCGATCCATCTGGCGACCTCATGGAATATCATGCAGATGTCATACTCATCAATAGATCCTTCCGGCCAAACAATATATCGCTTTCCTATAACTATATCGGCACAACGTATGACGAAACCTCACGAAACGACGGCGATATCCATCAATCCCGGTTGACATGGCAGCGCGATTTTCTGAAACGCCTGAGCGCAGGATTGGGTGCCGGTATTTCATACGAAAAGACCGAAGAGCAAAAGGCAAACTGGGGGGGGAACGGAATAGCGGAAATACTCTATGCGATGGAGCGCAGTTCCTTCAGGTTATCGGTGGAAAAACGCTACGATGTCGACAACTTTTCAGGCACGGAGGAACGCGGTTTCATCGACGTGTGGGATGCGAGTCTTGGCTTTGGCCATCAGTTGTTTGAGGATGTAAAAGTTGACGCAAAAGTTACCTATCTCTATGAGGATCGGCAAGACAGGGCTGCAAATGCATCAGACGACGATGCGACGACTCTGGAAGAATATAATAAAAATTATTTTATAACCGGCGTCGGTTTGTACTATTCATTCCGGCAGGATTACAGCGCCGGGATTAATTACACCTTCACCCGCCTGAATTCCGAACGGATCGGCGAAGATTACGACGACCATCGTCTGTTGCTCACGATCTCCTGGGAAACGGAAGTATTCAATTGGTAGCTCCAGGAAGAAGTATAACGATGCTGCACATTCAATCGTATATTCTGCCAGCCCTGGTCTTGGTCCTTTTTGTCGTAGGCTACTATCCTTCCCTTGCATTAATAACCCAGAAATGGCTGGCATCGGACGATTACGCCCATGCCTTTTTTATAGTTCCTGCGATTGGCTATATGATATGGCTGAAACGCGACTGTCTCGCCGAAAACAACGGCGGCTCGCCTGTCGCACTCATTTTCGTCGTTGCCGCTGTCCTCCTCTATCTTTTCTCCCTGCGGATCGAGGTGCCCACCTTCATTTTCCTGGCAACCGCAGTTTCGATAGTTGCTGCCCTCAGCTATCTGGGCGGCTTCGGTGTTTTGAAAGAGCTGGCAGTACCCATCCTGCTTCTTTTTATGATTATCCCTGTTCCAGGCCAGATCTTATCTACGCTGACTGCGTCGCTGCAGCTGAGGATTTCGGAGGTAAGCGAGATACTTATCCGATTGTTCGGTGTGCCGATGTTCAGGGAAGGCAATGTCCTTTATCTCGAAAAGATGTCTTTCCAGGTTATAGAAGCATGCAGCGGTATCCGCTCCCTGCTGTCGATGACAACCTTGAGTATTCTCATCGGCTATTTCACCCTTTCGCGAATATCGTCTACGGTTCTGCTGCTGCTGTTCAGTATCCCTGTGGCGATCGCCATAAACATCGTCAGAGTGGTTGTTCTGGTGCTGGCGTTTTATTTTTTGCAGGTCGATCTTTCTGCTGGTTTATCGCACACCCTTACCGGACTGATCCTCTTTGTGCTCGGGCTGGTCTTGCTCTTTGCTTTTCAGAGGTTTTTGGAATTGTGGGAAAGAAAAAAACAAAACAGCTAGTCTACCTGACAGCCCTGCTGGTACTGACGAGTTTTTTGGTGTACAGGCCGACGGAGTTGGTCAGGGTTGTCAAGCCGATGTCACTGCAGGTGGTGCTCGGGCCAGTCGATGGCTTCAAGCTCCTGGCAACCACCCCCCTCGACGATGCTACCGTTTCTTTCCTTGAACTTGATGACTACACCCAGAGCAGGTATGCGAGGGATCGCGATAATGTGGATCTCTATATAGGCTACTACAACGGTTTGGACAAGGTTTCGGCGGCACACTCGCCGCTTGTCTGTTTTCCCGGCCAGGGCTGGGCGGTTGATCAGCCGACTGAGCATTATATCGAGGTCGGGCAGGAGGCTGTCAATTATGCGGAAATGGTCGCAAGCCTCGGTGATCGGAAAGAATTGGTACTGTACTGGTATCAGGCCGACAATAAGACGGTAGCAAAAGTCTACAAAAACAAAATCAATGCGGTCATCAACAAGTTGATGGGGCAAAGTGAAGAACAGGCGTTTGTCAGAATTACGGTGCCGATTGTTCCTGCAGACGGCCAGGGTGTGGAACAGGCCAGAAATGTCGGCAAGGCCTTTATTGCCTCATTTTACCCGGTATTTCAGAGCTATGTACAAAGCAATCCGCGGAGAGTTCAATAATACTCGGTGATGATTGAGCATTCTTGGCGTCCGCTTGAGGACAGATCCATCTTTTTAGTTAGAAAATAGACAGTGACGGCCTGTCGGACACTTAATAGAGAATTGTAGGTTATGAAACAAGGCAAAGCAATAGAACTGGGGAACACAATTTTCTTTATCGATTTGATAGCGACAGTTGTTGCTTTTGCCATCGCCTTCTGGGCCCGGAATGTTCTGATTCCTTCTAATCAAACTCTTGATTTCAATTCGCATCTTTTTATCATACCCCTGGTTCTCGTCTTAATAAATGGCTCGATGTCATATTTTGGCGGCTACAAAAGCCCACTCAACGCCAGCCTCATCGGCTATTCCTGGTCTATCTTCCGTTCAATTTTCGTTGCTGTCTGTATCCTCATGGTCCTGCTCTTTTCTCTGGAAATACAGTATGTAAGCAGATTTGTTATCTGGCTCTTTGCGTCTTTGGAGTTTTGCATTCTGCTGGCGATTCGCATAGGTACTATTGCCTATTTTAAAGAGCAGATCAAAAGCGGTAAGAAGATCCTGCGGGTCCTGGTTATAGGTTCCAGGGGACGTGCCCAGGATCTGGTAATGGCCCTGCAGGAAAGAGTGGTCTGGGGTGTTAAGGTGGTTGGTTATGTCGATCCCGATCCCACCCGTGTCGGCATGACGGTGCTTGGTATCCCGGTTATCGGCACAATCGACAGTATCCACGACTGTCTGAAAAATAATGTCATCGATGAAGTGATTATCGCCATTTCCCGGACCATGCTCGAAGATGCCGAACCGATCGTACAGGCCTGTGAGCAGGAGGGCATCCGGTTGCGGTTCATGGCCGATGTTTTCAACGTCCAGGTGGCTCGCATCAGTCTGTCCGAAGTCAAAGGTATTCCCCTGTTAAACATGGAGCCGGTTGCTCAGGATCCTCAGCAGCTTTTAGTCAAACGCATATTTGATTTTGTGTGCACCTTGCTTGCCCTGCCGCTGCTCGCCCCCCTTTTTTGCTTGGTCGCCATCGCGATCAAGCTTGATTCCCCCGGTCCGGTTTTTTTTGTGCAGAAACGGGTTGGAATACGTAAGTATCTATTTCCTATGTATAAATTCAGATCGATGTATGTCGATGCTGAAGGTAAACAGCAAGAAATTGAGCATCTGAATGAGGCGGAAGGCCCCATTTTTAAAATAAAGAACGATCCTCGCATTACCCGAATCGGCGACTTTTTGCGAAAAACCAGCATAGACGAATTGCCGCAGTTGATCAATGTGCTTCGGGGCGAGATGAGCCTTGTCGGGCCACGGCCAATGTCTGTCCGTGATGTCGATCTTTTCGACCGTGGCATGCAGCGAAAGCGTTTCAGCGTGCAGCCGGGCCTGACCTGTATCTGGCAGGTATCCGGCAGAAGCAATCTGCCATTTGAAAAGTGGCTGGAACTGGATCTTCAGTACATAGAAAACTGGTCGTTATGGCTCGATGTAAAGATTTTATTCAAAACCATTCCCGCGGTTCTTTATTCAAAAGGGGCTGCGTGAAGGTTATGACAATTGTCCGTAACCTATGAAAAGCAGATGGCAATGAATACTTCTCAACGTCTCATTCTCAATACCACTGCCGTGTATACCCGGTCGCTCCTGAGCGCGGGTCTGGCATTATTCAGCAGCCGGTGGGTGCTGAACTCGTTGGGGCAAATAGACTTCGGGCTTTTCAGTCTGGTCGGGTCCGTCCTGATTTTCATCGCCTTTTTCAATACCGTAATGGCCACCAGCGCTTCCCGTCATTTTGCCTACGCAATAGGTCAGGGAGATTCGCATGAAGTCAATCGCTGGTTCAATGCAGCCCTCAGTATCCATCTCTGTTTTGCAATCGCGCTGACCTTGGCTGGGTGGAGTGTCGGCGATTATCTCATTACCCATATGTTCAATGTTCCCCCGGACCGGATCGCTGTTTGCCGCCAGGTTTTTCATATTTCTTTGATTTCTCTCTTTACCGGCATGTTTTCCATTCCGTTTATCGCAATGTTCAAGGCGAAACAGCGTATTGCGGAGCTCTCCGTCTGGGACATGATGCACTCGTTTCTCAACTTTGCTTTTGCCTGGTATCTCACCACAACCTCCGGCGATATGCTGTTCGTATATGCCTTCGGCATAACCGTCATTCTCGTCTTTTTTCACAGCGTTCTGGTTGTCCGGGCTGCAATGAATTTTCAGGAGTGTAATCTGGTCTTCAGGCAATGGTTCGATCGAAAAAGGCTCGGTGAAATTTTTTCGTTCGCCTGCTGGAACTTGATCGGCAGTCTTGGGGTAACTCTCCGTGATCAGGGTTCGGCTATTCTGCTCAATGTATATTTCGGCCCTAAAGTAAATGCCTCCTACGGGATAGCAAAACAGGTATCTGCCCAGACCGGGCAATTGGCAGGGGCGATGCTCGGGGCGTTTTCTCCGGAAATCACCTCGCGAGAGGGACGTGGTGAGCGTTCCGGCATGATCGATCTGTCGCTTCGTGCCAGCAAGTTCGGAACCCTGCTTGTTCTGGTCTTTCTCGTGCCGCTTGTGGTGGAAATGGAATATGTGCTCCAGCTTTGGCTTGTCACCCCGCCAATGTATACGGAAACACTCTGCCGTCTGATCCTGTTCACATTTCTGATCGACCGTTTAACCACAGGATATATGCTGGCGATAAACGCTCATGGCAGAATAGCAGGATACCAGGCTACACTTGGCGGTATCCTGGTTCTGACCTTGCCGCTGGTCTGGTTGTTTCTTCATCTGGGCTTTCCTCCCCCCAGCGTCGGTATCGCATTCATCATCACCATGACCCTTTGCTCGTTTGGTCGGGTGATCTGGGCCCGGTATCTCCTCGATGCGCCGATCCTGCTTTGGCTGAAATCCGTACTCATCCCCTGCAGCAGCGTAGGAATCGTGTCGATGTTTGCCGCGGCAGTGCCATTTCATCTCCTTCCCTCCGGTTTTCTGCGACTTGCATTGGTGACGGTGAGCAGTCTGATCGCATATTCGGTGCTTACCTGGTTCATTGCCCTGGATCGGAGAGAACGAACATTTTTTTGCCAAAACACCAAAAGGGTATGGTCTTTAATGTGCCCCGATCGACGCTGTGCTTGAGAATGTCATGATATCTGGAGAAAAACATTCGGTGAATGCGCCAACGAAACACACCCTGGGCGAGGAGCAGTCCTTCTGTACAGGGTGTACAGCCTGTGCAGCCATTTGTCCGGTCGATGCCATCACCATGGAGGCGGATGCCGAGGGTTTCCTCCATCCTGGAATTCATACAGGTTTATGCACCGATTGCGGCTTGTGCAGAAAGGTTTGTCCCGTTCACATCCTTAAAAACGGCGGAAAGACGGGATGGGAAGGTCATCAAGTTTCCTTGGTCCTGGCGGCGTGGAACCTGGATGAAAACATCCGCCGCAAGAGTTCTTCCGGTGGCGTTTTCACCGCCCTTGCTGAGAATATCCTTGAGAAAGGCGGTGCTGTTGCCGGAGCTGCCTTCGACGACCGATTACGTGTTCGGCACTGCATCATCACAACAACCGTGGAACTGCACCGGCTACGTGGTTCCAAATATGTCCAGAGTGAAATTTCCCCGGAAATCTACGAAAAGATCGAACATCTGCTTCAGCAGGGTCGATCGGTTCTTTTTTCGGGAACGCCATGCCAGATCGCGGGAATCCGTTCTTTCTTACAAAAACCATATGAGAGGTTTTACTGTTGCGACCTGGTTTGCATGGGGGTGCCTTCCTCTCTGCTTTTTGATAAATACATCGATTGGAAAAACGCACAGCTGGAATCCTCAATAGCATCATGTGGCTTTCGAGACAAGACGTCAGGATGGAAAAAACCCGGCATGATCCACAGCTATCTTGATGGAAGGAGTGAGTACACGCAGCAGAGCGCCTATTATCTTGCTTTCATAAAAAGATTGGCATTGCGTCCGTCCTGTCACGCCTGCCCTTTCAAGGGGCTGAACCGCCCCGGCGATGTAACTCTTGCCGATTTCTGGGGTGTGGCAAAAAAATATCCGGAATATGACCGGGACGACAAAGGTACCTCCCTGGTCCTTGTGAATACCCCTAAGGGTAAGGAATGGCTAGATGATTGTGGGACCAGGCTTTTTCTGGGCGGTGCCGATATCGATACGGCCATAGCGGGCAACCCGATGCTGGTCCGCCCGGCTCTCCGCCCACCGGAACGTAGTGAGTTCTATCACGACCTTGAGGCCATGGCTTTCAAGGCGCTTATCCGCAAGTACCGGCTAAGCAGACCTGCTTTTCATCAACGCCTTTTAAAGTCGCTGAGGCAAAGGTTGTCGAAAAGGCTGGGAAAACTGATAAGGTCGACTCGGCGACAGGAGCAGCATATATGAAAATCGGCATAATGACATTCCACGCTGCCCCCAATCACGGAGCTGCGCTTCAGGCATACGCGCTGCAGACCCAGTTGGAGAAAATGGGGCACGAACCGTTTTTCATCAACTACCTGTATGGAGAGCAGCCCAGGAAAGGATTGTTGGGATGGATTGGCCGTTCTCCTGCAAATACCTTCGAAAAGGTGGATAAACAGTTCAGGTACAGGCCTTTTATCCCCTTTCAGAATAAATATTTAAATGTCGGTGATGTCAGGTTTTTAAGTTATGAGCAATTATATGCCGTTCCTCCAGAGGCCGATATGTATATCTGCGGCAGCGATCAGGTATGGAATCCGAATTTTTTCAACAAAGAAAAAGACGAGCGAGCATTCTGGCTCGATTTTAATAACAACGGCGTGCGGCGAGTTGCGTATGCGCCCAGTTTTGGCGTCACTCATCTTGGCGACGATGCAGTTCGCAGATATACGGCTTATGCAAAGCATTTCGATGCGGTAAGCGTGCGTGAGAAAAACGGTCTTCATCTTATGGAAAAACTTGGAAGACTCAATGCCGTTTGGGTGCCTGACCCGACTTTACTTATAGAACCTAAAGACTTTGTGAAAATTGAACAGAAGCACCAGCAGTCACTCAAACCTTATCTTTTTTCCTATCAGCTTCAGACTCGCCGTTCGCTTCCATCGGCAGCAACAGCAATTAACAAAACCGTCTGTTCCTGGTTCGGGCTTGAATTGTATGACTCTTATTCTGTTTCGGTAATATATAATATTTTTCGAAGGAAGTACTTGAATCCAGCGCAATGGCTTTATAAATTACATAATTCGGATTTCATCGTAACCAATTCATTTCATGGAACTGTTTTTGCCTTATTATACCATCGGCCATTTATCACCATACTTCGAAAAGGCCTGTCTTCTGGAATGAATAACCGGATTGAAACGCTGCTGGAAGTGGTTGGTTTAAGTAATCGATCGGTTACAGAATTTGATCAATACCGTGTTGAAAAATTGTGTCAGGAAAAAATAGATTGGAGCGGTGTAGAGACAAATATCAAAGAGTTTCGTGAAACTGGGATTAAATATCTTGAAGATGCTCTCATATGATCAATGATTAATATTCATGCAGAATATTTGAAGGTAAATAGAGAGGAGAATGATAAAAGTGACATATGATTCGCCGCTTATTTCCGTCATTATTCCCAGCTATAACCGCTCCCATTGCGTGTGTGATGCGATCTTGAGTGTGATATCGCAGACTTTCACCGATTACGAAATTATTGTTGTCGATGATGGTTCCACGGATAATACCAAAGAAGCGCTGCAACCTTATCTGTCAAAAATAGCATATTTTTTCCAGGACAATAAAGGGGTGAGTGCAGCACGAAATTCAGGATTAAGAGCCGCAAAAGGGAAATGGATTGCATTTCTGGATTCGGATGATGAATGGTTGCCCGGCAAATTGGCGCAGCAAGTTAAGGATGTGTCGCAATATCCTGATGCTGTGCTGAGTTGTGCAAACATCTCATTTGAGGGACATAATGGAATGCCTTCGATAGACTTCTTGAAAACATGCCGGGATTTTGTCTCTCATCAGGTTGAATTTATCCAGGAACCGCTGTGCACATCCTATGCATTCACTTCGACCGTTTTGGCAAGACGAGATGCGATCTTTGCGGCTGGGCTGTTTGATGAGGAACTCTCCATATATGAGGATATAGACCTGTTTTTTCGCCTCTCCCTGATTGGCGGATTCACCGTCAATCCAGCTGTTTTAGCAAGAGCTTATCGCAGGGATGAACACACAGATATCAACCTGAGTATTCAGGCGTTGAATGACAGGGTCAAAAACTATAAGAGTCTGATCAAAATTTTTCAAAAACTTTTAAATGAGCAACTTCAAGCAAAACAACGTGTATTTGTGCAGGAAAAGCTCAGCAGCTCCTGGTTTGATCTAGGTCTGGTCTATCATCGAATGAAACTCCCAGGCAAAGCGAGGCGATGTTTCCTCATTTCTTTTCAGACAAAACCATCTTTGGGCAAGATTTTAAAATTCCTGATCGGGCTTTCCGGTTCGGTAGGAATCAACTTGCTCGAACAAAGAAGAAATGCAAAAAGCGGGTTCCGACGTTCGGTATACTATCAACAATGATTTCAGTAAATAATATTACAGTCATAGCAGCTGTCAACGACCGCGTGGTTTCGGAATCCAATCTGTTTCGTTCGCCGTTGCTCTCTGCAGACGGGGTGCAGTTTATTACCGCCAGAGGATTCAGCGCGGCAAGCCAGGCGTATAACTATGGCACTGCAAGAGCAACCGGGGAGATTTTAATTTTTGTCCACCAGGATGTGTACATTCCTGCCGGCTGGCATCGGCAGTTGCTCGCTGCGGTGGCAGTGCTCGACCGGAAAGATCCTGCATGGGCCGTGTTAGGGGTGGTTGGGGTGGATAGCCTCGGTGCGGTGAAAGGATGTTCCTGGTCCACCGGCCTGGGGCGGGAGGTCGGTAATTCCGTCCAGCAGCCTGAACCGGCAGTGTCTCTCGATGAATTGATTCTGGTGGTGAAAAAGAGTTCGGGCCTGCACTTTGACGACAAGCTTCAAGGCTGGCATCTCTACGGGACGGATATTGTCCAGGAGGCCTTACACATGGGCATGGGGGCCTACATCATCCATGCCCCGGTCATTCACAACAGTCTGCCGATTGTGCGCCTGAATGAGGATTTCGCGCAATGTTACTCCTATCTGTGCGGCAAATGGGCGAACAGTCTGCCGATCCAGACCTGCTGTACCAGGATGACGCGGTTCGGCTGGCCGCTCTTGAAAAGGCGCATCGGCCAGATTTTTAGAGCGACCAACAGAAACATCCATGAGCGGCTGGCGGACCCGACCACAAAAGCCAGGGAACTTGGTTATGAATAAACCTTTGTCGTCACCGCAGATATCGATTGTTATTCTTGGCGCATCGTTTGTCACCGGTAATCTGGGGGTCAGTGCTCTGGCCTGGTCGAGCATAAAAATTATCAGGACTCGATGGCCCGGCGCCAGGATAGTTCTGGTCGGGGTGAGCCGAAATCCAGGGTTAGCGGAAATCCGGATGGATGGTCGAGATGAAGCGCTTTTGACCTGGCCGGTACGATATTGCGCCAACCTGCTGGCATCCCATCATATTGCGAGGTTGTGGCTGGCAGTGGCTTTATGCCGGCTGTTTCGCCTGCCGAGACTCAGACTGGCCGGCAACAACTCCACCCTGGGCGAACTCTTGCGCTGCACCTTGGTGTGCGACATTACCGGTGGAGACAGTTTCAGCGATATCTATGGTCTTTCCAGGTTATTCCGGGGATACCTTTTGAAACGTACCTGCCAGATGACCGGCAAACCGTTCATCCTTCTGCCGCAGACGTACGGTCCGTTCAAGACTGCTCTTGCCCGGCGCCTGGCCCGCACAATCCTCGAAAGAACTGCAACGATCTATTCCCGGGATCAGGAAGGGATAGCGGTGGTTGAAAAACTGATCGGCCCGTCGCGCAAGGTGAAACTCTGTCCGGATGTGGCCTTTATCATGGAGCCGGTGAGACCGGTCACCGCCCATATCGCCCGCCTCGAACAATTGAAGGCTACCGGCCAGCGCCTGATCGGCCTGAACATCAGCGGCCTGCTGTATCACGGCGGCTATACCCGTGACAATATGTTTGGCCTGGCGTGCAATTATCCCGAGCTGGTCAGGGAGATTATCTCTCTTTTTGCCGGGCAGGCCAATGTACAGGTATTGCTGGTGCCCCATGTGCTTCCTGATTCCGATTTTGCTGTGGAGGATGACCTTGTTGCGGCACAGCATGCCTTGCAGGGTTTGCCCCCGGAGTTCCAGAGCAAAGTTATTGTCCTGGAGAGGGGGTATGATCAAAACGAAACGAAATACGTCATCGGTCTCTGCGATTTTTTCCTGGGAGCACGGATGCATGCGACCATTGCTGCCCTTTCACAGGGCATCCCGGCGGTCGCCATGGCTTACAGCAGTAAGTTTGCCGGAGTATTCGCAACGGCAGGGGTCGCGGACTGTGTTCTCGACCTGCGTACACTCACCAACGACCAGGTGATGCACGGGATCATGACTACGTATCGGCGTCGGGAAGAATTGCGTGCTGTGCTGGCGAAAACTGTGCCTGAGTTAAAAAATCTGCTTTTCCATATGTTCGATGGCATACACGAGCCGGCGGCATTGAGTGACAATCAGGAAGTATTACCTGCTTTCTGGCGATGAAGGGGAGTGTGGAGTGAAAGTTACAAGTTTAAGACAGGTTGTCGAGTATCAGCTGTGCTGCGGTTGCGGGCTATGCGCGTATCTCGACTCGGAAAATATTGTGATGGCCGATGTGCCGGCTTTTGGGCGTCGGCCTCGATTTACCGAGGCTGGAGGACACTCAAGGAATGGTCAATTAGCACTCAACCAGTGCCCTGGAAGGGCAATGTCGCGTGCTTCGGAAATATGGCAACGGCAGGGGGTGATTGGCTCGTTGGTGCGAGAGTGGGGGCCGATCCTGGACATCTGGGAGGGATATGCCGCCGATCCGGAAATTCGTTTTAACGGTTCGAGCGGCGGGGTATTGAGCGCCATTTCCCTTTACTGTCTGGAGCATGAAGGTATGCATGGAGTTTTGCACACCGCAGCAGACAAGATAACACCGTACCTGAATAAAACGGTCATGAGCCGGACTCGCGGGCAAATCCTGGATGCCGCCGGTTCCCGGTATTCTCCTGCAAGTCCTTGCGAAGGTTTACATCAGGTTGAAAGCGCACCTGCTCCCTGTGTTTTTATCGGCAAGCCTTGTGATGTTGCCGCTCTGCAGAATGTACGACGACTGAAGCCTGACCTGGATGTTAAGGCTGGCCTGGTCATGGCTTGCTTTTGTGCCGGTACTCCCTCTACCAACGGTACGCTGGAAATGCTCCGGCAGATGGATGTCGATTCTCCGGGCGATCTGATTAGCCTTCGTTACCGGGGTTGCGGTTGGCCTGGAAAAACCACGGCAGTAAAAACTGCAGGTCCGGGCCCGGCATGTCGGGAGTTGACCTATCGTCAGTCGTGGGGCGATATCCTGCAAAAATACCGGCAATGGCGTTGTTATATCTGCGCCGACCATACCGGTGAATCTGCGGATATTTCGACAGGCGATCCTTGGTACAGAGCAATAGAAGAAGGCGCCGATGGCCAGTCGTTGATTCTCGCCCGAACCTTAAAGGGGCAGCGGATTATCGAAAGGGCGATTTCGACGGGATACCTTGTAGCGGAAAAGGCCGATGCCGGCCTGCTGCCGTCATCCCAGAAGAATTTGCTGAAGGCTCGCGCCAGGCTGTGGGGGCAGATGGCGGCGCTTAAGCTGCTGCGGGCTCCCCGGCCGGCATATCAGGGGTTTCAATGCTTTTCGTCGTGGAGAACCCATCTGACATATAGAGAAAAAGTTCAATCCATCCTGGGTACTGTACGACGTATCTATTCTAAGAATATTAAACAACGGATAGCTCTGCCGTTAAGGTAAGATGATGCGAAAAGAAAGAGTTGCCAGCACTCAGGATTTCGCTGGGCAGGAGGCCATCCGCATTAATGATCTTCCCTGGCAGATCACATTATTTCTGCTGGCGCTGCTTATTCCAACAGAAGCGTCTTTTAACTTTGGGGAATATCGTCTCACGGTATACCGCCTGGTCTTGCTGCTGTTCTTTCTACCATGCTTTGTAAGGGTATTCACAGGCCAATGCGGGCGAACACTGCCCACGGATTGGCTGCTTCTGGGTTATTCCTGCTGGGTCATCATGGCGCTTTCCATACATAACGGGTTATCCAGTGGCCTCAAGTCCGGCGGAATTCTAGTGGTGGAATCGTTTGGTGGCTATCTGTTTGCCCGCTCCTTTATCAGAAATGAATTGGAGTTCGGCAGATTTGTCAAATTTTTCATTCTCATCATTATTTGCCTGTCTTTTGTCACTATCCCGGAGGCATGGACCGGCATAAATATCCTTCGCCCCGACGTCGGGCATATCGGCGGCCGGCTGGGATTAACCCGAGCCTTCGGGCCGTTTGATCATCCCATTGTGTACGGGATGTTCTGTGCCAGTGCGGTATCGTTGGCCTTACACGTCACTGGCCTGAATATTCTCGGGAAAGGGTCGCAGAAATTGAGGGCGGCCTGGGTTATTGTCGCGGCTTTTATGTCCGTTTCCAGCGGAGCCCTGGCTTCTGTGTTCGTTCAGATCATATTGGCTGTCTGGAATAGATTAACAAAAGGTATGCAGTCAAAGTGGCGGATTTTTTCATTTCTGCTGGTGTTTATCTATTGCTTTATCGATCTGCTATCCAACCGAACCCCCATGAAAGTCATCCTGCACCGGTTGACCTTCAGTGCTGAAACTGCCTACAATCGACTCATTATCTGGGAATGGGGGACGAAACATAATGTCGCCGAGCATCCGTGGATTGGAATAGGTTTTGCCGACTGGGTTCGGCCCTCCTGGATGCACAGCACCAGCATGGACAATTTCTGGCTTGTCAACATGGTTCGTTATGGCTTTCCCTCCTTCTTGCTGCTGGCTGGCGGGGTATTGGCGTTGATGTATGCCGTCAAACAGCAGGCGAATCTGACTGAACCCGCCAAACTGATGCGGACCGGGTGGGCTTTTTCCATGATCGGCCTGATCATCGCCGGTTGCACGGTACATTTCTGGAACAGTCTCTATGTGTGGTTTTTCTTCTTGCTGGGCAGTGGGGCCTGGCTGGTTGCTCAGGACAAGACTGAGGCAGGACTTACTCCTTAAAATACTGAGATTTTATATGCCTGTTTCGATCATCATTCCTGCCCATAACGAAGAGAAAGTCGTCGCCGCGACCTTGACTGCTCTTCTTCCGGGTATCGCCGACGGCTCCATCGAGGTTGTCGTGGTATGCAATGGCTGCATCGATAATACGGCGGGTGCTGCTGCCGCTGTCCATGCATCGATAATCTGTCTTGAAACACCGGTGGCGTCAAAAGCCAGAGCCCTTAATCTGGGTGACAATGCGGCCAAATGGTTCCCCCGCATCTATCAGGATGCGGATGTCGTCCTTTCCCTTGACAGCGTTAACATGATTTCCCGGGCGCTGCGCCAAGGACCACAGCTTGCCGCAGCGCCGGCAATGCGTATGGAGTACCACGATGCCTCATGGGCTGTCAGGAGCTATTATGAACTCTGGCAGCAACTGCCGTACGTCCGGGAAGGCATGATCGGCTCAGGCGTATACGCGTTGTCGGAACAAGGGCGACGGCGATTCGACTCTTTTCCGGACGTGATCGCCGACGATGGCTACATCAGGGCATTGTTTCGACCGCACGAGCGGCTTCTGGCAGAAAACAGCTGGTCAACGGTACGGGCACCGGAAGATCTTGGCGGATTGATTGCAATCAAGACCAGGAGCAGGAGGGGACGATACCAACTGGCGAAAAAATTTCCCGAAATGATGAAAAATGAAGAAAAATCGTATGGCAAGGCGCTGTTGCCTCTGGCGAAGTCGATATCTCTCTGGCCGAAAATTGCAGTTTATTTCTATGTCAATATGGCTGCGAGAATTCTGGCCAGATTTCATTCCGGCGGGGAAGGTAATACTACCTGGGAAAGAGACGAGAGCAGCCGCGATTCGGCAGTCAGGCAAAAAAATAAAAAAAATGGAGAAATGGTTTAATGAAAAAAAAAATAATGCTTGTCGCTTCCTCCGGTGGTCACTGGGTTCAGTTGAATCGTTTGAATCCGGCCTTCGAGGGGATGGAAAAAATCTATGTTACTACCGAAGAGCGGTATCGTTCTACAGTCGATTCGGCCAGGTTTCTCGTTGTTCCTGACGCGAGTCGCTGGAACAAGCTGAAGACTCTCTGGCTTGCGTTGGTGATGTTGAAACATGTCCTGACGGTCCGGCCGGATATCGTGGTATCGACCGGCGCTGCGCCCGGGTTTTTCGCCCTGCTGTTCGGGAAAAAATTGGGCGCAAAGACCATCTGGCTCGACAGCATTGCCAATGTCGACCAGCTTTCCATGTCCGGTCGAATGGCCGGCAGGTATGCCGATCTCTGGTTTACCCAATGGGAGCACCTCGCCACACCTGAAGGTCCGCTGTACAGGGGGGCAGTCCTGTGATCTTTGTAACAGTCGGTGAGCAGCTGCCGTTTGACAGGTTAATCCGTGCCATGGACCGGTGGGCGGGTCAGAGGCAGCAGAAAGTTTTCGCCCAGATCGGGCGGTCTGCCTATCGCCCCAGTCATATTGAATATAAGGAATTTCTGGAGCAGGGCGAATTCAGGCAAAGACTGCAGGAGGCGCAACTCGTCGTCGCCCATGCGGGAATGGGTACAATAATCTCCGCACTGGAGACGGCAACGCCGATCATCGTCATGCCGCGCAGAGCGGCTCTTGGCGAGCATCGCAACGATCATCAGATCGCCACGGCCAGCCGTTTCCTTGCGCTGCATTATGTCGCTGTGGCCTTTGACGAAGACGAACTCCGGCAGAAGCTTGCCGACATGGAAGCCATCGGCAAGAGTCAAGAGACGGAAAGAAATATCGATCCTTCGCCGCTGCTCATGAAATCGATTCGTGATTTTCTTCCTGGAAATTGAAACATGCCGGCAATTTCCAGCATGAACAGTATTCAGCCATCTCCTGTCAACGTTATGGAACAGTCAGGCGCTCTCTTGCAATATGATCTCAGTATTGTTGTCGTCTCGTATAATACCCTGGAGATGACCAGGGAATGCCTTGCCTCGGTTGTGGACAATAGAGCCGGATTGACTGTGGAGGTTGTCGTAGTCGACAACAATTCCGAGGATGGCTCTGCCGCCATGATCAAGAAGGTGTTTCCTGACATTCTACTGATCGAAAACCCTGAAAACAGAGGATTTGCCTCCGCCAATAACCAGGGATTTGCCTTATGCGGCGGAAAGTATATCCTGCTCCTGAATTCAGACACGGTCGTACTGGACGGTGTGCTGAGGGCCTCAGTCGACTATCTGCAGCATAACAGTCGGGCTGGTGCAATGGGATGCCAGGTTCTTAACCCGGATCGAACCATCCAGCATACCTGCTCAGGATATCCGACCCTGGTTCGTCTCTTGATCATGACTCTCGCACTAGACAGAATCCCCGGCCTGTCATTTCTCGATCGTTACCTCATGCGGGCGTGGCGGAGGGATGACGAACGGGAGGTGGAGGTTGTCAGCGGCTGTTACCTTATGGTTCGCCGGGAACTCCTTGAGACTGTCGGATCCTTTGACGAGAGGTTTTTCTTTTTTGCCGAAGAGACCGACTGGTGCAGGAGAATAAGGGAAGCGGGCTGGAAGGTGGTTTTTTCTCCGGTTGGCAGAATTATCCACCATGGAGGAGGAAGCGTTAAAAAACTGAATTATCGGCGTGATGTTCTTCTTACCGCTGCGACAGTCAGGTTGCATCGCAAATACGGGGGGCTCTTCGCCGGGATGTTCGCATATATGATTCTCATGTTTTTCAATTTGACAAGAGCGGGCGCCTGGTCGATCTTTGCCCTTGTCCATCCGCCAAGCCAGCCGCGTGCCCGGCATTTCATCAAGGTTGTTGGGGCATATCGGGCCTGCTGGCCTGCTTAAAGGAATAATGAAGATACTTTTAATAACCTGGGCCTGTGACCGCGACGATGTGAGTGAACCACGGATTGCCTATCTGTGGGTTCGTGAAATCGCGAAACGGCATGATGTCGTTTTGTTTTCGGTAAGTCGTCCGGACAGGTTTGGCTGCGTAAAAGAGCAATTTCCCGATATACCCGTTATCGAGTGGTGCGATATCCGTGTGCCGGAAAAACTCGAGCGTTTCAGGGCTATCGCCAAGCCCGGTTATTTTTTGTATTTCAGAAAAGCTAGAAAACTTATCAAGCAACTCATCCAGGAGAATACATTCGATATAATTCATCATCTCAATCCCTTCGCATGGCGATACCCTTCGCCCGCAGGTGGACTCGGTCCGCCGCTCGTCAGGGGGCCATTGGCCGGGGGATTGCCGACCCCTGAGTCCTTCCGCAGTGAAGTCCATGAAATATTTCATCCTTACAAATTTCTTAGAATAACCGATAATTGGAGGAAAAAGCACGACCGCACCTTGAACATCTCATACCGCCGGACCGATTGTGTCCTGGTGGCGGCTCCCTATGTCGCAGAACTTTTAAAGCCTCTGCCGGTTCGACGGTTCGAGATCGAGATCGAGCATGGTGTTGATACATTCCCCGATCAGGAGTCAGCGAAAAGACCACGTACGAAGCAGGGGAAAATTCAACTCCTCTTTGTAGGAAGGGTCATCAGAACGAAAGGAGTGCAGGACGCTATCCGCGCCGTTTCTTACATGGAGACAAAGCACCTGGTCTCATTTACCATAATCGGCGATGGCGACGACTTGAAGCAATGCCGGATTTTAATAGAAAAACTTCAATTAAACGAGACAATCAGGTGTCGGGGATGGTGCGACAACGAGCAGGTTGAACAGGCTTACAGCAATGCCGATATTTTTGTTTTCCCGAGTTTTCGAGAACCTACCGGCGGGGTTTTGCTCGAGGCCATGTCGCATGGGTTGCCATGTGTCACCTGTGATTACGGCGGTCCGGCTTACATGGTAAGTGACGCCTGCGGCTTGAAAATACCTCCCGATGAGAGTGATGAATATGCAAAGCGCATAGCGGCTGGGCTGGATCTGCTCGTTGAAAATGATGAACTACGGCAAAAGATGGGCCAGGCAGCCCTGCTCCATGCATCGCTTCATTTCAATTGGGAGAGGAAAATGACAAGGCTTGATGCAATCTACCGCTCTCTTATTGTGAAAGGTTGAAACCACTCGGCGCAGGTACCCAGCGATCGGATGAATCCGGAGCATGACAGGATGAATTGGTACCCCGTATGGTTATCCAGTTTGATTCTATTTGGCCGCTGGTGTATACCGCCGCGATTTTATTCCCGTCGATAGATAGAAAACGGCCGGCTTTGGTATAAGGCGGGGTTGGCGTGGTTATACATGCCGATTGTTTGTCGCTGGGGGTCAACGATCCCCAGGTTTTTCCGTAGTAAAGGCAGGCCGTGTTTCTGTAAGGGTCGCAGTTGACAAAGTCCTCCCTGCTGTCGGGGGTCACGCATGGATCATCAGCCGTTTTGACTCCATAATTCATTATCCTGTCGACATACTCTGCCAATTGGTCATAGTTGACAATTTCACATACCTCCGGCATCAGAAACATTGTCGCCACCATTGAACGCTGCACCCCAAGAGATGAACCCAAATAACTTGTGCCCGGTTTGTTGGGCGGGCCGTCAATATAACCATAAGGATCAAACATATTCTTCGACCCGATGGCTGCGTTACATGTGCCGATGGCACCGTCGTAGCACTGCGATTTCAGAAGATTGGCCCAATACGACCCCTGAAAATTTACACCACCCAGTGCAGGTATATCTCCCCACACGGGGCCGTTAATTCCTTCATGCACCTGAGCCAACTCAAGCGGCCCGGTATAGAGGGTGTCGTGAATATGCGATGATGCTGTCTTGAGTGAAGCGGCATATTCAGGGTCGATCATGAGAGCCGCAAGCAAAACGGGCGGCATGAATTTTCCTGGATGTTGGGTCGCCCCTGTCCCCCAATAACGCTCTGTATCAGGCGGGGCGTCATACATTGCATGATACAGGTCAAGGCCATAGGCAAGCATGGCGGTTAAAGCCGGCTGCTTTTCTTCAATTGTGTGATCGTCTGAAAAAAGAATCATCAAATCGTTATACCATGCTGCAGCAGTCCCGGCCCCATAGTCATCAATAAGAATATGTGCCCGATAAGCCCGCCCTCCTTCTGAGCAATATCCGGCCGAAGTTCCGGCAGAATTATGAAGTCCGAAAATTTCGGTACTGTGTGACCACCTTCGCCTGATAATTTCAAGACCTGTTGCATCGGTTCCGTTCAAAAATGATTTACTCGGCAGTCTTGTCAGATCGAAGTCGGCAAGGCTGATGAGTTTCTTTGAGTTTCCTGTTATATTCGGTCGGATCATGGCCGATCCCGATTTGGCGGGAACGGATGGCAGGATGGTGACGACATGATATGAATCAATACATTGACCGGTTATTGCTGCGGTGCCGCACCCGCCTTCGATTCCCTCGTTGCGCTGGACTGCGGCTACGATGGATGTAACGGCAGAATAAGAAACCGGAAGATTTGGGATGATATTTTCATTGCTGCTGTAATTTCCATAATTTCTCGTTCCTGCGAGCAAGCCCATCGATTCAACCGTGGGATTGGCATCAGCCCTTACTGTCCCGTTGCTGGTTATACCGGTTATCGTCACAGTAGTTTTTCCTTCTGCCGGGGCGAGCCAATAATCTCCATTGGCGAATTGTCCGCAACGTGCGTTGTCTCCGCTGGAGTTGAAGTTCCACGTGTATTCGGAGTTTACAGCCGTCCCGCCGTTGGGGGTGCCCGCCGGAACCGACATGTAAATAGACTGACCGGTACAGGGGGTAGCGGAATCGGTTGATCGACAATCGCAACCTGCTTGGCTGCTGACAGAAAGCGTGTGGATCAGCAAAATCGAAATCGGCAGGAGGATCTTATGTGTGAATAGCATGCACGTACCCGTTTGTGATTGATAAGAGAGTTGAGAATTATTTTATAATCAGTTCACGACATCATAGGATATTTTCATCTGTTCGATGTATATCCTCCACTCAAGGGTGTGAGAGTGCCGCCACGATTATGCATATTACGTTGTTGACTCCTCAGCAGGGCTGCGAAGGAGACAAGTCCTATTCCGCATATTTCAAGAATCCAGATGAGCTGCTTGCCGATGAGTTGGCCGGAAAGAAATGTATTGCAGTGATGAATAGTCGAGGCTCGGATGAGCACATAGCCGAGTATCGCCGCAGCTCCCACCAGGGCAAACCGTTCCGCCTTGGCTGAAAACCTGAATACTGCCGCGAACATTAAAAGCATGGAGATTGAAAAGAGTCCCAGGCCGGCAACAAAGACGGCCTGGAATTTGCGGCGCTCGGCAAACCAGCCGAACTGGTGGGCAATGTGTCTTCCTGTTTGGGTCAGCAGTGATTGCAGGTCCAATTGTTTATTTATTCCGAGAAACAGGAAGGCCAGGAACAGCGAAAGCCAAAGCCTGCGGGCAAATGTTAGGTGGCTGCCGGAGGGGATTGCTCTTGACGGCTGACGACATCTTTCTGAGGCATGAAAACAGAGAAGAGCGGTAAAGAGATACGCACCAAACGTGGCCCAGCCGATGAGAGTTGGGTCACCGATGCCGGGAGACCATGTGTGGGAGTTGAGCATCGAAGTGATCTCCATGTCATAAAAAATCGCTGCGCAATTCAAATGTTCTGATTTTTTTTTCTGCTTAAGGGACATATGCTATTTTTACCGCATCGGCAATAGCGTACTCGTTACCGCCATCCGTCAGGATAATCTCAAGCGTTCCCTTGGTGAGGGCATAAGAGCCGATAGGAAAAAAAATCCTGCCGTTGATCTCCTGGTTTACTGCAACGCGGGCAATTTCCTCCCCGTTGTTTTTTAGAATGTAAGGGGCATTGGAGGCCCTGTTGCTGGAGGCTGTATAGTAACAAAATACTTGATAGGTACCGCTGGTTGGCAGGGTGAGTGTCCATGTCGCTGTCGAACTGCCTGTGCCTGCCGGTATCGATTTATACCCTACGCCGTAATAACCTGCAGCATGCGTTGCCTGAGTCCAGCTGCCGGATGTTTTGAAAGCGGCGGTGTCTGCGTCATCGACAATTGTTTCGAACGGCGCCATGGAAGTGATTTCCGTCTGGGTTATCGCCACGCCGCCCTTGCTGTCGGTCACCGTCAGGGTTACCAGAGTAGGACTGGCAACAACCTTATAGCTCGATTGCATGCCCTCCACCAAAGCATCGGTGCCGAATTTCCATTTATATGAAACTATGGAACCATCGGTATCCGAGGATTGAGAGGCGTCAAAAGTATACAGGTCGCCGGCATTGCTGTAAGAGATGACCGCCGTGGGCGGGGCATTGGTGCCGGCGGCGTCGGTAATGGCAACCGATTTAAGGTAACCGGGGGGGGCTGTCGCTGCATTACCGTTTAATGCTGCGCTGCTTAGAAACAAAATGGCCAGGTAAAAGGTGAGCTTCAGAAGAGAGTTGCCTGGAGGTCTGTTATTTTCTGCTGCCGGAAGTGTATTTGGAACCATCTTCGTCCTCCATGTGGTTGCTGGTAATACTGGTTTTTTATGCATGATCGGAATTATCGGATTGAGATGAGAATATTCGGCTATGTCCTCTACCTTTAAGGAATGCATCATACCGCTAGGGGACGAATTCGAGGCTGTTGGAGGCGCCGGATTCGGCGCCGTCTACTCCTCTCACACGTACTGTAAATGCATTGGCGCTTGAGTCGAGTTGTGTCTTGCATGTCAGTTGCCTGTCTTCTGGGTTCATTGTTTCGCAAAAAAGGTTATCGTTGATATACAAGCCGAACCCGCTGATGCCGCTTTCCAGCGCGGTGTCGTATTCCCAGATATACGTGACAAGGCGTATGCCAAATAAATCCGGATAGTCTTCCGGGCTGATACTGAGAACGGCGGCAGGTTCGCTCTCCGAGCCGTCGAGCAGCACTGAGGTCATGGTGAAATTCATGGTTTGGTTAAGAAGCGCTGTCTCGCAGGCTGACTGCCTGTCGGCAGGATTTGTGCTTTCGCACAGGATGCTGTCGTTGACATGGAACCTGTAACCGATGACGGCTGAGCTGTTCTCGATTTCCCAGGTGAAGGTGATTTTTTTCATCCAGGATATGGGTGCGCCCGACTCCGGCGGCTGCGCCTCGTTTCCGATGGCGAGATAACCGACGACTTCCGCTGCGTGTTTGGTTTCTTCGTCTGCGGAACGTTCTTCCTCGATTTTGATCTGATAGGTGTTTTCGGCGGTATTCCGGCTGCGCAATACCGCCGGGTCGCTTTCAATATGTGTCTGCATGCCGGCAACCAGAAGCGGCTGGTCGGGAAAAGCCGTGCGGAAGGCAAGGTCGGACCAGCTGTCGGTGACCGTCTGTGCGGTGAAATCCGCTTCGTAAGGCAGACCTGACATTGCACCTGATCCAGGTTCCATGGCAATATAGCCGATTGTTTCGGCACCGTGGGCGGTTGGGGTGTTTTCGCGCTCCTGCATCGTATGCTCAAAGGAACTGGTGGTGGTATTGCGCAGTCGGCCGGCAACTGCATCCACCTCATTATCGGTTATTACCTGGAAGAGAATGACCGGGGGACTGATATAGTTGTTCTGCAGATCGATCTTTTTGAATGAGGTCGCTCCGATAAATGTCCCTGCTTCTATTTTACTGCCGTTGTCGATGATGTGAGCACCTTTTTCCATAACGAGAAAAGTAAGGGTTTCAGGGGCATGAACGCCGTCCGGGTATTCCCACTCCTGGAGTCGGATTTCGCAGCCGGTGGGGTCGATATTTCTGACTCTGACAGTTGTCGGATCGGATTCATTAAAGCTCGGGGGGCCTGTCACAACCACCGGGTCGGTGAACGGCTGGTGGAAGTTAAACCTGGTCCAGTTATGGTCGACCTGGATCTCCCAGAGTTCAAAGTAGAATTCGACTGCGTCGGCGGCGCGGGCTGAAACGACCTGGCTCGACGCGGCGGATCCGTCCTTATCGTCGGTTACTTGAAGGGTTACGGTGTAATTGGCAATATCGGTAAATGTATGTTGTGCCGAAATCCCGGCTGCGGTCGTTCCGTCGCCAAAACTCCACTGATAGCTTTTTATCGAACCGTCGGCATCGCTCGATCCAGAACCATCGAAGGTCACCGTGAGGGGCGAGGCGCCGGAGCCAGGTGTTGCCGTGAAAGAGGACTTCGGCAGCTGGTTTGTCGTCTGCACCGGGGCGGAACTTATGATGACCGGAGTGCTGACCTGGTCGGTTCGGCCGGTGCTGTCACGGACGGTAAGGCTGGAGGAATAGGTGCCTGCGAGAGTATATGTATGGGCGACAGAACTGCCCTCGGCAATCGAACTGTCGCCAAAATCCCACGAATAGGTAAGTGGCGGGGATGAAGAAGTCGACCCGAGGCCGTCGAAAATGACGGTAAATGGCGCAGTTCCTACAGCGCTTGACGAAGAGATGACGGCAACTGGAGCGCTGCCGGGGGTGGGGTCCGATGTCGATGCGGTGCCGCTGATGGTGATGCTTGTGGATTGTGACGATCCTGCGGTATCGGCAACTTTGAGGGTGGCTGTATAGGTTCCGGCGAATTGATATGTATGCGAGGCGACTGCTCCGTTTGCTGCATCGCCATCGCCGAAAGACCAGGTATAACTGCTGACGGGTCCGGAGGATGCGCCGCCGTCGAAGTTGACTGCCAGAGGCGTTTCACCCTTCTGACTGTTGGTAATAATTACTGCAGTCAGGGTGCCGGTCGTCGTGCCTGCCGGGTAGGTGACGGTGCTGGCGACTTTGGTCTCGAGACCGCTGCTGTCATAGGCAGTCACTTCGAATACATTGGTCGAATCAAGGGGGCCGTAACTGGTATATTCGCTTACGTTCGGGTCGGCGATCTGCCCGATAAGTATATCGTTTTGATATATTTTGTAGCCGGAAACCGTAGTGTCGGCCGGATCGTACGCCCACCTTAAGGTCGCTGACGAGCCGGCTGGTGAAACAGCCATTTCGGCAGGATCGAATGGAATGATGTTCGATTTTACACTTTCGTAGCCGAGGCTGTCGAGAGCGGTCATGGAAAAATACATCATCTCACTCAGCAGATCCGCTTTACAGATGAGGGATGTTTCGGCAGGATTGGCCGACTGGCAGAAGAACTGGTCGTTTATGAAAAATCGGTGGGCGGTTATTCCGGTCTCAAGAGTCGGATCCCAGCCGAAGCGATATGATATGGTCGGAAGAGGGGGGACATAAGTGAGGATGTTTGACTTGACGCTTTCGTTGCCGAGGCTGTCGACAGTGGTCATGGAAAAGAACATTGTCTCGCTCAGCAGATCTGCTTTACAGCTGAGGGATGTTGCGGCAGGGGCGGTCGACTGGCAGAGGAACCGATCGTTTATAAAAAAACGATATGCGCTTATCCCTGTCCCGGCGGCGGAATTCCAGTTGAAACTAAAAGTTCTTTGTCGAAACAGGGACGATGCTGTCGCGGTCCCGGGGGTAACGGTAACTGTCTCGGTGAAAGCGCTTTCATCGCTGCCGTTGTAGGCAGTCAGGGAGAAATGATAAGTCGCATCGTCCGCCAGCCCGGTGACGACAAAAGAGGTCTGCTTGCCGAATTTGACAGGTGAAGGACCGCTGGCGGAGTCTGTGCCATCAAATGGAGGTCCGGCATCGCCACCTTTCTTGTAGTAAAGTTTGTACCCTTCGACCGGTTCCGGATTAGCCGACCAACTGAAGGAATAGTCTGCAGCGGACGCAAAAGCAGAGGTGAAAACAGCCGCCAGCACGGAGCTCAACATGACAAAACAAGAGATATACCTCGGCCTCTTTTGCATCCTGTCTCGTCCGTTTACTGTGCCGCGGCCAGCGATCGGGCCGGAGAGTTGGCCAGCGCTTGAGTGATTGCCCAGTCGAGCCAGATCTTCTGTTTATCGGATAAATCTTTCTCCCTGCCGGCAACGAATGTGCGGAGCCCCTTCGGGTCAGTGAACGCGACAGAGTAGTAGCCTTCGGCAAAAACTCCACGGCCTAAAAGATTAATTGTCCCATGTTTATCGATTCCGAGCATCAGGTCGAGGTTTTTATAGATAGTGGAATCAGCCGTTATGGAGACGGTGCCGTAGGTGGACTCATGAACATATTTATAGGTGAAGCCGCCAAGCAGAATGACCAGGATAAGACAGACCGAGATGCCGATGCGGGTAAATTTTGTATTCAACCTGGGTGAAAACACATCGTTCAGCCCCAGGGGAATGCGCTTGGCGATCTCCCGGTCGATATCGGAATACCGTGCGAGGAGTGGCTCGACAACCATGCCTGTATAGTGCTGGATATCGTCTTTGGCCTCTTCATCGGCAGGATTTGCCATTGCGACTTCGAGGATATTGTTGTTTTTTTTGGTGAGCGGCAGGACACTGTATTGTCGACAAAGGTAACGCGGCAACGTCTTCTGCACTGTCGGTGAAAATTTTTCGGCAATATTACAGAGGGAAATGTCGAGTTGGCTTGCCAGTGTTTCTGCCAGCTGATCGTCGGAAATGACCTTCATGGCGACAAGGATGTGGCCAAGACGACGGTTGCCGCCGACCTGAACACGCAGGGCCTGGTCAATCGTTTCCTGGGAAACGAGCTGTTGCTGGATCAGCAATTCCCCTAAACGTTGCCTGTTTGTCATAGTCCAGTCCCCCGATATTGCCAAAATACGATTTAGATAAAAAACAAGAAACCCCTGTTGGCGACGAAGAAGCCAATAGGGGTTTCTCGGAGACTACAGAGTGGAATTTTGCTTATTTCTCATTCTTCTTCTTCGCACCATTCCGGTAAGGCCGGCAATACCGGTGCCAAAGAGCAGCATGGTTGCCGGTTCCGGGACTGGGGCGACCGGGGTTACCGATTCGACCATGACAACAAAATCATTATAACTCCTATCGCCGCCGCCGTATAAATCTTCCCAGGCAAGAATATATTCGTTGCTGCTCCAGAGCCCTTTTGTCACATTGGGCAGTTTGAGCATGTCTCCCTGACCCTGGTACGCCGCCATATGGTCGAGGCCGTCGCCATTCAGACTGGTGTCGCTAAAAAACAATCCTCCGTCTTCCGGGGTTTCGAGAAAGTATCCGAAACTGGTGAAGCCGAAATCGAAGGAGGTAAAGCTTCCAACCCATTCACCATTTACCAGGCTTGTTTTCGAAACAGTAACTTGTCCGTCGTCTTTGATTGATAAAGTCGCCTGAGCGCCGGGACCATCCACTCCTTCAAAAAGACTTATCCTGTTGCTGGGATCATTGGAAGCGTACACGCCGAAGATATTGTAATCGGCAAAACCTGCGATTTCGAGCATCATGGTCGCAACACTTCCACCCGTGGCGTTGATTTCCCAATGGGAATCGGCGCTGTCCGCCAGCATGTCCGTCGCGAAATTGGTCGAGCTGGATCCGTCAGGAGTCACGGTCATACCGTTCATAGCCGTTTGTAATGCGGCGCCGCCATCGCCAAAAATTAATGGTTCTGCCAAGGCATTACCCGCCACCAGACAAGCTCCGACGACCGCTAACAACGCGCTTTTCATAATTGATTTCTTCATTTCTATTCATCCTTTTGTCTTAGGTTCTTGCAAGGTTCCCGAAGAACGACCAATCTGGTCGAAACTCCGGCTTGCCATTTGAAACACTCGTGCTGTCCTGTTGAAGCAAGTTTCGTGCCCGCGTTATTCCTGCCGTATTATTTGTGTCTTCCGGGGATAATTATCTTATTGGAAGTGTTTAATTACAGCCTGTTGCAGTATGGAAGGAAGGGTAATGGGAAAAAGGTAAGAAATAGCCGATCAAGGTGGGAGAGGTTCCCTCCCGATCCTTTAAGACACCGATAGTGCTGCAGGTTTTGCTTGTCTGGACGAATATATGGACTGAGCTTCATGATCACTTCAATTCCATGAACATGGATTTGTATTCGGAGAATGTAGATTGAAAATTATTGTCACGAGCCGGTCAGGCCATCGCGACCGGCCGGCTGGAGTGGAGTCCACCGGGCAAGTGAGAAGTAAAAGGACGAACAGCGATATCAAGGGAGCGGGGGAGATCTATGCAATTGGGAATGGATCGTTTAGAAAAAAATTAGTGAAGGTACTTGCCCCCCCCTTTTTGGGGCGTGAGTTGCCAGTATGTACAGCCCGCTTCATAATCGGTGCTATTTCGATGGGTTCCACCAGGCAGCTATCAATCTTTCCTTCTTTTTTGTAAGAGGCCAGCTTTGCGCATAGGTATAAACACCTATTCAAATTTTAGTATAATCAAGGATTTACTCATTCAATTCTGTTGGGTATAGTGACCCCTTCCATTAAATTATTCCTGGGGGGGAAGAATAGGATGAATGACGAATTGGAGATGGATGACGAATTGAGATTGGACCAGGTATTCGAATTGATCAAAGCCTTTATAGATCGCTCAATGAATAAAGTTCATGGCAGTTATGTTTCGTCAGAACCTGTTTCACCACCTAAGCGGCAATTTACCAAGAGACGACTTAAAAACAGAAGGTCTTCCTGGGCCGAAGATCTTTCCGGCTTTGTAAGCGTTGAGGAACGTACACGTTTTTATAACTGAATTTCTCTCTTTGACCCGGAACTGGTTTGATTGCCTGGATAAATTAGCGCATATTCAGCGGGATACCTGTAGAGTGGCACCTTTTTTATTAAATTATTCCTGGGGGGAATGAATATGTTTAATGAAGAATTTGAGATGGATGATGTATTTGAGATGGATGATGTAGTGGGTTTAGAGGATCCGCTTGACGGGTTCAGAGCCTTCGCCCGTTATTCGGTAAATCGATCAGAATATAGGAATAATCTACATGAACCTGTTCCCCTGCCTGTCATCAGCGAACCGCCGGTCGCCAATGGACGACTTTGTTTTGTTATCACTAAAAACAGGGCCTCTTCCTGGGCCGAAGATCTTTCTGCTCTCGTAAGCGTAGAGGAACGTTCGCGTATTTATAACTGATTATTTTTCATTGATTGGGAGCAGGACGGTGAAGGTCGAGCCTGCTCCCGGCTCGCTCTCAACACGAATTGTGCCTTGATGATTTCGAACGATACCATTACTGACAGATAAACCCAGACCTGTTCCCTGCACACCAGGCTTCGAAGTATAGAACGGTTTAAAGATCACACTGATTTTTTCAGGTTCAATTCCGATGCCGTTGTCCTTAATCGCCGCGGCGACGTTCTCGCCTTCCTGCCACGTACTTATCGTTATCTTCCCGCCAAACCGGCAGGCGTCCGCGGCATTGGTCAACAGATTGAGAAAGACTTGCTTGATCTGGTCGGGAATCGCACGGATCTGCGGCAATCCCTCAGTGTAATTCAGTACTACAGAAATCCCTTTTCGCTTGAAATCGCTTTTGCACAGCAACAACAAGGAGTCGATAGACACATGCACATCCATCGGCACCTTTCTCTCCGGTGATGGTCGGTTGAATTCCTGAAGATTACGAATCAAATTTTTCATCCGTTCACTTTCGCCAATAGCCAAGTCCAGAAAACTCCGATCCTCTTCTTCCAGTATCGCATTTTTTCTCAGTCCTTTAAGTATCATCGTAACCGCTTGCAGGGGGGTATTGAATTCATGGGCAACAGAGGCGGACAATTTGCCGATTGTCGAGAGCTTTTCAGCATGCAGATACTGTGATTGTTTTTCCTGAAGCTCACGTGTACGTTGCTCAACTCTTCGCTCCAGTTCATCATTGAGAGACTGGAGCTGTTCAGCAGCCTGTTTGCGTGCGGTGATATTTTCAGTGAAGACGACGATGCCGCCAATATCTGCCGACATGGTGTACCAGGGGCGGATTTCCCAACGCACCCACCAGACCGTTCCATCAGGCCGCTCGTAACGGTCCTCTTCTTCTCTCAGCACCTCACCTGCAAGCCCACGGCGGAGGGCTTCTTTACATCGTTCGGGTATATTGTAGATCTCACCGAATGTCCTTTCACTCAAGTCGCGGTCTCCTAACTCGTAATCTTGCAACCAGCGTCGACTGGCAATCAGATAGTGCATATCCCGATCGAACATCGCAAGCGCCGCCGGGGCATGCTCGATGAACAGCCGCAGGCGCTGCTCGCTCTCGTAGAGGGCGTTTTCTACCCGTTTAAGCTCCGTGACATCAAGAATGGCCACGGCACTCCCGACGATATCTCCTTCAGTATCGTACACAGGAGAGGCACTGTTGATGATAACAATCTCTGTGCCGTCGAATCGCTGAACACGTAGCATCTGCCCGAGCGTGGCCCTTCCTTGCTGTACAGCTATGGCCGCCGGCCATTCCTCAGGGGCTACAAGCCTTCCCGTGTCGGCCCACCATCCCTTGAAAAAAGAATAATCTTTGACGGAGCGAATCTCCGGCAGCGCCCCTCCCCATATCATCTCAACGGCTTTATTTGCATGGATAATGGCGCCGGATCTGTCGGTAAGGACGACTCCTGCCGGCAAAGCTTCCATTACAGCCGTGAGAAGATGCTTCTCATTTTCTATCCGTGTATTTGTAGCCGCCAACTCGGCGGTCTGCAGGGTCAACTCCCGGTTAACCCTCTTCACCTCGTCCTCTGCCTGTTGGGATTTATACCAAAGGCGTATCAATTCTTCGTTCTGCTCCTCGAGTGCCTCATTTGCAGCCTGAAGACGAATTTCGCTCTGTCGCAACGCTTCCTCTACACGCTTACGTTGAGTGACATCCCGTTCGGTGGCAGCAACAGCTTCAACTTTTTTCTCGCCGTCAAGAACGGGAGAATAGACATACTCGAAATGCCTTTCCTCCCCGGAAGACAAAGTATACTTCACTTCACCACTGCGCTTTTCCGCCTTTTGTATAACCTGCTTTACATTATCCTGTATCGCCGACGCTGTGGAAAAACCGAGGTCGAAATGCGATTTCCCTGCCAATTCATCTAATGAGAGATTGAAGATTTTGAGCATGGGTTTGTTTGCATGCACAAACCTGCCGTCCAGGTCCAAGATATAGCCGTGATCCGAGGACGTTGAAAGAATAGTTTCAATAAGCCGGATTTGTCGTTCTTTTTCATCGGAAAAGCTGCTGACGGCCTCCTTGATCTCTTTATCCAGAGCTTGATTGAAACGAATGAGATCCTTGCTGTCCATTGGCTCTTGAGGTTTGTAACAGTCCCAGAGTCGAATAACACTTGCGCGCAGAGCCCTATACTCGCTTACCACATCGGTAATGCCGAAACCGGAACTCAAGCGCGCCAGACCATGTTCTTCGGCCGCGCTGGCAGGAACAAATTTCATGTCCCGACCTTTCGATTTTTCAGTGTGCTCATGCTGACTCTCCGGCAAAACAAGATCATCGGCAATATCTTCCAGCATAAGTCTGGCGTGATCGCGGAGAGCATTTTTATCCATGCCGCCATTTTCGGGTTGGATCGAGACGGCGAATTGTTCCCACTCCTGAAGGATGGCTTCAATATTTTCCCGGATGAAGGTTGAGAGTTTCATTGGATCCCCTCGAGTGGGCGGTTGAGCCCTCTCTTGTTGATAAGGACGCCATTCTGGTTCTTTGATCTACCTTATGACAAATATTATCAAATATTGTTCCTTTGAGCGGTTGGTCAATGACCCAAATCTCTGAATTAGTCGGGTGGTCGCGAGTTCAACCGTTTCAAAAGAAACACCTGATAGACTTACAACCTAACAGTCATAAAGAGGGGGGGGGCTGATCGGACCTTTGTCTGTGATATCTATTTTGAGGGGATTATCATTCACTGACAGGCAGGAGGACAGTGAAGGTCGAGCCTGCACCAGGCCGGCTTTCAACACGAATTTCCCCCTTATGTACCTGGACAATGCCATGGCAGACCGATAAGCCAAGGCCTGTGCCTTTGACTTCAGGTTTTGTAGTGTAGAACGGCTGAAAGATCAGGTTTGCCTTGTCAGGCTCAATACCGACACCGTTGTCCTTGATTGCAACCATTACTCTTTCCTCTTCATGGCAGGTGGTTATCGTGATCACACCGCCGTCCGGACAGGCATCCGCGGCATTGTTCAACAGATTTAAGAAGACTTGTTTGATCTGGTCCGGAATCGCCATGATCTGCGGCATCCTCTTTGCGTAGTGCAATTCCATGGTAATCATTTTGTGCTTGAATTCGCTCTTGCAAAGCAACAGCAAGGAATCGATGGCCGCATGCACATCCATGAGAATTTTCTCGCCCGATGACGGACGGTAAAAATTCTGGAGACTGAGAATCAGGTTTTTCATCCGAATACTTTCGCTGATAGCCAAGTGCAGCAGCTTCTTGTCCTGTTCTTCCAGTTCCACCGTTTTGTTAAAGCCTTGGAGGATGGTCAAAATGCCCTGCAGGGGATTATTGAATTCATGGGCGATAGAGGCGGAGAGTTTGCCGATGGCAGCCAGTTTTTCAGCATGCAGGTATTGTGATTGCGTTTCCTGCAAGTCGCGGGTGCGTTCTTCAACTCTTCGTTCCAACTCATTATTGAGAGTTTTAAGCTGTTCCTCGGCTTTCTGCCGCGCAGCAATTTCAAGCTGAAGAAGCTTGTTCAGTTCGGTAAGATCGTCGCGTTGCTCCTCGGCCTGGTTTCTCAATAATATTTCCGTTCGCAGTTGGATCTCACTGATAACCGCTGCGGTCAAATCCCGGACGAGAGCGACTTCCTTCGCACTCCATTGCCTTGGTTTCGAATCTATGACACAGAACGTCCCTAAAATGTAGTTATTCGAGCAAACCAAAGGAAACCCCAGATAAGCGATGGCATTGAGGTCCCGAATTGCCGGGTTGTCTTTGAAAAGCGGGTGCACTCGTGCATCCTCGATGAGCAGGGGCTGACCGGCAAATCGGTTATATATGCAGAAGGAATGTGAAAATGGCAATTCGCGACGGGAACGCCATGGCTCAGGCAGGCCTATCGAGCTTTTGAGAAACTCGCGATCGGCGTCGATGAGCGAGACCAGGGCGACCGGTGAGTTTACGACGCTTACGGCCAGTCGACAAAGACGGTCGAAAGCCTCTTCGGTGGGAGAATCCAGCAGGGCGACTCTCCGAAGTGCGGCGAGTCGGGCGGGATCGTGAATGTGCTTGGAAAGATCACTGGCGGTCATGGCATATCCTCAAGTGAGGTCCGTACTGACGACACTATCAATCGAGATGTAATTTAGCCTGCCCCAATTTGGCGCAAAAAGGACATGATAATAAAGTAGTTATAACTACGGTTGATTATTTTGCTATACGGGTCACCGCATTATCTAAATTATGTTAGGCGGGGGGAGCCGAAACGAATTTTCGAAGCTGTCTGGCTGCATAGAATATGGCGTGCGAAGGCGAGAGGCAATTCGCACGCCAGGATAATCAAACCTTGATCAGCTCATACTCCCTATTACCGAAATGAAGTTCTTCGGCATAGTCGAGCTGGAACCGGTATGGAATGTCATAAGCCAGCTGCGCAAGCGTCTTCCCGGCCTGTTTTTCCACGAGATCGAGGGAAGCGGCATCCAGCGCCACCGGGTCCCGGGAGACGAGAATGCCTATATCCGGGGCAATCTTTTCGAATGTATGTCCCATGCAGTCGCAGTCTTTTGAGATTCGGGTCAGAACATTGACAAACAGGGTCTTGTCCCGAAACAGGGAGCAGATTCCCATGGCATGCTCGACCACTTTCTTCTGCAGGTCTTCGTAGGTCGCTCCCCAGTCGAATTTTACCGCATCGAAGCGGCACATGGCCAGGCATTCGCCACAGCCGATGCATATGTCGGTATTCATCACCGCCAGTTCTTCGCATAATGTTATGGCATCCTGGGGGCACCATTTGACACAGGTCCCGCAACCGGTGCATTTTTTTGCGACGATTTTGGGTTTGGCCGTGGAGTGCTGTTCCATTTTACCTTTACGGCTGGCACATCCCATGCCGAGATTTTTTAAGCTTGCCCCGAAACCGGCGGCGAGGTGGCCGGTAAAATGGGAGACCATAACCAGGGCATTGCATTTGGCGAAAAGCGCGGCGATGTGAACGGCAGAATAGGCTTTCCCCTGTATCGGCACGACATATTCCTCGTCGCCGCACAGGCCGTCGGCCATGATGATCGGCATTCCCGTCGAAGCATAATCAAAACCCTGGCTGTGGGCATGGGCGATATGTCTGATGGCGTCGCTTCGGTTTCCTTTGTAGAGGGTAGATGTTTCTGTGAGAAACGGAACACCTCCCCGATCTTTGATGCATTCGCCCAGCATCTTCAGGTAGAGTGGTCGGGCGTATCCGAGTTTCTGCGACTCGCCGAAATGGGTCTTTACGGCAGTGATATCTTGAGCGGCAATGCATTCCAGCAGATTTTCAGCCCGGATCAACATCTTGAGCCTGTCGCACAGCAGTTCATCCTGTTCGTTATCGGTTGCTTCAATCCAATATACTTTTTCACTCATGGGATTCCTCTCAAGGCTGTTAAAATGGTTTTCCAGGTATGGGAAGGAGGTGTTGAAACTTTGCCGGTCTTATCTGAACTGTAAAAGTTGTAATAGCATATAATTACATCGATCTCTTGCGAAAAATCGTATTTTTGAGCAATTTCCTGACAATTATTCATCAGATTAAAAGCAAAATAATGCTACTATGAAAAGCAGGAGCCGGAATATCAAAATGCCACTGACAGGAAAACAGATCATATGAAAGGAATACGCCGCTTCGGCGCCATTGCCCGGGTTCTCGCCAAACATGGCTACGGCAATGTGATCGAAAGCATGTCGAGAGGAGGTCGGGCAGCAGGCGACATTGACGCTGAAGAAAGCCCGACGATCAGGCCGGGATTTCACTCGCCCGTTCGAATCCGCCGGATGCTCGAGGAACTGGGCCCCAGTTTCATCAAGCTGGGTCAGTTGATGAGTGTCCGGGCCGATGTCTTTCCTCCTGAATATACCGAGGAGTTCAAGAAGCTTCAGGACAATGTTCCGCCGGTATCTTTTGCGTCCATCAAAGCGGTGGTGGAAGAAGAGCTGGGGAAGTCGATTGACGGCATCTTTGCAGATTTTTCCACCGAGGCCATGGCCGCCGCCTCGGTGGCCCAGGTCCATGAAGCCCGGCTCATGAACGGCGACCGGGTGGCGGTGAAGGTCATTCGGCCGGGAATCGAGCGAAAGATCCGCGAAGACATCCACGTCATGCTGTATTTCGCCCGGAAGCTGGAAAAAATGTTCGAGTTTGCCCGCGTGATCGGAGCAGTCAATCTGGTCAAGGAATTCGAACGAACGATTTTCCGGGAGCTGGACATGTATATCGAGGGCGGCAATATCGAGAAGTTCGCCGCTCATTTCGAGGGCAGCACGGAAATCTACACCGCCCGTGTCTACTGGGATTATACGGCCAGATCGGTCCTCGTCATGGAGTATATCGACGGCATTAAAATGGATCAGGTCGATACAATCCGCGAGGCCGGGATCGACCCTAAAGAGATCGCCATGATCGGCTTGCGGTCGTTTTCCCGACAGTTGATGGATTTCGGCTTTTTCCACGCCGACCCTCACCCCGGCAACACCCTCGTCATGTACGACGGCCGTGTCAGTCTGGTCGATTTCGGCATCATCGGCTATCTTGACGAGGAGACCATGATGCAGGTGGCCAACATTTTTCTCGGCTATGCCGAACACGACTACGACATGGTCATGGACGCCTTCCGGGACGCCGGCATCATCGACGACGATTCCATCGACCTGAAGCGGTTCCGAACGGATCTGAAAGACATGAGCGAACCTTTCTACGGCCGGTCCCTCCAGACCATCGCGGTAAAGGATGTCTACGAACAGGTGATGCGGCTGGCGTACAAATACCACATCCGGTTTCCCAGGAACCTGCTCCTTTTACTCAAGACCTTCGTCCAGACGGAAGGCCTTGGCAAGATCCTGGGCAGCAACGCCAGCATCCTGGAAGTCACCCGGCCCTACGCCAGACAGCTGGTGCAGCGGGGATACGACGCCCAGAACCTCCTGAAAAACCTGGGACGGGACACCCGGAACATGGGTTTTTATCTGAAAATGATGCCCAGGTTCGTCCATGCCATCTTCAAGCGGACCGCCGAGGGCGGACACAGTATCGAACTCCGCCACAGCGGTCTGGACCCCATCATGGCCAAATTCGAAAAAGGTCTCAACCGGGCGGTAGTGGCGATGATCATCGCCGCCTCAACCATCGCCGGCTCCCTTATACTCAATTCTCCTGACAGGGGAATGGAGGTTTCAATGGGCGGGTCCACTTTTTCTCTTACGACCATGCTCGGCGCTGCCGGCTACTGTATCGCCACAATTCTGGGCCTTTGGCTGATCATCTCCATTTTCCGATCGGGAAAAATGTGAAGCCGCGCCGATCAAAGCCGGTTTGCGCGAGACACAGGTATTTCAACCGGTAATTTGACAATTCCCATTCGTTTTATATATGCTGGAGAAACTTAATGGGACTGGTGCCTTGGCGTATGTACATTTTGATTTTTTTTAGATTTAGAGGAAGGAGTTTTCCTCCATGCGGATATTCAATAAATCGCGGCTGAGCTTTAAGATCTTTATTACTCTGGCTGGAGTGCTGTTTTCGCTGTTCATAGTCGGAACGTTGATATTCTATATGCTCATAAAAAACATTCTCACCGAGCGTCTGGAAGAAAACCTCAACACCACCGTCGCCGGCGTCCGTCAGGTCGTCGAAACCTCTGCCACACTCTCCATTCGCAATTATCTCCGTTCACTGTCGGAACAGAATACAAATATTATCAGGGACCTCGACCGGCAACACCAGGCCGGCATGCTCACCAGGCAGGAAGCCGAGCTTCGGGCGAAAGACATTCTCCTCGCCCAACGGCTCGCCGGCTCCGGATATATTTACATTATCGATTCCAATGGAAGGATCGTCGTCCATCCCAATGCCGAAATGGTTGGAGCGGATATGCAGGATCATTGGTTGGCACAGATGCAGATCGACCGCAAAAGCGGCTTTGTCGAATATGAATGGCAAAATCCCGGCGAACCGGAGGCAAGACAGAAGATCCTCTCGATGGACTACTTCGCGCCCTGGGATTGGATTGTTTCCGTAACCGCGTATCGGGATGAGCTTTCCCAGTTGATCAACATTGACGACTTCCGCGAAAAGGTCTTGGCGATACAAATCGGAAAGGAAGGTTATCCGGTGGTCCTTGACCAAAAAGGAGAGATCCTCGCCCATCCCTCTCTCTCTGGAAATATCCATGACCTGCAAGATGATAATACCGCTTTACTGCAAAGTTTCATCAATGATAAAACCGGGCAGCATACTTACGATTGGGTCGATCCGAAGGACGGCAGGAAAGACCGGAAAATTTCAGTTTTCTCGACTATCGAGGAGTTCGGCTGGCTTGTCGCCGCTACCGGAAATACCGAAGACTTCTATGCCCCTCTCCGGACATTGCGAAACATCTTTCTCAGTCTTTTTGCCATTGCTATTGTAGCCAGCATCGTCGTTTCGATCTACCTCAGCAAATCCATCGCCGCACCGCTCAACCATCTGCTCACCCACCTCTCCAGCCATTCGTCCAACTCCAGCCTGACCATCCCTGAAATCTCGAACAAGGACGAAATCGAGGAATTGTCGGAATATTTTAAAAACTATGTGCAGCATTTACATGAGTCTAACCGAAAGTTGGCTGAACTTCTTGAGGAGCAAAAGCAAACAGCCCTCGATCTCAGTATTTTCAAGGAAGTTTTTATCAATATTGTCGAGGGAATATCGATCACCGACGCCGAGGGGTCCATTATCCAGGCTAACCCGGCCTTTGAGAAAATAACAGGATATGCGGTGGCGGAAGCAATAGGCAGGACTCCGAAAATATTGAAATCCGATCGTCATCATGCTGAATTTTATCAAAACATGTGGCAAAATATCCGGGAGAAAGGTTTCTGGAGCGGTGAAATCTGGAACAAGCGGAAAAACGGTGAAATCTATCCGGAATGGCTCACTATTTCGGCTATCCGGAACATTCATGGCGAGACCTCCCATTATGCCGCAGTGTTCAATGATATCACCACCCTGGTTCGGCAGCAGGAGCGAATTCATTTCCTCGCCTACCACGACCACCTGACCGAGCTGCCCAACAGACTGCTCGTGCTGGAGCGCATGCACCAGGCCTTCTCGTCCTGCAAAAGGCATGGCGGCGTCATTGTCTGCATGATCTTTAATCTCGACAATTTCAAGACCGTAAACGATTCGATAGGACATGAAGCCGGTGATCTTCTTTTGAAGGAATTTGTTGCGAGAATCCTGCCGACGGTACGGGCGGAGGATACTTTGGGACGAATGGGAGGGAATGAATTCGTTCTGACTTTCCAAAGCGAAACCGAAGAGATGGAGCATATTCTTCCGGTCATCGATCGACTGAACTCGATAATTGAACAGCCATTCGTTTTGGAAGTCCAGAAAATATATATGACGCTCAGCATCGGTATCGCCATATTTCCGTCCGATGCCGAAACAACGGAAGATCTGCTGAAGCGAGCCGACCTCGCCCTCTACAACGCCAAGCAATCGACGGGCAACAGTTATTCCTTCTTCAGCACCGAGATGGAAATCGAGGTGAAGAAAAGGCTGCACTATCTTGCAAAGATCAGGTCCGGCCTGGAAAATCTTGAGTTTCTGCCGTTCTATCAACCGAAAGTGGATCTCATCTCAGGGGATGTCATTGGGATGGAGGCACTGGCCAGATGGAAGTCGGACGGCAAACTTGTCAGTCCGGGAGATTTTATACCGATATCAGAACAGTCCGGTCTGATTATCCCCCTGGCAAAACAGATTTATGAACAGGCGTTTCGCGAAACCGCCTTGCTGCTGCAGCAGGGACATTCGCTCAAGCTCTCCGTCAACCTCGCCCCCTCACAACTGCAAGCCGAGAATTTCCTCCGGGAACTTGTCGAAATCCAGGCGAAAAGCGGTTTGCCGACCGAGTATATCGAATTGGAGATTACCGAGTCGTCGTTGATGAAAAACGTCGAGCAATCACGAAGCACCCTGGAACAACTGGGCAAACTGGGGTTCAGCATCTCGATCGACGATTTCGGGACCGGTTATTCTTCCCTGCAGTATCTGAAACAGATCCCCCTCCACACGCTGAAAATCGATATGTCCTTTGTCTCCGGGATCGGTATCGACCGGGACGACGAAAAACTTATTGAGACCATTGTGCTCATGGCAAGACAATTTGGGCTGACGATTGTTGCCGAGGGGGTGGAGAAACACCATCAGGAGGATTTCCTCCGCGCTTTGGGGTGCCATTACGGACAGGGCTACCTCTATGGCAAGCCGATGGATATTGCGACTTTTACCGAATGGCTCGAGGGAAGGTCAAGTTCCGGTTTCACTGTGGCGATGCCGGGACCAGCCTGATCGGATAAAGGCAATTTAGGAGCCGTTACGAAATAACCAGGCCATTTTCATCCATTTCGTTACGGCTCCTTAGACCGTTCTGAGCATTACCTTGGCCATGTTATTTTTTAACAACGGCTTACCCTTTCATGCCGGTATCGATCATTTATCCGACTTTTTTGTTCTGCGCCCCGGCTTGGCCAGAATTTCCAGATAAAACGTCTCGAGCTGCTGAGCGTCGGCTTCATCGATGTATTTATTGATTTCAGCGACGTGAATTTCCTTTGCCTCGCCCTCGACCGGACCGTATTTGCAGGCGAAATCCCAGAAGTCGACACCCTCCGGCAGCTTTTTATTGCGTTCTCTCTTTATGTACTTTTTGACATCGTGTCTCACAGCCTCTACGAGTCTGTCCCTTCTGATTTTCGGGTGGGTCAAGCTGAATGTTTTCTTCATATTTTCCCTCGGCTAGCCGATTTTTACCAGCTCAAGCTCAAAGGTCAGAGTCTCTCCTGCAAGAGGAGGGTTGCCATCGAGGGTGACGGTATCTTTGCTCAATTGGCTGACGGTAACGAGCATAGGGTGGTCATCTTCGTCGGTAAGCTCAAGCTCATCGCCAACTTCAAGGTCGAGGTCGGCGGGCATCTCTGCCAGAGGAACCTCCATCACCATCTCTTCATTTCGTTCCCCGTACGCCTTCTCCGGTGCCAGTGAAACGGTTTTTTTCTCGCCTGGCGACATATTCAGGATGCTTTCCTCAAAGCCCTCGATGATGTCGCCGTCACCGAGAGTGAACACCAAAGGCTCTTCTCCCTCGGTTGAATCGAATATGCTGCCATCGGCAAGTGTGCCTGTATAGTGGACGGATACTTTGTCGCCGTTTTTTGCTTGGGTCATGGCTTACTCCTTATTATAAGATGTCGGTTGTGTTGGAAAGTATCTCGATTATCGCTTTCTTGGGAACGTCTTGCAGGGGAATTGTAATCCCTGATACCAGTTGTCCGAGCAAAATACAATTGTAAATTAATCACTGTTGACCGAAGTCATTATCGAAGACGCACTCTTTTGAATGGGTTTGCTCTCTACGAGTACGTCAAAAGGCTCTGGCGTGAGAGCGAAGGTCGCCGGTTAACTGCCGACCTTCGCTCTGCATTTCGAGATGAAGGACTCTTCTCGTGATGGTATTTTCACTCAGTTATCAGGATCGGCAAATTGGTCAGCAATCTGCTGACCAATTTGCCATGGCTTGATATCCGCCGGCATTGCTGCAGGCGGTGACATCCTGCCAATACCCCTACCAAACCTCATTATGGATCAATTCCGGTCTGACTCTGTCGGTAAAATGGAAATCCCCGATCGGCCAACCAACCGGAACCAAGGCGAAAGGAAAAACATGCTCCGGAATCGCGAACGATTTCCGGAAGCCAGCCATGCGATCTTCAGCCGGATAGATTCCGGCCCAGACCGTTCCCAAGCCCAGGTCTCTTGCGGCCAGAAGCAAATTCTGGGTGGCTGCGCTGCAGTCCTGCACCCAATAATCCGGCCAGGGTTTTCCGGCAGGATCGCCGCAGATCAGGATCGCAACCGGCGCTTGGAACACCATTTTGCTATGTGGATGATAAGAGGGGATTGCGTCGAGTCTTGCCCGGTCCGAGACGATGACAAAATGCCAGGGCTGCTGGTTTCCCGCCGAAGGAGCCATCATCGCAGCTTCGATGATGGTCCTGATATGGCTTTCCGGAACAGGCTTGTCTTGAAACTGACGGATACTCCTTCTGGTTTTGATCGTTTCCAGTAGTTCCATGATGAATCACTTGAATGTATAATTTTTGGAGATCGATGCTCAGCGAATGAAGCTCATATAGACTTTGCCCTCTCTTTCCGGCGGCGCAATCGTCTCTTTGCCTTGCTTTACCACCTTCATCAGCCAGGCCATGTTTCGGCCGAGCGTCCGCATGATCTGTTTTCCTTCTTCGTCCTGGGTTGCTTCGCCCGGCCGGGTTCCATGGATCACGTTCCAGTAGTTTGATGTCGGAATCAACATCTCGGCATAACATAAGAAATTATTGAGCTGATTGAAGGTCGGCAGACCACCTGATCGTCGTACCGCGACTACCGAAGCCCCGACCTTGTGCCGCAGCATGCCGTTATTGACGCCGGTTACATAAAACGCCCGGTCGAGAAACGATTTCATCGTGCCGCCGATGGCCGAGAAATGCACAGGGGAACCAATAATGATGCTGTCGGCCGCCTTCATTTTCTGAATCCATTCGTTGACCTGATCATCCTGCACGCATTGTTCGTTTTTCTTTTTGGCGCACTGGCCGCAGGCGAGACAGCCTCTGATCGCCTTGTTGCCGACATGAACGATTTCCGTCTCGATGCCTTCCTTTTCCAACTCATCGGCAACCATCTGTATAGCATGAAAGGTATTGCCTTCTTTGTTGGGACTTCCGTTGAATGCTACTGTTTTCAAAGCGTTCCTCCAGTTTATAAGATTATGTATTTTTCTCTTCCGGTTAAAGCATACTTTTCGTTATCGTTTTCGTTATCGTTATCGTTATCGCTATCGTTATCGCTATCGCTATCGCTATCGACATTTTTCATTCGGGGTGTTGCCTTCTGCGTTGATGACGTTTCCCCTTAAATGGCGCTGATTTTCTCATTTTCTATTCGATTTCGATCCCGATAGCGATATCGACAAAATGGTTAGTCCATTCCTGATATTGAGATGAAATCTCTCAATGTAGCTACATTCACGTTTGCTTTAACCGGAAGAGCAGTTTTTTGTTAGCTTTTCAGTCATTCGTTCTACAATGCTCCATACGAGTAAAAGCGTCAATAACGTACTTTTTTGAAACGTAGTACCTAATAAGTCACGTAGTACCTTTTTCGGAACTACGAGAAATGAAGGAGCAGGAGTGAAATCGGGTGAAGCGGGTAGCTGACCTTATGGTTGCCATCCATCCCATCATTGAAATGATGTGCGATTGGGGACGGCAATATGTCTTTGGATAAAGGTCGAAAAATTGTATGTCCGAGGTATAACGTCCAGGACCACCTCCCATTCTTTTGAACTCAAGGGCTCCGTCTGTTTCTGTCTTCAGCTTACAGCTGCGGGAACGTGAGATGGAACCGCTTGCGGGCGCTGCCAGTGCATGTGGCGCGATAGGGTGATGGACAACGGAAAATCGACCCTGAGATTCAGGTCCATCAATCTTCCAGGTTACAGCCAAGCCGCCAAAGTCAAAAAAACTTTTCTGGTCTGATGATATTATTGTAGGCTTCATATGTGTCAACCATGCGATTACGTTGAACATCCGCCTAAGCTGTACACAAATTTCTCACCAATAGCATAAGGGTTTGTCAACAATCTTCTCGCGGATAATTTATGTCCTCAACCATCATTAGTCAAAGGTTCGCAAGTGATGACGACTCTCTTTGCATGGCCCCCTTCACAGACCCAATTGGTCACCCTCTATTTTATTGTCCACCAAAGTTCGCGTATTTTGCGTCAAATGCGATAGATCTGGTTTTAATGTCTTCATCTTCAAACAAGTTTGACTTTAATGCGCCTTTATTGCTTCACTTGTTCATTTTTGTGATAGTGTAATTGAAGATTGTTAAGACTGTATCTTAGCGAACCACAATCTTTAGATGCCGGACCTCTACGGCTACAATTTGGTATAAAAACGCCTTAACTTCAGATAGCTACAAACGATTACCGAAGAATCTCTATGATGTCTACGCTATTTTTTGTGAGGAGTTTCGAAACATAATTGGAAATATCGGGGAAATATCGACAATACTTCTCATGGATGTCCCTTTCTTATACGCGAACCACAGCGGATTTTGCACAATGCCCCAAATTTGCTTCTCCTGGTAAATTTTTGCCAAACGATATGAACCTTTCGTTGCGATCTTAAGACATATAAACAAAGGCAGACACATTGAGCGGGAAAGATCCTGATTGTGAGTACCTTGTGGAATGTTAGGATCAAAAAATGACATACAAACAATGAGGCAGCATCATGAACATCCAGAAAAATATAAGAGACATTGCCAACGCAATGTACGATCACCGATTCGTCAAGATAAGTCTGACCGATGGCCGGACCGTCATGGGCAGGATTTCTGATATATCAAATATCTCCTTCAGCATCGGGCTTAACCCTAGAAACAGAAGTCGCTTCCGCATCGATCTTATTGAGTCTGTACAATTGCATTAGTGTGATAGCCCCGTTGGTTGTTACTGGCCGGGGTCACGGGAAGAAATTCCGATGGATTTATCTACACTGAGAAAAAACGGTTAAAAAGCGGGACATCCTGTTTATGGATGTACCCGTTTTTTTAACCGTATGTTTTGCCAGCTTTACACCCCACCAAGGGGTACTCTCTTCAGCTTTGTAGGTTGGGCTGTGAAGCCCAACGTTTTTTGGGATGTTGGGCTTCACAGCCCAACCTACGCGGCTAAGGTAATAATCAATCCGAAGAGACTGATGAAGTATTCGAGGTGGCGCCTGAGCCTATAGCCAGGTTAACCGACATCCCGACATTGGCCGAGTTGGAAATGTTGCCGCCCACCGAAGTGTTCTTTATCTGGACAGAACCCATATTGGCACTGCTGTTCTTGCCGATCGCAAGGTTCGCGGCCGCACCGACATTGGCCTTGTTGGAGATATTTCCTTTGACGGTTGCGTTCTTGATCTGAACGGCAGCCATGTTGGCGTTGCTGTTCTTGCCGATGGCGAGGTTGGCCGCCGCACCGACATTGGCCTTGTTGGTGATATTGCCTTTGGCGGTGGAGTTGGTCATCTGCACCGAACCGAGGTTGGCGCTGGTGCCCGAGCCGATGGCGAGGTTGGCCGCCGCACCGACATTAGCCTTGTTGGTGATATTGCCTTTAAGGTTTGAACCGCTCATCTGTACTGAGGCGAGGTTGGCATCGCTGTTCTTGCCGATCGCAATGTTGGCGGCCGCACCGGCGTTACCGATATTGGCGATCTTCCCGTCAACCTTGGAATTCTTGATCTGGGTGGAAACAGCATTTGCATTGGCGCCGGAGCCGATGGCCACGTTGGCGATTCCTGCGCTGGTTCCGACATTGGTCACAGATCCTTTTATGTCGGAGCCTTTGATCTGGGTAGAGCCGAGGTTGGCAACGGTGTTCTTGCCGATCGCAATGTTCGCCCCACCGACGGTGGTGCCAACATTGGTTACGGAGCCTTTCACCGTGGAACCGGCAATCTGGGTAGAGCCCATATTGGCATCGGAATTCTGGCCGATCGCGACGTTCGCCGCCCCGGCGGTGGTGCCGACATTAACCACCGATCCGTCGATCTTGGAATCCTTCAGCTGGGTCGAACCCATGTTCGCCGTGGCGTTCTTGCCGATAGCCACGTTCGCCGCTGCGGCTGTAGTACCGACGTTCACCACCGTACCTTTTACCTCACTGCCCTTGATCTGCGTCGAGCCCATATTGGCGGTGGCCTTATCGCCGATCGCCACGTTGGCGGCCGCCCAGTTTGTCCCAACATTGACCACGGTGCCCTTCACCTTGGAATCCTGCAATTGCGTTGAAGCCATATTCGCCGTGGTGTCTTTGCCTATTGCCACGTTCGCCGACTGCACGGAGGTGCCAACGTTGACGACCGTACCTTTCACCTCACTGTCTTTGAGCTGGGTGGATCCCATATTCGCCGTCGTCTTGTCGCCGATTGCCACGTTCGCCGCCTGAACAGAGGTACCAACGTTTACCACCGCGCCATCCACCTTGGAATCCGTCAGCTGGGTCGAGCCCATATTCGCCGTGGTGTCCTTGCCGATTGCGACGTTGGCAGCCTGCACGGAGGTGCCGATGTTGACTGCTGCACCTTTCACCTCACTGCCTTTAAGCTGGGTGGATCCCATATTCGCCGTCGTCTTGTCGCCGATCGC
>LADS01000064.1 GCA_000961725.1 Desulfobulbaceae bacterium BRH_c16a
CATCAGATGATATAAACTGGTGAACTTAAATCCAGGCACCTTACGGGCTTTCTCTGCTATGCGATGTAATGTCGTTACCACTGGTTCTCCGCTTCCGTGAACGGTCAGTGTCTCCTCACACCGCGCTCCCATGTGTAGCCTCCTTTCCTCCAGCAGCATTACCCGCCTTCATCGGTACTACGAGGCTATCCGACTCCCTGTGTCTCATTTGCCTTCCTCCCTCTTCAGTTGTCCGGCATACTCTCGATACTCCGAAAGAAGCACAGGGCCTCCCGGGTTCCCGTCTAATCACAATGTCAAACATGCCATGGTCTCCGACCCCGGGAAGCAGCCACCATCTTGCCTTTAACGTTGATGACTGTATTGACTTCCATCTGTAGAAGAATGTCGTCCTTCCGATTAGGAAAATTACGGGGCTCAATCCCTTCAACCTTTCGGCTTACGGCCTGTCTGCTCGCTATCCTACGCTTAAAACTTTATGTTACCATAAAGCCTCCAAGGACTCGCTACCCGGTGGTTGGCCTAACCTTCCGGGACGGGATTCACACCCGCTGGACTACACGACCTTGCCCGGCCGCACTCCACATATCTCCTATCGATTTTGACCGGATGGTTTCGGCAGGAATAATCTCAACTTCTGAATTTGTTTCTTGGCGTACATCTGCCAATAGACATCTCTTATGCATGAAGAGTTCAGAGATTGCTGAAATTGGTCAGGGAGTTAATAGAACCTGGAAAACAAAACAACCCTTTTCATGACTTCAAGAAAGTAGATCCATAACCCAGGCAGGTAACGGACTCACTTTTTTCTCACAGTAGCCGCTTTTTAAAATGGCAATCTGTTGGAATCTGTTTCGCCCCGAAGAGTTGTCAAGAATCCAAGCTTCATCCACAAGAGGCAGTGCCGCCTTAATGTTGTTCATGGTCCTCGGAATACGCGATTGTATTTTTTTCAGCGGGCACATCATGGCCGCCTTCCAGCGTGCGTTGATGTACCCTGGCTTCGTTCAGGCTTGGGTTAGTCAGGTGGATATAGACCAGTATGACTGTATATCCATGGGCTTTAGCCATCGCGATAAAATCAATTTTCGATTTATGGGAAAAGACGGTTTCGAAACAAAAGGATTCGCCCTGGGCGATCATGTTTTCTCTGATTTCTGCGGCCAGAGTCGCAGCCTCGTAACTCAACCTTTCCGGGTGATTCAAATCCATCGCTCTGGCGATCAAATCGGCATTGACGAACTTGATACCGTATTTGGACAGGTATTGATGGTAAAAAGTGGATTTACCAGCGCCGTTCCCACCAGCCAGCACCCAGAGTTGCTTTTCTCCGGACATCAAATCGCCTCAAAAGTACCGTTTTGAAATTTCCCAGTCTGCCTCTCTCCGGTTACAGTATCCACCTTGTCCAGCAAACCGGGGTGACTGACACTGGCCTCAAAATAGAAGGGAGCAGATGTTACCGGTTTGCCGGAGAAGCCTTTTGCCCTGTCCTTCTCGAGTTCGTTCAGCACAGTTTCCGGCTCAATGGAAATGTTTCTGGCGGGTTCCAAACGAATTTCCTTTAGGCCCTGGGTCACTGCAAAAGCATCAGCCGTGCTGATCTTTGAAGCAATGGCCTTACCCAGTGTGGCCCAATATTCTACCTGGCCATTGATGGACCGGTGTTGAACCTTAGCTTGCCGTTGGGCCTGGATCACCAAATTTTCGTCGATTCTTAAAGATCGGGTTCCCATGGATGCCTCCATATATTGAGTTCAGCTTGAAGTGTTCAGCATCGAATCGATGCATTCTGCCACATACTAATACTTCAAGCCCGCTTTGTCAATTTGAATTGAATTTGCAGATCGAGGGATATATCAAAGAACACTCGGAAGCCGAGTTTACCCACAGTATTTGCCCTGAATGTGCCGAAAAGCTTTATCCTGATTTTTACAAGAAGATGGATTTTCGGGAACGGGAATAAACCTCGAGACAAAGAGACAGCTTAAAGTCCATTGTTGTGAAATCATTCCGCAACCGTTATATTCGCCACATATCATTTATTCTCAGCCGACGGTCACTCCATGCAACTCGCTCTTGCCACTATCTTCTGCACCTCCTTCGTCCTCGCGCTTTCCGGCGCCCTCATGCCCGGACCGCTGCTGACGGTCACCGTCAGCGAAAGCTCCCGGCGCGGCACGATAACCGGACCTCTGATGATTTTCGGTCACGGCCTGCTCGAGCTGGCACTGATCGTCGCTTTGCTGTCCGGTCTTGCGCCGTTCCTCGTCCGGGACGATGTCTTTGTCTTTATTTCACTAGCCGGCGGTGCCGTCCTCCTTTTTATGGGGACCACCATGCTGCGCAGCCTGCCGGACCAGGTCATGGCATCGCCCGCCTCTTCACCGGACAGCCGTAACCTGATCGTGGCCGGTCTGGTCCTCAGTGCGGTCAACCCCTACTGGCTTATCTGGTGGGCTTCCATCGGCCTCGGCTACATCATGCATTCGATGAAGTTCGGCATACTGGGGGTGACGGCCTTTTTCTGCGGCCACATCCTCGCCGATCTGGCCTGGTACACCCTGGTTTCCTTCGGCATAGCACGAGGCAGGCATATGCTCGGCAACGGACTTTACCGGAAACTGATCGGCGGCTGCGCCATATTTCTCATCGTGTTTGCCTGCTGGTTTGTCTATAGTGGAGTGAACAGGGCAATACACGTCTTTTGAAAACAACCGTTTCCTGAAATGTCATGAATCCTGAAGAAGAAAAACCGGTCTACACCTGCAACGAATATCGGCAGGAGATGATCCTTCTGGCCCTGCGCAGGCGCTTGCAGCAGCCGGATCTGGCCGAGGAAGAAAGGCAAAGACTGACCGGTGAAATAGCCCGGCTGGAAAAGGCGATCGGTTTCTAGAGCTGCACCTGAAGGTATGCAAAAGATGCTCACCCTTATTTTTGCCAACGGTATACTTGAAACCCTCCCGGACATCCTGCCGGACCTTCTCGAGCGGACCGACCGGATCATCGCCGCCGACGGAGGGGCCAACCATTGCGCCAGGCTAGGCATCGTCCCGACCATGCTCATCGGTGATCTTGATTCTGTCGAGGCCGATATCCTGCAAAAATTCCAGACGCAAGGCGTTGACATCCATCGCCATCCTCCCGAAAAAGACGAGACAGACCTCGAGCTGGCTCTAGATCTGGCGCTTGACGGAGAGGCAACGACGGTATGGCTGTTTGGCGCACTCGGCGGCAGATGGGACATGAGTCTTGCCAATATCCTGCTGGGCGCCCAGGAAAAATACCGGACCCTGCACATCACCCTGCCGGGGCCGGACTGCCTCATGCACATCCTCCACCCGGGCAAAACATTCACGGTCCACAAAAGCCAGGGGCGAAAGGTTTCGCTTCTTCCTCTCAAAAACGATGTGCACGGTCTCACCCTGAAGGGCTTTCAATATCCGCTCCGGGACGCAACTCTCCGCTTTGGCTCGACCCGAGGGGTAAGCAACGTCTTGTCCGGTCCTGTTGGAACAGTGCATTTTCAAAAAGGTTTGTTGCTCTGCGTCTGTCTTGCCAACGAATAATTAAATTCCTATTGAGACAGCAGGGCACAGAATAGCAACGGGCCGATGACCGCTGCCACGGTCCACACAACCGTTTTCAGTGGCCCGAGCCAAGACTGGCGCAAGTACAGCGCGGGGTTTTCGATGAGGTTGTCTCTGCAACCTGCCTCCGTGGTATCTTCAGGCATAAAAAAATACAGCAGGATATATTTCAGGATTTCCGTTCGTCTCATGTCGCTCCTCTCTGGTTTTCACACTTCATTGCCTCTTTTCAAGATAAGCAAAGGGTAGTGCAAGGCGAAGCAACAAGCCAATTGTCGTTTCGGATCGACATCTTCGGAAAAAATGATCACCTCCACTCACCTTTTCTGGTATATTCCCGAAAACTCCCGCAAAAACCATAAACGGAAAACATGGAACTCTATCAACTCCGAACATTCAAGATGGTGGCCGAAGAAGGACATCTGACCAGGGCCGCCAAACGGCTCCATGCCAGTCAACCGGCAATCAGCGCCCATATCAAAGCCCTGGAGGATGAACTGGGAGTGAGCCTTTTTCAGCGTACGCCAAAAGGGATGACCCTCACCGCCGACGGCATTCGACTGAAGGAACACGCGGACCAGGCGCTGGCCATCGTTGACGAGATGGTGAGCCAGGCCGGAAAATTACGGGAAACCCTCAACGGCGAACTCCGAATCGGCATTAACACCGGCGCCGATTCCCTGCGCGTTCCCGAACTTTTTTCCTTGATGAAAACACGGCATCCGAAACTCCATATGCACCTCCTCCATTGCATGTCCGGAGAGGTTCTGAACAAGCTGGAAGAGGGAGGGCTTGACGCAGGGTTCATGTACGGCGAAAACAGCTCGGAAAAAATTGTTACCGCAGAGCTCAAGAACCTCGGCCTGGTAATTGCCGGCCCCGTCGCCTGGCGGGATAGATTGACGGTTGCCTCGCCCCCGGAGCTCGACCGGTTTCCGTGGATCATGACTCCAGCCGACTGCCCGTTTCATAATGTTGCCTCACTGCTGTTCAAAAGGCACGGCATCCTCCCCGCCCAGGTCGTCCTGGTCGACCAGGAAACAACCATCAAAAGCATGATCAAGGCCGGGACCGGCATATCTCTCCTTCTGGAGCAAGACGTACGGCAGGAAGAAAGAGATGGAAATCTGGTAATATGGAAAAAGGAACCTCTCTCGCTCACCCTGTCCATAGCCTGTTTGAAACGACGGAAGGACGATCCTGTGCTGCGGACATTGTTTTCCGTTCTTTCAGAAGTTTGGGCGGCTTGATCTTGTTTTTGTAAAAAAATATAAATTGACAGGGCAAAACGTCTCGGCTAGTTTATTTCGCCAAATGCGAACAATGATTTTTTCACTATTATTTCGAGACATTATGGAGAAACAGTGACCAATCCGGTGCTCACCATCCGTGGGTTGTCAAAATCGTTCGACGGCCACACCGTACTCAGCGGCTTTCACCTGGATATTGCTCACGGCGAATTCGTCACATTGCTCGGACCTTCCGGGTGTGGAAAAACCACGCTTCTTCGCCTCATTGCCGGCTTTGAAAAACCCGATACCGGTTCCATCCTCCTCGACAACACCGACATTCTGCCCCTCCCCCCGGAAAAGAGGCAGGTCAACACCGTCTTTCAGAGCTATGCCCTGTTCCCCCACATGTCGGTGTTCGACAACGTTGCCTTCGGCCTCAGCCTGAAAGGAATGAAAGGCGAGCCGCTTCGGCAGCGGGTGGCCGCTGCCTTAAACGATGTCAAAATGGACGGGTTTGCCACGCGTTTTCCCGGCCAGCTGTCCGGCGGCCAACAGCAGAGGGTGGCCATGGCCCGGGCTGTCATCAACCGCCCCCGGGTGCTCCTCCTCGACGAACCGCTTTCCGCCCTCGACGCCCGTCTCCGCCGGGAGATGCAGGTCGAATTGAAACGCCTGCAGCGCGAACTCGATATCACCTTTATCCTGGTTACCCATGATCAGGAGGAAGCCCTCTCCATGTCCGACCGGGTGGTGGTCATGCAGGACGGAAAAATTGCCCAGATCGGCACCCCGAGAGAAGTCTATGAGGAGCCGAACAGTCTCTATGTCGCCAGATTCATCGGCGACATCAATCTGTTTCCCGGAACAGTCAAAACCCGCATCGACCCGGGCCATCTGCAGATTACGCTCTTCAACCAGACCGCCATCGCCCAGACCGAAAAGGATTTTGCCCCCGGTCAGTCTGTCCAGCTGCTGCTGAGACCTGAAGATCTGCGCCTGACCGAGGATATTGAAGACAACATGCCGGTTTTCCACGGCGCCATTGTCGAGCGAAGCTATCGTGGGTCAACACTCGACACCACCATTCACCTGGATGACGGCCCTCTGGTCCGCGCCTGCGAATTCTTTGACGAGGACGACCCCGACTTCGATTATCGCGTCGGCGAACGGGTAAAGGTTTCGTGGGTTAAAGGCTGGGAGGTCGTCCTGCCCGATGAAAAGTAAAACCCAGAAACTGGTCATAGGCCTGGTCTCCTCATGGCTGATACTCTTTGGCGTGCTGCCTCTTCTCCTGCTGGTGGGGGCCAGTTTCCTTGCTCAGGACCCCTTGGATTTCTTCCGGTTGGAATTTTCCCTCGACGCCTACCGCCAGCTTGTCGATCCGGCCTATCTTGAGGTCATGCTCCGTTCGGTGAAACTCGCCGCCATCACCACGACTCTCTGTCTTGCAGCCGGTTACCCCTTTGCCTGGATGACCGCCCGCCTGAGCAGAAGCTCCCGCATAGCGGTGCTGATCCTGCTGATGATTCCGTTCTGGACCAACTCCCTGGTCAGGACCTATGCCATCCGCCTGGTCCTCGGTACTCAGGGGCTGTTGAACACGTTCCTGATGTCCACCGGGTTGATCGACAGCCCGATCCGTCTGCTCTACACCGATACCGCCGTAATCCTGGGGCTTTTCTATTTGATGCTGCCGTTCATGATTCTGCCGCTCTACGCCTGCCTGGAAAAGCTCGACTACCGGCTGATTGAAGCGGCCCGGGACCTGGGTGCAGGTTTCCCGCAGATTTTACGGAAAATCATCTGGCCTCTGTCATTGCCCGGGGTCTTTGCCGGCTGTATCATGGTCTTCGTGCCGACCATGGGACTCTTCTACGTCGCCACCCTTCTTGGCGGGGCCAGGCAGCTGCTCGTCGGCAATCTCATCCAGCAGCAGTTTCTGAATGCCCGCAACTGGCCGCTTGGGTCTGCCACCAGCATTGTCCTCATCCTCATGATGACCCTGATGCTGGCGGGCTACTATTTTGTCCTGCGCCGCCTGGCGATCAGGAGGAATGCCCCATGAAAGGCCTGCGTCTTTTCTTCTTTGCAGGTATCTTCAGCTACCTCTACCTGCCGATCCTCATCCTTGTCATCAATGCCTTCAACAGCAACCGCTACGGCCTGAAGTGGGACGGTTTCACCCTGAAATGGTTCGGTGCGATGGTCGATAACAGCGGTCTTATGGAGGCCGCCAAACATTCCATGGTCATCGCCGTCTGTGCCGCAACCCTCGCCACCCTGATCGGCGCCCTGGCGGCCATTGCCTTCCATCGCTACCGTTTTCCGGGTCGCCGCATCCTCCAGGGCACCCTGATGACCCTGATGATGGCTCCGGATATCATTCTCGCCATCTCGCTGCTGGTCCTCTTTGTGGTTATCGGCATCTCGCTCGGGTTCTGGTCGCTGCTTTTTGCCCATATCACCTTCTGCCTGCCGTTCACCATGGTTACCGTCTCCGCGAGAATTCAGGGGTTCGACCCTTTTCTTCTCGATGCCGCGCGGGATCTCGGGGCCTCGGAGAGTCAACTGCTCTACCGGGTGGTGCTGCCGATCCTGCGACCGGCTCTGCTGTCGAGCTGGCTGCTGTCGTTTACCCTGTCTCTCGACGACGTTATCGTCAGTTCGTTCGTAACCGGTCCGTCGTACGATGTCCTGCCGCTGAAAATTTTCTCGATGGTAAAAGTTGGGGTAAAACCCGAAGTGAACGCCCTGGCGACAATCATGGTCGGCCTGTCGCTGGTTCTGGTATTGATGAGTCAACTCTTAATAAAGGAGAAAGTGCACAATGGAAATGTGGAATAAATTCCGGTCGTCGGTGATGCTCACCCTGCTCTGTGCCTCGCCGGCTCTGGCAGCCGAAAAGGTCTATGTCTATAACTGGACGGAGTACATCCCCGAGGCCGTTCTCGAACAGTTTACCGCGGAGACGGGAATTGAAGTGGTCTACAGCACCTATGACAGCAACGAGACCATGTACGCCAAGCTCAAGCTGGTCAAAAAAGACGGATATGATGTAGTATTCCCGTCCACCTATTTTGTCAGCAAGATGGGCAAGGAAGGCCTGCTGCAGCCGCTCGATCACTTACTGCTGCCGAACGGCAAAGCTCTCGATGCCAGACTGATGGATAAACCCTACGACCGGGGTAACGTATATTCCCTGCCCTACATGTGGGGCTCGACGGGGATTGCCTTCAACAGCTCGGTAATCCCGGATGGGGAAGTGATCCATTGGCAGGATCTCTGGAATCCGGTCTATAAAGGCAAGCTGCTGCTCCAGGACGATATGCGGGAGGTTTTCCATATGGCCCTGAAAATCCAGGGACACAGCAGCAACTCCACCGATCCGAAAGAAATCGAAGCCGCCTACCTGATGCTGAAAGACCTGATGCCGAATGTTTTGCTCTTCAACAGCGATTCTCCCCGCCTCCCCTATCTGGCCGGAGAAGTCAATGTCGGCATGATCTGGAACGGCGAGGCATGGATGGCTCAGCTGGAGAATGAAGATATCCGCTATGTCTATCCCAGCGAAGGGGCAAACCTCTGGGTCGACAGCTTCGTCATCCCCAGGAGTGCCAGAAACCCCAAAAATGCCCACGCCTTCATCAACTTCATGATGAAACCGGAAGTGGCCAAAATCTGCGTCGAAGAAAACGGCTACGCCACGCCGGTGACAACGGCCTTGCCCCTGCTCGAGGAGAGAGTCCGCAACAGCCTGACGGTCTTCCCCACTACGGAGATACTCGACAACGGTGAATTCCAGACCGACGTCGGTGACGCGCTGCCAATATATCAGCAGTACTGGGAAAAACTCCGCACCGGCAACTGAAGCTGTTCTGTATCAAAAAGCCCTGCACCGTACGAGGTGCAGGACTTTTTTTTCATTTTTACAACCGACACTCAATTATACTGGGCGCGGATATCCTTTTTGCTGATCTTTCCCACACTGGTTTTGGGTATGATATCGGTCATCACGACTCTTGACGGGACGCCGTATTTCGGGATGATCGCTTTTTCGACAAAGGTCATGCAGAAGGCAATTATATCCGCCTCCGTGACTTTTTCTTGAAATCCCTGTTTTAATACCACCATGGCAAGCGGTCTTTCCCCCCATTTTTCATCGAAGATCCCGACAACCGCCACCTCGCTCACCCCTTCATGCCGGCTGATGAGATCCTCGATCTCAAGGGACGATATCCATTCGCCGCCTGTCTTGATGACATCCTTGAGTCGGTCGGTAATCTTCAAATATCCCTGTGCGTCGATTACGCCTATATCTCCGGTGTGCAGCCAGCCATTCTCCCAGAGTGCCAGGCTTTTCTCCTCATCCTTGACATATCCTTGAGTGAGCCACGGCGCTCTTGTCACCACCTCGCCCGCACTCTTGCCGTCATGGGGAAGAAATTTTCCTTCAAAATCTACTACTTCAATCATAACATTGGGGATCGGCACACCTGTTTTGCAGCGGATGTCGATCTGCTCCTCCTCGCTCAAATCCACCATGTCGGATTTGATATGGGCCAGGGTAAGCAAAGGACAGGTTTCCGACATGCCGTATCCGGTGTACAGGTTGATCCCGTGTTTCAGGGCTTCCTTGCACAGGCCTCTGGACAACGAGGAACCACCGATAATGACCTTCCACCCACTCAGGTCGATACTGTTGATCGACGGACTTGTCACCAGCATGTTCATGATGGTGGGAACGCAGTGCGAATACGTGACCTTTTCGCCGACGATGAGCTTCAGCAGCATTTCCGGCTCGTATCTGCCGGGATATACCTGCTTTGCCCCGAGCATGGTCATGAGATAGGGCATGCCCCAGGCATGGACATGGAACATGGGGGTCATCGGCATGTACACGTCCGAGGAAGTTATATTGGCCTGGAAATCATAGGCGCAAAGACCGGACATGGCTCCGTAGGTATGCAGGACAATCTGGCGATGGCTGAAAAAAACCCCCTTGGGCAACCCGGTAGTCCCTGTGGTATAAAAGGTGGTAGCCATCGAGTTTTCATCAAAATCGGGAAATTCATAGGTATCCGGACAAGCCGACAGCAGCTCTTCATATTCTCCTGAAAAATCGAGACGGGACGCGACCGGTTCGGATTTATCCGAGAGCAGGACAAGGTGCTTGACGGTCTCAAATTTGTCCTGAACGGATTCCAGCAGCGGGACAAAATCTTCATTGACAAGAATCACGTCATCTTCGGCATGGTTGATGGTATAGATCAACTGCTCGGGTGTCAGGCGGATGTTGATGGTATGGAGAACCGCGCCCATCATCGGCACGGCAAAAAAACATTCCAGATACCGGTGGGAATCCCAGTCCATGACGGCAACGGTATCGCCGGGTTTCACCCCCAGCCTTTCAAGCATGTTGGCAAGTTTTTTCACTCTTTTGCCAAAGGTGGCATAGGTATAGCGCAGCTTGTCCCGGTATATTATTTCCCTGTCAGGCGAGTAGATCAGCGGAGCGCTCAACAGGTTTTTAATCAACAGCGGATAAGAATATGCATTCTCGGCAGGCTTTATAATCTTTGTTTTCATGCAACCTCCTTCACAATCCATAGTTTATTTGTTATTTCAGATTCCCTTGTTCAGGGATTTGGCTCGATTACAAATCCCGGGATCCTGCGGGCCAGCAGCAGGACATACAGTACTATGCCGACTCCCATTCCCCAGGCCGGCCCGAACTTGGCTATGATCATGCCGACAAAAAAGGCATATCCTTGCGCTGCCGGTGTCTTCACCAGGGAAATAGCAATATAAGCACAGGCAAAACCTGTCAGGATCAGAGTAATGGAAAGTGCAACGGCAAGCAATGGTTTCATGAAGGTGACCACAGGAACCAGGAAGATCAGGATAAATGCCGGCCAGTACCAGTTAAAGGTTCCCGAATAAAACGAATCGAGGTTATTCCGGCCGGATTTGTATCGCTCGGTTAAAAAAACATGGACACCTGTCCAGATCGGTCCATGCAGCGGAATAAACGGGCCGGCGGAAAGAAGATGTCCCATGTTCCGGATAAAGAGAATAATATGGCTTCGGGTGTTGTCGGCCTCTATCTTTTCATCTTTCCTGACCTTGCCTGCCTGATCCAGCAGGGTATTTGCAAGCACCAGATCGCCGAAAATAAAAATATAGATCATGATGGCCAGCGGAAACGCCTTTAAATAGATATCAATGGTGGGCCAGCCGACGACAAATGGAGAAACCGCCTTGATATATTCCCCTATCTGAGGGACATGAAAACCTGTGCCGATATCAAAAGAAAGCTCTCCGGTTAACGGACCGACGACCGCGGCAACCAGAAATCCTATCAGCAACGCCATCGACCCCATAAGATTCAAGATCTTGTTTTTCTGTCTTGCCTTGGTAAACCAGATGGAAAACATCAGCAAAAACACCACGGCCCAGACAATCGGCAGGGTGATCGGCATGGTGGCCATGCGGCCGAATTCCGCATTGAAGGCGGCAATCGCACCGCCGAAAATAATGGCAGCCCGAAGTTCCACGGGCACCCATCCGAAAAATTTGTTGCCAAGACCGGTAATTGCGAAAAAAAGAAAAATTACCGATACGCAGACGGTTACCGCAATCATCGCGTGGATCGCCGGTATCCCTGCCTCAAAAGTCCCTAGAAAGGCCATGACAAGGGGCAATGCCGGCGTTATCCACCCGGGAGCGTAAGGCTCGCCGAAGATGACGGTGGGCACCACCCAGAGCCAGAACAGCTGAATCAGGACCACGGCCCATGCTACCTCGAAGGGCACCTGGAAAAACTTCATGGTAAGTGCCGCCACCACTCCACCGGTGGCAGTAGTCAGGAGTCCGCCCTGGATGATTTCGGGCAATGAAAAATCCACATGGATCCCTGGGATTCTGGTGGTGAATTTACCCCAGCGGATGCCGGGCTGGACAGAACCGTCTTCTCTTTTAATCGCCATTTTTCGCCCCTTTTCCGAATGTTTATGGTTTCGATCAAATATTTTGACCGGTGCTAAAACATGTTCTTCTCTTTTACTCTGTCTGTCGATCGGGGTAAATCGGCGGAGAAACCATAAGTGTGTATGAGAATTGACCAGGATTGTGTAGGTGGATCACCTACTGCAAAATGGATTTGAAGGTGACAGAGGAAGTGTTCGACCGCAACACTTCCAGGAATAAGGACATTCGGATTTTATGACCCGGATACTTGAAAGGTGCCGGTTTCCACCCAGATTACGGCATGCCTGAGCAACTCTTCGCTGTTTTTCAAGCCGAGTTTTTCCTTGATTCTCTCCCGGTAGGTGCCGACGGTCTTAATGCTGATGATCAACTGCTCGGCAACTTTTTTAGAAGATAATCCGCGGCCGATGAGCTGAAATATTTCAAGCTCTCTGTCCGTCAGGCGCTTTAATGGAGATTGACACACCAGATCCGGCTGATTCTGAAACTTATTGAGAATAGTGCTCATGATGCTGGAACTGACATAGATATTGCCGGACATGATCCGGCGGATTGCCTTTACCACGGATTCAGAGGCTTCATGCTTCATGATATAACCTCTGGCTCCGGCCATTATACATCGCTCGGCATGCAAAGATTCGTCGTGCATTGACAAGACAAGGGAAGACATTTTTTTATATTTGCTGTTGATCTCTTTCACCAGGCCGATCCCGTTGCTCTCTTTTAAGGAAAGATCTGCAATCACAAGATCGGGACGTTGCTTTTCAATAATCTCAAGCGCCCCGGCAACAGTTTCCGCATCGCCGACAACCTGAAGATCATGTTCACGATTGATCAACTCTTTCATTCCCATCCGGAAAATAGGATGGTCTTCAACTATGACGATCTTGATTATCTCCGACATCGACGCTCCTTGTTATTGATAAGCTGACGCCTGCCTTTCTCTTATTGAATATCCGGTTCCTTTTCAAGTTCAAGCACAACACGTGTACCTCTTTTTTCTCCGCCCGAAATCTCAAGAGAGGCTCCGATTCTTGTGGCCCTGTATTTCATTATTTTTATGCCCATGCCATGGGATCGGGCGGTATCGGATATTCCCTTGCCATCGTCTTTGACGGTTAACCTGATCTTTTTGTCATCATCCGTCAACAGGATATGAATATTTTTCGCCATTGCGTGTTTGACTGCATTATGGACAGCCTCATGCATGATGTAATACACGTGGTTCGACAAGGAACTGTCCCGAAATGGCCGGGAGATGCCGCAGTCAAATTCACAGGCGATACCGAACATATCCCTGACGTATACCGCCAGTTCTTTAAGGGATGAATCAAACCCATGCTCAGCCAGGTTGACGGGAAACAGTCCTCTGGAAAGCCGTCTTGTCTTGCCGATGCTCTCCAGGATGAGGGATCGAATTTTATCGGCGTGCCGTGCCTCCTCGACATCCTTGGCGTCAAGCCTTTCTTTGAGGATTTTTGTCAGGAGTTCTATGCCGATCAACTGGGGACAAAGATCGTCATGAAGTTCGATGGCAATCTTCTGCCTTTCCCGCTCACTGATATTCAATATTTCCCTTTCGAGCTGCCTGGACTCGGTCATGTCTTCCATGGCGACCAGCATACATCGCTCTCCCCAGACATCGACAATTTCTACAGAAATCGCCCCGACCCGAACTTCACCGGAAGAATGCAGAAATTTAACCTCCAGAGGATCGAGCCGATTGTTTCTCTGGATGGTATTCAGTATTTTTGTGCCTTCGGACCGATTGTTAAAAAACCGGACAGAGAGCAGTTCTTTGCCTATCAGCTCAAAAAGGCTGTAGCCGGTAATTTTCAGAAAGCTGTCATTGACATTGATAATCCTCGTATCCTTTATCGAGGCGATAAACATTCCGGAGGGACTGCTCCTGAAGGCCTTGGAAAACAGTTCCTCGGAAAGCTTCAAGGCTTTTTCACTCTTTTTACGTTCACTCACATCCCTCAACACGCCACTGAAACCGCCGGGACTTTGATCGGCGTCCTGCAGCAGAGATACGGACGTCTCGATAGAACAGTGCGAACCATCGTATTTAACCATTTCCAGATCGGAAACCTGGACGGCGATGCCGGAGTTCTGAATTTTCTTAAACAGCTTTTCTAATTTTTCCTTGTTTTCCGGATTCATGAAATGATCGATTCGTTTTCCTAATAGCGTGTTTTCAGGTGTTCCGAGGATCTTTTCCATGGAAAGATTGACAAAAACAAAGCGGCCGGAGAAATCGACTTCAAAATACCCTTCTTCCATCCTTTCAAGAATCGTACGATATTTTTCTTTACTGATCCACAAGGCTGTTTCCGTTTTCTGGTGCTGCTCTATCTCCGCTTTCAGACTGGTGCTGTAAATTTCCAGTTTTTCCATAAATTTGTTGAAATAATCGGCAAGCAGTCCGATCTCATCCGTCGATTGAACAGGCATGCGAATGGCGAGGTTTCCGGAGGCCCCGATAGCCAGACGGTTCATCAGCGATTTCAAGGGTTGTACAACGGTGCTGTTAATCCATAAAGAACTTGTGAAGACCAGCGCGATGATCAGGACTACCGTTATCATCATGATATGACGTATAGTCTTCAGGGGGGAATAAATTTCGTCGAGATAACTGGTAGAGGCGACAATCCAGTCATACTCCGGAATATAATTAAAGATCACCATCTTCTCGCGTTCGCTGATCTCCTGCGGGTTCTTCCAGGAATAGATCAATTTGCCGTTTTTCAAGGCAGAGATGTCCCGGACGAAATCATAACTTTCCTCGTCTTTCAAATGATAATAATTCCCTGACAAAAATGGATGAACGATAAGGTTGCCGTGACTGTCGGTAATGTAGGCGTAACCGGTTTTGCCGAACTTCAAGCTCAGGATGCTCTCCCTGAAATCCGAGATCTTGATCAATTCCTTGAATTCCTCACGATAGGAAGAGGCGGCAATAATCCAGTCCCAAGGCTCAAAATGCTCCATATACATGGCTTTTGGCCTTTCATGGGTATCTTCGGGGTTTTTCCAGTCATATTCAAGGTATCCCTGCTTTTGCCGGATCATATCCTTGACAAAGCCATGGTCCGCGAAGTTTTTGCCTGCAACCCCCGGATTGGGGTGCTCTATGGCAATTCCATTAGTGTTGGCACAAAAAATATAGCCTGTGGTACCAATGGTCTGGGAGAATAATATCTTTCGAGACAGGCTTTTCGCATCTTCTTCGCTGAGCAGGCCGTTTTTATAGTCGGCATAAATATGTTCAACGATTTCCTTGTTTTTTTCTGCGACTGCTCTCAGATGGTTTTTGATGGAGGTGCTGGCGGCGGTTCTCACCATATTGAGGATGGCGGCGGTTGAATTGGTCAATTCGCTTTCGATATTGGCTTCAATAGTCGATTGGACGGTATAATAGATCACCCCACCGCCAAAGAGTGTGGCCATGATAAAAATCAGAGTATAACCGCCCAGCAGTTTGGACCGGATCTGCAGGTTCCTGAAGAATGGTATCATTTTTCTGGATTTAAACATCGTAATCGTGCACCAAAATTCAACAAATCTGAGATGCTTGCAGTACCTGCCAGGCGTCAGCTATCAGCGTTCAGCTGTTTCCTGCTGAACGTTTACCATCGATTACAATAGCAGTTTCCTGCAAGCTGGAGCAAGCTCTCGATTTCAGAATTCGCACAATGTGCATCTGCATCCCAGGAAAAGTTTTAAGAGTTAGCTTAAATTTGACAGTCATTATGCAAAAAGGTACAAGTTATCGAAGGTGGTAAGCAAGGCTCCCCTGTTTCCCCTCGTTCAACCTGACTCACTGACTCTGCCGAGCTTTAACCGGCCGGCATTATGGATATGATGAAAAAAAATCCTCATCTGCCGTTGTTGCTGTTCTGCTGGCTCGCTTTTTTCCCGGCGACTGTTGCCCTGTCGGCCTCCCAGCAGGAGCCATGGTTCGAGCAGGTTCTGAACACCGGAGCCTATAATATGGGCATAATTCAGGACAGCGAGGGATTTCTCTGGTTCACCACCACCGGCGGTCTCATCCGCTATGACGGCTATGAACAATATGTCTTCAAGGAAGGCCCCGGCGGACTGACATCGAACTTTGTCCCCAGTGTCTTTGAAGACAGTGAAGGACTCTTATGGATTGTTACCCTTTCAGGGCTTGATCTCTATGACAAAAATGAAGGCACCGTATCGCACTTTCAACCGGAAAGCGGCGTAGCCGGCAGCATCGCTTCCAGCGCTTTTAACTGGGCTCCTCAGCTGGTAACGGAAGGAAAGGACGGTAAAATCTGGATCGGGTCCCGGGAAGGACTCTTTTATTACGACAAGGAAAGTAAACGTTTCACCGCATTTTTTGCTCAGCCGGAGAAGGAGAACTCCCTGAGTTCGAGCGTTATCTGGACGGTTCTCTGCGACCAGGATGGAAAAATCTGGATCGGAACCGCCGCAGGGCTGGACGTTTTTGATCCCGTCACGTCTTCTTTTATCCATTTCCGCCATGATCCGGAACAGCAGGACAGCCTGGGAAAAGGTATCGTCTATGCCGTCCTGCAAGACCAGGATGGAGAGATGTGGATCGGCACAAGCGAAGGTGGTTTAAATCGGTTCCTCCCCGAGAAAAACACGTTCCAGACCTATCTGCATGATCCTGCCGACAGCTCGACCATCGCCAAGAATGAAGTCTTTTCGATCATGGAAGATCATGCCGGAACTCTCTGGCTCGGCAGGACGTTCTCCAGCAACATTGGTCTTGAGCGCTTCAACAAGCACACCGGAAGATTCGACGTGTTTACGAGCAACCCGAAACGAAAAGGTGCTCTGAGCGGCAATATCATTCTCAGTTGCTTCGAAGACAAATCGGGAATCCTCTGGGTGCCGGACAACACCGGCCCCGTCAACAAGGCCGACCCCTTCAGTCACCGCTTCAACCTGCACCGCCAGGATCCGGATATCGAGGGTACCGAAGGGCTGACCGGTCTCGCCAGCGTCTATGAAGACAGTCGGGGCGACATCTGGCTTGGCGGACAGAACGGTCTGAGCCGTCTCGACCACACAAGCCGGAAATGGAATACCTATCCTGTTGATCCAACCGACCCACAGGCCCTCTGGAACAAGTACGCCTTTTCAGTCATTGAAGACAGCGAGGGTGATTTCTGGGTCGCGACGGATGACGGATATTTAATTCTTTTCGACCGGGACAGAGGCGTAGTTCTGGCCCGCCACCTCAATCCGTTTGTGCAGAACACGGCCAGACACATCATTGAAGACCGCTCGAATCCCGACCTGTTCTGGTTTGGCGTCGAAGGTTCCGGCCTGTTCAGTTTCAACAAAAAGTCCACTACCTACAGCCACTATAAAAGCGAGCCGAACAATCCTCACGCCCTTGGCAACGAATATGTCTACACTCTCGTCCAGGATAAAAACAATATCATCTGGGCCCAGACCCAGGGAGGGCTGCACACCTTCAACCCCCAGACCGGACAATTCCACAGATATCTGCACAGTCCGGAAAATCCGCATTCGATCAGCGGCAATGTTATCAATGACATCTTTATTGACAGCGTCGGGAGGTACTGGATCAGCACCGATCTCGGTCTCAACAGGTTTTCGCCCGAGACCGGCGAGTTCAAACGGTATTCCAGGGAGCATGGATTTACCACGCAGGTGATCAGAGCAATAGAGGAAGATTCCCAGGGGTTTCTCTGGCTCGGTTCGAATGCAGGACTCTTTTCTTTCGATCCGAAAACCGAGAAAGTCGTGAGACATTATACCATTGCCGATGGGCTGCAGAGTGACAGTTTCAGTCTGTACGGCTGCAGTGCCTTAAAAAGCCACGACGGCACGCTGTGGTTTGTCGGACTGAGTGGTGCAAACAGCTTCTCTCCCGAGAAAATATTCCACAATGACACTCCACCCGATGTGTACCTCATCAATCTTGCCCAGGGCGGCGAAGAATTGGTCTCCAGACTCAAGGTCGGCAGAGCGAAACATATCGATCTGGGCTGGCGACATAATTACTTCGAATTCGAATACGCCGGACTCAATTACTCACAGGCCGCCAAGAACCAGTACAAGTACAAACTGGAAGGCTGGGATAACGACTGGTATTTTGCCGGTAATAAAAGATATGGCCGCTACTCGGGGCTCTCCGGAGGGGTTTATACTCTCAAGATCATGGCGGCCAACAATGACGGCATCTGGAGTACGAGCCCGGCCATTTTGGAGATTCACGTCGATACCCCCTTCTGGACTACCTGGTGGTTCTATTCCGCTCTGTTTTTCTGCCTTGCGGGCACTATCGCTCTTTTTACCTTCATCCGTATCAGACAGCTGAAAAAATTCAACAGAGAACTGGAGAGTGCCAATATCAGCGTCGGCGAAGCGGAAAAAAAGTACCGTTCGATTTTTGAAAATGCCATTGAAGGCATTTTCCAGATCTCGCCCCATGGCCGAATTATCAATGTCAATCCGGCAGCGGCGGCGATTATGGGATTCAACTCTCCCGAACAGATGCAGCAGGAAATAATGCATGCCCGCGAGTGGGTGCATATCCCGGACAAACAATGGCGGGAACTTTTAATCCTCCTGCGACGACAAAACTCCGTCTCCAATTATGAGTTACAGGTGTGGCGTAAAGACTCCAAACTCATCTGGCTGACCATCAATATCAGGGTGATCAACGACGACGAGGGTAAGATGCTCTACGCCGACGGAATCATGGTTGACATTACCGTACGCAAAAATGCCGACGAACAGCTGCGCCTGTACCGGGAGCACCTCGAACAGCTGGTCTCCGAACGGACCAGGGAATATCAGGAAACGAACCTCAACCTGCAAAAAGAAATACAGTTCAGGCAGCGTGTTGAAGATGAATTGCTCCGCTCACGAAAACTTGAGTCCATTGGAGTGCTTGCCGGCGGGATAGCACATGACTTCAACAATCTGATGACCGTAATAATGGGCAACATCAATCTTGTCCAGATGGCCCACGACCTGAAAAAATCAAAAGAACTTGACAATGCCATTCATGCTCTCTATCGGGCCAGGGATCTCACGCAGAAATTCATAACCTTTTCTTCAGGTGGCGAACCTATTAAAAAGTTTCACAATATCGAGATTATAACCAGAACAGCACTTGACCTGGCCTTCTCCGGCTCGAACATCCAGGCAAAACTTACTGCTTCGCCCCGGTTATGGCAGGTCAATGTCGATGAGGGCTATATCAGTCAGGCTATGTATAATATTCTGGAGAACAGCAAAAATGCCATGAAAAACGGCGGATCTATTAAGGTCAACCTCTACAACCTTCCCAAGAACGGCAGTGCAAAGGTGATCGATTTCCCCATCGAAGATGACAATTATGTAGTTATCGAATTCCAGGATGAAGGTCCCGGGATCTTGCCCGAGCACCTGCCCAAGATATTCGACCCCTATTTCACCACTGCCGACATGGGGGCGCAAAAAGGCAAGGGCCTCGGTCTCACCATTGCATACTCCATCGTTAAGAAGCATGGCGGATATACCTTTGTCGAATCGACTGTGAACAAGGGGACGACAATCCGACTGCTTCTGCCCGCAGCAGCAGATCAGACACCTTCTGCAGAACTTCCGATTCCTGCAGCTTCTCCACAGAAGAAAAAGATCCTGTTAATGGATGACGAAGAAATGCTCAGGAATATGGCGGGACTCATGCTGAGCAATATGGATTATGAGGTCACTCTCGCCCCGGATGGCAACAGTGCTGTGGCCCTCTACACCCAGGCCCTGTCGAACGGTGCCCCACCCGACGCTGTCATTCTGGATCTGACGATCCCGGGTGGGATGGGCGGCAAGGAAGTAGTAAAAATTCTTGGCAGGCTAGCTCCAAACCTCAAGGCCATTGTGTCCAGCGGGTATTCCAATGACCCTGTGGTTGCAAATTACAAGGAACATGGCTTTGTTGCTTCGCTCTCCAAACCATACGACATGGAGGCGCTGGCTGGAATGCTTGAGCAGGTTTTCGGAAACAACACCTGAAAAGCTTATGCCCCCACAGAAAACGCATTCCCAAAAGAGGCACTAACAAAAGGGGTCGGATTCGATTCAAACATTTTCCTTCTGTCAGACAACCGCCACTTCATTAAACTTACGTCGATTGGCTCATCGTCTGACAAGTTATGCAAATCCGACCCCCTTTTTACATAATTATTGTTGCGGTTGTGGGCTGGTTTGACCCGGTTCAGGTTGCGGCGTGGTGGTACCGGTTGGAGCCTCTTCAGCCTTTTCTTCCCTTGCTTCACCGACTTCCCCAGTACGTTCTCCTGTATTTTCTACAGCACTGTCTCTTGTCTCTCCGGTCGTTTCCGCAGGTTTATCCCGCTCACAGGATACAGTGGCGAAAGTGAGAAGACTTAAAAACACCGCAGCCAGAATCTTTCTGTAGGTCGACATAAATCCTCCATATATGGGTTGTTGGAATTGGATTGCTCGACTGATCCGCAACATTTCAGACACGCGGTCTTCGACCGAGTACGGCAAATACAATTGCCAGAATAATTCCGATAACAAACAGTATCCACGCCATATTGGCAGCGGTTCCGGCGATACCGGTGAAACCCAGGACACCCGCTATGAGTGCAATAACAAGAAAGGTGATTGCTAGTCCGATCATGATTATTCCTCCTCTGGTAGTTTCTCGAAAGCAGACATGGAAATAATTCTGCTTCTTCGGAGCTGCAAGACAAATTCCGCAGCAAAAGCCTCTGTGAAGAGAGCCTGATTCCGAAATCCCGGAATAAACTCTGAAAAACCATCCTTATTTGTTGTTAGGCTTTAAGAAACAGGTAAGATTACTTTTCTGCCTTGTCAACTTCCTGCTCTCAAGGTCTTTCCGTGTGCTATCTTCCTGACATCGTCAGCAGAGGATGCAGGTGTCCATCCCAAAAGGGGCAGAGGTTAATACTATTTTTCTGTCACCATCCCATTCGGTTTATGGTATGGCTGGTAACCGTCGGACAGAGTCTTCATGAAGGCCACGAGCGCAGCCTCCTCGCGGGGAGACAGACCCAGGTCGCCCATCTCGACCGTGTTCACGTTGTCGGCCACTTCCGGGGCCGGCCAGGACACGCCATTCCAACCCGCACCGGGGACGTCGCGGGTATTGTAAAAGTGGACGATTTCCTCCAATGATTTGAAGTAACCGTTGTGGCCGTACGCCTTCACAATGTCAAAGCCATCGATCGTCCTCAGATCTACATTGCGCAGGGTCGGTACCTTGTGCTTACCCATCTCCACGGTGTAGACTTCCTCGTCATAATCCGCACTCTGCAGGAAACCACCCAGACCAGGGTCCGCCCAATCTGGATCGGCGATGGTAGCCGGATTCTGCAGGTTTTTCGGGATGCCGAGGTTGTCATAGGTAAAGTCGGTGAAAAGGGGCTGCTTGCCCTTGATGATATGGCAGGCCGAGCACTTGGCCTTACCCTGGAACAACGCCCGGCCAAGGTTTTCCTGGGCGGTCATCTTGGCCTTTCCTTGAAGCCAGTAATCGTATTTGGAAGTGAACGGACTGACCTCAGAAGATCGCTCGTATGCCGCAATGGCGCGGCCGATGCAATTGTAAAGATCCTCGGAGTTTCCTTGACACTGCGCAGTAAATAATTCTTGATAGACTGAATCCTGGACCTTGGCCACTAATGTCTCTGCATCTGGGATGGCCTGTTCCTTCGGGTTCAAGAAGGGGCCCTTGGCCTGCTCGGCCAGCGGGTCGCCGAGTTCCCAGCCGGTGGCCCGGCCGTCCCAGAACATGCCTCCCACCCAGGCACCCGCCCTGGCATTGTAATACAGCACCGGACTGTCGCCGGCATAGGCGGCTGCGGGCGGTTTGCGGTCGCCGAAGGCGCCCGGAATGGAACCCTCGTAGACTCCTCCAAGTTCGTTGATCACTGGATCCTTGCCGGTCCAGCCGACCTCCGGCGTGTGGCAGGATGCGCAAGACTGGTTGCTGTTGAGAGACAGGTTGGGGTCGAAGAACAGCGCTTTGCCCAACTCCTCCTGGGGAGTCAGGGCGAAAGCGCCGGTGACAACCAACATTTGAGCCGATGCCAAGGTGAGCACTAATTTCAGGGTGTTTTTCCTGCGCATAAGAGTCCTCCTTGAATTGGATGGTAATTGCCCTGAAGGCACTATGTGGCAATCCAGAGATCTGTAGCTGAGCTGATCCGGTTGTAAGCTCAGCTTAATGAGAAACCTATCGGATGGTTGGAGCAAATAAGATGCCAGCCCTCAAAAGAGCTGCACGAAAAAGTGTAGCCAACTTGAATCATTGAGACAAATTGATCTTTATTTGAAGAAAAACGACAACTTTTCCGTTAATCTGGAAAATTATCCGGAACTTAGGATTTTGAGATGAAACTCTCGAGTGTCAAAGTTGCGATTTTGACGTAGGCTTTAAGAGTCGCAGTTCCCTCTATGTCCCAGGCTTTTGTTCCATAATCAAGGTCTGGGTGGGGTAGGCAAATTCGATTCCGACATCACTGAACCGGCGATAGATATCCATATTGATAGCCTGCTGTATATCCATATACTTGTTATAGTCGGGATCGAGAATCCAGTAGACGATTTCGAACTTCAAGGCAAAATCGCCATATTCTTTGAAATGAGCCCGATCAAAGCGTGTCTGTGTGTGTTTTTCCACTGCATTGCGTATTATATCGGGTATGCGAAGGAGTTTCTCCGCCGGCGTCCGGTAGACCACCCCAAGAGAAAAAACGACTCTTCTTTCCTGCATCCGCTTATAGTTGCGAATGCGGCTCTTCAACAGGTCTTCATTGGAGAAGATCAACTGCTCGCCTGACAGACTGCGGATGCGCGTGGTTTTTAAGCCGACATGTTCTACCGCACCCATATATCCATCGATGACAATAAAATCCCCGATGACAAAAGGCTTGTCGAGGACAATGGAAAAAGAGGCAAAAAGATCTCGGAGAATATTCTGCATAGCCAGGGCAACGGCAATGCCGGTGATCCCGAGACCGGCAACCAGCGCGGTGATATCCACGCCAAGATTGTCAAGGCCGATTAACAACAGAATTACCCAGATCAACATCCGCAATATAAATCCAACCGATGTCAAAGTGGTAACTGCACCGGCATCGCTTTCAATCTTCTGCCTGCGGAATCGTGCCACCCAGAAACTCACCGCGTGAGAACTCAACAAAGCAACCTGGACTAAAGCGATGACAGCCACCGTATGACGGAAGATAGATCCGGCGGGATCGGGAAGCGCAATTTTGAGAGATCCGACATAGGCTGCTCCCGCCAGGAAAAAAAAGCCATGCAACCGACAGATCAACTCAACCGGCAGCTGGCCCCAGCCGGTGACACTTTTGTCGGCCGAAACGGATAATTTTTTGTATCCGATTTTTCTGGCCATAAGTGCCGCCGCAAAAAAGAGAGCCGCGATGCCAATGGCAAGAAGCCAGTCATCCAGGGAATTATTGTAGATTATTATTTCCGGGAGCATCGTACAAGCCTACACGTGATGAATCCTTTTGTCAAAAATGATGACAAAACACCCATACCCCATTGTCATGCATTGGGAAGATCGAATTGAAGAACCCACAGATCGCCGGCTATCCAGGAATCTCTTTCCTTGCGCAGGCGGGTCTCTTCCTGCGCAAGGACCGTGCAGCCCGCGGCAGCCGCAATGTTCCGTATGTAGTCGCGGGAATAGGCAAATCTGCCGGTTTTCATTAAACTGTAACCGGTAGATTTGTAATTTTCGGTGGAAAAGCAGAAGATCGCCGCCGGTCGGGCAACGGCTTTAACGGCCGCAAAGATCTCCTGCAACTCCCCGACATAGATGAAGACATCGGTGGCGAGAAAGAAATCATAGGTCTCGGCTGTCCGATCAAGGTGATGAATGATGCTGTCCTGATGCAGATCGGTATAGCACTCCTTGCCGGCGGCCTGGAAAAGCATGTTCCCGGAGAGATCCACCCCGTCGAGGACCGGTACGACCTTGGCGAAGGCAACACCGCTGAGCCCCGTGCCACAGCCGAGGTCAAGACCATGAGCGTACATCGCTTTATGGCCTGAACACCTCCGGAAACACTCCAGCAGCTGCCGGGGGGTGTCATACCCCAGTTCCGCCACCAGACTGTGTTCGAATCCTTCGGCATACATATCGAAAAAATTCCGGATATAGGAATCGGGGGCGTGATCGAGCGGTGTACCCTGTAGACAGGCAAGCATGTATCGGGCGGAATCGTCTTGCGGCCGTAAGGCCAGGACCTGTCTGTAGCAGCCGACAGCCTGCTCGGCATCGCCGGTGCGATGATAAAGATATGCCAGATTACTGATCGCCGGCAAGTACTCCGACTGAATCCCCAGGACTCGGCAATAGCAGGAAATTGCCTGCATATCGTCATGGATATCGCGATAGCAGCCGGCGAGATTATACCAGCAGTCGGCATTTTCCGGCGTGATTTCAATGGCGTGACCATATGCGACGATAGCTGCCGGACAATCGCCGGTCTTCTTCAGGCAGAGGGCCAGATTAAAGAGCGTGTCTGCATCTTCGGGCTGAAAGGTTAAAGCGAGAGAAAATTCCCTCACCGCTTCGGTGTAATCCTGAAGATTATAGTGCACCAGGCCGATATTATAGTGAAGAAGAACTGCATCGGGGAAATAACCAAGCAGAATGAGATAATCCTCGCGAGCCTCTGTAAAACGCTCCGCAGTCTGGGCGTTGCAGGCTTTGGTGAATAAAAGGTCAAGATCTTCTGCAGAAAGAATCCGCGGGGTGATGGACATTGATTTTACGCCTAAGCTAGGGTTTCTCGTCGGCCAGAATCTTATGAACCGGCCACAGAAAGTAAAAGCACCTTACCTCGTTTTTTCCTGAATTGGTGATTATTCGCAGCAACACTTCCATTTTTTTGTCGGTCCGAACCTGTTGAAATACACTCCAAAACGGTTACCGGATTCGCAAAAAGGCGATAATACAAATGACAGAGGCTGCCTATCCATCGTATAACATCCGTTGCAATATAAAGGGAGCAAGATTAAAGTGACTTTTCAGTATCGGTATCTGCATATCGCATAGCTTCATCCCATCGGGCAACATTTCTCCCCCTCTTATGCGTTGTCGCTTGGAGCGTAGAAAACAGGCAATAACCAGGCCTGTAATCCTGACAAACAAGTGGTAAAGAGGCAGCATGATATCACAAATCAACCATTCTCTTCCCGGCAGATGGGCAGCAATAATTCCCGAATACCCGGCTCTTGCAGCCGTGAGCGTGGCTATGCGCCCTCTTCTCCATCCCTTGTTCCAGGCCCTGCCGGAGGGGATATCCGAATTCACCTTTGCCAATATCTATCTGTTCAGGGAGGAGCATCACTATTCGATATCGCGATTACCCGACGGCAGCCTGGTTATTCTCGGCCGGGATAAAGACCGTCCCTTTTTCATGTCGCCCTTCGGTTTGCCGGGCAAACAGCTCCTGGACCTCCTGATGGCCAACCATGCCAGGATGAAATGCGTTTCCAGGTCTCAGACAAGACCTCTCCAGGACATGGGATTTACGGTAACCGAGGACAGGAATAACTTCGACTATATCTACCTGCGTCGGGAACTGGCGGAACTGACCGGCCGGAAATTTCAGAAAAAACGGAACCTGATCAAGGCCTTTATCAACAATTACAATTATGAAGGCTATCCACTCCTTACGGAGCATCTGGCCGACGCTTTTCACATCCTGGAAGCCTGGCGAAACGAGCACGATTCCGTCGGCGATTATGCTGCCGCCCGGGAGGCCCTGGAAAAAAGTGAAGAGTTGCAGCTATGCGGCGGCATCTATTATGCCGACGGTCAGCCTGCCGCGTACTCGCTGGGTGAGGAACTGGCCAGCGGCACCAGTTTTGTCATCCATTTCGAAAAAGCTCTCAGCCGGTACAAAGGGCTGTACCAGTTTGTCAATCAGGCTTTTGCCTCGATTATCGGCGATCCTTATGCAACCATAAACCGCGAACAGGATCTGGGACAGGAAGGTCTTCGGCATGCCAAAATGAGCTATCGGCCTACAGGTTTCGTCGAGAAGTTTACGGCTGCGCTTCCGGAAAAGAAATAATCCTGAGCCAGGCTGCTGCCATCCCCATTACCCTAACCTTCCCCAACATATTTATACCTTAACCCTTATTCCTCCCACCCTGAAAAAAACCATCTTCAGCAAAGATTGGCCACCAATCACTTTAATAGTTTAATTTAAACCAAAATTTGACTAGGATATAACTTCCATTTCTTTTGTTGTGATCGTCGTTCTGATGATTGACAAGAATACTGCGGCAATACTTGTCGAAAATGGCTACTGTTTATTGCTCCATTTTCGAGATCAATATTTCTTACTGGGACAAAAGGATATCGGACTGTGCAAGAGCGTGTCGATACTTCACTTGGGATTTGTCTTGGCGCTTCAACCCTGTCCCTCGTGGAGGTTGAAAGACGCGGCGATTCCATTGGAATCGTCAACCATATCTCCAGAGCCCATCAGGGCAGTGTCCGGCAATGTCTGACGGCACTGCTGGAGGAAATAAAAAATCCGGCCGAAAAAAAATTCTGCGTCACCGGCCGAAAATTCCGCCATTCCCTCAACCTCTCTTCCATCTCCGAACCCGAAGCCACCGAACTGGCTGTCAGACATATCCTGCCCGAGGGCCATCCGTATCGGATTGTGATTTCGGCCGGGGGCGAAACATTCATGGTTTACCATATCAACCAGAAGGGATATATCGAGGATATCCACACCGGCAATAAGTGCGCTTCCGGCACCGGCGATTTTTTCCTGCAGCAGCTGCGCCGTATGGATATCCCGCTAAAAACAGCCTCTTCCATGGAAATTCCGAAAAATCTTTTCAAGATCTCCGGACGATGTTCCGTCTTCTGCAAAAGCGACTGCACCCACGCCCTCAACAAAGGACTGTCCAAACCTGCGGTTGTCGCCGGACTGACCAGCATGATGGCCGACAAGCTGATAGAGCTTGTGAAAAAGATCGATTCCAACCAGGTTCTGCTCGTCGGCGGCTGTGCCGCCAATCGGGGGATGGTTCATTATCTCCGGCAGAAGATCGATCACCTCTTTATTCCCGCGGAAGCCGCTTATTTTGAAGCACTCGGTGCGGCACTCTGGGCACTTGACAACACAGCTCTCCCTTTCCCGGCAATTACCGACCTCTTCCGCGACAACACCTCGCATTTCTCTTTCCACCGGCCGCTTGCCGACTTCCGGCACATGGTGCAGTATAAGAACCGGCCGCATGGCAAGGCGGCAGCCGGCGACCGGACAATTCTCGGACTGGACGTGGGTTCCACAACCACTAAAGGGATCCTGCTGCGGCGGAGCGACAAAACGGTTTTAGCCTCCGTCTACCTGCGGACCAGCGGCGATCCCGTACGGGCGGCGCGAAAGGTTTACCGATCCCTCCACCACCAGCTGGAGGTTCCCGTCGTCATCGAGGCCATGGGTGTCACCGGTTCCGGCCGCCAGATCGCCGGACTCCACGCCATGACGCCGGGCGTGATCAATGAAATCATCGCCCATGCGAAAGCAGCGGCATTTTACGACAGCGAAGTCGATACCATTCTCGAGCTGGGCGGACAGGATGCCAAATACACCTTCCTGACCAACGGCGTTCCCAATGATTACGCCATGAACGAGGCCTGCAGTGCCGGCACCGGCTCTTTTCTTGAAGAATCGGCCAAGGAAAGCCTGGGCCTTGAAGTCGACGAAATCGGCAGCATGGCGTTTCTCGGAGAAAAACCTCCAAACTTCAGCGATCAATGCGCCGCATTTATCGGTTCGGACATCAAGAACGGTGTGCAACAGCACATCTCCACGGAGAATATTGTCGCCGGACTGGTCTATTCAGTCGCCCTTAACTTTATCAATCGGGTGAAAGGAAATAGACCGGTGGGCAAAAAAATATTCATCCAGGGCGGAGTCTGTTACAACCAGGCGGTGCCGGTCGCCATGGCCGCCCTCACCGGCAAGGAAGTGATTGTCCCGCCCGATCCCGGCCTGATCGGCGCCTTCGGTGTCGCCCTCGAAGTTGAAAACCGGCTCGAGCAGGGGCTCCTCGAACCCGCCGTCTTCGATCTCGAAGTGCTGGCGGCAAGGGAAGTAGCTTACGAAAAGCCCTTTATCTGTGGCGGCGGCAGCGAGAAATGCGACCGAAAATGCGAAATCGCCAGGATAATCCTGGCCGGTAAATCCTATCCCTTTGGCGGCATCTGCAACCGATACGATAACATCATTCGGAAAGCAAGAATCGATATCGGCGGCCTGGATCTCGTTGCCACCCGCCAGAACCTGATTTTCGCCCTTGAAAAGGAGAACAAAAAGGAAAACCGCCCCATCGTCCGCATGAACAGATCGTTTATAATCAACACCTATTACCCGTTCTACCACCGTTATTTCGACGAGCTCGGCTTCAACCTGGTCCTGCCGGACACAATCGATCCCGCCGGAATCGCCCGACGGGGCGCCCAGTTCTGTTATCCCGGTGAACTCGCCCACGGCTATCTGGCCGATATGCTCACCAAGCCGGCCGATTATACTTTTCTGCCCCACCTGAAGGGTATCCCCTCCGGCAACAGCGAACAATCCTGCACCTGTGTTTTTGTCCAGGGCGAACCCTTTTACCTGAAAAGCACCTTTGACGAACTTGATACCCCCACAACTCTTTCACCGACAATAGATTTCTCCGACAGCTATGATGACCTGCAACGGGGGTTCGGCCGTATAGCCGTCAGCCTCGGCACAACGAAAGCCCTGGGCAGGAAGGCTTTCGCCAAAGCATATGACGAACAGGCAAGATGCCGCAGACAGCTGAAGGAAGTTGGCCGTGCGTTTCTCGAAGATCTCGAGAAGAAACCGGACCGGATCGGCATCGTCCTCTTCGGCAGGCCGTACAACAGCTTTACCCATGTTGCCAACAAAGGCATTGCCATGAAATTTGCGACCAGGGGTGTGCCGATTATTCCCTTTGATATGCTGCCCTATGAGGATGTGCAACTGGAAGGCGACAGCAACATGTTCTGGGCCATGGGCAACGTCCTGCTCCGTTGCGCCCGCCTGGTGGCCCGGCATCCCCAGCTGTTTGCCACCTTTATAACCAATTTTTCCTGCGGGCCCGACTCCTTTATCATTACGTACTTTCGCGACACCATGGGAGCAAAACCGAGTCTTACCCTGGAACTCGACAGTCACACCGCCGATGCCGGCATCGAAACGAGGATTGAAGCATTCCTCGACATTGTCGGGACCTGCCGCAACATTCGGCAGATCCCGACAGGCGGTGAGAACACGGTTTCGACAATCGCCGGCATGGAATATCGCAAGAAGGGGGCGGCCATCCGCACCTCGAGCGGCGACAGCGTACTGCTGACCGACAAGAGGGTCCGCCTGCTTCTGCCGACCATGGGAAAATTCGGCTCGCCGCTCCTGGCAGGCGCTTTTGCCAGTGTCGGCATCAGGGCGGAGACTCTGCCGCCGGCGGATGCCGAAATTCTCAAAATCGGCCGGGGCAATTCAAGCTGCAAGGAATGTCTGCCGTTGCAGACGACAATAGGCTCCATTCTCAAGTATCTGCAGCAAGACCGGCAAAAAGACGAGATCACCGCGTATTTCATGCCTAATGCTCACGGACCGTGCAGGTTCGGCCAGTACAACGTCCTCACCAGAAGGCTCATCGCCCGGAACAATATTCCCGACATTGCAGTCTTTTCTCCTACCACCAGGAACTGCTACGGCGGACTCGGCACCAAATTTTACCTCTCCGCCTGGCGGGCAATCATCATCGGCGATCTCTTTGATGAAATGTGGTCCACCATCCTGACAGCAGCGACCGACAAAAAAGCTGCGCTCGAGCTGCTGCATGCGGGTCACCGGGACATCCTCCGGGTCATTGCCGAAGATTGGCGGGTTCTTGCAGGCCAACTCAGAAAATGTGCCGTGCAGCTTGGCAGCATAACCCTTGACAGAGCCTATGCGGAGATTCCGAAAATCACCCTGGCGGGAGAAATCTATGTCCGCCATGACCCTCTCTCGCTTCAGCAGCTGGTGGAAAAAATGGCTGAACGCGGTTTCATCGTCCGCACTGCGCAAAACAGCGAATGGTTCAAGTATCTGGACTGGCTGATCAAAAACGATATCCTCGGAAAAAAATCGATGAAATTCCAGCTGGTGCACTGGTTCAAGGAGAGAACAGACGTGAAGCTCCGCGAACTGCTTGCGCCGGCCGGACTCTTTTATCACGGTGACATGCGGGTCGGCCATGTGGTCGATCTCGGAGCACAATATCTCTCCCCTCAAGTCCAGGGTGAGGCGATCCTCACGATCGGATCGGCCTTTCACGACATCCTCAGCCCCTCCTGCGGTATCATTGCCATCGGCCCCTTCGGCTGCATGCCGAGCAAGGTGGCGGAAGCGGTTCTTCAAGGAAAATTCACTGCCTCGGAAAAGAGCAGGCAGCTCAATGGCCAGGCCGTATCGCCCATCCTCCTGAACGGTGCGCGCAGGTTCCCGTTTCTGGCAATCGAAACCGACGGTACGCCCTTTCCGCAGATCATCGAAGCCCGACTGGAAGCCTTCTGCCTGCAGGCGGAAAGATTGCACAAAGAGATGCTTTCCTCGCCACCCTCCGGATTATAGTTGATAATTCTTCACATTCTCGGGTAATCCTAAAGCGGGCTAACGCCCGCAACCCAAGGGTTATGATCCCCTCCCACAACAGAGGGGATAAGTACCTTCACGAAATTCATTTCTAAAAAACAAGAAATGAATTTCTAAGGTACTAAACACAACTCAACGTGAAGGATCTTTTTTTTGTTGCGAGAATGGTCCTGGAACAAACAACTCAAGATGAATAAACCTATGTCATCCACCAAAACATCGGCCGAGAATATTGTAAAGAAGCGTGTTTCATCGGGAATTCCCGAACTGGACAGGTTGCTGGGAGACCTTTACATCGGCGACAACGTCCTCTGGTATGAGGATGCCGGCAGTTTTTCCTCGGTTTTCTGTCTTCATTTCATCCGGGAATCACTTAGCCGGAAAAAGCCGGTGATCTATGTCACCTTCGATCGTTCTCCGAAAAATGTCGTATCGTTTCTCGGCAACCTGGCGGAAAGCCAGAACCTGACCATCCTCGATTGCTTTACCAACGGCAAAGGCGACCGTTCCGAGGTTTTCAATAAATTCTATGAAAAAGACGGCGCGTTATGGCCCTACCAGGTGATCAAACTCAATGACCCCACCAATCCAAGCCACGTCGGGGAAGCGATCTACGGCCTGCACAACAATTTATCCGGTGATGTTCATTTCATTCTCGACAGCCTGACCGGCATGCAGGCGCTGTGGGGCGGCGAGGAACATGTCCTGCAGTTTTACGCCAGGACCTGTCCCCGCCTCTACGAACTGGAGACAATTGCCTACTGGTTGATCGAAAAAGGGGCGCATTCCAACAGGCTCAAGGCAAATATCAATAAAATCGCGCAGGTGGCTATCGATCTTGCGGTTCGTCGCGGCAAGTCGACCTTGAAGATCATCAAGGCGGAAAAGCGCAATTCCAAATTCCTCAACGAGCAGCACGAGTATGTCTGCGAAGAGTCCGATATTGTTTTCGAGAGCCAGCGGCAGGTCAAAGGAAAATTCGATCTTGGCGCCAAGATCAAGAGTATCCGCCTCATGCGGGGGCTGAGCCAGAAACATCTGGCCGATCTCACCGGGGTGACGCCGAGCACCATTTCCCAGGTTGAGAAGAATCTTATCTATCCCTCGCTGCCGGCTCTGTTCCGTATCGCCGAGAGCCTTTCCATCGAGGTGGCCACCTTCTTCAAAGGTCATGGACATGAAAAAAATATCTTCGTCTATCCGGCCGAAAAACGATCCGCCACCCCTCTGGAAAAAATCGCAAGAGACGATGCCGACGCCGAATTGCTGCTGCCGCCGGATCTTGAAACCGACTTAAAAGCGGCGGTCATCAGAATTCACCCCGGGAAAAAGCTGCCCGGCCATTTTTTTATCCATAAGGGTGAAGAAATGGGCTACCTCATTGCCGGACGACTGGAGATGATCATCGACAACCATCGCCATGAGGTCAATCGGGGCGATACCATTTATCTGCCGAAAGACACTCCCGGTCAGTGGCGGAACACCGGAGAAGGCGTGGCCGAGCTTCTCTGGTTTCGCGTGGGGAAGTAAGATTCAGTATTCGCGTCTTCGCGTCTTCGCGCGATACTTCCATGTTTTGTTTGGTTCACGCGAAGACGCGAAGTTTTTTGTGGAGTGGCAATCGGCTGCCGTTTTATAGACGGCAGCCGCATTGCAGCCGAATGTACAGCCTTATTTATGGCGAAATCTAGGCTAGGAGGATTTCCCTGGCGCTTGCGTTCTTGGCGTCGGTGATATGGGTGATCCCGGTCTCCTGGGCGGTTTCTCTGTTCCCCGCGTAGATATCTTCCCGGCTGATCTGGTTCACCTTGAACTTGCGTGCGCCGGCAAGGAGCTGCTGGATACCGCAGGCAAGTTTATCGGCCATCGTCCACATCGCTACTGCACCATAGGGGATGTTGCGCATTTCTTCCTTGCCCACCTTTTTCTGGACATCGAAGTATGACGCGAATATTTCTTCCGGCGTACTGCCGATGTCGCTGACCGATTTCGGCAAAGTATCCCAGTTGCCGTTGATCTTTTCCTTCCTGTCCGGATTGAAAACTCCCTCGATATTGGCTCCAAGGAATCCGGGAATCATTATTCCCCGGCCCATGCAGATCATCTTGGCAAAAGGAGCACCCAGCGCCAATCCCTTGAAAATACTGTCTTCCAGGGCAAACCCGCCGGCGAAGGAAAGATCTACAACCTTCTGACCTCTAGCAGCCAGGATACTTGCATATTCATACGCTTTTGCATGCAGATTGATGGACGGCACGCCCCAGCTCTGCATCATATTCCACGGACTCATGCCGGTGCCGCCGCCGGAACCGTCGATAGTGAGGAGATCGAGGCCTGCGTCGGAGGCGAATTTGATGGCCATTGCCAGTTCCTCCATCCCATAGGAACCGGTCTTCAGCGAAATCCGGTCAAAGCCGAGGCTTCGCAGATAGTCGACGGACTTCATGAAATCTTCCCGAACCAGGGCAACTGTATCGAGATGGGTGCCGCCCAGTCGACTGTGCCGCGCGAAGGATTTTATCGACCCCCTGGCAAAGGCTTCCTGGACCTCGGGCAAAGCAGGGTTGGGATCGACGACATAGCCGCGCTCTTTCAGGAAGAGGGCGTAATCAAGGCTTGTCACCTGAATTTCGCCGCCGATGTTTTTGGCACCCTGGCCCCATTTCAACTCGATAATACATTTGTTGCCGTATTTCTCCGCGACATATTCGGCGACGCCATTTCTGGTATCCTCGACATTCAGCTGCACGATAATGGCGCCGTATCCGTCATAGTAACGGAGGTAGATGTCGATCCGACGGTCAAGTTCGGGGGCAATCTTGATCCTGCCGCCGTTAATGGTCGACTCCTTGTCGACACCGACAACATTTTCTCCGATAACGATGGGTATTCCGGTAAGTGCGCAGCCGACGGCAAAAGAATCCCAGTATTTGGCGGCAATAAATGTCGAACCGAGCGCACCCGTCATCAGCGGCAGGTGGCATTTGGTCTTCACTGTGTTGCCGAATTCGGTGGTCAGATCGACATTTGGAAAAATGCAGTCGTCGGCGTTGGTGGTCATCCCTTCGCTGAGACCAATTGACCCATAGGCATATCCTTGGATCCTCAGGGAGTTATAGGAAACACCAACATGGGTAGTGTTATTCGCACCAGCCGTGACAAACCCGAAATCGCGGGGGTAGAGGAGTTTTCGACCGACCAGGCTCGATTTCCATGTTTCGCATTTGCCGGCGCAGTCGGCACGACACAAGGTACACAATCCCGATTCCGCGGGATTTCCTCTGTTGGCGGTTCCCAGAACATCATTCAATTTTTCAAAACGCATGGTGCAATCTCCTTATGAATCAGACATTTCTCAGGGGAGAGCAGCTTTTTTTGCCGACATCCAGGCAAAAAAAAAGCATCTGCCCCATAGAGAGGAAACAGACGCCTTTGTCCAGTACATCTACATGCCCCACGCCATTGTGGGTTTGTAGTTATTTATTAATCATTTGTTTAGCCGTACTAATTGACCTTGTCAAGATAAAAATACAATAACCTTCATTCGTCCAGCAGGCATTGGTTCGCGAAAAACATTTCTTTCTGGAACCTGTAAGAGAGTGTAAAGTTCGTCCGAGCACTAAAGTTCGTCCGAGAGCACAATCGCCTCGGCAATATCCAGCATCGATTTCCGGGCATCCATGCTTCTTTTCTGAATCCAGCGATAGGCATCCTCACCGCTCATCTGTCTCCTGTGCATGAGGATTTCCTTGGCGCGCTCTATGATTTTGCGGGACTTCAATTCCTGTTCGATGACACGGGTTTTGATGATGAGTTCCGTGTTATGAATCGCCACCGCAGCCTGACTTGCCACAGCGGCCAGCATATTGATATCCGTTGCCGAAAAAACATGAGGTTTTGCGGTAAAACAGTTGAGGACTCCCATAACCTTGTCTTCCCTGCCCTGCAGCGGAACACCGACCATCGAAACCAGGCCGAGCTTGGCGGCCATCTCCTTTTCCTTGAACCTTTCATTGGCCAGGACATCTTCTATCACCAGTGGCCGCTGGGTCGACACCACATATCCCACCACACCTTCGTGAAGCCGCAACACCCGGTCCTTGACGTATTCCCGATCGATCGCCTGGGTTGCTCGCAGCCTGATCACCGGAGGATTTTCATTTTCATCGACAAGCCACAGCGAGCAGATTTCTACTCCTGTTACCTTGGCAGTCACCATGACAATCAGCTTAAACAGATCCTCGAGAAAGAGATCGGAGGTGATTGCCTGACCGATATCCATCAACGCCTTGATGTAATGATCGTACGTGTGTTGATTAGATTTTTCCATTATTGCTACTTAAAAAATTTATAAGCGCTCCATCCCCTGCCCCTGCTGCTGAAACCAGAGCAGACCCTTCCGGGTTATGAGATTATACTGCAGATCCGGATCGGTCTCGATTACCCCCATTCCCTCCATGCTCTTTAACACCTGATGCAGTTCGGACAATTTCATATTGAGCTGGCCGGCAATTGCGGCAGAGGAAACGAGTTGAGGCTGGGTTACCTTTAAATTATCGTTAAGAATGGCAAGAACCCGAAGTTTATGCTTTTGCATCGACATAAATACCTCTTAAGAACTCAAAATGGTTATTTCCACATGTTTTTTCCTTCTTAGTTTTTTATTCTAAAAATGGCCGATCTGCAAACAAAAATACGCCATTCATTAATTATATTATAATTTTTTCAGTGTAACTTAATTTCCGTCAAGCAACCGTAGGAAAACCGAGTCTCTGTATGACATTTCGCCAAATTCCCCGAAGCCAAGCACACGCCAAAAAGCCCAGTGCGACATGGTCCGCCGCCTGGGCCAGGAGGCCGGTACCGGCGAAACAACCGTCCACATGGAAAACCGAAGACAGCACCGTCGGTCTCGCCAAAGGCGACAAACTCTTTCTTGAACGTACTCTTACCGCCTCGCTGACCGGCCCTCCGAACCTGCCCTTTTGAACAGGCATACGACGTCGACATTGCCTGCATCCGCCGAAGCCTCCTCTTTAATGGTGCTTAAACCTTCATCTGAAAGTATGATCGGGTTGATTGAAACAGAGCATCCGAGACACCATATCCAAAATCGCGGTGATACTCGGCGTTGTAAGACAGAGCAGGTTCATAGAGGGACAGATGGTACAGATAGGCAAAATAAACAGGCTTTCGATAAAAGGCATGCAGAGCTACGGCATGCATCTTGACGGTGGTGAATGGGGAGACATTCTCCTGAAGGGCACGTATGATGCCTGGAAGTACCGCCCAGGCAATACAATTGACGTGTTTGTCTATGTAGACAGAGAACAGCGCCTTCTGGCAACCATACAGAACCCCTCTGCAACAGTCGGTGAATTCGCCGGCTTGAGGGTGGTGACAAGCACAACGGCAGGCGCTTTTATGGACTGGGGAATTGAAAACGACCTGTTTGTACCGAAAAGCGAGCAGCAGGAAAACATGCGGGAAGGAAGAACATATGTTGTCTTTATCTTTCTGAATGAAAAAACCAACAGGATTACCGGCTCTTCAAAACTGCATAAATTTCTGAACCTGCAGCCTCCACAGTTTAAAGAAGGCGAAGAGGTCGAGCTGACAGTCTATGCCGAGACAGACTTGGGATACAGTGCAATAGTCGACAGTTCTCATACCGGCATGATCTACAAAAACGAAATCTTTCAGAAGCTTGTCCCGGGCCAGCGGCTGCAGGGATACGTGAAAAAGATACGGGAAGACCTGAAAATCGACTTAAGGCTGCAGCAAACAGGCTTTCAAGGAGTTGACGATATATCCCAGGTCATTCTTGACACGCTCAAGAACTCCGGCGGCATGGTTGCCATAACCGATAAAAGTCCGCCTGAAGAGATCTACGCCTTGTTCGGGGTAAGTAAAAAGGTCTTCAAAAAAGCGATCGGCGCCCTCTATAAAAAGAGGCTTATCGTAATCGACACCGATGGTATCAGGCTTGCCGGTTGACGAAAAGTTGTTGTGTCATGGGAGGTCGCTCTCTTCATTGATCGGCAGCAAGACAATAAATGTCGAGCCTTCTCCAGGCTGACTTTCAACTCGAATGTCCCCCCTGTGATTCTGGACGATACCGTGGCAGACGGACAAACCCAGGCCGGTTCCCTTCACAGCAGGCTTGGTTGAGTAGAATGGCTGAAAGATCATGTTAATTTCTTCAGATTTCATACCCAGCCCCGTGTCCTTGATTGCCAAAGCGATTCTCTCCCCTTCCTGCCAGGTGCTTATCGTGATTACTCCGCCTTTCTGGAGGCAGGCGTCCGCCGCGTTGTTCAACAGGTTAAGAATAATTTGTTTGATCTGGTCCGGCACTGCGCGGATCTGCGGCAAGCTCTCGGCATAGTTCAAAACCGTGGAAATCCTTTTATGGGTAAAATCGCTCCTGCACAAAAACAGCAAAGAATCGACCGACGCATGTACATCCATCAACACCTTCTTACCCGAGGACGGCCGGTTGAAATCCTGGAGACTGAGTATCAATTGTTTCATCCGGCGACTTTCGCTGTAGGCCAAATCCAGCAGCACTTTGTCCTCTTCTTCCAGTTTATTCCATTTTATGAAACTCTGCAGAATGGTCATGATCCCCTGTAAAGGGTTGTTGAATTCATGGGCAATAGAGGCGGACAATTTGCCGATTGCCGAGAGCTTTTCGGCGTGCAGGTATTGTGCTTGTGTTTCCTGCAGTTCGCGGGTGCGCTGCTCGACTCTTCGCTCCAGCTCATCGTTGAGAGCATGAAGCCGATCCTCGGAGGTTTTTATTCGGTGTCTGTATATATTCAGGCAGATCAGGAGCCCCAGAGCGATGAGGCCAAGGGTGATGGAGAGGATATTGCCGGTTTGTCCACCGAGTCTCGTGATCTCGCCGCGCAAAGGTATGCGCAGCCGGAGAATCGGCTGGCCTGTAACATCGGGAAGTATCCGAAAGAGAGCGCCCTGATCGAATTCCGGCTCGAAATCCCCTGATGTACCGGCAACATGGGTGAATACCTTCCTTTCCGCGGCTGTCAGCCCAGCTTCCTGTTCACTGAGAAGATCAAACGGCACAGACACTCTCCCGGCGATAGACAACAGCACCGACTGGCTGAGAAATCGTCCCATGACCAGGCCCCCACGCGAAGGTCCCTGTGCCTGCGAGTCGTACACAGGCCGTGCCACCATGAGCAGGAGCCCCTGATTGGTTTGCAGTATGCCCGACATCGTCTGATCATCACTCAGTACCGAAGCGATGAGAGAAACGATTGCCGGAGCTTCCCCGGAAAACTGACTTATCGCCACGCTTTTGCCGTTATCGGCGGAAAAATTACCATAGAGCAACTCTCTCCCACGGCTATCATAGATAGCCAGGAGGTCGACATTGCTGTTTCGAGACATAATGGCTGGGTCTGGATAATTCGAGACTATGTAACCGCTGTTGCCGTCTGCAGCAAAAGCATATGATCGCCCAGTCATTCGCCATGTCCGAAAGGCTGGCAAGCTCAATCTCGATTGCCGACTGAACACGCCTGGAGTCGCCGATTGCCTGCTGCTTCTCAAGGTGCAGAAAGGCCGGCCGTATAATACGGAAATCGATCCACCGGATAATCAGCAAAACGAGGAATAAACCAAGGATGACCAGTACGACTCCATTGAGCATTCGTTTCAGAGCGACGGTCGGGCGCCTGTTGTGCATCTTCTGTTCTCCGGAGACGGGGAAAGAATTTGAAAACATGTTCTTCAACGAGCAATCTCTGCCCCGAGCGCAAGGCGGCAATGACAGGTTTCAAGCCGCCGGCAGCAGAACGGTGAAGGCTGAACCTTCTCCAGGCCAGGTCTCAACTCGAATTTCCCCCTGATGATTTTCAATGATACCGTGGCAGACAGACAAACCCAGACCTGTTCCTTTAGTTTCATGTTTGGAAGTGTAGAACGGTTGAAAGATCAAATCCACTTTTTCAGGCTCAATACCTATACCGTTGTCCTTAATCGTCACGGCTACTCGCTTCTCCTCGAGCCGGGTGCTGATGGTGATCATTCCGCCGTTATGCAGGCAGGCATCCGCGGCATTGTTCAACAGATTAAGAAAGACCTGTTTGATCTGGTCCGGAATCGCCAGGACCTGCGGCAACCTCTCCCCATAGTTCAATGCCGTAGAAATCCCTTTACGTTTGAAATCGCTCTTGCACAGCAACAGCAGGGAGCCGATGGACGCATGCACATCCATCGCCACTTTTTTGCCCGAAGAAGGCCGGTTGAAATCCTGAAGGCTACGAAGCAGATTTTTCATTCGTTCGCTTTCGCCAATAGCCGTCTCCAGCATTTCCCTGTCCTCTTCTTCCAGTATCGCCCTTTTTCTTAAGCCTTTAAGTATAGTCATAACCCCCTGCAGGGGATTATTGAACTCATGGGCAATAGAGGCGGACAGCTTGCCTATTGCCGAGAGCTTTTCAGCGTGCAGGTATTGAGATTGTGTTTCCTGCAGCTCGCGGGTACGTTGTTCAACTCTGCGCTCCAGATTATCGTGAAGAATCTGGAGCTGTTTTTCGACCCGTTTGCGTTTGGTGATATCCTGCAAGATGGCGATAATGAAGAATTCGCTCTTTTCGGCAATACACACAAGTTTCAGGACTACCTGATGTTCGCCTATCAGCAAAGGGCTGTCATAACCGGACTCGAACTGTTGCAATCCACCAGTGGAGACGCGGGCAAACCACTCTTCCACCTGGTTGAATCCCGGCCCGGCAAGATGATCTGTCAATCGACTTGAAAGAAGTGTTGCCAGGTCACGGACCAGCAGCTCTTGTGCGGCCTTGTTGACCTGGACAATCTGACCGGTACCGTCCATCTCGATGACCGCCTCAGCGAGATTCTCCAGCATCGCGTGATAATGTCGTCGGGATATAAGGAGTTCCCTGGTTATACTTCTGAGATGCAGGTCCTCCGTGCCATGAAGAACATCCTCTCGCCGTTTTCCGCTCCGGAACTGGTCCAGGATATGGCGAATGTGATCTTTTATGATAACATTTGCCCCTTTGGCAATATAAAGATCGGCTTCCAGTTCAAAGATCCGCTTTTCATCTTCATAGGCGATTGCTGAATAGATAACGATAAAAATGTCTTTGAACTTTGGCGTATGCCTGACAATCCGACACAGAACATCCCCGCCGATCTTCGGCATGATGATATCGGTGAAGAGGATATCGGGGATGAAGGATTCCATTACACTCATTGCCTGCAGGCCATCATCGGCGAGACGAATATCACAGCCTTCAGACTGAAAAAAATGAGAGACGAGCTTAACTATGGTCGGATTGTTTTCTACGATGAGTACCTTGCACATGTATTTACCGTATCAGCACTGTAGAAAGATCGTCTCTCGACAGAATCGTTCGATCGATTCCTTTCTCTTTTTTATCTTCTGATTCTTATAACCGGTGCATACATACCATAATCAACCAATAACCACCCGTGCATTCTGCAAATTCCTCAACGCCAGACACCATGGGAAGTATTTCTGGTGAATGTAGCATCTGAAGTATATCTTTGGCTATCGCCAGGAGTGCAAATGATAAAAAAAGGACTCGCGACCTATCAATCACGATGATTGTTATAATATCCGGAACATACGCTCTCATTCGCCCTTGACAGGCTTGACAGGCAACAGGACAATGAAGGTTGAGCCTTCTCCTGGATGGCTCTCAACTCGGATCTCCCCCTTATGGTGCCGGACGATACCATGGCAGATTGACAAACCCAGTCCGGTTCCCTTGACTTCCGGTTTGGTTGTGTAGAACGGCTGAAAGATCAGAGGCATTGCTTCAGGGGTGATACCAATGCCGTCATCCTTAATTGCAATCGCGACATTTTTCTCTTCCTGCCAGGTACTTATCGTAATTACTCCGCCATTCCGGAGGCAGGCGTCCGCTGCATTATTCAATAGATTGAGAATGACTTGCTTGATTTGATCGGGAATAGCCAGTATCTGCGGCAATCTCTCTTCATAATTCAATTTCGTAGAAATCATTTTACGCCTGAAATCGCTCTGACACAACAACAACAAGGAGTCGATGGATGCATGCACATCCATGAAAATTTTCTTTCCCGGTGACGGACGATTGAAATCCTGGAGACTGCGTATCAAATTTTTCATCCGCAGACTCTCCCTGAGAGCCAGATCCAGCAGTACTTTATCCTCTTCTTCCAGCCCACTCCATCGCTTAAATCCTTGGAGGATGGTCATGACACCCTGCAGGGGATTATTGAATTCGTGGGCAAAGGAGGCAGACAATTTACCGATTGCCGACAGCTTTTCAGCATGCAGATACTTTGCTTGCGTTTCCTGAAGCTCGCGGGTTCGTTGCTCGACTCTTTTTTCCAGCTCGATGTTGATAGCCTGCAGCTGCTCTTCGGCATGTTTACGTTCGGTAATGTCGATGGAAAAACCAATAATCCCAATTATCCGCCCATCCTTGTCTCTGTAGGGAATTTTATCGGTCTGCACCCACCTTGTACCGGTTGCCCCTTCTACCTGTTCGATGATGCCGTTCTTCGATTTGCCCGATGAGATAACCTGTTTGTCGTCTTCCCAACAGTGCCTCGCCTGGTTGGGGTAAATTTCGAAGGCTGTTTTTCCTTCCATTGCGTCCTTCGGCAGGCCTGCGGCCTCCGCCATCTTCTTATTAATTCTTATGTACCTGTTTTCACTGTTTTTATAAAAAATTTTAATAGGAGAAGAGTCCAAAATGATCTGCATCTCTTCGTTCTGCTGCCGGAGTTTTTCATTTGCTGCCTGGAGACCGGCTTCACTCTGCCACAACGCCTCCTCTGCATGTTTACGGTCGGTGATGTCATGGATTATGGAATAAAGGAAGTCCTTTCCCACGCTCTCGATCTTGCTGCTGAAGACCTCCACATCCCGGATTGAGCCGTCTGCCCTTCGGTGACGAAACTCAAAACTGGTGCTCCCCGCCATTACCCCCTTTTTCATTACCGCCTTCAACTCTTCCGGCGGCAGGGTGTTTATCTCCTGAATGCTCATCTGTTTAAGCACCTCCAGGGGCCAGCCGTAAAACTGCGCCGCCGCATTGTTGGCGTCAACGATCCGGCCAGTCTCTGCATCCAGAATCATCTTGACCGCAGAGTGTTGCTCAAATAGTTTTGGGAATCGGTTCAAAGTGGTGAAACCGGGGGGAGATGTATCGTCTGAGGCATTCATATGCTTTTGTTCCTTCAACTCGTTAAAAAAGAAGCTCGCAGCAAACTCACAGTCTTACATTCTTGGTACTGTAATTAATAGAGTTTCCGATGTATTTCAAGGTGGAATAAGAAATAGTCAGACAGGCGAGACAGGGAATCGACTCTCCATTACTCAGGCTATCAGGTGTTAGATATCCAGAACAACAGTGGCGTAGCAGCCATGAGGAGTTTCTTCGACCTTGAAACAGTGCAGGGTAACCGCCTTGACATCGACGACCAGTCTGTGCTTTTGACGATTGATCTCTTCGCCCACCGCATCGGCGGTTAAAACGACCCGATCTCCCTGTCGCGAGAGAGTGACATGTTCTACTCGCAGGAGAAGCTCTTCGGCGTCTTTGTAGAAGATCAATTCTCCCAGCAGATCGAACAATGCCAGTTCCAGCGATGACGCCTCCAGCTGGATCCGTTTCGTCACCACTCCTGCAATGTCTTCGGGATTATCCACCATAACCTTCATGGTGGCGTTGGCGGCGGCTGTTATCATGTCTTCCGCCGTATCGCCGGTCGCCTTGAAACCGATATCGGCGGTAAAAGCATCATCAAAGAATTGGTATTCCATCTTACCTCTCGCACTGTTTCAGATTATCGAGTATTTCATCGCGCCTGTTACTGAGGTCGCGGCCGATAAAAACCAGTTGCGTGGACAGGGCGTCGAATTCCTCCAGTTACCAGCGACCGGCGACGAAATTGAAAAGATAGCCTTGCGAATCCAGCACCACAAAACCCTTGGCCCGAAACACTTCCGGCGTCAAGGCGTCCGCCCAGCCGGAAAAGGCGGCTGCATTCAGCTGGCGATCCGAGGTGTAGGAAAAAGATTGCAGGAGTGCAGCATGCAAAAGATCGGCAGCGGCAGCAGGGGGCTTTTCCCTGTCGCCGTGCCCTGTAAAAAGCAAGGATTCCACCCCGGCACAACGTTCGGTGGCAATGATGGACGCTGTCTGGTTGTAAGTGCGGACCTGCTGAGTGACCTCGCCGATCTGGCCGGGAGTAATCAGATCCGACTTGTTGATGGATTATATCGGCCTGCTGCAATTGAACCCGGCCGACGTAACCGACCTGGGGATATCTGGAGCCGGCCCAGCCATCGACGATACAGATGACGCAATCCAGCCGGACCCGCGGCAAATCCTCTTCCACCTCGTAGACTAAAGCGTCGGCCTCGGCCACTCCGGTCGCCTCCAGCACGATCATGTCCGGCTGGTATTTGTCCAGCAATTCATTGACTGCGGCTACAAACTCGCCTGTCAACTCACAGCAGACGCAGCCGCCGGCCAGTTCGATGAGGCGGGTATGCTCGCCTTTTATAATCCGGCCGTCGATCCCGATTTCTCCGAATTCGTTGATCAGCACGGCAAGTTTGCTCTCGGAAAAACGGATGATCCGCTTTAAAAGCGTCGTTTTTCCACTGCCCAGCGAACCGGTGATCAGCGTAAGCGGGGTACGGTTCTGCATAATTTGCCCTCGCGTTCTATCCCTTGATGTTACCGATGGGTGTAAAGCGACAGACCGGTTTGCTGATTCCGGCCAGGGCAGCCGCCTGAACAACCTCGTCGATATCCTTGTAGGCGCCTCCCGCCTCTTCCGCCAGTCCCGACCAGGAGGCGCTGCGCACGTAGATGCCGCGTTCTTCCATTTCTTCCTGGAGTTCCCGGCCACGATAGATTCTTTTTGCTTTTCGGCGGCTCATCGTCCGGCCGCTGCCGTGGGCTGTGGAATAGAAGGTACTGGAACCGCTCTCCAATCCGGTCAACAGATAGGAGCCGGTTTCCATGCTGCCGCCGATGATGACCGGCTGACCGGTTTCCCGCAGGATCCCCGGGAGCCCCTCCATGCCCGGCCCGAAGGCACGGGTGGCGCCCTTGCGATGAACCAGCACTTCCCTCACCTCGCCGTCCACCCTGTGACGCTCCAGTTTGGCGGTGTTGTGCGCCACGTCGTATACCTGGTGCAATCCCAGCTCGGCGGGATCCCTGTGCAGGACCTCGGAGAACACCTCGCGAATCCGGTGCAGGATCACCTGGCGATTGGCAAAGGACATATTGATGGCACACTTCATTGCGGCAAAATAGTCCTGGCCTTCCGGCGACCGGAACGGGGCGCAGGCAAGCTCCCGGTCGAGAATCCTGATGCCGTATTTCGATTCCATGGCACCCAGGAACACCCGCAGATAATCTGTTGCCACCTGATGACCGAAACCACGGCTGCCGCAATGGAACATGATTACCACCTGGTTGGGGAGAGTGATCCCGAAGGCCCGGGCCAGAACCGGATCGACGATGTTTTCCGGTCGGACCACCTGGATTTCCAGATAATGATTGCCCGATCCCAAGGTACCCAGCTGCTTATAGCCCCGTTCCACCGCCCGGTCGCTGACCTTGCCGGCATCGGCGCCGGCGATTCGACCGTTCTCCTGGTAGCCCGCAGATCCTCCGGCCACCCATAGCCCTTTTCGATGCACCACGAAGCACCCTGTTCGATCACCTCGCGAAACTCGTCCGGGGAGAGCCGGACAAAACCCCGGCAACCTACACCGGTCGGCACCCGCGTAAAAAGTCGATCGACCAGTTGATGGAGATGCGGCCTGACTTCCTCATACTGTAAATTGGTTGTCACCAGCCGCATGCCGCAGTTGATGTCGAAACCGATGCCGCCCGGCGAGATGACTCCGGTCTCGGTATCCATTGCGGCCACCCCGCCGATGGGAAAACCGTAGCCCCAATGTCCATCCGGCATGCAGTAGGCGTATTTCAGGATCCCCGGCAGGGTGGCGACATTGGTCACCTGGTCGAAAACCCCGTCATCCATCTGCGCCAGCAGTTTTTCCGTTGCGATAATGCGGGCCGGAACCCGCATTCCTTCCTTGAACGTCACGGGAAGTTCCCAGACGGTATCGGAAATCTTGATCATCTCGGCTGGAATAGCCATATCCTCACCTCCCTTGCAACGCGTATTGGGATCAGGTGGGTCTGAGCAACCCGTTTTCGGGCTCCATCGGTCCACCTGAAATACCTGAGGCTGTAGCGATACTACATATCGCGTTTGATAAAGAAATGCTAACCATGGTAGACAGCAGATTCAAGCCGCACGGCATGGAGAGCACTGTGAGCTGCAGTTCCGCAGCCACTGCCGATAGGGTTTTTTGGAACAGTGCCGCACCTGGATTTCTTCAACAAGACGGTTAAACAAAGCGACTCAGGACGCGCCTGTAACTGGCTGCAACTTGTCGGTGGCAACTGCGGGGGATAGGGTCACTGAGGATACTGCAATTGCTTACATACTTCATTTGGTAGCCTAGAAACCAGCGGAACGGCTCTCGCTTGTTGTTCCGCCCTGGCAGTGTATTGCAACGGTGTCTTGATCTCGGATACCTCAACCTCCTGGATGACAGCAGTCGGGGAAGAAACCGAAGGCCTGTCAAACGCACTCGCTTGATCAATATCGTGATAAAGGGAGACTGCATGTGCTGCCTTCTTCTGTTGCATTTCCGTTTGTCCTTTTCGAGCAACTTTTGCTGGAAGTCGGCGAGGCTCTGGTGTTTATTGGCATCACAACAATACTTCGAACGAAAATAAGATAAAAACGCAGCCACTTTTTATATAGATGCGAAGATTTTCCGAAATATTCTTTGCCGTAAGGCACGTCTCGAAACGAGCCAGCACTGCACCAGACCAGGAACTTGTATCAGACGAAGTTCTCCAAAAACTGTATATCTATTCATTCTGGATGATATGCAGAAAGCGTATATTCTAGCATAGCAAAATTATTCAAGATTATTTGACGAAATATTGGTATATTACGAATCGTGAGTTGTTTGTGAACGTGCAACACCCCTGCGAGTCGGGGTGATATACGGATCAGCAAAATTACATCAAATACTATGACTTTTTCAGAAATGATATCCCCTATCTTGCCAACTCCCTTGTCAAGATGGATAGCGGGAGGCACTGTGTCCTTAGCAACAGGATGTATTTTCCCTCCTGAATCGTTGCAGAAAATAATGCAACCAGCCATAAACTTAGAACTACTAAGCACACGGGCAATTCTATCGCTATCTGTTCTTTTTGTTGCTAGTCCTTGTATTGGTTTTAATTCATTTTCAGCACATAATAAATTCAGCTAAAAAACCCCCAGGCATTAAGAAATTTGACATAAAAAAGAGGTTAAGACCTGAAAAAGAAACAGTATTAAAAATGTTCTGTGAACACGAAAGAGTATATGAAGACAATCTTGAGGATATTTTGAAAATCAACAAAAACAAGGCCATATTCTACCTAACAGAATTGTTGCCGTTTCAGATGGTAGGAAAATACCATGACGAGAATGGAACATCCTGGATGTTGAAACAAGAAGGAAGAAGATACTTGGTCTCCAATAAACTCATATAATAAATTTTTCATATTAACAAGTACGTCGCTTGCCGTACATGAAATAGACAGACATATCTAGTGATTTCAGCAGTATAGTCTATGAAGCCACAAACTTTATGTTCGGCAACCAACGACCGCCTTAATAACGATCTACTGCACGTGGTACGCAAACTGCGCGTTTCCGGTGAGCAGCACGTTATGCAACAAACAAATACATGATTAATGAGCTACTTAGTGCCTGAATGGAAACCACAAAAGAACCGGAAAAACAAGCTGATACCAACGATACCCACAAGCGAAGAAAATGAGCGCGGAGAGCACGGCGGATGCCGAATGATAATGTAAGCTGCTGATTGTTATGGTATATTCTTTTCAGGCTAAATAATTCAGCAGGGCTCTGACCGGCTCAAATGTCAGCAAGGACAAATCTTCGTCGGGTGAAAAATTCATGCGTAGAGTAATCGAACCACAAATGAAGTTGGGTGAACTGGCAATCGCCGACATAAAGCTGGACCCAAAATCACGCGATGATATTCCGCAAATCCTCCGCGGACTCCAGCATATACACCACGCCTGAACTGCGCGGAGCGGTATTTGCCATTTTGGCAGAGGTTTTGCCTGTGACTCAAATCGAGGGAAAAACCGTCAAGGCCGATCCCAACAACGGTCGTCCCGGCATGACCCAGTGGCAGATACTGGTGCTGGGGGTACTCAGATTGGGGCTCAATGCCGATTATGATCGTATCCTGGAGTTGGCCAACGAACATAAGACCCTCCGGAAAATGCTTGGTCACAGTGATTGGGCGGCAGAGAAGCTGTATAA
>LADS01000057.1 GCA_000961725.1 Desulfobulbaceae bacterium BRH_c16a
TCGTTCCTGGAGCCAGGTATGGGTCGCCAGTTCACTTCCGGGCGCACAACAACGACCGATAATCGTTCCTATGGCTGCAGCCGTCTGCGGTCCATTGAAGCCGAGTTCCTTGAATTTGCTGTCAAGGTCCAGGAGCCGCAAGGCCTCCAGGGTGACATGTTCGACACCAACACTGCGCGGCCTGCTCATTTCCAGACTGTCGAGGTCGACCTCACGGAAGTCGTCATCTTCAATACTTTCAACATCTTGATATGACGCGATAATTCTCGAAGCATAAGACTGGGATAACTGTTCGATATCACTATCAACATCAAACAAGCTCTGTTGCCCGCTGAGAATGCCCTCGATCCGTTTAGTCAGGTCAGACCACTGCTCTCTCGGCAGCGCAAAATCGGCACCCAGATTGAGAAGGGTCTGCTGTCGCACTCCCTTCTCAGTACGCTTGGATTCGACCAGCCGATAGCTGTAATAATGCGACCCGTCCTTCCTGCTTTTGATAGATGTTCTTCGAATATACATGGAGCCGATTGTGGCATAAAAAACAGCCCATGTCAACAATTAAATTTATTTTATGGCACTACAAACCGCAAGAAAATTTTATCTTGCTGTTATTGCGTTGTTTAAAATTTATCGCAAAATGAAAATGCGGCTTACAGAGCAGTTTGATAATTATTCGCAAAAAGTTGGGCTAACTAAGCGCTTTGAAGAAGATGGAGTAAAAGACTCCAGGTTCGCTCAGGATATGGCAGTATATCTCACGCGAAGGCGCGAAGACGCGAAGGAGGGTTAATTCTTCTCAAATACAATCAGGGTCTGGTCGTCATCCGGCGTAACTGTCCTACAGAAGGCGGTAATATCATCGAGTATTGCCTGGCGAAATACATGACCGCGAGCAGAAACCTGGTGCGCTTTGAGACAGCCGTATAATCGCGCCTTTCCATACACCTGTTCGCGGCCATCGATGGTTTCGGTGATTCCATCGGTGTACACCAGGAGTTTGTTGCCTCGTTTGAACGGAAAAGTCGTTTGGCTATAGATGCTGCGGCAGTTGAGACCAAGCGGCATGCTGTCATGTTCTATCTCGACAATACCGTCATCTGACATCAGAACGGGGTAAGGCTGACCACCGTTGCTCATGGTGACTTCCTCGCCGTGGAAAATCAAGACGGAAGCAGCCACGAAGCGCCCTAAGGGAAGCAGTCCGCAAATATCGTCGTTAAGCAGATTCAGTATTGCACTGGCAGAATGTGAATTATTGGCAAGCTGCTGTAGAAATCCGATGACGCGCATCGAGATAAGCGCCGCGGGCAAGCCGTGCCCGCAACTGTCACCGATGAAAAAACCGAGGTTGCCATCGGCCTGGGTAAAAGAATAGAAAAAATCCCCGGAAATGGTCGAATAGGGCCTGTTGAAAATATTCACCCCAATTCCGGCGTGGTTGCATAAACTTTCCGTAGTCAGGAAATCCGTGAGAAATTTCTGCTGCATCATTGCTCCGGCTGCCAGATCTTCCGCCAGTCTTTTTTCCAGGTAGCGGTTTCGCAGCAGAGTATTCACCCGTGCGACCATCTCCTCTTCGGAGAACGGTTTTTTGAGATAATCATTGGCGCCGATCTCAAGGGCCTTGACCACACTTGCAATTTCCGATTTTGCGGTGAGCATCAACACTGGAATGTGCGAGAGACTTTCATCTTTTTTCAATCCTTTGAGCATCTCGAAACCATCCATTTCCGGCATCATTATGTCGAGCAGGATGAGATCCGGTTGTGTTTTTCTTGCTTGTTTCAAGCCCTCGATACCGTTTTCCGCAAAATAGAGGGGAACACCCATATGCTCAAGGTTCAACGCACAGATATCACGGTTTATTTCATTGTCGTCTACGATAAGAATTCCAGTTACATCCATTAATTCGCTCTCTTTTCCTTAAAACCCGCGTCCGATCCGGTATCTGTCACAACTATTCGCATCTGACCGGCAGGGTGAAGTGAAACGCGGTCGACCCATCCGCGCCCTTATCGGTCCAGATTCTTCCGTGATGGTCTTCGATGATCTGCTTGCAGATGGCCAGCCCCAGTCCTGTTCCGCCGGCACCGGTCCTGGTCTTGCTGCTCTGGGCAAATTTGTCGAAGATTGTGGTCAACTCACCCACAGGAATCTCCGCTCCATGGTTACTGATGGTGGTTTGCAGCAGTGTCCGATTGTGTATCTTCTCAATGTGATGAGAAAAAGCAACTGATATGGTTGTGTCCGGATCGCTGAATTTCACTCCGTTGGATATGATATTGAGAATGACCTGGCCAATTCTCCCTTGATCAAAATACGTCTGGGTTGAAATGCACGGAGGAGCAACTCTGATCCGCAGACCCTTTTTCTCAGCAAGAGGAGCGATTTCATTGATTACCGATTTGATTTCCGCCAGCAGATCGTGATTCTCGAACACATAATTCATTTTGCCGGATTCAAGCTGGGCCAGATCAAGCAGACTGTTGATGAGCGGCATGAGCCTTTGTCCCGAAAGGGCGATTTGTTGAAAAAAGCGTAACAGTTCGTTACGATCCGCACTCTCGATGCGTTTTTCACCGTAGCCTGCGAAACTCAGGATGGCATGAAGCGGCGTACGCAACTCATGGGACATGTTCGCCAGAAATTCGCTTTTCGCAAGGTTTGCGGCTTCTGCCTGCTCTTTCGCCTGTTTTAATTCTATTTCATAGACCCGGCGCTCTGTAACATCCCGGTCAATGCCGCGAAAGCCTGCAAATTCGTTGCGCTTGGTGTAAATCGGCTCACCGCTCGATTCTATGGTCACCTTCTGGCCGTCTTGTCGGATGTAGCTGTACTCCACATTATAAAAGCCGCTGCCGGGATTGCTTTTGATTGCCATCGAAATACCAGCGGGAGAAGGCAATTCCCGGAATGGAAAAAACAGTGTTCCGACTATTTGTTTCGGTTCAAGTCCAAGGAGTTTGACACTTTTGGGACTTGCATAGGTGTAAATACCGTCGGCGTCGATCTCCCAGATGAAATCGCTGGTGGTTTCGGTGAGATCGCGAAATCTTTTTTCACTTTCACTTAACGCTTCGAGAACGATCTGGCGATCGCGTATTTCTTTACGCAAGGCCACATTGGTTTCGATAAGAGAAGCAGTCGCTTCTTCAAGCTCCTTTTTTTGCGACTGGAGGATTTCATCCATTTCAGTTTCCCGTAATAGTTCACCGGTATACATCAGAAGACTGCATAACCCCCGTTTCAAGGATCGAGACAAGAGGGCTGCCGGGTTCAGTGAGTATTTTCTCTTCGAACAGATAAACAAGTCAAGGAAATTCATTACCCGGGATAATCCCTCGGGCGGGGAAAGAAAGGCGCGAAGGGATCCTCCGATCATCTCATTGCACCGTAAAAAACTTCTTTGCTCATTGATTATGCAGAGTATTTCGGGTATTGAAACAGCTGGAATCGCAACAGTCGGCCAAACTGCAGATAACATCTATTAATGTATGACAGGCATACTCCTCATGCTGAAGAAAACAGTACATCTCTTGCGCCATGGAGACACAGGATTGCAAGGATGTTATATCGGCAGAACGGATGTACCGCTCAGCCCGGAGGGTCTTCTTCAGGTCGGCCGTACCGCAAGTCTTCTGCGGCAGGAGAACATCGACAGAGTCTTTTGCAGCCCCATGCTGCGATGCCGGCAAACGAGCGAACTGCTTGATCTCGGCAGCCCCTGTGAGTGTCACGAATCACTGAAAGAGATCGATTTCGGTCGATGGGAAGGCAAACGTTTTGAAGAAATAGTTGAAAACGATGCAGCGCTTGTTACCTCATGGACTAACGAACCCGATTCTTTTTGTTTTCCCGAAGGTGAATCCATCGCAGGCTTTCGGCAACGAATCGCACTGTTCAAAGAGATGCTGATCACGGAGCATGAAGAACGGATGCTTCTGGTGACCCACGGCGGAGTCATCCGCCACCTGCTGTGTCTCATGCTTGGGCTGCCCATGGAGAAATATCTCATATTCGATGTCCAGCCCGGCTGTTTCTGTTCACTTCAGGTGTATTCGGACGGCAGCGTTCTTACCGGTTTTAATCTCAAGGGCTGAAAGATGGCAAAATTGATACTGATCACCGGCGGTGCAAGAAGCGGGAAAAGTTCTTTTGCCCTCAACCTTGCCGAAATGGTTTCGCCAAGAAGACTTTTTGTCGCGACATGTCCCAATATAGACCTTGAGATGTCGGACAGGGTGAAAAGACATCAGGAAGAAAGACGTGGCCGAGGCTGGGCAACGATAGAACGACCGACTGAACTCGCCTCACTGTTTGCGGGTGGGGTTGCCGGTTACGACGTAATCCTGATCGACTGCATCACCCTTTGGGTCAATAATATCCTTTTCAATTCTTCTGACGACGTCACCGGCATCAATGACTTTTCGATCGGCCGGTTGTGCGATGAATGGCTTCTGCAGAGAGAAAAATATGACGGCACGGTCATCTGCGTGACCAATGAAGTTGGGCTGGGCATCGTGCCCGACAATGCTCTCGCCCGTAAATACCGGGACCTGGTCGGTACCTGCAACCAGATAATCGGTAAAAAGGCCGATGATGTGATTCTCGTCAGCTGCGGCATTCCGCTTTATTTGAAGAAACTGTCAAATCAATAAATTATAAACACAGGAACCGATGCAATGAGTCTTTTGGAACGAACACTTCAAAAAATCTTCCCCCAGGATAGCATCAGCCGCGATGCGGCAAAAGACCGTCTCGACGATCTTGCGCTCCCCCACTGGGCACTGGGTGATCTGATGGATCTGGCAATCGAGATAGCCGGGATGACCCGCACCATAAAGCCTGTTGTGACCAGAAAAGCGATTATCACCATGGCGGCAGACCATGGCGTGGTGGCAGAAAATGTCAGTAAATATCCCCAGGAAGTAACCCCGCAGATGGTCTACAACTTCGTTCGCGGAGGAGCCGGAATCAATGCTCTTGCGGGTCAGGCCGGAGCGGAGATCTTTGTCGTCGATATGGGTGTCGCGGCCGATCTCAGGGATTTGGCCGAGGCAGGAAAAATCATCAACAAAAAGGTCGGTCTCGGTACCGGCAACATCGCCGTCGGTCCGGCAATGAGCAAGGCCATGGCCAAAAGGGCAATTGAATCGGGCATTGAAATAGCCAACGAACTAGCCGACCGTTTCGACCTTTTCGGAACCGGCGATATGGGAATTGGCAACACCACCCCGTCAACCGCCATAGCCGCTGTGTGTACCGGAAAAAGTGTCGAAGAGCTGACCGGCCGGGGGACCGGGTTGGACGATACTCAGCTTGCTCATAAAATTTCAGTGGTTAAGCGGGCACTTGAGGTAAATAACCCAAATGCCAAGGATGGTATCGATATCCTCGCCAAAGTAGGCGGTTTTGAAATCGGCGGTATTGCCGGGCTCATTCTCGGAGCCGCTGCAAACAAAAAGCCGATACTCATCGACGGCTTTATCTCCACCGCCGGGGCATTGATCGCCTATCGCATAGAACCTTTCGTCAAAGACTATCTGATATTTTCCCATCGTTCCGTCGAACCCGGTCATAAGGCCATGCAGGAAGTGCTGGGCTGCAAGAAACCTCTGCTCGACCTTAATTTTCGCTTAGGGGAGGGGACCGGTGCCGCGGTCGCGATGAATCTTGTCGAGGGAGCTGTCGCTATTCTGACGAAAGTGGCAACCTTTACCGAAGCATCTGTGGCTGAAGCAGATAAATAGTCGACAGCATGATCACGAAGATGGCCGCCGGCCGCAACCGGCTCACCCTGTTGCTTCAGAGGTTGTGCACGGCAACACGGTTCCTTACCCTGCTGCCGATATCCTGGCGGGCAGAGGAAGATACGCACCATTTCACCAGGTCCCTGGCGTTTTTTCCGGTAGTAGGGATCATGATCGGAGCTGCCGGTTCTCTTGCGACCTTCGTTCTTCTTTATTTTTTCCCTCAGCCGGTGGTTATCATCCTGATGCTGATCTATCTGGCCTTCATTTCAGGTTGTCTGCATCTTGACGGCCTGTCCGACAGTGCGGATGGGCTTCTCAGTTCGAGACCGAGAGAAGAAAGCCTCATTATTATGAAGGACAGCAGGGCGGGGGCGATGGGGGTCGTGACGGTGGTTTGCCTTTTTCTGGCAAAATACGGGTCACTCTCGGCGATGGATTCAAAAACCCTCTGTCTGGCGGTATTTTTCATGCCCTTTGCCGGCCGATGCGCAATTCTCTTGAGCATGGCCCGAGTGCGATATGCCAGGAAAGAGGGCGGGCTAGGCTTGCTTTTTTACTCGGAGCACAGCAAAAATGCCGCATTCTGGGCTGTATCGTCACTCGTTTGTTTTCTTGTGGTCCTGGCCCCAGGGCATGCGATTCCCGTTATTGCCGGGATACTGATGGTGAATTTTTTGTTTAACAGATGGTGCAGGGCAAGGCTTGGCGGTGCGACCGGCGATACGCTGGGAGCAGTCTGCGAACTGAGCGAAATGGTTGTGGCAATTGCCTTTACTGCAACTTTTTCTTTTTTATTATCGTAATGACTGATTGACATGCAAACTTTCGAACATGGCGGCAATATCCATAAGGCTCTCCGGGAAGCAGCGCAAGGACCGGTGCAAATCCTGGACTTCAGCGCGAATATCAATCCATTAGGTCCGCCGGAATGGTTCCGGCCGCTCATCAGCAGTCTGCTTGAAAATCTTATCCACTATCCCGATCCGGAAAACACCGATTTTGTCCAGGCAATTTCCGAGCATACCGGGATCCCCATCGAGCAGATAGTCGCAGGAAATGGAACCACCGAACTGCTCTATCTCATTGCCCGGGTATTGCCGGTGAAACGCGTTGTCATCCCGGTGCCCTCCTATGTCGATTATGTCCGCGCCGCTCGTTTGGCCGGACTTTCAGTGGTAACCGTGCCGCTTGACGAGGCAAAGGATTTCGCGGTGGATTGCCATGAGCTTATGGATATAATCCGCCCCGACGATCTGGTGATAATCGCCACTCCCAATAATCCTACAGGCAGGACTGTGGACAGGGAGAGTCTTCTTGCCCTTATCCGCCATTGCCGGCAAAGCTATTTTCTTATCGACGAAGCCTTTCTGGATTTTCTCGATGATGGCCAATCCGTTGCCGGCCTGGCGGAAAATGTTCTGACCATGAATTCCATGACCAAGTTCTATGGCGTGCCCGGCCTTCGCATCGGTTATGCACTTCTTCCTTCGCATCTGGCAGGACTTGTCCGGCAAAATCTGCCTCCCTGGACGGTAAACACCCTCGCTCAGGCGGTGGGCGGCAGGGCGTTGAAAGATCTGGACTACCAGTCGGAAACCCGAAAAATCTGTCATGAACTGCGCAGCGACCTGATAAAGGAGCTTCAAGCCTTTGCTCAACTCAAGGTGTATCCCTCTGCCGCCAATTATCTTTTTGTCAAAATAAAAACCGGCGGAGACGCCACGGACCTCGCACGTTTTTGTCTAAACCGCGGAATCATGATCCGTAATTGCAGCAACTATGAAGGACTGGATTCTTCCTTTTTTCGTATCGCGGTCCGCACCAAAAAGGAAAACCAGCAGCTTGTTTCGGTAATACGAAACTATTTCCCAACATCCCACGCCAGGAGAGCCGTACGGAAAAGAGCGAAATCCATCATGTTCCAGGGGACATGTTCCGATGCGGGAAAATCGATTATCACTGCGGCTCTTTGCCGTATTCTCTGGCAGGATGGCGTTCGCGTCGCCCCCTTCAAGGCGCAGAACATGTCGCTCAATTCTTTTGTCACCATGCATGGCGATGAAATGGGCAGAGCCCAGGTCGTCCAGGCCCAGGCGGCACGTCTGGCCCCGGACTGCCGGATGAACCCGGTGCTGCTGAAACCCAATTCGGATACCGGCAGCCAGATCATCGTCTGCGGCAGACCGGTCGGCAATATGTCGGTGCTTGAATACAATGCCTACAAGCCCAAGGTGTGGCAGTCGGTCTGTAAGAGTTATGATTCCCTGGCCGAAGAATTCGATGTCGTTGTTCTCGAAGGTGCCGGTTCTCCGGGAGAGGTGAATCTCAAGGCGGACGATATCGTCAATATGAAAATGGCAAGATACGCAGAGTCGCCGGTTATTCTCGTCGGCGACATCGACAGAGGCGGGGTCTACTCGTCTTTTGTCGGAATCATGGAGGTTCTGGCGGAATGGGAACGGCAACTGGTTGCCGGTTTTCTGGTGAACAAATTCCGGGGGCAGGCTTCACTGCTGACGTCGGCCCATGAATACGTGAAAATGCACTCCGGCAGGGAAGTCATAGGTGTAGTACCGTATCTCGCCAATCTCGGATTACCGGAAGAAGATTCGGTATCGTTTAAAAAGGGCAGTTTCAACAGACAGCATCGGGGGGAGGGGGTGGAAATTGTCGTTGTAAATCTTCCGCATATCTCCAACTTCACCGACATTGAACCATTTCTTGAAGAACCCGATGTAACTCTTAGGATCGTAGACAAAGCTTCTGATATCGGCCAGCCGCAAGCAATCATCCTGCCTGGTTCGAAAAATGTCATTCACGATCTCCATTTCCTGATCGCCGGCGGTTTTGTCGATAAGATCGGCCAATGCAGAGACCTCGGCTGTGAGATCGTCGGCATCTGCGGCGGTTACCAGATGCTTGGCGGGGCTATCAGAGATCCCTACGGCATCGAGTCGGTGGATGGCCAGTTGAGCGGTCTTGGCTATATCGACATGGAGACCGTCCTTGAACGCGATAAAATGCTCACAAGAAAAACGGGAATACACCAGATATCCGGCACAAGGGTTCTAGGCTACGAAATCCATCATGGCATATCCTCAGTCTCCCCCTCACCCCTGCTGAGATTTGATGACGGATCGACGTGCGGCGTCGCCAGTGCGACAGGGAAAATCTGGGGAAGTTATCTGCATGGCATCTTCGACGGTGACGATTTCCGCCGCTGGTTTATCGACCGGCTGCGAGATGCCGCAGGAATTCAGCCGGTCGGCAGGGTCCTTGCTCCATACGATCTCGAAGGCGCATTTGAGCGGCTGGCCGACAACGTAAGAAAAAACGTTGACATGGACGCCCTGTATCGTCTTTTGAAAATCTGATTCAAGGGCAAGATGAGCTATATTCTGCAACTGTTCGCCGCCGTTATCCTCGACTTTCTGCTGGGAGATCCTCGCTGGTTTCCCCATCCGGTCAGGGGCATCGGCCGGTTGTGCACAGGGAGTGAAAAACTCACCAGAGCACTGTGTAAAAATCTCTATCTTGCCGGAATATGTACCGTGCTGGTGGTTATCTCGCTCACCGGATTCATCGTATTCGTCCTGCTGTATGCCGGCTTTTTACTGGCACCCTATCTTGGCGAGATACTCGCCGTCTTCCTGCTCTACACCACCATTGCCGCAAAAGATCTGATACAACACAGTAATTCCGTATACAAGCACCTGCGATCACCGGTATCCCTCGATCTGGCCAGGAATGCCGTAGGCCGGATAGTAGGGCGGGACACCAGGCAACTGGATGAGGCCGGCATCAGCAGGGCCTGCATTGAAACGGTGGCTGAAAATATGGTCGATGGTATTACCGCACCGCTTTTTTGGGCAATCGCTGCAAGTTTTGCTTCGCCCTTCGTCGGTATGAGTCCTATCGGATGTTCCGTGGTCGGTGCCTTTTTTTATAAATCGGTGAATACCATGGACTCGATGATCGGCTATAAGAACGACAGATATCTGCAATTTGGCATGGCAGCCGCAAAACTTGACGATGTTGTGAATTTTATTCCGGCACGACTGAGCGGTCTGTGCATAATAGTGGCTGCATTTTTTTTGAAATTGGATTACAGAAAAGCCGCAAAGATATTCTTCCGCGACAGATTACAGCATTCCAGCCCCAATGCCGGACATACCGAGGCCGCCGCCGCTGGCGCCCTCGGCCTGCGGTTGGGTGGGCCATCAACGTATTTCGGCAAAGTTGTCGAAAAACCGTATATGGGAGAAAGCCTGCGTGAAGCTGCTCCGGAAGATATCAAAAAAACCAACAGCCTGGTGCTGGTCGGTTCTTTGCTTTTTTTATCGGCGATGATTTCACTCCGTTATGGAATCGGTTGATTCGCATCCAATTCATTTTTTCAACGAAGATACAGAGGAGAACACATATGGAAAGAACTTTCGCAATTATAAAGCCCAATGCCTTTGCCGACGGCAACAGCGGTAAAATCCTCAATCGAATTTATGAGGAAGGTTTCAAGGTAGTGGGATTGAAAAAGCTGTATCTCAGCCGGGTCGAAGCGGAAGGTTTCTACTATGTCCATAAGGAAAGGCCGTTCTTTGGTGAGCTGACAGAATTCATGTCCAGCGGACCATGCATTGCGATGGTGCTTGAGGCGGAAAATGCCATTCAGAAATGGCGCGACCTGATGGGTGCAACCAATCCCGCCCAGGCTGCAGAAGGAACTTTGCGCCGGGAATTCGGCAAGTCTTTGGGCGAAAATGCCACCCACGGTTCCGATGCACCGGAAACCGCGGCGTTTGAGATAGGATACTTTTTCGCCGGGCTGGAATTGCTTTAAGACTTCATACTGCTATTTAATACCAGTTTCAGATTACAGCTTCCGGTAATCTGAAACTGTACCTCCTGAATTTTGTCCCCTGTTTTCTTTATTCCTTCCCGGTTACAAGGCACGACAATTGACCCTCCTGGAAAAGGATATTGAGTTCCTCACCGATTTCGGCATCATTTGCTCTCGATATTATCTGAAATGTTCCATCCTCCGGATGTTGCCTGCGGACGATTGCATACCCTCTGCCCAGGGTCGCAAGAGGGCTGACGCTGTTCAGCAGGGTGGCCTGCTCTGAAAGTGCCGCCTGTTTTCTTTCAAGAATCCGCTGGATGTGGTTGTTCAGTTGGGCAGTCAGCATGTGCAGATGCTTGGCATGGAGGTCGATACGGGTGGATGGTTTTTGCATCTGCAGCTTGTTCTGCAACGCGTTCAGGTGCTGCTCTTTATCCATGAGCGATCTGGTCATCACCTGGGTGAGATACGATGTACTGAGCTGCAGGCGGAATTCTATGTTTTTAATGACATTTCTCATTTCCCCCAGCATCTTCGTGTGGTGATACAGCTGCTGCTCAAATGAATGAATTAATCTTTGCAACCGGAGAACCATGCTGTTTCTCAAGGTAGCGATGTGCCGCAGCATATTGCCGCTGTCCGGAATAAGTTTTTCGGCGGCCCCGGTGGGTGTCGGGCAGCGAAAATCGGCGCAGAAATCAGCGATGGTGAAATCGGTTTCATGACCGATTCCGGTTACCACCGGAAGAGTCGAACTAAAAATTGCATCGGCTACGACTTCTTCATTGAAGGCCCAGAGATCCTCGATCGAACCGCCTCCACGGCACAGCACGATGATATCGGTCTCCGGAATATTCTGAGCAGTGCGAATCGCTCCGGCTATTTCTGTTGCAGCTTCTTTTCCTTGAACTTTTACCGGGAGAATCTGGATATGGACGGGAGACTTTCTGTTTTTGACGATTTTCAGAAAATCATGGATTGCCGCTCCGGTCGGCGAGGAAATGACAATTATTTTCGTCGGAAATGACGGCAGCGGTTTTTTCACTTGTGTCGAGAAGTACCCTTTTTCCAACAGTTTTTTCTTCAGTTCTTCAAACTTCAGCTGCAACCTGCCAATCCCGTACAATTCGACCGAGTCGACGATGATCTGATATTCGCCGCGGGGTTCATAGACCGAGATTCTGCCAAACACAATTACCTGCCGGCCATCCTGCAGGGTGAGGCCGGAAAATTTTTGCTGCTGCTTAAAGAACACCGCCCGGATCTGCGCTCCACTGTCCTTGAGAGTGAAGTAGGAATGTCCTGAATACGGGGTCTTCAGGTTCGATATCTCACCGGTCAGTCGAACGAAGCGGTATTCTGTTTCAAGAATCCGCTTAATGGATTGCGTCAGTTCGCTGACGGTGAGGATTGATCCCGTTTCAAGAAAGTTTGTGGTATTCATTAGATGAAGAATCGATTGGAGGAAATGTCTTGTAATCGTTCACCGGTACACATCAAAAGACTGCATAATCCGGGATCTGTAAGGTTTACTCATGGACAGATATACGCCTTTATATTATAGTTTCCGGTTCGTGTCCTGTCTTTTATTTTAGCAAAATTATTCAAATATATACGAGGAGGAGTATTGCATGGCCAGTGAGAATGCGTTCAATAAACGTCTGACTGCCGAAACAACCATGGATAAGGTCGAGGGACTTCTGGAGCATTTCAACCTTCCCCCGAAAGTCATCGCGTTTATCCGGGCCAACCAGAGAATCATTCAAATCTCTCTTGCAATTGTTATTGCAGCAGTCGTTTTCGGGGCGTTGTACAGTTCCTATCGCGAAAGGATTCGGGAAGAGGCTTCCTCGACACTTGCCAAAGCGATGCAGCAATCCGATGAGGGACGAGCCGAGGCGCTGAATAAAGTAGTAGAAGAATATGCCAGCACCTCATCCGCGCTATGGGCGAAAATCGAACTTGCTCACCTCGACATGAAAAACGGATCTTTTTCAGCTGCGGGTGATAAGTACGGCAAGGTTCTTGCCGATTTAAAAAAAACCAATCCCCTCTATCCTCTTGTGCTCTTCGGCATGGCTCAGTCTTTCGAAGCCGACAAAAAATATACTGAAGCTACCACTCAGTATGATCTCCTGAAAGCTTACAAGGGGTTCGAGCATATTGCCTACTCCGGAATGGCGAGGATTGAAGAAATGCAAGGCAATATCGATAAGGCAATAGCAATCCACAACAACTTTCTGCTGACCATCGGCGACGACCCGTCGTTTGCCCAGGCCCAGGAGGAAATCTCTGCTAAAATCGCCAGATTAAAGGCTCGACAGTGAAAATTATCGGATCGCTTACGGAGATCTCGCGGCAGGCGGCAAAATGGCAGCGGCAAGGATTGAAAATCGCCCTCGTCCCAACCATGGGCTGTCTGCATGAAGGGCATCTGTCTCTTATGCGACAGGCCGCCGCAGTCGCCGATCGAATCATAGTGAGTATTTTTGTCAATCCCATTCAATTCGGACCGAATGAGGACTTTGGGTCATATCCCAGACAGTTCCAGACTGACTGTGAACTTGCCGAAAAGGAAGGCGTTCACGCAATCTTCAGTCCGGAATCGAAAGACATGTATGGTGATTCCTTCCAGACAAAAGTGCATGTTGCAAAACTCTCCGAGGGAATGTGCGGGGCCGACAGACCAGGTCATTTCGATGGTGTCGCCACAGTTGTACTGAAACTGTTTCATCTGACCCTTCCGGATTTTGCGGTCTTCGGCCAGAAAGATTTTCAGCAGCTGGCTATTATTCGCCGCCTTGTTATCGATCTCAACCTGAAGGTCGAAATTATCGGTTGCCCCATTGTCCGCGAACAGGATGGCCTGGCGATGAGCTCCCGCAACAAGTACCTGCTGGGTGAAAGTCGAAGCCAGGCGCTCTGTCTTTCCAAAGCGATTCAGACCGCCCGCAAATTTGTAGCGGAATCGCAACAGCAAGTCCCGGCCGCTACGGTTATCTCGCAAACCAGGGAGATCATCGCCCAGGCAGGGGGGAAACTCGAATATGCGGTGGTCGTCAACGAAACAACTCTGGAAAATGAAACGATCGTCACTCCACAGAGCATGTTGGCTATCGCTGTCAAAATCGGCGGAACCGTTCGATTGATCGATAATGCCAGGCTTTTCCCTGAACCAGAGTGATTCGTTATCAATCTGAAGTCGGTGATATAAAACTTAAGCGAAAAGAATTTGACCAAAGGAGTCGTTATGCCTGGATTTGAAATATTTGGAGAAGAAGAAAAAAAAGAGATCATGGATGTCCTGGATACCGGCGTGCTCTTTCGATATGAATTTCACGAGCAGCGCAAAGGGATTTACAAGGTCAAGGAATTTGAAGAAAAATATGCCGGATATTGCGGGACCTCCCATGCCCAGGCGGTGACATCCGGTACCGCCGCATTAAAGGTTGCCCTGACGGCGTTGGGAGTCGGCCCGGGAGACGAGGTTATAACCCAGGGATTCACTTTCGTTGCTACCTGGGAAGCGATCCTCGAAGTTGGGGCCGTGCCGGTGTTCAGTGAAGTAGACACCACCTTGAACATGGATCCGCAAGATTTAAAAAAGAAAATCAATGCCAGAACCAAGTGTATTGTTCCCGTCCATATGTTGGGTGCCCAGGCGAGAATCAAGGAAATTGTCGAGGTTGCCTCGCAGCATGGCATACCTGTACTCGAAGATACTGCCCAGGCGGCGGGTGGTCGGATCGAAGGCAAACATCTTGGGACATTCGGCAAATGCGGAACATTTTCCTTTGATGCGGTAAAAACGCTCACAACCGGTGAAGGCGGCATGATCATTACCGGTGATGAGGAACTGTGGCGCTGTATGTCGGAATACCACGATCATGGGCATGATCACAAAGTGAATCCAGGGGCGCGGGGAGGAGAGGGGAGAAGATTTATCGGCTCCAATTACCGGATGATGGAACTTCAGGGAGCCATCGGACTTGCCCAACTCGCAAAACTTGATTTCATGATTGCCGCACAGCAGAAAAACAAGGCGATACTGAAGGATGCGGCCAGCCGTATTCCCGGAATATCCTTCCGTGAACTGGTTGACGAGAAGGGAGATACCGCAACCCATTTTGCCTTTACCATGCAGGACAAAGAACAGTGCAGCAGGGTCAACGAGTGTTTACGAAAAGATGGCGTGGGAGCAATCAATTTTTCTGAAAATACCTGGCATTTTTATCCCCGCTGGGAGCATCTGCTCGAAGGAAAGACGATCACCAGCTCGGGATTTCCTTTTACTGAGCCGGCTGGAAAAAGAAGGATCGTTTACGATCCGCTGGCCTTACCGCAATCGTCGGCTCTCATGGAGCGTACATTGGTCTATCCGGTATCGATCAGGATGCCCGAGGAAAAGCTTCAACTCATGAGTCAGGCACTGAAGAAGGCTCAGTACGTTTGAAAAATCTCGTGATTACCCCGGCAATGTCGCAACGTCATTGCCGGATGGCTATTTATATTTATAGAACTTATGTGAGCCGTATTGATCGAGGAAGGTGTACTCGGAAGTCCATTTAGGTTCAACGGAATCCAGATGAAAATGGGTGGCTCCCTGGGTATAATCGCTTGCCTGCAGAGCAAGGTATACCGATCGCATACACATAAGAAATGCTTTAGGGTCTTCAGGCAGATACGAGTCTTTCTGTAAGGTCCAGCTAAACTGATGAGGTTGCTGGACGACCTCCTTGATCGGCAGGCCTTTTTCAGTTGCTCGATTGAGGGTAACATGTGCCACAGCAATCTGTCCGATCTGAGGTTCCGATCTCGCCTCGTGATACACATTGAGGGTCAGCCATAACAGGCCTTCTAATAGTGACATCGCTCATCTCCTTTATTCTTGAGGTTGCCGAACAAAAAAATGGACGAAATGTTCCGTTGTGAACGTAACGACTCCAGACGCGTATTTTTTATTGCAGGATAAAAATGATTGTTCCTAACAATCATCTCAAAGCCTTCTCGAAGTTATAAGCAAGGAGTATACTGTATTTGAGAATGTCGTCAACTATTTCTATCATTTGGCGATAATCAACTTCCCGCTGTTTGTATTTCCAATAATATCTTTATATTCAACATATTATGCAGGAAAAAATGATTTAATAATTGTTTTGTCATCTTAATGCTTTCTGCCTATATTTGTGTTTTACCTAGAAAATTCATTCAGTATTAAAAAAACAATTAAATTGCCCTTGCAAGAAGCTCCATTCTCAAATATCCCAGTCTAACAAACCTAAAATTGCAAGCTAGAGTGCTGGCGGAAACGGCAGAAGCGATGAGCGAACTTGGGACAAGCAGCGGAGCATGCGTGGAGATTGTCGGGCGACAGCACCCAATAATCTCCGGTCAAAGCAGCTTCCTGTATTGATGAAAAGTGGAGGTGAAAGCAAAAAACTATTTCTTCAAGCGGCGGAGACAGCGGCAGCAAGTGGCTTGGAGTTGAAAAACGGCATTACCATATTGCTTGCAGATTGAGAACGTGCGGCGATCTTATTCAATACGGCATGACTGCCGTTTTTTTTCATTACGACAACTTCCCAACAGTTCGGGGAGGCGGCTATGGCTTGCATCAATCCGAGATGTTGAGCATGGCCTGCTTTATACGATTCCACATGACCGAGAACAGGACATCCAAGCAACGCCAGATCTCCTAAAAGATCAAGCACCTTGTGTCTTATAAACTCATCATGGTAACGTAACCCGTCTTCGTTCAGGACCGATTTCCGATTCCAGTGAATAGCAATGACGTTTTCCAGCGAACTTCCAAGAGCCAAACCATTCGCCCAAAGCTCTTCTACCTGTTCAACATAACCAAATGTCCTGGCCCTGGCTATTTCTTCACCAAAACGGTCGACGGACAGGTCAAACGTGTATCGTTGTTTCTTGATGAGCGTATCGTCGAAACATATTTCCCCTGTCACTTTAAACCCGTTATAAGGAGATATAGTCAAACTTTTATCTCCATCTTGGTAATGAATCGAGCGAGTTATTCGAAGCACCTTTCTCAAGCCATTCTGTTTCATTTTCCCGGTTACCTTGAGCAACTGAAAGAATGGTTCCGCGCTGCCATCCATGATCGGAACTTCTGCGGAATCGAGTTCCACGTCGGCATTGTCAATGCCAAACCCCTGCAACGCGGCCATGAGATGTTCGGTGGTTGAAACCTTGAAATGGCCATTTCCAAGTGTAGTTGCCAGCTGGGTATCGACAACTTTATCCATATGGGCCTGAACATGCATTTTTGCAGGCATATCCGTGCGAAAAAATCGAATTCCATTATTAACCGGGGCAGGTTTGATGGAAAGATTGACGGTTCGACCGGAATGCAGCCCGACACCGCAACAGCTGACCGTCTTTCGCAAAGTATGTTGAAATGGCTCGATAGGTATAGACATTGAGATTCCTTGAATAAACTTAGAATACTGATGTCTTGTTGGGTGCAAATTACGTGCCACGCGTTGCACCTCCGGCTCTTTCGATAATTACCTGAAAAAACAATAATTTGAAAAATATCTAGGCAGCGCTGAAGGTCGTAGTATTGTGTTGAAAAAAACACGAATTTCCAGAAGGAGGTTTTTTTGACACAACCCTGTGGCGAGAACAATCAATATCTGGACCGGCGCTCTCTTACAACCGGTCAAGGGATTTTAAAATAAAATCATCGAATGCGCTCTCCTCTTGCGCCCGAATCTCGAGGAGATGGAGAGGGAGGGAAATGTCGAACGCATGCAGTTTGACATAATCCTTTTCGGTTGTGACGAGATGTTTTGCTCCTAAGTGACGAGCTTTTTCACAAATGTTGTCCAGGGTTGCTTGACTGTACTTTGCATGATCCGGTAAAGCGAAAAAACCAGCCATTTGAATTCCTAAAGTTTTTAAAGAGTCCTCGAATCTTGCCGGATTGGCAATGCCGCAAAAAGCAAAAAAAACCATTTCGTCCGAGACGGGCGTGATTCCGACTGTAGGATTTCTGAGTGTGTAACTGCCAATGGAAGAAAAAAAGACAGGTTTATTGCCGAAACGGCTGTTTAACAGAACGCCGAAGTTTTCTGCCTTTTTACGGTTCTTGTCAGTCGTTCCGGTTATCAAAAAAGCGGTGCACCGATTTAAAGCGCTAACAGGTTCTCGCAATACACCACCCGGAAATACCCGGCTGTTTCCGGCCAGATCGGAGCCATCAAACAGCACAAGGTCGATGTCCCTTCTCACTGCAAGATGCTGAAATCCATCATCAAGGATGAGGATATTGGAATGAAATTTTTCTACCGCCCAGGTGCCGGGATCAATCCGGCGTTTTCCTGTAAGGACAGGTATTCCCGGCAAGGAGCGTGCAAGCATGTAGGGCTCATCGCCGGCCTCCTGCGGACTCAGCAGAATTTGTCCGGTGTCGGAGACGACATTGATTTTCCGGCCTGACGTACCGCCGTAACCTCTGCTGATAATCGCCGGCTTGTAACCTTTTGCTTTAAGAAATTCAGCCAGGTATCTGACAGCAGGTGTTTTTCCTGTTCCGCCCAACACGAGATTGCCGACAGAAACGATGGGAACAGGCAAGGAATATTGCCGAAAAACTCCTCCTCCGTATAACTTTTCCCGGATCTTCATCGTCAATCCGTAAAGAGGGCTGAGTGGGCGGCCGATAAAAAAGAGCAACTTCAGGCTGTTTGACATGGCATTCCAGTAAGAAATCGAGTACTGAATTCAGGCTTTTCACTTTAGATTTTGCAAAATACAACGTAAAAGACTAGTATCACTTCCGGGTAGTATATGCTCGCTCTTTTCAAAGGTGTTGAGTGACAAATGCACATTGAAAGGGGCTGTGAAATCATTCATTAGAAGAGGGAGGAAAAAATGAAGTTGACTCTAAGTGGTAAATTTCTTTCAACCGCTGCCTGTGTATTACTGGCCCTGTCAGCTCCCGCAATGGGCGTCGCCGGGGATACCATAAAATTTGGCGTTGCCGGTCCGCATAGCGGTGATCTCGCATCTTACGGACTGCCTACTGTTAATGCCGCCAAGCTTGTCATCGACAAGGTGAACGCAAATGGCGGGATAAATGGCAAAAAAGTAGAAATACTGGTTGAAGACGATGTCTGTAAAGCGGAAATTTCGACTAACACTGCTACCAAATTGGTCTCGGATGGCGTTGAAGTCGTTCTCGGCCATATCTGCTCCGGGGCTACCATCGCAGCGATGCCCATCTATAAGAATGCCGGCGTGCTGGTCGTTTCACCGTCCGCCACCAGTGACGAATTGACGTACAGCGGCAACTACCCGAACTTTTTCCGCACAATTGCGCCGAATGCAGCCCAGTCGCCGGCAATGATCGATTTCGCCATCGACAAGCTTGGTCTGACCAAGATTGCAATTATCCATGACAAAGGGGACTATGGCAAACCTCTTGCCGAAGGCGCCAAAAAACATGTTGAGCAAAAAGGCAAAGGCGAAGTGGTTCTCTTTGAAGGAATTACTCCCGGGGCAATGGACTATTCGGCGATTGTACAGAAAATCAAGCAATCCGGAGCGGAAGTGGTTGTTTTCGGTGGGTACCATCCGGAAGCGTCCAAAATTGTCACCATCATGAAGAAGAAGCGTTTAACTACCGCTTTTGTCTCCGATGACGGAGTGAAAGACGACACCTTTATCAAGGTAGCCGGAGAGTCGGCGGAGGGTGTATATGCCGCCGGTCCCCAGGACAACTCTGCCAATGCCATGGCAATTGAAGCCAGAGAGAATCATAAAAAAGTCTTCGGCAGCGATCCAGGCGCATTCTTCGAAGGAGCCTATGCCGCTACAGTGGTCATGCTCAACGCGATTGAGAAGGCCGGATCGACGAATCTCGACGATCTGAAAAAGGTTCTCCAGACCGAAAAAGTCGACACCCCGGTCGGCGCCATTAATTTTGACGAAAAAGGTGATGCAATTGGCGTAGGTTTTTCGATGTATGTGGTTGAAAAAGGAAAATATGTCGTAGCCAAGTAACAACACCTGTTAACCCTTCCAAGTCTGAAGCAAATGCTTTACCGGTGTTTGCTTCAGATATTTTTTTATGCAGGCATGGATTATTTTATTGAACTTTTTTTCAGCGGATTAACCAGAGGATCCATATATGCGCTCATAGCCCTCGGATACACGATGGTTTATGGGATAATCGGTCTGATCAACTTTGCCCATGGCGAGATCTATATGATAGGGGCCTTTACTGCCTTTATCGTTGCCACCGTTCTCTCGATCTACGGTTTTCCACTTGTCTCCATCGTCGTTATCGCAGGTATTGCGGCAGTCGTATGGTCGAGTTCCTATGGTTTTACCATCGAAAAAATCGCGTATAAGCCACTCCGTCACGCTCCGCGTCTGTCGCCGCTCATCAGCGCAATCGGCATGTCGATTTTTCTGCAAAATTATGTTCTGCTTGCGCAAACCTCCGATTTTCTTCCTTTTCCCACCCTGATACCTGATTTTGCATTTATGGAACCGGTTGCGCATATCGTCGGCTCAACCGATCTGGCCATTCTGGTCACCACCGTGATCGTTATGGTGGCGCTTACCTTTATCATCAAATTCACCAAGATCGGCAAGGCGATGCGGGCAACCGCGCAAGATCGGACCATGGCTACTCTGGTCGGCATCAATGTCAATAATGTGATCTCCGCCACCTTTATCGTCGGCTCCGCATTGGCGGCGGTCGGTGGTCTGCTTATTGCCTCTCACATCGGCCAGATCAATTTTTACATCGGTTTTCTTGCCGGTATCAAGGCATTTACCGCTGCCGTACTCGGAGGAATAGGATCCATTCCCGGCGCCGTGCTTGGCAGTCTCATTCTCGGACTCACCGAAAGCTTTGCTACAGGGTATGTGTCCAGTGATTATGAGGACGTTTTCGCCTTTTCGCTCCTGGTCCTGATTCTTATTTTCAAACCATCAGGCCTTCTTGGAAAGGCGACAAATCAGAAAGTGTGAAAAAATATTAGCTATGGTTTCTCTTAAAGAGCTTAAAAAAGGGTTGTTGACTTCACTCTGGTTCGTTTTTTTAACGTTTCCAATCGTTGTTATCAAAGTAGATCCAATCGCAAGAACTGTTGCATGGCGATGGGAAAATGCCGCGTATATGGCGATGGGTACGTTCTGCATCTATCTTCTTGTCCGCTATTATCAATTTCGCAAGCAAAACGGCAAAAAACCAACCGGCGGTCAAGAAAAGTCCGGCTCGGTTATCCACACTATCTTGCAAAATCCCCGTCAACGACTGGTGCTCCTGGGGGTTTTTGCGTCAATCGCCTTATTTTTCCCGCATGTGTTGTCAACCTACCAGACGAATGTGATGACCACAGCCCTGATGTATGTTGTTTTGGGCCTGGGACTGAACATTGTGGTCGGTATGGCCGGGCTCCTCGATCTTGGTTTTGTCGCCTTTTATGCAGTGGGGGCATATACCTATTCACTTTTGAATCTTCATTTTGGTCTTGGATTCTGGGCTGTCCTGCCAATTGGCGGGCTTTGTGCCGCGTTCTTTGGCATTTTGCTTGGTTTTCCTGTTCTGCGTCTGCGGGGCGACTATCTGGCGATCGTCACTCTCGGCTTCGGCGAAATTATCCGCCTCATTCTGGAAAACTGGGGAGAGTTCTCTCAAGGACCAAGCGGGATCTCCAACATTTCCCGGCCATCATTCTTTGGCGTTGAATTGAGTCTTGAGCAGTCGATAATCTACACGTATTACCTGATGGTGATTCTCGTTATCGTCACCATCTTTATCGTCAACAGGTTGCAGGATTCTCGTCTTGGCCGCGCCTGGATTGCCCTGCGCGAGGACGAGATCGCCTGTCAGGCTATGGGCATCGACAAACGCAAAACAAAGCTGGTCGCCTTTTCTCTCGGGGCCTTCTGGGCAGGAATTATCGGTGTGATGTTTGCGGCAAAAACCACTTTTGTCAATCCCTCCAGTTTCACCTTTCTCGAGTCGGCGATCATTCTCGCAATCGTAGTCCTGGGTGGAATGGGATCGATCGTCGGTGTCCTTTTTGGGGCGCTTATCCTGATCCTCATGCCTGAGTACCTCAGAGCCCTGTCCGAATACCGAATGCTGGCATTTGGCGGTATCCTTGTGTGCATGATGATTTTCAGGCCACAGGGGTTGATTTCCAATATTCGTCGCACCTATAAATTTGAGAAAAAAACAGCTGAGTAAGTGTACAGATGACAAAACAACCGATTCTAAACGTTCATGGCTTGACCATGGACTTTGGCGGAATTCGAGCCCTGAATTCTCTTGATCTTGACGTCAACAGCGGGGAAATAGTCGCCCTGATAGGCCCAAACGGTGCCGGAAAGACTACCTTTTTCAATTGCATCACCGGCATTTACACGCCTACTGCCGGAGATATCTGGCTGACGAAACCGGACAGCACAACAAAGATCTCACTAAGAGGACTCAAGCCCAACCAGGTAACCGAAAAAGGGCTTGCGAGAACGTTCCAGAATATCCGGTTGTTCCCCAAGATGACCGTTTTGGAAAACGTGATGATCGGCAGGCATTGCCGCTCCAAGGCCTTTATATTCGGGGCAATTTTTAGAAATGCTGCGACCCGCAGAGAAGAACAGAGTATTATTGAGACCAGCTACGCCATTCTCGAAAAAGTCGGGCTCGAAAGATTTGCCAACGAATTTGCCGACAATCTCCCCTATGGCGATCAACGACGTCTGGAGATTGCCCGGGCTCTGGCGACCGAACCGCTCTTGCTGTTGCTTGATGAGCCGGCAGCGGGGATGAACCCGCAAGAGACCGTTGCTCTCGATAAATTGATAAAGCAGATCTCGAGGGAAGGACAGGCGATTTTGCTCATAGAGCATGACATGAAACTTGTCATGAGCTTGTCCGACAGGATTTTTGTCATGGATTACGGTAAGAAGATTGCTCAGGGTACACCCGCTGAAATTCGAGAAAATCCTGCAGTGATAAAAGCGTACCTGGGTGAGGAAGTAGATGCTTAAATTAGACAAGGTACAATCCGGATATGGCAACAAACTTGCTATAAAAAATATCTCACTGGAAATAAACGAAGGGGAAATTATTACCCTGATCGGCGCCAATGGCGCGGGAAAAAGCACTACGCTGATGACAATCTGCGGCGTAATTCCCTGCCGGTCCGGAAAAATCACCTTTCAAGGCAAAGAAATCCAGACGATGGATCCCGACCAGATCGTCAAACTCGGCATCTGCCAGGTCCCAGAAGGCCGACATATCTTTCCGCAACTTACGGTGAAGGAAAATCTCGATATGGGAGCGTTTCTGAGAAAAGATAAAGACGGCATCAAAAAAGATATGGAGTACGTCTATTCTCTCTTTCCTATCCTGGCTGAAAGGAGAAATCAGGACGGCGGCAACCTGAGTGGCGGGGAGCAGCAGATGCTTGCCATGTCGAGAGCACTGATGGCACGGCCAAAGGTACTTTTACTTGACGAGCCGTCAATGGGGCTCGCGCCGCTGGTGATCAAGCAGATTTTTGAGATCATCAGGCAGATAAACAAGGAAAGTAATACCACTATCTTTCTGGTTGAACAAAATGCCAATCAAGCCCTCCATATCGCCGACAGGGGCTATGTCATGGAAACCGGTGAAATTACTCTTACCGGTTCGGCGAAGGAACTGCTTGCCAACAAGGAAATCCAGAAGGCCTACCTGGGCATTTAAAGTAACGTAAAGTATCGATCTCCTGCAGAGGATATCGCCACGATCAATTTTTCAAACAAAAATAAATGGAAAAAATCAAGGTTGGAGTAATCGGTGTCGGCTATCTGGGTCGTTTTCATGCGCAAAAATATGCTGCTTTGGAAGGAGCCACCCTTGTCGGAGTAGCCGATACAGATGCTCAGCAAAGCCGTCGGGTTGCAGAAGAGTGCGGCTGCCAGTCGTTCGGTAACTACAAAGAGTTGCTGCCATTTGTGGACGCCGTTTCTATTGTCGTTCCGACTTCCTGTCATTGCATGGTCGCCGGGGATTGCCTGGATGCCGGCCTTGATGTCCTCCTGGAAAAACCGATGACGGTCACTCTTGCCGAAGCGGATGAACTGATTGCCAAAGCCGAGGCGAGGAGCCTCATTCTGCAGATCGGTCACCTGGAACGGTTCAACCCGGCCGTGCAGGCGATGGAGCCTTTTCTCACTACTCCTGTTTTCATCGAAAGTCACAGGATTGCCACCTTCAAGAACAGAGGGGTGGACGTCGATGTGGTTCTCGATCTCATGATTCACGATATCGACATCATTTTGAATATCGTCGACTCTCCGATCAAGACCATCCATACGGTCGGCGCGCCGGTGGCCACTGCCAATACCGATATCGCCAACGCCCGGCTGATCTTCGAAAATGGCGCAACGGCAAATGTTACGGTAAGCCGGATCTCCAGGACCAATTTGAGAAAAATGCGCATCTTCCAGCCTGGATCATACATCAACGTCGACTTCGGCAACAAGCGGGTGATGACCATTCAGCTTTCCGACGAACTCCGCGAGAATGGCATGCCGAAACAGGTTGTCGAAGTGCGGACTTTTGCCGATGGCGATGCGCTGCGCAGCGAGGTAACCTCTTTTGTCCAGCATGTCAGGGAGAGAACCCGGCCGGCCTGCTCAGGGGTGGAAGGAAGACGGGCCCTGGCCGTTGCGCTGCAGGTCATGGCCCAGATAAAAGAACATCAAAACCTCGATCTATTTAAAAAGGTGCTGAGCGCAAAGAAGTCATGACCCCCAAAATCATGATGGTGACGGGGGAGGCATCCGGCGATCTTCATGGTGCCAACCTTCTCAGATCCTTGCAGGCTCAGATTCCTGAGCTGGAAGTCTGCGGCATGGGCGGAGAGGAACTGGCATCGCTCGGCATGGAAATTCTCTTTGATGCCGGAAAAGTCTCGGTCGTCGGCGTTTTCGAAGTATTCTTTCATTTAAAAGATATTTTCTCAGCCCAGAAAATTCTGCGTCGACGGATGGCAACGGATCGTCCCGACCTGCTGATCCTGATCGATTTGCCCGATTTCAATCTCCTGTTAGCGAAAAAAGCTCAATATCTGGGTATCCCTGTCTTCTATTATATTTCCCCTCAAGTTTGGGCCTGGAGGTCGGGTCGGATCAAAACCATTAAGAACCGTGTCGATAAGATCGGGGTCATTCTGCCGTTTGAGGAAGAATTTTTCAGCAGGCACGGTGTCAATGCCGAGTACGTGGGTCATCCTTTACTTGATACGGTGAGAGTGACGGTAAGCAAAAAAGATTTCTACGCGCAGCATGACATCGCTCCGGAAACAAAATGTATCGGTCTTTTGCCTGGCAGCAGAAAGCGCGAGGTTTCCTCACTGCTGCCTGTTTTTCTGGCGGCTGCCCGGCTTTTGCAAGACAGATTCCCGGAGAAGTTGGTCTTTCTTCTGCCCCAGGCATCTACTATCACCAGTCGTGATCTTGAAGAGGCAGGCCTGCCTAGCTTTCAACAGGAACTCAATATCCGCATTATCAATGAAAACAGATACAATATGATGGCGGCATGTGATGCAGTAGTGGCTGCTTCGGGAACCGTGACCCTGGAGCTTGCCATCCTTCAGGTGCCTATGGTAGTTTGCTATAAACTGGCACCCCTCACCTACCGGTTGGGAAAGATGCTGGTGAAGCTCGATCATTTTTCCCTTCCCAATCTCATTGCCGGGTATGAGGCTGTTCCCGAGTTCCTGCAGGCTGAAGTGACTCCAGGCAATATCGCCGAAGAGCTGTTGACTTATCTGTCATCCCCCTTAAAATTGGAAAAAATGAAAAATGCCTTGAGAGAAGTAAAAGAGAAACTTGGCGATGCCGGAGCGTCCGACAAGGCCGCGGCAGTCGCCCTCCAGCTTCTGAGATAGTTTATGGAAGAAACAGATGATGCTGAAGATTTTCCGGTTGCCATAGAGATCGATGGGGAACTCGATCTGCATACGTTCTCCCCAAAAGATCTCAAGACCCTCATTCCCGACTATTTGGAAGAATGCCGGAAAAAAGGCATCCGGGAAGTCAGGATTATCCACGGCAAAGGGAAGGGGACCCTGCGACGTTCGGTGCACAGCCTGCTCGAGGCGAGTCCCATAGTGCGCCGCTTCCAACTTGCCGGAAGTGACAGCGGAAGCTGGGGCGCTACAATCGTTATTCTTGCCGATTAACGGTCGAACCGGATTATTTCCCGAAATTACAGACAGGATACGAGCAGGTCTTACAATTCCTGCACAACCCTCCATGGCCCAGTTCCGCCAGTTCTTTTCTGCCGATCTCCTGACCGGTCAGGATCCGCGGTAAAATAAGATCGAAGACAGTGATTTTGTGGTACATTCCGCAGGCTGGAAGGCCAAGGACAGGATGTGTGCCGATCTTTCCGCAAAGAAACATCGCACCCGGCAAAACCGGCGTGCCATATACGACATCGGTGGCCCCGGCCAGCAGTATCGCTTCTCTGGTAACGTCATCGGGATCGACAGACATCCCGCCGCTGGTGACGATAAGGTCGGCCCCCTGAGCAAGACAATAATTAATCTCCTCGGCGATTACTGTTTTGTCGTCGGGAGCAAATCTGACAAGCAGTATATGAGAACCGAGCAACAGGGCCTTGGCACGCAATACCTCCTCGAATCGATCCTTGATTCTGCCGTGAAAAACCTCGTTGCCGGTAATGACCAGGCCGATTTTCACCCGTTGCAGCGGCAATACCTCGACAATCCTGGAACCTGACGCGGCGATGGCCTCCACATCGACGATAAGCCGACGCTCTGCGATAAGAGGAATAAGCCGCGTTGCTGCGACGGTTTCGCCTTTTTTTACAGGGGTGTTGTCATGGAGGGTGGAACACATTACCTCGCCAAGCATATTGATGCGGAAGAGAGCTTCCTTGTTTATCCGCAACAAGCCTTCAATTCCTGCCTTGAGAGCGATCTTGCCTTCCTCTGGGTTGTCCGCGTATTCGACTCCCCGGCCGGCGAAAGCAGCGGCCAGCCGTGCGGCTGCCTCGTTTTCATGGATCTCGGAGGACTCCAATGAAAGAACGAAGATATTCTCTTTTCCCAGACGCTTGAGGTGATCGATGTCTTCCGGCCGGATGATATGCCCTTTCCTGAAAGCGACCCCCTTTTTCTGGTCTTTTACTATCTCGGTGATATCGTGGGGGAGAACCATCCCCACCGCCTCTTCGACCGGAATGATCTTGCGCATCGGCGTCCTCTCGGGTTTTAGTACCTTACAGATTGTTTTCTTGTTTTTTAGAAAGAAAACAATCTGCGAAAATCAGTTCATTTACAGACAACCATCCACCTGATCACGCGGAAAGAGTCCTTTTACATCAAATATCACCGATTTCTCCTTGCAGAGATTTCGTATCTGAGAGATCGAGAGTTCGGCAAACTGTCGATGGGCAACGGCTATGACAAGAGCACTGTAGGTGTCCTTGACAAGCGATTGAATCAACGAGATACCGTATTCCTTCTTTGCTTCCTCCGAGGTTACCCATGGATCGTAAACATCGACCGCAATACCGTATTCCTGGAACTCGGAAACAATATCGATTACCCGGGTATTGCGCAGGTCGGGACAATTTTCCTTAAAGGTAAGCCCCATTACCAGGATCCGTGAATGTGCTGTATCGATACCTTTCTTGATCATTTTCTTTATCACGGTTGCAGCGATATAGTGGCCCATATTGTCATTGAGTCGTCGGCCGGCAAGGATCATGTTGGGGTGATATCCCACTTCCTGGGCTTTATGCGTGAGATAGTAGGGATCGACACCGATGCAGTGACCGCCGACGAGACCCGGTCTGAATGGCAGGAAATTCCATTTGGTCCCGGCCGCAGCGAGGACCTCGCCGGTGTCGATATCAAGTCTCTCGAAGATCAGGGCAAGCTCATTGATGAGAGCGATATTGACATCGCGCTGAGTGTTTTCTATTACCTTGGCCGCTTCGGCAACTTTTATGCTGCTTGCCGGAAAAGTGCCTGCGGTGATAATCGTTTTATACAGCGAATCGACAAACCGAGCGATTTCGGGAGTGGAACCCGAGGTGATCTTGACAATAGACGGGAGCCTGTGCTGCTTGTCTCCGGGATTGATACGCTCAGGACTATAGCCACAGAAAAAGTCTGTGTTATAGGTCAGCCCGGAACCATGCTCCAGAATGGGTACACATACTTCTTCGGTCGCACCCGGGTACACTGTTGATTCGAATACTACCACATCGCCAGGCTTCAGGGCTTTTGAAACAGAGCGTGAAGCGCCCTCGAGCGGGGCGAAATTCGGCCGCTTGGCGGCATCGATCGGTGTCGGCACTGCAACAATAAATACATTGCAACCGCGGATATCTTCGGCATCGGCAGTAAATTGAAGAAGGCCTGCACCACTCAGTTCCTCGTCGGTAACTTCCAGGGTGGCATCCGTGCCCCGTCGAAGTTCATCGATCCTAGCGTTGTTCAAATCGAATCCAAGCGTCGGGTATAATTTTCCGAATTCGACGGCAAGCGGCAAACCTACATACCCGAGACCGATGATACAGAGCCTCAACTGGGCTGAATTCTTAATGAAGTCATTATTTTCCATAATACGTAAGACCCTGGGTATCTGTTTCATAGACGGTAACGCTATAGAGGGCGTACCGATCATCTCTCAGCTTGGGCTGGATATCATCATAAATAAAGCGGGAAATATGTTCGGAAGAAGGGTTCTTATCCTGAAAATAGGGGAGGGTGTTCAGATCGTGATGATCAAGTTTATCAATAACCTCCTTGACTATCTTTTTCAATATCTTGAAATCGATTCCCATTCCATACCTGTCAAGTTCAGTGGCACGAACCGTCACTTCCACCTTCCAGTTATGCCCGTGCGGCTGTTCACAATCACCGGGATAATCTCTCAGATGATGGGCGCCGGCAAAATGAGTCTTGATAAATATATCAAACATTATTGTCTCCTTTGAAAGATATCGTGGTCTTCTGTGCGAGCATGGCAGGACGTTGCAGTTTACCGGGATATTTAATACTTTCCCCGCTATTAATCATCTACTTTTTCTCTTCTTCGCCACCGTAAATCGGCCGTATCCTGGAGGATATCCGACAGCCTTGGTTGATTATACTCATTACGTAATGAATTTCATCAGTTGCCAGCAAATGTTTTTTTATAAAAACAAGTTTACATTTCCTTCAGGGGGTATACATTCATTTTTTAACCGGCAAAAAATCGCTTTTCAGCATTATCTTACCTTTGGGGTGGTTCGTGGAGGAACAGAATAATTCGCAAAACCATAGTGTAACCACCAAAGACAGTCTCTTCGACGGCGATTTAATCTGTTTTCAGCATTCGGCCGGGTATCGTTTTTCTGTCGACTCGGTACTTCTTGCTCATTTTGTCGCAGTGCGTAAAGATGACCGTATTGTCGATATAGGTACCGGTTGCGGCATAATCATGATGATTCTGCTTTATCGCTGGGGACACCTTATCAGTGAAATAACAGGCTTGGAAATTCAGCAGAGCCTCGCCGATCTTGCCTTGAAGAACCTCAAGGTCAACGGTTTGGAGGAAAGAGGGAGAGTGATGATTGGCGATTTAAAAAACATCCTTGAACTGATTCCGGCTGAATCATCCGATACTGTTGTCTGTAATCCGCCTTTTTATCAGTTCGGGTCCGGGCGGCAGAATGACAATCCGGAGGCAAACCTGGCACGCCACCAGTGTCTTGCAAGCCTGGACGATATCCTTCTGGCTTCGGCCCGGGTCATACGGAATAAAGGATCGATGTACTGCATCTATCCGGCAGAACAAATTGGCAGATTCATTGTATTTGCAGGAAGATACCGACTCGAAGTCAAGAGACTTCAATTTATTTACGGTTATCCGCAGCAAAAAGACAATGATGCTCGTCTGGTTCTTATTCACTGCAGCAAAAATGGAGGAAGCGGCACGAAGATCCTTCCACCTTTTTATGTCTACCGTGAAAAAAATGGTGCGTTTTCCGATGAAATGCACAATTTCTATAAAAAAAACATTGAGCTGTCATTGTAACCGGACAGCTCTTTTTCACTTCCTCTTACACCATTATCGATGCTTGCAAAAATTACCAGTTGCTCCGTCCTCGGCATTCAAGGTTGGTTGATTCAGGTCGAGGTCGACGTCGCCAGCGGTCTGCCGACTTTTTCAACGGTAGGTCTGCCTGACAGTGCCATCCGGGAAAGCAAGGACAGGGTGAAGGCGGCCATTAAAAATTGCGGATACACTTTCCCGAGCAAACGCATAACGGTAAACCTTGCGCCGGCAGATATAAAAAAGGAGGGCGCAGGTTTCGATCTGCCCATTGCCATAGGCATTCTCGAAGCGACCGAGACCTTGAACAGGTGCAGGGAGGGGCGATACTGTATAGTCGGCGAACTCTCTCTGGATGGCGGGGTTCACCGGGTCAATGGAATTCTGCCGATGATTCTTGCCGCAAAGGAACATGGTCTGCAAGGAATACTTATTCCGGAAGAAAATATTGCAGAAGCTCAGATCGCTCCGGATGGAATTGAGATAATTCCCGTCTCTTCTCTTCCCCAGGCGGTAGAATTCCTCGCCGGCATAGAGACATCTGTGGTTTTTTCCAGGGCACCTCGTGAGCAGATGGCGAATAGCACGAGCTATAGTGTCGATTTTTCGGAGATCAAAGGGCAGCAACATGTAAAACGAGCCTTGGAGATAGCTGCTTCGGGAGGGCACAACATCCTGTTGAAGGGGCCGCCCGGGTCGGGAAAAACCATGTTGGCAAGACGGTTTCCAACCATTCTGCCACCGATGACTTTAGATGAGATCATAGAAACCACTAAGATTTACAGTGTCGCCGGCATCAATGCCGAAAAAACCATGGTTTTTTCGACCCGCCCGTTTCGTGCGCCCCATCATACAATTTCCGATGCAGGCCTCATCGGCGGCGGCAGCATTCCACAACCTGGAGAGGTTTCCCTCGCCCACAACGGGGTCCTTTTTCTCGATGAGCTGCCGGAATTTAAAAAACATGTGCTGGAAGTCCTGCGCCAGCCCCTGGAGGATGGCGAGGTGACTATTGCCAGGGCCAACATGACCCTTACATTTCCTGCTCGTTTCACCCTTATTGCTGCCATGAATCCCTGTCCTTGCGGGTTTTCAGGCGACAGCCGAAACCGATGCAACTGCAACGAAGCAGATATCAAACGCTACACCGGAAAAATTTCCGGGCCGCTCATTGACCGGATCGACCTTCATCTGGAGGTTGCCGCCCTCGATTATAGTGAAATGAGCAGCGCTCAGCGGGGAGAGAGTTCAAGGGAGATCAAAGAACGCGTGGATCGTACCCGGGCTCTCCAGGAGACAAGGTTCGCCGAATATCCCGGAGTGTACTGCAACAGTCAGATGAGCACCGGGCTTCTGGAAAAATATTGCAGCCTGGACGCTTCTTCCTCGCAACTTCTGAAGAAGAGTGTCGAGAGATTAGGGCTTTCCGCCAGGGCATATCACCGCGTCCTGAAGATAGCCAGAACCATCGCCGACATGTCTCTGGTGCCGGCTATTGAAACTGCCCATATTGCCGAGGCTGTTCAATTCTGCCGGCATGAGATTTAGTACCTCAGAAATTCTTTTCTTGTTTTTCACCCCTCAAGGGGGGACTGAAAAGAGTACCCCTTGTGGGGTGTCAGTCTTCATTCACCTGCCATTGCTGACAGGCAAGACACCGGGAGCTCACCTTCATGAAAATGAAAGCATTTATAACGGTTGCAATAATTTTCACTATTGCTGTCTCACTGCGAAGCGTGCGCATACATCCTGACAAAAACATAGAATTGACGGATTTTATTCCCGATACATCCCTTTTGTACTTCGAGCAGCGCAATGGTTCGAATGCCTTGGCACAATCAGCTGCGTCCCGATCGGACAACAATCTCGAATCTATCGATTATGTGGGGGTAGCACAAGAAGTAGGTCTCCAGGACGATTCCATTGCTGTAATGAAAAAGTATCTGGATTTTTATAAAACCGCTACGGAAGATCCGCAATTCGATGCAATATTTGGCAAGCGACTTTCCTTTGCAGTCATGCAACCCGTCGACGCATTCGCAGGGACTGACATCATGGAATTTTTGCGTGGCCATGTCGTCGCGGTCGTTGAACCGGAGTATCCTCTTGAATGGCTTGAAATTGCAGAAAAACATTATGATAAACAAACAACCGAATTGATTCTCCAGAGTTTGCAATACGGTAACCATTTGATAAAGCGTGTGATCCTCAAAGATGAATTGTTCTTTCTTGTGGCCATCGACCGATTTTTTGTGATAAGTCAGAATGAGAAACAATTGCATCTGTGTATCGATACATTTGACGGTAAACAGCCATCTCTGTCGAACGACCGGGATTTCCAGGAAATCAACAAAAATATTGCAGATCCTGATCGGCTTGTATACGTTCCGATGAAAACTGCCCGTGAGTTTTTCTCGTCCTTGTTTGAAGCCCATAGTTTTCCGAATAAAGACGTTCTGTTGAAAGACCTGCAATCGACTATCGGATTTACCGGTTTCGGTTACGGTGCATGGAGGAAACATTCGCAGATTGAAGAGAAGGTACTCATTCACTTCGAAAAATCGGAAATTAATGCATTCGCCAAGAGATATGTTGAGACTCCTCAGGTTGAAAGTTCGATGTTATCGCTGGTGACCGATGATCCGATGATCTTTTACTGGTCAAACACTCTCAATTTCAAACACTTTCTCATGTATATAGAGGACGGTGCGAGACAGGACCCGCGATTGGCTGAGTTTTTGACCCGACTTGAGGCAGTTACCGGGAAAGATGCCGCAGAGACCTTTGCCCTCTTCGGCGAAGAGGTGAGCCTTATCATCGAACCGGCACCCGCGGACGACCTGTTTCCTTTCCCCCTGGGGGCCTTTTTCATAAAAGTAGAGAAAGTAGATGAGCTCAAGGATACTATGGAAAAGCTCTTACAAAGATACAACCTGCCAATGAAGAAAGGAGAATACGGGCCGGCAATGTATAGCTATTGGAGCCTGTCACCCCAGGATGGTCTGCTCCCTCTTTACGGTTTCTGGAATAACCTCTTTTTTTTCGGCAATAGCAGTAACCTGTTGCACAAGGTGATAGACACCAAGCTGAGTGAATATTCTTTGGCCGATATCGAGGAGGTGCAGAAAATAGATCCGGGACTGAACCGGAAGGGCAACTCGATAACCTATATGAACAACATTCACCTCATAACCATGATCAAGAATTTTCTTGAAGTGCTGGGCACATTTGTGGCTATCGAAGATCGAGAAATCGCATTGAAAGCCGGCGTCCTCCTGAAGAAAATCGTCAACCCGCTGTTGGATCGGGCGATGATGTATAATGCCAGCGTCTCCCGTAGCCATTTTACACCCGACATGCTGGTCATTGATTCAATCACAGATATCTCCGGTAATACACGGTCAAAGGAATAATTATGAAGAAGATTGTCGATGAATTAAAGCAGTTGATCTCCTTTAAGGATACCACCTCTGCGGGAGATATCGTACTTATCGCGGCGAAAGAGCCGCGGATGCTCTTTTATGCGTATGTCAACAAGATAGAGAGGGACTCGACTCGCAGAGATGAATGGTGGCATGTTCATTTCACCCTACTTTCCGTACCCATGCAGAAATTGACGTGGACGCTCAGAACCGAACAGATGAACGGGCAGGAATTATTCACTATGGGAGGAGAAGAACGATTCGTCAAAGCTGTCAATTTTGGCGACGATGGCGACATTCCGGTTGACAGTGAAAAAAGCAATAAAATAGCTTCCCTCAAGCGGATCAAATGAAGCTCCACAAGAATGGTGTGGCAACTGAGCAACCCCTTATTGCTTATTCATGACCGGTGACAATCGCCGAGATTCAACTACAACTCAGGCGGAATAAAGCTCACCGTCAGGCTTTCAAGACTCGTCGTCAATTGCCGGTACGTAATATTCGGCGATTTATTCAGCATGATCTTTGCCGCTTTGATCTGGTCGGTTTCACTGTACTTGTCGGACAGGTAGATTATTTCCTTGATGCCGGCCTGAATGATGACCTTCGTACATTCATTGCAGGGGAAAAGCCCCACATAGATTCTGCAGTTTCTGAGATCCGATATTGCATTGAGGACGGCATTAAGCTCCGCATGGCATACATAGGGATATTTGGTGTCGAGGTACTTCCCCTGTCGCTCCCAGGGAAGCTCATCGTCGGAACAGCCCCAGGGAAAACCGTTATATCCGACGCCGACAATTTTGTTTTGCTCATTGGCAACACACGCACCAACCTGGGTGTTCGGGTCTTTGCTTCTCTGGGCCGACAACAGTGCAACCGCCATAAAATACTCATCCCAGGAAAGATAGTTTGTCCTTTTCATGCACTCTCTCCTGTCTGACCACCCTTGGCTTGTCTGCGGCGCTGACGCCAGGTGTTCACTCCGCACACTGTATTGACAAACTCCTTAATCTTCTGAAAATAAAGATCTCCGCCGGTCGTGCTGACCGTGTCATGATCCGCACCGGGAATGATGAAAAACTGTTTATTTCTTGCCCCGGAGAAGGATTGCAGCTTTTCTGCCTGCGCACCGGGCACCAGACAGTCTTTCGAGCCGTGGAAAATCAAGGTCGGCAGTTTTATCTCGGCAATTTTGCGCAAATTGTCGAATCCTTCTTGTTCAGCCAGTGCCGCACTGGAAAGCGGCACCCCGATCGCCTGCAACAGGGGCGCAGTTTCACAGAATCCGCTTTCTATAAGTAAACCTTTGACCATTTCGCTGTGAGCATGCACGATATCTATTGCACAGACAGATCCCAGGGAACGTCCCATGACAAAAAGAGGACCGGAATATCCTAGAACCTTGAGCCTTTCAGTTGCCAAAGCAAATACAATTTTGCCGTCGGCAAATAACGATGCAACCGAAGGCGAACCGGTACTCTTGCCATAGCCGCGATATGATGCGAGGAAAATATTCATCCCGTGTCTGATGAAATTTTCAGCCACGCTGTTGAAGCTTTCACAGGATTCATTCCCGCCATGGAAGTAGAAGAGGGTAGGAGCATCGGGCGCGAAGGGGTAGAACCTGCAGTGTATTTCTACCTCCGGTGCAACCGTCAGAGCGACATCTTCGGCATTTTCCGGACAGTTATCGGCAATTGTTAGAGGTGGCTGAAAGAGAAGCGGGAGGATTTCAGGTGTGTCTATTTTACTCAAATTTTGCATGGCAATCAGAACATGGTTAAAGGCAAATGGGAGAACAATCTTTTAAAGGGATGTACTCTAAAGGATCTTCCATTAAAAAGCTAGAACTGAGGGGCGTATGACGAGAAAACCGGCGACATAAAAAATGAGGAAACAAAAAAACGGGCTGCAGGTAAACTACCTGCAGCCCGTTTCATGAATATCGTGGGGTGAGCGAGGGGACTTGAACCCCCGGCCTCCTGGGCCACAACCAGGTGCTCTAACCAATTGAGCTACGCCCACCACGAAAGCATTGTTCGAAAAGCCTGTGTTATATACTCGTTCGAGAATTGTTTTGCAAGAGCAAATTAATTACAGGTCTTCTTTGCAGTGTAAACATTTTTTCGCTTGTGCCTTGATTATTTCCATACAGTGTGGGCACTCTTTTTTGAAATTTGCTTTAAGGATGCCGTTTATTGCCACATTGATCTCGTGTTCCAAGGCAGTATCTCTGAACGAATGGTTTCTGATCGGATCGATGCACTTGGTATCATTCAACTTGATAAGATATTGTACGGCGGATTGCCGGGCACTTCCATTAGCCGCTTCATCAAGCAGGAGAGTCAGAACCGGGTCGAGATTGTTTTCTTCAAGACAGGTTTTTAATCCTTCAACCGCTTCTTTTTCGCGGCTAAACCTTTCATTTTGAGCCAACAGAACTTCCCTTTCTATAACACATCCCTTGAATGCATCGCTGTTGCCTACCATCATAAAATTGCCTTCCTTACTGTCCGGAAGTTCCATATATCTGTAGGAGGCATGGTGTCCGTATTGCCTTTCAATCTGATCCCAGCCGTTCAAAAACAAAGGACAGCGATCATTGAGGCAGATGAATAAAACATCGGATCCCCACCCCAGTCCATCGCCCACATGAATGGGCGGCGCTTCACAACATGACATCTTTTCCTTGCAATGTGGACATATTTTTTCCACATCTAAAAATCTCAAATCATACCCCATAAACCTCTCCTTCTGAAATTGGAACCCGCCCTGGCCAACAGACGGTGTTAAATGTTTCGAAATAAAAATATCGTCAACTATAATTCCGGGTTGTAAAATTACAATCGTTCTAAAATGCCTTCATGTTTGGATGACTCATCAGCTCATCTACGGCCTTTGCCTGTTTCATTCTGGACTGGAGAAATGATGGCGGCATCGACTTTGTGTTTTCGTCCATTATTGCAGCAAGCTCCGATATCCGGCCCCGTTCTGCCAGCTCTATGAGCAGAGAAAGATTTTTGGCAAAAGTGCGGACAATTTTCCTGCCTTCTCCCGTTGTCGCCATAATTTCCGCATAGGTGCGGGAGTTTTGGTTGTGGATCCGGGCCATTGCCAGGATCCCATAGAGGGAGGTGAGGGTGGAATGGCTATTTATATCATCGCAATCTATCTGATGTTCCCGCAATGTTGTCGCCAGAGCCACGGAAATTGTGGTCGGAAGCTTTTGCCCGACCCCCATGAGCAGATCGTGCCTGGTGGCACTGTCATGATTGATGTCCGCCCCATGTTTGTAGAGAAACGCTTCAAATTCACTGCAAAAACATCCACTTCTATGGGTCCTGACAACGGCGGCGTTTTTTTCCTTCATGGTGAGCGCCTGCGGTCCCCAAAGATTATGGACAAACATCACCTCGACCCCAGGGCTGGTTGACTCAAGCGCTGCCTTGATGGTGTTTTCAGATTCGCCGGCAAGGATGATCAGCGCCTGGCCATCCTGAAGCAGCGGTCCGTACTTTCTGATGGTCTCGGAAGTTACCGAAATAGGCACACAGACAGCGACAACATCGACTTTTTTAATCATTTCTTCCGGAGCAACGGGGGTATTTCGACCGGTAATCAAAGTCTTATACCCTTCGTTCTGCAACCGTTCCGCGAACCACTTCGACATATCGCCGCTGCCAATGAAGCCGAAGGTCTTGATCTTTTTCACCCGCATATCAACCCGGGGAAAAGAGCCGAGAACCTTCAGCGAGTCTTCCTCCTGGATGACAACATTTTCGATAACCTGCAGAGCACTTTTCAGCATGTGGTCGTTGATGTGACCTTCCACCTCGACATAAATCTGCAGCTTCTGCGTCTTAATATCATTTTCCGACTGAAGATCGAGAATATTGATTCCCCGCCTGGTGAATTCTCCCAGGATATCGGCAAGCATGCCTACTCGGTCGCGCAGAGGTCTGGTAATTATCGCAGTCGCGTCATAGCCTGAGACAGGCGCCATTTCCCTGCCGATAATGGCGAACCTCGTACGGTTATGTGCCACTACCTCTCTGGCGATAAGGGAAAATCCATGCTTTCTGACCAGCTCTTCCGAGTCGATAACGGCAAAACCCTGTTTATTTTCCGCCAGAATCGCCATCATTGCCGCTTCGATATCGTGGACCTTCATCAGCGTGGCGTAAGGATAATGTTCCTCGATAAACTCGTCGCACTGTCTGAATACCGAACCTCGGCCGACAATCGTGGTTATGGCTGCTCCCCCCTTACGTGGGTTGGCAAGTGCGCCAAGTGAGAGGTGGATCGGCATTACGATATTATCAACCCAGAAACCCTGCGCCATTTTGGCAACCATCCGGAAGTAATCTCTAATCTCACCCTCTCGAGTATTATAGACAGGGATAAGTACCTGTTCGGCCCGGCCATCTGTAAAGGCGGTGAGAACATCGGCTATCCGGTTGAACATCAAGACTTCCGTACCCGGAGAATATTGGCAGGCGGCCTGATAACTGTCTGATCCCACGGGACCAAGGGTGGCGATGGAAAACATGGCTGATCGGTGTCGTCAAAGTATAAGATTCTTTGTTTCACGGTGGGATGTGGTATAAAAAAGAAAACCACCGGGGTAACATTTTGCAAAATTGCGTTTTGGCAAAATGGCAAAATATCCATTATCAACTATTTAAGCAACTGTTTATAGCAGTCCGGCCGATCTCGCGCCCGCTCATACCTTATCATGATCACAGATATTGCAGAATATGTAGCTTCTCTCAAGGCCTCGAGCAAGTTCGGCCCTCAGGTGGTATGTCACAAGGTTTATTCTGAAAAAGATGGCGAGTACGACCCGGGCCCCCTCCCTCTCGCAGCACCATTACGGGAATGCCTCGACCAATCAGGCATACATCGGCTCTACACCCACCAGTACCGGGCGATACAAAGTATCCTCAAGGGCCAGGATGTTCTTGTCGCGACGCCAACCGCGTCGGGAAAGAGCATGATCTATAATCTTCCGGTCTTAAACGATCTTTTCCATGAGAATCCCGGGTTTTCGCTGTATCTTTTCCCCCTCAAGGCGCTCGCCCAGGATCAATACAACGTCCTGATGAAGCTGTTTGCCGGCCTGCCGACCCAACTCCAAAAACAATACGATCATTTTGCCGCCCTGTTCGATGGCGATACATCCAGTTATAGAAGAAGAAAAATTCGCGACAGTCCTCCCCGCGTTCTTCTCACCAACCCCGAAATGCTGCATTTGTCATTGCTTCCGTATCATGGAAACTGGCGATCATTTTTTGGAGGATTGCGTTATGTGATAATCGATGAGGTCCATAGTTACCGCGGGGTTCTCGGCAGTCACATGGCCTGGGTCATTCGCAGACTAGTAAGAATCGCCGCATATTACGGCGCAAAACCGACTTTTATCCTCCTTTCCGCCACCATAGGCAATCCCGGAGAACTGGGAAGACTGCTGCTGGACCGACCGGTTGAGGTGATTGCCGACTCGGGCGCACCTCAGGCTGAAAGAAACATGCTCTTCATCAATCCCTGGGACAGCGCCGCATATACCGCCAGCCAACTCCTTGAGGCGGCGGTAAAAAGAGGTTTGCGAACCATAGTCTATACCCAGTCGCGGAAGATGACCGAACTCATCAACATGTGGACTGCACCAAAACTGGGGAAGCTTGCCGAAAAACTCAGTGCATACCGCGCAGGATTTTTGCCGGAAGAGCGACGTGAAATAGAAAAAATGCTCTTTTCCGGAGAACTGCTGGGAGTAATCTCGACCTCCGCGCTGGAACTGGGGATTGACATCGGCGACCTGGACCTCTGCATCCTGGTTGGATATCCGGGATCTATCATGGCAACCTGGCAAAGAGGCGGCAGGGTAGGGAGGGGCAGGAGAAGCTCCGCCACAATTCTTATCGGCCAGGAAGATGCCCTGGATCAACACTTCATGAAACAGCCCGAGGATTTTTTCAGAAGATCGCCTGAGTCGGCTGTTTTAAATCCGTACAACACTTCAATCATGGATCAGCATCTGCAATGTTGCGGGGCAGAGCTGCCATTATCCGCACTTGAAAATCTTTTGAAGATCGATGCAATACAGCAAAGAGTCGAAGCTCTTTTTCTTTCCGGGGCACTCCTGCAAACTGCCTCCGGCGATCAATGGATATCATCAAGGAAATATCCCCAACGCCATGTCAGTCTCCGCGGCGGCGGGGGACAAATGGCCATTATCGACGGCAGTTGCGGTGAAATTATCGGGGAAATCGACTCTGTTCGTGGCCTCAAGGAATGTCATCCCGGAGCAGTGTACCTGCACAGGTCCAACATCTGGATAGTCGAGCAATTCGACATTCCGGCAGGTGAAATTCTGGTTCGCCGCGAGACTCCCAGTTACTTCACCCGGCCCATGACCGAGAAGAAGACCGAGATCCTGGAGGTTTTTGCCACAAAAAGCAGCTGCCGGGCGCAAGTTTCCTTTGGCCGGGTGAAGGTCACGGAAAAAGTTACCGGTTATCAAAAACGCAACAATCATACGCAAAAACTGGTTACCACTATTGCTCTCGATCTGCCTGAACAAACGATAGAAAGCGAGGGGTTATGGCTCGATATTCCGGCGCAGCTGGTAACCCTCTTCGAACAGGAGAAATATCACTTTATGGGGGCGATTCACGCCCTGGAACACGCGATGATTGCACTCTTTCCCTTACTGGTGCTCTGCGACAGAAACGATATCGGCGGCATATCCTGTCCATTTCATGTCCAGACGGAAAAGGCCTCGATCTTTATCTATGACGGCTATCCGGGAGGAGTCGGACTGACCCGGGAGGCCTTTGCAAAAATCGATATTCTGCTTGAAGAAGCCCGGCAGACGATAGCATCCTGCGGCTGCGCAACGGGTTGTCCGTCATGTGTACATTCGCCGAAATGCGGTTCGGGCAACAGACCTATCGATAAACAGGCTTGCCTTCATTTACTGGAAGAAATTTTACAGGAAATTCAAGAGGATTGCCGTCAACAGGACCCGCTGCCGATAGCATGCATTCTTCCCGGGAAAACCAATACCTCAATACAAGGTGCCTCGAAAAGCCGGGACCAGCTTCTGGGGCTCGATATCCTGCCGGTAAAATACGGGGTGTTCGACCTTGAAACTATCCGCTCGGCAGAAGAAGTGGGAGGATGGAATCAGGCGCACAAAATGGGAGTATCGGTCGCGGTAGTGTTCGATGCGGAATTAAACGACTATGTCACCTACATGGAGCATGAAATCGAACATCTCATCAAGCACCTGAGCAGCTTTGATCTGGTCGTGGGATTTAACAACAAACGCTTCGACAACAGGGTGCTGTCAGCCTATACCTCGGTCGATCTCAATAGACTTCCATCGCTAGATCTTCTTGAGGAAGTTTATAAATATCTTGGGTACAGGCTGAGCCTGAACAGTCTGGCCGAACACACTCTGGGGACCCGAAAAACGGCCGACGGTTTACAGGCTCTGCAATGGTATAAAGACGGACGCTTTGATCTCATTCGGCATTACTGTCGAAGCGATGTTGAAATCACCAAAAATCTGTTTCTACATGGTCTGGAGCAAGGTTTTTATCTCTTTACCAATAAAGCGAAACAAAAAGTGCGTCTGCCCCTCACTCTGGAAAAAACCATAGGCACTCTCCTCAATCAGGGCCAAAGCAAGGGATTGAAAACCCAACCTGTCGTTCCGCTGCTGTGACGCACCTGTGTCCATTTTCCCTTGGTCGCCAATACAGTCATGACCACACCGCGCTCAACATCCGCAACAATGGAACTATCCGTCGATGGTTCACTGCGCATATTTACGCTCTTTTCGGCATTCACTATTACAGTATCGCGTTTTTTAACGATACTCTGATGTATCCATCCTGAATCATTTTCAAAATCTGCAACTTGATACCATTCTCCGACCTTATTCAATACCTTGAGGGGGTATCCTGTAAAAAGTTCCATCGATGAAGGATAATTGGTTCCCGCACCGGTCCTTACATTTGCATTGTCGGTGGTGACTGTTAAATAATCGGCAGCACTTGCAGAGGTGGAAAGAAAGAGACCGAATAATCCAACTACCAAATATTTTCGGATTTGCATTTTCATGTGTTCGAGTAAAATATTTTATTCTTTATTGAGGTTAATGAACATGTTACACATCATTCCCTAGCCAACCCCTATTGTATAGCATTAATAGCCGCGCAAGTCAAACATCATATCCCCGGCCGGCCGATGCCAATTGAAAAGACAGCATTGATTTCTCTGGATTCATCTCGGCTACGGCCCCAAGAGGCAAGGTAAGATTATGCGAACAATGTCCCGATGGAAAATTCCCCCAGATGGGGATCCGTCTATCGCAGAGTTCGAGAGCTCTTGCCCATATATTTTGAAGATATCCTGTTTTTTCGGAATGTTGCGTGCATTGGGCCAGTGAGAAATCACCAAGGATGAGGCCGGCAATATTGTCAAGTTTTCCGGCAAGTTTTAATTGCGTAAGCATGCGATCGACACGATACGCCGGCTCTTCCGTATCTTCCAGAAAAATAATTTTATTATCCCAGCTGAAATCGTATGCGGTACCGAGAAGAGTGAGGAGGCTGGCGAGATTCCCTCCCACTAAGGGAGCCGTCACTTTCGGCCCCTTCTTTAGGACCTCAATTTCTCCGGCATATTCGGCGTGGGACCATTTGCCGGTGAGGCAAAGATAGAGACATTCAAGCGCATCCCGGTCGGCACCGCCAAGTGAAGCAACAACCGGTCCGTGTAAGGAAACAAGGCCTGTTGTTGCATAAAGATAGTTCTGCAGGATGGTAATGTCGGAAAAACCGACGATCGGTTTTGGATTGCAGCGAACGAGCGAGAGATCAATTTTATCAATCATTCGAATGCAACCATACCCTCCGCGAAGAGCGATAAGCGCTTTAACTTCCTGATCTCGAAAGAGACGGTTGATTTCCTGTCCGCGATTTTCATCGGTGTCGGCGAAGTATTCTTTCCCTGGCCAGAACTCCCTTGGGAATTTCACCTCAAACCCCATTTCCCGGAGAATTTTCACTCCGCCGATAAAGCGATTAGTATCATGCAAACGGCCGGCCGGAGCAATTATGCCTATGGTATCGCCCTTCTTTAACTGTGGCGGGAAAAGAGGAGCAATCATCGCAGCGTTAATTTCCTGTAAATGATTGCGAGGCCATTCAAGGTCAAAAGAGGATCGATCACATCGATGGCGGTAGCAAAGGGAGCAATCAAACCGGACATGCCGCCGGTAGCGACAACTCGAAACGGTTCATCGATCGATTCGATCATTTCTTTTTTTATCCCTTGAACAAGGCCGTCGATCATCGCTCCGTAACCATAGAGGATGCCGCTCTTCATCGCCTGAACCGTCGATTTTCCGATGATGTGGACCGGCGCTTCCGAGACATCTATATGAGGGAGCTTGGCTGTCCTGTTGGCCAGGGCCTCCAGGGAAATAGCGATCCCGGGGAGGATAGTGCCGCCGAGGTATTCACGTTTTTCGGTTATGCAGTCAAAGGTGATGGCTGTGCCGAAATCGATGACAACCTGTTTACATTGGGCGGTGTCCCAGGCTGCAATGGAATTGACCAGACGGTCTGCTCCCACCTCTTGCGGGTTGTCGAGTTTTACCTGGATCAGGTCAGCCAGACGATCCACCGAAACGACAATGATATCGTCTTCCAAGTAAGCTGAAAAATGTTTGCGGCAGCATGAAAGCCAGGCAGTCTCCAGGGTGGGTACGACACTCGCAATAATTATTCCGGTGATCTTTTCCTTCTGGATCCCGACCATGGTGAACAAGGTATGGTAACGAATCGCCAACTCATCGACAGTACTTTTGGCATCGGACTTCAGACGCCACTGGCCGATCAGCACGCCTTTTTCGTACATACCCGTCACCGTATGGGAGTTGCCGACGTCAACCACGAGAAACATATTGCACCTGTTGGAGTATTTGATAATTTCAATGCTCTTGCATTGCCAGACCGGAGATTATAATAGATGAGGAGAAGATATGCATGCAAAACAACTCCGCGGCTCTCGCACAAACAACAAAAAGACGAACAGAGCCGAAAAGCTATAACGGAACAACCCGTCTCATTATCCAAGGTGAAACATCTATGAATATTATTATAGTGTCGACCACGTTTACCAAGAAGGAAGATGCCGAACGTATCGCCGGATTGCTGCTGGATCGCAAGCTGATCGCCTGTGCCCAGATTTCAGGTCCAATCACAAGTATCTATCGGTGGCAGGAAAAGGTCACCTCCGCAACCGAATACACCTTGAGCCTGAAAACCACGCAACATCTCTTTCAGACCGTCCAGGAAACCCTCATTCAGGAACATCCATATGAACTCCCGGAAATACTTGGACAAGAGATACATCACGTGAGCAGGGCCTATCATGACTGGGTGTGCGGTGAGGTCAAATGAAAGAAAATGACGCTCGCGCAAAGGGCTACCGGAGACGAAAAAGCGGCGAATATGTTTGTCACTGCTGTCGGCAACCTCAGCAATTCTGCTGGAGTTGCCCATGCGGCTTCATGATCTGCAATGAATGTTTCGAGGAAAACAAGTGGGGAATCAGCAACGGTCCCACCTGGATCTGTCCGGATTGCGAACGGATAAGGATGATGTGATATCCTGAGCAAGGAAATTTCCGCTCAACATCGCCCCTCTTTGCATCCACCTCGGGCCATTTGGCCGCTTCCGGAAGCAAGCGGAGAAAGAACCAGGTTTTCTCTTTGACCTACACCTGGTTAACGGTATTGCGTCTTCCCCCGAAATGCAATAATATGCCGGCTATCAATACTTCTTCCACTTCGACGGGTCGCCTCAATATGAATGTATCTACAACTAGTTACGATGAAAGTAAGATAAAAACCTTAAGCTCTCTCGACCACATCCGAAAGCGTCCGGGGATGTATATCGGTCGATTGGGAGATGGCTCGAATCATGATGACGGCATCTATATTCTGCTGAAAGAGGTTGTAGATAATGCCATTGACGAATTCATCATGGGGGCTGGAAAAAGGGTCAACATCACCATAAGTCCGACCGGCTACGTCACGGTACGGGACTTCGGCAGAGGCATTCCCCTCGGCAAGGTAGTCGACTGTGTTTCGACAATCAACACCGGTGCAAAATACAACACCGATGTTTTCCAATTTTCCGTCGGTCTCAATGGCGTAGGAACCAAAGCAGTTAATGCATTGTCTGAACTTTTTATCGTAACATCCTACCGCGAGGGAAAATTTGTTTCGGCTAGATTTAACGACGGCAAGCTTGTCGATCAGGAAGAGGGGGATACCGAAGAGAAAAACGGCACCTTCATTGAATTCCTGCCTTCCAAAAAAATGTTTCCCGAATTCACCTTCGATCCGCTGTTTGTCGAAAAACGACTCTGGCGCTACGCCTACCTGAACGCCGGCCTGAAAATCCACTTCGACAAAAAGGTCTTTTACAGCGCCAACGGCTTGCTGGACCTGCTCAACAAGGAACTGGACGGCGCCGAGCTCTACCCACCAATCTATTATCATGACGCGACGCTGGAATTCGCCTTCTCACATACCGACACCTTCAGCGACTGCTACTTCACTTTTGTCAACGGCACCTATACCAGTGAAGGGGGCACCCACCTTTCCGCCTTCCGCGAAGGTATTCTGAAGGGCATCAACGAGTTTTCCGGCAAAAAATTCATCAACACCGACGTGCGCGACGGAATAGTCGGCACGCTCGCCATAAAAATAAAAGATCCGGTCTTTGAATCGCAGACCAAGAACAAGCTGGGCAACACCGAAGTCCGGTCATGGATAGCGGGCAAGGTAAGAGATGCCGTCTCCAGTGCTCTCTATAAAGATACCGAATCGGCGCAAAGGCTTATCGAAAAGATTATCAGAAACGAAAACGTCAGGAAGGAATTACAAAGTGTCAGATCGGAAGCCCGGGCTAACGCCAAAAAAGTTGCACTGAAAATCGATCAGTTGAAAGATTGCAAATATCATCCGTCAAAAACCAAACAGACGGAACCGGGCAGAGAGAGCATGGTCTTTATTACCGAGGGACAATCGGCGGCCGGCTCAATAGTTTCTTCGAGAGATCCGATGACCCAGGCGGTTTTCTCGCTGAAAGGCAAACCGATGAATGTCTATGGCCAGAAAATGGCGCTCCTCTACAAAAATGAAGAGCTCTATGCCCTGATGAGAGCGCTCAATATCGAGGAATCCATTTCCGACGTACGGTACGACAAAGTCATCCTGGCAACGGATGCAGATGTCGACGGACTGCATATACGAAATCTGCTCCTCACGTTTTTTCTTCATTACTTTGAACCCTTGGTCAAACTCGGCTACATTTATGTCCTGGAGACACCTATCTTCCGGGTCCGCAACAAACAAGAAACCATCTACTGCTATTCGGAACAGGAAAAACAGGAAGCAACAAAAAAACTGCAGGGCAAGGGAAGCAAGATCACCGCGGTGGAAACAACGCGGTTCAAAGGACTGGGCGAGATTTCCCCCAAAGAATTCAAGCAATTTATCGGCCCCGATATTCGTCTGAAAAGCGTGACTCTCGATTCATTGAGCGAAGTGCACAAGGTCCTCTCGTTCTATATGGGCAAAAACACGCCGATGAGAAAGAAATATATCATGGAGCATCTTGTCGTAACCATATAAAATAAGACAACACTTCAGGCCTTGCCGGAAAACGGCAGGGCCTGATTCGCATTTACTTTGCTGACAGAGACAATGGAATCACATCCAGGCAAGCTTCATCAATTATTTGACAAGAATTTTCTCGAATACACTTCGTATGTCATTCGCGAAAGGGCAATTCCGTCCCTCGAAGACGGGCTGAAACCCGTGCAGCGGCGTCTTCTCCAGACCCTTCACAATATGGAGGATGGCCGGTTTCACAAAGTCGCCAATGTGGTGGGGGAGACCATGAAGCTGCACCCCCACGGCGACCAGTCCATATTCGCAGCGCTTGTCAATCTGAGCAATAAACAATATCTGATCGAACAACAGGGCAACTTCGGCAACATCTACACCGGCGACCGGGCGTCGGCGGCAAGATATATCGAGTGTCGTCTCTCCCCCCTGGGCAAGGAGGTTCTGTTCAATAAAGATCTCACCGAGTTCGTCGAATCGTATGACGGGAGGATGCTTGAACCGGTTACACTGCCGGCAAAAATTCCACTGCTGTTATTGCTGGGGGCGGAGGGCATCGCCGTCGGTATGGCTACCAAAATCCTGCCCCATAATTTTTGTGAAGTGCTTGATGCGCAAAAGAAAATTCTACGAGGGGAAGATTTTATTCTTTATCCGGATTTTCCGCAAAAAGCAATGGTCGATGTCAGCAGCTACGAAGATGGCAACGGCAAGATCAGGTGTCGGGCAAGGATTGAAGAGTCAAACGAGAAGACCATAATAATAAAAGAAATTCCCTATTCTACCACCACCCAGTCCTTGACCGATTCGATTGAGAAAGCGGCAAAGGCAGGAAAAATCAAGATTGTCTCGATCAACGATTATACCGCAGAAAATATTGAGATAGAGATCAAACTGGCAAGAGGTATCTACGCCAAGGATACCATCGAAGCACTCTACGCCTTTACCGATTGTGAAGTTTCGATCATCCCAAACCTCACCTTGATCAATGGAATGACTCCGCAAACCGCAACGGTGAGTGAGGTGTTACATCAGAACACCGTTAAATTAAAGGAAGATCTTCAGAAAGAACTTAACATTGAGCAAGGTCGACTTGAAGAGAGATTGCACGCCAAGATCCTGGAGCAGATATTCATCGAAGAGCGGCTGTATAAAAATATCGAAGAGGAGACAAGCTATCAGGCTGTTATAAAATCAGTCGATCGCTCCCTCGCAGCCTATCGCGAGCAGCTTATTCGCCCCGCCACCAAAGAGGACATCGAGCGGCTCCTGGAGATTAGAATCAAGCGTATTTCCCGCTACGATATCAACAAACAATTGCAGGAAATCAAAGAAATACGGAAAAGGATGAAGGAGATCGCCAAATCTTTGCAGGATATGGTCGGCTTTACGATTTCTTTCCTTGACGACCTCCTTAAAAAATATGGCCACTTCTATCCCCGCCAAACCGAAATCACCAGTTTTTCCGAAGTCAGTATTCGAAATGTTGCTCTGTCAAACCTCATAATCGGCTACAACCGGAAATCCGGCTTCATGGGCCACCAGATCAAGGAGGAAGATCCTAAGGAAGATGTGAGTGTCACCTGTTCGGAATACGACAGACTGTTGCTGATTTTCACCGACGGCCTCTATAAAATTATTCCGGCGGCGGTTGAAAAACTCTATGTAGGTCAGGAACTTCAGTGGTTCGGTATTGTCGAAAAGGATATCATTTTCAATGTTATTTACCGGGATGGCGCAGAAAATCATGCGTACCTTAAGCGGTTCACCACGCCGAGTTTCATACTCGAAAAGGAATACCGGTTATTTCCGGAGCATAAAAGATCGAAAATCCTGCACCTGGACTTTGGCGAGCATAAGTTTGTGAAAATCGGGATGGTACCTTCCTCCAGGGCGCGAACCAATAGCATGGAGGTTGCCTTCGATGACTTCCTGATCAAAAACGTTGCCGCAAAAGGCAAACGAATAACCAACCGTGTGGTGAGAAAAATATCACCATCATCGGGCGTCAATTCGGAAACTGTGAAAAAAGTCCTCCCTCTGCCTGGCTTCGATCAAGGCAAGAAGAGTACCGAAGAGGAGGGGGAGAACGAAGAATAGCTGGCAACGGTAATAAAACAAAAACCTGAATTCAATTATTTATTGGCGAAAGTTAATGTTTATTATCTATTTCACCTCTGAGTGAATGCTGTCCCGCATGCACAATCCTGACATCGACTATATCTCCAGCCACATGTCCGGCGCAGTCCGGGAAATGAACTATGTGATTGGTATCGGTACGGCCCTTTGCCCCATTGTCGCTGCACTCTTCAATCAATACCGACTTGACCAGGCCAACATACTCGCTATTGCGAAGAAGGCTGATCTCATCCTGTCTTTTTTGAAAAACCGCAAGTCGCTCCGACTTCACTCCCTCGTCGACCTTGTCGTCAAACAAACTTGCTCTGGTGCCCGGCCGATCGGAGTATTTAAAGGAAAATGAGCCATGAAAACGAACTGCTTCGAGAAGGTTCATGGTTTGCTGGAAATCGTCATCGCTCTCGCCGGGAAATCCAACAATAATATCGGTGGTTAAAGCAATATCTGGAATATATTCATGTAGTTTCTTAACTTTTTCGAGGTATTCGGCGGCGGTATATTTCCGATTCATCCTGCCGAGGATTCGATCCGAACCAGATTGCACCGGGAGGTGGAACTGGGGACAAAGATTTTTCACATCCCGAAAACTCCTCACCAAGTCATCGGTGAGATCTTTTGGATTGGACGTGGTGAAACGTAAACGGGCCAATCCGTCGATATTTGAAACTTCCTTAAGAAGATCGGAAAAACTGTACGGTTCTCCGTCACCGGCAACCGCATTGGTCCTTCCATAACTGTTCACATTCTGTCCAAGCAGCGTTACCTCCCTTACACCTGCTTCAACCAATGTCTTAACTTCTTCAAGTATATCCTTTGCTTTTCGTGACATTTCCCGCCCCCGAGTATAGGGGACAACACAATAGGTGCAATAATTGTTACACCCTTGCATGATGGTTACAAATTTACTGAACTGGAAAGTTGAGGGAGACTGGAGGTTGCGATCCTTCCCGGAATGACCGGATTTTCTTTGGGGGAGCTTGGGCAGAAATTGAGGAATATCATAATCATCCCGAAGATCAGTGACTACCCGGCTACCTTCTTTATCGACACTCTCGAGAAGCGGACCAAGATTATAGATATTCTGGGTGCCGATCACCAGGTCAACATGAGGCATCCTTGCCAGCAGACGGGCTCCTTCCTGCTGAGCAACACAGCCGGCAACACAGATTTTCATTGTCGGTCTGCTCAACTTGGTTTTCCGCAGATACCCCAACAGACTCAAAACCTTCTGTTCCGCTTTGGCCCGGATCGAACAGGTATTGAGGATCACCAGGTCCGCCTCGTTCACATCCATACCTTCGACATATCCATATCCGGAAAGAGACTGCGCCATAATCTCCGAGTCTCTTTCGTTCATCTGACAACCAAACGTTTTTATATAAAAAATTTTTTGTTCCATGCCATCCTACGTGTTGCCGTTTTCTTCTGTGAGTGATCCGGCGATTTGTCCCAGCAAGTCGAAAAGCTCGCCGGCCATCGCTCCGGGATATCTGATTACTACGAGTCCCCCAGAACAGTCGTAGCTCGAAAGAATTGCGAGATTGTCATATCCCTCAAGAATAAACTTCAAAAAATGGAATCTTCGTGAAGAAATCCGCAAAAAAACTTCATTCAATTTTCGTTCAGCCATCACCTATACCGCAAGAGTAGAATCAATATCCGTCATAGTTTCCGAATTCGCGGAAAGAAGCGGCAAAACGACCTCATGCAGGAATTCCTCAGTCTGTTCTTTTGCCCTGCCGGTAAACTTGGAATAGTCGCTGATCATGCTCTTCAATTCCTCGGCAGAGAAGGGGATGCGGGGATCTTCTGCAAGACGATCCAGCAGGTCGTTGTCTTTGCCTTCTTCCTTCACTATTTTTCCGGCAGCAAGAGAATGCTCCTTGACTATCTCATGCATTTCCTGCCTGCTTTCGCCTTTTTCCACCGCTTCCATGAGAATCTTTTCGGTGGCCATAAAGGGCAATTCAGCCATGATATGTTTATTGATTTGCGACGGAAATACAACCATATCAGATGTAATATTAATGAATAATTTAAGAATAGCGTCTGAAAGCAGAAAGCATTGCGGAATATCCATCCGTCTCACCGCCGAGTCATCAAGCGTTCTTTCAAACCATTGGTTGCTGTAGGTGGAAGCAAAATTCTGTGGCAAATTCATAAGTTTTCGCGCCAATCCGGTGAGTCTTTCCGATCTCATCGGGTTCCTTTTGTAGGCCATAGCCGACGAACCTGTCTGATTTTTCTCAAAAGGCTCTTCCTGAACCTTGAGATTGGAGAGCAAACGCAGATCTACTGCAAATTTATGGGCAGTCGCGCCAATTCCAGCGAGTGTTTCCGCCAGTTTCATGTCGAGTTTTCGGGTATAGGTTTGACCTGTTACATGAAAGGTGGCGTCAAACCCAAGCTTTTCCGCGACAAGTTGATCCATTTTACGGACCTTTTCATGATCGCCCTTGAAGAGTTCCAGAAAGGTGGCCTGGGTTCCAACCGTTCCTTTGGCGCCTCTCGCTTTCATCTGATCGAGATAATTGTCAATGTATTCAAGATCCATAACAAGATCCTGGAGATACAGCGTATTTCTCTTGCCAACAGTAGTCGGTTGGGCAGGCTGGTAGTGGGTAAAACCGAGAGTAGCAAGAGATTTATGTTTTTCACAGAAAGCGGCCAGATTCTTGATAACCTGGAGCAGGGCTGCACGTACCAGATACATCGCCTTTTTCTGCACAATAAGGTCGGAATTGCATACGACAAACTGAGAAGTTGCCCCGAGATGAATAATGCCTGCAGCTTTAGGACACTTCAGACCAAACTCAAAAACATGGGCCATAACGTCATGCCGTATTTCTTTTTCCTTTTTCGAAGCGATCTCATAATCGATGTTCGAGACGTTGGCACGCATTTCGTTCAACATTTCTTCAGTGACGAGCTCGTTCAACCCAAGTTCATATTGTGCTTCGGCAAGCGCCAGCCAGCATTTTCGCCACAGGGTAAACTTGGTCTTTTCTGAAAAAAGCTGCTGCATCTCAAGGCTTGTATAGCGACTGACAAGAGGCTCCTGATAGATTTCGTGAGACATAAGAACTCCGTTCAACTTTAAATATAACTTCTTATCTATTTGTATTTTGGTTGTTATACAGCTCAACAACGCGCCTAAATCAGCCAACTGCAAGCGGCGAAAGCCGTATCTATAGCATTTTTACAGAAAGAAATAAACCCAAGATGGCTCGAACCCCCGATAATCAAGGCCGGATCCACATATATAGCTATGTCGCATAATGTATATTATGTATATATAAATCTAAACAATGTGATATTAACATGTTGTAATACATTTACTGTTTTTAAATGCGAAATAATTTCGGGTTGAGAAAAGTCTTCGACCGGAAACAATGAAGCCGCCTTCTTGGCTAATGCTTTGGTTTGGAACGTACGAAGGAAATCAGCATGTCACCCTTCATGCGTTTTGAGGGATGATTGATCGGATTGAGATTCGGCAATTTCTGCGGACTTGGCTATTCACACATCAATTACTCTTACCTGCCAGCTCACATTCCCCCTGAACCGGTTTATGGTTGGCACATAAAGAATACTTCTTTCAGGATCCTTCTGCACATCGTCGACCCTCTTTCCCAAGCTGAAACCTATTCCTTTCAGGTTCGAATATTTACCCCTGATTGTAAGATGCAGATGCTCGGAGCTTTTTCCGACCGTCCGTGCGTCGACTATTCGGGCCGATTTGTCGTAGAATACCGGCTGCAGATTCCCTGGGCCAAAAGGTTCCAAAAGTTTCAAAAAAGACATGTTTTCTTCTGTCATCAGTTTTTCGACCGAGCACTCGACATCGAAACGCCGTTTTCTTAAATGAGTCCGGGCCTGCCAGCTCTCTCTGGCGATTGCCGCAAAAGCCGCCTCGAATCCCGTCATATTCTCATGACTTACAGAGAGACCTGCTGCCATTTCGTGTCCGCCGAACCGCTCGATCCATTTTGAACATATGCCGATCATTGCGAAAATATCCAGCCCCTCGATCGATCTCGCCGACCCAACATAGACTATAGAACCATTCGGCAGATTTTTTTGAGCAAAAACCATGGAAGGCACACCGTATATTTCAACTAGCCTGGATGCAACAATTCCGGCAACACCCTGATGCAACTCTCCTTTTGCTATCACGCATTTGTTTTGTTCAACCAGACTGTTAGAAATTACATTTAAAGCTATTTCTAGATTATCTGCGCTTATTCTTCTTCGCTGTTCATTGAGTTCAGTGAGTTTCAGGATGAGGCTCCTGGCTCGCTTACGATTTTTTTCGGTGAGAATGTTCACCACAAGATCACTCTCCCCCAGTCTTCCTGCGGCATTTATTTTAGGGCCGATCAGATACCCTATATCCTCGGAAGTTATATCGCCCGAACCTATATCGCACGAAGCGAGAAGTTCCTTGAGACCCGGGAACGGCGTTTCGCAAAGGGCCTCGAGTCCGGCCCTCACCAGGATTCTATTTGTGGTCGTCAAATCAACCACATCGGCAATGGTCCCCAGAGCTACAAAAGCAAGATAGTTTTTGAGATTCACCTTTCCCGTCAACTTCACAGGATCTTCCAGTTTTGCATATTCCGCTCGAATTCCTGCGGCCAGATAAAACGCTACACCTACACCCGCGAGTTGCTCCTTGTGAAAACCGCATGATGGTTGAGACGGATTGAGAATCAGGCAGTTCGGCATACCATCGCTCGGGAGATGGTGATGGTCGGTGACAATTACCGTCGCTCCAAGCCTTTTGATTTTTTCGATCTGAAGTGCATTCGAGATTCCGCAATCTACCGTAATAAGAAGAAAATCGTTGGCAAGAACTGTTTCTTTGCGCTCCAGGAACCACGCCATATTCAAGCCATACCCCTCTGTCATTCTGTTGGGGATATGCCAAACAACTTCCACTCCGAACTCATTGAAAAAATTAACTAATAGAGCTGTCCCGGTGGTACCGTCGACATCATAATCACCCCATATCACAATCTGCTTGCCGGAGGTCATGTATTGAATGACAAGACAAACGGCCTGGGCAAGATTTTTCATGGCATCGGGCTGCGGCAGATCCGAGAGTTGCGGATAGAGAAATTTGCGCATCATTTCTTCACCTTCTACTCCACGTTCACGAAGCAACTCCCTGAAGAGAGGGGGAACTTCGAACAGGGAGTTGAGTACGATACCGCCCTTCTTTGGCCCCATCACTTTCTCCGGTTTTGTTTTATGAGCCAGTCGCCTACTGCTTCGACAATCTCTTCTTTGGCCTGAACCTCATACCAGTGCAATCCCGGCATCGTTCGGAACCAGGTATACTGTCTTTTTGCATATCTTCTGGTATCTCTTGCCAGAAGTTCTGCCATCTCCTGCCGGGAATACTCTTCATGGATGTATCCGAGCATGTGCCGATAGCCGATAGAACCAAAAGATTTCAGCTCTCTATGATAGCCCATTTCCAGAAGTTTTCTCACCTCGCCTTCAAGACCGTCGTCAAGCATCGTTTCGCAGCGACGATTTATACGTTCATAGAGATCGCGACGATCGCATGTTAATCCTATTTCCAGCGTGTTGGCAAAAAGGGCCCCCGGGGTAAGTATCCTGTGCTCCTTGAGATGTTCCGACCAGGGAACTCCCGAGGCGTAGTACACTTCCAAGGCCCGCAGCAACCTGTGGGTGTCGTTTTCATGAATTCTTTCGGCGGATATACAATCTATTGCCGATAATTCTTCATGTAGTTTCGAGCATCCTACGATGTGCAGGCGATGCCGCAGTTTTGCTCGTATTATCTCGTCAACCGGAACACCTGGGAATATTCCTTGCAAAAGTGCCCGCAAATAAAGCCCTGTGCCACCAGTGAGAAGAGGCAATCGACCGCGGCCATGTATCTCGCCGATAGCATGCAATGCATCTTCGGCAAATCTGGCTGCATCATAATCCTGATCGGGATCAATAATATCAATCAAATGATGTGGTATCTCACTTCGCTCCTCAAGCGATGCTTTGGCGGTTCCGATATCCATGTACCTGTAGACCTGCATGGAATCGACACTGACAATTTCGCAATTGTATCGTCTGGCAATTCTCAGGCTAAGATCGGTTTTACCGATGGCCGTCGGCCCTACCACCACCAGAAGAGGTTTGTTGAATATGTCAATTGCCATCACGGGACCTCATCAAACAGCAGAAAGGGAGATAATGAAGCAGCGCGTTTTGCTCCAACACCTCGAATTTTCATCAAATCGTCAATATCTTCGAACGGCCCGAAGTGTTGACGGTGATACAGAAGAGAATCGGCCAGGGCAGGCCCGATGCCTCTTATTGTCATCAGCAATTCTTTGTCGGCGCTGTTTATCGGGATGGGTTGAAAGAAAAAGGGTGAATGACCAGCGGGCATTACATCCAGTTGCATAAAATTATCATGCACCCTGTCAGACTCGACCATAAGCTGACCGGACGCTGTGGAGCGAAGATATATGGTGCTTTTCACGGCTGGTGGTTCCGAAAGCAAAGAAATCCCTTGAGACAAAAGACTCTGGGAAAAATAGAGGAAAGCAGCGACCAGCACAAGCTGCAGTCGTCCATCGCGCCTAAATTTTTGTTTTTCTTCAGTCAAAGTTACGTTCCTGGGGTCGAGATTGCCGAAATCTATCCGCTCATGGTAAAATTGCAATGTATTTACCTACCATCATGGCATCCGGGCGATTTTCGTTGTTTTGCTTCAGTTGAAGAGTTATATACCTTGTTTCCGGTTTTTTCCTCTTTCTGCAGCAAAAAATCACATGGACGACACACAACCTTTCAATATTGTACTGGTAGAACCAGAGATTCCGCCCAACACCGGTTCGATCGCCAGGCTGTGCGGGGCGACAAACTCGGTGCTGCATCTCGTTCATCCTTTAGGTTTTTCAACCGATAACAAGCACCTGATACGGGCCGGACTGGATTACTGGCAATTCGTCAAGATTCATCACTGGCAAAGTTTCGATGCGTTTTTACAGGCACAGCAAGAACTGCAACTCTTTTTCTTTACCACAAAAGTTACCAGAAAGTACACCTCGGCGCAGTTCACACCGGGAGGCTACCTTATTTTTGGCAAAGAAACTCAAGGCTTGCCGGAAGATGTTCTGCAATTGTATGCCGACAGGTGCTATACTCTACCCATGAAAAATCCCAATATAAGAAGTTTGAACCTTGCCATGACCGCGGGGATAGTCTTATATGAAGCGTTCCGGCAATGTGCAACAGAGTGATCCCTCTGTCGACCGAAGGGGATTTTTATCGATATATTATAGTGTCTGTCCAGAAATGAGATATTTTGTTCTAAATCGAGGCGATCGATGGATTAAACTGCAGGCATATAGTTGATATTCCGAGGATTAAATTTTGAGAGCAACGAAGAGTCAGGGCAAAATAGCCATTTATGGACAGACACTAGTGTCATGTCAAGCCTCAGATGTTGTAAGCTTGCGCCGCAATTTTGGTTTCCTGCGAGGCACGACTGAGAGAGCATAGCAGCGCTATGTGACCGAAGAAGTAACGAAGTCAGGAAGCCAAAAGGGCAAGCAAGATATGACAGACGAGACTTGACAGGACACTAGTTAGTGGCACCACTTCCATTTCTAACACTCATTACAGGAGAAGAATTCAATGGCTGACCGTGTATTCAATTTCAGTCCGGGACCGGCAACACTCCCTTACGAAGTATTGCTGAAAGCCGGGAAAGATGTTGTAAATTTTCAGGAAACAGGAATCGGGCTTATAGAAATGAGTCACCGTTCCAAGGAATTTATTGCCGTCACCGATGAGACTGAGGCCAATCTTCGCGACCTGATGAGCATTCCCGATAATTACAAGGTTCTGTTTTTACAGGGTGGAGCTTCAACTCAGTTTTTCATGATTCCCATGAACTTATTGGGAGCCGGGAAAAAAGCATCCTATCTCAACACCGGGACCTGGTCGAAAAAAGCGATCAAAGAGGCACAGCTCTTTGGTGAAGTTGAAGTTCCTTATTCCAGTGAAGAGACCGGATTCAAACGGGTTCCTCAGCCGGGAGAATACACGGTTGCCGAAAACTCGGAATACCTCTACTACGTCTCCAACAACACCATTTACGGCACCCAGTTCCCGAAAGCTCCCGAGACGGAAAAGATGCTGGTAAGCGACATGAGCTCCGACATCCTCTCCCGCCCGGTCGATGTCTCAAAGCACGGGCTCATCTTTGCCGGCGCCCAAAAAAATCTGGGACCGGCCGGCGTGACCATCGTTATCATCCGAGAAGATCTCCTGGTACGGACTCCTGCCAACACCCCTACAATGCTCGCATACAAGACCCATGCCGACAAGGGGTCGATGTTCAACACCCCTCCTTGTTTTGCAATCTACGTGGTTGGCGAAGTATTGAAGTGGCTCAAGCAGCTCGGCGGCGTCACCGTTATTGAAAAAATGAATATCGAGAAAGCAAACCTTCTTTATAATGCAATTGACGCAAGCGATTATTACCGAGGGCATGCCGAGAAAGAATCCCGTTCGCTGATGAATATCCCCTTCACTCTTCCCTCCAAGGAACTTGAGGCAAAATTCATCGCCGAGGCAACAGCCAGAGGGCTGAACGGCCTCAAGGGACATCGCTCGATCGGCGGATGCCGGGCTTCCATCTACAACGCGTTCCCGCAAGAAGGCGTGGTTAAGCTGGTTGAATTCATGAAGGAATTTGAGGCGAAAAATCCGATAGCCTGATGCAGTATGTAGGTAATGTCATCCGACCGCCCAGTGAGGCAGATTCCATAATCCTCCAGGTGACGGTCGGATGCTCTTATAATAAGTGTACTTTTTGTGGTGCCTATAAAGATGTCCGCTTCGCTCTCAAAGATGAAGAAGCAATAAGACAGGATCTTCTCTTTGCCCGCCGGTATTGTCGCAACGCCAACCGCCTCTTTCTTGCCGACGGGGATGTGCTTATCCTCTCCCAGAAAAGACTGATACGACTCTTTCTCCTGATCCGTGAGCATTTGCCCCGGATAAACCGAATCTCACTGTATGGCAATGCCCGGGCGATTCGGGGGAAAAGTGCTGCTCAACTGAGTGAATTGAAATCTCTCGGCCTCAGCCGGGTATACATGGGACTTGAAAGTGGCTGTGACCTTGTCTTGGGGAGTATCGACAAGGGTGAGACAGCCAAAAGCCAATGTGCTGCTGCAGCCTCTATAAGGCAAGCCGGAATATTTCTTTCGATCACCGCCCTTCTTGGACTTGGAGGAGTGTCCTTGTCAGAACGTCATGCCGTTGAGACCGGCAAGGTGCTGGCGGCCATGGCGCCGCACCAGATCGCCGTACTCACTCTCATCCCACTTGAGAATACCCAATTGGGCAGGGATGTACTTTCCGGTAAATTTGTCCTGCCGGGACCCGATCTTATCCTTCAGGAACTTTACCTGCTTCTTTATCAACTGACAGGAATCAGGTGTCAGTTCCATGCCAACCATGCTTCGACCTATTTGCCGCTCGCCGGCAGGTTGCCGAAAGACAGGGATGAGCTTTTAAAAAGAATACAACAAGCCATGAATGGCGCTGTTGCACTTGTCCCTGAACAAAGGAGAGCCTTGTGAGCATCACCGCAGAAAAAGTCGATTTAAAAAATCTCACCCAGGCCGGCTTGATTGCCTTTGCGGAAAGTCTCGGCCAGCCGGCCTTTCGCGGCAAACAGATTATGGGATGGCTGTACCGTCCGGGAATTACCGAATTCTCTCAGATGACCGATCTGGCAAAGGTTTTCAGGAATATTCTGGAAGAAAAGGCCTTCGTCTCCCGCTTCACCGATCCACTCATCGAGAAATCGGATGACGGTTGTGTCAAGTTCGGCTTTCGGCTCAGTGACGGCAACATTATAGAATCGGTCCTCATTCCGGAGCCGGACAGAAACACCTTGTGCATCTCTTCCCAGGTGGGTTGCGCCATGGGATGCTCTTTCTGCCTTACCGGGACCATGGGGTTTAAAAGAAATCTGACCCCGTCGGAAATTGTCAACCAGATATGCGGCGCAAGAGACTATCTCCTCGCCCAACCCAAAGAGCTGCTTATCGGTCCGGACCGGGTCACCAATGTTGTATACATGGGAATGGGAGAGCCGCTCAACAATCTGGAAAACGTTCTCGCCTCTCTGTCGATTATCACCGAACAGAAAGGCCTTGACCTGACCAGCCGGAGAATCACGGTCTCAACCTGCGGTATAGTACCGAAGATGAGGGAACTGGGGGAGAAATCGCCTGTAAATCTGGCGATCTCCCTGCATGCCGTAAATGATGAAACACGGCGCAGGCTGATGCCGATCAATGATCGTTACAGTATAGACGAGCTGCTGGATGCCTGCCGCGACTTCCCGATGCCGAAAAGAAAAAGAATAATGTTCGAGTACATCCTGCTGAAAGGCATCAACGATTCGGATCGGGATGCCAGGGAACTCGCCCGCAAATTATCCGGCATCCCCTGTAAGATAAATCTCCTTCCCTATAACGAATCGCCGGGACTTCCGTATGAAAGCCCCGGCATGAAAAGGCTCCTTGCTTTTCAGCAGATCCTTCTGGATGCGCACTACACGGTGTTTATCAGGAACAGTCGCGGTTCGGATATTTCAGCCGCATGTGGCCAGCTTGCCACTGAGAACTCCCCGCGACGCTAGAAGCGTTGTCCGAGAATGCCCTTTTCCCCCATATCTTCGTTAAACTCGAAAAAATTATCCTCGGAATATTAAGTGTATGCCTCCGGCAATTTTTTTCGAGTTTGCCTCGATCTGAGAGAAAATTGCTATTCTCGGACAACCTAAAAACCGTATAGCAAAAAGATATTCCCGCACCCTATCAAAAAACCGAGCAGTGCCCCGAAGAGATTGATATACTTGAACTGCTCCTCCATGATGGAGAGCAGCAGGCCTTCCAGTTTCAGAATATCGAGGGAATTCACTTTTTCAGTAACGATTTTCTTGATGTTGAGTGACTGGACAAGACCGGGAACCTCAGTCTCCAGCATACCTGAAGCCATTTTTTGCAAGGATCGGGCCAAACCTTCCCGCACTCCGGCGGGTATAAGATTCGCCAGCTTGCCCAGCCGTTTTTGCAGGAGTGAGGCGATGAGAACGTCCACCAGGGAGTCAATGGTCTCCAGGGTCGCTGGTGACTGCAGGATCCGGCTCAATTCACCGATCAACCAAGTCCTGCTCGACTCCATCGCTTCATCGCCCAGCAAAAGTGAACCCACCTGTTGCAGATTCATATCGCCGCTCTCAAGATGATTCTCGATGTTTGTCTTGAGCATCGAGGTCAACATCGCCGGCACTTCCTCTCCTTTCAGGAGCGACACTATCTGCCGGGTGCATTGCTCACAGAAAGCTGTGACAACAACATCGTCTTCCGCCTTTATCCAGCCTACTATGGGTTTCTGCAGGAAATCATGGCTTCTTTCCTTGAGGATGGCGACAACGCGGGCCTGAACCGCCTCGGATTGCAGCCAGGCAATGATATCGTCATTTTTGTCGATGAGATACCTGCGGATTTTCTCTTCAACCTTATCCATGGGCAAAAACCCTCTGACCATATCGGCCATTCCACCGAGGGAATTGATAAAGTTGTCTACTCCCGCACAGGCACCCTTGACAATTTTATCTCTTACTTCGGGTTCGCTCACCAGCGCGGCAACCTTGTTCAGGAGTGCCGGGGTTTGATTGGCGATGAGTGTCCCAAGCAGATCTATGAGGGATTCGGGAAGAAGGTCGGCAAGCGACTTCTCCTGTTGCAGGGTGCCGTAAACCTTCTGATGGATGGTATCCTCCACCCACTGTTCCATGGTCTCACTGCCGAACATCTTGGCGATATTCTTTTCAATAAAACTGTAAGCAACCTCCCTTTGAGAGCCGGTAAAAATTGCTCCCGCTTCATTCTCGAGAAAAAGATCGAGTCGGTTGCCAATAACTTGTTCCACCAGAACCTTGAATTCAGCCGACCCGATAAAGGAATGGATCCGATCCTTCATCTGATAGCTCAAGGTTTTTCTGCCGACATCAAAATAGACCTGGAATTTTGCCGGCACGGTCGAAGCGAGCGTACCCAGGTCTTTATGCAATATCCCCTCCATCCGCTCATGAATCAGGTTATAGAGATGACGCTGAAAAACTTCGTGCTGCAATCCTTTCCCTATCTCTTTGCCGGTAAGAAGATGGTCGCCGACAACCTCTCCCATATTTTTGGCTAAATCCTCTCTTTTGGCAGGAATGACACCAGGGGTCATCGGCACCCGCTTCCCTAATATTTTCCATGCATTCAGCGGCCGGAACAACATTCTGATAGCTACTCGATTGGTCAGATAGCCGATAAATGCACCGACCAGCGGGGGGGCAAGGTATTTTGTATATGTAACTAACTCAGGTGACAGGGACAACATAACGCAAAAGCTCCATTGGACTATTAATGATTATATCGGCATGGTTTTCCTTCAGCTCCGTTACACTCCGAAAGCCCCAGGTAACTCCGACCGTCAACATCCCGGCTGCTTTACCGGTGGCAATATCCACTCCCGAATCCCCGACAAAAACCGTCTCCCCAGGCAGGGAACCCAGTTTGCCGGCAATTTCCAACGCGACCCCCGGATCCGGTTTTTTCGCAAACCCATCTCTTTGGCCATAGACCAGAGAAAATATGTCTCCCGGGAAAAAATTTTCAACAAAAATCGACGCGAATGAATGTGGTTTATTGGTTAATACTGCAAGATTAAAGGAATTTGCTTTTAAGGCGCACACCATTTCGAAGATACCTTCGTATGGCATACACGTACTCTTCCAGTCCTTGGCATACAATTGGGCGAACAGTTCGCAACACTCGTCGATAATCGGTTTACCGGTCCCTTCGGGAGTTATTCTTTCCATCAGAACCGTCAGTCCGTCGCCGACAAAATATCGATACTCTTCTTGCCGGTGAAGGGGGAAACCATATCCGGCAAGTACCGAATTGCATGTGCTTGAAAGCCCAAGAAGAGTATCAAGAAGAGTTCCGTCCAGATCGAATATTATTGATGTATATGCCATTATTCAGGTAATTTATTGAAATAATAAGGTTTACATGTCATCCTGCGAATAAATCAACGCAATCGACAAAGCTTTCTTAGAGAATGCACCGAAAAAAACCAAATTCCCCTTCCCTTTTCCAATATTTTTTATATTATCAGCACAAATTAAGAAAACTCCAGCAACTCATAATTCTTACCCCAAGGTGCGCTTATGTGGTTCGTCAGGTTCTTAACCTCATCGATCGGCAAGAAACTTATTATGGCAACCTCAGGGTTGTTGTTGTTCTTGTTTTTGTGTTCTCATGTGGCAGGAAACGCCACGATCTTTATGGGCAGCGATGTGTTCCAGAGTTACGCCGATGAACTTCACAGCCACCCACTTATAATTCTTGTTTTCAGCTCCATACTTCTCCTCGTTTTCTTGGCCCATATTTTTGTCGGTCTTTACTTGTTTTTCGAGAACAGAGAAACGAGCCACTCCAGATACGCTGTTTTTAACCGTGTTGTCAAGAATTCGTTTGCTTCGGAAACCATGCCGTACACCGGTTTATTTATCCTGGCATTTCTCTTTGTCCATATTTTCGGATTCACCTTCTCCCCGAAAGATGTTCCTATCTCGGTTACCGTCAAGGAACTGCTGGGTAGTTTTTTCTACGCCCTCTTCTATATCGTCTCTTTTGCTATGCTTGCCCTCCATCTCAGCCATGGTTTCTGGAGTATGCTCCAGACTTTTGGGATCAATCACCCCAGATATAATGCTTTGATCGCCAAACTCACCATAGTTTTTCCATTATTTTTTCTATTGATTTTCGGCGGGATAGCTTTCTATTTCATGACTGGTCTCGGGGCATCCTTTTAACATCCGTGCAGACTGAATGACTACTCTTTGACTAACCGACTCACAGGACTATCCACAAAAAGAAACTAGGAAAGGTTTTGAAATATGGAACTCAATTCTCGTGTACCGTCCGGCCCTCTGGAAAATAAATGGAGTAATCACCGTTTTTCCAACAAGCTCGTCAATCCTGCCAACAGGAGGAAATTCAGTGCAATCGTGGTCGGAACCGGACTTGCCGGGGCATCGGCGTCGGCGACCCTGGCAGAGCAGGGATATCAGGTCAAAACATTCTGTATCCAGGATAGTCCCAGAAGAGCGCACTCGATTGCCGCACAGGGAGGCATCAACGCCGCCAAGAATTATCAGAATGACGGCGACTCCGTTCATCGGCTGTTTTACGATACTATAAAGGGCGGCGACTTTCGCGCAAGAGAGGCGAACGTCTATCGCCTGGCCGAAGTCAGCAACCAGATCATCGATCAATGTGTCGCCCAGGGAGTCCCCTTCGCAAGAGAATACGGCGGTACGCTTGCCAACAGATCTTTTGGCGGTGCCCAGGTATCACGAACTTTTTATGCCAGGGGTCAAACCGGCCAACAGCTCCTGCTGGGTGCATACGGTGCACTCTCCAGGCAAATCCACACCGGTAAAGTAAAGATGTATACCCGCCGGGAGATGATGGATGTCGTTATTGTCGATGGCCGGGCAAGAGGTATCACAACAAGAAATATCATCACCGGTGAGATCGAGAGTCACTCGGCAGATGTTGTTATCCTGGCAACGGGAGGATATGGTAATGTGTATTTCCTCTCCACCAATGCCATGGCATCCAATGTGACCGCGGCCTGGCGAGCCCATAAACGCGGCGCCGGATTTGCCAATCCTTCATTTGTCCAGATTCATCCCACGTGTATCCCCGTCCATGGCGATTACCAGTCGAAACTGACGTTGATGAGCGAGAGCCTGCGAAATGACGGCCGGGTCTGGGTACCTAAGAAAAAGGGCGACACCCGTAAACCAGCCGATATTCCGGAACAGGAAAGGGACTATTACCTGGAGAACAAATATCCGAGTTTCGGTAATCTGGTACCGCGAGACGTAGCGTCGAGAAATGCCAAGGAGCAATGCGATCTCGGCAAAGGCGTCGGTAACACCGGGCTTGCCGTGTATCTCGATTTCGCCGATGCCATAAAGCGTGACGGCAAGGAAACCATCTACAAGAAATATGGTAATCTTTTCCAGATGTATGAAAAAATTACCGACAGCAATCCGATGGTCGAACCGATGATGATCTACCCTGCCGTTCATTATACCATGGGTGGACTTTGGGTCGATTACGATCTTATGACGACCATTCCCGGACTCTTTGCCATCGGCGAATGCAACTTCTCCGACCATGGCGCAAACCGTCTGGGCGCAAGCGCCCTCATGCAAGGACTGGCGGACGGTTATTTCATAATTGCCACTTCTGTTGCTCATTATCTTGGAACCAACAAGCTTGAGCAAGTAAGTGAACATTCCGCGCCCTTCCTCGATTCAAGACGTTGGGTCGAAGATCGCATCGCCCGGATACTGCAGAACAGCAGCGGTGGCCCCACAGGAAAGTTCACTGTCGATGAGATCCACAAGGAACTCGGCAAATTGATGTGGGATAACTGCGGTATGGCCAGAAACAAAGCCGACCTTGAAGCTGCTCTTTCGAAGCTGCCCAGGATCAAACAAAAGTTCTGGGACTCCGTGTATATTCCCGGGACAACAAAAGAGATCAACCAGTCCCTTGAGCGTGCAGGCCGGGTCGCCGATTTTCTGGAATTTGCCGAAATTATGATTCGCGATGCGCTGACCAGGGAAGAATCCTGCGGCTGCCACCTGCGAGAAGAAAGTCAAACCGAAGAAAACGAAGCAAAACGAAATGATGCTGATTATTCGCACGTTTCGGTGTGGGAACATGCCGGTGAGGAACAACCGCCAGTAATGCATAAGGAACCGCTTGTATTTGAGTATGTGACCCCCAGTCAACGAAGCTATAAGTAGAGGCGCACAGACCAACACGACGGACTTCAACAGAATTCTTAAGGTATAGACAATATGAGCAGCATTAACCTGACGCTAAAGATCTGGCGACAACCGAACAGTGATGCATTAGGCGAATTCGAGACCTATACTCTGGACGGTATCCATACCGATATGTCCTTTCTTGAGATGCTTGATGTGCTGAACGAGAAACTCACCAAGGAAAAAAAGGATCCTGTAGCATTTGATCATGATTGCCGGGAAGGAATCTGCGGAATGTGCGGCAGCATGGTGAACGGCGTGGCCCATGGGCCGGAAAAGGAAGTAACGCTTTGTCAGTTGCACATGCGGCATTTCAAAAGCGGCGATGTTCTGGTTATCGAACCGTTCCGCTCAAGAGCCTATCCGATCAAAAAAGACCTTGTCATAGACAGATCTGCCCTGGACCGCATCATCCAGTCGGGTGGATATGTCTCTGTCAATACAGGAGGTACGCCTGACGGCAACACTCTGCCCATCCCCGCCCAGCAGGCGGAACTGGCAATGGACGCCGCTGCCTGTATTGGTTGTGGCGCCTGTGTTGCCAGTTGCCCGAACGGTGCGGCCATGCTCTTTGCCAGCGCCAAAATCTCCCAGCTCGCCCTTCTTCCACAGGGGCAAGTTGAAAGAAAGCAGCGAGCTTTGGCAATGGTTGCACAAATGGACGAAGAAGGCTTCGGCAACTGTACAAATTACAAAGAATGCGAGGCAGTCTGTCCAAAAGGTATCTCCATCCGCAATATTGCCCGGATGAACAAAGAATATTTAAAGGCTATGCTGAGCGAGGGCTAACCGCCATTATAATGTTTTTTTCAAAACCTGTTCTATGTCACTGAAAAGGCACAGAACAGGTTTTGTTTTTTACTTCTTGAAATTTTTTCCTCGTTTTTTGGCCTCATAACTCCATGCTCTATGATGTCATCATAATCGGTGCCGGTCCCGGCGGGCTGGCCTGCGCCTGCATTACCGCCGCCCATGGTTTAAAGACACTGGTTCTCGAGCGTAAAGACACTCTTGGCAAGAAGGTCTGTGCCGGCGGCATTACCTGGAATGGGCTGCTCAAGAAAGTTCCGGTTGACATCTCGGAAAGACATTTCTGTAAACAACACATTTTTACCCGTTTCCAGACCACGTGTGTGGATTCGCCAACACCCATTATCGCAACGGTCAACAGGGAAAAACTGGGTCGGGAAATGGCGGAAAAGGCACTGCAGGCGGGTGCCGAGATTCGCCTTGGTTGCCAGGTCACCGCCATTGACCAGAACAGGATAGAGTGCATAAACAAGAAATCAGGCTCACACGACCAGTATTCATGCACTTCTCTGGTGGGTGCCGATGGCTCCTCATCTCTGGTCAGAAGATCTCTCGGTCTTCCCGTTGCCGCCACCGGCATCGGGATAACATATCAAATTCCCGGAGACTATCCTGAAATGGAGTGGCATTTTAACAGTTCTCTCTTTGGTAGTGGCTATGCCTGGGTATTTCCCCATCGGGATTCGGCGTCGATCGGTGCCTATGTCGATGCAAGAACAATGAAAGCAAGCAAGCTCAAGGCCAACCTCTTACACTGGGGCAAAAAGCAGGGATATCCTCTGGAGCAGCATAAGGCATCGGCAGAATTCATTAATTTTGATTTCAGGGGATGGCGTTTTGCCAACACCTTCCTGGTAGGCGATGCCGCAGGGCTCGCCTCAGGTCTTACCGGAGAAGGTATCTATCCGGCGATTATTTCCGGTGAGACAATCGGGCAATTCATCGCCAACCCTGGTTCCTCCACTGCTGCCTTGCTGAATCTGATCAAAAATCATAAAATGCATGCCAATATGGTTTCGCTCGCCGGGAAAAACACCATACTTGCCACTCTTATTGCCGAAATCACCGTTTTCGGTCTCAAAAAGAAACTGCTCGATTTCAGTGCTGTCGAAATGGCCCGCTGATATCCGCCATCCCCTGCCCCTGAAGCGCGAAAATATGAAAGAATTGAGCTCCCGAAAGAAATTGTCCGTCAACCTGGTATTCATCATACTCTGCGCCGGGATTCTCATTTTTCTTCTCAAAGCTCCGCAAGAAACAACCTCGCACCTGCCCCATGATGAAAATCACAGCCGTTTTTATGCAATAAAAGATAAAAAGGAAGCGGAAACGCATTGCCTCGGTTGCCATGCCTCGGATAAAGAAGCACCTCTTCCCGCCGATCATCCCCCTAAATATCGATGCCTGTTTTGCCATAAACGGCAATAGCGACAAAAGCAGCAGCCTCTATCTACTCTTATTGACTACTTCGTAGACATCCCGTGAAAGATTTTTCACGGAAGCAATCCTGTTCAACTCTTGTTTCATCAAGCTTTGCCGTTGAACATCGTACCGTTTCCAATTAATCAAAGGAGACACGAGACGTGCGGCAATCTGTGGATTGATGGAATTCAGCTCGGTTATCATATCGGCAAGAAAACCGTATCCAACTCCGCTCTTGTCATGGAAACAGACATGATTGCCGGTGCAGAATGCCCCGATGAGAGCTCTGACCCTGTTTGGATTGTTTATTGAAAAAGACGGATTTTTAACGAGTTGCCGAACTTCTTTAAGAGTGGTTGGAAGTATTGACAGAGCTTGCAGGGTAAACCATTTATCGAGAACCAGAGGATCACCCACCCATTTTGCATAAAAATCTTCGAGGACTTCCTTCCTGATACCCCTGTCAAGATCAACCACGTTTGCAACTGCCGCGATATTATCGGTCATATTGGTGGCGTCACGATACTGCGCGTAACAAAGATCAAGTATTTCATCGGGAAGAGGATCAAGTGCCATAAGATAGGATAAGGCCACATTTTTCAGGCTTCTTTTCCCGATATCTGCCGGAGTAATGCGGTATTCCCCTCTCACTCGATTTTTTTCATAGAGTAAAGTCAAGGCGTCGCGATTTCTTTCGGCCAACTCTTTTTTAACCAGTCGTCTGGCCTGATGCAGAGCATCGGGATCGATAATCGCCATCTCCTGGGCAAGCGTCGTTTCTGCCGGAAGTGTCAAGGAAAGTGCTAGAATCTCAGGATCTTCGGTGTCGTGTTGAATACTGTGGGCAACGGCATCAAGATACAGTTCATCGAGCAAAGGGATCTCTTGCCTTGTCAGTTTTTCCGCCGCTTCAAGAATGACTTCGCCGGCTAAACGGGTAGCTGCATCCCACCGGTTGTAGAGATTTGTATCGTAGCGCAGAAGAAAGGCAAGTTCTGCCCGGGACTGAAAACTTGCAACCCTGACCGGCGCGGAAAAATCCCGCAAAAATGAAACTACCGGTTTTTCCTTTATATCCTTGAATGTAAAAAGCTGTTCCTGCTCATGCAGTTGTAAGACAGCTGTCCCTTCCTGCTCATGAGTGAGCAAATCCTGACCGTCGGATCCGAGGAGTCCTACGGAAAGAGGCATATGAAAAGGTCGTTTTTCCGTTTGTCCCGGCGTATCCGGGCAATTTTGGCGGACAGTCAGCAGGTATTGCCGGTGTTCTTCGTTCCACTCCCCTTCCACCTGAAGAATCGGCGTCCCGGCCTGGATATACCAGTTCTGGAACTGGCTGAGATCGACACCGGAAGCATCGCTCATTGCCGCAACAAAATCATCGCAGGTAACTGCCTGCCCGTCGTGTCTGGCAAAATAAAGATCCATTCCCTCACGAAACTTTGCCGCACCAAGTATGGTGTTCATCATCCGAATTACTTCGGCTCCTTTGTTGTACACGGTAGAAGTATAGAAATTATTGATCTCCACATAGGAATCGGGCCGCACAGGATGGGCCATTGGTCCTGCATCCTCCTTGAATTGAAAATTCTTCAAGACGCGGACATCGTCTATTCTCTGAACCGGCCGGGAATTCATGTCGGCGGAAAACTCCTGATCGCGAAAAACCGTCAATCCCTCTTTCAGACTGAGTTGAAACCAGTCACGACATGTCACCCTGTTGCCGGTCCAGTTATGAAAATATTCATGGGCGATGACTCCTTCAATTCCCAGGTAATCCTGATCGGTGGCGGTTTCCGGAGAAGAAAGCACATATTTTGAATTGAAGATATTCAATCCTTTGTTCTCCATGGCCCCCATATTAAAATCATCGACAGCGACGATCATGTAAATATCGAGATCGTATTCAAGGCCAAACACTTCCTCATCCCAGTGCATCGCTTTTTTCAGGGCGGTCATCGCATGATTGCATTTGTTTTTATTTTGCTCTTCGACAAAGATTTTCAGCTCAACCCTTCGCCCGGAACGGGTAATATATTCATCTTCGATCGAAACAAGCCGACCGGCCACCAGGGCAAACAGATAGCATGGTTTTGGAAATGGATCTTCCCACACTGCGTAGTGGCGTGTGGCGTCAAGCTCACCTTTTTCTCTGCAGTTGCCGTTTGCCAGCAGTACCGGACATGATGTTTTATCTGCCTCAATGCGGGTTGTAAATCTCGTCAATACATCGGGGCGATCGGGATAATATGTGATTTTCCTGAAACCTTCGGCTTCGCATTGCGTGCAATATTTGGCGCCGGACCTGTATAACCCTTCGAGAGAAGTATTTCTGTCGGGATAGATTGTCGTGACAATTTCGAGAGAAAAGGCAGGGGGGACATTTTCCAGCCGCAACATCTTATCGTTGACATAATAATCGGCCCCGGCCATTTCTTTTCCATCGAGCCGTACGCTTACGATCTCCAGTTCCTCACCAAATAGCACCAATGACGGATTCTCTCTGAGTGAAAGGGAATTTCTGCGATATTTCCCGGTGGCGGTAACTCGAGTTTTCTCCTCGTAGATTTGAAAATTCAAGGTCAAACATTCTATTATATAGTCGAAGACGGTATAATCATTTCGATATACCGTCACTGGTTTGTCGTTTTTCATCCGATTTCCTTTTAAACCGAAATAATCTGTTGCAAGTTGCTGGTTGACAGGCATTATCATTCAATTATATTTACGTAACCGTTACACCAGCAACAACTTAACTCCTTTTATTCATAAAACAACTGAGAAACGAATGATTACAATCAATGAGCATTACCTGAAACTTCAGGCGTCGTACCTGTTTTCCGATATCGCCAAGCGGGTCGCTGCGTTCCAAAAAAACAACCCGGAAAAAAATATTATTAAACTTGGCATAGGCGATGTCACCAAGGGTCTGCCGCCTTCCGCCATCAAAGCATTTCATAAGGCGGTCGATGAAATGGCGGATGACGTAACCTTCAGGGGCTATGGGCCGGAACAAGGCTATGATTTTCTCAGAGAAGCCATTGCGGAAAACGATTTTCGCAGTCGCGGAGCGGATATTTCGGCCGACGAGATCTTCGTCAGTGACGGAGCGAAATGCGATACCGGCAATATCCAGGAGCTTTTTACTCAAGATATTAAAATTGCCATTCCCGATCCGGTCTATCCGGTATATCTCGACACCAATGTAATGGCCGGTCGCACCGGTTCCTTCGAAGACGGCAGATATCAAGGACTGGTATATCTTGAAGGGACCAAGGCAAACAATTTTGTTCCGTCCCTTCCCACCGAAGCAGTCGATCTGATTTATCTTTGTTTTCCAAACAACCCTACAGGATCGACTATTTCAAAAGCCGAATTGAAAACCTGGGTCGATTACGCCCGGCAGCACAAGGCTCTTATTCTCTTTGATGCCGCCTATGAAGCCTTCATCCGCGATGAATCCCTGCCGAAGTCGATTTTCGAGATCGAAGGGGCCAGGGAGGTCGCAATCGAGTTTCGCAGTCTTTCGAAAAGCGCCGGTTTTACCGGAACCCGTTGTGCCTACACGGTTGTACCAAAAGAATGTGCAGCATACGATCAGGCCGGCAACAAACATTTTATCCATGGATTATGGAACCGTCGCCATTGCACGAAATTCAACGGCGTTTCCTACCCCGTTCAACGGGCGGCGGCAGCTATCTACAGCGAGGAAGGCAAGGCCGAGTCGAAAGCCTTGATCGACTACTACATGGCAAATGCCGACGTAGTGTGTGCGACAATGGACTCGTTGGGATTTGAGTATGTCGGCGGCAAGAATTCACCGTATATCTGGATAGACGGCAAGATGGACTCCTGGGCATTCTTCGATATGCTGCTCACTACTGCGGGTGTTGTCTGCACCCCTGGAGCCGGATTCGGCAAATGCGGCAACGGATTTATCCGGATCTCGTCCTTCAACAGCCATGAAAAGGTCAAAGAAGCCATGGAAAGATTGACCGCGACGTTTTCTCGTTAAAATACCAACCGACCAGGGGGGAAAATCAACTCTTCCCCGGTCGGCATTTTCCTGAAGCGCAGGCCTCGAGAATGGCCGGTTTAAAATGAATCTTTTCTTTGATTCCTTCCAGTTCGACAACATGTACATTGCCCTGAGTCTGCATCCAGGCGATCACCCCTTCAACCAGTCTCTCAGGCGCGGAAGCCCCGGCGGTAATGCCGATCCTTCTTTTCCCCAAAAGCCAGGCAGGCGATATATCGTGATAATCGTCGATAAGATGGGCCTCGACCCCGCACTGTTTGGCGACCTCTCGCAACCTGTTTGAATTTGAACTGTTCTTTGATCCGACGACAAATACAAGATCTGATATTTCTGCTAACTGTTTGACTGCATCCTGACGGTTCTGGGTAGCGAAACAAATATTTGAAGAGGGGCCTTTGATGTGGGGGAATTTGCTTTGCAGAATTTCGAGGATTCCGGTGATATCGTTTTTGTTCAGTGTGGTCTGGGTAACATAGGCCACCTTTTCTTTGTCAGCAACGGCTATTGCTCTGGCTTCATCTTCGCTGGCGACAATATGCACCCTGCCGGACACCCTTCCCGCCGTTCCTTCAACCTCCGGATGTTTGTGGTGTCCGATAATTACCACATCGTATCCCATGGAGTGATACTTCTCGACCATGCCGTGAACGCTGGTAACTAAAGGGCATGTGGCATCAACAGTCCTCAGGCCAAGCTCTTGAGCCTTATTTTCAATGGCCAGGGATACGCCATGAGCACTGAAAATGCAAACCTCCCCTTGCGGAATATCGAGAAGGTGTTCGACAAACACAGCACCTGATTGCTCCAGTTCAGTAATTACATGCTTATTGTGAACGATTTCGTGGAGAACATATACCGGTCTGCCATAGCGCTGCAGACTGATTTTCACTGTTTCAATCGCCCGTTCGACCCCAGCGCAGAAACCTCTCGGGGAAGCGAGATATACCTCAAATCCTTCAGACATAGGATTTTTCCTCAAAATCAACCTGTTTCAGATGGGAGCTTTGCTGGAACAGGTTGTCGGATTTAATAATTAGGTACAACAAGAACCGGGATACCGGCCATTCTGCTCACTCGACGCGCCGTTGACCCCATGACTCGTATGCCTCGAACTTTTCTTGTCGATTTGCCTACAATGATCATGTCCGCCTTTTCTTCTTCGGAAACGCGCAGAATTTCTTCACTCGGCTTGCCGGAAACAACTATAAGCTCTTTCACATTTGAACATACTTTTTCTTCTTCGCATTCATCTTCGTAAAACTTCCGCAACCTGTCTTTCATCTTGGCGAGTATTTCTTTCATCGTATCCTTCTGCATATCTTCGGTAAACTCCTGGGAGAGATATGCACTGATTATCGCCTTCGCCGTTTCGCCCATGGGTTCGACCACGTGCATCATGATTATTTTTGCATCGTACAGTTTTGCCATGGCCAAGGCATGTCGGAAGACCGGGCGGGTCTGGCCGCCAAGATCGGTTGTGTACAAGATAGTTTTTACTTCAGGGCTGTTTTTCATTTTCATCTCCAATGAATAAGACATCGAACCGTCTGCCGATGTTGCAGACCGGTCCAGATGATTAAGTTGCGAGAACATAATCATTTTGCCAAAAAATGAAATAAAAAAAGGTCATCCACCGATGCTCTCATGCAATCGTTGAATGACCTTGATACTGTCGAATTCCAGGTATTTGTCAGTATCCCTGGATTTTATCGATGAGTTCCGGCAGGAAAAGCGAAACTTGCGGTACGTAAGTAATAATAATGAGAAAAGAAAGGAGAACCATCAACCATGGCAGACAAGCCTTTATTGCCCATCCCATGCTCCTGCCGGTTACCCCGGAAATGACGAAGAGGTTCAGACCTACCGGAGGTGTGAGCATGCCGATCTCCATATTGACGACCATGATAATGCCCAGATGGATTGGATCGATCCCAAGTTTTACGGAAATTGGAAAAAGAATCGGAGCCATTATAAGCAGAATCGCCGACGGCTCCATGAAGTTGCCGGCTATAAGCAGCAGGATGTTGACAACCACTAGGAACATCCAGGGAGACAGTCCCCACTGCACGATTGTTTCGGCAATTTGATGGGGAATTCTCTCGGTCGTCAATACATGAGCAAACAGCATGGCATTGGCAATGATGAAAAGCAACATGATGCTTACTTTTGAAGCATCGAGGACTACCTTATTGACTTCTTTGTCTATAATAATTCTTGGCAAGGTGGCAATTATCTGCCAAATGTTGCGCCCAACCATGGCCCCAGTACTCTCGCCGTCTTTATGCCACGGAACATTTTTCAGCGGTCCCATATCCCGGTAACCGTAAACAGCGACCCCAAATGCATAGATGGCGGATACGGCAGCGGCCTCAGTCGGACTGGCAATACCGCCATATATGGATCCAAGAACAATAATTATCAGCATCAGGCCGCCGGTGGCACTAAATCCGGCGGATACTATTTCATTAAGCCCAGCCCATGGTTGGCGTGGAATATTTTTCACCCGGGCGACGACATAAATAACCGCCATGAGCATCAGTCCCATCAACAGACCGGGCAGGAAACCCGCCATAAACATGCGCGAGGCCGATACCTCAGTGGCAGCCGAATAAACCAGCATGACGATCGAGGGAGGTATGAGAATTCCAAGGGTTCCGGCATTTCCTATGACACCGGCTGCCAGAGCTTCCGGATAACCGGCTCTCACCATCCCGACAATGACAATCGATCCGATTGCCGCGACTGTAGCCGGCGATGAACCGGAAACGGCGGCAAAGATCATGCAGGCAATGACCGAAGCCATGGCAATACCGCCACGAATATGACCGACCATACTGAGGGCAAAGCGTATTATCCTTTTTGCGACACCTCCCGTTGAAAGAAAGGCGGACGAAAGAATAAAGAACGGGATTGCAAGCAGCGTGTAATGTTCGGAGAGTGCTTCGAATAATTTAAGGGTAATCGAAGCGAGAGAATCGTCGGAAAACAACAGAATAGTCCCGATGCTTGACAAGCCCAGGGCAAACGCAATCGGCATGCCGAGCATCATACAACCAAAGAGGAGTACAAATAAGGCAACGGTAGTCATGAACTTTTCTCCTCTTTGAGCATTTCTTTGGCCAGAGCCAGACTCTCTTTCGCTTCGTCGGCATGTTTAAAACTGTCTGTTTTTCCGGTGATTACCCCCCAGAGAAGAATCAGCAGTCGGACAGTCAAAAATACGAATCCGACAAAGAGCATCCCATTGGCAATCCACACCGGGATCGGCAAATCCTCCATCGTGATGCCGATTTTCTTCATCTTGGCAAGATATATCCAGCTCCCATAGAGCACCAGGTAGCAGTATACGAGCGCCAGGATGGCGCCAATGCCCGTCAATATCCTGCGGCCGCCTGCAGGAAAGAGTTTTACAAAGGCATCCATGCCGATATGAGATCCTACTTTCAAGCCGTATGATGCACCAAACAGGACAAACCAGGCCGACATGTGCAGAGTGAGTTCCTGAGACCACATGAGACCCATATTAAAACCAAATCGCATAACGACATCGGTAAAAACCAAAATTGTTATCGCGACCAACAAGATGCAGATAATCGCTTCTTCGGCACGATTGATAATACGCATGAACATAATCTACCTCTTACGGACCAAATAATTACGGCAGCCTCCCGGAACATCAGGAGACTGCCCGGTCTGTTACATATTGGATTGGTATGCAGCGTCAATAAGATCTTTACCGATTTCGTCTTCAAACTTCTGCCAAACGGGTTTCATTGCCTCGATCCACTGATTTCTTTCGGCATCGGAAAGGGTGATGATCTCGGTTCGCTTGGAGTCGATGATTTTCTGCTTATCTTCCAGATCCTGGGAAGCGGCTATCTCATTACCGTAGAGAGTCGCCTCGTCCAGAGCCTTTTTAACTTCCGCTCTGATATCATCCTGCAGACTCATCCAGAATTCGGTCGAGGTAACGAGCATGTAATCAAGAAGACCATGATTGGACTCGGTTATATACGGCTGAATTTCAAAAAACTTCTTGGAGTAGATATTGGAGTAGGTGTTCTCCTGGCCATCGATCGCTTTGGTTTGCAGCAGGGTGAAGACCTCGGAGAACGGCTTCTTCAGCGGCACCGCATTCAGTGCCTGGAATTGGGCGGCGAGAACATCGGAAGTCATGATCCTGAATTTCAGACCGGACGCATCGGCGGGGACTTTTAAAGGTGAAGCACACGACAGCTGTTTCATGCCGTTATGAAGATATCCCAGGCCAATCAACCCTTTGGACTCCATCGAACTGAGAAGAGCCTGGCCTTTTTCGCTTTGCTGAAACTTTTCAACTGCAGCCATGTCCTTGAACAGGAAAGGCAGGTCGTAAATCTGTACCTGCTTGGTGTAGCGTTCGAATTTTGCAAGGGCCGGGGCAACGAGCTGGACATCGCCAAGAAGCATCGCTTCAATTTCTTTGTTGTCGCCAAACAACTGGGAGTTGGGGAACACTTCGACCTGGACCTTCCCGTCCAACCTTTCGGCAACCAGCTCTTTAAACTTGATAGCCATTTTTCCTTTTGGAGTATTTTCTGCAACAACATGGGAAAACTTGATGGTGATGGGGTCTGCCGCAAGCGCTGATCCCGAAACCATTAAGAACGAGAGTGCAGCGGTTGCTACAAGTGTGGTGATCTTCCTGAACATAGCTTCTTCCTCCAATTTGAATATTGATATACCGGATACACCGGTAACCTTGACGGCAGCTCGACGAACATACCGATTCCATCATGAAGATGCTGTCTGATGGAATGTTTTGCAAATTGCAAGATTGTGGCCACTTCGATGATATGATGTTATCTTATTGTTTTTGCGTGGTATAATAATAAAATCAAGTAAATTTATCTGAATTTATCGGCGAAAATCCGCCTATTCTTTCTTTATAATTCACAAAATCGCGATAGTTTGAATTCCCGTGTAGTTATGCGACATATTAATGAGATGATGCCAGAAGTATTGGCGGAAATCCGCCATTTTCTCAATATCATGAAAATTCTCAATCCGACAGCCTGATACATACTGTCTAATAGACCAAACGCAAAAAGCCCTCCACCAATTGAAGATATCAATCGATGAAGGGCTCTTTTGCTTCGGAAATTCTCAGGCGGCTATCAGTAGCCCTGAATTTTATCCAGCAGTTCAGGTAAAAAGAGCGATATTTGCGGTATGTATGTGATAATAATGAGAAAAACCAGGAGCACCATCAACCACGGCAGACAGGCTTTTATCGCCCATCCCATAGTATGTCCGGTCACCCCGGAAATTACGAAGAGGTTCAAACCCACCGGAGGCGTGAGCATGCCGATCTCCATGTTGACGACCATAATAATGCCCAGATGAATCGGATCGATCCCAAGTTGAACGGCAATCGGAAAAAGGATCGGGGCCATGATCAGGAGAATAGCCGAAGGCTCCATAAAGTTGCCGGCTATAAGCAGCAGAATATTGACGACGACCAGGAACATCCAGGCAGACAACCCCCATTGGACGATGATTTCGGCAATGTGATGGGGAATTCTCTCGGTTGTCAGTACATGGGCAAAAAGCATGGCGTTGGCGATGATGAAGAGCAGCATAATGCTTACCTTCGACGCATCGAGCACGACCTTGTTGATTTCTTTGTCTGTGATGATTTTCGGCAAGGTGAAAATCATTTGACCGAAATTGCGTCCGAGCATTCTCCCGGCGCCCTCACCTTCCCGGCGCCACGGAACCGCTTTAAGCGGGCCCATATCCCGGTATCCGTAAACGGCGACACCAAAAGCGTAAATAGCCGAGACTGCAGCTGCTTCAGTCGGACTTGCAACACCGCCATAAATGGAACCAAGAACAATTATGATCAGCATAAGCCCGCCGAGCGCACTGAATCCTGAGGTAACCACCTCTTTGAATCCGGCCCAGGGCGCGCAGGGGATCTTTTTATAGCGGGCAACTATGTAGAGAACCACCATGAGCATCAAACCCATCATGATACCCGGTATAAATCCAGCCATGAACATTCGCGAGGCGGAAACTTCGGTAGCCGCAGAATAGACGAGCATGACGATGGAGGGCGGGATCAGAATACCGAGGGTACCGGCATTGCCGATCAATCCGGCAGCGAGCGATTCCGGATAACCGGCTTTGACCATGCCGACAATGACGATCGAGCCGATTGCCGCAACTGTCGCCGGCGATGAACCGGAAACTGCAGCGAAGATCATACAGGCAAGAACCGAAGCCATGCCTATTCCGCCATGGATATGGCCGACCAGACTGAGGGCAAAGCGGATTATGCGTTTTGCGACCCCGCCCGTGGACAGAAAGGCCGACGACAAGATAAAAAACGGGATAGCCAGCAGAGTGTAATGCTCGGAGAGTGCTTCGAACAATTTAAGGGTAATTGAAGCAAGGGAATCGTCGGAAAATATGAGGATGGTCCCAATACTTGACAACCCCAGGGCAAGCGCAATGGGCATGCCCAGCATCATGCAGCCAAAGAGAAGTGTGAACAAAGCAACGGTAGTCATGAACGTTCCTCCTCCTTGAGAATTTCCTTGGCCAGGGCCAGACTCTCTTTTGCCTCGTCGGCATGTTTAAAACCATCTGCCTTGCCCGTTATGATGGCAAAAAGCAGAATAAGCAACCGAACGGTCAAGAACACAAATCCTAAAAAGAGCATCCCGTTTGCCAGCCACACCGGGATCGGCAAATCCTCCATCGTGATGCCGATCTTCTTCATCTTGGCCAGATATATCCAGCTGCCGTAAAGCACCAGATAGCAATAGATCAGGGCAAGAACAGCGGCAATTCCCGACAGCAATCGACGAGTGTTGAAGGAAAAGAGTTTTACAAAGGCATCCATGCCGATATGAGAACCGACTTTCAAACCGTAGGATGTACCAAAGAGCACAAACCAGGCCGACATGTGCAGAGTCAGTTCCTGCGACCACATCAGCCCCATATTAAAACCAAATCGCAAAACGACATCGGCAAAAACCAAAATTGTTATCGCAACCAGCAAGATGCAGATAACTGCCTCTTCGATACGATTGATAATACGCATAAACATATCTTACCTCTTACTGACCAATTGTTATGGTAGTCTCCCCGAAGAAGGGAGACTACCCGGCCTGCTACATATTGGATTGGTAGGCAGCGTCAATAAGATCTTTACCGATTTCGTCTTCAAACTTCAACCAGACGGGTTTCATAGCCTCGATCCACTGATTTCTTTCGGCGTCTGAAAGAGTAATAATTTCGGTACGTTTGGAGTCGATGATTTTCTGCTTATCCTCCAGATCCTGGGAAGCGGCTATCTCATTGCCATAAAGAGTCGCCTCGTCCAGAGCCTTTTTAACTTCCGCTCTGATATCATCCGGCAGACTCATCCAGAATTCGGTCGAGGTGACGAGCATGTAATCGAGAACGCCATGATTGGACTCGGTGATATACGGCTGAATTTCAAAAAACTTCTTGGAGTAGATATTCGAGTAGGTGTTTTCCTGGCCATCGATCGCTTTGGTTTGCAGCAGGGTGAAAACCTCGGAGAACGGCTTCTTCAGCGGCACCGCATTCAGTGCCTGAAATTGTGCGGCGAGGACATCGGAGGTCATGATCCTGAATTTCAAACCGGCCGCATCGGCGGGAACTCTTAAAGGTGAAGCACACGACAGCTGTTTCATGCCGTTATGCAGATAGCCCAGGCCGACCAATCCCTTGGACTCCATCGAACTGAGGAGAGCCTGACCTTTTTCGCTCTGCTGAAATTTTTCAACCGCAGCCATGTCCTTGAAAAGGAAAGGCAGGTCGTAAATCTGTACCTGCTTGGTGTAGCGTTCGAATTTTGCAAGGGCCGGGGCAACGAGCTGGACATCGCCAAGAAGCATCGCTTCAATTTCTTTATTGTCGCCAAACAACTGGGAGTTGGGGAAAACCTCGACCACAACCTTTCCGCCCAGCCGTTCGGCAATCAGATCTTTGAACTTGACTGCCATTTTACCTTTGGGAGTGTTTTCTGCGACAACATGGGAAAACTTGATGGTAATCGGGTCTGCCGCAAGCGCCGCTCCCGATAAAACGAGTACAGAGAGTGCAGCGGTTGCTACAAGCGTGGTGATCTTCCTGAACATAGCTTCTTCCTCCAATTTGAATAGTGATACCCTGTAAACCATAACAGCAGTTCGGCGAACTGCCGGCTTCATCAGGTAATAGACTGCTGATGAAGCAGAAGAAGATATGCAATATTTTAACCAACCTTGAGAACATATTTAATTGCATGATATCAGGGCCAATATGCTCAAACAATCCACTTCCGTTGGCGAAAATCAGCGGAAATCCACCACTCTTTCGACATGGTGTAACAAAAGTGGAATTACCTTGACGGAACGGAGGGTTATTTGAGGATTTATATGATTCGAAGCGTCAGGAATCGGCGGAAAACCGCCTTTCCTTCTCTTATGGCGGAAGATCTTCGGGAGAAATTCATTACATCATTTTAATGAAATTTTGGTATGGCAGAAGTCAATTGGTACGCTGAAACCCTTATGGGCTCTTATTTATAGTCGCTTTTTTTCAAGCCATATTTACGCATTTTGTCATACAGAGTCTTTCTGGGGATATCAAGGATTGTCATGACATCCTTAATGCTGCCACCGGTTGATACCAGCGCATGTTCAATGAGACTCCTTTCAAAACAGTCGACCTGATGCGGCAGGGAACTACTATGGGCGGTTTCTTCACCTGAGAGCATCTTTTCCAGCGACCAGTCGAACTGCCGCCCCAACAGCACATACCGCTCGGCAAAATTCCTGAGTTCCCTGACGTTGCCCGGCCACGAGTAGGACATGAGCGCATTCATCTGCAGACTGCTGGGCATAGTCACTTCCTGTTGATACCTGTGCCCGGCGACCAGCAGGAAGTGATGGAACAACAGGGGAATATCTTCCCGTCTCTCACGCAGAGGCGGGATCTTCAGACTTACAACATTCAGACGGTAATAGAGATCCTGTCGAAATTTCCCATGCTCCGCCGCATCGAGCAAATCAACCTTGGACGCTGCAACTACTCGGAGATCGACAGGAATAAGCCTGTTTGAGCCAAGACGTTCAACAGACCTTTCCTGAAGTACCCGCAAAAGATTGATCTGCACGCGCATCGGCATTGACTCGATCTCGTCAAGAAGCAAGGTACCGCCATTGGCGTGTTCGAATTTCCCAATGCGCATTGATTTGGCGTCGGTGAAGGCACCTGCTTCATGGCCAAACAGCTCGCTTTCCATGATCGACTCGGCAACTGCCCCGCAATTGATAGCTACAAAATTTTTCGCCCTCCTGCTGCTGTTTTCGTGCAAGGCCCGAGCTACAAGTTCCTTGCCCGTACCGGTCTCACCCAGCACAAGTACATCGGCGCCGGTATCGGCGACCTGAGCGATAGTGCTCCGAAGTTTCTCCATTGCCGGTGTACGACCTATTATTCTCGGCCCGGGAGCACTATGGAGTTCCAGCTCACGGCGAAGATTACGATTCTCCAGGGTCAGACTGCGTTTTTCCAGCCCTCGCAAAACGGTTTTCACCAATCGCTCGGCAGAATAGGGCTTCTCGATAAAATCATACGCCCCATCACGCATTGCTTGAACGGCAGTGGAAATATCGCCATGGCCGGTTATGAGGATGACCGGGAGATCATGGTCGATTTTCTGCACCTCTTGGAGAAACTGCAACCCATCCATGTTCGGAAGACGAATATCGCATACCACGATGCCGGGCCAGTCTCGGGTGAGAACTTCAAGCCCCCTTTCCGCACAATCTTCGCAGATGACCTCCAGTTCCGCCAATTCCAGTGTTTGCCTGTTTGCCTGTCGTATATGCTTCTCATCATCGATGAAAAGCACTTTTTCATTTCGGGTCATAGGTGTATTACTTGATTCTCTCCAAGGTAAATTCAAAACGAGCCCCGTTCTTGCTCCGCGTAAGAATGATCTGCCCGCCGAAATCTCTGATAATCCGATCACTGATGGTAAGGCCCAGGCCTAAGCCCTGACCGGATTTTTTCGTTGTATAAAATGGTTCGAAAATATTCTGAAGATGTTCCTCCGATATGCCCGGACCACTGTCTTCAACCGCAATCACCACTCGGTCTTCCTCGCCGCGACAATCAAGGAAAATCCGTTTGACAGCCTGACCTTCCATGGCCTGCATGGCGTTTGACAGCAGATTGACCAGGACCTGCTGCAACAGCACATGGTTGGCCCTCACCTCCAAGTCATCCGGAGAAACATTGATGGACAGATCAATATTTTCTTTTTTCAAGCTCGGTCGCAATATTTCCAAGGCCCCGTCAATAACCCCATGCAGCGGTACGATGACTATTTGGCCGCTCGTTTTCCGGGCGAAAAGTTTTAACTGCGCGCCGATCTGTGCCATTCGTTCGGTAAGCTCGCCAATCTGCTCGAGATTCCACATTGTCTCTTCCAGACGCCCCTTCTGCAAAAACTGCTTGCCGTTATCCGTGTAACTCCTTATCGCCGCAAGTGGCTGGTTCAGCTCATGATTGATTCCGGCCGACATCTGCCCGAGAACGGCCAGTTTTGCCGCATGGATCAACTCCTTGCGGGTTCTCTTCAGCTTGATTTCGGTTTCCTGCCTGTCCAGTATTTCCTTGCGCAGCTGTTCATTTGCCTCAGTGAGCTCTTGAGTTCTGTCATTCACCCTCGACTCGAGCATCTCATTGGCCTCCTGTAAAACTTTTCTGGCCTCCTCCTCAACCCGGCTCAATTCCGCCAATCGATGACGACGCTGAAGGAGCAGAAGCGCCAGTACATACGCAACGGTCATTCCTGAACCGACGACGAAACATATTGCGACAACTTTTTTCACCAGTGTTCTGGTATCGGTAAGAATATGAACGTCCCACCCCGCCTGGGGCATGAATTGCGACTGCATCACCATCCTCTGGACATTCTTCTTTTCCTTATTGGCTATCTCGAGAGTGTGTATGCCGTTGTTCATTGAAGCCGACTGGGCAAGAGGCGTCAAAGAGGCATCAGGATATCTTCTGCTCTCCACGATTTTCTGCAGGACCTCTTGTTCCAGAGGTTTTAAGGTCTTGTAGCGCCATTCAGGTCTCGTTGTTATGAAAACAACTCCTTCCGGATCGGATACGAGAAAACTTTCATCGCGATGTGACCATTTCTGTTCAACGGAATCGATGTCTATTTTAATTGCCACCGCTCCAAGAATTTCATCATCTTTTCGAACGGGATAGGCAAAATAGTACCCCCGTTTGGAGGAAGTCGAGCCGATGGCAAAATACCTTCCCAGTTTTCCGGCCATGGCCTCTTTGAAATATGGCCGGTAATTGAAATTTCTGCCGATGAACGGATGTTTTTCCTGCCAGTTACTCGCCGCGATAGTCAGGCCATCTTTGTTCATCAGATAGGTATCGAGGGTATCGCTCACCGTGTTGATTGTTTCAAGGTATCTGTTGAGGGTTTCGAGTCTGGTCGGCTCAAGGGGATTGAGCAGCGCTCTTACCAGATTACTGTCGATAGCGAGCAATTCCGGCAGACTCTCATATTTTTCCAGCACCCCCTGCAGGTAGTTGATATACAGTTCGAGGCGGATATTGCTCTGTTGCCGGAGTTCCGTCAAGCCTCTCTTGTAGCTCCAGGCGGCTACGACATTAAGGACAAGGATCAGTACGATACAGAAAAAAAGCAGACTTATGATGCCTTTTTTATAACTGGAACTCAAAGCCTGCAGACTATCGATTCGTCTTTTCTGCATGTGGTGCATCTTCCTCTTGAAGAGAACAAAGAAATCAATTACTAACAGTTACAATAACATGGTACAATGGTAGAGGAAGACAACAAAAACATTTTCTTTCAATTCAGCTTCTGCGGTGTTCAGTGAATTCACCCCGACCCAGCCCCCTTGTGCTCCGGCAATCTGTCATATCTCCGCTGGTCCTTCTGTTCATTATATCCCTTTGTGGTTGCGCTTCACAAACAAACTCCTTCTCCAACCGCTATTTTCCAGTAAAAAATAACAAAAAAAGAGAAAGCAGCCTTGGTTTTTCCATAACACCACCTTCCGGGGCCGGATGGTTTGAAAAACTGAACGACAACAGTTTGTACTATCTCAAGAGAATCAAGACCAACAATTATTCAATTTATACCAAAGCAACCGAAATACACATTCCCGATGCAGACCTCGAGGCGGAGAGTTTTCTCCTGTTTGTCAAGCAGTCCAGGCAACTTAATGTCAACAGCAGCGATTACCGCAATATTTCGACCTCGTATTCGGTGAACCCGGAACTCTCACCGCTCTGCGTACGGTATTATCAAAAATATGAAGATCATGGAAACAAGAATCTCAAACGGGATGACTTCGTCGAGATACAAAAAAATGGTCTGGTATGCATGCATCCCGATACCCTGAGCGATGGTGTGGAGATGTTCTATGTCGAGAGTTTTCTGCGATCTCAGGCAAATGGCGCTCCATCCTATAAGGCTGAAGGCGAATCGTTTCTCGGCAGTCTGGAATTTCATACTCCCCTAAACAAAAGAGGATAAATAACGAGAGGACAAGGAATTTAAAACGCCGTCCTCTCGCCAAGCATGCTACCTGATTTCGATACCTGCCGCTTTTGAAGCTTCCTTGACTTCTTTTATAGATACTTCCCGGCGATGAAAAATACCTGCCGCCAGTGCCGCATCGGTCGAGGTCTCCTGAAAAACCTCGACGAAGTGCGAGGCCTTTCCCGCACCACTCGAGGCGATAACCGGAATGGATACCGATTTTTTGACCAAATCGATCAATTCCAGATCGAATCCGCTGTTGGTCCCGTCCCGGTCGATGCAGTTGAGTAAGATTTCACCCGCCCCCAACTCTTCACAAGCCTTCACCAGCTGAACAACGTCGATGTCCCGGCCTTCGCGACCTCCTTTCACTGTGCATTGGTACCAGCAATACTGTTCCCGGTTGGGCCCGGGAACCGCTGTTGTAATTACTGCATGGGATGTTTGTTCGGGGGACTGGACATATACTCGACGGGGATCAACCGAAATGACAACCGCTTGTGCGCCGTACACTATCGATATCTGCTCGATCGAGCTTTTTCCTGTTTTCTGGCCTGTTTGCAGATACGCTTCGACAGTATAGACCGCATCACTGCCGATAGAAATTTTATCGGCTCCCGAGCGAAAATAAGCGGAGGCTACATCGAGGGATGAGTACGATGTGTTTTCCGAGTCGGTAAATTCCCTGATCCCACCGCCTATCGTCAAAGGAACGAACACATTTTCAGAGGTTCTTTCGAGCACCTCCATCATGGGTTGGTCCTGAAGGGGAAAATCACGAAAGCCGGTAATGTTGAGAAAGGTGATTTCATCCGCCCCTTCTTCATAATATCTTTTCGCCAGCTCTACCGGTTTTCCGAGATTTCTCACCTCTCCTTCATGCCGGACATCGTACTGGTCACCCTTGGTAACGACAAGATCCCCGTGGTCGTTGCTGCGAACATCGAGACAGGCAATTATTCGTTTGGCGATCCTGGTACTTTTCTCAGTATTGCCGGCAGGCGGTGAGCAAGAGAGTTCGGCTTCAGGGGGACGACCGTCAAGAAATCTTGCAAGTATCTTCAATCCTGCTGTCCCGCTTTTCTCGGGGTGGAACTGAAATGCACTGACATTGCCCTTTTCCACTGCTGAAACAAATTCCGTGCCATAGTCGGTAACTGCGAGAATCCAATCCTTCCCCGCCTCGGTTACTTGTGCGTGGTAGGAATGGACAAAATACAATTTGTCGATCTCTTCTTCCTTCAACAGGGCGGATTTTTTCAGCAACCTGATACCATTCCAGCCGATTTGCGGTACCGAAAGGTCGGTTTTGGAAAATCGTACAACTTGTCCGGGAATTATTCCTAACCCGGCAATACCGGGAGATTCCTCACTGCCTTCATACAGGGCCTGCAAGGCTACGCAGATACCCAGAAATGGTTTATTTTCGGCAATTCGTTGTCGCAACGGTTCGACATATCCGCTTTCACGCAAGCGATTCATAACCAGGCCAAAACTGCCGACGCCGGGAAAAATCAATTTTTCAGCGGTTACAATATCCTCGGCAGACTGAACATCCTTGACCGTATAACCAAGTTTTCGAATGGCATTACGGACACTTCGAACATTGCCCGCACCATAATCCAAAAGTGTAATTACCATTTTACTTCACCTTTTTCTCGACCTGTCTCAATTATTTGGGATAGTTATATTCCCAAGATCAACTCCACACCGTTTTGAAATTATGTGATAAGTTTCTTATAGTACCTTCCCGCCGAACAATTGCGGCACAATATCTCGCCGTTTACCGCTACATCTCTCTTGTCCTGCACCCAGTCCGAACACACGCTGCATTGGACCCTTCTCAACGGCCTGCCCGGCAGATCTTCCGGAGGAATTTCGACAGAGACATGCTCGATACGAAAAAGCTCGTCGTCTGCCATTATTTTGTAGGCTTCGAGTTGTCTGGCATATTTGTCTGTAATTTCAGAACAGTATTTCTTTGAAAGTTCCCGGGCTTCCTCAAGGGCCGTAACCCTGACCGCCACTCCTGAGTCAAGGTTAACAAAAGTTGCCGCCATGATTCCGTAGTCCAGCCATTTCATCGATCGTTTGCCAAGACTGCAGCCGGTGACCGATTGTATTGCATCGGTTGCACATCGATCTATTTCTACAATCACGTAAAGTTTCTTTCGGTCAACACCCTTTGGTTCCTGTATTCCTATACGTGACAGTGCCAGCATACTCATGCGAACACCGATGACCTGCCCTGCACAAATATGACCATGAATACGCGTCGATTCGCTCAACAATTCTTCAAATGTATTCATCGACTTCTCCAATTATTTAAAAATTCCCAATTGACCGGTTGTTCCATAACCCGGTTTTGCAAAAGTGAATCCCGCATGTCCAATGTCAACAGTGTCGACAGGAAAACAAAAAGGGCCGTTCCTTGCGAGGAACGGCCCTTGAGGTATACAACATCCTGTCAACTGCTTAGCGACACTGGCACTTTGCCTGATAATGCAGCACCTTTGTTTTGCTATGCTTCCTTGTAAAGCACACGTCAGACACTGTAACCTATTCGAAAGATTTTTGTGACATCAAGCATACTGACAGTTACCGTATCTAGAACACCATGACCAAACAGGTACTAATTGACAGCCTCGGACAGTTTACTGCCGGCTTTAAACTTAACAACCTTTTTCGCAGGAATGCTAATGTCTTTTCCTGTTTGCGGGTTCCTTCCCTGACGAGCATCACGCTTTGAGACAGAGAACGTGCCAAAACCGACAAGGGTAACTTTGTCACCATTATTCAGACTTTCAGCGATTGCTGCAAGAGTGCCGTTCAGTGCTTTTTCGGCAGCTGCCTTACTTATGTCAGCTGCACCAGCAATGCTTTCAATGAGTTCCTTCTTGTTCATGAATTCCTCCCTGCTTAATCTTTCTTTACAAGTCTACCTAGGCAACGTGTGTTACCCCATTTCCCCTGAACATGATGCTTTACCTAAACTCTTCTCAATTGTCAAAAAAAAACTCTTGGCCAGGCGCTTTTTAACCCTAACACCCCACGAGGGGGGATAAGTACCTTCACGAAATTCATTCTTAAAAAACAAAAAATGAATTTCTAAGGTACTAAAAACGAGAACGACACAACCCTTTGTATTCAGGGTATTACGTCCATAACAAGGCACCATAATTGAATCAGATACCAGAATCAAGCAATAATTCACTCGTCCTAAGCTTTACAATCTTTTTTATTTTGCCTTATTGTTGGCTATCTTCCGGCGAGACTGAGCATGACCGGCCCGATTTTCAGAGCCTGAAAATAAAATCGAACCGCGGCTCTGTTGCCACCTTCGACAAAGGCGGCAAAATCCTTTTCCTGCACCTCAATCAGGAAAGAGGTATCCCCAATCCTAACGCGACAACCGAAAAATCCCCGCTTGTGAAGAAAGTTTTCCGCCGACTCGATGATTCGGAGTGTTTTTTCATCAATCGGTTTATCTTGCTGAATTCTGGTGGCTAAACAGGAGTTTGAAGGAAGATCGAAATTTGAAAGACCGATACTTTTTGCAATCTTGCGTATATCCTGCTTGGTCAACCCGACATCGACGAGAGGCGTCCTCACCTGCATTTCGCGAATGGCTTTCAGACCGGGCCGTTCCTCCTGCAGATCATCGACGTTGGTTCCATCCATCAGGATGATGCTCCCCTCGCAGTCCATCGAAGCGAGCAAGGCTGTGTACATCTGCTTCTTGCAGACATAGCACCGCTCCCGGGTGTTCAGGACAAATTGCTGCCAGCGAAGCGGAAATACTTCTATTTCCCGCAATACTGCTTCTTTCGGGAAGTTCCTGGAAAATACGGCGCGCGTGTTCGCAATGGTTTCGGCTGAATTGAGGGTAGACAAAGCATAAAGGGCTACGACCCTTTTTTGCCCCAGGGCACTGATGGCGGCATGCAGCATCAAAGTCGAGTCGACACCGCCGGAAAAGGCTACAGCAATTTTTTCATATTGCTGCAGCAGTCCAACCAGTTTGCCGAACCTGATCTCAGGCGTCATGGACTACAACTCCTCCCTTCCATCCGGCAGCAATTCGGCCGGCCGGTTGAGAAGGAATTTGCCTCCGGAAATATTCTTTTTTAGAATTTCGGCTATCTCACGAGCTTTCACAATGCTTGACAGCGGAGAAGTCTGCACTTTTTTGCCGTTCACCTCGATTTCTCCGGCTTTCAGCTCTGCATAACTCACCTGGCCATAACTTCGGACAATGCCATTGGTATAATCATGTCCGTAATCCACGACCTGGGTGAATATCTCAGAATCGGAGACTCCGGTATAGGCTGCCATTTCGGCATCCAACACCGGAATGGGAATCCCCAGGCCCAAGGCAAGAGAACTGCCGTAGCCAAGAATCGATACTCCGCGCAGCCATTCGGGACTCATCATCTTGAGATCGCCCTGGACCATGATTGTTCCGGAGGGTTTGAGAGGAACTCCGTTTTCCCCCCGAGGGGCTTTGGGGTTGTGCTGCGTTCCCTTCCAGGTGACATAGCCTTGAGCTCCGCCGAGAAATATTCTTGTTCCCACCCCTATAGTCCTGTAAAAAGGATCGTTCAGCAGCGGACTCAATTCGCCTGCACTGCAATAATTGGCATTCCGGCAATTAGGCTTCAGCATACCCATATAGGTATATACCGCCTTATCCGATAAATTTATGGCGCAGTTATAATTTTGATAGCCATTTCTCGGATTGCACAGCAATGCATAAGGGAGATCGTCCAGGCCTACTTCTTTTTTCATCTTCTTTGCCGCATAACAATCGGTGCCGTATGCTTTGGCTTCAAGAAGCAGCTTTTTGCCGCGCAGAAGGTCTTCAATGACATGGCCGCCGCCATAGCGGAATTCCCCGGGATAGATCTTGTTCAAAGGATCATCCTCGGCCGGTTCCGTCACACCGAGATAGGCATCGACTGCAGCCAGGCCGGCATATGCGGGAACCTTGTTGATCCAGACTTTGGCGGCCTTTATGGTTGGAGTCATCTGACCGAAATTAAAAAACATCCCGGAAGAACACATCGGGGCGAACGTGCCGGTGGTAACGACATCGACTTTTCTCGCTGCACCCTCCGGGCCGTGTTTTTTGACAATACCGACCATTTCTTCCGCCGTCACCACAACTGCCTCACCAGCCTTTATCCTGGCGTTTATTTCCTCATAGGTCTTCTGGATTTTCTTTTCACTCATGATATGCCCGTGCTCGTGTTGTATTTATAGTTTTAATCATGCCATATCGGACCTTTTTACCCGGACCTTTTTACAACTTGACATCGCTATTTCTTTGGCCTAATTTATTTGCTCTCTCTTCAATAGAGTCAACATCAAACCCTTTCTCAGATCAAATATCAAGGAGCAGCATGGAAACCGAGCAGAAAAAAGCGATTGGATCAGTACGGGACAAAATTGATTCGATTGACAACACGATTCTCCAACTGCTCAAAGAACGGCTGGATTGCGCAAAGACAATCGGCAGAATGAAGGATGAGGAAAACCGGGCCAAGTGGGACCCCTTGCGGGAACGTCAGATCTATGACAGGCTGTTGAAAGATAATAATGAAATTTTTCCGAGCGATGCCCTGAAGACAATTTTTCACGAGATCATCACCACCTGCAGGCTCTCGCAAAGAAAAGCTCTTGTAGCTTTCCTGGGTCCCGAAGCTACCTTCAGCCACCTCGCCGGAGTGAAATATTTTGGCCATTCGGCCGATTATAAAGCAATGGAGACCATTGACGATGTCTTCGCCGAAGTCGACAAAGGCCGGACTACGTACGGTATCGTTCCGGTCGAAAATTCAATAGAAGGAGCGGTCTTTTCAACACTCGACTGCTTCATGAAGTACAAAGTCCAGATTTGCGGCGAACTGCAGCTGGAAATCAGCCACAATCTTGTCTGCAGGTCCGGAAACATTGAAGATATTCAGACCGTTGCATCTCATTCGCAACCTCTTGCCCAATGCCGGGACTGGCTGAGAAAACATCTCCCTTCCATCCCTACTCTGCCGGTTTTTTCAACCGGTGCTGCCGCACAGATGGCGGCAAACAACCCGAACATCGGGGCAATAGCTTCATCCCTTGCCATTACCACCTACCAATTGCAGGTTGTCGTTCAAGGTATTGAAGATTACCGGGGCAACACCACGAGGTTTCTGGTAATAGGTAAAAAATCCCCGACAAGAAGCGGGTTGGACAGGACATCCCTGCTGATAGGACTCATGGATCGTCCCGGATCCCTGAATGAAATACTCACCGTACTTTCCGAGGAAAGCATCAACCTGGCCAAAATCGAGTCGCGCCCAATCAAGGGGAAACAATGGAAGTATCTGTTTTTTCTTGATATGCTTGGCCATATCGAGGACGAAAAAATCCAGCGCGGATGTGACAAACTGAGGGCAATGTGCTCCTATTTCGAATGGCTCGGTTCGTACCCCCAGAGCGATTTTTCATCCACCGATTCGTGACATCCGGCCGCTGCAGGTTTGCCGCTCCCGCGCCATCACATCCTGCTGCAAGGTATGCCCCTGGGGCTTATTCAGAATGGTCTGCCTGATACTTTCGATAAGCTCCCGGTCGGTCGCCCCGTTTCGCAGCAGAAATTTCAAATCGGTCTCCCGATCGCTGAGGAGACAGGCCCGGAGCTTGCCCTCCGAAGTAAGCCTGAGCCTGTTGCACTTGTCGCAGAAATGGTGGCTGATCGGACTGATGAAACCGACAGCGCCATTCCTGCCGTCTTTCCCCTGAAAGTTATACATCCGCGCCGGCCCCTCACCGTGGTTCCTTGCAAAAGGAGCCAGTGAGCCAAGTTCGGTAACGAGCAGCTTGATCTCTTCCGCGCTGATGAATTTTTCCATCTGCCAGCTGCTCTTGTCACCGACAGGCATAAACTCGATAAAACGGACCTGGAAAGGATGGTCAAGTGCCAGACGGGCAAAATCCTGAAATTCATCGTCATTCACACCCTTCATCGCGACCACATTGAGTTTGATTCTGAAGCCTAAACTTTTTGCGGCGAGCAGGCCATCCCAGACCTTGGTGAAATAATCCTTGCCGGTAATTTTTACGAATTTCGATCGTGACAGGGTATCCAAAGAGACGTTTATGTGTCGCACGCCCCGGGCATAGAGCGTTTCTGCATATTCAGCCAGCAATACTCCGTTGGTGGTCAACCGTATCTCCGATAAGCCGTCAAGCTCGGACAGTTGATGAATAAATTCCAGAATCCCTTTGCGGACTAAAGGTTCTCCACCTGTAAGTCTGAGCTTGTTCATCCCCTGGGAGACGGTGAGGCGAACTACCCGCACCAGTTCCTCGTACGTCAGGAGCTCTGAATGCTGCAGGAATCTGCCTGTCTTGACCTCGCTGTTTCGATCTTGATCCTCTTCAGGCATACAGTATATGCAGCGAAGATTGCAACGATCGGTCAAAGACAATCTGAGATAGGATATTGTTCTTGAAAACTGGTCGACAAGAGGTGAAATCGGAACTGTTTTTTCGGTCACGGCACATTGCAGATGCATGGTTATCATAAAAGTGAAGCCATTGACTTTCAACCGCTTCATCTATATACTGACTGCTTTTTACTCACGACAACAGTATTAACACAATTTCCATTACAGACAACCTGAAAAGAAACTCTTCATGCTCATACTCGGCATTGAAAGCTCCTGCGACGATACCGCCGCCGCAGTACTGGACAACGACCACATACTTTCCAATGTGCTCAATTGCCAGGATACCATTCATTCGCAATTTGGCGGTGTTGTGCCGGAACTTGCCTCCAGGAAGCATCTGCAGTCCATTCATCCCGTCGTTCAGAAAGCTCTCGAACAGGCCGACGTGCAACTCTCGGACATCGACCTGATCGCCGCAACTCAGGGCCCCGGTCTCATCGGGTCGCTTCTTGTCGGCTTTTCATACGCCAAGGCCCTTTCCCACGTGAGGGGGATCCCTTTTATCGGCGTAGATCATATGGCCGGGCATATTCTTTCAGTCTTTCTCAGTTCGGAAAAGCCGGTGTTCCCCTACATTGCCCTGATCGCCTCCGGCGGCACATCTTCGATATTTCTTGCGGAGGAGGCACACCGTTTTCAACTGCTCGGCCGTACCCGCGATGACGCAGCCGGAGAAGCCTTCGACAAGGTGGCCAAACTCCTCGAACTCGGCTATCCGGGAGGTCCGGAAATTTCAAAAACAGCCATCGATGGCGATCCGCGATATGTGCAGTTTCCCAGGGCATGGCTGGACGAGAATTCGCTCGATTTCAGTTTCAGCGGCCTGAAAACCGCAGTTTTAAATCATGTCAACCAACAGAAGCAGAAGAACAATGAACTCCATCTGCAGGACATCTGCGCATCTTTCCAGGAGGCCGTGGTCGATGTACTGGTGGGGAAAACTCTCCTTGCTGCGCGAAAACACAACATCGGCACAATAGTGGTCGGCGGCGGTGTCTCCGCCAATCCCCGTTTGAGAAAGCTTTTCACCGAGCGATGCGAACGCGAGGGTATCTCTTTTCATGCCCCGCAAATTCAATATTGTACCGACAATGCCGCCATGATCGCCTTCGCCGGATCCCGCAAATTTTCGGTGTACGGAGCAAGTACCATCGATGAAGATGTCTACTCCAGGTCACAGCTGGGATGAGAATTTGAACGTCTTTCGTCTTTTCAGATATTATTGCCTGCGCCTGAAACGGTTACGCGGAACTCCTCGTTTTCTCGCCGGTGGCATCGCAGTCGGAGTATTTGTAGGATTCACCCCCACAATGCCTTTTCACACCGCTCTCATTGTGCTGCTCGCCATTGCTTCAAGAACATCGCCCCTGGCTGGTATCATCAGCAGCTGGATAGTCTGTAATCCGCTGACGTGCCTACCTCTTTATTACCTGGCGGCAATGATCGGCAACCAGGTGACACCTTACGAACTCAGTCTTGAAGATGTCCAGGCATTATTGGCATTCATCAGAACCGCCGATGATCTGCGAAAATCATTGACAATGATGGGCAATATGGGATACGAAGCCCTGGCAGTCATGCTGGCCGGCGGATTCTGCCTGGCATTGCCGGTATCGGTACTCAGCTACTACGGGACGTTGCCCTTCTTCCGTCACATACACAATAAACGCATGAAAAAGCAGCAGCTGCGATGAATTACATCCGCCCCACGGGAAAGAACATATGTCACAGTACGGAAAACAAGCCTTCAATACGCTGAAAAGCAACAAACTCGCTCCCAAAAAAAAATTCGGCCAAAACTTCCTCGTCAACAGACATACTGCCGAGGCAATTGTCCGGGCAGGAATGGTTAGCGATACCGATATCATACTTGAAGTCGGCGTCGGCCTCGGTGCTCTGACCATCCCGCTCGCCGCAACAGCCCGGCAGGTATACGGTTTTGAGATCGACAGCGGCATTATCAGATTCCATGAGGATCAAGGAGATCTGCCTGCCAATGTGACCCTTATTCATCAGGATATCCTCACCGCAGATTTTACCAACCTTGCGGAATTGAGCGGGGGGCTCCTGAAGATAATGGCCAACCTGCCTTACTCGATTTCCAACCCGTTCATCTTCAAACTTATCGACAACGCCCCCCTCATCCAATCCGCAACCATTATGCTGCAAAAAGAGGTCGCGGATCGTTTAATGGCTCAACCGGCAACCAAACAGTACGGCGTACCTACAGTCCTTCTCGCCAGCCGGGCCACAGTGAAAAAGATGATGACCCTCGGCCCGGCCGAGTTCCACCCCCGTCCGAAGGTTGATTCCGTCGTTGTCACCATCGATTTTTCCGGTCATCATCAATCGGTGAATGGTATCTTGTCCGAATATGATTTCGACCTTTTCAAAAAAATCGTCAGAACAACTTTTAATCAGCGACGAAAAACCATTCTCAACACTCTGGCTGGAGCAGCATTCTTCACCGACTCCGTGAGCGACAAAGGTGTTTCTGTTAAAAATGTCTCCGAGATGGCTATCGAACGTGCGAATCTCTCCCCCAAGGCCAGACCGGAAACTCTGACGGTGAGTGATTTCATCGCCCTTACCAGGCAGGTCGAACGGCTTTTGGTATAATTTGTATATTTCCTGATTCCGAAGAAATGAAGCCGATCTCCATTCCCCCTGACAATCGGCTCGTTGCATGCAACAGATCTTTCTCCTGCCGGTGAGCGACAGATATCTTTTCAATATGCAGGGCTTTTTCGACGTTTGCAAATCTGAAAGAAATATGTTCAAAAAGAAGAAAGAATCGAACGTCTGTTTACGAGTTACAGCTGTGAAATGACATGAGCCCACCCCTGAAAACCAAGCCTGATCAAACCACTCCCGAATTGCATCGGAAACCCGTTCAGTACCGTATCTACAGCCAAGAACAGTCTTTTCGCCATATGACCCAGTCGCGCGGCGCAAAAGAGCAGGCTCTTTATATGATCACCGATGAGATCCTCTTCAACGTCTGGGACGCACTTTGTCTTTCCTTTGACCAGCAAAACCGGGAAGCCTATCTCACCTATCTTCCACATGTTTTCGATCTTTTAAATACCACGGAGAACGGTTTTGACCTCTGTGACTATCTGGTATTTATCGAGGAAAACAAAATGGGCGCCGTCAAGGGCGATACGCTGGCCAGGCGTCGGGCGTTGCGAGTGGTGAGTCTGTTATTGGCCTGTCGAGCCTCGATCAACGGCGACGATTCAATAGATAAAAAAGTTTAATTTGAGAGAATAGCACGACGTTCTTCCTGCAACTCATTTTCATTTTAACGCTTAGAAACACATTTCCATGGCTATCGATAGAGAAAATCCCGACACAAAGTACATTCTTCCCGAGGTTGTTGTCCCACCCCATCCCCAATGGCCAAAGCTCTCGGAGGCGGAAACAGCGACACTCAAGGAAAAGATTAAAAGACTTCTAAAAGAGCAGGACGCAGTACTTGTCGCCCATTACTACACAGACGGTACTCTGCAGGACCTTGCCGAAGAAACAGGCGGCTGCGTTGCAGACAGTCTGGAGATGGCGCGGTTTGGAACAGAACACCAGGCAAGCACCCTTTTAGTCGCCGGAGTCCGTTTCATGGGTGAAACCTCGAAGATTCTCAATAACGAAAAAAGAGTCCTGATGCCCGATCTCGCGGCAACCTGTTCTCTCGACGAGGGGTGCCCTTATGAATTGTTTGCTGCGTTTTGCGATGAGCACCCGGAGCATACCGTGGTTGTCTATGCCAACACCAGTGCCCGGGTGAAAGCGCGATCGGACTGGGTGGTCACTTCAGGAATTGCCCTGCCGATCATTCGCCATCTCGCTGAAAAGGGTGAGAAAATCCTGTGGGGACCGGACCGGCATCTTGGACGATATGTACAGAAACTTACCGGAGCCGAGATGATTTTCTGGCCCGGGTCATGTGTCGTACATGAAGAATTTCGCGCGGTTGCCCTTGAAAGATTGCGGAAAATCCATCCGGAGGCGGCAATCCTAGTCCATCCTGAGTCTCTCGAGGCGGTCATTGCCCTGGCGGACGTGGTCGGCTCGACGACTGCCCTGATCGATGCGGTCCGGCGGCTTCCCAATCAGGAATTTATTGTTGCCACCGACAAAGGGATATTCAACAAAATGCGGCAGGTAGCCCCGGGCAAGATCCTGCTGGAGGCACCAACGGTCGGCGAAGGGGCAACTTGCCAAAGCTGTGCCAATTGCCCATGGATGGGAATGAACTCCCTGCAGAATCTGGCTGAAGTCCTGGCGAGCGGCAATAATGAGGTCCTTGTTTCACCTGAGTTGGCGGCAAAAGCCAGGATACCCATTCGCAGAATGCTCGACTTTGCCGCAGAGATGAAAAAGGGCAGCGGCTGTCTGTCGTCATCTTAATCGAAAAAAAGCCACTCCGAGTACGATCCGGCCAGCTGGTGCCAGCTGAATCTTTCGGTGAGTCTTCTTGCTTCGTCGACATCATGACGGCAATTATCCAGTAAAGCTCGTTCGAACATGTCGACGAAATTATCCTCGGAGTAGAGATACCGGTTGTCGAAGAGCTCCGGATAGGAGAGTCGGTCCGGAAGCAGAGGAATGCATCCGGCTCGCACCGCCTCGATCACGGCAATCCCGTAAAACTCGTGCAACGCCGTGGAGACCACAATATCACCCTGACAAAGCAGGGCAATGTAGTCGCGGTACGAAGAGACGAATCCGAAGTGGAGAATGCGTTCGGCAAATTGTTGCTGTATCCGGATAAAAGAGTCGGGCACAGTCGAAAATGATTTGCCGGCAACGATCAGGCGAAAATCGATCCGACGCCGCTTGAGCTCAGTCAAAACCTGATAAAACCCTTCCGGATTTTTATCATGTTCCCAACGATGGTTCCAGACGATCACCGGGACCCCGACAGGAGTCTGGCGCCTGCTTTTATCTATTTCCTGAAAATCGATCCCGGGAAACAGGATACGGCTTTTCTTTTGCAGGTCACCTAAAGTCGAAGGTAAATCGAATTCCGAAGAGGCCGATTTCAGATACTTCCGGCAACCGGAAAGAAAGGTTTCCGCATTATAGGATGAATTGAAGGCAATGGCATCGGCAACCAGCGCAGAATGGAAATTGATTGAGGCAAACTGATGACCGTCACATTGGCCGTGCCTCTGCGGATATGTCATCTGGTTTTCGTGAAAATAGATACAGATCCTGGCGTCATGATTCCAGCCCTGCACTCTTAAAAGTAAGGCGCGCAGAACCGCGACATCAACAAAAGAAGAACAGAGAACAGTATCAAACCACCGTTGCTCCGCCGAAAGAGCCTTGATCTGCTCTATAAACCACGGGGCGGACAGCTGCATCCGCATCTTCCATTTGCGCGCAGGCAGGGTGAAAAGAACGTATCGGGCACTGACGTGCTGCTGCAGGCCTTCGAGAAAATGCTTATGCGATCCGCCGTAATAGGGCTCCAGGATAAGAACATGTTTCATCGGATCTTTTTCAGCTCCTGCCTGAAAACCTTTTTGAAAGGTACGACTTCGGCAAAACCATACCCGCAGCCGGAAAGCAACCGTCCGCCGGCAAAGATCAATGAGCTTTCGGGATAATTTCGACACAGGGGCAGCCTGTTTTCATAATCGGAACAGGTTCCCTGTTCGGTACTCCAGGTGCAGCTGAAGAGCAGATATCCCTGGCTGTCTTTGCCTGTTATGGTAAATCGCCCATACTCCGGAAACATGTCGACGATCCATTGAAACCTCTCTTCCGAACGGAGCCACCCTTCGCTGCCTTCAAGGCAGATCTCTTTGCAGCATCTGCCGCAACCATGGCAACTTCCCGTTACCATCATGGATTTGCCTCTTATCTTCAGCCACAGATAATGGCAGAAGCCCTGCAGCGAAAATGTGCTGAACTGCGACCAGCATCGAATGAGAGCTTCTTTACTTTTCATGATTTTCCATTGAACGGCACGTGCATCCATTGTATGTAGTATGACGCTGTCGATACTTCGCTCTTCTACCATAGATTTCTTCGCCGGGACTCATTTTCATGACTATCTCCAATATATGTGCCTGCGGCAGCAACTTGAGCTTTGCGGCATGCTGTCAGCCCATTCTAGACAATCACCAAAGTGCCGAAACGGCTGAAGCGCTCATGCGCTCAAGGTATACCGCCTTTGTCCGGAAGCATGAGCAGCACATCCTGGCAAGCTGGCATCCGCGGACACGCCCGCCAGCTCTCAATTTTGACGATAATCCGGTGGTCTGGCTCGAGCTCCTGATCCATGAATCCATTGAAGGCGGCAAAAACGACAGCGCTGGAACCGTCGAATTCACCTCCTCCTATCTTGAAAACGGCCAACTCTGCAGACTACGGGAAAAAAGCCAATTCCTGAAGGAAGACGGACGCTGGTTCTATCTTCGGGGAGAGTGCAGCGTCAAGCGGGAAAAAATCGAGCGAAACCTCCCCTGCCCCTGCGGCTCGGGAAGAAAATTCAAAAAATGCTGCCTGTCGGGTTGATCTGTTTTCAGGCTTTCTGGGGTGATTGCATCAGCAGTGAAGTAATCCTCTCCCACAGCAGATCGGCCGTATGCAATTTGCTGGTATGCGGCAATATCTCCGTGCCGGATGATGAAACCAGCAGCACTTGATTTGATTCGCCTTCAAAGCCGGTATTGTCGCCGCCGATGTCATTGACCGCTATCAGGTCGAGATTTTTTTTCCGGAGCTTTTTCAATCCTTCTTCGGCAAGGTTTCTGCTTTCAGCGGCAAAACCGATCAGCAGCTGTCCGGTCTTCTTTCTCTTGCCCAGTTCCAGCAAGATATCGGGGTTTTTCGCAAGAAGCAGATTGACGTCGATGTTTTCTTTTTTGACCTTGTGCTCATGCAACTCCTCCGGCCGGTAATCGGCAACCGCCGCAGCCTTGACAATCACCGAACACGCTCCGGCATGGGTGAGCACAGCTTCATACATTTCTTCGGCGGTCTGGACATTGACGCGTGTCACGCCCGGTGGGCAGGGCAATGCGGTGGGGCCGCTGACAAGGATCACTTCCGCGCCCCGGCGAAAAGCCGAACGGGCCAGGGCATAGCCCATCTTGCCCGATGAACGGTTACTTAAAAAACGTGCCGGATCGAGCGGTTCCCGGGTCGGACCCGCGGTTACCAGTACTTTGTGTCCCTGCAACGCCTGGGGAGTGATGCTTTTTGCAAGGTGTTCCTTCACCGTGTCCCACTCGGCCAGACGTCCATCCCCCTCCTCCTTGCAGGCCATCATCCCCGACTCGGGATCGATTATACCATAGCCGAGATCCTTCAGGGTCTGCAGGTTCCGCCTGGTTGCAGGATGAGCATACATGCGGCTGTTCATGGCCGGACAGACCAGGACCTGTGCCCGGGTGGCGAGGATGGTGGTGGTGAGCAGATCATCGGCCATGCCGTTTGCCAATCGGGCAATGACATTAGCCGTCGCCGGGGCGATCAGGATGACATCCGCATCCCGGCCTATGCTGATGTGGGTCATGACATCCTCTTTGCCGGTTCCAAACATTCCGGTATGGACATTATTGCCGGAAAGTGCGGCAAAGGTGAGCGGCGTTACAAACTCAGTTGCCGAAGCAGTCATGACGACTGAAACCATCGCCTCTTCCTTGGCAAGTTCACTCACCCACCCCGCTACTTTAAATGCGGCTATCGATCCGCAGACCCCGATAACTATTTTTTTCCCGGCAAAAACGGTCTGTCCCATATATGTCCTCTCTAATAAGCCCCGTTCCCTTTGATCATACAATAGACGGTCTTGAAGATGATCTTGATATCGGTCCACAGCGAATAGTTGAGGATATACCAGTCATCGAGTTTCACTCTCTCCTCGTATTCATCGACGTCGGACCGGCGGCCAACCTGCCACGGACCGGTGATGCCGGGCTTCATCGAGCAATACCGGCCGGCACTGTCCTTGTAGAAATCATTCAACTCGTTGCCGACGATAGGCCTTGCCCCGACGACACTCATATCCCCCCGAATGACATTGATGAACTGCGGGAATTCATCAAGGCTCGTTCGCCTCAGGAACCGGCCGATAGTGGTCACCCGGGGATCGCGTTTCAATTTATACGTCTGCTCCCATTCCCGGCGAAGCTCTTCATTTTCGCCAAGCAGCCTCGCCAGTTCTTTGTCCGCACCGACCCGCATCGTTCTGAATTTCAGGCATTCAAATGTCTTGCCGGCTGCAGTTATCCTTTTGTGGCGGTAAAAAACCGGACCACCGTCGCTTACTTTTACCAGTAAAGCGATGAGGAGGGTAAGCGGCAGCGTGCAAACCACAACCGCAACCGAAAAAATAAGATCGAAACTGCGTTTCCACTCGGTGTTCGGATTAAAATTAAGGATAAGAAGATCGCCCAGCGACTGGATTTCGGCATGGTGCAGCCCATAGACATACAGATCGGGAACAAGATAAATGCGGGCACCAAGCGATCGGCACTCGCGCAGGATCTTGAAAATCTTTTTTTCCGCCCGCATCGGCAGGGCAATGTAGACATAGTCGATATCGTGCTGCTCGAGGAATTGGGTGATTGCCGCGATATTACCCAGGATAGGCTTGCCGTTTACTTCAGTGACGATATTTTCATCGATTTTATCATCAAAAAAACCAAGAACCTCGATTCCCGCCCAGGGCATGCTCCCCACCTGCCTGAGAAGATTGACGCCCAGGTCTCCCGCACCGACGATAACCGCCCGCCGCACATTCTTGCCGTTCTGGCGGATCATCCGCAGAGTTTTTCTGACCACCACATGAAGAACGAAAATGAGCACAGGCGTGGATATCGACCAGATAAGGATAACCACCCTGGAATAGGCAATCGATATCTTGAAAATGAAGAAATAGAAGAGCAAAAAGCCGATCACCGCGGCCCATGCCTTCATGATCACGAGAAATTCAAGAATATATTTCCACCCACGCCAGGAGCGATAGAGCTGAAAAGACTGGAAGCTGATGAAACACAGGATAAATGTAATGATCACCAGACGCGTGTAGTACGGACTCCAGGGTACCCTGTACCACACCACCAGCAAAGCAAGGTAGCCGGCGGCCAGGAAGCAGTCGAACAGGTGCAGGAATCTGGCGATGAGAGAACTTTGTTCCCGGAGATTGATAGACAGCATATTCAGCTCGGCTCTTCGGCTCCAACGGCTTCCCGTTGAGCCTTCTGCGGCAAAAACTCACCGCTCATTTATATCGTTGCCACCACAACCTGTTCATGCTGAGGACCGGCAACCAGGTCGAAGGTAATATTTCATAAAACCGGCCAAGCTTATAGCCGACCAACTTAAACATGCTTCGTAACAGGCAATCGGGTATCAGAAGGTACTGTTTTCCGCGGCACAACGCCCCGAGTGCCGAGCGAACGTACTGAGCTCCGACGCCCTCGGCCCGGCCGTAGGTGTCAAGCAGCCATTTTTCCCTGCTGTGGAGCACCCCTGTGTCGAAAGACCGCCGCAATTCCTCGGGGATCGAGTAATTATGGCTATGATAGACAGCGGCCTCACCGACATACACGACCGTATGTCCGGCTGCAAGAATCCTCCCAAGGGTACAGGTATCCTCTCCAAAAATCAAACCGTTCTTGAAGTATTCCGCTTCTTCCAATCGGTCTTTTCGATATGCTGCAAAAGAATTGGAGATAAAGATGGTTTTCAGGCCGAATTGTTCGCGGTCGGTATACTTTCTTCGCGATGATTCCGGGGGATAATTGAATGCTCGCAGATGGGCCGCGACAGGGCTTGCGTTTTCATTCGGCAGTTGCCGTCCATAGCTGCACGCCACAGTCTCATCGCGAAGAGGAGCCACCAGAAGTTCCAGGGCATTGGGCGTGGCAAGAATTGCATCCTGGGTAAAAAAAACAACGATCTCGCCTTTCGCCTGCCTTGCGAGTCTTGTCCGGGTGCCGCCATGATCGAATTCCGCCTTTGCAACCGATAGAACCTCGGCACCGTATTTGCGGCATATTTCCACGGTCCGGTCGCAGGACGATGAATCGGCAACCAGAATTTCATCGGGCTGAGTATTCTGCATCCTGAGTGCGGCAAAAAATTGTTCAAGTGTCCCTTCACCGTTCAAGGTCGGAATAATGACGGAAATCTGTGCGGCTTGATGTGTGACCATGCGTATTCTTCCCGGAATTTCCGGCAGATTTTTCCCGGCTTAGACGTGAAAAAATCTCACCAGGAACAGTTTGAAATAGGCCCAGACAACAAAGCGTCCCGGATGCTTTCGATAGAGCAGGACTTCGCTTCTTGCCGCGGCAAGACGCAGATCGTAGCCGGTCTCCGCCCTTTTCCCCCATCCTCTGCAATGGTAGGCGAAAAGCCGGGGATCGTAAATCAGCTTCCAACCGGTCTCCCGTAATCGAATGCCGAGTTCGATGTCTTCCTTGTAGAGAAAGAAATCAGGATCGAAAACATTTCCGCCAAAATGTTCCAAGGCTTTGATTCGGCAACAGAGAAGGGCGCCACACACGGCGGGAAGAGTCTCGATCAGAGCAAACTGCCCGGTATCTTCGTCGCCCTGTCCACGGTCATACCATCGACCATACCATTTTCTGAAGATGCCGGCGGAATCAATCTTTCCCGTCGGTTGCATGGTCGTTGCATCAAAGCCAAGCAGTTTACCCGATACCACAGCCGCACCGGGATTTTCATGCATTACCTGAATCGCCTGGGAGATATATTCCGACGGCAGAAAGGTATCGGGATTCATAAAAATAACCAGACCGTCTCGATCGGCGGCCGCTTCTTTAAAACCAAGATTGTTGGCCTGGGAAAAGCCGATGTTGCCGGTTTTGAATATTTTCCTCCCGGGGAGGCGATGGTCGGTATCGAGATAAGCTGCATTATCCGATCCGCTATCGACAATGATCACCGATTTTATAGGCGCAGTCTGTTTCTCAAGATGGTTGAGACAGACGTCGATAACCCCGGCCGAATTATGGGTCACAATGACTATATGTACTGGAATCGGCATAGCTTTTAAAAAGAGTTTTCTACAGGAGGAGAGTGCAGTACAGATTGAGCAGGAAGTTGCCTTTGCCCGCCGCCGTTCTTCTTGCCATAATTGAAAAAACCGCCTCCTGTTCTGCCGATCGTATCATGGCGGCAAACTGTTGCATCGGCACCAGGTTGTTTTTATCCCTCATTTGGCGACGTTTTGCCGCCAGTTGCGGGGAAGAACCGACAACTTGAAAAAGCCCCGTCAAGTAAGGGAAAAGCATGCCTTTTTTCAGGCAAAACAACATCCAGGCGATCTGGTATGCGGCAATTGCCGGAAAAAATCGCATAAAAAGGCCCGGTGAATAATTTTTAAGAAGAACATAAAAATTGTTCCGCGTCGAAAGCCGAACGGTGAGTTCATTGATTTTTGATCCGGAACTGGCACTGCCGATATGATAAACGACTGCCGAAGCGATGAACATGCAGCGGTTTCCCAGCCGCCTGGCTCTCATGTTCAAATCGACGTCTTCCAGGTAGGCAAAAAAATCGTTGTCGAAGAGACCTACCTGAGTAAAAAAGCGCCGTGGATAAAGAGCCGCGCCGGCACAGGCCCCGAAAGTCTCCCGATCCTGACGATACACTTCGCTGTCCTGTTCCATGGTTCCAAGACGGTAACCGACACCACCCCTCAGCACTGCGTCGCCTGCGCCATCGATATGTTCACGCTGGTGAAAGTTCATCATCTTCAGCGCAAAAAAGTCATAATCATGATGTTTGCCGACGGCAAGATGAAGATTTTCGAGACAATCGGGCGCCACTTCCATGTCATTATTCAAGAGAAGCAGCCACGGCGCAACGGCTGCTTCAATGCCAGTATTGACGGCAACGCTGAAGCCGGTGTTGCGATCCAGTTTTATCAGCCTGACTTCCGGGAATTGCCGTTCCACAAGCTCGATCGATCCGTCCCGGGAACCATTGTCGACAATGGTAATACAAAAGCCGCGAAAGGTCTGCCGCCTGAGAGACAGCAGGCAGTGCTCCAGCATGTCTTTGCCGTTCCAATTCGGTATAATGATCTCAATTAGCGATTGGCCAGCCATCACTCTCTCTGACGACTTGTTCCCCGTCTTCAGTCCGATACACTTTCTTTATATGATATACCGGCTTATTCTGGGACTCATGGTAGGTACGGGCCTGGAGTTCAGCTATGAGACCGAGGGAAATAAACTGGATACCGATAAAAATGAGCAGAACCGCCAAAAAAAGCAGCGGCCTGTCGGAAAGAGGCACTCCGAAAAACTGCCGCTGAATAGTCATGACCAAGGCGAGGAGAAAGCCTATACCCCCTGAGACGACCCCCATCAGCCCGAAGACCTGGATGGGTCGCGTCGAGTAGCTGAGCAGGAACTTCACTGTCATAAGATCGAGTACGACCCTGATTGTCCTCGATATACCGTATTTGGAAGAACCAAACCGCCTGGCCCGGTGATTTACTTTCACCTCGGTGAAATCGATACCCATCCCGCTGGCTATGGCGGGAATGAAACGATGCATTTCGCCGTACAGCTTGACGCTCTTGATGACCTCCTTGCGAAAAGCCTTCAGGGTGCAGCCGTAGTCATGAAGATTGACTCCGGTTGTTTTCGATATGATCTTGTTGGCGATAATCGAAGGCAATCTCCTGTTGATAAAGGCATCTTTCCGGTCGTATCGCCAGCCGGTGACGACATCGTTGCCGGCCTTTATCTTTGCAAGAAGGAGCGGAATATCTTTTGGATCGTTCTGCAGATCCGCATCCATGGTAATTATGACATCGCCGGTGGCATAATCGAAACCGGCCGCCATCGCCGCTGTCTGGCCGAAATTCTTGCGGAAACTGACGACGACGACACGATTGTCCTTCTGCTGGATGTCGCGTAACAGCGCAAGACTCCGGTCGGTGCTCCCATCGTCGATAAAGACAATTTCATACTCTTCCTCGAGAGGCACCAGAACCTCCATCAATTCTTGATAGAGAATGGGAATATTTTCTTCCTCATTTAAGAGCGGAATAACGACTGAGAGTAACAAGGTCATATCTCCAAAGTGTTGTATAAATTGAGATGAAAGTTCATAGTGTAGTAAATTCTTCCTTTACCGGCGGCAGCCGATGCTTCTGCCTGTAAACAAGGTAGGATATGAAGCCCAGGCCACCCAGACTCAGCATTTTCAAGCGAAGCAGCAGCCCCATGGCAAGCGACTCCGCCCCTCCCACTCCGACGATGAGGAAATAAAAAACAAAAACCGATTCAACATATCCAAGGTTGCCGAGAAGGGTTACAGGGACATGCGCCACAAGCATGATGGCCGGAACAACCGCACAGATTGCCAAAAAATCCACTTTTACATGAAATGCACTGAATGCGGTATAGACATTCACCCAGGTGAGCAAATAAAAAAGAACAGTTAATAAGGTAAGCCGCGAGAGAAACCGGGCGTCCTGTTTTATCGCATCCACTGCGATCTGCATTTCTATCCTCAATTTTTTGAGACGTTCAATGCTCTTGCGATACAGGTTTTCGACAAATGTCGTCGGGCGGGCGAGGCCTTTACACCAGCGTTTTTCCGAAATTTTACGCAAAATTGCAAAGAATCCCTCTGCCAGTTTATTGGGGATGTTGAAAGGGGATCTCGCTTTCCATATCCATAGGATGCATGCGGCGCCTGCAAGACCGGCGCAGGCAGGGACCAAAAAATATGGATTGGCATACAGCTCGATTCGAAACAACGGCGCTATCGCAACCAGGATAAAGAGAAAAACTATACCGGAAAATCGTTCTACAAACACACTGACAGCGGCATAAGACTGATTTTCTATGGTTTTGCCTGCATAGTAGGATCGGACGACATCGCCGCCGACCGTAGAAGGCAGAATATTTGAGAAAAAAGAGCCGATCAAGTAAATTTTGAACAGCTCCCAATATCCAAGCTGCTTCGTTTTCAGATCAAGAATAATCTTCCATTTCGCACAGCTTACCATCAACATTATGAGTGTCACGGCAAAAGAGATACCGAAAAACGGCCAACTGATGTTGGAAAAAACCGTAACCAGTTCATTACCGCGGACAAAAGAAAGCAGCATTGAAAAAAAGGCACAGCTGATAGCCAGTTTTAAAAAGAGCTGCAATGCTTTTGGTACCTTTTTCATATGAGTGAAGAGATAAAGAGCTTAAATTGACGCTGCGAACACACGCCGGAAAGGAAGATTCCCTTCATACCATATCTTGCGCCTATGACCAAGAAGAAGTCTCCGGAAACGGCTTGCAATACAAGCGGGAGTATTCAAAATTCTGTGTCACGGTTCATAATTCTCAATCAACCACTGAAGGTAGCGGAAGCTGAAACCAGCTCCGAGAATGGGCCCTCAGATATGCTCGTCGGAGGAGCTGGTTTCAGCTGGAGCGGGTTTACGAGAACTATCTTTTTCATAAGACATCAACCTATCAGAGTTTCAATTCCTTATCCAGCCTTCCTTCAAAAAATATCGCCAACTGAGAAATTGTCAGGGACCAGTTATGGATCGGCATTGTCCATTTCTTGCTGGCATTCTGAATCCCCATATACAGTAGTTTCAACAGGCTGTCCTGATTCGGGAAAGCGCCTTTGGTCTTGGTCAATTTCCGAAATTGACGGTGAACCGCCTCAATGGTATTGGTCGTATAGATAATACGCCGAATATCATCAGGAAACTTGAAATACTGACTGAGTCGCTCCCAATTGTTTCGCCAGGATTTGATGACAATAGGGTATTTGTCATTCCATTTGTCCGCCAAAATATCAAGTTCAGATGCGGCTAAATCTTTAGTGCTGGCCTTGTATACCCGCTTGAGATCAACCATGAATTCTTTCTGGTTCTTTG
>LADS01000041.1 GCA_000961725.1 Desulfobulbaceae bacterium BRH_c16a
TGTTCTTTCGGCAAGCCTGCCTATCTTGACGATACAAGAAGTGGTAAAGTCAAGCGGGCGAGTGTGCTCGAAATTCGGTACATCAAGCGGGTGACGGGAGGTTTTCCTTATAATTCCAGGGAAGCCAGCGAGACGGATTGGCAAAAAGTGCCGAGGAGTTTTTCTGCAGGGTCGTCAGGTATTCGAAGGGATTGACCTTAGCGAAGGTACAGGTGTGGATGAGGCTCATGAACAGGTCACCGATATAGGCACCATGCTCGGTTTTGTAAAAAAGTGAGTTTTTTCGATGCAAAATAGCCATCTTCAGTGTTCTTTCACAAATATTATTGTCCAATGGGGCCTTTTCGACTCTGAGAAAGAGTGTCAATTCCTGCCAGTGGTTGCGCATATAGTTGATTGCCTTGCCCAAACTGGAATTCGGTTCGACTTTTTTGCCAACAATCTGATCGTCTAACCAGCAATGCAGCTTGTCCATCAACGGCCCGCTTTCGGTCTGGTGATATCCCAACCTCTGCCCAGGCGTCATGCCACGCTCGATGGCGATCGCTTCATGATGGTACACTTTCCCCAAGGTCTCTACGACATACAGGCAGTCATCCGGGAAATTCTCAACAACGTCGACAAAATTTCTCCGGCCATGCACAAGACAGTTGGCGAGTATGGTCCGGTACTCTTCGGAAAAATTTCGTGACAGAGCATCGCACATCTGGATCGGCGGGGCGAGGCCGTTTTGCCGGTGCGCCAACACTTTGGCGATATTTTCGCCGGCGTGTTGACGACCGGTGAGAAAGAGCGCTATCTTCCGATCATTCTGTATTGAGAGGATGCCTGAGGTGAAGACTCCTGTTCTCGCCGGCTTTTGCGCTGCATTCTTGTCTTGTTTGATCAAATCGAGGATCTTCATGTTGGTGTCATCGTTATGGAAGACATCCCCCTGTCCGGCCTGGTGAATGAGTTCGGAGAAGGCGGGGTGAATCCGGTTCGCCATCTTCTCGAGCACATCCCAACCAGTCGAGGCGGCAAGAGGTATTCCCAATGCGGCCTGGAGCTTGGCCATGCGATTCAAGGGTAAGCCGCTACCATAACGGAGAACGGCCAGCATGGCCGAGGCCGTCTCGTCATATTTTTGCGATCCGGCTGTTATCGGCAAATCTGCGGTAAATACCTTGCCGCAGATGTTGCACCGTAACTTTTCCAGTTCATAAATTGTTGCCTGAAGCGGCGTAGCACCCTTGATGCGAACAATCATTCCGGGCACACTTTGTCGGTAGAGTTTGCCGTCTGCACAGGCTGGGCAGGGATCGCAATGCTGCAGAGTCTCATGGTTGATTTCCATGGTTTTTGCTCCGACATAATCGTTTGCGCCGTTTTTGCCATGGCCTTTCGCCTTGTTTTTACTGCACTCTGGGGTCTTTTTCTCCGAGCCGTTGCGGATATTCCTGGCCTTTTCAGTCTTGTCGCCGAAAATCATGCGTAACAATCGGTTGATCGATGCAGCTTTTTCCGTCACCGCCTGACCCAAGAGCTGGTGGGTATCGACCAAGCCTTTGATGATCTGGTAATCATCTTCAGCCATGCTGCTTTTTACCCGGCCAAGAAGCGCAAGAGCCTCTTCGGTGCTGATTTCCAGCCTCTTCGCCTTCATTGAGCGACACCGGATAACCGAGCCCGAAAATCTCGGCAGAGGGGATAGAGCCAAACGCTTTTGATCGGCACGTCGCCATCTTTGCTTCCCAGTTTTCCCATGCCGCGGGTATCGCCTACTTCTTGCCAATTCGCCGCCTTGTAGCAGGTCCCCTGAAATCGTTGTTTTTCGACAAAGGTCTCCAGCAATACCGGGCAATAGTTATACTGCGCCTGCCAGTCGGCACAGATTCGTTTGCTTGCCAGCGATAATATCTTTGAGCCCAGGTTCTTCGAGCGGACCCATGGCAAGATCAAGAACCTGGCGTTATTGACAATCAGATGCAGGTTCTTTTTTCTCGCGGACCTGTCCCAACCGATAAAATTATCGCGGGGAGCAGTTGTCCAGGCTGCCGCCCCGAAGCCCAGTAGGGCCAGAAGCTGCCCGTCCGCTTTGACAAAATACCGCAGTTGGGCGCCCGGCAATGTTTTGTATCCCAGGTAATGGTAACGGTCGATGAACTCGTTCCAGAGCGCGCCGGTCCGGCTGGTCACTATCTCCAGTTCCAGCTTGAAGTCACCGGCGTTCTTCGTGATTTCGGCTTGCTCGGTGGCCCAGAGGGTGCGTATTCTCTTGTAAGGTTTGGTATGTTTTGTCTTTGGGGAAGGAAGAATCAAGTGACCATCCTTTTCCATCCTCAACATGGCGACGCGGCAACTCATGTCTTTTGTGCCACCGTCGGGCTTCAACTAATTGGCCTTCCGGCAGAAGAGCACTGAAAGGTCTTTACGGCTGATCTCCGGCCGATCTGAGATGAGCTGCCGAATCCAGTCAAGTTCTGTGTCGGTAAAATCCCGTCCGCTGTAGCGCATATAACTCTCCTTGCATTATCTGCCATATGTTCAGAAAGTTATGTACCATATTGCGTTACGTGTGTCCCTTGAAATTTGCTTGCACCTCAATCTTTTTCCACATCTCACCGGCGGGCGATGTGCTCGGGTTGCCGTTCCATAGCAGCAACTGCAATTCATGGGCTGCCAGCAACTTTACTTTTGGGTCGCTTTGGGCAGGCCACCAGCGAAAGGACCCTTTGGAAAGACGCTTTTGACACAGCCAAAAACCTTGGCCGTCATAAATTAACGCTTTTATTGAAGTGCCTTTCCGGTTGCGGAAAATAAAAACTGAACCGCTAAAAGGATCCTCGCGCAACACTTTCCTGCAAATTCCGGCAATGCCATCGATTCCTTTCCTGAAATCTGCCGGTTCGACCGCCAGCATTATTCGCATATGCGGGGTTATCTGGATCATATTCTGCCGTGCCAGAACGATTCGGCAAAGGACTGAAGATCAAGGTCGACTTGTCCCTTGAAATGCATTCTCATCTTGTTGCCGTTACGGTGCTCCATCTCGACGATACATTCTGCGGCATGTGACGGTGCGATATCTATGGGAATAAAATTCATGGAAAGGCTGGCACTGCGGACATCCAAAGTGTTCTGAAACTTTGCCGCTCGTTCTTTAAGGTCTGTGTAGCTCAAACTCAAAGCTTTTGATATCTTACAGAGCGAATGCTCCTGGTTCAGCATCACTGCGGCTGTCCATAATTCTTCTGGGATACGGCTTCGGTGTTGCTTGGTTTTGCGCCAGGCAGCAAATCTGGATTGTACTTCTGTCAGGGTAATTTGAGCAAGTGCAAGTGATTGTTCCATCGGTAATCCTCCCATTGGTTTTAAGAAGGATGTCGATTGTAGCAGATCACTTTGGTGGCGTCATGGCAGGCTTGCCGAAAGGACACCAGAGAAGTGGGCTTGGTTGAAGAAGAATATACTGTTGGCCATGCTATGTGAAAAAAAGAGTGATCAAAAAACCTTCTATCTTGATTTTGTCTCCCAAGGCGAACCTAAAAGGATAGAACGGTTTTATTCTTTAGCAAATCTGCCTTCAGTATTGGGGAGTGATTCTTTCAAACAGTGGGTCAAGGAAAAGTTTCAGCATTTGAGCGACCAGGATGAGATCCCGAGATCTCGTGATCTTGCTCCGACGGCCGATCATATCGTTTCAATTGTCTGCGAACATTTCAAAGTGAAAAAGGAGTATCTTGCCGTGTCGAAACGCGGCATAGAGAATTTACCGCGAGATGTGGCGATATACATTGTTCGGTTATACTCCCATGAAACGCTTGCTGATGTCGGACAGCATTTTTCGATCAGTAAGTACAGCACAGTGAGCAGTGTGGTTGAGAGAATTAAAGCCCGAAAGGACAACGACAAAATATTGCGAAAGCATCTGAAACAAATCACAACAATACTAAACAAAAGCCAAGAGCAGACTTGACTCATCTGACGATCATGTGCAAATACTGACCGCGATTACCGCCGAAATAATCTGTGGTACTTTCCGACGGCATTTCGGTTCTACCTTGGCGCTAAGACTACTACGAACTACCCGGTGGCTGGCCAACCTTCTGGAGCGGGTTCCCACTCGCTAGACTAAATGACCTTGCCCGGCCACACTTTTACTCCGACCCCTTTTACCAGGAAAGTGATCAAGTCTGCTTTTGGCTTTTTGATTCTTGTGTGTTATCAGTTGCGATTATGTCCAGACCGTTACGCATCGAATACCCAGAGGCTTGGTCATAGGTAAAAGTCTTTGCTTGACTCATTTGTAAAGGTATAAAGGGGTCAAAGTATAAAGTAAAGGGGTCAAGTCTGCTCTTGGCTTTCGGCCCTTACCCCTCAACTGGAAGAAAAAATAGGACCGGCCGCCCATTTGGCCCAGAAAAGTTCTATTCTTAATCGTTAAGGAAACAACCGGGAAGGATGTGCGTCCCAGGCCGCCAGGCTGGCCAAAAACGGTTACATGTCCCCGAAATCCCCTGCCGACCTTCATGTCGAAAACGACCTAAAAAAAATATATTGCGTTTTCGACATGAAATGATACTATGTCGATATCGACATGGAGGGAGTATGCAAACAATGCTTGTTTCCGCAAAAGCTATCGGTGCCGTGTTGCGTGATATGCGCAAACAACAGGGTTTGACGCAAAAGGAATTGGGCAGGCGAGTTGGGCTTGACCAGAAAAAGGTGTCGCTGATAGAAAACGGCAACCCCAATATACGCTTGGACAGTCTGCTACGCCTGCTTTCGGCTCTGGGGGCGGGGATTACCGTGCAGGTCAAAGCGGATTCCGTTGTTGCAAAAGAGGATAGCTGGTAATGTCTCCACGGCTGAGCGCGACTTTGCAGGTACTGATGAATGGTCAACTGGTTGGCAGGTTGCGCAGTTCAGCTCAGGGTGTGCTGCGTTTTGCCTATGACCCCGTTTGGCTTTCCTCGGAGAATAGGCGGCCTATATCGCTTTCACTTCCACTTGCCGGTCGTGAGTATGCGGGTGGGGGTGTGGAAAACTTTTTTGACAATCTGCTGCCGGACAGTCAGCCGATACGCAACAGGTTGCAGGCCCGTGTAAGGGGCAGACTCAGCCCGGTGCTTCGATTTGCTCGCCCATATCGGCAGGGATTGTGTCGGTGCATTGCAATTGCTTCCCGAAGGGGAAGAGGCCGATGTGCGGACCATCAATGCCACGCCGGTAACTGACGACGAGATTGCTGATGTACTGCGCAGCTACAAAACCATGCCTCTTGGCATTGCACCAGAGGCAGATTTTCGCATCTCGCTGGCGGGAGCCCAGGAAAAAACTGCCTTTCTTTTCCTCAACAACCGCTGGCATCGGCCACATGGCGCAACACCAACGAGCCACATCTTTAAGCTGCCGATCGGCGAACTCGGCCAAAGCGGTATCGACTTGAGTGAAAGCATCGAGAACGAGTGGCTGTGTCACCGGATTATAGATTCATATGGCCTTCCGGTGGCACAGGTTCGTATGGAATCTTTTGCCGGCCGGAAAGCGCTCGTAGTTGCCCGTTTTGACAGACGATGGTCAAGCGACTCCAGTTGGCTGATTCGATTACCACAGGAAGACATGTGTCAGGCAAGCGGCATTTCCGGTAATCTCAAATATGAATCCGAGGGCGGTCCCGGTATGACGAGGATCATGGATATTCTGCTCGGCTCTCTGGAGAGTCACAGCGATCGAATCGTTTTCATGAAGGCACAGCTCGTTTTCTGGATGCTTGGCGCGATTGACGGCCATGCCAAGAATTTCAGTATATTTCATTTGGCTGGTCCCACCTACAGACTCACCCCACTGTACGATGTGATTTCCGTATATCCTATAGTGGCAGCAAATCAGCTTGACCGGCAACGGGTACGCATGGCCATGGCGGTCCTTGGTCGGAACCGTCACTATCGCTGGGATATGATCAGCCGCAGACATTGGCTGGAAACAGCCGGAAAATGTCGCTTTGCAGCAGAGGATATGGAAAGCATTATCGAGGAGTGTTGTGAGAGAACAAAGAGCGTCGTCGAAGAAGTGGGCAATCTTCTGCCGCCTCTTTTCCCAAGTGGCATCGCCGAGGCGATTTTTGGCGGCCTCGTCGCCGCTCGGGACCGTTTGCTCCGAAATTCCAGCTCATTGAGGGGCGTCTGATCCGAAGTCGCCTGTGAGAATAAAGGGTCAATTCTGCTCTTGGCTTTTGATGAAATTAGGGACACTCCCCAATTTTAGCTACGATATGGCAAAAATAGGCATCAAATGAAAAAGCTGTCGAAAAAAAAGGGGTGAATTATTATGGTTGTATCTCCTGCATTATTTTTTCCCATAAGTTTTATCATGGTCTGGGGCGATAGTAAGCAAACGAATAAAGTCACCGTCACGGAATGCTGTTGCCCTGCGTGACCGAGTAATGCGAAATGAGTAAATAGCTTCAACACCGGCTGGTGGTTTGACGCTGAATATTTTTTCCCATTTGCAACCGTTGTCGCGGTAAAGTTGATTCCAAGTGAGCTGGCGTATCTTGTTTAAAGCGTCAAGGGCGGCCAGACGCTCAGCCTTTTGCAGTAAGAGAAGATTTTCCTGGAACACCGGATTGTTCAGATCAAGCCTGATACACGGGTCACTTTTGGTCATTTTTGCTCAGCTCCTCCAGAACACTCTCCGTATTGGCGTCACTGGGGGTATTTGTCTTAGCCCAATCCAGCGCTCGACTCAGGTCGGAGGCGGCATGGGGGCTGTGTAACCAATGTTCGTTATCAGGGGTGATGGTGGCCGTGCGTATTAACCAGACACCTGGCTCTTGTTCTTCAACCAGAACCTGACGACCTGCAAATTGCTTACCAAGAGAAATCTGTCCATTTGCACCAATCATTTTGATACTGTGGTGTTTTGCTAAGGTTGGCATAAATATCTCCACTTTTTCTTGTTTAGTGCCATTTTAATTTACTATAGCACTAAACGACTCAGTTGTCAAAGAAACCAATTTTTAGCTACATCAAGTGATAAAAGCTGTCAGTTTGTTGTCGGGATAGGTAGCTGTTCAAACGAGAAACAAACGAGAAAAGAGAAAAGAAAAGGGGTCAAGTCTGCTTTTGGCTTTTAGTGCTTGTGTGTTATAAGTTCCAATTATATTTTTTCATGGTGGACGATTATAAAAAACCTTCAACAAGGGTCGTTATATTCAACTTGACGGGCATAAACAAACTGTTTACAATAAAATTATGATTCAAACCTTTGCTTCATCTGAAACTGAAAATTTCTTTTCAACTGGCAAATCACGGCGATTGCCGATCGAGATATTGAAACGAGCTGGGATGCGGTTGAAGCAGATACATGCCGCCACGAAAATTGAAGATTTACGCCTTCCACCGTCCAATCATTTAGAAAAGCTCACGGGACAGGAATGACAAATGGAGCATCCGTATTAATGGCCAGTGGCGGGTTTGTTTTCGGTTCGAAGGAGGGCATGCCTTCGATGTTGAAATTGTTGAACCACTAAGGAGATATTATCATGACTTATAACGGATTACCCGCAATCCATCCTGGTGAGTATCTGACTGAGATACTGGAAGAGTTGAGTGTATCGCAAGCACAATTTGCCAGGGCAATTGGTGTTTCTCCCATGCGCATATCACATGTCACCAAAGGAGCACGCCCGGTGACGGCAGAATTGGCGTTGCTATTTGGTCGCGCCTTCGACCAGTCACCTCAATACTGGATGAACTTACAAGCAGACTTCGACTTGAAAATTGCAGAATCTTGTATTGGTTCCCGCCTGGTTGATGTTCATACATTCGTGCATAGTTAAACCAAGCAACACAAAGGTACAAAGGGGCAAGTCTACTGTTGGCTT
>LADS01000005.1 GCA_000961725.1 Desulfobulbaceae bacterium BRH_c16a
ACCGAAGCAAGAATGCACCCAGTTGCTGCTTCGCTGCGCGAACTGCACGAGTCGCGTCTTCTCGGGCTCGTACTAAATCTCTTAAAGCCTCATCTTCCTCAGTTGGAACGTACACAGGCGTAAGCTCACCTGCCCGATGTAACCTGGCTAAAGAAAGGCAGTCACGCCTGTCATTTTTTATACGATTACCACTTTGTTGCGGAATTTTAGACGGAGCAATAACAACACAATCCATAGCATTCTTGGTTAAATAGCGATAGATCGCATATCCACACGGTCCAGCTTCGTAGACAAACCGAAGAACAGCCCCGTTCGATATGAGTTTCCTGATAACATTGTCTAATTGATTCATGTCGTTATCAATTTTACCATAATACCTGACTTCGCCATCACGTCCCTCATCTGCTATTCCAATTGAGATTGAGTTTTTGTGGACATCCAACCCGATATTCTTTATTGTTTTCTGCATGACCTGCCTCCTTGATTTTGGCTCTGAGTTGTTGAATTTGCCTTTTTCAACTTAACCCACGTTGGCAAGGAAGGCAGGTCTATTTTCGCCAACTTGCTAACCATCATATCTAGGTGATGTCGCTGCCCGATTCGAGTTCGGCTTCCGCGGCGAAATCATGATCCTTGCCACCGCCGAAATGCTCGAAGAAGCGCGGATAGGTCTTGCCATAGGCTGCGAAGATCCTGTCAAAAGGCAGGTCGGCGAAGTGCCCGTGATCACGGACATACTCCATGTGTTTCTGGCCAAGGGCATCAAATTGGTGGAAGATGGAATCACCGGTGCCGTCAAATTCCAGGGGCAAAACGTTGAAGCGGGTGCACAGCGACAGGTTGAAGGCAGGAGTCGCCTTATGCCACCCGTCATTCAGGTACATCTCGGTGTACCCGTGATAGATGAAGAGATCGGTTCCCATCATTTTTCGTAACCTGTCGGTTGAAAGATGGTTGGTTACATCGGCAAAACCGAGACGGCAGGGAATGCCCTGATGCCTGCCGACCGCCGCCAGCAGGACCGCTTTGGCGACACAATACCCCGATTGTTTGCCGAGAACGGTGCTGGCCTTTATGGCTGTGCGGGAATAGCGCAGATCGTAGGGATCGTATTTGATCCGGTCGCGGACCGCGTAGTAGAGGGCGACGGCCCTGTCGGTCGGGGTCGTAGCTCCGGCGCAGACTTCCTCGGCAAAAGCGGCGACTTTTTCATTGTCGTAATCGAGGAAGAAGGTGGGGTGCAGATACTGCTGTATATCTTCGTTCATGTGCTTATTTTCCGGTGAACTGTGGTTTTCGTTTCTCGGCAAAGGCGGTCACCGCCTCCATGAGGTCACTGGAGGGAATGATATTGGCGCTTATCGACGCCACGTATTTCAGGCCGTCGTCGATCGATTTTCCGACGCAGTAGTTGAGGACGTCTTTCGAGGCCTGAACGGCCAGAGGCGAATTACCGGCGATTTCGAGGGCGAGTTCGTCGGCTCTTGCCATGAGAGTTTCCGGGTCCCGGCAGATTTCATTCACCAGTTGGATTTCCCTGGCTCTTGCGGCAGGAATGGTCCTTGCGGTATAGGCGAGTTCCCGGGCATGGCCCTGGCCGATAATCAGGGGAATGCGTTGCAGGACCCCGACGTCGGCGACAAATCCGACCGCCGCCTCCTTCAAGGAAAACAGGGCATCTTCACTGCAGATTCGGATGTCGCAGGCGGTGGCCAGATCGAGTCCTGCCCCGAGGCAATGCCCGTGAATTGCTGCGATCACTGGTTTTCGACACTTTTCCACCGCCGAAATGCCATCCTGGAGCTGCTTGATTTTCGGCAGGAATTTCCATTTCGTCGCCCCGGTCTGGTTCTTGTCCATCAGTTCCGGCAGGTGCGGCACCATTTCCATGAGGTCGATTCCGGCGGAAAAGCAGGTGCCTTTGCCGGCGACGATCACCACTCTGATCTCCGGATCGTTATCCAGATCGGCGAAAATTTCGACCGGTTCCCGCCATGCCGCCGGTCCCATGGCATTTTTCTTCTCGGGACGGTTCAAAAATACCCAGGCGATTGGCGGCTGTTTTTCAACGAGGTAGAAGGTATGATTATTCATTATGCTCTCCATGGCGGAATAATGGTTAAAAAGACACTATAACAGTATTTAATGATTGGTAAAGTTCTGACTAACAATCTTGTCGAATTCGGGATCGAAATCGAAATCGAAGAGAGAATGCGAAAATCCCAGTAATTGAAGGGAATTCACGACGCAGAATGCAACACCCCCAATAAAAAAACGATAGCGATCCCGATAGCGATAAAAATGGAGCGAAAAGTATTAGTCGGATGAATCGAATATAATACCTGAAATGTACCTGTGAGGCCACATGATCAACCTGTTCTGCGAACTAAAACTCCGGCAGCACATCGAAAGCAATCTTTCCAGCTGGCAAAGGATCTCGCCTTCATCGGCGAAAGAGAACCCGGGAAACCTGCGCCGGGCGGCTGTAGCTCTCTGTGTCGTCGACTATAAACAGTTGAGTGGGATGGAAGGGCTTATTCCCGTGCCGGCGGAGAGTGCCGCACTCATTCTCACCAGAAGATCGAAGACGCTGAAAAACCACCCTGGACAATGGGCATTACCCGGAGGGCGCGTGGAATCGGGTGAAAACGCGACGCAGGCCGCTCTTCGGGAACTGAGCGAAGAGGTAGGGCTGAGCCTTACTGCGGACCGGGTTCTCGGCAGTCTCGATGATTTTATTACAAGGTCGGGTTTTATTATCACGCCGGTGATTGTCTGGGGCGGGCCGGATGTGTGTTTGCAGAAAAACGATAATGAGGTGTCGTCGCTGCACCGGATCCCCTGCCTGGAGTTTCTCCGTGAAGACGCGCCGGTGCTGAAGACTGCCGGACGCAGTAAAAGTCCCATCCTTTTCATGCCCGTCGGCACAACATGGATAGCCGCACCGACCGCCGCCATCCTGTATCAGTTTCGCGAGGTTGCCCTCTTGGGTCGAAACACCAGGGTCGGTCATTACGAACAGCCCGCTTTCGCCTGGCGCTAAGACATCCCGGATCTGTAACCGTTCATCCAGTGCTCCAGGTTCGTTCAAGCAGGCCGCCGAGCAGGTAAGCGACCAGCGGGAGACTCCGATAGTTGGCTATGTAAGGTGGCCTGATCGGACGAAAATGGGGTGCTGGTGAACGGTTACAAAAAGATCAACGGGCGCGGAAGGGAATCTGGCAGTAGGAGATACCTTTTTCCGGCTGGATGCCGTTTTTTGACAGGAACATGGTCAGCGAATTCATCGAGATCGTGATATTGGGGGTGGGACCCAGGAATAAATGGTCGAGGCAGATCGGGGAATCGTTCTGCGCCATGAGTTCAAACTGGATATACGGCACCAGCATCGACGTTCCCTCTCGGAAAAGAACCGAAGCTTCTACATAATCGGTTATCACCGGCGAGATGATCCGCCACTCCTCTTCTTCACGAAACGACGGGTGTTTCAGGATAGCGGCGATCCGCAGCAGATCGCTCTCGATCATCTGAAAGATTGACTGATAGGAGTCGTCGACGATGTTTTTTTCCCGGCTGTCGCCGGTTCGGTCGTGTTTATCGGCCAGGGCTTCGATCGCATCGATTACCTGGCGGATCAGCAGTGCCTGGTGATCGCAGCAGTATATACATCTGCCGATCTGGAAAGACTGTAGTTCTGCACAGCGCAGGATATAGTCCGGGCTGAAACCGAGGCTCACGCCTTTGCCGAGCCTGCTGTATCCCCGCCATTGACTGAGCAGGTTGCCATTGGAGCGGAAGGACGAGGCAAACAGCATATGGCCGTTGGTGATACGGTGGGTAACCCAGTCGAGAAACTGGTTGAGGAGGTCGGGCTTGGGGTGACCCATGCCGATGCGGTGAGTAATTTCGGTGCGAATGAGATCCGCCGTATGCTTCAATTCGGCTGAATCGTTCATATACCTGATATCGCTGGCCCAGAGTGCTCTGCAGTCGACGATGCCGAGCAGGCCGGTGAAGCTGGTGTAATGATAGAGCCGTTCCTGGGGGATATCCGAATATAATCTGGCGGTAATGTCGCGTATCATCTGAATGCTGACCGTATGGCTGAGTTATTTGAGAACCTTGATTATTCCGTTTTTTTGCAAAGAATACAAGATCTCATTGCCCGGTCGTTCTTCTGCAAAGGGCATTTGCTGTCGGCCATTGATCGGAGGGAGTGCGGCTGACTGCTGCACTCCCTCTCTGTTTACAGACAGGTGGGGCTACATATTACGGCGATACTGGCCGCCGACCTCGTAGAGGGCGTTTGAGATCTGGCCCAAGCTGCAGTATTTGACGGTGTCGAGCAGTTCGGCGAAAATATTGCCGCCGGCAAGCGCCACCTCTTTCAGCCGTGCCAGGGCGGCCGGGCTCTCATCGTGATGTTTGTTATGGAAAGCGGCAAGCCGATCGATCTGCTCATTTTTTTCGTCATCGGTCGATCTCGCCAGCTCCAGGGTGGCATTCATGGCATCGAAATCGGCATCGGGATTACGGAAGGTGTTAACGCCGATGATCGGCATCTCGCCGGAATGCTTCAAGCGCTCGTAGTACATCGATTCTTCCTGAATCTTGCTGCGCTGGTAGCCGGTTTCCATGGCGCCGAGCACGCCGCCTCGCTCAGTGAGCCGGTCGAATTCGCCGAGCACCGCCTCTTCGACCAGATCGGTGAGTTCCTCGACGATAAAGCTGCCCTGGTTCGGATTCTCGTTTTTCGCCAGGCCCCATTCCCGGTTGATGATCAGCTGAATGGCCAGTGCCCGGCGCACCGACTCCGACGAGGGCGTGGTGATCGCCTCATCGTAGGCATTGGTGTGCAGACTGTTGCAGTTGTCGTAGATGGCGCAGAGGGCCTGCAGGGTTGTTCTGGTATCGTTGAACTGGATCTCCTGGCTGTGCAGAGACCGGCCTGAGGTCTGGATATGATACTTGAGCCGCTGGGATGTGGTCTTTGCTCCGTATTTTTCCCTCATGGCGACAGCCCAGATGCGCCGTGCCACCCGGCCGATCACGGTGTATTCCGGGTCCATGCCGTTGGAGAAGAAGAACGACAGGTTCGGGGCGATCTCATCGATATCCATACCGCGGGCCAGGTAGTACTCGACATAGGTGAAGCCGTTGGAGAGGGTGAGGGCCAGCTGGGTTATGGGATTGGCGCCGGCTTCGGCGATATGGTAGCCGGAGACCGAGACCGAATAGAAGTTTTTGACCTTCTTGGCGATGAAGTATTCCTGGATGTCGCCCATCATTTTCAGGGCGAATTCGATCGAGAAGATGCAGGTGTTCTGGCCCTGATCCTCTTTCAGGATATCGGCCTGGACGGTACCCCGTACATTGGCGAGAACGCCTGCTTTAATCTCTTCATACTCGCCGTTTTCCGGACCGCGGTTGTTTTCGGCGACAAATTTTTCCACCTGCTGGTCGATGGCGGTGTTCATGAACATCGCCAGGATGATCGGCGCAGGACCGTTGATGGTCATCGACACCGAGGTAGTAGGGGAGCAGAGATCAAAGCCGCTGTAGAGCAGTTTGACGTCATCGAGCGTGCAGATGCTGACCCCGGAGGTGCCGATCTTGCCGTAAATGTCGGGGCGGACAGCAGGATCCCAGCCGTACAGCGTCACCGAATCAAAGGCGGTGGAAAGCCTTTTCGCCTGGTAATTCTCCGAGAGCAGCCTGAACCGTCTATTGGTCTGGGCGGGGCCGCCTTCTCCGGCAAACATCCGGGTTGGGTCTTCGCCGGTCCGTTTCATCGGAAATACCCCGCCGGTATAGGGGAAATACCCCGGCAGGTTTTCCTTGCGGAGCCAGATATAGATATCGGCCGGATCGGTAAATTTGGGCAGGGAAATTTTGCGGATTTTCGAGTGCGACAAAGATTCGGTGTAGAGCGGCACGCAGATCTCACGATCACGCACGGTATAGACCAGCTCGTCGCCGGAATACGCGGCGCGGGTTTTCTCCCAGCCCCGCAGGAGAGCGGCGGTTTCCCCGGTTACTGCTTCGGCGAGAGAGTCCGCTTTATTTTTCAACAGCCTCAATGCCTTGCCGAATTCGTCACGGTTTTCGGCCTCGAGAATCTCAACGGACTGCGCAAGGTGGTAATGCCTGCGGATAGCTTTGGCCTGTTGCCTGGTCCTGCCATGATAATCGCGGACGGTATGGGTAATTTCCGACAGATAGCGCATCCGCTCGGAAGGGATGACAATCGATTTTGACGAAGACATCTTCTGGGCCGGCTTGGGCAGGCCGGGCTGCAGAACCAGTTCGCTCTTTTTGCCGAGTTCTTCGATAATGCCGTGATAGAGGGCAGTGATCCCGTCGTCGTTGAATTTGGAGGCGATGGTCCCGTAGACCGGGAAATCCTGCGGGGCGACATCCCATTGTTTGCGGTTGCGCTGGACCTGCTTGCGGATGTCGCGGATTGCGTCGTCGCTGCCTTTTTTCTCGAATTTATTTACGACGATGATATCGGCATAATCGAGCATGTCGATTTTTTCCAGCTGGGAGGGAGCGCCGTATTCGCTGGTCATGACATATAACGATATATCGGCGATATCGGTAATTTTCGAGTCCCCCTGGCCGATACCGGCGGTCTCGGCAATGATCAGATCAAAGCCCGCGGCTTTGGCAACAAGAATTGCTTCCGGCAGCGCTTCGGAGATTTCGCTTGCCGAGTCGCGGGTGGCGAGACTGCGCATGTAGACCCTGTCGGAGTTGCCGAGCGAATTCATGCGGATACGGTCGCCGAGCAGGGCGCCGCCGGTCTTTTTTCTAGATGGATCGCAGCAGATGACGGCAATATGGATGTCTTTGATATCGTAAAGAAACCGCACAATTATCTCGTCGGTGAGCGACGACTTGCCGGCCCCGCCGGTGCCGGTGATGCCGATAACCGGCGGGTTGTTTTTCCCGGCAAGCGGGGTAAGAACCGCCTTCAGCGTATCCAGATCGCCATCGCCCCGGATTTTTGCCTGCTGCACGGCGGTGATAAAGCCGGCAATGGTCTTGAAATTGTTCCAGGCGAGCTGCTCGGGCTGGAGATCGTGGCAGGGAAGAGTGGGGAAATCGAGCATTTCAACCATCTGGTTGATCATGCCCTGCAGTCCCATGGACGCGCCGTCTTCCGGCGAATAGATCTTCGCGACCCCGTATTTTTCCAGCTCCTTGATCTCGTCGGCGACAATTACTCCGCCGCCGCCGCCGAAGACTTTGATATGCGCGGCATTTCTTTCTTTCAAGAGATCGATCATGTACTTGAAAGCTTCCATGTGGCCGCCCTGGTAACTGGACATGGCGATCCCCTGGGCGTCTTCCGAGATGGCGGTGTCGACCAGTTCCTGAACCGATCGGTTGTGCGCCAGATGGATGACCTCGACGCCGGAATCCTGCATGATCCTGCGCATGATATTGGTCGATGCATCGTGGCCATCGAACAGTGAAGTGGCGGTGATAACCCGCACCACGTTTTTGGGTCGGTAGATTTGAACATCCGCTTGCATGTTTTCTCCTTCTGTCGCCCAAATTGACTGGGGATGATGATAGGGTGGCTGTACGTAAAAAACAAACGGAAAGTGGAGAGGAATCAAGCTGGAGGATTGAGTGAAGGGGATTTTCCCCTCACTCCTTTTTTTCCTCAAGAAAACTCATGATAAATTCCGTCTGCTGTTCAATATATTGTTCTATGGTGAAAAATTTACCAAAATACCAGCGCCTGAACGCCCAGGTGTGGCCCAGCACCGAAATATTATGGCCGATCAGGTTGATTGTATGATCGGCAAGCTTCGGCAGTTTGCCAAGTTCGCGCAACTCGCGCATGGCCTCGATAAACAGGTTTGTTATGCGTATTTCCGCTTCAAGAACCTTTATCTGCCATTTCTCCGGAAGAAAATGAGTGACCTGGTACATCAGCAGAACATGGTCGCTCATCCGGTTGCAGACCAGAAAATATTCGCGGATCACCTCGGCCAGCGCCGCTTTGCCGACGGTCGGCCGGGCCAGGGCTTCTTTCACCCCCTGTTCTACCTCCGAGTGAATGGCTATGCAGACTAAATAGAGCACATCGTCCTTGGTCGACACATATTCATACAGTGAACCGATCGACAGCCCGGTCTCTTTGGCAAGGGCTCGGGTTGTGGTCTTGTGGTAGCCGTTTTTGATGAAGAGCTTCACCGCTCCGTCGACAATCTGGCGCCGTCGCTCCTTTACCAGATCCTGATTTTTTATATGTGTTGCGACCTCGCGTGAATCATTATCGTTATCCATCTGTTTTGCTCCCGGGAATATCTTTTCGTTCGTTTTTCAACTGTTGCCGACGTCAATTCGGAAAACGTATACAAAAAATGGGGAGAACAAAAGAAAAATCTATACCACAAGTGAGGAATTTCCCACGGTTTTCGATCAAAGAGCCTTGAGTTTCTCCGTCATGACCGGAACGAACTGCTTCAGATCGGCCACCACCAGTACATCGGCTATTTCGCCGATTGGCGCATCACGGTCGGTGTTCACCGCAACAATGAACTCTGACTTTTTCATGCCGGCCAGGTGCTGGATGGCGCCGGAAATGCCGCAGGCAACGTAGAGTTTGGGGGCAACGCTCTGGCCGGTGGTGCCGACCTGGCGGTTATGCTCCACCCATTCCGCATCGACCACAGGGCGGCTCGCCCCGTATTCTCCGCCAAGAGCCTGGGCCAGGGCGGCAATCATAGCGATATTTTCCGGTTTGCCGATTCCTCTGCCGGCACTGACAACGACAGAAGCTTTACTCAAATCGACGCCTCCTTGAGCCGCCGCTTCGTAGCCTGCAAAGCCGACAAGAGGGGCGGTGTCGGTGTCGACAGGGATCACCTCCGGCAGACTCGCGCCATTTTCAACGGTCGGGAAAGCACCGGCCTGCAGGGTGAGAACGGTTCGCGGCGATAGACTCTTCACCTGACGCCTGAGCTTGGAGTTGCAGGCCGGGACAACAAAACCGTCATCGGCAAGAGCCACAACTTCCGAAATTTGTGCGACTTTCAGGGCGAAGGCCAGTCGGGGCGCCAGATCCCAGCCGTAGGAAGAATGGGCGAAGACGATCAAGTCGGGATGTTCCTTTTCGACGACTTCGAGCAGGAGGGCTTTATGGCCGTCAGGATTATATTCGAGATGTTTTTCGACAGGCGCGAGATAAAGTCTGCCGGAAAATTTCGGCAGACTGTCGTTTTTGCCGACGAGAAAAACAGCGGTTTCAACCGCCAGATTTTTCGCAAAACCGAGCAGTTCATTGATGTTTCCAAGCAGCTTGCCCTCCCGGGATTCTGCCACCAGCAGTACTTTCATAATCATATCCCCCTAGGCAAGAACTGCAGTTTTTTGTTTCAGGATGGTGATCAGCCGGTCGGCGAGGTCGGCTGCGTCCCCTTCGAGCACCAGGCCGCCGCTCTTTTTCTCCGGGAAGAAAAGCCGTTCGGTTTTCTGATGGAGAGCAATTTTCTGCAAGTGTTCGACCGGGAGGCTCTGCAGTTCTTTCTTTTTCGCTTTCATGATATTCGGCAGGGTCGGGTAGCGGGGAGTGTTCAGACCGAGCTGGCAGGTGAAGACCGCCGGCCCTTGCACGTTGACCAGGGCTTTTATGCCGCCTTCCAGTTCCCGCTTAACGGTGAATCGTCCATCGCTGTAGGAAAAATCAACAATCGTCGTGACGCACGGCAGACCAAGCATCTCGGCGAGCAGCACGCCGGTCTGGGCACTGCCCCGATCCTGGGACTGCATTCCGGTGAAGATGCATGAAAAACTCTCCGGCCCAGCATATTCGGCAATGATGCCGGCGATTACCATGGGGTCTTTCGCCCAGGCCTGATTATCGGCAATATGAACTCCGCGGTCACAGCCCATGGCCAGCGCCTTCTTCATGGTCTCTTTTACCCTGTCGCCGCCGATCGAGAGGACGGTGACATCGGCGCTGCCAACCTGCTCCTTCAGCCGAACCGCCTGTTCAACCGCGTATTCATCGTATTCGTTCATCCGGAAGACCAGATCGGCGCTGTCATACCATTTCCCGTCGCCGGCGATCTTGAATTTGGATTCCATGTCCGGAACCTGTTTGATGCATACCAGAATCTTCATTTCCTTTGTCCTGTCTTATCTCTTGAATGGCAGAGGTGTCTGCTATCTTGTCAGGGCGGTGCCGATGACAAGACGCTGCACTTCGCTTGTTCCTTCATAAATTTCGGTTATCTTGGCATCGCGCATCATCCTTTCGACAGGGAATTCCCGGGTGTAGCCGTAACCGCCGAGAATCTGGACGGCCTGCGTACTCACCCGCATCGCCGTTTCGCTGGCCATAAGTTTGGCCATGGCCGAAGCCTGCGAGTAGGATAAACCGTTGCCGGCTTTATAGGCTGAACTGTAGACCAGAAGTCTTGCCGCTTCGATCTGGGTCGCCATGTCGGCAAGTTGGAATTGCACCCCTTGAAACCTGGCGATGGGGGTATCGAACTGTTTTCGATCCTTGGCGTAGTTCACTGCCGCCTCCAGTGCGCCCTGGGCGATCCCGAGAGCCTGGGAGGCGATGCCGATGCGGCCGCCGTCAAGGGTCTTCATGGCGATTTTAAAGCCCTGTCCCTCCTCACCCAGCATTTGCCCCCGAGGGATACGGCAATTCTCAAAGACCAGTTCCATGGTAGGAGAACTGCGAATGCCCATCTTTTTTTCTTTCTTGCCAAAGGAAAAGCCGGGAGTGCCTTTTTCGACGATAAAGGCGCTGATGCCGTAGTGTTTCAATGCCTCTTTGTCGGTTCTGGCTAAAACAACATAGGTTTCCGCATCACCCGCATTGGTGATAAAGATTTTGGTGCCGTTGAGAATCCATTCGTTGCCGTCTTTTACCGCAGTAGTCTTGGTACCGCCGGCGTCGGATCCCGCTGACGGTTCGGTCAGGCCGAAGGCACCCAATTTTTCACCCTGGGCAAGCGGCACCAGGAATTGCCGTTTCTGTTCTTCGCTGCCGAAAAGATAGATGGGATTGGCGCAGAGCGAGAGATGGGCGGAGAGTGTCACTCCGGTTGAGGCACAGACCCGGGAGAGTTCTTCGACCGCGATGGCATAGCTGAGGTAATCGGCCCCGGCGCCGCCGTACTCTTCGGGAAAGACGATGCCGGTGAGGCCAAGTTCGGCCAGCCGGTCGAACATCAAGGCGCGGTCGAAGCGTTCCTCTTCATCCCGGAGAGCTGCGGTCGGTGCGACTTCCGCTTCGGCGAATTCGCGGACCATGTCGCGGATGAGATTTTGTTCTTCAGTCAATTCGAAATTCATTGTTTTTGCTCCTCCTGAAAAATAGGACCGGCACGCACTCTTGGTTTCAGACCGGGACCAATCATGCGCGCCGGGCCCGCAGGCAAACGAAAGGCTATCTTTTAAATCAATTGCGGGATTCTTCTTTCTTGGAACTCAATTCCGGGAAATCCCAGTAAAAATATTCATCCTTGCTGCCTTTTCCTTGCTTTTCCTGACGCTCCGTTTCCTGTTGACGAAGTTCGACCCGGCGGATCTTGCCGCTCAGGGTTTTCGGGACCGCAGGCACGAATTCGATGATCCGCGGGATCTTGAACTTCGCCAGGATCTTGATCGTATGCTGGAATAATTCCAGGGCCAGCTCTCGTGATGGCTCGTATCCCTGCTTGAGGATAACGAAGGCTTTAACAAGCTGATGACGTTTCGGGTCGGGAACGCCGACGATCGCAGATTCGGCAACCGAAGGATGCTCGATAAGCGCACTTTCAACCTCAAACGGGCCAATGCGGAAATCGGAGGATTTGATAACATCGTCGCTGCGGCCGACGAACCACCAGTAGCCGTTTTCGTCAAAGGTGGCCCGGTCGCCGGTGTAGTACGCGTTATTGATGAAAACACCGGCCATCTTCTCAGGGCTGCCGATATATTCGGTAAAGAGTCCGATGCTCCGCCACTTGTCGAGCTTGACCACAATGTGTCCCGGTTCATCCGGCGTGGTAATTTCCTTGCCGTCATCGTCCATCAGGGCAACATCGTACATGAATGACGGCTGGCCGAAGGAACCGCTGCGCATCTTGCCGTTCATCCAGGGATGATTACCGATCATCGCGGTCGACTCGGTCTGGCCGTAAAAATCCCTGATCTCGGTGCCGGTCAGTTTTTTCCATTTGGTGATTACTTCCGGATTCAACGGTTCGCCGGCGCCGATCGACTGACGCAGGGCGGAAAAATCGTATTTGGAGGTGTCGAGATTGATAAACATCCGCCAGGCGGTCGGCGGGGCGCAGAAGGTGGAGATCTTATGGGTGGTAAGCGCGGTCAGGTATTTATGGCCGTCGAGGACGGTGAAATGGAAACCCGAGCCGGTGGCGCCTACGTTGAGGGGGCCGAAGAAGCTCGACCATGCCCATTTGGCCCACCCCGGGGCGCTTAAATTGTGATGGATGTCATCGGTGCGGATGCCGGTCATGACCGAAGTGGACAGATGACCGAGAGGATAGGAGACGGCGGTATGACCTACCCGCTTCGGCAAACCGGTGGTGCCGGAGGTGAAAAAGCAGAACAGGAGATCGCTGGATTTAGTCTTGGCCGGTTCGGCATTGACAGCCTCAGCAGTGAGGGCGGAGTAGCTGGTCCAGCCTTCCTTGTCGCCGAGGACGAGTTTTACTTTGGGTACCATTTTCGTCGTCTTGAGAGCCGCATCGATGATATCGGTGTAAATTACATCGGCAATGATCGAGTCCGGCGGATACGCTTCGAATCTGAATTCAAGCTCGCGCTGGGTCATCGTCGTGGCGGTGGGAACGGCAACTATGCCGCCCTTGATGCAGGCATAATGGGCAAACCAGGTTTCCGGGTAGATCGGCACCATCATGTACATGTTGTCGCCTTTGTCGACGCCTGAGCTTCTGAGTTTATTCAGGCATTGATTACCGCGGAAGGCAAATTCCTGGTAGGTGAAACTCTTGCTTTCGGCAGTGGCGATATCGGCCCAGATGAGAGCCTTCTTGTCGCCGCGTTCCTTAACATGCAGTCCTTCGAAAATTTCCGACGCCCAGTTGAAATACTCCGGCATCTTCATGAAGTTGAGCTTTTCGAAAAAAGCCTTCGCGCAATCCCTTTTACGGTCATTATCATCCATCATGTTAAGGTCCATTACTTCTCTGTACAGATTTTCCATACCCATCAGTGACTCCTTACAGTTCAGATTTGAAAATGATGTTCGCGTTTAAGACCTCTTCCTCTTTTTCTTTGCCGGAGCACAACTGAGCGCTCGGTCGGATTCTTTGTTGCACTAGATAATAATTATGAATGTTTGTCAAAACATTTTTTTATTGTATTGCAGGAGTAAGATAAATTCTGTTTTAATACATTGTCTTTAGCATGATATAACGATTTGATATTTTAACTATTTGTAATCATCAATGCGACGATTCATAAGATTCCCGGCGATAACGGGAAGATTGAGCGGCAATAAGAGGTGCGAAAATGATTGACAAAAGAGTAACTGTAGGTCACCATAATGAAGCGATTGAGCGCTTGGTCGGATTTGTAGCGACGGACATCTGAATTTGAAAATTCCAATTTCATCAACAGCTTATGTCGCATTGATACGGTATTCTTCAATGTTGCGAGCGGCATAGAAGAACTCAAGGATATAGAATCAGCTGAACAATGGGGGAATAATAATAATGATAAAAGCAGTGATCGTCAGTGCGGTGAGAACGCCGTTCGGCAGTTTTGGCGGAACGCTCAGCAGGATTGGTGCAACAGACCTCGGAGCCCTGGTCATCAAGGAGGCTGTCCGCCGCGCCGGAATCGACAAAGTCCAGGTCAATGAGTGTATCATGGGAATGGTGCTGCCGTGCGGTTATGGCCAGAATCCCGCCAAACAGGCGGCCATAAAAGCCGAACTCCCCCAGGAGGTCGAGGCGATAACGGTGAATAAAGTCTGCGGTTCATCCCTTAAGGCTGTCATGCTTGCCGCTCAGGCCATCCAGTGCGGAGACGCCGATGTGGTGGTCGCCGGCGGCATGGAAAATATGAGCATGGCCCCATATTACCTTGAAAAAGCCAGATGGGGGCACCGGATGGGGCCCGGCAAGATCGAGGATCATATGGTCCACGACGGGCTGTGGGATGTGGTCAACGATTTCCACATGGGCATGTCCAACGAGCTGATCTGTGAAAAATGGCAGGTAAACAGGGTCGATCAGGATAAATTTGCCGAGGAATCGTATCGACGGGCGGTAAAATGCGTTCGGGAAGGGGTCTTTTGCGATGAGATCGTTCCGGTGCCAATCCCCCAGAAGAACGGTGACTTCAAGATGTTTGCCGACGATGAATGTCCGGCCGAGACAAGCTACGAGAGTCTGCAGAAGATGCGCCCGGCTTTCAAGAAAGATGGTGTCGGCACCGCCGGCAATGCCTCGATCATCAGCGACGGGGCGGCGGCGTTCGTGATGATGAGCCGGGAAAAGGCCGAGGAGCTTGGCTGCACCATCATGGCTGAGGTGGGAGCACAGGCTTCGGCCGGCATCGAGCTGCAGTACGTGCTCATGGCGCCGATCCTGGCTATTCCGAAAGTACTTAAAAAAGAGGGTGTTACGCTTTCAGATATCGATCTTTTCGAAATCAATGAAGCCTTCAGCGGCACATCGGTTGCGATCAACAGGGTTCTTGAACTTAATCCGGCCATAGTCAATGTCAACGGCGGCAGTGTCGCTCTAGGTCACCCGATTGGTGCAAGCGGGGCTCGACTGCTCACCACGATTCTGTACGAGATGGCAAGACGGGATGCAAAACGCGGCCTTGTCTCCCTGTGTCTTGGCGGCGGCGAGGCCGTGGCGCTGGTTATAAATCGCTAAGGAGTGAAAGAAATACCATGGAAATTAAGAAATTCGGGGTAATCGGTGCGGGTCAGATGGGCGGCGGAATAGCCCAGGTTGCGGCAGCCAGCGGACTTGCCGTCCTTATGAGCGATATTAAAGAGGAGTTTACGCAAAAAGGCCTGGCGGCAATCGAAAAAAATCTTGGCCGGAGCGTTGAGAAGGGAAAACTCGGCGAAGCCGACCGTGACGCCATCCTCGGACGGATATCGACCACCACCAATCTTGCCGATATGGCCGGAGTAGACTATGTGGTTGAAGCCGCAGTCGAACGAGAGGATCTGAAGTTCAAGATTTTTCGCGATCTGGACGCCTTCTGTCCGCCCCATACGATTCTGGCGACCAACACCTCGTCGATTCCCATCGGCCGGATCGCCGCCCAGACCAAAAGGCCTGAAAAAGTAATCGGCATGCATTTCATGAACCCGGTGCCGTTGATGAAACTGGTCGAGGTCATCAAGGGTCTGGCAACCAGCCAGGAGACCTTTGACATTACCTGGGAACTCTGCAGGAAGTTTGCCAAGACTCCCGCCGAAGCCAACGATTATCCGGGATTTATCGCCAACAGAATTCTCATGCCGATGATCAACGAGGCGATCTTCTGTCTCTATCAGAGCGTCGGTAAGGCGGAAGATATCGATACCGTCATGAAGCTCGGCATGAATCACCCCATGGGGCCGCTGGCTCTCGCCGATCTGATCGGGCTCGATACCTGCCTCGCCATCATGGAGACGTTATACGACGGCTTTAAGGATTCCAAATATCGTCCCTGCCCGCTGCTCCGCAAGTATGTCGAGGTGGGCTGGCTGGGACGGAAGACCGGCAGAGGTTTTTATCAGTACTGACCCCCCACAAGGGGGATAAGTACCTTTCGCAGATTTTTTTCTTGTTTTTATCAAAACGAAAACAATCTGTAAGGTACTAAACCCAAGGAGGAGTTATGGCAAAGAGCAACGGTAATGTTCCGGCCAATGAGCTTGCGGCAAGGATCGACAAACTGCAGCAGGCGATGCTAGCCCAGGGCATGGACGGAGCACTGATCGTCCAGAAAACCGATCTTTTCTATTTTTCCGGAACTTCCCAGCAAGGCTGGCTCTACGTGCCCGCGGCCGGCAAGCCGGTCCTGATGATCTTTAAGGAATACGAGCGGGCTCTGCAGGAATCGACACTCGACGAAATCGTCTCGCTTGCCGGTTACAAAAAGATTCCCGAGATTCTTGCCGGCTATGGCTATCCACAGCCTTCCGTACTGGGTATGGAACTTGACGTGCTGCCGGTAAACCTCTATTTTCAGTACCTGAAGATTTTCGATACGTCGAGGATTGTCGATATTTCCAACGACATTCGCCTTATCCGGGCGGTGAAGTCGGATTTTGAGATCGGCAAGATGCGTGCTGCCGCGGCCTTGTCGGATAAAGTCGCGGCGCGGGTCCCCGAGCTGCTTGTAGCCGGCAAGACTGAAGTCGCTCTGGCCGGAGAGCTGGAGGGCTATGCCAGGAGCCTCGGCCATCAGGGCATCGTTCGCATGCGGCTGTGGGGCAGCGAGCTGTTTTACGGCCATCTGCTGTCCGGCGATGCGGCGGCCGTCCCGAGTTATCTCGCATCGCCGACCGGAGGGACCGGAGTCAGCGGAGTTGTCGGTCAGGGTGCCGGTTTTAAGAAAATCGCAGCAAACGAACCGGTGCTGGTCGACTATGTGTTTGCTCTCGACGGCTATCTCTCCGATCATGCAAGGATATTTTCCATCGGCCCGGTATCGGACAAGCTCCAGGCAGCCCACGAGGCGATGCTTGCCATCCAGGAGCAGATAAAGGAGACAGCCAGGCCGGGTGTCGCCACCGGTGAAATCTACGACCTGATGGTAGAGCTTGCGGAAAAACAAGGATACAGCGAAAATTTCATGGGAGTGGGGGACAGGAGGATTCGTTTTACCGGACATGGTGTGGGGCTCGAGCTCGATGAATACCCCTTTCTAGCCAAAGGTCAGCAATTGAAGCTTGAGGCCGGCATGACCATAGCCCTTGAACCGAAAACGATATTTCCCGGCAAAGGCGTGGTCGGCATCGAAAACACCCATCTGGTAACCGATCGGGGGCTGGAGCCGCTGACCCGCTTTCCCGACGGGATCACCATCGTACAGGAGGCAGCAAATGGAGAGCGGAACGACCGATAAGCCTTATGCTGCAAGGGCGGCAAGGGAGCTGGATCATAAAGAAACGGCGCGCTTTGTTGTCGATCTTTTTCATCGCCTCATTCTCCACCACGGCCTCTGGTTTGCCGAAGTAAAACACCAGATGGGAATGGAAAAGGCCCTGCCGATTCTCAGCCAGGTTGCCGAAAAGAGTTCTGCCATCCAGATGAAACACCTCGCCGAGCTTCTCGGTTTTAAAATGGTTGACGGGGTGCCTTCGTTTCTTCTCGAGATGGAACCCGAGGCTTTGCTTGCCGTAAAGGACCGAATGGCAAAAAACTGGCTGGTCAATGACGGTGTCTGGTTTCAGGCCATCGAAAAGGCCGGGGGCATGAACGAGGCCAAACGCTGCAACGATTCCTGCTGGGCGCAGTTCTCGCCCGTCGAAGCCCACACCATCCGCGAGTTCCTGGGACTGGGCGAAAATCCGGGACTTGATGGGCTGAAAAGGGCACTGGGCTTTCGAGTCTATGAAAGTATCAATACTCAGTCGATTGTCGAAGAGACCCCGACCGGTTTTGTCTTTCAGATGAACCGGTGCCGCGTGCAGGATGCGAGAAAACGCAAAGGGCTGGAAGACTATCCCTGCAAGTCGGGAGGACTGGTTGAATATTCCTATTTTGCCAGGGCAATAGATAAGAGAATACAGACCGAATGCCTGGGCTGTCCACCCGACCCACACCCGGAAGGATGGTATTGCGCCTGGAAATTTTCTTTGGGTGAATGCTGAGCATGAGAATCTAAGATATCAAGCAAAGGGGGGGACATGGAACTCAAAAATCTACTTATCGAAAAATCGGAAGCAATCGCCACGGTAACAATAAACCGGCCGAAGTCATTAAATGCACTCAATAAAGAAACACTTCTGGAGATGCGTGACTGTTTCAGGGAGTTGGCCGAGGACCGCAGCATTCGGGCTGTGATTATTACCGGTGCCGGTGAAAAGGCCTTTGTCGCGGGAGCGGATATATCGTTTATGCAGGCCCTTGAGCCCGAAGCCGGCAAGGTTTTCGGGAAACTCGGTCATGAGGTGATGCACACCATCGAATACCTCCCCCAACCGGTAATTGCCGCGGTAAACGGCTTTGCCCTCGGCGGCGGTTGCGAACTTGCTCTTTCCTGCGATATGCGCCTTGCCGGCACAAATGCCAAATTCGGCCAGCCGGAGGTCAATCTCGGCATTATTCCCGGGTTTGGCGGTACCCAGCGGCTGCCGAGGCTGATCGGCAAGGGACTGGCAAATGAACTGATTTTTTCCGGCAACATCATCGACGCCGAAGAGGCCTGCCGGATCGGTCTCGTCAACAGAGTCGTGGCACCGGAAAACCTGATGGCGGAATGCCGCGCCCTTGCCCTGAAAATAGCCTCGCGCGGGCCGGGCGCCGTGCGTCTCTGCAAGGAAGCGGTAAATAACGGCATGGAGATGGATCTGAACAGAGCCTGTACTTACGAAGCCGATCTTTTCGCCCATTGTTTTTCGAGCCTCGATCAAAAAGAGGGGATGAGTGCATTTCTTGAGAAGCGTACACCCAACTTCCAGGACAAATAACAGGACAACAAAGGACTACCTATGAATTTTGATCTGAGCGAGGAGCAACGGCTGATACAGGAAACCGCCAGGGAGTTTGCTCGGGCCGAACTGGAACCGGCGGCGGCGGGACTTGACCGAGGCGAAGACGACAGGATATTTTTCACCAATCTGACCAAACTCGCCGAACTCGGTTTTATGGGCCTCAATATTGAGGATAGCTATGGCGGTTCGGAAGCGGGTGCCGTTGCCTTCAGTGTTGCCGTAACCGAACTCGGCCGCGCCTGCGCCGCAACGGCGGAGACGGTTTCGGTGAATAATATGGTGTGTGAGGTTATCCAGGCCCTGGCCAGCGAGGAACAGAAGGAAAAATATATATCGCGGATTTGCAGCGGCGAGTATCCGGCCGGGGCCTTTGCCCTCACCGAACCGGGAGCCGGTTCCGATCCGGCGTCGATGTCCACCATGGCGGTGCGGGACGGGCAGGAGTGGGTGCTCAACGGTTCGAAGATTTTTATCAGTAACGCCACCTTTGCCGGGGTTTTTGTCGTCTGGGCGGTGACCGACCCGACAGCCCCCAAAGGCAAAGGGATCAGCCTGTTTTTGATTGAGGCGGGCACGAAGGGCCTGATCGTCGGCAGAAAAGAAAAGAAAATGGGCCAGCGCGCCTCGCCTACCAACGAGGTGTTGTTTCAGGACTGCCGGATCCCGGCCAGCGCCCTGATGGGCAAGGAGAACGATGGTTTCCGGGTGGCGGTTGCCGAACTCGCCGGAGGGCGGATCGGCATCGGCTCGCTGGCCCTTGGCATCGGCCTGGAGGCTATGGACAGAGCTACCCGGTATTCTCTCGAGCGGTCGCAATTTGGCCGGAAAATCAGCGAGTTTCAAGCAATCCAATGGAAAATCGCCGACATGTATACCGAGCTGGAGGCAGCCCGGTTGCTGTTGCTGAATGCCGCTTTCAAAAAAGAACAGAAACGACCGTATGCCAAAGCAGCCTCGATGGCCAAACTCTTTGCCACGGAGGCGGCTAACAGGGCCTGTTATGAGGCCATGCAGATTTTCGGCGGTTACGGCTATACCGAAGAATTTCCCATCGAGCGGTTGGCCCGGGACGTTCGTGTTACCACGATCTATGAGGGAACCAGTGAGATTCAGCGCCTGATCATAGCACGGGAGATCCTGAACGAGTTTGCCTGAGTGCCTCGGATGACTTGTTTTTAATTCATAAATTGGGATATGAACAATGGAAGACCTTATCATAAAAAGAAGAAGCATCAGGCGATTTCAGGAAAAACCGGTGGAGCCTGAAAAACTGACCGAGCTGTTTGAGGCGGCAAGGTACGCTCCTTCCTGGGGCAACCTGCAGTGCTGGGAGCTCATCGTTGTCCGGGCAGTGGAGGATAAGCTGAAGCTGGCAAGCCTGCTCTCCCCGAAAAATCCGGCGACAAAATCCATGGAAACCGCCCCCTTAGTCATTGGGATCTGCGGCGATCCGCTGAAGTCGGGCTATTACAAAGGCCAGCAGGTGACCAGATATCAGCACTGGTTTCTCTATGATCTCGGAATTATCAGTCAGACTCTCAGTCTCAAGGCCTGTGAGCTGGGGCTTGGCTCGGTCATCGTCGGCTCTTTCGATCATACCACCGCTGAGGAGTTTCTCGGAGTTCCCAAGGGATACGAGCTGGTTGCCCTCATTCCCCTGGGCTATCCCGATCATGACCCTCCGGTGCCGAAACGTCGGGAACAGAACGAGTTTGTCCATTTCGATCGCTTCCGATCCTGAAATCCGGGGAGGAGACGATTTGCAATAAATCTTTCCTCCCGCGGCATTGCAGACCATCTACATTTTGACTTTTCCGGTTCCCGCCATTAAGATAGCACTCTCGTTCTGCAATTTTGCAATAATATAAAAAAAATTAAAAATTTACGCTGGTTTATTATGTTTCAGGTCGGACTCGAGGTACTGGTCGACGATGAGTCGTATTCTTTTGCCGGAAAAAGAATAGGTTATCTTTCCAATCAGGCGTCCACCGGACGTTCACTTAGCCATGGCAGAATCCTCCTGCAGCAAAAATACGGCGACCGGTTGACCTGTCTGTTTTCGCCGCAGCATGGCTTTTTTTCGGAAAAACAGGACAACATGATCGAGTCGGATCATTCGCTCGACGAGCTTACCGGCCTGCCCGTCTTCAGTCTGTACGGAGAACACCGGCGGCCGACTGCGGAGATGTTCGACCGGCTCGATGTGCTCCTTATCGATCTGGTCGATGTCGGTACCCGGGTCTACACCTTTCTCTACACCATGGCGTATTGCCTGGAAGTGGCTGCAGCCCTGGGCAAGAAAGTGGTTGTGCTCGATCGCCCCAATCCCATTGGCGGGGAGAAAATCGAGGGTAATATTCTCCGGGAAGACTGTCGCTCGTTTGTCGGCCTCTATCCGATTCCCATGCGGCACGGCCTCACTTTTGCCGAACTGGCGCTGTTGATCAATACCGAATTCGGTATCGGCGCTCAACTGGAGGTCGTAAAGCTGCGGGGCTGGCGACGGCACATGCATTTCCGCGACTGCGGGTTTCCCTGGATTACCCCTTCTCCCAATATGCCGACACCGGAAACGGCTTTAGTCTATCCGGGGCAGGTTATCTGGGAAGGCACCAATGTTTCGGAAGGCCGGGGCACGACCTTGCCTTTTGAATTTGTCGGAGCCCCTTACTGGCGTCACGAGCAGATGTTGAAGAAAATCGGCGAGACCAACCTGCCTGGGTGTTTCCTCCGACCGATCGTTTTTCAGCCCACCTCCGGCAAGTGGGCCGGGGAGTCGTGTCATGGATTCCAGATCCATGTGACCGACCGGGAGACGTATCTTTCCTACCGGACCAGTCTGGCCATGCTGCAGGCGGCGATGCTGTTATATCCCGGAGATTTTCGCTATAAAGAGCCTCCCTATGAATATGAATTCGAACGACTGCCCATGGACCTGATTCTTGGCGACACGGATATCCGTGTTCAGCTTGAGAACGGGCGACCGGTGCAGCACATTGAAGAAACCTGGCAATCGGAATTGCAGGCGTTTGATCGCACGCGAGCTAAATATTTCCTCTACTAAAATGGTAGACATGACTGAAAAAGAAACAACCGTCGGTGCACTGGCCGACATGGTGAAGGGGCAGGTTGTCGGCGACAGATCGTTGCTTGTCAAAGGTTTTGCTCCTTTGGACAGTGCCGGTGTCACAGAGATTTCCTTTCTGGCAAAGGCCGGCAAAGTGGATCTGCTCGCATCGACCAGGGCCGGCGCCGTCATCGTCCCCCTCGGAGTTGAGAAGAAGACGGGGGCACCGCTCATTCAGGTCAAGGATCCTTATCTCGCCGTGGCCATTATCCACAGCTATTTCGTGGCCCGGCCGTTTGCCGCCCAAGGCGTTCACCCCCGGGCATTTGTCGGCGAGGAGTGCCTTCTCGGCAAGGAGATTACCATCGCCCCTTTAGCATGTATCGGCAACCGGGTGCAACTCGGCGAGCGGGTCTGCATAGAACCGGGTGCGGTGATCGGCGACGATGTCAAGATCGGCGACGATACGACGATCAAGGCCAATGTTACCGTCTATGCCGGTTGTATCGTCGGCAATCGGGTTACCATCCATTCCGGCACCGTGATCGGCAGTGACGGCTATGGCTATTCGGCCAACGAACGGGGCGAACACATCAAGCGTCCCCAGGTCGGCATTGTGCGGATTGACGATGATGTGGAAATAGGAGCAAACTGCTGTATCGACCGGGCAGCCTACGGAGTTACCTGGATCAAGGCCGGGGCGAAGATCGACAATCTGGTGCAGGTCGCCCACAATGTCATTGTCGGCGAAAACAGTCTGCTGGTGGCCCAGGTCGGCATCAGCGGTTCGACAACCCTTGGCCGGAATGTGGTGATGGGCGGCCAGGCTGCCGCCACCGGGCATATCACTCTGGGCGACCAGGTCATGGTGGCCGCAAGAGGCGCCGTTCATAACGACCAGCCGAAAGGCGCGGTTGTCGGTGGAACGCCGGCGATTCCCGTTCGGCAGTGGGCCAAATGCTGTGCGGTCTTCGGCAAATTGCCCGAATTGCAGAGTGCGGTAAGAAAAAATACCAAAGTCCTTGCCGAACTGACCGGTCAGGCCGAAAATGATAAAGCGTGAAGGAGAGATGGATGAGCGAGTTTGTTGTTCCTGAGAAAATAGATATTATGGAGATTTTGAAACTGTTGCCGCACCGTTATCCCTTTGTGATGGTCGACAGGATTCTGTCGCTTACGATGGGCAAGGAAATCGTCGGTCTGAAAAACGTGACCATCAACGAACCTTTCTTCCAGGGTCATTTTCCGGCAAGACCGGTAATGCCCGGCGTGTTGATTCTTGAAGGCATGGCCCAGGTCGGCGGGATCATGGCGTTTTACGCCAATCCTGAAGCTATCGGCACAAAACTGCTGTTTTTTGCCGGGATCGACAAGGCGAGGTTTAGAAAACCGGTAGTGCCGGGGGATCAGTTGATTTTTACCCTGAAGCTCTTAAAACAGAAACGGGCAATAATGATCATGTCGGCAGCCGCAGTAGTTGACGGTCAGGTGGTCGCCGAAGCCGAACTCATGGCTTCCTTTTCATAATCAATACTGTATACTCAAGAGCCAGAGAAGGGTGAAGGCGATTTGCCCATGCGAAATTCCTTGCAATAATTGTGCAGAGCAGGTAAGGAAAGCAGCTTTCACAGCCTTGGAAAGAACGTATGTCGGAACACCAATAATATTCCCATTCATAGAGCAGAACACATGTCCATACACCCAACCGCAGTAGTAGATTCCAGGGCCGAGCTCCATTCCTCAGTATATGTCGGTCCCTATGCCGTTATTGAAGCCGGAGTCCGCATCGGCGCCGATTCAAGAATTGAGGCCCATGCAGTTGTCTCCGGTCCGACGACCATTGGCGAGAGAAACCTTATCGGTTCCTTTGCCATTGTCGGCGGTGCCCCACAGGATCTCAGTTACAAGGGCGAGCCGACCGAGCTGATTATCGGCTCCGACAATCAGATCAGGGAATTTGCCTCGATCCACCGGGGAACACCCGGCGGTCATATGAAAACGATCATCGGCAACAATAACCTCCTGATGGCATATACCCATGTTGCCCACGATTGTGTAATCGGCAACCATGTTATCATGGCCAATGTTGCCACCCTGGCCGGACACGTCGAGGTTGGCGATCGGGCTTCTATCGGCGGTCTTGTCGCTATCCATCAGTTCTGCCGCATCGGGACGTTCAGTTATATCGGCGGGGTCTCGGGGATCAGCCTTGATGTGCCGCCTTATGTTATTATTGCCGGAACCAGAAACCGTACCAGGATCTCCGGAGTCAACAAGGTCGGGTTGAAGCGGAACGGTTTCAGTCGGGAAACTATTAAAATGCTAGACACGGCCTACCGGATAATTTTCAGGACGCCGACCCTGTTGATGAAGGACGCCATCGAAGTTGCCAGAAATGAGTTTCCCGATTGTGCGGAGGTCCAGACGCTGGTTCGGTTCTTCGAGGATTCCAAACGCGGTGTCGTTAAACAGACCGTAGAAGATTAGTCGGTAGTTCATGGCAGGAGATGAACGAAATATAGGCATAATCGCCGGGGGCGGACAGTTTCCCCTGCTGTTTATCGAGGCGGCGCATAAAGAAGGCCGCCGGGTGATAGTGGTCGCCCATAAAGGAGAAACCGATACCCAGGTTGCCGAGGCTGCCGATGCCGTCGTCTGGGTGAAACTGGGACAACTCGGCAAGGTTATCTCCTTTTTTAAAAAAGAAGGAGTCGGGGAGACGGTTTTTCTCGGAACGATCACCAAGACTCAGATTTTTCGAGATGTTCTGCCGGATTTCAAGGCGCTTTCCCTGTGGAACAAGATCGACCGGAAGCAGGATGACGCTATTTTGCGTGCCATTGCGACAGCTTTGGAACAGGAAGGGATTAAAGTCCTGGAATCGACCATCTATCTTCGCCATCTCCTTTTTCCGGTAGGCATTTTGACGAAAGCCCGACCGAATGAAAAGCAGCGTCGCGATATTGCCTTCGGCTGGCAGAACGCCAGGGCCATCGGTAAACTCGATATCGGCCAGTGCGTGGTAGTTCGCAACTGTACCGTTCTCGCAGTCGAGGCTATCGAGGGAACGGATGCAGCCATCCTGCGCGGCGGAATTCTTGCCAAGGAAAAGGCTGTTGTTGTAAAAGTAAAAAAACCCGGGCAGGATTTCCGCTTCGACCTTCCGGCGACAGGGCTGAACACGATCAAGACCCTGCAGGAGGTTAAAGGCGCGGTTCTTGCGGTGGAAGCGGGGCAATCCCTGTTGTTTGATCGTGAAGAAATGATTAATGAGGCGAATAAATCCGGTATAATCGTTGTTGGAGTTACTGAAAGGGGTGATGGTTCCCTGCTGATGGAGTAGAATAGGCCGTGCGCTCTTTATTGGTGTGATTTCAGTATAATCTCAACTTCTGAAGAAGAGGTACTATGCAAGCAATGATTCTGGCAGCCGGTTTTGGTACCAGGCTGTTGCCACACACTCTTATTCGTCCCAAACCTCTCTTTCCCATCCTCAACCAACCACTCCTTATCCTCACTATAAAACGGCTGCAGAATCTGGGGTTCGATCAAATCGTAGTGAATTGCCATCATCTGCGGGAACAGGTTGTACATGTTTTGAACGGCTTGCCCGGAGTTATAATTCAGGAAGAAGAGGTCATTCTGGGGACCGGAGGAGGGCTTCGTACAGCCCTTCGGCACTTTCGCGACGAACCGTTGCTGATTACCAACGGAGATATTTATCATACCGTGAATATGCTGGATTTTTATCGGTATCACGTGGATAAAGGCAATGCGGTTACCCTGGCCTTGCATAATTGCCGCCTCTTCAACAACGTCATGGTCAAGGATGGCAAGGTGGCAAGTTTTGACAACAAGGTCGAGTTTACCCAACTGGCTTTTACCGGCCTCCATGTCATTGATCCGGCCCTTTTGCAGGAAATCAGACCGGGAGAGTACTCCTGCATTCTTGATCTGTATCGGAAGCTGCTTGGCCGGGGGGTTGAGATCGACTGCTACCGGGTAGATGGCAGTTTCTGGACGGATATGGGAACACCTGAGTCGTATCTTGCTCTTCATCATGGTCTGCTCACCGACAAGATCCCCTGCTGGCAGGAGGCGGGGCCGGTGCGAAAACCCTACTGCATCGCCAAGAGGGCCAAACTTCCGGCGCAGATCGAACTGTGCGAATGGGCCTGTATCGGTGAAGCCCATATCGAGAACGGCACGCATCTTGAGCGGGTGGTTGTCTGGGACGATGTCTCGATTGGCGGATCCAGTCGACTGGTAGATTTAATCGTCTCTTCCGACCAGAAAAAAAAGACGGTACCACTCAATTGACTGGTGTCTGTTCAGAAATGAGATATTTTGTTCTATATCGAGGCGTTCGATGAATTTAACCGCAGACATATAGGCGATATTTCGAGGATTAAATTTTGAGAGCAACGAAGAGTTTGGGCAAAATAGCCATTTGTGGACAGACACTTTTATGAAACCTTTATCGGATCGCCAGATAGTCGAATGCGCCGGGACTCTGCTCGGTGACATCGGCATGCTGTCTCAGCCTGAGATACAGTCCCTCAATGATCGGTCCAGCCTTCGGAAGATCGAGAGTGACGGGTCGACCAGGCGATTCTGGCGGGTGAATCGTAAGGATACATCCCTCTGCATCATCGCGGCCCCGGCGGGAAAGAGCGATGCCGAACTTGCCGAGTCGAAGGCGGCGTGGCTCATCGGCAATCATCTGCGGAAAAAAGGGGTGCCGGTGCCGGCGCTGTACGGCTGGGATAGCGACAGCGGAATACTTCTCTACGAAGATCTGGGCGATCTGCGACTGCATGATGTTATCGGCAGGCCGGAACTTTCCGCTTTCAGGCCGGCGGCCGAATATTACCGGGAAGCGCTGACGGATCTGGCTGCCATGCAGGTGAAAGGCGCGGAGGGATTTGCCGAGGCCTGGTGCTGGGACAGCCCAAGGTATGATGTCACGCTCATGCGCGACAAAGAGTCGGGATATTTTCTTCGGGCTTTCTGGCAGGGTATCATGGGCGAGGATGTCCCTGCCGGAGTGGCAGAGGAATTTCAGGAAATCGCCGTTCAGGCGGCAAAGGCTCCAGCCGATTTTTTTCTGCACCGGGATTTTCAGTCCCGCAACATCATGCTGAGAGATGACCGGGTAAGGTTCATCGATTTCCAGGCCGGACGCCTGGGGCCGCTCGGTTATGATGTGGCGTCGCTGCTCATCGATCCCTATGCTGCACTTTCTCTTGCCGATCAGGAAGACCTCCTGGCTTTCTACCTGAGGAGGGTTGTCACCGAACGGCCTGATGCTGAGGAAGATTTTTGCAAGTATTACAGGCTGCTGGCACTGCAAAGGAATCTGCAGATAGTCGGGGCTTTTTCGTTTTTATACCAGGTGAGGGGAAAAGCATTCTTTGCCGATTTTATCAAACCGGCTCTTGTCGCCTTAAGAGACCGGCTGGCAGAGAGTTGTTTCGCGGGATATCCTCTCATTCGCAACCTTGTCGACCGAGGGCTGGCTGGATTGGCGATTCGCTGAGCAGAGCCGGGAGGCTCAAGCCCCCACCAGACGTTTTTTACTATTCTCCCACAACAATGCCTGCTTCGATTTACGAGCTTGCGGTTTCTCTTCAATAGGTTACCTGAAATGTCATCGAACATAAACACTCCAATCATTGCTCTTATCGGCCGTCCCAACGTCGGTAAATCGACCCTGTTCAACAGGATCACCCGGTCACGGAACGCCCTGGTCGATCCGACTCCCGGAGTTACCAGAGACCGGCATTACGAACGGGTGGTCTGGGACAACAAAGGCTTCATTCTCGTTGACACCGGCGGAATCGACGACAACCCTGAAGACGCCCTTGTTCACCATATCAGGGAACAGGCGATGTTTGCCATCGAGGAAGCGGATATCGTTTTATTTCTCATGGATGCCAAAGAGGGCGTTACGCCGGCCGACTGGGAGGTGATAGACATCCTCCGGCGGGCGAAAAAGCCGGTATACCATGTGGTCAACAAAATCGACAGCGCCTCAAAGGAAGTGGAACTTCTGACGCCCTTCTACGAACTGGGCGCCGAGCAGTTGTGGCCGCTCTCGGCTGAACACAGCTACGGCTTTCCCTCCCTCATGGAGAACTTGTGCGGGGCGATTGCAAGTGACGATACCGAGGGTCCGGACCTGCCGGAGGGCACGGTAAAGGTGGCTTTTTTCGGTCGACCGAATGTCGGCAAGTCATCGCTTATCAATACCATTCTCGGCGAGGAACGGATGGTCGTTTCCGAGATCTCGGGGACGACCCGGGATTCCGTCGACACCCTTGTCACCCATGGCAATTACAGCTACTGTTTTATCGACACGGCCGGCATCCGCCGCAAAGGCAAGACCACCGAAAAGCTGGAGAAATTCAGTATCCTCAAATCCCTTGCGGCGATGGGCAGGTGCGATGTTGCGGCGGTGCTGATCGATGCCGAGGAAGGAATCACCGAACAGGATACCAAAGTTATCGGCTATGTCCTGGAGGAAGGCCGGGGGCTTATCGTTCTGGTAAACAAATGGGACCTGCTCGGCGGCGACAAGAAGAAGCAGGAGCAGGTCATGGCCGAAGTCGGCAGGGCTCTGCCGTTTGTTGGCTATGCTCCGGTACTCACTGTATCCGCCCTGACCGGCTATGGAATCAAGCGATTTTTCCCGGTTATAGGTTCGGTCTTCAGGCAGTTCACCGCAAGTTTTCCCACTTCCGCCCTGAACAATCTTCTCCGCGACGCAGTCGATGCGCATTCCCCGCCCATCTATAAGAACAAGCGGCTGAAATTCTACTATACCGCGCAGGTAGGCACTCGTCCGCCGAAGTTTGTCGTGATGACCAACAGCGAGAAGGGGGTGCACTTCTCCTACGAACGGTATCTGGTCAACCGCTTTCGCGAGGGATTAGGTCTTGACAAGGTGCCCATCAAGCTGATCTTCAAGGACAAATCGGAGCAGCGCAAGAAAAATCAAGGGTAAAGGAGCGATCCGATCCTCCCCCCTTGATAGTGTCCACTAGATAGTGTCCCGGTTATAAAGCGCGAGCTTTGGCCACCGCCCGCTTAAAGCCGTCGGCCGACCTGGCGATAACATCGTCGGGGATGCAGAAGGCGATGCGAATGTGGCCTGGAGAACCGAAGCCGAGACCGGGGACGGCAAGTATTTTCTCCTCGAGCAGCAGCGAAACAAACCGGACATCATCGGCAATGGGCGTCTGCGGAAAAACATAGAACGCGCCTTTGGGCGGGGTAAAGGTAAACCCTGCGTCGCCCAGGATATTGCAGATCAGGTCCTTGCGTCTGGCGTAAATCGAGGTGTCGACACTTGCATCCTGGAGTTCGGCCACCACCCGCTGCATGAGTGCCGGGGCGTTGACAAATCCGAGGATCCTGTTGGCAAGGGTCAGGGCATCGAGGAGGTTGGCTTTATCGTCGATACCCGGATGAACTGCCAGGTAGCCGATACGTTCGCCCGGCAGGGAAAGGTCTTTGGAGTAGGAACTGACCACTATGCTGTTGGAGTACGCGGCAAAGATGCTGGGTACCTCGTGATTGTCGAAGACAATCTTACGATACGGCTCATCCGAGATCAGATAAATAGCGGAATCCAGCCGGTCCGAGGCTTCGGTCAGAAGTTCGCCCAGCGCCCACAGCGAATCTTCCGAATAGATCTGACCGCAGGGATTGTTCGGCGAATTGATGATGATCGCCTTGGTCTTCTCCGAAATGGCCGCCTCTATCGCTTTGATATCCAGGTTGAACTGCCCGTCGGTGGCGACAACTTTGCTCAAGCCCCCGTGGTTGTCGATGTAAAAGCCGTATTCGACGAAGTAGGGGGCAAGGATGATCACCTCGTCTCCGGGGTTGAGCAGTGCCTTCATGACGATATTCAAACCACCTGCCGCACCGCAGGTCATGAGCATATCGCCATGGCCGATGGTCATCTTCTGCTCGGCCGACATCCGCGCGGCAATCGCCTCCCTTACCCAGGGGTATCCGCCGTTGGGCATATAGGCGTGCACGCCGGGGCTGGTGTCGCGGATAATTTCCCGGATGACTTCGTTGTATTGTGCAGGGGGAGGGGCGTCGGGATTGCCAAGGCTGAAATCGAAAACGTTCTCGGCGCCGTGGGCTGCTTTCATCCTGGCGCCTTCCTCGAACATTTTCCGTATCCAGGAAGATTTTGTTGCGAAAAGCTTCATCTTTTCAGAAACAGCCATGTTTTTCTCCTTGTCGTAGCAGGATCGTGTTACCGACCGGTATTATTGCATTGCTGCAGATTGTTTTTTAAAATAGTCGTATGCGGCATTGATTTCCTTCATCTTCTCCTCCGCCACAGCTTTAAATTCATCGCCCAGGTGGCGCACTTTATCGGGATGGTACTGCATGCTCAGTTTGCGATAGGATTTTTTTATCTCTTCCATGCCGGCGCCTTTCTCGAGTCCGAGAGTGGCATAATGCTGGCCGGCAAGGTCGTATGCGGCAGCAGCTCCCTGCTGGCTGCGATAGCGGTATTTGGCCTCGACCGTTCGTTGGTCGTAATCGGCAATATCGAGAAACAGGGCGATATAGCGAGCGATTCGCAACTCGTTTTCAGATACGAGTACTTTGGTGTACAGGATCTGGTAAACCAGCTCGAGGAGGATCAGCCGAGGTTCATAGGCAAAAGTGGACTTAAACTCGACCAGCAGGGCATCGAGGGACTGGGTGGAGTTGATTGCTTCTTTGATCAGTTCTTTCACCCAGTGCATCTGGGTTTGATTGTAGCGCAGATTATATTGGAAGAAACGGTGAATAGTCTGAATTTCGTCGCGGGTTATCCGGCCGTCGATTTTTGCGGTATGGATCAGAATCTGGACGAGGAGCCAGACGAACCTGTTGTGACTCTCCGATTGCGACTGCTCGTATGTTGCAACTTTTCTCTGTACCCAGTACGAAAAGCCCCAGAAAACGGCAATAAAAAGCAGCACCCCGGCAAGTCCGGTATAGACGAGTGTCCCAAGAAAATTGATAAGGGCGGGGGCTCCTCCGGATACAAAAACAATGAGGAGCACTATGAGCAGACAGCCCCCGCAGCCGGGCTGTCCATGGCGCTGGTATTGCATGACGTAACCACCAGGTTGATTGGTTAATTAGTTTCGATCAGTTATTACGGCCCTGGAAAAGCGCCTCGACAAATTCTTCGGCATTAAAATCCCGCAGGTCGTCAATTTGTTCGCCTATGCCGATAAAGCGGATGGGAATGTCCATGCCTCTGCAGATATTCGCCACGATGCCGCCCTTGGAGGTGCCGTCGAGTTTTGTCAGGGTGATACCGGTTACGCCAACCGCTTCATTAAAAAGCTTGGCCTGGGAAATGCCGTTCTGCCCTGTCGTGGCATCGATGACAAGCATTACTTCATGGGGAGCACCGTCAAGTTTTTTGCCCATTACCCGCTTGATCTTTTTCAATTCCTCGATGAGGTTGAGGTTGGTATGCAGGCGGCCGGCGGTATCCACCAGAACTACATCGATTTTTTTGGCAAGGGCGATGCCGAGGGCGTCGAAGACCACCGAGGATGGATCTGCCCCTTCCTTATGGGCAACCACCTCAATTTTGTTTCTTTCTCCCCATATTTTGAGTTGAGAAACGGCCGCCGCCCGGAAAGTGTCGGCGGCAACCAGCATGACCGAATTTCCCGCCCGCTGGAATTTATGAGCAATCTTGCCGATGGTGGTAGTTTTGCCGACGCCGTTTACGCCGATCACCATGATGACGAATGGTCCGGTGTCGGGCATGACCAGGGTGGCATCGGATTCGTTGCCGGTAATGAAGTCTTTAATTTTATTCTTCAGAGCTTTTTTCAGGGAACTGGGGTCGGAAAGTTCCTTGTGCTTGACCTGGCGTCTGGCATATTCGATGAGCTCCATGGCCGTTTCAACGCCAAGGTCGGCGGTAATGAGAATTTCCTCGAGGTCGTCGAGCATTTCGGCATCGATCACCTTTTTCCCGAGAAAGAGCGTATCGAGCTGGTAGGTAAACGACTCCCTGGTCTTGCTGAGTCGTTCGGTAAGACGGGCAAAAAGCGATTTTTTCTTCTCTTTCGTCTCTCCGTTTTCAGGCTTTTTCAGAATCTTCTGTGCCGCCGATTCGTTCAGAGTCGCATCTAGGACGATTTCTTCCGCAGTCACCTGCCGGATATCTTCGGTGACTTGCGTTGCAGAATCGGCAACGGGCTCCAGCACCTCACCGGGAAGATCTTCATCGTCGGCAGGAGAAGTCTGCTCTGTCTCCGCCTGTACATCTTTTTCCAGTTGCTCCTGTTCGGGAAAAGGGGTATCTGTGCGCAGTTCATCGATGACTGCATCTTTTTCGGGAGCAGTATCATCTTGTTTTTTGAATTTTTTCTTGAACCATCCTAGCATTGTCTGTTCCTGGAATGTGTGAGAGCCTGTAGCGATTAATATATAATGATTAGCAGAACCTTGTATCTTACGTAGAGATGCCGAAGAAAGCAACAAAAAGGTCATCTCTGAGACGTAGGGGTGTAGAACTGAAGTGTTTCCAGGCAAGGCAATTGATTCATGAAATTGTTTGCAATTACGGCCAACGGCATTACTGTAGGGGATGTTGTTATTTCGGACATTTTCGGTGATCGGTGAGGAGGTTGTCCGAGAATAGCAGTTTTCTCTCAGATCGAGGCAAACTCAAAAAAATTGCCGGAGGCATATATTTAATATTCCGAGGATAATTTTTTCGAGTTTAACGAAGATATGGGGGAAAAGGGCATTCTCGGACAACCTCCTGGCGGCCGGTCTGTTCGGATATAATTTTTTTCGTTTAGGTTAAGGAGGAGTTGAAAATGGCTGGATCTTGTGGAGGATCCTGTGGGACAAAAGAGTCGCAGCAGGCAGCTGCGGCGCAAAAGGAACTTGCGATAAGCAGATCCCTCGGGAAAATTAAAAACAAAATTCTGGTGATGAGCGGCAAGGGAGGCGTCGGCAAATCGACTGTTTCCGTAAATCTCGCACTGGGACTTGCCAAAAAAGGCTATCAGGTAGGTCTCATGGATGTTGACATTCATGGTCCCGATGTGGTCCGGATGCTCAACATGACCGGATCGCTTGAGCCGCCGTCGAGCCCGGATGGCCTTGTACCGCCGCTTAAATACAACGACAACCTGAAAGTTGTTTCTCTTGAATATATGATGCGTGACAGGGATGAAGCGATTATCTGGCGCGGTCCTTTGAAGATTCAGGCGATCAGGCAGTTCGTTTCCGACATGGACTGGGGTGAACTGGATTATCTTGTCATCGACGCCCCGCCGGGTACCGGCGATGAGCCGTTGTCCGTTGCTCAGACAATACCCCATGTCAAGGCGATCGTCGTGACGACTCCGCAAAAGGTTGCTCTCGCCGATGTGCGGAAATCGATTAATTTCTGCAAGACTGTTAAAGTGGAAATCGCCGGTGTCGTCGAGAACATGTCGGGGCTGATCTGTCCGCATTGCAAAGAGACAATCAATATTTTCAAGACCGGCGGCGGCGAAGCCCTGGCTCGCGAGCTTGACCTGCCGTTTCTTGGCAAAATCCCGATGGACCCGATGGTGGTTCTGGCCGGCGACGATGGGACGCCCTATCTCTCTTCCGATGCCGACAGCCCGGCCATCCAGGCTTTTGACAAGGTAGTGCAGGCGATTGAGAACAGGCTGCCGGCAGTCGCAAAGGCTCCGGTCACCTTGAAAATGACGGCAAGCGAAGGGGCTTGCGCCTGCGGCGGAAGCTGTCCGTCACAAGCCCGGAAATAGTTTTGGTCGTTCAACAGAGACGGCAATTCAGAAAAAGGCTGACGATCGAAAGCCGTCAGCCTTTTTGTTAAAATAATCGATTTTCCATCACGAAACTATGCTCATTAAACAGATTATTGTTGGTTCCATGGCGGTCTGCTGTTACATAGTGGCCTGTGAAAAGACCAAGAAGGCGGCGGTCGTCGATCCCGGTGGAGATGAGGCGAAGATTCTTGCCGAACTCAAGAAAATGGGTCTGGATCTGGAATATATCATCGCCACCCACGGCCACCCCGATCACGTCTGCGGCAATCGAAAGCTTCAGGAACAAACCGGGGCAAAAATAATCATGCATGCCGCCGACGAATTGTTCTTCAACAAGCCGGAAGTGAAGAACTACTTTTCCATGCTGGGCCTTGCGCCGTCGCCGCCTGCCGATCTCCAGGTCGCGGACGGGGACGAAATAGCAATCGGTGAAGTTACCCTCAAAGTCATCCACACTCCGGGGCATACTCCGGGCGGCATGTGTCTGTATAATGCCCCGGATCTATTCACCGGCGATACTCTTTTTGTCGGTGGTCTCGGCAGAACCGATTTCCCCGGCGGATCACATGAGGAATTGCTGAGATCGATTCGTACCAGGTTGCTCGTTTTGCCGCCGGAGACGGTGGTCTGGCCGGGCCACGGTTATGGCGGCAGCCGTTCGACCATCGGCGAAGAGATGCGGACAAATCCCTTTTTATAAACAAGAATACCCCCTGTTTCGGCTGAAATGACCGGGACTCCTCCTTTTCCTCTTATCCGATTGCTGAACGTATGCGCGAAATTGTTCTTGGTACTGCAGGTCATGTCGATCATGGTAAAACAAGCTTCATCCGGGCTCTAACCGGCTTTGAAACCGATCGCCTCAAAGAGGAAATCACTCGCGGCATCACCATTGAACTCGGGTTTGCCTACCTGGACCTTCCCTGCGGCCATCGGCTCGGCATTGTCGATGTGCCGGGTCATGAGAAATTTGTCAAAACGATGGTTTCGGGTGTTTCCGGCATTGATATCCTCGCCTTTATTGTTGCCGCCGATGAGGGGATTATGCCCCAGACCATCGAGCATTTCGAGATTTGCCGACTGATGGGGGTGAAGCAGGGCGTCGTGATCATCACCAAGAAGGATCTGGTCGAACCGGAGTGGCTTGAAATGGTGACCGAAGAGGTTGAACAGTTTTGCGCCGGCAGTTTTCTCGAGGGTGCCCCGATAATTCATGTCTCCTCGACCACCGGTGAAGGGGTCGATGCGGTGCGCGACACTCTTGACGAAATCGTGCGTAAACATGACTTTCATGAGGTGTTCGGCCCTTTCCGGCTGTCGGTCGACCGGGTCTTTGCCATGAAAGGTTTCGGCGCGGTGGTAACCGGCACTTCAATTTCCGGGCGAACCATGGTGGGCGAGGATCTGCGCATTTTCCCGACCGAACAGGTTGCCAAAATCCGGGGAATCCAAGTACATTCCCAGGCGGTCGGCGAGGTTGAGGCCGGACACAGAACGGCTATCAATCTTCAGGGTGTCGACACCGCCGATATTGAAAGAGGCATGGTGCTCGCGCCTCCCGGATCGCTTCAGGCCAACTACATGCTCGACTGCCAGTTTATCTATCTGGCCTCGAACAGCAAACCCCTGAAACACAGGACCAGGGTGCGGATTCATCTCGGAACCGCTGAAATTATCGGTAGGGTCTCGCTTCTTGACCGGGATGAACTGGAGCCGGGCCAAGAAACGGTGATGCAGTTGCTGCTTGAAAGTACCGCCTCGGTCTGGCCCGGTGACCGCTATGTTATTCGCAGTTACTCACCCGTTGCCACCATCGGCGGCGGAATGGTGCTGGGCAATGTCTCGCGGCGTAAACGCAAACGCCTGCAGGAAAAAGACCGTGAATACAACCGCCGGATCCTGCCTGTCTTAAAAGATGGGACAATCGAGGAAAAAGCCCTTTTTATCCTCCGGGAGAGCGGCGAACTGGGCCTCACCGCCGATGATCTGGCGATTCGTCTCGGCCTCTTCGGCAAGCATTTGAAGAAGGCGTTGAACGATCCGATTTCCACCAAGAAGATGGTTGTCGTCGACTCGGCATCGCAACGCTATGTCTCGGTTGAGATCGCAGAGAAGATGAAAGAGATGCTGATTGCCCACCTCGTCGCATATCACAAAAACAACCCCCTGCAGTCGGGAATCGCCAAGGAGGAATTGCGCACCGGCCTTGGCAGGAAAGTGGATCCGAAGGTCTTCCAGTACTGTTTGAACGAGCTTGTCAGGAAGTCGGTTGTCGTCCAGGAAGAGTCATTGGTGCGCATGGCCGACCATCAGGTTGCCCTGAAGGCCGATGAAGAACAGCTGCGTAAGGATCTCGATCAGTGGTACCGCTCACGAGGTCTTTCCACCCCTACCATCAAAGAGACCATGGAGCAGTTTGGCGAGTATCCGCCGCAACTGGTCAAGGAGGTTCTCGATCTTCAGTTGCGGGATGGGAAGCTGTATAAGATCAGCGAGTCACTCTACTATACCAGGGAAGTGATCGAGCCGCTCATCGCCTCCGTCCTGCAATACATGGAAAAAAACGGCGAGATCGATGCTCCGGCCTTCAAGGACTTGACCGGGTTGACCCGGAAATTTTCCATCCCCATCCTTGAATATCTCGACCGGGTGAAAATCACCATGCGGATCGGCGACAAACGAATTCTTCGCAAAAAAAGCTGAGAGGCGCTTATGAGTTTGGCGTTTTCCTGAGCCAGCTGATGGCAAGAACGTCCGTCGTTGTCTCTGTCACCCGGTATTCATGGTCAATCTGCAATCCCGGCAAGGCGATTACGCTGTCACCGCACAGGAGAACGGGCCACCTGGCCCGCTCTTTGGCGGCAATTTTTCGATCGTTAAAATAGCGGCTGATCTTTTTTTTGCCGGGACTGTTGCAGGGGTGAAACGTTTCTCCCGGCAGCGAAGAGCGAAGGAGCAGCGGGAAGGTGATCCCGGCCCGGTCGACAAAGAACCTGGAACCATCACTTTTGGCAGTCGCTGGTTTGGCCGCTTCTTCGATGACGAGTTTTCCGTCAAGTTCTTGCACAAGATGACGTCCCGGCCCGGCAATCGACAGGTTGATGCCGGGCTGAGCAGCCCTCGATCCGCGCTTACGGCCTTTTTCGAGCGGTCGGCAGAAAAGCAGCCGGGATCGATGTCTTTCGACGCGCACTCCGTCATCCAGATGTATTTCCCGTCCGACTGTGCCGCTTTCCATGAACTGGACAAGGATATTGATCTGGCCGTGAGCCGGTCGTATCCCCATCCGCCAGAAACATTTTTCCAGGATCCTCCTGCGCAGAGCCAGATGCTCGGTTTTAAAAGATTCTTCATCAACGACAAGCTGCAGCCGGTTTTCACCGGACGACGTCCGGTTCGAAAGATTGACGCAGCGTGAAAAGGCTTCCTCGGTTTTCATTTCCAGGTAGCTTTCTTCCTCGGCCAGAATATTCATGTTCCGGAGGACTGTCCGGCGAATCGCCGGGTTGAATTCCTGTTCGAGCAGGGGCAGCAAATCCAGGCGCACGCGGTTACGCAGGAAGTGACGGTGCAGATTTGAGGAGTCAAGGCACCACTCGACATTTCGGGCAGTGAGGTAGTCAGCCAGGGCGTCCTTCGTCTCGTGAAGCAAGGGACGGATTATCCGGCCTCTCCGGAATGCCATCCCCGACAATCCCCGTCTGCTGCTGCCTCGAATGAGGCGGAGAAAGAATTCCTCAACCTGATCGTCGGCGGTATGGCCGGTGGCGATGACCTGGGCGCCATTTTCCCGGCAAACCTCTTCCAGCGCCTGATAGCGAAGAATCCTTGCCGCCTCTTCCGGCGAACGCTTTTCTTCGGCAATGAGGCGGTGAATGTCGACCGATCTCACCATGTATGGAATGCCGAGGGATCTGCAGCATTGCTCGATCGTCTGCCGTTCATGCGGAGTTTCCTGCGGCCGCAGCCCATGATCGATATAGACCGCTAGAAGCTGTAACGGCATTTGTAGCTCGCGAAGAAGATACAGAAGGGCAAGGGAGTCTGATCCTCCCGAAACGGCGACAATCACCCTGTCGTTTGCAGCGATCAGCCGGTTATCTTCTATAACCTTTTCGATCCTCTCGACAATCGACAGGTTTGGTGTTTCTGCAGGGGATATTTTATCGTGTGGCACAGTTTTTATTTTCATCTTCGGATTGGCTTGTTATATGTACCGATAGTACCATGCCTGCTACCATCCGGCACGTCTGAATACGTAGGAGTTTAGTACCTTAGAAATTCATTTCTTGTTTTTCACCCCTCAAGGGGGTGCTGAAAAGAGTAGAAATGAATTTCGTGAAGGTACTTATACCCCTCGAGGGGGCACTGAAATGAGTCCCCTCTGTTGTGGGAGGGGAATCATATCCCTTGGGTTGCGGGCTTTAGCCCGCTTTAGAGTGTATGGCCAAGAAGCTGAATATCCTGATTGTCGAAGACGAGTTTATCAGCAGGACCCTCCTGAAGGAAATACTTTCTCCTTTCGGGCAATGCAGCATGGCTGCCAACGGTGAAGAGGCTGTCGATATCTTGCAGAAATCCTATGAAAAACCCGGAGGCAGGTATGATTTAGTATGTCTCGACATCATGATGCCTGGTATGAACGGACATGAAGTCCTGCGGGAGATCCGCCGGTTGGAAAGGAAGAACGGACTCGAAGGAAAGAATACCACGAAAGTCTTGATGGTCACCGGGCTCGATGATGCAAAAAATGTAATGGAGGCACTTGTAGTTGGGAGATGCGAGGCGTATCTCACAAAACCTGTGAGCAAAATCAGACTCGAGGAACAGTTGCGTCATATGTATCTTATTGAACAGGTTCCTTAAGTGCGATTTCAGGCAATCGACGTATTGACGAAGTTTAGAAAGCAATGGAAAAAACCGATAGAAATTAAATGATTAAAAATATGTCGCAGCCACTGAGTGTTGAGAAGATCAAAACCCACCTGGCTGAACAATTCAGTCTTCCGACGGATCAGATCGAGATGATGCTGCCGAGTTTTCTCGCGGCTCTGAGGTCGCATATGCAGAATCTCGAAAATGCTCTTGAGGGAAATAATCCGGTTCTGCTTGGCAGAGCTGGTCATACCATTAAAGGTGCATTTCTCAATCTTGGCTTAGACGAATGTGCACAGGTTGCCAATTGTATCGAAGAAAAAGGAAAGCAGGGCGATACCTCAATCGATTACCGAAGCCTGGTTGAGGAATTGCGCCTGCGCCTCGATCCTCTTGTCAGGATATAATCCTGAGCTGTTCAATGAGGCGAGTATGAATATTGTCAAAGCCGCCATTGGAAAGAATTGCCACCACATCGCCCTCGCGCAGGATTGATTGCAGCCTTGCCAGAATGGCATCGGTCGACGGGTACGACTCGGCCTGCAATCCCCGTTCTTTCACGAGATCTTCGGCAAGTCTTGCCGAAGAAAAAAGCTCTTCGGCCGACATTCCTTCGATCGGCAGGGGCTCCCGTAGCACAACCATCGCCGCAGCGTCGAAGGCGGAGACGTAATCTCTTTGAAATATCGATCTTCTGGACGAGTTGGTTCGGGGTTCGAATACCGCTATAAGTCGATGATCGCCGTAGGCCTCTTTCAATCCCTGCAGGGTTTCCCTGACAGCGGTTGGGTGATGGGCAAAATCGTCGATGACGGTGATGCCGTTTTCAATACCCCTCACTTCCTGTCTTCTCTTAACCCCCGCGAAACTGCTGAGGCCTTTATCGATTTCAACCGGATCGACGCCAAGGTGATGCATCACCGCGCAGACCGCCAGGCTGTTCAGGCAATTGTAGCGTCCGGCGAGACGAACCGCCATCGGCGACCAGGGTTTGCCGTCTTTCAGCACGGTAAAACGGCTGAGGCCGCCCTCGATCCTGAGGTTTTCCACAGACCAGGTGTGGTCGGGGTTGAGCCCGTATCCCTCGACCGTACACGGAGCTTCAGCGGCTATCTCGGCGACGTTTTGATCATCGAGGTTGGCGATCAGCAGGCCGTCATGGGGGAGTAAAGCAACAAACTTCCTGAAAGAACGTTTTATCGCATCGAGATCGGCAAAAATATCGGCATGATCGAATTCAATCGAAGTGATAACCGCCACTTTGGGCCGATAATGAAGGAACTTCGATTCCTTGTCGAAAAAAGCGGTGTCGTACTCATCGCCCTCGGCAACGAAATATTTCCCGGCGCCGAGGCGGAAGTTGGTGCCGAACTCACGAACTATGCCGCCGATCATGAAAGTAGGATCGAGTCCGGCCGTGTACAGGGCGGTCGCCAGCAGCGAACTGGTAGTGGTCTTGCCATGGGTGCCGGCTATGACCAGAGAGGTCCGTGACGCGATGAAGAAGTGCGACAGGGCCTGAGGAAAGGAGAGATAGGGAATCTTCAGATCTGCCAGGGCTGCCGCCTCCGGATTCTTCCGGGTGATGACATTGCCGACAATTACCAGGTCCGGCACCGGCTGAAGGTTTTCAGCCCGATAGCCGTTTTGCACGGGAATATGTAATTCACCAAGAAACAACGACATGGGTGGATAAACATGACTGTCGCTGCCGGTGACGACATAGCCGGAGTGTTGCAGCATCCCGGCCAGAGCTGCCATGCCTGTGCCGCAGATACCCATGAGATGAATATGCTGTATTTTTTCGGGGGCGACGTTGAGATCCGCCAGGAGAGTAATCATGGTTTAATTTTTTCGTACTGTCTTTTCTATGGTTGAATAGATGCCGGCGAACTCAGTTGAAAAAGTGGCGGGGGTTATTCTGCCGACTTCGATGAATTTCACCGCGATTTCCTTGGCGATTTTCAATATGACCTCGTCCGTTATGCTTCCGGACAGCAGAGTGCCGGTATGCTGAGCTGTTTTATCCTGTGTCGCCATTATTTCTGCCCTTGTAAGAAGTATAAAGGCGCCTCCGTTGCGTGAAGAAGGCCAATTCGTCAAGGGCAACGGAGGCGCAACTTGAGTTCAAGGATAACCGGTTAAGCCATCCTTGCTGCTTTGTCATTATTACGGTAATTGAAGGTTTTTTTCCAGGTAATGTTATGGAAATTGTATCTTCTCCCCTTCAAGAAGGGTACTAAAGACAGTTTTCGGTCATAAAGTGATGAAAGACCATTCGATTTGATACAGGTCAAGGTGTCTGGAGTTGAAGAAGGGTATGCTATGATCATAGGAGACACCCTATGGCTTGAGAGGAGTGGTGCGCAAAAGATATGATTCTTCAATATTAAAAAAAGGAGATGGCATGAAAGTTCTTGATCTCAATACAACCCGTGAGTTTACAGAAGGTGCGATGAAACGATTTTTTCTTGTTGAGGATTCCGAATTCTTCAAGATCATCAATTTCAATTTGAAAGCCGGGGTCACCTTTCCAGTCCATTCCCACGATCTGGATGGCGAACTTTCAATTCAGGTGATTGAAGGGGAAGGGTTCTTTCTCGGCGATAACGATGCGGAGATTCCGGCAAAAACCGGCAACATCCTCATTTCGCAAATCAGGGAGCCCCATGGCGTGCGGGCAACGACGGATATGAGGATTGTCGTGACCATCGCCCCTCCGATCTGAAAAGAAGCAAAAAAAGCACTTAAAGCCATATGGCTCTAAGTGCTTGAATTAACTTGGCTGGGGGACGAGGATTCGAACCTCGATAAGCGGAGTCAGAGTCCGCCGCCTTACCATTAGACCATCCCCCATCCTTATGGAAGCGTGGCGAGTTTATAAAAGATTTCGCCCCGCCTGTCAAGCGAATTTCAGCTGATGACAATGCCGGCATACCCGACAACCTGGTCGGTATCTCCAGACACATAACCGGAATCCGTATAGCCTGCAAGATGGTATTTCGATGCTCCGCAGGCTATTGCCGCGAGCATGGCGATAACCACCGGGATCACCCCGCACATGGAAATCCTCTGGTCGAGGACCGTGTGATAGAGATCGTAGGGCTTCAGTTGCTCGATGCACTGCAAGGCCAGGCTGTCTTTTTCTTCGGTGCTTCGTCTCGATTCATAATGGCTCATATCGCTTGAAGCGACGATGAGGATGTCTCTGCCGCTTATCCGGATGGCTTTGGCCAGAGCATTGGCCACTTCTTGGCAGAGCGGGTAAGAGACCTGAGAAAGCACTATCGGCACAATAGACAGCCGTTTTTGCAGTGTCTGAAGAAACGGTACCTGTACTTCCAATGAATGTTCATATTTATGGGCAAGTTCATCGACCCTGATATGATGAGAGTGTTCGAGGAGGAGATCGGCGATTTCCCGGTCAATGGGAATAGTGCCCAGCGGCATGTTCCAGGGCGTTGTCGAGAGGGCAATCGGTGCCCCCTGGCCGCGGTGGTTGGGACCGAGAATGATTACCGTTTCCGGGATCAGTACGGATGAAAAGGTTTCCGCGGCAAGAGCGCCCGAGTAGACATAGCCGGCATGGGGGGATACGACGGCTAAAGCTTTGCGTTTTCCTTCACTTGGGCCTGTCGGCAGCAATTCACTTACGGCCAGCGCGAGAGCATCCGCGGATCCGGGATAGAAGCGGTCGGCAACAGCCGGTTGTCTCATTGTCATCCACCTCTCTTTGGTAAATTAATTATTTTTAACGGACCATGTCGTCCCGTCCGGTCCATCCTTCAGTATAATATTACGGGCCAGGAGGATGTCTCTGATTTCGTCGCTTCTCGCCCAGTTTTTAGCCAACCGGGATTCGTACCGTTCGGCAATGAGTTTTTCTATGTCGGTCACATCGAGCCCGCCTTCCGAGATTTTTTTATTTTTCCCGGAGGCAAGAAAACCCTGGGCGTCCTCTCGCAGGATTCCCATTATATCGGCTAGTTTTTTCAGGACTGCAGCATACTTTTTCAACAGCTCTATATCACTCGCCGATGGTGTAGCGGGGAGCTTCGTGCAGATACGATTGATGGTTTTCACCGTATCGAAGAAGATACCCTGGGCTTGTGCAGTGTTGAAGTCATTGTCCATCGCCTGTTGAAAGCGGCTTTCCATTGCCTCAAGCTGGCCGATATCCTTGTCGTCGAGAGCACTCGCAGCCTGCGGTATGCCTTTTTCGGGATCGAGCAGATCGACAGATGCCAGACATTCATAGAGCCGTTCAAGACCTGCGGTTGCATCCTGCATCGCCGTCTCGGAAAAATCCAGAGGGCTGCGATAATGGGTCGAGAAAATGAAAAAACGGAGAATTTCCGGATGATAATGGGACAGGATGTCCCTGATTGTCAGGAAATTGCCAAGGGATTTGGACATCTTTTCATCGCGGATGGTGACAAAGCCGTGATGGATCCACATATTGGCAAACGGTTTGCCGTGAACACCTTCACTCTGGGCGATCTCGTTTTCATGATGGGGGAAGATGAGATCCTGTCCGCCGCCATGAATATCGAAGGTCGCTCCGAGATATTTTCTGCTCATCGCCGAACATTCGATATGCCATCCCGGACGCCCCGGCCCCCATGGACTCTCCCAGGTGGGCTCTCCCGGTTTTGATCCCTTCCATAGCACGAAATCCATAGGATTCCGTTTCTGTTCGTTTACCGATATTCTCGCTCCAGCCTGCATATCATCTGGATTTCTCTTGGAAAGTTTTCCATAGCCTGGAAAACTGTCGACTACATAATACACATCGTTGCCCGACTGGTAGGCCTTGCCCTTATCAATCAGTTCTCCAATGAGGGCTATCATCTCGGTGATATGCTCCGTGGCTTTCGGCTCGATGTCGGGCCTGTTGATCCCGAGCCGATCCATATCGACGTAAAATTCATTGATAAAGCGCAGGGCCAGCTCTTCCGAGGAGGTCTGCTGTTCTTTGGCACGGGCAATGATCTTGTCGTCGATATCGGTAAAATTGCGAACATAGGTGACCTTATATTCACGATATTTCAGGTAGTTGACGATCATGTCAAAAGCAAGAGCAGATCTGGCATGGCCGATATGGCAATAGTCGTAAGAAGTGATCCCGCAGACATAGAGCTTCACATGGCCGGGTTCAATGGTTTGCAGAGTTTCTTTCTTGCCGGAGAGCGTATTGTGAATTCGTATAGTCATCTCGAGTGGAACTGTATGTGGACAGTTCGATTATCTTGTATTAAGTAAATCGCAAGTGATCCGGGGATCAGGTTATAGTTGGTTGGCGTTTTGTCTCAGGTCAAATACCATAATCTTATTGAGAGGAAAAGACAACAATGAGCCGTGAAGAGAGAGAAATACGCTCCTGGAGCGAAACCTTTAAAGCATGGCTGCATCCCGGTGCCATCGCCATGCTTTTTCTGGGATTTGCTGCAGGGATTCCGATTCTGCTCATCTTTTCGACGCTCTCCGTGTGGTTGATAGAGGCCGGAGTGGAACGGTCGGCGGTAACCTTTTTCAGCTGGGCGGCGCTGGGCTATTCGTTTAAATTCCTGTGGGCGCCGATAGTCGACCTCATGCCTTTGCCCGTATTGACGAGAGTGTTGGGTCGACGGAGAGCCTGGCTGCTTGTGGCCCAGCTGCTTATCATTACCGCAATTCTCACGATGGCGTCCCTCGATCCGGCAGAGAGCGGACAGAATCTTACCTTTATGGCTCTGGCGGCAGTGCTCCTTGGCTTTTCTTCGGCTACTCAGGATATCGTTATAGATGCGTATCGGATTGAAAGAGGCGAGGTGCACCTGCAGGCGCTGTTTGCTTCGATGTATATTGCCGGTTATCGCATGGGAATGCTGGTGGCCGGGGCGGGTTCGCTGTTTCTCGCCGACTATCTGGCCGGTGGCAAGACCGGCTACAGTTACCCTGTCTGGCGCGAGACCTATATGATTATGGCCGCAGTGATGGGCTGCGGTATTGTGACGACCCTCTGCATCAGGGAACCCTTGCCTTCCAATGCTGTCATCCGCCACATCCATACCGCACTTGAATATCTTCGCTTTCTCTCGATTTTTTTGCTGACAATGGCGGCCTTTACCCTGACGTTTTTTTATTCCGGCTCCGGTTTTTCAGAGATAATCCGTCAATATCTGCCGATATCTACGGAAGCCGGGACCCTGGAAGGGTTTTTGATTGAAATGGTGCGATTTTTCACGGCCGTGGGCGTTGCCTCGGCCATCGCCTGGATAACGGTTGTGACCGGTCTTGCCGACAAAAAAATGGTTTCTCATGCCTACATTGCGCCGGTGAAAGATTTTTTTGTCCGATATGGCGGAAAAACCGCAGTCCTGGTTTTATTGCTTGTGGGATTTTATCGGTTGTCGGATATCGTTTTAGGTATTGTTTCCAATGTGTTTTATATCGATATGGGGTTCAGCAAGACCGCGATCGCCGGAATCACCAAGACATTCGGCCTTGGAATGACCTTGGTCGGCGGTTTTCTCGGTGGCGTGCTGACGCTCCGTTTTGGCGTGCAGAAGATCTTGTTTCTCGGGGCGTTTCTTTCAGCTGCAACCAATCTTCTGTTTATGCTGCTGGCCGGGGCGGGCGCCGACATTACCCTTTTGACAGTGGTGATCGGAGCCGACAATCTCAGTGCCGGGATAGCAACCACCGCCTTTATCGCATTTCTTTCGAGTCTTACCAGTGTTTCGTTTACCGCAGTTCAGTATGCGATTTTCAGCTCAATGATGACCATGTTCCCCAAGGTGATCGGTGGATATTCAGGGACAATGGTCTCAACCTTTGGATATGAGAATTTCTTTATGATTACTGCCTTGATGGGGATTCCCGTTCTTTTCCTTATCTTGATTGTGAGAAAGATGCCTGCCTTTAGTTATGCAAGGGATAATGGCTGATTTTACGAATGGTTATGATAAAGACCCAGGTATACCCCCATGGTGTTGATGAGGTGGTCGTCTTTAAAGGATATTCCGGCCTGATATCCAGGTTCATCTATGATTTTATTGCTCCAGGCTATCTCACCTTTTCCTTTCCTGAGGCTTTCCGGGAAGGATTCTTCGAATGAAAATCGCACCATTGTGTCGTTGATCAGGGGTTTTTCCGTTGCCAGCCGAAGCCCGCCCTTGCTCAGATCGAGGGTTCTGCCGATTATCGAGAAATGGGCGACAATCTCTCCGGAAGGAAACAGTTTTACCAGGGTTACAGGATGATGCGAGACGACGCGCTCATACTTTCTGCGATTGCGAGGTGCCTTCTTGTCCACCAGCTGGATGGTATTTTTCAAGTGCAAAGAGTATTGCGTGCATTGGGTATAATAGGGCGATTTGCAATACACTTCAATATGGTCGTCGAGGGGAAGGAAGAGTCCTCCCTGGCGGAGTTGACACTTCATCGCTTGTGGCGACCACAATGGGCAGGTTTTCGCATACCTCGAATGTTTTATCGCCATGTTTTTTCAGTCCCGGTCAGAGGGATGAATATTGGAACGCACCTCATCAACAGTCTGCAAAATCAATGCCTGGCTTCCCAGATTACTTGAGCTCTTTTGGGGATATGTTGTGACGCTTCATTTTATCATAGAAAGCGGTTTTCCCGATATCGAGCTGTTTGACGGTCAAAGGTACGTTCCCATGGTTTTTTTCAAGTGCGTACAGGATGATATCCTTTTCAAAATCGGAGACCATGGTTTTGAGGGTGCGGCCCTCGATGTGCTGCAGGTAGTTTTGCCGGGGGGTCCGGTCGGTGTCCTCCGGGTGGGTATCGAAAAAAAGTTCATTTTCGGTGATGACATTATTCTTTGCCATTAAAACGGCACGTTGAATGACATTTTCCAATTCACGTACATTGCCGGGCCAGTCGTGACGCAAGAGTCGGTCGAGGATCGACTCGGGCAGGAAATTAATATCCTTTTTGAAAGCAAGCCGATATTTCCTGATAAAATGAGTCGTAAGATCAAGAATATCCTCCTTGCGTTCCCGCAGGGGAGGAATCGAAATGTTGATGATATTGAGACGATAGAAAAGATCAAGCCGAAAGCTGCCTTGCTGGACCATCGCCGAGAGATCGAGGTTGGTCGCGGCGATAACCCGGACATCTGTTTTCACGGGAGTATTTCCGCCAACCCGGATTATGTCTCCGTCCTGAAGGACTCGCAGAAGAGCGGCCTGCATTCTCGGGCTGATGTCGCCTATCTCATCCAGGAAGATGGTTCCGCCATCGACAACTTCAAACTTGCCTTTCCTTTTTGTTTCCGCTCCGGTAAATGCCCCTTTCTCGTGGCCGAAAAGGTCGCTCTCCAGCAGAGAGTCGTTAATGGCGTTGCAGTTGATCTTCAGAAAAGGCTTGTTATTGCGATTGCTGCTTTCCCTGATCAAATTTGCGACCAGTTCCTTGCCGGTGCCCGATTCGCCGGTAATGAGAATGGTGGCATCCGATTTTGCCACCTGAAACACCATGTCTCTCAGTTCACTGAGAGCACGGCTGGAGCCGACCATTTTCCCATCAGCCGGTTGTTCCTGCAGGTGCTCCTTAAGGGAATTCAACTCGGTGGCCAGCTTTTGCCGCATCCTTTCGCTTTCCTTCAATTCACTGATTTTATGCGACAGGATCGTTTCTATGCTGGTGTGGAAAAGGGAGAGTTCTTCAAACTGCCTTTTACTCTCGGTGAGATCTCTGATAAAAAACCAATAAAGGGACTCGTCTTTATATCCGGCGAATGGCGCCAGGGTACATCCAAGGTGGAACTGTTCAAATGTGGTTTCAAAAGTATCGCCAACTTTACCTTCCTGTATGGTATGGGCGACAATTCTCAGAAGAGCGGCAAGCCGCACTCGTTTTTCGGAATCATCATTGATTCGAGGTCGAGTAAGGTCCCCGCAGAAGTGTTTTGCACTTGGATTCATGTACTCGATGGAGTCATTGGCTTTGACGAGCAGAACCATTTCCGGGATAGTTTCCAGAAGACTCATCTGGTTGCCGATGAGTCTTTCTGCATCCCGACTTGTGCCTTTTATAATCCTTCTCGATATAAATTGAGAGTGAGTCTGCGATTCCATGAATTGATCCCTCTGTTTTTCAGGTAATTTGTCCCATTATATAAGAGGGCGCGAAAAAATGGTAGATATTTCCAGTTTTTCAAAATAAAAGTCTTTTATCAAAACATTTGAAATTTCATAGTGTTAATACAAAGATAGGTAAAGATGCTTAGGAGAGTTGTATGAATTCTTGTGACGGCATAAAATAGATAGGGGCGTCTCATCTTTGTGTGGTGTCATCGGCCGAACCCGGCCAGATGAATGGTGGTTTCCTTCTCTTTTTTCTCAGCCAGTCAAGGCTGCGACGGACTCCGCGAAGGCCTGCCAGAAGGATGATAAGTCGATGTTTTACAGGCAAGGAAATCAGAAGAATACCGAGCAGAATAGTAAGGAGTCCCTGGCCGGGAAGAAAGAGCATGGCGATCCCGGCAATCAGCAGGAGGATACCCAGCACATTGCGGGCTATAAGCTTCAGCAAGGAACGAGCAGTCAGGGTCCGGGGGTTGGGCTTGGAGCTGAATTTGAGAAAATAGTCGGGAGCAAGGCGCCCGACCAAATAGGGGATAAGCAGCAGACTGAGAAAAAAGGTGATGAAGGAGATCCCGGCTAGCCAGCTGAGGACATTCTGTAAAAGGGAGGAGTGGGTAAAAAGTTCCATCGATATATCATAAGAAGGACGGTTGAACCGATCAACGCTTGATTGCTCTCATACCGATCCGTACTCCGCCTGCCGAGTTCTCCGATTGAATATCGGTCAATCGTTTTGGTGAAACAAGAGCGATGCGATCCTCCTCCAGTTCAAGCTGCGAGCTGAAATACTGATATAACACCTCCAGCCGTTTCTTCGCTAATTCGAGGAGCATGGAATCCTTGACGACAACCGGCTCAGGCTGTACGGGGGTAAATCCTGCCAGGATGTCGGGCGGCATGTTTACTTCGATAATTTTTCCATCCGGTGCTGTTTTTTGCGGCTGCTCTTGCAATTTGCTTTCATAGAGCGCTTTGCGCTGCTGAAATTCTTCCAGGCCCTTCCGGTTAAGGGCATCGACCCGCTGCAGTTCGACAGCTATAAGCTGCCTGGAGATGGCTTCACTGTCATGCTGCTTGTCCACTCCGCCTGAAAGCGTCAGTCCAAGGTACGGATGAAACTGCAGGAGGGCGGAGTAGCGGCTGAGTGTTTCTTTGCCATCATCGGACAGCATGGCCTCACCCGGTTTGAATTCTGCAAACTCATTGCCGATCAGATCGCCGAAATCCCCGGATGCGAGGAGCAGAGGGGAAACGGAAGCCTTGACGGTCTTGGTCTCCAGGGTGGTGAGGAATTCTTCCGCCAGGATGGTTTGTGCGACAGGAACACTGCGCATAAGATCGAAGTCAAGTTCGAAGGTATCCTCCGGACCGGTAAGAAGGGCCAGGGTCAGCGCCGAATCGGCTTTTTCCGAGGTGGGTTTGACCCCGGAAAAAAGCAACGAGCCGGTATTACGATATTGCCCATCCTGCCACATGGCGTCAAGGGTCATGTCGAAGGTGCCTTCACCTGTATCGATATCGGTCTTTGAGGAAAGCTGTTTATGAAACAAAGAAAGAGGGTAGCCTTCAAGAACGTAGCGGAACTTTCCATGCTGCGCTTTGGCAAAGATATCCATTGTGCCGTCGATGGACATCGGAGTTTCATCGAGTTTGCCGGTAAAGGAGAAATTGCTTTCGGTTGCCGCAGCAGTCTGATGAATTTCCTTGATGCTGCCGGAAAATTCGGTTACCTCGCCTTGCCAGACAGGTTTCATCCTGTTGTCGTGGATATGGAATCTGCCGTTGTTGATTCGAAGTTCCTGGATATCGACAGGCGAGATGGCGATCTTTGTCTTGTCACCGGGTTTTTTTACGATTTCAGGGACATGCTGCTGGAAATAAGCGGCTAGCTGCTGAATCGGGTCATTATCTTTTTTGCCGATATGCCAGGAATATTCCGGTTGCTCGATGGACATGAGTGCAATTCCAAGATGAAAAGGCCTGGAGGTATAGTTGACCCCTTGAAACACGGAATCTTCCCACGAGTACAGTGTCTTCGACCCTTTTTTCACACTGGCCCTGGCCAGACGGATTTCACCGGCGAAACTCCGCCGGGGAAAACTTAAGACCCCGCTCCCGCCAAGGGCGCCGCCGAGGCTGTTGAAAAGCTCGGATTCGGTAAGATGAGGAAAAATGTCCTCGGCGGCAAGTCCGCTGAAATCGGCCTTGATCGACATGGCAAAGGGAGCAAGGCGAAGATCTCCCTGGCCGGAGAGGGATCCTCCCGTTGACGTCTGGGCCGAGAGGGTTAAATTATTTTTAGCTTTTTCCGGAGTCTCGAGATTGCCCGCCTTGAGAGAAAGGTTGCTGAATTGAATCTTCTGTCTGCCCTTTTTATTTGGCATCAAGGTGACTTGGCCCTCAAGATCGAGTCCCTGTACCCTGTTCTTGTCGCTGTTGAATTGCTTGAAGTAGTTCGGTGCCGTATCGGAAGAAAAGACTGCGATGCCATTCTGCAGAACTATATTGCCCCAGTTGATCGCATTGCCGGCAGTACTGAGGTTGGTTGCCTGCAGTAAAGGAGTGGAGAGAACAGTCTGCTTGTTTTCGAGGAGCTTGAAATTCTGCACCGTAAGCTCCCCGTCGGTCAGCCTGTATCCGACCGTAGCATCGGTGGTAGAGGGGAATGCCAGTTCTCCCTTGAGATCGGCTGTGCCCTTGACAATAAATTCTTTTTCCGCTCCCAAAGCCTCAAGCAGCTCCTGAAAGTCCATTTTTGCGAGATTGATGGCGCCTTTGAGGTTCTCCGGCGAAGAAAAAGTCCCCTGCCAGGAGAATAAAGAAGCGGCACCTTCTTTTTCGCCGCTCAGACGAAATGTTCCGTAATTTTTGCTCTCTTTTCCGGCCGAGACGGATGAATAGTCTTTGACATTCAAATCCACGGTTTTCCAGGCATGTGCCGGTTTTTTATCCTTTTCCTTCTGATAGTGTCGAAAAACTCCATTGTCTAGAATCAGCGATTGAGCCGTCAGGTGAAAAGGCGAGGCAGTGTCAGCATCGCTTGCCTTGCCGGGTTTTTCTCTCTTGATCAGGTTGTTGATGTTACTGAGGAAAGAATCGCCGAACGAAGTGATTGCCGGATCCCTGAAGGCAATATTGGAGAAGAGCAGGGTCTTGGCTACAGGCTGCAGCTTGCCGCTGAGCTGTGCCGAGGGGGCGGCAATGACCATCGACTCATCGAGGGTCTGCACCTCGGTATCGGTTATCTGCAGATCAAAACCTACGGAGAGTTTGTCGTCTTCTTTTGCTTCGGGATTGAAATTGAAATTAAGCTTACCGTCGGCCTTGCCTTTTCTGAAGCTGAACGGCAGATCGACCGGAAGATATTCGGAGTAGACCGGCAGGTCGAGAGCGTGCAGATCGCAGGAGAGATTGGTAGCCAGGCTGGGGCCGCCTGGTTCGCCGACGTGGGCCTCACCTGTCAGCTCGACCGGACTGCCGTTTATGACAGCTGAAAAACGTGGATGTATATACTGGTTGGCCCGAAAGGGTATGTTCGAGAAGGCGGGCAGGTCAAGCTGGATATCGGTTATCGTATGGGTTTTGCCGCTGGGCAGGTCGTTGAAGAGCACCCTGCTGTTTTTGATGGCGATATTGTTTAACGAGAAGAAAAACGGCAGGTCGGAAAAATCCATTATATCCGAACTGGGGCTTTGTTTACGGCGCAGAAGTTGATCGAAGTTATATGTTCCGCTCAACTCCCGGGCGACGTTCAGCTCAAGTTCTTCGATGAGGATGGTATTGCAGACAAAATCCCGTCTGAGAAGGGACAAAGGGGCGAGGTCGGCGGAAAGTGACTTCAGCGCCAGAAGAGATGCACCGGCATCGTTCTGAATTTTTGTATTTACCGTTTCAAAGTGGAAGGTATAAGGATTAAAGGAAACTTCGCCCGGATCGAGAGTCAATCCTGTTGTTTCATGGAAACCGGCCGGCAGTTTCTTGGTGACATAGAAAGGCAGCCCGAGAAAGCCGACAGCGTTGTAGAGCCCGAAAAAAAAGACGATAACAGCCAGCCAGAGCCATTTTTGACCTGACTGAGAGGTGGTTTTTCGACCTTTTCCTTCCGGGGCTTTGGGAGAAGTCGGAGGGACAACAGGTTTTTTATCCTTGCCTGGAGGAGTGGAAGGCTGGGATAGTTCTATGGGGATATTGCCAAAATGATCGGACATAGGGTTCAAGCCAAAGATATCAAAAGGTTCTTTTCCACAAATGCCTGGTAAAAGGACCGTCGAAGAATTCTCAAATTAAATAGGTGCATATACTTATCCCATTGACAGGAATCTGTAAATTGAAGATATGCAAAAGCTTCGCATATTTTCAGGACCATGTTTTGGGAAAAGCTGTAATCTTTCTGCAATGTTCACGGAACTGTGAAAAATTATTGGGAAAATCTGTTCATAATAAAAAATCATGTGCTATAATTTTGCGAAACTGTGTCATTTGCATGCACTTGCTTTGGGGCGCTCTTTCCGGTGCCGGCCTGCCGGATACCGGCCAACGCCTGAATATGGTTTGACAGGGTGGCAGCAGCGCTGGTAACCATATCATCCTTAACTCCAAAACTGTAGAATTATACCTCGTGTTCTGCAAATCTGAGGGACCGAAAAAAAACGGATGAGGCCCGTCGGAAAGCTCACCGTGGGCAAGTAAGAGTAATCTCTGCAGTGTCTGGGAATCTTACAGGAAAATTTCAAAAAGCCCAAATATATCTTTAATTATCTCGTTATTGTTCGTACAAATAGAGAAGTACCGGTTCGGGCTGCTGCGCTGTGATCGGCAATGTGCCGAAATCCATGCGGAACGAGGAATCAAAAAGGAATACATTGAAACGCTCATGGTAGATTTTTTCAGCTATTTTCGCTGGCAGGATTTGGTCGATATCCTGGTAGTTGCCTTTGTAATCCACCAGCTTATATCCATCATCAGGGGCACTCGCTCGGTGCAGATGGTGGTGGGGCTCGGGATACTGACCGTGGTCTATTTTCTTGCAAGCGTATTGGATCTGGCCGCTTTGAAGTGGATTATGCAGACCTTCCTCAGCTCCATCTTGCTGATTATCATCATTGTTTTCCAGCATGATATCCGCAGGGCGCTTACGCAGGTGGGCAAATCGCCGTTTTTGAAACAGACCGACGTGGTGGAAAAGGAACTCGAAGAGATAATACGTACACTCTTTTATCTTGCCAAACGACGAATAGGGGCTCTCATTGTTATCGAGAGGGAGACAAATCTCGGCGATTTTATCGAATCGGGCTTCAAGCTCGATGCCCGTCTCACCAAGGAGCTGCTTATCTCCATTTTCATGCCTGTTTCGCCGCTGCATGACGGTGCCGTGATTATCAGTAAAGGCAGGATTCAACACTGCGGGTGCATTCTCCCCTTGACCCAGAATCCCTATATCAACAAGCGTTACGGCACACGGCACAGGGCCGCGATCGGCCTGACGGAGGAAACCGATGCGGTGGTGCTGGTCGTCTCTGAAGAGACCCAGGAGATTTCAATCGTCCGCCATGGAGCATTGACGACAGTCGAGGATGAAATCAGTCTCACCAATGGTCTCAGGGCAATTTTTATCGCGGAAAACGGACCGGCTCCGTATTCCTGGAAAACATTGGTGAGCAGACGATGAAAAAAGAGCTTCTCACCATTTTTAACAAAAAAAAATGGGCCAGTCTTCTTTCAAAAGCCTGGCTGTTGAAGTTTGTCTCCCTGGTTCTGGCCGTCATCCTCTGGTCTTTTGTCGGAGGAGAAGACCGGGTCGCCAAAAACGTGATGATCCCGGTCGAGATCATCAACCTCCCCAGGGATCTGGTGATTTCCAACCAGTATAAGAAAGAGATAGAGGTAACGGTAAGCGGTCCTCGCTCGCTGATTAACGAGATGTCCAGTCGTGCTTTGACCAGGCAGGTAGATCTGTCGTCGGCAACGCCGGGCACCATGGTGATTGAAAATGACAATGCCCATATTCCGGTGTTGCGCGGCATCACGGTTCAGGGGGTAAAGCCTTCTTCTATTATTTTATCTCTCGATAAGCTGGTCCAGAAACAGTTTCCGGTTGTAGGGCAAACCGTCGGCAGTGTCGTCGATGGCTACTACGTCAAGTCCCTCGATTTAGACCCGGATGTAATAACCATCACCGGTCCTCAGACCACACTCTCACAGGTTGACGAACTGTATACAAAAAAAATAAATCTTGAAGGTGTCAATCGGTCATTGCAATTTCAAGTCCCGCTGGAACTTGAACCGGCAATAGTCGAACTGATCGGCGAGACCTCGGTTACCGCCGAAATCTCAGTTGGCGTCGAGATGGTCATCAGGAGTATGGACGGGGTAAAGGTCCATGCAGTGGTGGATGGCGTGGACCGGGAAGTGAAACCGAAAGAAGTCAGAGTGATTGCCAGCATCCCCAAACTTCTCATCGATCAAAAGATAGATCCTAAAACCCTTTTTACTCTTACTGCCTCGGAACCGTTGGATTATGAAAATCTGAAAGTTATAGCTGTACCGAGGGTCGACCTGGAATTACCAATAGAAATTCTTTCGATAATTCCCGACACGGTGATGCTGGTCGGCAGCGCAGAACAGCCCGAGGCGGAGCCCCAGTCAAAATCGATAAGTAACGGCAATACATACAATTTATCTCCGGCCTCAAGTGAGGATCGGCAAGCGCTGGTCGAGAGCGAGGGTGAACACGGACCCGATGCCAGTGGAAACAAGTCGATCAAACTGCTCAAAAATACTCAATCAAAAAAAAGACTCTGAAAATATGAGAAAATTATTCGGAACGGACGGAATCCGCGGTGTGGCCAATATCTATCCCATGACCATAGAAATCGCCATGCAGGTTGGCCGGGCGATAGCCTTTATTGTCAAGGATAAGGTGAAAGGTCACCGCATCGTGATCGGCAAGGATACCAGGCAATCCTGTTATATGCTGGAAAACGCCCTGGCGGCGGGAATCTGTTCAATGGGGGTGGACGTTCTCCTGGTCGGTCCTTTACCGACACCCGGAATTGCCTTTATCACTACTTCCATGCGCGCCGATGCCGGGGTGGTGATTTCTGCATCGCACAACCCATTCCAGGACAACGGCATCAAGATTTTCTCGGGCAACGGCTTCAAATTGCCGGATGAGGTGGAAGCCGACATCGAGGATCTGATATTTTCGCAGAAAATGGCGGCGCTGAGACCGTTTGCCGACGAGGTAGGCAAAGCGACGAGAATCGACGACGCCAAGGGCAGGTATATTATGTTCCAGAAAAACACCTTCCCTAAAAATTATACGCTCGATGATTTTCACATAGTCCTTGATTGCGCCAACGGTGCCACCTATGGCGTCGCTCCCCACGTCTTTGAAGAACTGGGGGCAACGGTCACCACCCTCAGCGCCTCTCCCGACGGCAGAAACATCAACCACGAGTGCGGCGCCCTCCATCCCCAGAAAATGGCCGCCAAAGTGAAAGAACTGGGCGCCGATATCGGCCTTGCCCTCGACGGCGACGGCGACCGGTTGATCGTCTGCGATGAACACGGCGAAATCGTCGACGGCGACCATATCATGGCAATCTGTGCCAACGAACTGCTCAAGCAGCGCAAACTGAAAAAGAAAACCCTGGTCGCAACCGTAATGTCGAATATGGGCCTGGAAGTAGCCATGGAGCGCATGGGCGGCCAGATGGTCCGCACCGCGGTGGGCGACAGATATGTGGTGGAATGCATGCGCAAGAAGGGCTATTCGTTCGGTGGCGAACAATCCGGACATCTGGTTTTTCTCGACCACATTACCACCGGCGACGGGATACTTGCCGGACTGCAGGTCCTGGCCATAATGAAGAGGAAAAAGAAGCCTCTGTCCGAGTTGTCGACACTCATGGAAAACTTCCCCCAGGTGTTGAAGAATGTACGCACTTCACATAAAATTAATGTGAATTCTATTCCCACCTTCACCGAGACAGTCGCAAAACTCGAAGCAAAACTCGGTAAGACAGGTCGAATCCTCGTCAGACCCTCCGGCACCGAACCGGTAATAAGGGTCATGGTGGAAGGGCAGGAGGAAGCGCTGATCAACGAGATGGCCGATGAATTGTGCGATCTGGTGCAGATGGCTGATCGAAATTGATCTCGAAAATCCTCGAACTGAAAAAAACCGATCCTTTCAAGATTATACTTTTCGGTTCCCATGCCTATGGTGAACCGGGCCCGGATAGTGATGTGGATTTGCTGGTGGTAACCGAGGATGATTTTCTGCCGAACAATTTTGCTGAGAAAAATGATCTATCTCAGCGTATCTAACTCCATCACCGATCTTGAAAAGAAGATTCCGATTGATTTGATTGTCCATACAAAAGCCATGCACCGTAAATTCATTGAGATGAGAAGCATGTTTTCCAGGAAAATTTATTGCTGACGGAAAGGTTTTGTTTGAAAAAAATCACTGAAGATTGGGTTGAAGGCAGCAAAGGATGATCTGGATGTCATCGAAAGAATCATCGAAGATGATCATTTGGCACATATCGTAGCTTTTCATGCGCAGCAAAGTCTTGAAAAGCTTTTGAGTCTGGTTCCCATGCGCTGCATGGGAACTTAGCTGAAGATGCGTCGCATCCAGCCACCCTATTCGTTCGGAGGCGGACTCCAGCATTCAGTATCGTCGTGTCGGCGAAAGCGTCGGCAGTAGCAGCGCTTATTTTCTGCGTAACAGCAAGCCCTCGACATTACAAAAGTGTTTATCGAGAGTGTAGAGCTGTAGTCCATGCTGGAAAGCTGATGCAGCAATCCAAATGTCGTTGGTAGGGATAGGGGTTCCAAGCTTTTTGAGCTGATTTATGATGGCGCAGTAGTATTCTGCAGTATATTCGTCAATGCTGTAAAGAGTTACTCTGGGCGAATCCAGGAAAATACCCAACTCTTTTCGGTTCTCCAGTTCTTTGTTTCCGCCCCTGAAACCCGACAGAAGCTCACCGATGGAAACAACACTGATGCCGATGTGAACAACTTGGCGCAAAACCTGAACTACCTCGGGATCTCCCTTAAGAGCGCAGGAGTAAATATTTGTATCAATGAGAATTTTATTCATTTCCAAAGCTCTTCGTCTATCTGTCGTTCATCGTCGATTTTCCTCTGGATTTGTAGAAATTCTTCCTCCGACCATTTACCGAAAAGACTGTCAAGATCATGCCATTCCTGGGAAAAACGTTTTTCTTTTGTTAGTCCGACCTGCTTTTTTAGCGTTTCCAGAACAAACTGGTTAACGCTCTTTTTTTCAGACGAAGCGGCTTCTTTCAGTAAAGCTGCGAGCTCATCATTCATTCCACGAATTGATATTGATCCCATGGTTTCTCCCTGAGTGTTAATTGTGATTCCACTGTGATATCATATTATGCACTCACTCCTTGATGTCAAGAGTAGATGAGTCTGGTTCCCATGCGCTGCATGGGAACTTAGCTTGAGATGCGTCGCATCAGCCACCCTGTTCGTCACTGATACCGTCTGGTTATTGTAAATAAGGAACTTTCAACACTCCAAAGTCTTATACAGGAGTAATTTACCCCCTGCATCTTTCTCTGGTTCCCACGTGCCACTTGAAAACTCCGTGGCAGATGCGTCCATGTCGGAAAGTACCACAGATTATTTCGGCGGTAATCGCGGTCAGTATTTGCACATGATCGTCAGATGAGTCAAGTCTGCTCTTGGCTTTTGTTTAGTATTGTTGTGATTTGTTTCAGATGCTTTCGCAATATTTTGTCGTTGTCCTTTCGGGCTTTAATTCTCTCAACCACACTGCTCACTGTGCTGTACTTACTGATCGAAAAATGCTGTCCGACATCAGCAAGCGTTTCATGGGAGTATAACCGAACAATGTATATCGCCACATCTCGCGGTAAATTCTCTATGCCGCGTTTCGACACGGCAAGATCCTCCTTTTTCACTTTGAAATGTTCGCAGACAATTGAAACGATATGATCGGCCGTCGGAGCAAGATCACGAGATCTCGGGATCTCATCCTGGTCGCTCAAATGCTGAAACTTTTCTTTGACCCACTGTTTGAAGGAATCACTCCCCAATACTGAAGGCAGATTTGCTAAAGAATAAAACCGTTCTATCCTTTTAGGTTCGCCTTGGGAGACAAAATCAAGATAGAAGGTTTTTTGATCACTCTTTTTTTCACATAGCATGGCCAACAGCATATTCTTCTTTAACCAAGCCCACTTCTCTGCAGTTGAAATATATCCATGGTGACTGCTATAGGGATAATCCTGTAACTCCTTACCTATCCCTGCCCGTATAGGGTTTCTATGGATATAGCGTAATACTTCGAGAAGGTGGCTGTCCGCGTCAATAAGTACGGCTTTGTATCTGCCCCGAAAGAGCTGGCCGTCCTGGTCGTGACAACGGTTGAAACGCTGGGTGTAAACGCCGTTTATGTGTCGCATGCAGCGGGATAAATTGCCGACAGGAGTATGCACCAGCAGATGATAATGATTGGACATCAGGCAATAGGCAGCTATCTTGAAATTCCATCTCTCATCCGTCTCCTGAAGCAGCCTGATGAAGGTTTGGTAATCTTCGGAGTCCAGGAAAATATCTTCCCTTCTCCTGCCACGATTCATGACATGATACCAAGCACCTGGGTATTCGATGCGTAACGGTCTTGACATAATCGGAACTTATAAGAAAAAAGCATTTACAAGCCAACAGTAGACTTGCCCCTTTGTACCTTTGTGTTGCTTGGTTTAACTATGCACGAATGTATGAACATCAACCAGGCGGGAACCAATACAAGATTCTGCAATTTTCAAGTCGAAGTCTGCTTGTAAGTTCATCCAGTATTGAGGTGACTGGTCGAAGGCGCGACCAAATAGCAACGCCAATTCTGCCGTCACCGGGCGTGCTCCTTTGGTGACATGTGATATGCGCATGGGAGAAACACCAATTGCCCTGGCAAATTGTGCTTGCGATACACTCAACTCTTCCAGTATCTCAGTCAGATACTCACCAGGATGGATTGCGGGTAATCCGTTATAAGTCATGATAATATCTCCTTAGTGGTTCAACAATTTCAACATCGAAGGCATGCCCTCCTTCGAACCGAAAACAAACCCGCCACTGGCCATTAATACGGATGCTCCATTTGTCATTCCTGTCCCGTGAGCTTTTCTAAATGATTGGACGGTGGAAGGCGTAAATCTTCAATTTTCGTGGCGGCATGTATCTGCTTCAACCGCATCCCAGCTCGTTTCAATATCTCGATCGGCAATCGCCGTGATTTGCCAGTTGAAAAGAAATTTTCAGTTTCAGATGAAGCAAAGGTTTGAATCATAATTT
>LADS01000050.1 GCA_000961725.1 Desulfobulbaceae bacterium BRH_c16a
TTGTTCGGCGGTAAGTTTCATTCTTGGTGCTCCTGACACATACTGTTGAGGCAATAGTGAACCGGATAACACCAGGCGGGCATTCCGCTGTAGGGGGTAAACGAAGACAAGCTTTGAGGTTTGACAAGTATCGCTATAGCCGTTTCGAGTACGCTGATATCCTTTGGTATTACCGACCAGGGTCCAGTTCGCTGCGTGATAGACCGTGCCAACATAACGAGAGGGGTCGACAAAGGTTTCCATCATCAGAAGTGGGAAGCCGAAACGATTCTGCCAGTCTCCCTGAATTCTTCGCCGGCACAGGGAGAGAATCTTGGTGGCAAGATTTTTGTAATGACAGTGTGGCAGTATCAGGAATCGTGAGTTGTTTGCCACCAGATGAAGCCGATCATACTGCAGGCGGTGCCCCCAGCCAATCCAGCGATCACGGGCACCGCATTTCAGGGCTGCAGCGGAAAAGCTTAGGAGACCAAGCCAGTCATTATTACAGGTAGCCACATACCAGATCGTGTTACTGATTTTCGGCAAGGAGCCAAGGTAATGATGTTGCTGCATCAGTTCCTGGAATCTGGCTTCTTCAGCAGGATCTACTGGACGGACGACAACCTGGGATAAGTTCAAAATGGTCCTCTCGTGTTGGGTAAAATTTTGGAGAGTGTACCTTGCACGAAAGGGTTTGTCCAGTTCTAATTGCAATTGGTTGAAATTATATCAGGAAAGAGGAAGGAAAAATTCACCCTGACTCATATCCTCCCAACATGAGTTCATGAAAGAGAAACATCAATCGGTAGTGTCCTGGTCAATATTGCTCGGTTTCGCCCGATGGAAGGAGACTTTCGCGCTCCCTCCAACTACCGCACCTCCCGTAGGGAAAAATGTGTATCCTTGGTGGCCGTTCCGCTCGATAATCAAGAAGCCGTATTCATCTCGTCTCGCAACGCGCCCCTTGTTTTTTCCGCCACGCGTAGGTAGTTGAGCATCACAGTTGGGGCAAAGATAGCGAAGCATTTCTGGACGATTATCTGAGGCATTTCCATCTTTATGATCGAGAATCAGGGGAAGCTCATTGTCATTCCAAAACAGCTGTCCAGTGTGAAATTGACACGATGGATTGTCACATCTAGGAGGAATTCCAGCTTCTTCGCGATACTGTTGGTAGTATCGCCGAATCGTGTCCCTATTCGCAATTGTCTCTTTGTAGACTAGGATTTCTCGCCATGTTTTCATGTGTGTCTCGACCGCCCAATCGCGGTGCTGACCGGCGCCGTGCGCCGGAGCCAGGGGCTTGACGAAGTCAGCACCGCGATTCTCGGCGGCGCAGCCGCCGAGAACGTGGAGTTCAGTTGACACTGGCACAAACAGAATTTGGCAAGTGTGAAAAAGTATCTGCAAATGATAAACTTGGAAGAAGCAAAAGCCGAGCCGTGCCAGAGGTCAACTGGAACGTCTTGTTATTAAAAGATCTTTTCGCTTTAATCTTTTGCAGTTAATGCAGTTTTACTACTTGTTTTAATTGTATCAGAGCACCTCGAATACCTAACATGTTTTTTAATGCCCTGCACCAAAATGCCGTTGAATCATGTAAAGATTATCTTTGGTAAGACAAATTTTTCTTGAATTCGATGACCTTCCTGTGAAACGCCATGTCTTTTAGTGTTGTGGAAAATAACGCAGAATTAACCGGTTGCGGGGCTGTTCACGCAATCCGTGTTTAATGATTTGTGTACGCCCGGCATGGGCGTGATCTTATGGGGTGCAAGCCCCTGTATGTAAACCCTGTTACTGTCGTGATGACAGGAACATAAATACTAGCCGAAAGCAAGGGCGTTCCCGCGAGGGCGCGTCCGGAGGAAGCTGGAGCGCAAAACTATGAGCCGACGAACAGAAATGGCATACAAGGCCGAGTCTCCGGGCAAGTCAGCACAACATGACAAAACCCTGGGTTTAGGAGATACGGTAAATGCTACGGTTGCATAGCGACAGATTACGTTCTTATCCGGGGAGGCCTGTTCAACGTGCAGTCGCAGTATCGGCAGCGCCCTGTGTGGCAACATGCAGGGAGTTTGGGCAGGAGTCAGCAGAGGCCATAGTAGGCGAAGGAAGTCACCATGCAGGGGCAATGGAGACTGGAAACGAGCCCGGCGAATTGAAAAGCCGGGAGGACTCACCCCGCTGAAGGGCCAAACTCATAGAAGAAAGTGAGATCTTAGTTGCTCTGCCACGCATTGAACCCGACCGGGGGAGCGAATCGGCAGGCGCGATGTAAGAACTATCACACTTTCATGTATTATTTGCAGTTGCCACCTTCTTGTTGTCAAAGAACTGCGGATATACTTCATCCGACTACGGTCCGGTGTTCTTTGGGAACCGCCTGGTGCGGACCCGCATGCCAGGTGGTGTGGGGGCTGGGGGAGAAAATCCCCCGGCTACCCGATTGTGTGTTTATTTCATCAATTTTAATAATTTTGATGCTATGTTGCAGTATTTCCTTCGAGGCTATACGCAAGTTCACCTCTAGTAAAATCTGCACCAGTGGAATATAACCTAAACTCTGTTTTTTGTTTATTATCGAAAATGTCAATGTATTCTAAATAACCCCAAACGTAGAAACTACCTTCTTTGCTTGTTATTGCATTCACTTCAACCTCTTTAAGAGAGCGTGGAAGAGTCGGGTACATTCGTATTATTTGACCAGGAGCGAGATATGTTTGTGAACCATTTTGGAAATTCGGCGGATCAAGTGTCTCATTGAGAGGGTTTTTGTATATATTTACGAAAGTACTAATTTTCAGTTGATGACCAGGAGTTTGACCATGGTTTTCGATAATAATCGGTACACTAAGACAATTTATTTCATCTGGAAATAGTTTTTCACCATCGGCAAGTCGTGCAAAAATATACGCTCTCAATTGTCTTTTGGCGGTGTTTTCTGTAATCTTTACACTTCTGTTTGCTTCTCGCCACAAGCCTATAGTGAATAGAGCAAGTATTGCTGTGAATAGAACCATGAATATGTCGGCATTACTCCATTCAGTATCCTCATCACTCAGGTCTTGCACATGTTTAACTGTCTGTATATTCGTGTTGGTTTGAGGATTAACTTTTTTTGAGTTGGTATCGATTAATTCTTTTGTAATTGGTTCTTTAATATTTTTTTTGTTTAGTTTCTCTTTTTTATCAGGGCTTTCCTTTTTTACTAGATCCTTTACTTCTTCCGAATAGCCAAAATGCACTGAAGCAGGAGTCAGTAATAAGAGAATGATTGCAATGTAGTAAATTGGTTTCATGATGTTTTTCCTAAACACAACAAGTGAATAACTGGACGGAAACGTCCTGTTAATACACATAATTGTGTTGTTAACTGTAATAGCAAAAAAGGTGCCTAGACTGCAATTATTTTACACGATGCCAATAATTCAAAAAAGAATGCCAGGATCCAAATATCTGCCGCTTGTCATTAGAGATATCGCCTGAACCTGTTTCGGATAAAGTTCACATATTTCCAAAATATCATTACTCGAAGATCAGACGACATTCTCACACCTTTTGCAAGGGGATAAACCTTTATCTTCTTTATTTTGGAGGATTTTTATCCAATTTTTTCCAACATCATGCTGGGCGGTTTGCGGTGGCGATTCACCACGCCTCAACACCTCCCGGGCGGCTTTGATGGGTATACCTGCCTCACAGGGGACCGCCGACTGAAATAGCTTTCTTGACGTACTCGCGGGAGCGGGTGAGATGATGTCGGCGCTTTTCCTTGTCATCGCCGATACGGAGATGGCTCGTGCCCGAACAGGCGCGACGCATTTGCCGCAGGTGCCTTGGGCATAAATGTGGCGATAGTCGTGATGGCCGGTGAAGAGACACGGGGTCGGGGGGGATGGTGAGTCTGGCCACCACTGATCTTACCCGCATCGCCTTGACTCTCCCGGTTGAGTAAAGGTGGCCGTTTTACCATTCAGGTTATTGGAACTACAATCTTTATTCAATATTCTGAAAAATGTCATCCGTCACCAACCAAATGGCGATCCTTGCCATTTATTGCTTGCTGATGAGCTGTAACTGGTGAACTGGAGTCAGCTTGTACTCCCTTATCAACATCCGCATGGCTTTTATTTCCTCTTGAGTCGCCGATGTTCCTCCAGGTTTGTTCCTGATCTCTTCCAATATCTGCAACAATCCCTCTGTCTTGTAACCCTTATAAGTTTTGGGCAAGGCTGTTTTTTGCATGTTCTCTCCTCTATTGATCATTCGGATGTAAACGTTCACCAGCACCCCCATTTTTGTCCGATCAGGCCACCTCACTTGTCAGCTCTAACTCGGCGGCCTGCTTGAACCAACCTGTTGTTACAGGGAACCAGGAACCACAACAAAAGCCTCAACGGGAGGCCTTTTCAACGAAAAAGTGAAACAACTTTCGAGGAATAGGGGTGAGATAATCTCCAGGAGTTCAAGCAGGTTATACCCTCTTTTATGATTACTGAGGAGTATTTTATATGGCCCTTCTGTATTTTCGCCCGTCTGGGCGTGCTCTTTTCATGAAAAACGTGGATATTGACCAACATATGCGGTAGATAGAGAATATTGGATGTCAGGATACTTAATGTGACGACAGAATTATGGCAACACCCAGCGATCCCCGGGAATTTCTCGACCAGTGCCTGCTTTTTGATATTGAAGTCAACGAAGCACAACGCATCTATTCAATAGGCGCTTCTTTTCGGGGCAAGAGCTTTCTTTTCCCGTCCGGCAGGAAGATCGGTGCGCAGCAGCTCCGTGATTTTGCCGAATTCGGGGCTGCCGCAGTTTTTATCCTTGGCCATAATATTCTCAGCCACGATCTCCCCCGGCTGCGCGAGATCGCGCCGGCTCTTGCTATCTTGCAGAAACCGGCAATCGACACGCTCTATCTTTCCCCGCTCGCTTTCCCGGCAAATCCCTATCACCGGCTGGTAAAAGACTATCAGATCGTCCGGGACAGCGTCAACGATCCGGTTCAGGATGCCCTTTTGGCGGGCAAGGTGTTTGCCGAACAGTGGCAGGCTTTTGCCGATCAACTTGCCGCAGGCCACGATGCGCCGCTCCTTTATCGAGGCTTTCTTGAGCAGGATCAAAGTCTTGCCGGGACTGCCGCGGCATTCGGGGCAATTGGTGTGCCGAGGCTTGGCGGCGATGATCTGTATGCGGCTTTTTCCTGGCTGGCTCGGAAACAGGGTTGCATGACGGCGGTGGAGAGCATTGTCGACCAGCTGCTTGACAAGACGATTGCCCATCCGCCGCTGGCCTATGTGGTTGCCTGGCTGACCGTTGCCGGGAGCAATTCGGTCCTGCCGCCCTGGGTGCGGCATCGTTTCCCCGAGGTGGCGGTCATTCTTCACCGCTTGCGAGAGAGTCCCTGCACGGATCCACAGTGCAGCTATTGCCGAAAATATCATAATCCGGTGACCGTTCTGCAGAATTATTATGGTTTTGCCGATTTTCGGCCGGAGCCGGCGACTGCAGGGGGCGAAAGTCTGCAGGAGGCGATAGTGACGGCTGCGGCAAGAAATTCGACGCTTTTTGCCACCTTGCCGACCGGCGGCGGCAAGTCGCTCTGTTATTTGTTGCCCGCCCTGATGCGCTACCAGCGGCGCAATATGCTGACCATCGTCATCTCGCCGCTGCAGGCCCTGATGAAGGATCAGGTGGATAATTTTTCCCGTCAGACCGGAACCCGGATCGCGGCATTTTTGTCGGGAATGTTGACGCTGCCGGAACGCGGCGAGGTGCTGGAGGGGGTTCGGCTCGGCGATGTCGGGATACTCTATGTTTCTCCCGAACAGCTGCGGAATCATAGCTTTACCGGCACCGTCAGCCAGCGGGAGATCGGCGCCTGGGTGTTTGACGAGGCGCACTGCCTGTCCAAATGGGGCCATGATTTTCGGCCTGATTATCTCTATTCCATCCGTTTCATCCGGGAGTTCGCGCAAAAAGAAAAAACCGCTCTGCCGCCGGTCCAGTGTTTTACCGCCACCGCCAAAAAAGATGTCAAGTCGGAGATCATCGACATCATCCAGAGCGAGCTTGGTCTGCGGGTGGTTGAGTTTGCCGGGGGCCATGAACGGACCAACCTGCACTATGAGGTGTGGCCGGTAGAAAAGTACGAAAAATACCAGACCATCCTCGAGCTGTTGCGGGCGCGCTTCGACAGCGGCAGTGTCGTCATCTATTGCGCGAAAAAGAAGCAGACCGAAAACCTTGCCGAATTTCTGCAAAACGGCGGATATAACGCGGAAGCATTTCATGCCGGCCTGGAACCGTCGCTGAAAAAACGCATTCAGGAAAATTTCATTAACGGGACGACGCCGATAATCTGTGCCACCAATGCCTTCGGCATGGGGATCGATAAGGACGATGTGCGCCTGGTCATCCACGCCGATATCCCCGGGTCGCTCGAAAACTACCTGCAGGAAGCCGGGCGAGCCGGTCGGGACCGCGACAATGCCGAATGTATTCTCATTTTTACCGAGCAGGATATCGAAGGCCAGTTCCGCCTGAGCGCCATGTCACGGCTCAGTCGGCGGGAAATCGACCAGTTGCTTCGCGGCATACGGTTTGCCGCAAAAGGCGGGAAGGAGGTGGTCATGACCGCCGGGGAGCTGTTGCGGCTCGATGTGGTCGATATCGATCCGGGCGAGCTGAACGACGGCGATACCAGGGTGCGGACCGCCATTTCCTGGCTCGAGCGGGCGGGTTATCTTCAGCGGAACGAGAACGAGAATCGGGTCTTTCAGGGCAAACCGCTGGTCCGAGATCTTAAGGAAGCGGCGGCAAAAATCAAGGATCTCGACCTTTCGGCGCGGCAGCGGGAGCGCTGGCTTGCAATTCTTGCGGCAATGATGGAGAAAAGGCCCGACAAAGGGTTCAGTGCCGATGAGCTTGCAAGTCTTTCGCCATTTGCCGCAGCCGAGAACGAGAGCGATTCGGAGACCGAGCGGGTGCTCCGAACCCTTCATGACATGGCCAACCAGGGACTGCTCACCAAGGAAACCATCCTGACCGCCAATGTCCGGTACAAGGTGAAAAACCACAGCGAAAAGCATCTGCAGCGGGTGATGGCGCTGGAGAGGGATTTTCTCAAGGTGCTGGAGGAGACAGCGCCGGACGTAACGGTCGAGAATCCGGTTGAACTCGATCTTCGCCTGATCAATCAGGTACTGTTGAACCGGGGGTTTGACTACGCCACGCCGCACAGCCTGAAGCTGATTCTGCATGGCCTGTCCCGCGACGGCAAGGGGCTGGCCGGACAGCGGGGGAGTATCACCGTCAAGGCGACGGGCAACAACCGGTTCACCTTTCTTCTGCACCGGGACTGGCAGTCGCTGGTAAAGACCGTCCAGGTTCGGCAGCAGGCTGCGGCCATTGCCTTGAAGGTTATCGTCGGTAAAGTCGCACCGGAAACACGACCCGGAGACAGCCTGCTGGTGGAGTTTACCCTGGAGTCGCTCGTTGCGGGGTTGAAGATGGATCTGCACCTGTTCCCGCTGTTGAAGGATCCACTCGCCGCCGCCGAACGGGCCCTGACCTTCATGCATGAGCAGGGGGTAATCGACCTGCAGCAGGGCTTGGCGGTTTTTCGTCAGGCGATGACGTTGCGCCTTTTTCCGGAGGCGAAAAACAGGCGCTATTCAAAGGCCGATTTCGCGCCGCTCGGCACCCACTATTTAGAACGCAACTTTCAGATCCATGTGATGAACGAGTACGCCAGGCGGGCGCTCGATAAGCTGAGCGCGGCGATGAGCCTGGTTGCCTCCTACTTCAACGACGACAAGGAGGATTTTATCCGGCGCTTCTTTGCCGGCAAGACCAAGCTGCTGAAACGCGCCACCAGTGAGCAGTCCTGGCAGCGGATCGTCGATGACCTGAAAAACGACAGCCAGGAGAGCATCGTCGGGGCAAGCGCCGAACAGAACATGCTCGTCCTGGCTGGGCCGGGGGCAGGCAAAACGCGCGCCGTGGCCCACCGGGTCGCCTTTCTGCTTCGGGTGAAACGGGTGAAGCCTCGGGCGATTCTGGTACTGTGCTTTAATCGCAGCGCGGTGCTGAGCCTTCGTCGAAGGCTGCGTGAGCTGGTCGGTGACGACATGAACGGGGTCACCACGCTGACCTTTCATGGCCTGGCCCTGCGCCTTACCGGCAGATCGTTGGTTGCAACGGGCAAGGCCGGCAACGGCGATGTCGATTTTTCCGAAGTGATCCGGGATGCGGTCACCTTGCTCAGCGGCGAAAAAGAGGTGATGGGGTTCGGGGATATGCCGGCGCGCGATGCCTTGATCGGGACCCTCAGCCATATTCTGGTCGATGAATACCAGGACATAGATGCCGAACAGTATGAGCTGGTGGCTCTTCTTGCCGGGAAGAATCTCGCTGATAAAGAAGGCAAGATGACCATCCTCGCGGTGGGCGACGACGATCAGAACATCTACCGGTTTCGCGGCGCAAATGTCGGGTTTATCCGCAAATTTCAAGAGGATTATAAGGCTCAGATTCATTATCTCATCGAAAATTACCGATCGACCGGCAACATCATCGCCGCCGCCAACAACCTGATCGCCCATAATTCCGATCGGATGAAGACCGGATATCCGATTCGGATAAACCAGGCAAGAAGCGAGATGCCTGCCGGAGGCAACAGGCAGATCAACGATCCTATTGCCGCCGGCAGGGTACAGCGCCTGGAAGTTGCCGGCCGCAAGGATCAGGCGTCGGCGCTTTTGCAGGAAATCGCCCGGCTGCAGCAGCTGGACAGCAGTTTCGACCTGAACAGTTGCGCCGTCCTTTCGCGGGAATGGAAGGATCTCGACCCGATCCGGTCGGCGCTCGAATCGGCCGGGATACCGGTCGGTTTCACCTGGGGGCGCAGCGATTCCTTTCCGCGACTGCACCGCATCAGGGAAAATGCGGTGCTGCTCGAGCATCTCAGGGATAATCAAAATGCCTTGCAGACGGCAGGCTCCCTCCTTGCCTTCCTGCCGGAAAAAGCGGCGGACGATTCGCTCTGGCAGACCAATCTGCGTCGGTTGATCGACGACTGGCGGGAAGAGACCGGCGATACCCCGCAGCCTGTTTCCGCCATCCTCGAGTATTTTTATGAAGCATTCTCCGATCAGGGCCGGGCGAAAAATCTCGGCAACGGCGTCCTTCTGACCACCGTTCATTCCGTCAAAGGCCTGGAGTTCGACCATGTCTTTCTCCTCGGAGAGTGGCCTTTGAAGCACGGAGCGGAGGCGGAAGAAGAACGGCGGCTCTACTACGTCGGCATGTCGAGGGCTCGGCAGACCCTGCAGCTCTTCACCTTTGAAAATGGGCCGAATTCTCATGCCGGGCTGCTGGCGGGCGATTTTCTGGTGGAGCGGAAGCTGCGTCCGTCGGCCGGGCACCGTGGCAAAGAGAGGCGATATGCTCTTCTTGGCCTTGAAGATATGTATCTTGATTTTGCCGGGGTCAGGGAGGAAAACCATCCTATCCGCAGGGCCCTGAAGCAACTTGTGACCGGCGATGCGGTGACGGCGGAAATCCGTAATGGCAATATTGAACTGGTGGACGGCAAGGGCGTTTCGGTTGCCCGGCTGTCAAAAGCAGCGCGGGAGAAATGGCTGGATAAGCTGGGGGAGATTGCGGCTATTCGAATAGTTGCCATAGTTCGAAGGTACCGCGACGACATTGCCGACAAGGAGTACGGCGGCCGATGCCACGGCGAGATGTGGGAGGTGCCGGTGGTCGAGATTGTCTGGTAAAAGAGCCAGGCGAGCAGAAGTTCCCAGTGATTGTATCGCCGGCCGGCGGCGACGAAGATAAAGCATTCTCCGTCGATGCCTGGTAAAATCATTGGTATTCAAAGTCGATGGATGATCAAGAATAAAAGGTCGATCCTGCATGATAAAACGGCGGCCGGTCCTAATTATATCCGACATTGATTTTGCTCTACTTGCGGTTGTTGAATGGGAACACTCAGGCTTCCCAACCTTACTCAACTCATAAAGGAGAATACCATGGCAGCTAAAAAAATTCTGATGCTGGTCGGCGACTATGTCGAGGATTACGAAGTAATGGTGCCGTTTCAGGCCCTGTCGATGCTTGGTTATCAGGTTGACGCGATATGTCCGGGAAAAAAAGCCGGAGAGTTTGTCCGCACTTCGATCCACGATTTTGAAGGTGATCAGACCTACAGCGAGAAAAGGGGACACAATTTCACCCTCAATGCCGATTTTGCCACAACCAAGGCAGAGAATTACGATGCCCTGCTGATCCCCGGCGGCCGTGCCCCGGAATATCTGCGGATGAATGAAGAGGTCCTGGCCATCGTCAAACATTTTGCCGCCAAAGAAAAACCTATTGCCGCCATCTGCCATGGCGCCCAGCTGCTTTCCGCAGCGGGTGTTCTGCAGGGCCGCGAGTGTTCCGCCTATCCGGCCTGCGCGGCGGAGGTCGGCCTTGCCGGCGGCAAGTATGTGGCGGTGGAGATGGACAGTGCCCATGTCCAGGGTAATCTGGTGACTGCACCGGCCTGGCCGGCCCATCCCGCCTGGCTTGCCAGGTTTGTTGCGCTATTGGGGGCGAAGATCGAGCTGTAGGAGAAAAGAAGAAATATCAGGCAAAAGGTGAGCATACGGTTTATTGAGGTATGCTCATCCCGGTTTGGATGCCAAGCTCCCCCCTTCACATCAGAGGAATGAACGGGGGGAACTCTGCGCAGGACGAACGCGGTGGTTCTTTGTTGCTGCCGGAGGTCTTACGACACCATCATCGAGCCGTCGCGGCCTGCTCAAGGGCCACGGCAACGGAGACGGAGGCTCCGACCATCGGGTTGTTGCCCATGCCGATGAGGCCCATCATTTCGACGTGGGCCGGGACCGAGGACGAACCGGCAAACTGGGCGTCCGAATGCATCCGGCCCATGGTGTCGGTCATGCCGTAGGAGGCAGGGCCTGCGCCCATGTTGTCGGGATGGAGCGTTCGGCCGGTGCCGCCGCCCGAGGCGACCGAGAAGTATTTTTTACCTTGCTGGATACATTCCTTTTTGTAGGTGCCGGCGACCGGATGCTGAAAGCGGGTGGGATTGGTCGAGTTGCCGGTAATGGACACGTCGACTCCCTCCATGTGATTGATTGCCACACCTTCTCTGACATCGTCGGCGCCGAAGCAGCGTACCTTGCCCCGTTCGCCTTCCGAGTAGGGTGTCTCGCCTACTACATCCAGCTTACCCGAGGCATAATCGAACTTTGTTTCGACGTAGGTGAAGCCGTTGATTCTTGAGATAATTTTCGCTGCGTCTTTGCCGAGGCCGTTGAGAACCACTCGCAGAGGCCTGGTTCGGACCCGGTTGGCCGAGCGGGCGATACCGATTGCCCCTTCGGCGGCGGCAAAAGATTCATGCCCGGCGAGAAAGGCGAAACACGAAGTCTCCTCGGAGAGCAGCATGGCGGCAAGGTTGCCGTGGCCGATTCCGACTTTGCGGTCGTCGGCTACGGAACCGGGAATGCAGAAGGCCTGAAGGCCTTCGCCCAAAGTTGCGGCAATCTCCGCCGCCTTTTTCTGGCCTTTTCTGATGGCAATAGCCGCGCCGAGGGTGTAGGCCCATAAGGCGTTCTCAAAGCAGATCGGCTGAATGGCCCGCACGATTTTGGCTACGTCGACTCCATACTGAAGACAGATTTCATTTGCCTCCTCAAGCGTCTTCATGCCGTATTGTTCCAAAACCGGAATGATCTGATCGATCCGCCTGTCATAACTTTCAAACAGTGCCATGGTCTTCCCCCTATTCCTTTCTTGGATCTATTGTTTTTGCGGCCTCGGTGAATCTGCCGTAGGTGCCGGACGCTTCCTGCAGGGCCTGGTTGGCATCGACACCCTTCTTGACGGCTGCCATCATTTTACCGAGATTGACGAATTTATAGCCGATGATCTCATCGTTTTTATCAAGGGCGATTTCCGTCACATATCCCTCGGCCATTTCCAGATAGCGGGGCCCCTTGGCGCTGGTGCCGTACATGGTGCCGATTACCGACCGCAGTCCTTTGCCGAGATCTTCAAGACCTGCGCCGATCGGCAGTCCTCCTTCGGAAAAAGCCGACTGGCTGCGTCCGTAGACGATCTGGAGAAAGAGCTCGCGCATGGCTACATTGATGGCATCGCAGACCAGATCGGTGTTCAAGGCTTCCAGGATGGTTTTACCGGGCAGAATCTCGGAGGCCATGGCCGCCGAATGAGTCATGCCGGTACAGCCGATGGTTTCGATCAGGGCCTCTTCAATGATGCCGTTTTTCACATTGAGGGTAAGTTTGCAGGCGCCCTGCTGCGGCGCGCACCAGCCTACACCATGGGTCAGGCCGCTGATATCCTTTATCTCTTTGGCCTTTGTCCATGCGCCTTCCTGGGGGATAGGGGCCGGACCGTGATTCGTCCCCTGAGCCACACGGCACATTTCCATGACTTCAGCAGAGTAGAGCATGCTTTTCTCCTTGGAAAGTAGTTGTACTGCGTATAATTGTGAGAGATAGGCCGGGAGGCACGTTATCTCTGTTCAGGCCGGCTATTATAGTAGGATCGTGGGAAAATTCAATGCGAGAGTGAGGGGGTGGGGTGAGGGTTCACGCGAAGGCGCGAAGGCGCGAAGTTATGAAAAACCGCAGTTTAAATCCTTCGCGGACTTCGCGTCTTCGCGTGAGACGGAAATAACCCTCACTCCTCACCCTCCTTCACTACAGGTCGATCAGGACGTCGAAAAGGGCTTTGTCGGATTCGATCTTGCTCCTGTTGCCGATAATGGCCCGATAACTTTGTTGCATCATGGCGGCAAAAGCCGGGGCAAAGCTGCGCAGATCGGTAACGGTGGTATGGACGATTTCCGCCAGCCGTTGCTCTTTGTAGGCGATATCGATGCCGTTGAGAGAGTCGTTTCTGGCGGTGGCACCTTTGGCTGCGGCACTCTGCAGCGGGTCGAAATTGCCGTAGGTTCCGATAATCAGCTGTTCCAGAACCTTTTCGGCAAGATCGAGGCCGGCCACGATTTCCGGCACTCCTTTGTAGGCGTCGTAGGTTTTTTTAACCTGGGGATCACGGTAGCTGACAAAGGCTAAATTGCCGCTGAGCTGGCCGAACTGGATGAAGCAGCCGTAAGCCCCGCCCATCTGGCGAACGGTATTCCACAGGTAATCGCGGGAGAGATACGTTTTCAGGACTTCGAAATGACCGTTATAGCCGACGGCGTTTTTCAGCAGATTGCCTCCCTGGACGGCGAACACCACTTCCGCCGAGGTGATGAATGCTTCATGATCGGCAAGTTGCAGTTCAGGAAGCTCATAGCGGGAGAGCGAAGCCGAGCTGAGGGCATCGGCAATGCAGTTTCCGGCTTTGGCAAAATGATCGAGCTCCCGTCTATCGGAGGTTATGGCCAGCAGCAGGTTGTTGCGGTTGAACAGCAGACCGGCAATTTTTTCAAGAGCGGCAAGAAACGACTGCTCCTTTTGTTCATAATTAAGCGCCAGATCTTTTACCGCCAGATAGGAGGTTACGCCATTGACTGCCTCGTTGTAGCGTCCGGCGGTGCTCAGATGGGCGAAGACTCTGGTCGAGGGAAGATGATATCCTTCGCTGTGGGCGGAATGCTCGGCCCAGGCAAATTCCCGGCCGACAATCTCGCGGATGCGCACCTTATCGGCAAAGGAAACGGAGGTAAAAATCTCGGCCAGCAGCTGCAGGGCCTGGTCGAGATATGCCGGCAGGCATTTCAGGTGCATCCAGAAAACCGGGCGGGTGGAATCCGGCTCTTCCCTTTTGGTGTAGGTAGTCAGGGCATGGGAGAAGGAGCCGGTGCAGGTCGCGATTTCCTTGGCAAACTGCTGATAGCTGAGCCTTTTAGTGCCAATTTCCGTCACAATCGTGCCGAACAGGTCGAGGATCGGCAACAGTTCCGGCGGCAGGCAGGAAAAATCGAAACCGACATCGATATAGGAAATATGATTGGTGAAAAGTTCGCTGACCAGTACCTGCCGGCCGAACATCTCCGTCGGGACCGCAACATGAAAATCGTCCTTGGTCGACAGATCGGCAAGAGACAGCTGCGGCAGCAGGGCAAGGGTCTCAAGGCTGTTGGGCTGCAGCTGCTCCCGTATCAGTTCCTGGGTTCGTGCGATTCGCTCGGTCCGTTCCCGTTCCGTCACTCCGGCATCGTAGGCCGCGAGGCGTTCCTGTTCTTCGGCCTGGGTACGCTTTTGCTTTTCGGGATCGGGGACCAGGGTAACGGTGACTGTTGCGGGATTGTCGAGGAGAAATTGCCTGATCAGTTTCTCAAAATATCCGTCGTTCAAGGCTTTTTGCCGCAGGGAGGCGATAAGCTCCTCGTTCTTCAGGGTTTCGATCGGGTCGGTGCCGTATTTGAGTCCGATCATGGCCTTGCTGATGAGATCCAGTCCCCGCTGGGCTTTACTGGCATCTTCCCTGAGGCTGAACTCGAACTTGTTCAGCTCGGCAAGGACCAGATCCCTGTCAAGTCCATCGTCCACCATCTTGTTCAGGGTGGTCCGATACAGTTCGATAAAGGTGTCGCGATGCTCTGCTTCACTGCCGACCAGATAGGTGATCATCATCGTCCGGCTGGATGAATTGGCCATGAAAAAGCCGCCGAAATCCTTGCACAGGCCGCTGGACACGATGGCATTTTTCAAGGGGGAGCCATCCGAATTGAAGAGGATGTTGGCAATGATCTGCAGTGCGGTGTTTTCTTCGCGCATGGCGATTGTCGCCACATTCGTGCCCACTGCTAGAAAGGTTTTGCCTGTTGTGTCAGCCGAGTCGACGGCATAGCTGTCGGTGATGAAGACCGGTTCGCGGACGGGTTCTCCCTCCTCGATTGTGGCTTTATTGCCAGGCGCTGTAAAGGTGGAGAGATATCTGCTCTCGAGAAAATGCAGTTCATCTTCCAGCGGGGCGTCGCCGTAGACCATGAAAATGCCATTGGTCGGGTGATAATGGTCTTTATGGAAATCGCAAAACTGTTCATAGCTCAGGTCCGGAATTTTCCTGGGATCTCCGCCGGATTCATGGGCATAGGTCGAGCCGGGCATGAGACCGGCAAAGATGTGATGAAAAATATGACGGACCGGATCGGAGAAGGCTCCTTTCATTTCGTTGAAGACTACGCCCTGAAACTGTAAAGGACTATCCGGACTTTCCTGATGATAGTGCCATCCCTCCTGCTCGAAGGTGCTTCTGCTGAGCAGCGGATTGAACACCACGTCACAGTAGACATCCATTATATTGAAATATTCTTTGATATTACGGGTGGCAAAGGGATAGTAGGTCACGTCCGCCCCGGTCATGGCGTTGAGAAAGGTGGTGAGGCCGCCTTTGTTGATCTCGCCGAACACATCTTTGACCGGATACTTTTTCGAGCCCATAAGCACCGAGTGTTCAAGGATATGCGCAACTCCGGTAGAATCGGTGGGGCTGGTATTGAAGGCTACCGAGAAGGTCTTGTTCGGGTCGCTGTTCTTGATGGCCAGCAGGGGACATTTCAGCAGTTCGTGTTCGAAAATATAGACATCGGAAGCGATCTCCTGAATAAATGAATGGGTGGTGAGACGAAAACCTGAATAAATTGAACCTTGGCTGAAAGTCATTCTGAATCCTTATAGAAGGTGAAAATTGGTAAGTCGTAAGAACTAACATCCCGCAAGGGGGGTACTAAAACATTTTTTCCGAATCTAAGATGAGGGTGACCGGTCCGTCATTGACCAGTTCAACCTGCATTGCGGCCTGAAATGTGCCGGTGGCTGCTCTGAGGCCCTTTTTTCCGACCTCTTCGACAAACAGGTCGTACAAAGGTTCGGCAATATCGGGCGGAGCGGCAGAGGAAAACCCCGGTCTTCGCCCTTTGCGACAATCTCCGTAGAGAGTGAATTGGGAGACAATAAGCATCTCCCCGCCCATGTCCGCAAGAGAGATATTCATTTTTCCTTCAGGGTCTTCAAAAATTCGAAGGTGTATGATTTTTTCCGTCAGCCACTTTACGTCCCTGGCCGTGTCGCTCGATCGTATTCCTATCAAAACGACCAGCCCCGGCCCGATTGTTGCCGTTGTTGTGCCTCCGATTACAACCGAGGCCCGGCTTGCACGCTGTACTACTGCCCGCATTTTTTCTCCACCTGTGGCTTAGCTTCTTGGCCTGCCGCCGTCTGTTATTGTAATGGCAAGAAATTATTTCATATTAGGGTAGTCAAATGGTATACTCATTTCAATGTGTATTTGACCTTTCATATGAAAACTCAACAGGCTGACTCATGATCAAACAACTCCAAAACCTGATCGACCAGATGTCGAGAGAACTTCCAGGGATTCTGGCGGCTGCCGTAGTGACCGTAGAGGATGGAATGTCCATTGCCGAAGTTCGACGGAGAGACGATATTGAAACGGCTGCGGCTGCTGCCTACCTCGCTTCAATCGTCAAATCGAACGCCAAGGCCATTAATCTTCTGGCTGATGACGAGGAAGTCGAGGATATCCTGATTACCACCCGTCAGTACCATTTCATAATCAGACATGTGGACGATCAGCCCTTTTTCATCTTTGTTATGACTACCAAGGAAGAATGGCTGGGCAAGGCGAGGATGCTGATCAAGAAATATGAGTCACAGCTCACAGGATTTGCCGGGTATTTTGAAAAAAACTTCCAGTAGGGAGTGCTTGTCTATACCGTAAAGAGGCAAGGGCAAGGCCGGATTTTCGGAGAAAAGCCGGCCTTTTTGTATTACAGCGCTGCGACTTGCTGGATCTTTTTCGAGTTTTTCTTGATGCTTATCCTGATCCAGCCGAGATTGGTTTCCTGATCGGCGACAATGACCAGAAAAGCTTCTTCGCCGACCGGGGCAAACATTACCGGGCCGTTGGCAAACTCGAACATGGTCATGCGAAGATCGCCCTGACCAAGCTGATTGCCCATGGACTCGGCAGATCCAAAGCCCGATGAGGCGATTGCACCGATCATTTCCGAATCGATACCCGCTCTGGCAAGACTGTCCAGAAGAAAACCGTCCCGTCCTACCAGACATGCGGTATGGACGCCTTCAATATTGGTGAACTCGGCCAAAATCTTTTGTATCTCCGTCATTTCAAATTCCTCGGTAAAGGTTGTAAGTTGATTATCCGTTATATTCGTTAAATTTTCTTCTCTCGTTGTATTTTCCGGTTCGGCAACAGGCGCAGCGGGAGATTGCTTATCGTCCGATCTGCCGGCGACGGGATCCGTCTGCGGTGTCGCTTGAGGAGGGTTGTTTTTGCTGCTGGCCTTTTCGTCATTTTTGACAGCCGTCTCGAAGAGCAAGGCCTCGATGCTTTTATTGATGCTGACCACAGGGGGCTGGACGCCGCGGATATTCTGCAGGGAACCGCCATTGAAACTGAGAATGGTGAAAAAGGCGTTTTCCCCTATTTCGCGCCCGCACATGGCGTGGACGACCGAGCCATCCTTGAAAAAGATCATTCCTTCCCGGTTGCCGGTGGTCACTTTCAGGGCTGCAGTCGCTCTGGACAGGCTGTTGAACTGGACAATATCTATGAGGTCGATGCCATCGACGGTTCCCTGAAAGCCTTCGTTTTCTTTGAGAACCTCTTCGACAATCGCTCGCACTTCCTTAATGTCGAAAGGCTTTTCGATAAATCGCAGACTGCCGCTCATCATCGCCTTGTTTTCGTAGGCGTTCGATGGATATGCGGTCATTATGATAACGCCGGTGTCGGGAAATCTATTGTTTATTTCGATGAGCAGATCGAGGCCGTTCATGCCCGGCATATTGATGTCGGTGATGACCAGATTCACCGTAATATCGCTGAGAAGAGCAAGAGCCTCTTCTCCCGATTTTGCCGCGAGTATTTCTACATCCTGCATTCCCTTGTTGAGATTTCTCTGCAGCATCCAGAGCATATCTTCTTCATCATCGACAACCAGTACTCTCTTCATATTCTCACCAGTTTAATTTGCCCTTTCCCTGTGAAGGGCTTGGGGGCGAAAAGTTTGATTATTCAGTCAATCCGGAAAATGATGCCTGGATGCCGGGAGTATTGCAAGAGATGAACCATTTCGAAAAAACGCAGATAATGTTGTAATATATTTAATTTACAGTATAAAAAATGAATGATGTTCGGCAGGGAATAGACCGAAGGTGGTTGAGAACTGGTCAACTGGTCAATTTCTGACCAGTTACAGGCTGTCTCTCAAGGTTGTTCTTGAAATGCCGAGGATTCTTGCCGCCTTTGATTTATTGTTGTTGACGGCGTTGAGAACTTTTTTGATATATTGCCGCTCCATCTCTTTGAGACTCGGCAATGGCTCTTTCTTCATCGCTGTCATCTGGCTCTCGAACGTCAGGCCGGACATGGCCAGCCAGCCGCTTTTGTTGAAGATCACTTCCCTTTCAATAATGTTGCGGAGTTCTCTGATGTTGCCCGGCCAGTCATGCTGCACTATTTTTATCCGTGCTTCGGGGGTGAAGCCCTGCAGATTTTTTTTCAATTCCCTCTGCAGCTCCTGAAGGAAAAAGTCGGCAAGCAGCAAGACGTCCTCTCCCCGGTCCCGCAAGGGGGGAAGCGCAATCGGCACTACATTTAACCGGTAATAGAGATCTTCACGGAATTTCCCCTGATCGATCTGTTCTTCCAGTTCGGCATTGGTTGCGGCAATGATCCTTATTTTCACCTGGATATCCTTCAGGCCGCCGACCCTCCTGAATGTCGATTCTTCGATGAGTCTGAGGAGCTTGGGCTGCAAATCGATCGGCAGGTTGCCTATCTCGTCGAGGAAGAGAGTGCCGCCATTGGCAACTTCGACAAGTCCTTTTTTTTCACTGCGGGCATCGGTGAAGGCTCCTTTATCATAGCCGAAGAGTTCCGACTCCATCAGATTGGATGAAAGCGTACCGCAATCGACCTTGACGAAAACACCGTTTTGGCCGGTTCGGCTCTCGTGAATGGCCCTGGCCGCCAGCTCTTTGCCGGTGCCGGTTTCTCCGGTAATAAGAATGGCGGAATCGACCTGTGCCGCCATTTCGATCGCCTCCTTTACCCGTAGCATCGGCGGGCTGGTGCCGAGAATGGTGCCGACACCTATTTCCCGGTGAAGGAGACCGGCCTTTTTCCTCATCAGCCGGGTCTGGAGGATTCTGTTGAGGATGGCTTTAAACTCGATGAGGTCAAAAGGTTTCACGATATAATCGACCGCTCCGGCGCGCAGGGATGCGACCGCGGTTTTGGCCTCGTTGATCCCGGTGAGCATGACTATATCGATATCGTCGCCGATTTCCTTAATGGCGCCGATGAGCTCTATGCCGTCGGCATCGGGAAGTCCGATATCGAGGAAGACCAGATCGACAAGAGTCGAACGCAGGGCATCCAGCGCGTCTTTCCCGTTTGCCGCAGTCGTCACGCAATAGCCCTGCTTCTCAACCACTTTTGCCAGCGAAAACCGCAGGTCTTCCTGATCGTCGACGATAAGTACCGCACCCATTACACATCCGCCCGGAAAAAAATAATGAAAGTGGTGCCTTTGCCCTTTTTGCTTTCGAGAACGATTGCTGCATCGTTTTCCTTCAGGGTCCGGTAGACAATGGACAGACCCAGTCCGGCGCCGGACGTTTTGGTGGTGAAAAACGGTTCAAATACCTGCTCGGCCACCTCCGGCGGCATCCCCGTGCCGTTGTCGGTGAAGTGGACCACCACATAATTGTTGCCTTCAAGCAGAGCCGGATACCTCTTCTTGAAGTAGTGCACCTTGCTTTTCGTCAAAAATCTAGCGGAAATCTCTATCTGTCCCTGCTCCTTGATAGCGTCGATGGCGTTGAGAAAAAGGTTGAGAAAGACCTGCTGGACCTGGTGTGGATCGGCAATTATCTTCGGCAGCTCGTTGCTGATATCGACAAAGAGATCGATGTGGCTTTTTATCAGCCGGTTATGGATGAGCGGCTTGGTTTCTGCAACAATGGCGCCGAGCGAGGTCGGTCTTTTGTTCGGTTCGGCCGGTCGGGCATAGGAGAAGAAATCGCTCAGCAGTTCATTGAGCCGGTCCACCTGCCTGATGATGCGCTGGGAGCATTCCAGCTGCTCACTGTTATCTTTTGCCTCTTCCTCGATCGACTGAGCCATTATCTTGATGCCGGCCAGGGGGTTTCTGACCTCGTGGGCAACCGCCGAGGCGATTTCTGCGATGGTCGACAGTCTGTTCATCTTTTCCATCTCCCTGCGAACATATTTCAGTTCGGAAATATCGGAAAGGGAAATAATCACTCCGACCTTTCTGCCTCTGGCATCCTCCTGCGGCACATTGGAAAAGCCGATGATTTTTTTTTCCCGGGTGGGGGTGATGAAGGTCAGTTCCCGTTCGAACTGGTTGGTGTTCGACGGCGATGTGGTAAGGAGCTGTTTGGCCGCACTGTCGCCGAGGAAGTCGGCGAGAAATTGACCGTCAAGTTGAGTGGTGAAGGGTTTGAAGATCGATTGGGCGACCGAATTGCATTTCCTGATCCGTCCCTCCAGGTCGACAACAATCAGGCCGTGGTTCAGTCCCTGGATGATCGATTCGGAGAACTTTTTTTCTTCCCGCAGGTTGATGATCGAACCACGAAGGTCGTTTACCAGCTGGATAAGCTGCTGATCCATCTGCTGGCTTTCAATTATTACCGCGATGATGTTGCCGATTGCCTCAAAGAGTCCTTCCGTCTCGGCGGAGTGACTGTGGTTCCCGTTCACATAGATTGTCAGAACACCAAGCGGCTGGCCGTCCTTGACGATCGGTACACAGTAATTGCCGGTGAAGAGGGCTGCTTTTATGTGGAGGGACAACAGGGGTGGTTGAGTCCTTGAAAATTTGCTTTTGCCGTTTTTTACGGCCTGACCGCAGTGGCAGAGGCCAAACCGTGTCCCGTTGCAGGCGGTTTTATCGGAGTCGGAAAATCCTCTTGAGACCAGGAGATCCAGCGTCTGGGATCCATGGTCGATGAGAAACAAAGCTGCCTTGTCCGCCAGTTCCAGGTTGCGCAGCGAAAGAAGGTAGTCGAGAATCCGACCGATTTTTGTTTTAGGAGGGTATTGCTCGAGGGCAGTTTTGAGGACTTCTATGAGGATACTCTTGAAACTTGGTTCGAGGGTTGCAGGAGAATTCTGCATCGGTTTTTCCCACTGTCTTGTCTGCACCATAAAGTAATGTCTCTCCTGCCGGTATGGGCCCGTTGATTCCTTCGAGTGCGACCGGCCATACCCGGCCTGATCCATGCCCAACTTGTCAGCATCAATGTCATTAACTTAAGCGTAGACTATCGGTCACATGCAGTTGAAGGTGCATGAAATGCACCCTGCGAGCTCAACGATTTTGCCGAAATTTCCGGTAGAAGCAGGGTGCATTTCATGCACCTTTTACCTAATTTAATGACATTGTTGTCAGCATAGTAAATTGATCTTTATGGAAAAAACAAGGAAATACCACGACCGGGCCAAATATAGATGGTTTTCCCGTGAAAATGTGTTGAACGGTGGCTGGCAAGTGGTGTGGCAAGGCCGATTAAGATGAGGAAAATGAGGTTGGCGGGAGCACCTATGAAGAAGTAATTCAGCAGTCTGTTATTCTTGGTTAGTTAAGGTTATTATAGCGACCATTGGGACAATTGTTGGAATTTTTTTTTTGTATTGAGTACTCGTTTGCAACGGTAGTTAAGATCAATTGGGAGCGGCAAAAGACGAAAATGGAAGCAACGTACTACGGTAAGTTCTTAACGACAAAAGAAGTAGCCAAACTCCTTAATGTCAATGACAAAATGGTCTACTCTCTGGTCAATGATAAAGGATTGCCGGCGACCAAGGTCACCGGTAAGTGGCTTTTCCCGCGAAGGCTTGTGGAAGAATGGCTGGAGACCAATGTCATCAACTACTGCAAACCGGGCAATAACTATTCTTCGGAACACGGAGTTTTATTGCTGGCAGGCAGTGACGACCTGCTCTTTCAAAGAGCTTTGACTTTATTTCATGCAAAACAAACCGAGACAGTAGGTTTTTTTGCCAATCTCGGCAGCATGGGCGGCTTGAAAAGTCTCCGGCGCGGGATCTGTCATATCGGCGTGTGCCATCTGCTGCAGGACGATAATGAGGAATATAATTTTGACTTTGCCGATCAGGAGCTAGACAAGACACCGGTTTTTGTCAATTTCAGCCGCCGTCAGCAGGGCATTCTGGTCCGCCCCGGCAACCCGAAAGGCATTACCTGTGTGGCGGATCTGGCGCAAGACGACGTCACTATTATCAACCGTCCTCTCGGTACCGGAACCAGACTGTTGCTTGACTATGAAATTGCCAGATCGGATATTTCTTCCGGGCAGATCAAAGGATACCATAACGTGGTTGCCCGGCATCTCGATGCCGGATTGGAAATTTTTGCCGGCAGGGCCGACGCCGCACCGGCGATCAGGGCTGTGGCCGGAATCCTGGGTCTTGATTTCGTGCCTCTCCGTTGGGAACGGTTTGATCTGCTGATTGCCAGGGAGCGCTTTTTCGAGCGCGGAATTCAAAATTTTATCGGTGTATTACACGAAAAATCCTTTCGAGATCTTGCCGCGTCTTTTACCGGATATGATGTTTCATTGTGTGGGAAAATGCTTTTTCCCGATAATTTCAACAATAAGGAGTAGTTCATGTCGAAAGAAATGGTTGCCTGGCTGGGGGCGGTTTGTCTGCTGGTTTTTTGGCCCGGAAACGGTGTTGCCGCAGGTAAAGTGTTGAAGATGTCGACTACGACAAGCACCGAATCTTCAGGTCTTCTCGATCTGCTTTTGCCGGAATTTCTCAAAGATACCGGAATCGAGGTGAAGGTGATCGCCAAGGGGACGGGGGCAGCCATACGGGATGGCATGGATGGCAATGTGGATATAATATTTGTCCATGCCAAGGCCCGGGAAGAAGAATTTGTCGCCAATGAATTCGGGACGAAAAGATATCCGGTGATGCACAATGACTTTGTCATCATTGGTCCGGCGGCAGACCCGGCGGGCATCAAGGGTATGTCGGACGCAGGACAGGCACTGAAGAAAATTGCCGCAGCGAAGGCGACTTTCATTTCCCGCGGCGATGACAGCGGTACTCATACCAAAGAACAATCTCTCTGGAAGGCTACGGGACTGGGGCTTGCCGATCAAACTCAGAAAATCGTCAGCGGCGGGAAGGAAAAAGATATTAAATATGGCGCGCCTGCCGATTCTGCCGACTGGTATATGTCGATTGGTCAAGGAATGGGGAAGACCATCACCTTTGCTGAAGAAAAACAAGCTTATACCATGACAGATCGCGGGACATTTATTAAATACAAATACGGAAAAACACCGGCTGTAGATTTGGATATTGTCTGCGAGGGCGGTGAGGCTTTGGCAAATTATTATGGGATTATTCCCGTCAACCCTGCCAAGCATCCCCATGTTGAAAATGACCTGGCGATGCAGTTCGTCACCTGGATCATTTCGCCGAAAGGCCAGAAATTAATCGGCAATTATACGCTGGAGGGAAAACAGCTTTTCTTTCCGGATGCCCAATAATTTAGTACCTTACAGATTGTTTTCTTGTTTTTTTACAAGAAAACAATCTGTAAGGTACTTATATCCCTCAAGGAGGCACTGATAAGAGTACCCCCTTGTGGGGTGCCCGGCATTCTTTTGGTGAAACGAATTTTGGGGGAGGAGTATGTCTGAATACGCCTCCCCCGCAGCTATTTTCGGAGTTTCTACAGGTTATGGATTTGCTGTTTGACAGTGTGCAGTCCGCGTTACTGCTTTTCATCTCTTTTGACAAGGATTTGATTGAAATTGTCGGGGTTTCTCTCAGGGTCAGCTTCTTCGCGACCCTGATAGCTGCTGTTATCGGTATTCCTGGCGGTTTTATCATCGCCTATTCGAGTTTTCCCGGGAAACGATTCGTCCTGACCTGTCTCAATACCCTGCTTGCCCTGCCGACGGTGGTGATCGGCCTGCTGGTCTATTCGTTTATTTCCCGGCAAGGTATTCTCGGGCCGCTCGGACTGCTCTATACGCAGAAGGCAATCGTTATAGGACAAGTGATTTTGATTGTCCCGGTGATTATGGTCATGACGATAGCCGCAATCAGCAGGATAGACAGTCGGTATCGCATGACCGCCCTGACGCTCGGGGCAAACAAATACCAGATGGCCCTGGTGATTATAAAAGAGGCTCGGTATGGCATCTTTGCTGCAGTCATTGCAGCTTTCGGCCGGGTGATTGCCGAGATCGGGATCAGCATGATGCTGGGCGGCAATGCCAAGGGCTTTACCAGAACCATGACCACGGCGATGGCGTTGGAGTACGATAAGGGAGAGTTTGTGCTGGCGGTAGCCCTCGGCATAACCCTCATGGTTATTGCCTTTGCCATTAATCTTCTTTTTCATTTTTTCCAGGGAAGGACCGTCACCGATGCTGTATAGAGCGGAAGACTTGCGCCGGGTGCATGGCTCCCGTACTGTTTTGAACATCGGCAAGCTGGAGATAGAGCCCCATAAAGTATATACTCTTATTGGTCCGAACGGCGCCGGCAAGACCAGTCTGCTGCGAATCCTCGCCTTTCTCGACAGACAGACCAGCGGCAGTTTGCAGTTTCTCGGCCGGCAGATAGGAAGCGGTGAAAAACAGTTGTATGAGCTGCGCCGGCAAGTGGTTCTGCTCGACCAGACCCCTATCATGTTTACCGGTTCGGTCTTCACAAACGTTGAATTCGGCTTGAAGGTGCGAAAAGTGCCGCAACCGGAGAGACATCGGCGGATTGCCGAAGTCCTCGATCTGGTAGGTATGGCGAGTTTCGCCGATTACAACGCCAGGGGTCTCTCCGGCGGGGAGACTAAACGGGTGGCTCTGGCGCGGGCATTGGTTTTGCAGCCCGAGGTATTGCTCTGTGACGAGCCGACCGCCAATGTCGACAACGAAAACCAGGAAATCATTCTCAAGAGTATCGAGCGAATCAATAAAGAGCAGGGAACCTCGATCATTTTTTCGACCCACTATCTGTCGCAGGGACAACGGCTTGCCGATCATACATTGCTGCTCCAGAACGGCATGCTTTCCGACGCAGTCAACGAAAATATCTTTCGGGCAACAATCATCGGGCGGGAGAAAGACAGCATCACCTGTCGGTTGACCGGTCAGCTGGTTTTTGCCTTTCCTGCCGATATCTTTCCTGCCGATGCGCCGGGAGTGAAAGTGCATATCGATCCCAGCCAAATCCTGCTGAATCCCGTGGAAAGCGAAATGGGCGATGGTAACTCGCTGAGCGGTCTTATAACGGAGCTGAGACAGGACGGCGGCCGGGTTCGCATTACCATGGATATCGGGGTGAAGCTGGTCCTGAGTCTTGCTATGGACCGATATCGGCGGCAGAAACCCTGTGTCGGCGACAGAGCACTGATCTACATTCCCCATGGCGCCATTGGCTGCAGCCGGGCAGGTCTTCCTTAACGGGTCCGGAATCATCCGCCTATTTGCGGCGGGGATCGGGGAAGAGTTTGACGGTTTTTTGAGCTCGATCCATGATGATCTGTGAAACCTCACGGACAAAAGCATATTCACAATGTGCCTGACACCGTATGAGCTTTGTTCGGTCGAGGCAAAGCCGTGGGCATTCCTTGGAAAGTGTCTTGATACCGGTGTAGCGTCTCCCGGAATAGAGAGAAAGAAACGCCTGAGTCTTGATAACCATCGTCGAGCCGCATTCGGCGGTCTCGTGGGAAAAATAAAAAAAGCCCTGTTCGATCGTGCCGAAATTCGCCTGATATCCGTTGAAGACCAGGAAGGGATCTTCCAGAAAAGCGTCCATGGAGATCCACATCTCTGCACACATGGGGCAGGTCTTAAAGATCTGTTGTGGGTCGCCGGTCATCTCGCTGTCCATGGTGGAAAAGGTGTTTGGTACCCGTCGTCATACCTGAACCGCTTGCAGAAACCATTATAGCTTCAACAAATAAACAGTTAATTAAATGAGATATAAGGATAAAGCAATAATTTTTCGGGCTCCTGTTTTTTGTTGTAAGTCGAATTCTTTTTGTCTTGAAAATAATTTGAATTATTAGTTAAATGAAATTTATACAAGAAGAACGGCCCTTTTAGTGTATAGTACATAAAGCTCGTCCTTCGTAGTCATCAACGCGCTGAGATCTCCACTCTCCCTGAAGAAAGTAATTCTTTTTTTATCATCTTACAGGAGGTTCAATGGACGCCGCACAAGAAACCAGTTCTCCCGCTCATCAACATTATTCGCTTATTGCCGAAATGGACCCGCCCAAGGGGGTCAACCTGCAAGGATTTCTCGGGACTGCCCTCCAGGTAAGGGGCCGGGTCGACACCATCCGGGTTACCGACTGTGAACATGCGATCATGCGTATGTCACCGGTTGCCCCCTGTCTCGCTCTCAAGGACAAAGGCTTCGAGCCGGAAATGATCATCACCGGCCGAGATCGAAACCGGATCTCCTTTCAGGCCGATCTCCTGTCTGCTGCCGCTCTCGGCATCAAGAAAATTGTCATAAAGGAAGGTCACGATCCGGCCGAAGGGGATCAACCGGTGGCAAGGACAAGCGGCGATCTCGATCTGGAGTCCATGCTGCAATGCGTCGCTGCTCTCAACAGCGGCAGAGATCTTGCGGGGGAGGCTCTCGACGGGGCGACCGATTTTCACGTCGGGGTGGGCATTGAACTTTCCGATGACATCAATTACAACCGGGAAAGGGCCGAGTATTTCAGAAAGCTCGCCGTATACGGCGTGCAGTCGGTCACCCTGGGGCCGACCTATGATGTCAATATCATCGAGCAGTTCCTCCCTTTTGCCGAGGAGACCGGCATAAAGCTTTTCACCTCGGTGATGTTTCTAAAATCTGTGACAATGGTTCGCTACCTCAATAACCTGCCGGGAGTCCCGTCGATTCCCCATGAGTTTCTGAAAAAAATGATGCAGGCGCCGGTCAAAAAAGATGCAGGAATGCAGGTGGCGGCGGATCTCATAAGGGAACTGGCCCCGCTGGGAGACGGAATTGTGTTACTAGCCATAGGTTTAAAGGATAAGCTGCCAGATTTTCTCGACATCATTGGTCGTTAAGCGGGTAACTATGACCGACGTCGTGCATTCGACAGCAGGCAAGGATCCGGAGGTATTGTACGAAGCTCTGGGTTCCTACCATTATCTTCACACCATTCTCGAAGAGACGCCTAACGGGGTGGTAGTGGCGGGGCTTGACCATCGGGTGATCCATGCCAACCCGGCGGCCAGCCGGTTCATCGGAGTACCTTACGGCAGTCTCACCGGAAGCTTGATGGGCGAGATTCTCGGCAAGAGGAACAGTGCGTTCTTTCGCCTCGTCGAGGAGCATTTTCTGTTGGAGAATCACCGGGACGGCTGGAAGATCCGGCGTGAAATCGAATTATCCCGCAACGACGACCGATGCAGCATGATCGGCATGGTCGTGTATCCTCCCGCAACGCCTGCATATTACCTGTTGTATCTGATTGACATTACCCAGCAGAAAATGCTTGAGGGCGAACTTAGGCGGCGCAACGCCTTCTTCCATAATCTCATAGACAGTTCGGTGGACGGCATCATTGCTTCGGATATGAAGGGGCGGATCATGCTGTTCAACACCGGAGCCCAGTCTCTGCTCGGATATGACGAGGAGGAGACAAAGATTCTTCATGTTACGCAGCTGTACAATGAAGGCGTGGCCTATGAAATCATCAAGCGGATGCGCAGTAATGACTTTGGCGGCAAAGGTAAGCTCCTGCGCCATAAACTGATCGTCAAGCATAAAAACGGCCACGATATCCCGGTGAGTTTTTCCGGCGGGATTATCTATGACAACGATAAGGAAATTGCCACCTTCGGACTGTTTACCGATCTGCGGGCGCTGCAGCAGATCGAGGAAGATCTCGAACAGACCCACCAGATGCTGATGCAGTCGGAAAAGATGGCCGGGCTTGGCCGATTGGCGGCGGGGGTGGCACACGAGATCAATAACCCGATGTCGGGAATCATGCTGTATGCCAATCTGGTGCAGGAAGAACTCGGTGACGACAGTCCCCTGCGCGAGGATCTGCAGACCATCATCCACGAGGCGGAGAGATGCAAGGTGATTGTCGCCGACCTCCTGGAGTTCTCGCACCAGAACACCTATGAGATGGAACTGGTCGATCTGAACGACGTGATCCAGAAAACCCTGACCATTCTGCAGCATCAGCCCCTTTTTCAGAACATCGCCATTATCCGTCAGCTGGACCCGGATCTGCCGCCCATCTACGGCAACTCGATACGACTGAATCAGGTGGTCATGAACATCGTCGTCAACGGTGCCCAGGCCATGGAAGGCAAAGGCCGGATACGCATTACCAGCAGGACCAGGGCCAATAAAGACATCAACGAAATAGCCATAGAGGATACAGGGCCGGGGATTAAGGATGAACTGCTCGAGAAGATCTTCGATCCTTTCTTCACCACCAAGGCAACGGGGGAAGGGACCGGGCTCGGGTTGTCGGTCTCCTATGCAATAGTCAAGGAGCACAAAGGAACCATCAGAGTGACTTCCACTTCGACATCCGGAACCACCTTTACCCTGAAATTTCCTGTTGTCATGGAAAATTTGACTGGAGAGAACCATGGATAATACCTGCATTTCACCCGATGAGCGGAACGAAAAATTCCTCAGTAAACTGAAGGCCAGGAATATCGATGTGCATGCCTGTTACCAGTGCGGGCGCTGTTCTTCAGGCTGTCCTGTCGGGGATTTTTTTGATTTTAACGTCATGGAAGTTGTCAGGCTCGCCGCCTACGGCCAGGAGGAAAAGCTCCTGCACAGTCATACCATCTGGCTCTGTGCGGCCTGTGAAACCTGTGCCACCCGGTGTCCGAATGAAATTGAAATCGCCGGTCTCATGGATGTCCTGCGGGAGCTTGCCTTGAGGCGGGGCATTCCGCCGGCCGAGCCGCGTATCCCGCTGTTCCATCAATCGTTTCTCGGGTCGATACGAAGCTTTGGCCGAGCCTGGGAGATCGGCATGATCGGCAACTATAAACTGCGTTCGGGGGATCTGGCTGGAGACATGAAACTTGGCCTGCGCATGTTCATGAAAGGCAAGCTCAATCTTTTACCCCACTCGATCAAGGGAAAGTCGGAAATAAGAGAAATCTTTTCCGGCAAGGGAAAGGAGTATGACCGATGAAACTATCCTATTACCCCGGCTGTTCCCTCGAAGGAACGGCGCTCGATTATGACCGGTCGGTTCGGGCAGTCTGCAAAAGGCTGGGTATCGAACTGGTAGATATTCCCGACTGGAACTGCTGCGGTGCATCTTCGGCCCATATGACCGATCATGAGACCGGCATGCGACTGCCCATCCGCAACCTGCTGCTGGCGGCAGAGGCAGGGCACGATATTCTCGTTCCGTGCGCCGCCTGTTATCAGCGGTTGAAGGCGGCGGACAAGGCCTTGCGGGCCGATCCCGGCTTTTGGGATGTCGGCAGATATGCGACCGATCTGCAGATCATTCATATCAGTTCTTTTCTTGCCCGGCCGGAGATGCTTGCGGCCATCGAGGCGAAGGTCGCTAAAAACCTGAAGGGCTTACCGATAGCCTGCTATTACGGATGCCTCTCGCTGCGTAATCCGCGGATAACAGATGCTCCGAGCTGGGAGATGCCGACGACCCTTGAGGGCATCGTCGCAACGCTTGGCGCAAAAGCGGTTAGCTGGTCGCATCGGACCGAATGCTGCTCCGGCAGTCTCACCATGGCAAGGCCCGACATTGCCGAAAAGCTGGTCGGCGATATTGTCCGCGCGGCTAAACGGGCGGGGGCAAGGGCGATGGTAACCGATTGCCCGATGTGCCAGGCCAACGTTGAAAGCCGACAGACGACGCCAGCCGGTGCAGGCGACATGCCGGTATTTTTTGCCACCGAACTGATCGAAGCGGCAATGAGTGGAACGTATCCGGCAAAACAGCAGCGGGCGCATCTTGTTTCCCCGGTAATTTTCGCCGGGATTTTCAATGAAGCGACCATGAAAAAGGAGGATTCGGCATGAAAGGAGACCTCAACAGCTTTTCAGGATCAAAAGAGCATCCGACTGCCGCCGTCCTCGTTATAGGTGGAGGGATCAGCGGGATGCAGTCGGCGCTCGATCTCGCCAATGCCGGAATCAAGGTCTATCTGGTGGAAAGCTCGCCTGCCATCGGCGGCAAGATGGCTCAGCTGGACAAGACATTTCCCACCAATGACTGCTCGATGTGTATCGTTTCACCCAAGCTTGTCGAGGTGGGCCGGCACAGAAATATCGACCTTTTCACCCACAGTGAGATCAAAAGCCTTGAAGGGGATCCCGGAAGATTCAAGGCAACCGTGGTCAGCCACGCCCGCTATGTCGATACCAAAGCCTGCACCGGCTGCGGACTCTGCGAGATCGTCTGTCCGGTGACCCAGATTTCCCACTTTCCGGTAATGCCTCAGGAAGGGGAGAAAAAAACCCGCGCCAGAGCCAAAGAAAAGAGAATTATTAAAGGACCGGGACTGCCGCAGCCAAAAAGCGCGCACAAATGGGCTTTTACAGTCGATACTGCAACCTGCGGGATGTGCGGCGGCTGTTTCAAGGCCTGTCTGCACGGAGCGGTCAGTTGGGAAAAAAAACAGGTGGCTTTAATCGATCAGAATAAATGCACCGGTTGCGGGGCCTGCTTTACCGCCTGTCCGGATAAGTTCTCGGCGATCGCGATCGATCAGGCGCCGGACCTCGACAAGAGCGTCGGCGCGGCTGTTCATGCCAGATCCCAGCTGCTCAAGAAGGAATACAGGGGAACCGATCAGAAGGATTGCATCCGCTGCGGTCTCTGCGCCATCACCTGCGATAAGGTGATGAAAATCGGGGCCTTGAAGATGGTTGAGGAAGGCATTGAGGCTGGCGTCGATATCTGCCAGGTCTGCGGCGCCTGCGTGTCGGTCTGTCCGGTTAATTATCTCACGATCGATCAGGTCACCAACAAGACCCCCCGGCCGCTGCTCGACAGTTTCAACGAAGGCCTGAACGGTCGAAAACCGATAAACATCCACTATCCTCAGGCGGTGCCGAGGGTGCCTGTCATCGACGAGGCGAGCTGTGTGCAGTTGAATACCGGGGCCTGCGGCACCTGTGCCTCGATCTGCGGGGTGGGGGCAATCCACTATGACCACCGGGAGGAAGAAACCGAGATAGACATCGGCTCGGTGATCTTTTCGCCGGGAATAGAAGTTTTCGATGCCAGACTGCGGGGCGAGTTCGGCTACGGAATGTATAAGAACGTCGTCACCAGTATCGAGTTCGAACGGCTGCTCTCCGCCTCCGGGCCGACCTCCGGGACGGTGGCCCGTCCGGGAGATGCGAAACACCCGAAAAAGATCGCCTGGATCCAGTGCGTCGGCTCCCGCGACCATTCGTGCGACCGCGATTACTGTTCGTCGGTCTGCTGCATGTATGCAACCAAAGAGGCTTTTATTGCCCGGGAACATGATAACAACATCGAGCCGACCATTTTCTATATCGACATGCGTTCGTTCGGCAAGAATTTCGATAACTATGTTACCCGCGCCAAAGAGCACAATGTCCGCTTCGTCCGGGCCATGGTCAGCAGAATCTTCGAAGACCCGGTAACCGGCGATCTCGAATTGCGCTATGTCGACGGCTCCGGCGTGAGACAGTCGGAAGTTTTCGATATGGTGGTGCTTTCCGTAGGCATCCAGGTGCCGAAGGCAACCAGGGAACTGGCCGGCAAACTCGATATCGATCTCGACCGCTACGGATTCGTGGTCACCGATTGCTATCAGCCGCTGGCGACATCCAGGCCGGGAATCTTTGTCAGCGGCGCGGTTAAAGGGCCAAAGGATATTCCGGAAACGGTCTGCGAGGCGTCAGCCGCCGCAGAGGCCGCCTCCGCCGGCCTGGCCGGGGAGCGCGGCAGCCTTATCACCGCCGAATCCCTGCCGCCGGAACGCAAGGTCGAACCCGGTGAAGAGTTGCGGGTCGGTGTCTTTATCTGTCACTGCGGCACCAACATCGCTTCGGTGGTCGATGTCGAGGCGGTAACCGAATACGCCAGGACGCAGCCCGGAGTAGTGTATGCCGAGCATCCTTTATACACCTGCTCCCAGGATTCGCAGGAGCGGATGCGCGAGATTATCAAAGAGCACCGGCTGAACAGGGTGGTGGTCTCGGCCTGCTCGCCGAGCACCCATGAGCCGCTGTTTATGTCGACCCTGCAGCAGGCCGGGTTGAATAAATATTTCTTCGATATGGCCAACATCCGTGACCAGTGCAGCTGGGTCCATCCCGACGATCCGGCACTGGCCACCGAGAAATCGAAAAGGCTGACCCGTATGGCTGTGGCCAACGCCACCGCCGGGGAACCTTTGCAGGAAATGGAGTTTACCGTCGATGCAAGGCTGCTGGTGGTAGGCGGTGGACTTGCCGGCATGACGGCGGCTCTCGAGGCAGCGAGGCAGGGCTTCGGCGTCTATCTGGTCGAAAGAGAACCGCAGCTGGGTGGTCAGCTTGTCAACCTGCAGCGCAGCAGCGATGGCCGGAAATTTGCCGATTATCTCACCGAACTCAAAGACAAGGTGGTAAGCAACGAGCGGATCAGGGTCTTTACCAGCAGCGAAGTGGTTGAGCAATCGGGCTTTGTCGGCTCGTTTGAAACCGAGATCGTCATGCCCACCGGAGGCACTAGAACTTTGAAGCATGGCGCGATACTGGTGGCGACCGGGGCCGAGGAATATCGACCGGAAATCCATGGCCTTGGCCTGCTTGATACGGTAATTACCCAGACCGATCTGGAAACGGAACTGGAAAACGGTCCAAAAGCCGACTGGCGCCATCTTCGCGTAGTCATGCTCCAGTGCGCCGGCTCCCGCGATGCCGATCATCTGGCCTACTGTTCACGAATCTGCTGCAACCAGGCGGTCAAGAATGCGAGACGGCTGAAAGCATTGTATCCCGAGGCCCGGATCGATGTACTCTACCGCGATATGCGCTGCTATGGACTGGGTGAGGCCGATTATAGCCTCGCCCGGCGGGCCGGGATCAATTTTATTCGGTTCGATCCGGAAGAAAATCCGGTTGCGATCAGTGCCGAGGAAACCGGTGTCGAAGTCACTCTTACCGATCCCTCTATCAGGATGCCGGTACGACTCCGTCCCGATCTGCTGGTCCTTTCCACCGGCATGAAACCGCGTGACGCCGAGGAGCTTGCTTCGATGCTTCGGGTGCCGAGGAACGATGCCGGTTTCTTCATCGAAGCTCATGCCAAGCTGCGGCCGGTCGATCTGCCGAGCGAGGGATTGTTCATGGCCGGAACCGCCCACGGGCCAAAGAGCAGTACCGAAACCATCGTCCAGGCCCAGGCTGCGGTGGCGCGGGCGGCGACGCTGTTGTCCCGGGAAAGCATGAAGATGTCGGGGGTTGTGTCGGTGGTCGATCCGACCCATTGCGCCGTCTGTCTTACCTGCGTGCGGGCCTGCCCGTACGGGGTGCCGTTTATCAACGACCAGCATTCGGCCGAGATCAACCCGGCACTCTGTCAGGGCTGCGGGATCTGTGTGGCCGAATGTCCTGCCAAGACCATTCATCTTGGCAGATATGATGACAAAAACATCAGAGCAAAGATTGAATCGTACAGTGCGTCCTGAGCGGGGTAATGGTTCACAGGAATATATCGAAAGACTGCACAACCTGGAGCTGTAACCGTTCATCCAGTGCTCCAGGTTCGTTCAAGCAGGCCGCCGAGCTAGAGTTGGCTCTGTGAGGTGGCCTGATCGGACGAAAATGGGGTGCTGGTGGACGGTTACTGAGCGGGATGAACGGTAATTTTCAGGAGGAGGAGAATGATGAGTGACTTTTCACCCAGTGTCATAGTCTTTGCCTGTCGCCATTGAGCGTATTCCGCCGCGGACCTGGCAGGTTCGGAAAGAAGGAGATATCCCCCGGCAATCAGCATCGTCATGCTGCCCTGTACCGGTCGCATAGATGAATCGCTGTTGCTGAAAGCCTTTGAAAACGGGGCGGACGGGGTGATGGTAGTCGGATGTCTGGAGGGAGACTGCCATTATGTATCGGGCAATATCCGCGCCCGGGCACGAGTCAACAGAGTGTATGCAATACTGGATAAAATCAAGATCGGACCCGATCGCATCAGGATGTTCAACCTGAGTGCCGGGGAGGGCTCGAAATTTGCCGCGTATGCCAATGAGTTTGTCGGAAAAATTCGGGAACTCGGTCCCAGCCCTATCAATCTGGTGCGTGCGGGACAAGCTCACGCAGTATCACAGAAGGAGACAACATGATTACTGGTACCCCAAAACCCATCGAAGAGATTCTGGAAATGCTTGAGCCATACGACAACATCATTCTCGCCGGTTGTCATGGTTGTGTTACCGTCTGTCGGGTCGGCGGGGAAAAGGAGGTGCAGGTGCTGGCCTCGACACTGCGTCTTGCCCGTGAGGCTGCCGGCCGGAAAATCAATATCAGGGAAGTAAGCCTCGAGCGGCAGTGCGATCCCGAATATGTCGAGCAAATGCGGCCCTATGTGGCGGATCATCAGGCGGTATTGTCGATTGCCTGCGGGGCGGGCATACAGTTTCTTGCCGAAAAATTCACCATGACTCCTCTTCTGCCGGGGATCAACACCGGCTTTCTCGGGGTTACCGAGCGGCAGGGAGAGTGGTCGGAGAGGTGCCAGGGCTGTGGCGACTGTGTGCTGCATCTGACCGGCGGCATCTGTCCCGTCACCCGCTGTGCCAAGTCACTCTTCCATGGACCCTGCGGCGGCTCGGTGCAGGGAACCTGCGAAGTGAGCAAGGATGTCAAGTGTGGCTGGCAGCTCATTATCGATCGATTGAAATCATTGAATCAACTGGAGAATTACGGCAAATTGAAACCGTACAAAGGATGGTCGACGGCAAGGGACGGCGGACCGCGCCGCATACTCAGGGAGGACATGATATAATGAAATCGGGAAGCAATCTGGAAAAGGTACTGGCGGCAGGGCACTTTTCAGTCACTGCGGAGTGCGGTCCTCCCCGTGGTGCCGACCCGGAAATCGTCCGGAAAAAGGCGGCCTTTGTCAGGGGCAATGTCGATGCCTGCAATGTCACGGACAATCAGACATCGGTGGTTCGGATGAGTTCTCTTGCCGGCTGCCTTCTGATCAAGGAGGAGGGCATTGAGCCGCTCATCCAGATGGTAGTCAGGGACCGCAATCGCATCGCCCTGCAGTCCGATCTGCTCGGCGCCTCGGCGATGGGTGTGCGCAACCTGCTCTGCCTGTCCGGCGATCATCAGAAATTCGGTGACGATCCCCAGGCCAAAAATGTCTTTGACATCGATTCGATGCAGTTCATCCACCTGGTCAAGTCGATGCGCGATGACGGAACCTTCCCGTCCGGCAAGAAACTTGAAGGGGCGCCTCTCTTTTTTATCGGCTGCGCCGTCAACCCCTTTGCCGATCCGTTCGAGATCAGGGTGCCGCGGTTGAAATTGAAAATCGCGGCAGGCGCCGATTTCGTCCAGACCCAGTGCATCTACAATATGAAGAAATTCAAAGAATATATGGAACTGGCAAAAAAGGAAGGCCTGCATGAAAAAGTCAAGATCCTGGCCGGGGTGACCCCGCTCAAATCGGCGGGAATGGCGAAATTCATGCGCAAGATGGTGGCGGGGATGGATATCCCCGATGAGGTCATCAACCGGATTTCCGCAGAGCCGAAAGAGAAGCAGGCGGAAAAAGGGATCGAAATGTGCATCGAACAAATTCAGGAGCTCAGGGAAATGGAGGGCATCGCCGGGGTGCATGTTATGGCTATCGAGTGGGAAGAAAAATTACAGGAAATCATTGGTGGTGCGGGTTTACTCCCTCGACCTGTGGTAGAATAAGAGAAAAAGCATATCAATTTCAAATGATGGAGGAGATACATGGCTGAGAAAAAGAAAATTCTGCTCGTTGACGATGATCCTGATTTTGTCGAGGCAGTACGCGTGATCGTGGAAAGTGGCGGCTATGATGTGCGGGTGGCATATGACGGTCAGGAAGGACTTGATGCGGTTGCCGAAGAAAAACCGGACCTCATTGTCCTCGATGTCATGATGCCGGTGATGAATGGTCATGCCGCCTGTGCCCGCCTGAAAGGCAATCCGGAGACGGCCAAGATCCCGATAATCCTTCTTACAGCCGTCGCCGACCGGGTTACGACCAGCACCTATACCCACCGTGACATGCTGGAGAGCGAAGCGGAGGATTACATGCCGAAGCCGGTGGAACCCGCTGAACTGCTTAATCTCATCAAGAGCTGGCTGCAATAGCGTCGCATCGCCTTCTGCCGTCGCCCGACCCTCGGCGAGCGGCAGAAGGAACGGTTACCTCTCTACCGTTTTTCTTCAGGATCCAGGGATATTGTTATGAATAATGTACGTATTCTGGTCATAGATGATGAAAAGGTTATCCGGGAAGGGGTGGAGCGTGCCCTTGCCAAAAGAGGTTATGAAATCGCCAAAGCGGAAGACGGCAACCGGGGGCTGGAGCTGCTCAAGGAGATGCATTTCGATATCGTCCTCACCGACCTCATGATGCCCGGTCTCGATGGTTTTGCCGTCCTCGACTGGATTCGCGAAAATCAACCGCATGTCCAGGTTATCGTCATTACCGGATTTGCCACGGTTACCAAAGCGGTAACCGCCATGAAGCAGGGAGCTTTCGATTTTGTCGGCAAGCCTTTCACACCGGATTATATCCGGGTAGTGGTGGATAGGGCCATCGACAGGCTGACCATGCGGGCCGAAACCGAAAAGCTGCGTGAAGAAAAAAACAGGGGCCTGGAAGCCATCGATAAATCCCAGAGCCGGCTGAAGACCGTTTTCAGCTGCATGGCCGAAGCGGTTCTTATTACCGACGCGGAGGGAATCGTCGTCCTGCACAACCCCGCCGCCATCAAGATCCTCGAGATCCAGACCGATCCGTTTATCGGCAAGCCGCTGTCGGCTTCGATCAGGGATAAAACAGCGGTAAACATGGTGAATGAGGCAATGAGCAAGGGGATGGTGGTCACCCGGGAGTTTGTCCCCGGTGCTATCTCCCGCAAATTTCTTCGGGCCTATTGTTCTCCGGTGACCAATGAACAGGGCATGGTGATCGGGTCGGTCACTACTTTTGAGGATATCAGTGCCCATAAGCAGATTGACAGGATGAAGTCGGATTTCGTGGCGATGGTTGCCCACGAACTGAAATCGCCCCTTGCCTCAGTAGAACAGATGATCTATGCCGTGCAGGTGGGATGTGAGTATGAGGTGCTCAACAACTGCAATGCTCTGCATAAGCGAATGACAACAAGGACCAAGGATCTCCTGCGATTGATCGACAACCTGCTCAATCTGTCAAAACTGGAGAGCGGCACGGTGGTCTTCAATCTTGAACCGGTGCGGGGCGATGATATCATTCGCGAGGTGATCGATATCACCAAGCCCCAGGCTGACGGCAAGGGGATAACCATCGGCTATCATCCGTGCGGAGAAGAATGGCTTTTTAACATCGACTACGATCATATGCGGACGGCGATCATGAACATCGTCTCCAACAGCGTCAAATATACCCCGGACGGCGGCCGGGTGCTCCTCAGCACCGAAGTCATCGGCGGATTTGTCAATCTCATCGTGCAGGACACCGGCATCGGCATCGGCGCGGAGGATCTGCCGCATATTTTCGATCGTTTCTTCCGGGTCAAAGGCAAAGCCACCCGCCACATAACCGGGTCGGGTCTAGGACTTGCCCTGGTCAAGGAGGTGGTCGAGGCACATCAGGGGTATATCGATGTGCAGTCCACTCCGCAGGTGGGTACCACCTTTACCCTCAGTTTTCCTCTCGCTCAAAAGAATGGCGCGTCCATCCCGGAACTTCAGCTGAACGCCGGGTAGAATTGCATCGGAGAAGGTATTATGAGATTTTTTGCCGTTGTCGCGATGCTCTCTACTTTATTTTTGTCCTCTTGCAGCAACGACCAGAATAAAAAAGAGAAAGGAGTGATCGACAAGCACAATGAAAAAGTGGCGCAAGAAGCAATCCAGATGATCAAGACCCCCTTGGACCAGGCGAAGATGGCCGCAGAACAAACGAACGCCCATAACCAGCAGGCGGAAGATCAGTTGAAGACGCAGTAAGAGGGGGGCTTCTCAGTTGAGGGAGATATTTTCAATATGAAAAACCTACTCGAACGCATTCTGATAATTGTCAGTTTGATCCTTTCATTTAGTATCCCGGCTGCTGCCGCCGATGACCTGGCCAGGAAGGTTCTGGCGGAGATTAATCTGGCGCGTACTGAACCAGGCTCATATGCGGGTTTTCTCCGCGAGTCGCGCAGTCGTTACGAGGGGAAGCTTTATCGAATGCCGGATTCGGACACCTTTCTTGAGACCCAAGAGGGGGTTGCCGCCCTCGATGAAGCGATCAAGTTTCTCGCTCACCAAAAGCCACTAACTCCGCTGGATTGGTCGGCGGGCCTGGCCGCTGCCGCGGCAGAGCTTGCCCGGGAGCAGGGAAAAACAAGTTCCACAGGCCACATCGGTGCGCAAAGCGGCGGCATGCAGGCACGGTTAGAAAGGCACGGAACTGTATTGCAGGGCCGAATCGGTGAAAACATCGCCTATGGCCCCGAGGATCCCCGGAGAATGGTCATGCAGTTGATCATAGATGACGGGGTGCCGGATCGCGGCCACCGAAAAAACCTGTACAACGCTCATTTCGACAGCGCCGGCATTGCCTGTGGTCCACATCCTGATTTCGGGAATATGTGCGTTATCGACTTTGCCAAGGGGTTCATGAGTAAGTAGTCTTGTGAGGTGCGGAGCACATCTAAAAAAGCATAACTCTTGCCAGTCGTGAAAATTCCACTACCAGAATAACGGCCCAGATGAGGATCGCGATACCGGTGGCTGCCGCGGAGATATCCTTTATTACCTTTATCTTCTCGTTATTATGAATCTCAATGAAATCACACAAGGCTTCTATGGCGCTGTTGAACATTTCGGCAATGAGCATCAGACCAGTGGCCGCCATGACCATAAGGGAATCAATCCATTGGCGTAGGAAAAAGCAGGCTATCAGGGTCAACAACGAGAGGTAGACCTTGTAGGCGACACTGAAATCATAATGGATTGCATAGCGCAGACCGGAGATGCAGACCTTGATTTTGCGAATCGGGTGGTAGCCCTTCTCTCCGGTACCCAGAAATTTGTTATGCACGGATAATCTTCCTTAACGAGTAATTAAACCAGAGATTATTTTCCCTGAAGCCATGCCAGGCGGGGAATGAAAAACTGCACGGCCAATACAACCGGAACCGCCAAGATCATTCCTGCCAGAACATCCGAAATGTAGTGCACCTGCAGATAGACGCGCGAAAAACCAACAACTCCTGTAAACAACAGGCTGAATAAGGCGATAAGGGCTGACGGGAGCGGCGAAAAAACCTTCATGGCGATAAGGGTGACAGAGAGGAAGAAAGCCGTAGCCTGGGCCGAATGTGCACTTGGAAACGACCAGCTTAAGGGCAACGTCACCAGGAGCTCGAGTTCGGCCGGTCGCGGTTGGCGAAATATCAGCTTTGCCGCATGGACTAAAATGACAGTGATAAACAGACTGAGGCTCAGCAGAACCGCCTGGCCGGATCGCCCGGACCCGATCAGTACGAGACAGATCATTGTTGTGAGCGGTAGCAGGAGATACAACGAGCCGAACCAGGTGATAATTGTAAAAAACGTGTCCATAGATCCTCCCTCCTCTTTTTCCTCAGAAAGATGATAACCACTCACTGCGGACGTTGCCGGGTGCCTTTTCTCTATTATGGCTCTACCTCGAAACAATCAGGGATGTTCGATCTCTTTTTACGTATCTGAGAGGATTGACGTTCTTGACATACATATCATTCTTCGACAATAATTTTCCCCTTGACGAGGAACAACCTGCTGGCGTTTTTCAGTACGGTTTCATCAATGAAATCGAACGCACTCTCACCACACCGTGGAGCAATAATCAACAGACGGAATCGGCGGGAGGTGTAGAGGGGGGTGCCGGGAACCCGGCAATAATGGTGCCGAGAGAGTTCGAACGGTCAATGACCCATGAGAAAGTAACGTTTAGTCGGCAAACCTGGTCCGGATTGCAACAAATGATTTGAAGTTACGGACAAAATGATCGAAGAGACGGGGGTCGAAATGGGTTCCTTTGCCTTCCATCATGATAGCTAAAGCTTCATCGGCAGGAATCGCCTTCTTATACACCCTTTCGCTGGTGAGGGCGTCAAAAACATCGCAGATCGCCGCGATGCGGCCGGTAATGGGGATATCCTCGCCCGAAAGTCCTTGCGGATATCCGCCTCCGTTATATTTCTCGTGGTGGTTGAGGGCTATTTCGGCACCGAGACTGAGAATATCGGATGTGGATTCCGAAAGTATCCGAAAGCCAATCTCGCAATGGCTTTTCATGGCATCGAATTCTTCCGTCGTCAATTTACCGGGTTTCAACAAAATAGTGTCGGATATGCCGATCTTGCCGACATCATGCAGCGGGGCGGCTTGTTTGATTTTTTGGCACAAAGTTTCAGTGATACCGCTCATGCGGGCAAGCTGTTCGCTGTAGAGGCCCATCCTGATGGTGTGCTTGGCTGTTTCATTGTCACGAAATTCTGCTGCCTTGGAAAGGATATGGATAGATTCTTCCCGGGACTTGGAGAGTTCTCTTGTCCGTTCCTCCACCAGGATTTCCAGCTCTTCACGATGTCGGCGGTTCTCGATTTCGAGCTGCCTGCGGCGCAAGGCATTGGCTATATTTATGATCAGCTCATTGGCCTGGAAGGGCTTGGTTACGTAGCCGTAAGCACCCATATGCAGAGTTTCGATCGCCGTTTCCCGGTCATCGATTCCGGTAACCATGATCACCGCCAGATCCCGATAGCGATCCAAGACGATCTGCAACAGTTCCATGCCGGTCATACCCTTCATATTGATATCGCTGATCAGCAGATCGACGTGTTGTACGGCGAGCGTTTCGAGAGCGGTTTCGGCGTCTTCAGCCATACAGTAGAGATATCCCTCCATATTGACTATGGCGCCGATAACCCCACGGACCTGGCTCTCGTCGTCGACAATGAGAATGGTCTGCTGTTGTGGATCCATAATATCTGGTAACTCCTTTTTCATCTATAAATGAGCCAAACAAGTGGACATGATAATTTAATCACAGGTCCTCCTGTTTTCGCAAAATTAATTCACCAAACACCTCACTAGGGGGTACTCTTTTCAGTCCCCCCTTGAGGGGGATAAGTACCTTCACGAAATTCATTCCTACTCCTTTCAGCACACCCCCTTGAGGGTGAATAAGAAATGAATTTCTAAGGTACTAAAAAAGGATAGCGTGCTCTTTGGATTATGTATACTGCTTCGTCCTTGGAAAAAGATGGACGGGAAGATCATGGTAAGATGTGCCGGTCGAAAAAAGCTGAAGAAACTCTTCCCTTCGATCCCCGGGTGTCCGGGAATTGTCGGAAAGAGTCCGGGTGATGCGGTCAGGCTGCCTTTCTCGTCTGATTGTCTTCAGCCATTTCTGCATCCTTCATGGCGAGATACTCGTCAAACTGCATCATTACGTCGATGATTCCGGTTGGGGTAATTTCAACAATCCGGTTGGCCACGGTAGAAACAAACTGATGGTCATGAGATGCAAAAAGCACCACCTCGGAGAAACTCATCAGGCCGTTATTCAGGGCGGTAATCGATTCGAGATCGAGATGGTTGGTAGGTTCATCGAGAATGAGAGCATTGGCGTCGGCGAGCATCATCCTCGAGAGCATGCAGCGCACTCTTTCCCCCCCGGAAAGCACCGAAGTTTTTTTGGTTGCCTCTTCTCCGGAAAAAAGCATCTTTCCAAGAAATCCCCTGATGAAACTTTCATCGGTCCTCGGTGGCGCGAACTGGCGCAACCAAGTGACCAGATCGTATTGGTCGCTATCGAAATAGCTGCTGTTTTCCTTAGGGAAATACGCATGTTTCATCGTAACGCCCCAACGGAAGCTGCCCTTGTCCGGCTGCACTTCTCCTGCCAGGATCTGGAATAACGCGGTCTTGGCGAGGCTGTTGGCGCCGACGAAGGCAATTTTGTCACCCTTATTGACCGTGAGGGTGAGATCCTTGAACATGGTAACCCCATCGGTCTCTTTGCAAAGTCCTTCGATCTCCAGAATAATATCGCCACAGGGACGTTCCGGTTTAAAGACAATATAGGGATATTTGCGGGACGAAGTCGGCATCTGATCGATGGTCAGTTTATCCAGAAGCTTTTTTCTTGAAGTGGCCTGTTTGGCCTTGGAGGCGTTCGAGCTGAAACGCCGGATGAATTCCTTCAGTTCTTCCGCTTTAGCTTTAGCCTTGTTGCTTTCGGTTTCCTTCTGGCGGAAATGGAGTTGGCTGGCTTCATACCAGAAATCATAGTTGCCGACATACACCGTGATTTTGCCATAATCGATGTCCGCCATATGGGTGCAGACCTGATTGAGGAAATGCCGGTCATGGGAGACGATGATTACCGTGTTCTGAAAACGCGAAAGAAAATCTTCGAGCCAGTTTATGGTCCTCAGGTCGAGCTGGTTGGTCGGTTCGTCGAGCAGGAGAATGCCTGGGTTGCCGAAAAGCGCCTGGGCCAGGAGCACCCGGACCTTGTCGCTGCCGTCCAGTTCCTTCATTTTTTTATGGCGGTATTCTTCGGGGATACCAAGTCCTTTCAGCAATACTGCAGCTTCGGCCTCGGCTTCGTAGCCATTCATTTCGCCGAACTTTGCCTCCAGTTCAGCCGAGCGAACGCCGTCTTCTTCGGTAAAATCTGCTTTGGCGTAAATAGCTTCGCGTTCGGCCATCACCTTATAGAGTTTTTTGTGGCCGACGAGTACGGTATTGAAAACGGTGTATTCGTCAAAGGCAAACTGGTCCTGATTGAGCACGGCAATGCGTTGTCCCGGTCCTTTGGAGATTTCGCCGCGATCCGGTTCAAGCTGCCCTGCCAGTATTTTCAGAAAGGTGGATTTGCCGGCGCCGTTTGCTCCGATCAGGCCGTAACAGTTGCCGGGCGTAAACTTGATGTTGACATCTTGGAAGATGATTCTCTTGCCATAGGAAAGGGCAACATTGGAAGCGGTAATCATGGTAGTTTCCTCATGAAAAAGCCAAAAGGAGAATCCCATGGCATAATGTAATTTCGGAAGAAAAACGCAGGGGCGAAAAAAAATTATTCGTCCGCTTGAGGAATCGGGGTTCCGTCATCGTTGACGGGAGTGTCAGCCTTTTCCTGCTTGCGCTGCTTTTTCTCATCCTTTTTTTTCTTCTTCGCCAGTTCTTTCTGGCGCTTTTCATAGGAGTAATTTGTCTTGGCCAAGAGTCCCCTCCTTGCGAATCTTTGATTGAGTAAAAAACTGCGGTAAAAAAAAGACCCCGCAATAATGCGGGGTCTTTTTTAGTGGGCTCTGTCGGGATTCTTAGTCCTGAACAACATTGGCCGCTGCAGGACCTTTGGGGCCGTCAACGACCTCGAAGGTGACCCGCGCGCCTTCAGTCAGGGATTTGAAACCCTGGGCCTGAATCGCGGAGTGATGTACGAATACATCCTTGCCGCCATCTTGTTCAATAAAACCAAAACCTTTTGAATCGTTAAACCACTTTACTGTACCTTGAGCCATCTTGTACTACTCCTTTGTGCGGGGTAAAACCCCTTTTGTGTATAGAGCCGAAACATCACATGATACTTCGACTGGTTGTCTGGATTTCCAGACAAATCTTGATAATAACTATCTTTGTACCGGCTTTCTCGTGCCGAAATCAAAGGAGCACGCTCTGCTCCGTCCTTTTTGATTGCGGCCCGCTGTGGCGGGTTTTTGTGAAGTCGGTTTGTAGCGGGTAGTGTTTTCTCTTCCCGCTGCGCGTCGTTCTTCTTCGGTCGCGGGGGCAATAGCGGGAAGCGCCTCGCGGACCATTCTCTTGCCGAGATTGCGTTCGATGAGCGCTATCATCTTGCCGTCCTCTTGACCGGCAAAGGTGAGTGCCTGCCCTGACCGTGTTGCCCTGCCGGTTCGTCCGGTGCGATGGGTATAGGTCTCGGCGGTATCCGGCACGTCAAAGTTGATGACATGGGAAATACCGGTTACGTCAATCCCGCGGGCGGCTATGTCTGTTGCAACCAATACTTTGAAAGTGCCATCCCGGAAGCCATCCAGCGCCTGCTGCCGTTTCTGCTGGGAAAGATTGCCCTGCAGCGAGGCTGCACTGAAACCTGCCTTTTCCAGATGGAGGGCCAGGCTTTTAGCCTTGTGCTTGGTGCGGGTGAAAACCAGAGTGCTGGTCATCTCCTGCTCATGGATGATACTCTTCAGCAAAGATGTTTTCTGCGCCGTGGCAACCTGGAAAAGAACATGGGAAATTCTCGGGGCCGGCAGGTCATGGTCGATCTGCACGGTCGCCGGGTTCACCAGAAGTTCTTCGGCCAGATGGCGGATTTCGTGAGGCATGGTGGCGGAAAAAACCAGAGACTGGCGTTTGGTCGGCACCAGCTTGATGATCCGCCGGATATCCGGGAGAAAACCCTTGTCGAACATATGGTCGGCTTCATCCAGCACCAGCACTTCCACGGTGTTGAGGCTCAGAGCCTTGTCATTGATCAGGTCAAGCAGGCGGCCCGGACAGGCGACGACAATTTCCACCCCGGCACGAAGTGTTCTGATCTGCAATCCTTTACCCACACCGCCATAGATGACGATGCTGCGCAGGCCGGTTTCTTTGCCCATCATGCCGATATTCTCATGGATCTGCTCGGCGAGTTCCCGTGTCGGTGCAACTATCAGAGCCCGCACTTTTTTGCGGGGACCATCGAGCAGCCGCTGGAGAAGGGGCAGAACGAACGCTGCGGTTTTCCCGGTTCCAGTCTGGGCCAGGCCGAGGATGTCGCGGCCGGCGAGGATCGACGGGATAGCATTTTTCTGAATAGGGGTGGGTGCGGTGTAGCCGCAGGCTTCAATGCCGGCGGATATTGTCGGGTGAAAATTAAACTCTTTAAAACTCATTCATACTCCTGTGTATTTCAAGGTGAGACTGCCGGGGTGTATTGCCCGGTGTCTCGGCTGCGGATGCCATATGCCCCGCTGGTAGTGCTGTTATATATTCTACGGGGAAGCCGGGCTGATAATGAACCCTTCCTGGCCGGCTTGTTGCCTGTACAGGATGGGTAAATATCTCAAGAAGTAGTCCCGGATGAGTGTCATGCTATGACAGGGGATTCGAAAAGAATCATACTGCTTCTCCGTTTTTAAGTAAACAGCATGAATTTCTACAGCAACGATCGACACTCGGTATAAAACGAGATTAACGAGGAGAACCTGAAGGGAATGTGCTTCTACTTAATAGAATTGAATACGAACAATATAGAACTTTCCTGGAGATTTGCAAGACAATAATCGCAACGGAGTGAAAAGAATTCCGGATGCATCGATAATATTCGTCAGGCACGACATCTTTTCCTTTCAATTTTTTCCAGCCAGGCGGTACAATACCACAATGCCTGTGCAGCACGAGACGCTTCAGGCTGACTTCCCAAAAGGGGGTACGTAGACGGAAATAATCTGTACCACACTGAGCACCACTGGCGGAGAAGTACACAATCGGCACGTTCGAAAAACAACCTTAACAAAGGAGAATGCCATGACTGAGAGTGTTTACAAAATCATTGAGCTGGTCGGATCAAGCCCTGTGTCCTGGGAAGAAGCTACCCAAAATGCCATAAAATCGGCCGGAATGAGCCTCCGTGATCTTCGCATAGCTGAGGTTGTCACGCTGGATATGAAGCTTGAAAATAATCAACCGGCGATCTTTCGGGCTCGTGTGAAACTCTCTTTTAAGCTCCTCGCCGACTGATCTGACCATATTCAGCTGCTTGAGGTGTGGTAATTATGCGCATGTTCCATACCTCAAGTTCCCGTCCCCGTGTTCTCTGCCACCCTGGCAGCAGGGCGTATTACCGAAACAGTTCGCCGATTGCCTTGCCATAGTCCTGGCAGGCCTTCGGTCCTTCATTGCCGGCAATCATGTTTTCGGCAAGATTCAACGGCCCAAGAGAGACCATGTTCATTTTAAAGACGTGCATCATGGTATCGTAAATCATTGGTGCACTCTCGCCGCTATGCGTGTGCGATCCGAAGGCGGCGCCGATTTTACCTTTCAGGTTGGCAAGATTCGCCTTGAACAGGAACTGCTTCATTCCACCGGTCATATCCTTATGATATGTCGGGCAGCCAAAGACATAGGCATCATAACCGACAATGTCGAGTTCATTGTCAATTTCTGAGATCTTCTTCAGTACCACATCGATACCCGCAAAACGTAGACCTTCGGCGATGTAATCGGCCATAGTTTCGGTTTTTCCCGTTCGGCTGTGATAGGCGATAAGAGCTTTTTTCATGGGACCTCCTCTGGTTTTAAGAGATGGTGGGAGAATCTGTGTACCGCGATCGGAATTATGACCGAAAGTACCAGTGATCCTGACTGGATATATTATAAATCAGTTGTCCCTCCCTGCCACTGGAATTCGGGTGCCGGTTTGGCAGGACGATGTCTCAGCTGCAGGCTTTTGAGGAAATTGCGGAGGATCTGGTCTTTACAGGGACGATAATGCTTGTGCTCCGCCTTACGAAAAAAAGCGCTCAGCTCGGACTTGCCCAGGGGCAATTGGGCCATGGATAATAGGTCTATAATATCATCGTCTTTCAAATTGAGAGCGATTTTCAGTTTGCGGAGGATGATATTATTTGTCAATCGTTTTTCCGGTTTCATCCGGAGCTCGTCCTTTTTTCCTCTTTTATCGCAGATCAGGCCGTTGAGGAAAATAGCCAGTACCAAGTCATTGCATTTCTGGAAGGCAGGGTCATCCTCCTTTTTGAGCCAGTCGCTGATCTGTTCCCTGGTTACTTCGTATTCGGCCAGGCCAAAGATGCCGATCATTTTTCCGTCACTCAAGTCAAAGATGTAGCGGATGCGGCGAAGGATATCGTTATTATTCATGTATTTGTTTTTGGCTTGTCATCGTTGCGGGAACGACCTTCATTCGGTTGACCAGGATGAGTCCCGTCACTACCAGCATTATCGCACCGACAAGGTTGACAGTCAACGGTTCCTTGAGCAGGGTAACGCCAAGAAAAACTCCTGAGATCGGCATGAGAAATACAAATGAGTGGAGCGCAGTCGCGCCGAATCTGCTGATCATGGTGTTCCACGCGACAAAGCCGAACGACGCCGTGACAAATATCTGGTAGAGCATCGATTGGAAAACCGCCACATCGACGGATCCGATCATTTCGTCATCAAACAGAAAGCCGCATATGAGAAAGAGCGGGGCGGCCATGGCCATGGGGTAGAGGGTGATCTGCAGCGGCTGAAAATTGCCGATGATCGTTTTGATGTACACGACGTGACAGCTCCATACCATCACTGCCAGGAGAATCAGGAGATCCCCCTGTAAAGCGTCTCCGGTCAAAGCGACATTATCGAAAAACAGCAGCGCTACTCCGGCAAAACCGACCAGGAGGCCAAAGATTTTCTTCCTGTTGATGGTGTCTCCCGGAAGGAACACATGGGCCAGGAGCATCACCATGAAGGGCAGGATGTTGCTGATAAGGGTGCCATGGGATGCGGTGGTTTTGTTCTGTCCCAAATAAAACAAGGAAAGCTGGATAAAAAATATTGCCGCTAAAAGAATCAGCCGGCCGAAATGCCGTCGTTGAACGGCCAGCGCCTTACCGGTACAGATCGCCCAGAGGCACAAGACGATTGCGGCCATGCCGAAACGCAAACCGGCGGTGGTAAAGACCCCCAGCCCGGTCAGGCTGATCTTGACGGCGACCGTATTGGCCCCGAACAAAATGCATAAAAAAGCGGTAAAAAACGATGCGCCAAGAGGCAGCTCGCGGCTGGTTGCTTCCGGGTGTAATGCATTGACATGTATTTTCAACTGACTGCCTTTCTTTCAATGCCACGGAACGTGCGGCGCCAAATTTTCCCGATCAGGTGCCGGTGTGCCCGGCCGGATGATCCTGGATGTTAAAGGAGGATCTCCTCGCCATAGTTCATCACTCTCGCCTTCTTGCCGATTGCTTCCACTTTTTTCTTGAATTCGCCCGGGTCGGCGGCGATGACCGGAAAGGTGTTGTAATGCATGGGGATAGCCACTTTGGGATTGGCAAGTTCGACCGCTTTCACTGCGTCCTCGATGCCCATCGTGAAATTGTCGCCGATCGGCAGCAGCATATAATCGATCGGGGTCATTTCGCCAATCAATTTCATATCGTAAAAAAGACCGGTGTCGCCGGTATGATAGACCGATTTGCCGTCTGCAGTTATAATTACGCCGGCAGGTTCCCCGCCGTAGGTGTTGTCCGGGGTCATTGAGCCATGGTGGGCGATGGTGAATTTCAATCTGCCGAAGTCGAAGGTGTGTGCCCCGCCGATATGCATGTTGTGAGCACTAAACCCTTTGCCGATGCAGTAATTCGCCAGCTCATTGACACAAATGAACAACGCCCGGGTCCGTTTGGCAATCTTGAAGGCATCGCCGACATGATCGCCATGGCCATGGGTCAGAACAATGAAATCGGCGGCAAGATCGGCCGATTTAACAGGAGAGGTCGGATTATCGTCAAGAAACGGATCGATGAGAAGGGTATGGCCGGCATCGGTTTTGATCTGAAATGAGGAATGGGAAAAATATCTGAGTTTCATGTCTGCCTCCAGGGTTGGTAGCGCTTATCGCCTTTCTGCCTGTATAACATCTGGCCAACTGTCTTGGGCCGTTAGATTCTAGACAACCCATCAGAGAGTAGCAGTAATGGCCGTAGTTTTCAAATAGATTCGTGGTTGCCATGCGAGCAGACAAGTGGAGGGAATCAGTCTCGTTCGGCGCGCGCCGTCTCAATTGCGCTTGCCAGTTCCTGCAGGACATAGGGCTTTGTTACTGCGGCAGAGAAGCCATGGTCATGGTAGGACGCCATAACCGGATCGGTGGAATAGCCGCTGGAGACAATGACACAAGCCTGGGGATCGAGCTTCAGCAGTTCATCCATTGTCTCCTTCCCGCCCATGCCTCCCGGAATGGTCAAGTCGACGATAACCATGTCGAAGGGCTTGGGCGATACCAGCCGGTCCCGGTAGAGCGACACCGCCTCCTTGCCGTCACCGGTTACGATCGCCTGGTGACCGAGAAGTTCCAGCATCGATTGCAGAACCACCCGGACTGTTTCATCATCGTCCATAACCAGAACATTCAGCTCGATCGGCACGATTTCGACCCCCGCATTTCCCGGTGCGTTGTCCATGGGTATGTCTATTGCAGGGAGATAGATGGTGAATTCGGTTCCTTTGCCCTGCTCGGAATTCACCAGGATGTGGCCGTGATGCTTGTTGATGATGGACAGGGTTATGGCAAGCCCCAGTCCGCTACCCTCCTGTTTGGTGGAAAAATAGGGGTCGAATATCTTGTCCAGAAGAGCTGCGGGAATGCCTATGCCGCTGTCCCTGATCGAAATTTTTACATATTTTGTCGCCCTGTCGAGAAGGGCGAAGGAGTCGGTTTCGGGCAATACATTCGTGCCGGCGATTTCAATGATCCCGCCTTCCGGCATGGCGTGTCGGCCGTTGAGAACGATATTCTGGATGACCTGACTGATCTGGCCGCGATCGACAACGGCGTACCAGAGATCGTCGGGCAGCCGGTATCGGCAGGAAACGTTGCCGCCATGGAGGACGAAGGTGGCGGAATCTTCTATTATATCGGCAAGTGAGGTCGATTCGGTGATTGGTTCGCCACCTTTGGCAAATGTGAGCAACTGCTGGGTAAGAGCTTTTGCTCTGATTGCTGCCTTTTCGGCCGAGATCAACATTTCCCGGGTCTTTTTTGCGAGGCTTTCGTCAAACAGCGAAAGGTTGATGTTTCCCAGGATGGCAGTAAGAATGTTGTTGAAATCGTGAGCAATTCCTCCGGCAAGAATGCCGGTCGATTCAAGTTTTTCGAGTTTCAGCAGTTCTTTTTCGGTCCGCATCCGTTCGGTAACGTCTTCTACCAGGGAGAGCGCGCCCAGCAGTTTTCCCGAAGGGTCGAAGAAGGGTGTGTTGAACCAGTCGCAGAGGATGATTCGACCATGTTTGTCGAGATTTTCATTGTGACTGCGTACCCCGTTTCGCGTGGCGATCAGCTTCTGCCAGATTTTATCGATATGCAGGTGCATCGGTTTTGGCAGGAGTCTTGCGGCATGCATGTGTAAAGCCTCAGCCATGGAATAGCCGAAGATCGTCTCGGCGGCCTTATTCCATTGAATCACTTCAAACCTGGTATTCCAAAGAATTATACCCATGGGCGACTGGTCGATGATAGTCCGGAGGCGTTCTTCATTGACCCGCAGGGCCCGTTCGGCGATGCTGCGTTCGGCAACTTCCTTTTTCAGTTCCAGGGTACGCTCCTCCACCAGATCCTGGAGGTGATCGCGGTACAGCACGATGTCCTCGAAATTCCGGCGCAGCTTGATGGTCATCTGATTGAAGATAGCTCCCAGTTGCCCGATTTCATCCTGGGAGCTGATCGAAACAGTGGTGGCGAGGTTGCCGTTCAGGATCTCTTTCGCCGAATTCTTCAATTGCTCAAGTGGCCGGGTGATGCGGGTGGAGAGGACAATGGTGACCAGGATGGATAAGGCAATGGCGGCAAGAGATACTGCGACGGTAAGCAACTGCAGTCGGTTTGCGTGCGCCTGAGAGAGAGCCAGTTCACGGTCGACAAACGTTCGTATTTTTACGGCAAGTTCTTCCGATAAATGATGGGTGTCATGCAGCATGACGAGATGTTTTCGCTGTTCTTCCAGATACTGTGTGAAAATATCCCGGTAGACCGCGGCAACCTTGGCAATCCTGAAAGCCTTCAGCCGATCGGAGCTTGCCCCCGACTGCTGGGCATGGTTGGCAAGCCGGCCGATTTCGGCAACGGCGGCAATGACGGTATTGGCCGTATCCGCCGAATCGGTCAGCATGTAATCTTTTTCCGCCTGCAGCATCCGGCTTACCTGTTGCAGAATACCGACTGCGATTTCACTGCCTTGATCGGTTAAATCCCTGGTGTTGGCCAACAGTCGTTCCGATTCCAGGATCATTCTGCTCTGTATGGTTTCCAGATCGATCATCTGGTTGGAGAATTCGGTGAAATTGCGTTGATATCGGGAAAGGTCGTCAAGAACACTCTGGACCTGCCGTTGCTGGCTTGCACTGAACCTGGAGCGGGCGGTTTCGATAGTATCGTACAGCTCAGTCTGGGTGTCGCCGACCGCAATGGCGTCGTCTATTTTCCGGCTGGTAAGATAGGAGTGTTCTTGATGGCTCATGGTGTTTTGCAACCGGTTGACATCGAGACTGAAGGTAAAGATGATACGCTGGCGGTTGAGGGCCGTGTCCATGCCCCACCACGAAGTCAATGCGACAACGATGGTCAAAAACAGCACGGAACACAGAGCGATGCCGAGTTTCAGACGAAATGACATGTTCTCTCCCGGCGTCAGTGACGAGACCTGATATTTGCCACGGCCGCCTGCAGGTGCTCCAGGATTTCTTCGCTCTGATCGGGAAAAGCGATAAGCTCGTTAAAGCTGTCCATACCCTTGTCGGCGATTTCGGCTTTGGTGGCCAGATCATAATTGAAGGCCCAGTGCGAAGAAGCCTCACTTGCCGCGAGTATGCGTTGTCTCAGCGCCGAGTAGTTCTGCTTCGCCACCTCGCTGCTGGGCGCAAGGGCTCCGGAGCCTTCGCTCAGCCGTTGTTGCGGTTCGACCTCGGAAAAATAGCTGAGAACAGTTTTGGCGACTTCGTGGTTGGTGGAATCTTTGGCGAGTACAATACCGTCAACCGGACCGACGGCTGTTGCAGGGACATCGGGGTTGATCGTCGGAAAGACAAAAAAATCGAAGCCGCTCTCTTCGGCAAGACCGCATTCCGCAGCGGTAAAGGCCTGAATCGCCCAGGTGCCCATCAGCGTCATGGCTGCTTTGCCGGAACAGACCAGTTGAGTCGCCTCCGCCCAGTCGAGTGAGTTGGCGTCGGCATTGAAAGAGCCATTTTTGATAAGAGAAGCCCACATTGAATAGGCGAGGGCTACTTCCCGGTCGGTGTAGGCGGCTTTGCCATCCATCAGCGCCTGCCGATACTCCGGTCCGGCGGTCCTCAGTAACAGGTAGTCGAACCAGAATTGAGCCGGCCAGCGCTCTTTTGCTCCCAGCGCAAAAGCTGTCAGTCCGCGAGCGGTGAGTTTTTCCGAAAGGTCGGTCAGTTCCTCCCATGAGGCGGGTGAGGTGAGGTTTTCCCGATTGAAAAGGCGTTTATTGTAAAAAAAGACGACAAAGTGCTGGGTTATCGGAAGAAGGTATTTTCGGCCGTTATAGGTGCTTGCCGCTTCGGCAACCGGCGTGGCAAAACGGCCGGTCAGTGGGATTGCCTGCCAGATATCGTCGATGGGTTCAAGTTTTCCCTGGTCAACCAGCTCCTGGGTCTTGACTCCGGCCCAGTAGGTAAACAATTCGGGTGGGGTGCCTTTAGCCAGGGTTGAAAGAATCATGCTTTTAAAAGCCTCATGATCGAGAGGCTGGGCAAAAACCTTTTGCTGCGGAATTCTTTTGTTGACGGTATCGATCATTTCGCCCAGTCCTCCGCTGAGAGATCCCGAAAAATAGTGGAAAAGGCTGATCGGTTTGATATGTTCCGGCGAGAAAAGAGCGGTCTTCGGCTGTGTTTCCGGTTTGTAGAAGAACCAGAAGACAACCGTGCCGAGCAGGAAGAAAAAAACAGCTGCATATACACAATTTTTCATTCATTCACGATGGTTTACGGTGATACTTCTTCAAAATAATAGCAGCAGTGGCGGGGCCCCTGTGCTATGAAAGTCTCTTGACAATGGTATCAGAATTTTGCGCTGTATGAAATGCCGATAATCGTATTATCTTTCATGCCAGACAGAGACCCTGAGCCGAGAGCGCAAATGAGTTGACTGGATACAGCCGGTAACATAAGATTTAAAGCCAATGCAGGAGGTCCTGGATCCGGCGGAAAAAGCCGCCGGAGGGGGTTCCCAAAAGAACTTGAGATATAAAAATGAGTATGCGACAGGTTCTTCTTGTTGAAGACAGCAAGATGTTTGGCCGATTGGTCAAAAGCAGAATTGAAAAGACCTTTGATGTTCCGGTCTTCTGGACCAAGACCCTCGCCGAGACGGAGAAGATCCTGGCCATGGCCAAGGGCCATTTTTCCCTGGCTTTGCTCGATTTCAGCCTGCCTGATGCCCCGAATGGCGAGATAATCGACCGTGTTGTCGGAGAAGGTATCACTACCTTTGTTTTTACCGCCGACTTGACCGAGGAGGTGCGAAATCTGGTCTGGTCAAAAAAGGTCGCCGACTATATCCTGAAAGAGGACTCGAACAGTCTCGATTATATCGTCGCTGCGATTCGTCAATTGGGCGACAACCAGGACTCCCTCGTCCTGGTTGTCGGTGATTCGGCCAGATATCGAACCCTGGTTTCCGAGCTTCTGTATATCCGGAAATTCCGGGTATTGAACGCCACGGACGGCAAGAGCGCCATGGCAATTCTCGAACAGTATCCGGAAATCAAGCTGGTTGTCACAGATTACCATATGTCCGGGATGGATGGTTGCTCGCTCTGCCAGAAAATCAGGGAGAAATATAAGCAGGACCGTCTGGCTATTATCGGATTTTCTTCGAAAAATGAAGGAAATATCGGTGCCAGGTTCATTAAAAGCGGGGCCAATGATTTTATTATTCAGCAGTCGTTTCTGGTTGAGGAATTCTACTGTCGTGTCAACCACTGCATGGAAAATTTAAGTCTCATCGACAAGATTCGCGACGGAGCCATCCGCGATTTTCTCACCGGCCTGCACAACAGGAGGTATTTTTTCGATGCGGGAACCGAACTGCTCGGTCATGTTCAAAAGCATGGGGAACTCTTGGCCTGCATTATGCTGGATATCGATTTTTTCAAGAAAGTGAACGATACCTACGGCCACGACGTGGGCGACATGGTGATCAAGAGCATTGCCCGGACGTTATGTGATAATGCCGGGGACAGGGACATTGTGGCGCGGATCGGCGGCGAGGAATTCTGCATTCTCACCCCGCATGGAAATCGGCAGGAGGTTATCGACCGGTTTGAAAAACTCCGCCGACAGATTGAGACAACTCCGGCTGCCATTGTTGAGGACAAGCCGCTCTTTGTCACGTCCAGTTTCGGAATATGTACGGCAATCGGCGACAATCTGGAGTCGATGATGAAAATAGCCGATGAATATCTCTACAAGGCCAAGAACGGCGGTCGGAATCGGGTTCAGTTCTAGAATTCTCTCACTGTTTTTCCCAGACCTGGATGTGGTTGCCGTTGCTTCTCACCAGCTCAATTCTGTTGGTTTGACAATTTTTTGAAACGAGATCGGTCACCGAGAAACTATTGCAGGCCTCTACCGCATCACACGCCTGTCCTGCTGCAAAGACCTCGGCCAGCCCCCTTGTCGTTCCGCTGACACAGGCGCCGGCGGTATCGGCAACAGTAACGGTGAGCGTCGAGGGAGATACCGATTGGAAGGTGCCGGCCGTGGTGCAGGTTACCGTTTGGGTCTGTCCCGCACCGGTAACGGAGCAAGGGTTGTATTCATAACGGCTCAGTATCCACGACCCACTCGCAGGATTTGCAGGCGGGGCGGGTTCGACCGGATCTTCCGGGGTTTCAGGTGGAGTGTCGCCCCCGCCCGAGGAACCTCCTCCGCCTAAGGCCACGGCGACAACGGCTACGCCGGCCACAGCTGCCCCGCCAATAAGCCAGGGGTTCAAGGATTTTTCGGAGGAATCGGCAACTGTTCCCCCGGATACCGCATCGGTCGATATCCAGCTGACCGATTCGGGATTGTACAATCCCGCTACCACACCGTATTTTTCGGATGGGTCGGCAACCTGGAAATCATAGCCCCCCTCAAAACCAATGATGTATTTGGAAGCATAGGGGGATTCGCTGTAGACTTTTATCTTATCCTGTTGTGCATCTGCTTTGGATTTGTCGGGATTCTCAGCGATAACTATCTGGTAGTGCTGCGATTTGACGACGACTCCGTTGTTGTTTTTTACCAGTATCAAATATTCGATTTCCCCCGCATCGGCCGCGGCAGCAGGAAGTATCCCGCTGTAATTGCTGTTTTTTGTTTTAACGAGTGGGATGTAGTAGTATATGGTTCCTAAAGTTGATTTAAAGTATACACGCACCACTTCGACCCCAGCCGAATCCGTGACACCGGCGGTCAGGGGAATAACCAGCCCTGCCAGTGAGGTATTCACTGGTTGATGAAGAATTTTGGTATCCGATAAGTCGCTTTTTTCGGCGGCGATGACCCAGGGAGATGTATTCAATACCGCGAGCAATGGTATTAATATTTGTGCAACAACCCTCATGCAGTATAATTTCATGTGATTATCCCTGTTCAGTTGTGACTGCAGAAAAAGGTGCAGGTGCCTGCTCCCGGAGGAATCGCTGCAAAACCGGAAAGAGACGTTTGCAGTCGATGGCTTCGGGATGCAACATTATTAAATCAGATTACTGTACTCGATCCTCTTTTAAAGTCAATAATTTCAACCGTGTTATGTTGAGTGGAGCCGTTGGCCGTAATGCCGCGGCCGGTAAAAAAAGGAAGTGGGGACAAATGAAAAAACACACAATCGCCGCAATCGGCGAAATACTTTGGGATGTGCTGCCGGCAACGGAAACATTGGGCGGTGCTCCGACAAATTTCACCTATCACGTGACGGCTCTTGCGGCCCGTGGCATTCCGATATCGACAATAGGCAATGATCTTCGCGGGGAAAAGGCTCTTGCCGAACTGCAGCTGCGTGGAGTGGAGACATCGGGGATCTCGGTTGCAGAGGGGTTGGCCACGGGATATGTCGAGGTCTGTGTCGACAGGGACGGGTCGGCAACGTATAATTTTCCTGCAGAGGCTGCCTGGGACCACCTGCAGGTCAATGACTTCGCCCATGCGATTCGGAACAAGCTCGATGCAGTCTGTTTCGGTTCGCTTGCCCAGCGGTCGGAGGATTCACGGCGGACCATCCTGGCCTTCCTGGACAGTCTCAACAAGGCGACGGTTCGGGTTTTCGATGTAAATCTCCGGCAGAATTTCTATTCGCGGGACATCATCGAAGCGTCTCTGGGCCGGACGGATATCCTGAAACTGAATGACGAAGAGTTGCCCGTACTGGCGGAACTGCTCGGCTTTCGGGAGAAAGAGTCCGAGAAACGGCTGAGGATGCTGGTCGACAGATACCGGCTCGACCTGGCAATCCTCTCGAGAGGCGGCGGCGGGAGTCTCCTTATGACCGGGACCGATTCCTCCGATCATCCGGGCATTGCAACCCGTGTCGTTGATACCATCGGAGCGGGGGATGCGTTTACCGCTGCGGCGACCATCGGCTACCTGGAAAAGATGGCTCTCGGTGAAATCAATGAAAAGGCCAACAGGCTGGCGGCGTATGTTTGTACACAGCAGGGGGCGATGCCGCATATTCCGGAGAACCTGAAAAAGTCTGTGGCTGGTTAGTACCCCTTGTGGGGTGTCAGGAGCGAAGGACGGCCGGATTTTATTTCAGTGACTTTTCAAATTCTACAAGCCGAACCTGGTTTTTGTCTGTATTTTATCGATCAAAAGGAACATCCGCTGGATGTCTCAAGAGACAAACAGGATCTTGCTCAAGCAATACCGTGGTAAAAATATGGTGCTGACAAAAGAAGAAATAAATCGAAAACTGCTGCATATCTTCTCCGGAACCCTCATTCCGGCGGGCATCCTGTACATCCCCATGGTGGACGACTATTCACCCCTCACTCCTGTTGTCGTTTTGCTGCTTCTGACGCTCGGGTCGCTTTTGCTCGAATATCTCCGTTTCAACAATGCTGCGGTGCAGAAGCTGTTCACATCTCTCGGTGCGGGGGTGCTCAGAAGTTCCGAAAGGAAAACGTTGACCGGATCCACCTACATATTTGCATCGGCCTTCATCTGCTCGGTGATTTTCTATCAGGACCCTCAGATCTCCTTTATCGCCCTGTCTCTCTTTATTCTCGGAGATGCCGTTGCCGCCATTGTCGGAATTCGCCTCGGCCGGATCAAGATAGGGAAAAAATCGCTGGAGGGGTCTGCTGCCTGCTTCCTTCTTGGCCTGTTGCTCTTCTTTTTTGTCTATCCGAACGTACCGATGCTGCTTGATCGATGGAATGGGCATGTGCCGCTGCCGCTCATCCTGATTGTCTCTTTTGCGAATACCTTTTTTGAGCTTTTCCCGATACGTTTCGGGAAAAACTTCCCCATCAACGACAATCTTTCCGTGCCGCTCATCACCGGCATGGTGATGCTCCTTTGCTATCCGCTTTTCGTTTGAGGAGAGTAACCGTTCACCAGCACCCCATTTTCGTCCGATCAGGCCACCTCACATAGCCAACTATCGGAGTCTCCCGATGGTCGCTTACCTGCTCGGCGGCCTGCTTGAACGAACCTGGAGTACTGGATGAACGGTTACAGATCCCGGGTTATTCAGTCTTTTGGTGTGTACCGGTGCACGATAACTGAGGAGAGATTTACTGGCCGGAGAAGGATCGGTAGGTAAATCCGATACCACCGGCTTTTATTGAGAATGACACTCCTCCCGGACCGCCGAGCATTCCGCCGGAAGACCTGCCGCTGCCTGGGCCGGGCACGGTAATGGGCGGATACGGGTCTTCCACCGCTTCTGCCAAGAGGGGTTCCGTTGTCATGACGACTCGGAGCGGTACGGCAAAATCGAGATTTTCGGCTTGGCTCACGCGGTGCTCCGTCTGCACCGGGATTTCGCCCTGAGACGGCGGAGAGGCGCTGAAATCATTTTGGATGAGCAGGCGGAAGGGCTTGGTCTTCCGAACCTCGCCCCGGGTGTTTTTGCGCAAAAGCAGATAGTCGACCCCTTTGGTCCAGTTTCCGGCCGGCGGGATACTCGCCGTATAGGTCACCTTTCCGGAGATGGTCATCGGCAGAAAGAGGTATTCGTCGGCGGCCATGGTTTTAAAATAGAGACGCATTTCGGCGATCTCTCTGGGGTCGGCGAAGGTGACGCTCACCGGCACGCTTTTTCCGGCGGTGACCGAATAAACCGGGTTGTGGTCGAGAGAAGCCTGCGGCGCCGGGTCGCCTTGAGCGGCTTCTGCCGGTAAAACCTGGTAAAACAGCACCGGGAGAAAGATCGGAAAAAGCAATGAAAACAGCCGCGAATGCAGGTTCATGAGGTTATGACAAATGCGTCCTTGTCCCGGCTGAGCCTCTGTGGGCATGCCGGGACACTGTTGACAGCCGGATGATCAAGGAAGTTCCTGCATGATCCGACTGATGATTGCCTGGTCCCACTCCCGCTGCTTGGCGATGCCGGAAGGCCTCAAGGCGGTATGGGTAAGGACCAGAACGCTGCTTTCTCTCGGCTTGAACCAGATGCCGACGAGTTCACTGTCGTTGTCCTCGACGGTTTCCCCAGGTTTTAAATGGACCGCCTCGATATACTCTTCACTTTCCTTGGTAATGGCAAAACCTAAATGGGTCAGAGCATTGCGGGTTGCATTCTGAACCTCGCTCAGTGGCTGCTGAAAAACGGTGCCGGTGCTCGGTGCGGGTTGAACAGGGACACGATCCGCACAGCCGACAAGGCTGACCAGACTGAAAAGAAACAGGACTGACAGGGTTTTTAATGGACCGATCATACATTTCTCCTCTCGAGGGAAGGGGGTTTTTTCTACTCCTCGGGGAACACTGCAGCTTCATCCCCGAGAAGGTTTGTAACCGATTGTTACTGGCCGGAATTAAAAGGATCTTGTTCGTTGGACATTTTTATTCTAGCATAGGTTGAGAGGGGAAGCAAACCTATGAATGAATGTGCCGGAACAGTCCCGCACGGGTGTTCGGGTATCAGTCTTTGTCGTGACATGTGCATCCCCTGCAGCGTCCGCAGCAGCCCGTTTTTTTCTTTTCGTAGACAATAACCCTGCCCTTGTCAGGGCTGATATCCAGTCCTTTGCGGCCGGTCAGATAGATGTTGTTCTGCGGGAGTCCCTCCGAGCCGATACTCTGGCCGAAGGCATGTTTGGCATCCGGGGCAACCGAGGTAAGCTTGGCCGTATGGATGAAGATGTTCCCCTTGCCTTGGTAGGTCCGGGCGATGGTGCTGGTCAGCTCGCCGGCAGTTTTCGAGGTAAAATCCCCCTGGAGGTTGACGTGCAGGTTGCCGTTGCGGTGTACCGCTTGAATCTGTAGCCGGATATCCATGATGCTCCTTCTCTTGTTTAATAATTAAATTATTGAATAATATCGGTGAGCCCCTTCGCCAGTGAGGAAAGACTTGCACTTCGCATCATGACAAAGGGTTTACGGTAGCGCTTGCACATCGTTTTGACGCAGTTGCAGGCGTCATGACTGACACAGTCTATCGGGCAGAAAACGGCATCGGCGGTAATCAGCATCTTGGGCAGGAGATTGCGCGAGATCTCCTTGCCGCCGTCATGATGCATGAAACGACCGCCGGAGTTTTCAACCAGTTGCCGATAGTGGGGCACCATCCTGTGCAGGCCGCCCACGTACAGGACTGTACGGCCGCAGAGGTTGAGACCGGGACATTTCCGGGTGTTCTGGTCTGCACAGGCCGCACACGGATTCCCTTGGGCCGGATGCTGCAGGAGCATGTCTTCGAGTGCGGCCATTTCTCCGGTCTGCTCGGTCACACGCTGTTGCAGAATGAGGTGCTGCTCTTCCATCTTCCGGACTTTTTCCATGGCATGTGCATGCCGCCCTTTCATACCTTCGAGTTCGACGGTCAACTCCTCAATCCTGGAGGACAGTTCGCTGTTAAGCCGACGAAGCTCCTCGTTCGCCTGCCGATCCGGTTCCTCCTGCGGTGCCGAACTATGCCCGGCTATTTCCACCGCCAAGCCGGCGATCTCTTTTTTGAGCTGACGGTTTTCCCGCAAATATGACTGACGCTCGGAACCGAGTACTTCTTCGAGGGCCGACACCTTCGAGCGAAGGCTGCCAATCATGATCTTTTTCTTGTGATAGCTGCCGACGCAATCATGACCAAGCATATGCACCTTCCGGTAAAGCTGGGCGACGAGTTCCATCGATGCCAGCGGGTGGGTCATGACCGCCCACCAGCCACTGTCCACCCGTCCCTCGGCCAGATCCTCCTCCCAGAGCCTTTTGATCTCTTCATCCGTTGTCACCAGGAAGTATTTTCGGGTTGCGGCCCGGTACTTCTTTTCCAGATATTTATGCAGGGCCTTGCCCTTCGGGTCCTGCCGACCCGCTATCCCGATGAACTGGGAATGGAGGAGATAGTCGTCAGAGGCGGGAGCGACGGCGTACACCTTCTCCCTGCTGAGTTTGCGCAGTTCGCCGCGGCTCAGGCAGGTGCCGATCAGTGCACATTTGAAGGACTCGTCGATTTCCCATATTTTTTTTCGCTGGACCGGTTGAGATTCCAATTCTTGTCGATTCATGGTGAGCCAATAAAATAAGTTGAGATGAACCTCGATTAAATCGCCGCAAAAACTCCGGGGAAAAGGCTTTTCCCGGAGCTTTCGGTCGAAACCGCACTACTAAACCCTTATCCCGTCCATTCGTAGGTTTCCAGGGTGGCCGGATCGCATTTGCAGCACCCTTTGCACGTCCCGGCGGCAGCCCCGGTATGTTTTCGCGCCTTTCCCTTGTTGACCCAGAGTTCGAGCAGGGGTTTTACGGTGTCGATATCGACCCTGAAGTGCAGGGCAACATCCTTGAGCGGCACAATCCTCCGTTCACGCAGATAGTGTTTCACCTGAAGCAAGTCCATACGTCTTTCTCCTTATCTTTCTGTAAGACCTGAGCAATATTCTCGATTCACGCTCGGGCCGGTTGCAGCCGGGGCTGGAGTCTCGGGCCTCTGCCGATCGCTTTCATAATGAGGATCACACTGGCAAAGGCACAGATATCGACGGTGATGATCGTCAGCGAATAGCCGGGATGGGCGGCAAAGTTTACTGTCTGGTAAAAGAGGGTCGAGGCAAGGTACGCCAGGAATGTCGTCCAGAATCCGGCGAAGGCGGTCCAGGCCAGGTTGGTCTCCCGATAGACGGCGGCGATCGCCGCACTGCAGGGGAAGTAGAGCAGAACGAACAGCATATAGGCAAAGGCCGCGCTCTGACTGCCGAAAAGATTGACCATGGAACCGAAGGTGGCGACGTTGACCGACTGCTCTTCCGCTGCGGCGGCGGTATCGCTGATATCGCCGATCGAGATCCCGAGCGGATCGGCAAAGGTGTCGATCACCCCGAGCAGGTTTTCAGGAATGGTGGCAAATGCCCCGACGATGCCTCCCCAGAAATCGAAGGGCTCCTCGGCTTCCCCAACTGCGGCCGCCTGCTTGTCGATCCCGGCATAGAGCGCATCCAGGGTGCCGACCACTGCCTCCTTGGCAAAGATCCCGGTAAAGATGCCGACCGTGGCCGGCCAGTTTTCTTCCGTCACCCCCAGGGGTTTCAGTGCCGGGGTGAAAGGCGCCGCCGAGGTTGATGGTGAACATGAACATCAGGTACATCGCCGCGAGAAAGATCGGGATGCCGTAGACCCGGCTGAGGACGAGCCGGTCGATGCGGTCGGAAACGGTGGTGTCGACCAGACCCCGTTTCTTGACGAGACCCTCGGTCAGCCGGGAGACGAAGCCGTAGCGGGCCGAGGCGATGACTATATCGGCTTCCTCATCCTCCTGCTGCTCGATGTTCTCCTGCAGGACAGCGGCCCTGGCCATGACCGCGGGATCGGCCATTTCCTGCGCCAAACTGTCTCCCTCGAGCAGTTTCAGGGCCAGCCAGTGGGGATCGATCCCGCCCGTGAGGCAGGCGTCCTTCAGATCCCACGCCAGTGCTGTCCTGGCCTCCTCGACCGAGGCAGGATAGGTGGTCTCGGCCATCGGCAGGGATATCAGGTCGGCCGCCTGGAAAATCGTCTGCTTCAGCTCGTCGACTCCCTTGTTCTTCGAGGCGGTCAGGGGCACGACCGGGCAGCCCAGCCGCTCTGCCAGGCCCTGAACGTCGATCGTCAATTGCCGTTCCGCGGCCATGTCCATCATGTTCAGGGCGATGATCAGCGGGGCCCGCATCTCAAGGAGCTGGCTGGTGAGGTAGAGGTTGCGCTCGATATTCGAGGCATCGACGATATTGACTATGACATCCGCCTTGCCGTCCAGAACGAAAGTCCTGGTGATTTTTTCGTCGAGCGAAGTGGCGGCCAGGGAATAGATGCCCGGGGTGTCGACCACCTCGACCGTTTTTTCCTTGAAGCGGTATGAGCCCGTTTTCCGGTCAACCGTAACCCCGGGCCAGTTGCCGACCTGCTGTTTGGCCCCGGTCAGGCAGTTGAAAAGGGTTGACTTCCCGCAATTGGGATTGCCGACTATGCCGATACTGATGTTTTTCATTGCCGTACCTCCTCGACGCGTAGTGCTTTTGCCTCATCCTTGCGCAGGCTGAGACTGAAATCCCTTATCCTGATCTCCACCGGATCGCCCATCGGCGCAACTCTTGCCACCCGGAATGTCGTACCTTTAATGAGCCCCATCGCCAGCAGTTTCTGCCGGTAGGCATGGGCGCCCTTGGCAAATCCCACGACCTGCCCGGTCTCCCCAACCATAAAATCAGCCAAAGTCTTTTCCACGTTCTAGCACCTGATTACGTTAATTTTATGGGCCATCCCGCCGCCGAGGGCGACTCTGTTGCCCTCCCTGGCGACGAGGACGGCCCCGCCATCATGTTTCTGCACAATCACGATTTCATCTTCAGGGCAAATGCCCATGCTGAGCAGCCGTTCCCGCATCACAGCACCGCCTCTGAAGAACACGATTTTCACTTTTTCCCCTTCTCCGGCGAAAGCGAGCGGGAAAGAGGAGCTCAAGCCAGTTCCTTTTCTTTCTGTTCCACAGCAGCAATGCATATGCTCTCCCTCTTCTTCTTTTTCCGATAAGAACCGCTTCATGCATCAAGTGGCTGCGCCTTTGTCAGCTGCCTCAATACCTGTCTGTACAAGGCTGTGATATCTAGGCATTACATTAGTGGTGTCACTTAATTAGGTTCACCTAAATTCCAAAAGGCGAATCTACAATGTTTTTCTAAAGAGTCAACATTAAATTAGGTGTCCCTAATAAAATATTGTAATCCGAACAAAAGGATGGTGGAGAGGAGAGGGACGGTCGGAACGGTTGGGAATCAGAAAAATGCAGGCTGTGGATCACAAAGCCGAGGACGGGGAATATATCCTCGGCAGTGGCCGGGCAGTTATGTGAAGATGGATGGGGCGGTCGCCGGAACGCTTGTCAAAAGTGGGTGATGATCCGCCGGAGCATGTCGAGGAAATGAGTGGCCTCTTCGGGGGCGAGCGCCCCGGCGATATCCTCTGAGAGCCGGGTGTGGAGATTGTGGTGCAGGGCGAAGTGTTTTTTACCCTCCGGGGTCAGCCCGACCTGGATCGAGCGCCGGTCGAGTTCGTTCGGCCTTCTCTCGACAAGACGGGCGCGGACCAGCCGGTCGACCAGCACGGTCAGCGAGCCGGTGGTGACGCCCATCTTTTCGGCGAGTTCCTTCATCCGCAGGTTGCCCGAGGAACCGAGGATCTCCAGGGTGTGCATCTGCGGCAAGGTTATGCCGGTTCCTTTGACCACGCCCTGTTCCCAAGAGGAGAAGCGTTCGTAAAACTCGATGAGAAGCCGGGTGAGATCCTCGATCTGGTCCATGGCCGGTTCTTCCATTTTATGCATCCTCCCCACTCGTATGGATATCCTGAAAAAAGATGAGACTTGCCGAACTCAGGACGACGATAATGGAGCCGGCGTTATGAAAGAGCGAGGCGGCAATCGGGCTCAAGGCGCCGTAGGAGCTGCCGAAGACAGCGGCGGCATTGAACACCAGGCCGAGGCCGATGTTCACCTTGATGAGCGTCAGCATGCGGCGGGAGAGACGAATGAGGAAGGGGAGCTTGGCCACCTCGTCATGGGTCAAAGCGATATCGGCAGTTTCCAGGGCCACGTCCGTGCCTGCGGCCCCCATGGCTACGCCGATATTGGCCCGGGCCAGAGCCGGAGCGTCGTTGATGCCGTCGCCGACAAAGATCACCCTGTGCCCCTGGCGCTGGAACTCTTCGATGACCTGCAGCTTGTCGCCGGGCTTCAGCCCCGCCCAGGTTTCACTGAGGCCGATGTCGGCGGCAATCCGGTTGACCGACCGCAGGTGATCGCCCGAGAGGATGCCCATCCTGGTAATCCCGAGATGGCTGAGGGTCTTGACCGTGCGCCGCGCGCTCTTGCGGATGGTGTCGGTCACCCCGAGGATGCCGATCGGCTCCTGGTCCCGGTAGACCACCAGAGGCGTCGCTCCCCTCTCCTCCATCGCTTCCAGCCGGGCCCGCAAGGGGGCCGGCAGGGCGGCGGTGCCGCTGCCGAGATAGGCGCTGCCGACTTCGATGAGGCTGCCGCCCAGCATCGCCCGCACTCCCAGGCCGATCTCGCTCAGCACGTTTTCGGCCTTGACCACGGTCACCTTGGCATAGAAGGCGGCCTTCATCACCGCTCTGGCCAGGGGATGGGTGCAGTTCTGCTCTGCCCCTGCGGCACACGAGATGATTTCCTCCCGCGACAGCCCTTCCCGGGCGAAGATCTCTTCCACCCTCGCTTCGCCCAGTGTGAGGGTACCGGTCTTGTCGAACAGGATGGCATCTGCCTGCGCCACCTCCTCGAGATGTCTGCCGCCCTTGACAAGAATTCCAGCCCTTGCCGCGCGGGCCACCGCCGCAACGGTTGCGGTGGGGGCGGCCATCAAGAGAGCGCAGGGGCAGCCGGCCACCAGCACGGCCACCGCCCGATTGACCTCGCCCGAGAACCACCAGGTGAGAACCGCGGCGGAGAGGATCAACGGGGTAAACCACTTGGCGTAGCGGTCTACGTAGCGGGCAGAGCGCGGCTTATGCATCTCCGCCTCGGTCACCAGCCGCACCACCCGGCCCATGGCGGTGTCGTCGCCGACCCTGGTGGTCTTGATTTCGATGACGCCGTTATAGTTGAGGGTGCTCGCGAGCACCGTGTCACCCTGTTTTCTTGTCCGTGGGATTGACTCGCCGGTGATGGAGGACTCATCCACCGCGGTCGTCCCGGAGATGATAATGCCGTCAACCGGGATACGATCGCCGGGCTTGACCAGAAGGCGATCATCCACACGTATTTGACTCACCGGGACCGTGCGCGTCGCCGCTCCCTCAAGCAGGGTAGCCTCTTCGGGGGTCATGCGGGCCAGCGCTTCGATGGACTTCCTTGACGATTCGCCGATGGCCTCTTCGATCAGGGAACCAAGGGTCATGATGAAACCGATCACCGCCGCAGTGAGAAACTCTCCCTGCACCAGGGTGGCCACGATGGCCAGGCTCACCAGTTCGTCCATGTTGACCTGCCGCTGCCAGAGCCCTTTTGCCGCCCCAAGAACTATCGGCACACCATTGATGGCCGCAGCGACCACCGCAAAGGCCAGCCCCCACCACGCAGGTGAGAAGTTAAAGAAATCCCAGATGAAACTGCCGAAGGCCAACAGCCCTCCCGCGCCACACAGAGTAAAGTCCCTGAAGCTGAAAAGCTCTCTGTAGTCCCCTATACGCGAAAATCTTCCTATCATCCCTCTTTCTCCTTCGAGTCAGTCGCCTGACAAATAAATGTTTTGGGATTCTTGCTTTTTTCCCGGCCATCATGCTCAGAATGGTGAAACGTAAAAAGCAAAATTGTTTGATAAGGAAGATTCTTTATTGCATTATATTTTGATTGTCAAACAAAATTTACAGCCTCAAATTTTCTCAGTGTGTTGCGTATTCGCATTTGCATGCAAAATGGCACTTTGCTTTTGTCTCACGCGAAGGCGCGAAGGCGCGAAGGCGAGAAGTATTTTAATTCCGGTCTTTTAATTCCGCGTCTTCGCGTGAGACCAATTGCAGGCACAGAGAATTAGGGCTATTTCCTGGTTTTCTCAGTGCCTTTCAATACGCCTCCAGATCGACTTCCATGAAATTGAACCACATGCCGTTGTGCATGGCGTGATCGAGTTCGATCTGGACAACGTCGACATGGCGCTCTTCGATTTCGACAAACCTATCGAGTATGGCGCGAATATCACCTTCACTGCGGTCGCGGGCCTCGCGGTAAAAGGCGGAGGTCTCTTTTTCCAGCGTAAGGGCGCTGCCCAGCACCGTCTTGATGTCACCGAGCATCCGTTCCGGGATCTTTGCCTTCATTTTCTCCAGGTTCGATTCAATCTCGGCCTGGGCCGGAATCGAGGTGGTGAGCCGGGCAAGGTCGATAGCCCCTTTCTTCTGCAGCTGGTCGAGGCTGTAATGCAGAAAATCGACATGGCCCTGTTCGTCTTTGGCAAGGGCTTGAAAAATCGCCTTGCCACGCTCATCGTCGACTATCCCTTCCGCCGTACGATACAGGTCCCTGATCTTTTCTTCATATTGCAAAGCGGTGGTAAATATTTCCACTGAGTCCATCTCGTATCTCCTTGAATAAAATGTGGAATTGGATCAAAACCGTACCGTGTCAACATAAATACGGATTGTTGTTTTGTCGAGCGGAGCGCCACCTTTCCTGAGTTCAACCATAAACCCGGTCGATACATGTCGCCAGGTCGTCGGCGAATTCGGCCACCGAATCATAAATCACCGGTGTTCCGGTACTGAAGTGGAGGAGGATGTCGTTGAAGCACTTGGGCAGGCTTGGGTAGAGTTTTCGCAGGTTGAAGATGCGGTCGCGGGAGAGCAGGGCGAGGTCGTCGACATGCAGGTTTGCCAGGACCTTCTCGCCCATTTCCGGATCTTCGAGAACATCGACCGGACGGATATTCCTTCGGCCGAGGATAAAAAGGAGGATGTTGCCGAGTCCGATCAGATCGAGGGCAAACGGCCGTTCCGGCAGATAGAAGTCGTAGTCGAAATCGATCCAGCGAAAGTGACCCTCCTTACCGTCGATAATAATATGATCCCGGCGGATATCGCCGTGTTTCAGGCCCCGGCTGTGGAGGAAGATTATGGCATCGACAGATTTCTGGAAGCGGCGGAGAATCCCTTCGACATGGTTTGCCAGATAACTTTCGTAGTTGCATGCTATTCTGCCGATTGTGGTGTCGAGGCGGGTGCCGGGAATGATATCGAGAATACGTACCAGATTGCCCACATCGTCAAGGGCCGAATATCCCTGCATGAACATCAGGTTGCCGCTTACCAGTTCGAGCACCCGTCCTTCCTTTTCCGGGCTGCGGTAGCAGGTAACCGTGAGCCCGCCGAATTTCAGACTGAAGGTTTCGTGAAAGACCAGTTTGAGGATTTTTCTTTCGCCCGATTCGAGATCATATACCTTCGGAACCCATTGCTTGGGCTGCTCCTCGATGCCGAATCGCCCTTCCTGGGTGTAGCCGACTACCAGGAAATAGCGGTTGTCGACATGAATGACATCGCCATAGTCTATCTTGGTGAAATCGCTGGTGTCCCGGTAGATGAGCGGTTGCCGGCGCAGGTTCTTCATGGCGTTATGGCTTTGCAGGCGAGGCAGGATGTGCTCGGGAAAAGGGGCCCAGTCAATCATTTCTCACCCCACAATCCAGGTGGTAAAATCCTGGCAATGCCGGGCAAGCGTATTGGAGATCGAGCCGAAGAGAAATTCTTCGGCTTTGGAAACACCTCGTTTGCCGGTGACAACGGTGCCGAAATTCCCGTCGCGCCGTACCGCAAGGACGGTCTCGCTGATGGTCCTGCCCTCGGCCATATGGGTGGTGCAATAAATGGCGTCCCGCCTGATACCGGCAGTGACCAGGATTTCCATGCAGCGCTTGAATATCTTTTCGGCCCTTTTTATGCGCTGGGCCTGATACTGATCCAGCACTCCGCCCTTCTGGTAATAATCGGGCGGCGGTTCGGGATAAACATGCAGCAGACAGATTGAGACGGTCTCGAGATCGCCTGCAATTTTGCCGACGTAACCGACCGCTCTTTCTGAAGAGGCCATTGCATCGACTGCAACCAGAATATTATACCATTCGCCCATAGCTACCCTCCCTTGAAGGTTATATGGTGCTTGTTGTATTCCTTGTCGTCATGACTGTCCAACCCCTGGTTTCCAGCACTCGAGCAGCTTGATCAGCTCCACCATGGTCCGGTGGGTGGGCACGCCGATGCCATATTCGTCGGCATAGCGGCAGATCGCGCCATTTTGCGCATCGATCTCGGTGGGCACCTCATTGAGGATATCCTGCAGCATGGAAGAGAGGTTGTTGGTGCTTGCTGTACAGGCATCGAAAAGCAGCTCGTACAGATCCGGGTAAACAAGCTCGATGGAATGGGCTTTCGCCACCTCCCGGCCTTCGTCGAGAAGCCGTTTCATGAGCGTTATCGATTCCATCTTCGAGGTAAGCGAGCCGTTCGGGACCTGAAGGATGGCCGAGACCGGGTTGATGGCGGAATAGGTGATCACCTTGCACCACAACCTGCCGATAATTCTTTTCACCATCTGGGTCTCGATCCCGCATCGGTTGAAGACCTGATGAATATGTTCCAGCCGCTTTGAGAAAGTGCCGTCCAGCTCGCCGATATATGTTTTTCCCAGGCCGCCTCTCTTCACCCGGGCATCGCTGAGAGCGGTGCCGGACATGAAGGTGATGCCCAGCAGGATGTGCTTTTGCGGGACAATTTTGCCGGCGGCTTCAAGATTGCCGAGCCCGGTCTGAATGCAGAGCAGCGGACAGGATTCCGAGATCAAATGGGCAACGTCTTTCACCGCGGCAATGGTGGCCTGGGACTTCACCAGTAAAAGGACGAGGTCGGCCGAGGTCAAAGAGTCTGCGGAGTGGAGAGCTTGAACCGGGTAGGAGAGAGCTTCTTCGGGATGTTCATCGCCATTTTCGACCAGGCCTATACCCCTTTCCCGCAGGGCTCCCAACGTTCTCCGGTCGATATCGATCAGGGTAATCTCGTTGCCTCCCCGAACCAGGGACGAACCGAAAAGTCTGCCAATTGCGCCGCCGCCGACAATCACAATCCTCATAATACGCCTCCGTGTATAAGTGAGGAGTCGTAAGAACTCTCCTGCTTTTATTGTATGATCCGGCTCGCCAAAATGCAAATCGAGATTACCGGTCGGATAACCATGTTTTTACCTTCACCTCTCTTCCGGTGTTATATGCGTGGGACTGCCGAGAAACATCGCTGCCGCCTCGCCTTCGGTTTCCGAAAGTGTCGGATACGGATGCAGAATCAGGGCTAAATCCTCGGCCAGGGCACCCATTTCGATCGCCAGTGCCGCTTCGCCCATCAATCCTTCGGCGTGTCGGCCGATGATGCCCGCCCCGAGAATCCGGCCGTTTTCAGGATCGACCAGAAGCTTGGTGAGACCATCCGTCAAGCCCAGGGTCCGGGCGCGACCGGACAATTTCCAGGGGAATTTCCGGACGGCATGTGAAATACCTTCCATCTGCGCCTGTTTCTCGGTCAGGCCGCACCAGGCGATCTGCGGATCGGTATAGACTACTGCCGGAAGGGCACGGACATCAAAGCCACCTTTTTTGCCGCCGATCACCTCGGCGGCAACGCGTCCTTCGCGGATCGCCTTATGGGCCAGCATCACCCCGCCGGCCACATCGCCGACGGCAAAAATCCGCTCATCCGCGGTCCGCTGCTGCTCGTCGACCTGAATGATGCCACTGCTGTCAATTACCGCCTTGGTCCGGTCGAGACCGAGATCGTCGCTGTTCGGAGTCCGGCCGACGGCGATAACAGCTTTTTCGCCCGGGCGTTGATCGGTTTCCCCGTTTCGGCTGAAACGAACGGTAACGCCCTCGGGGTCTTCTGCCGCGTCAAGCACTTCTGCCCCAAACAGGATCTCGGCAAACCGCTTGCTCAGACTCTCCTGCAGCGGGGCAACCAGATCGGCATCGACGCCTTTCAGCAGGCGATCCTCCTGCTCCAGCAAGGTTACCCTGCTGCCGAGAGCGGCGTAGATTGAACCTATCTCAAGACCGACATAACCGCCGCCTGCCACCACCAGCGTTTTCGGGATGTCGGCGAGAGTCAACGCCGCGGCGGAATCCATGATCCTGCCGCCGGGGGTAAAGTACATATGCGGCAGAACGAGCGGCCGGGAACCTGTGGCAATAATTGCATGTTTGAAGCGGATGGCGCTAATTTCCGCTCCTTCCAGCCGGGCGGTCGTAGAACTGATAAAGCGGGCCTTGCCGCGGATACACAAAATCCCGCGCTTTTTCGCAAGAGTCATGAGACCCTCGGCCATGGTGTCGACCACCTGCCGTTGCCAGGACCGCAGGGCGGGGAGATCGATGTGCGGTTCGCCAAAGCGCAGACCCATTTTCGTTGCCTGTTCGGCATCATGAATCAGTTCGGCAAGATGGAGCATGGTCTTGGCGGGGATGCAGCCGGCATGGAGGCAGAGTCCGCCGAGGCTTGGCAGCGGATCGACCAGGATCACGTCAAGTCCCAGGTCGGCCCCCCGGAAGGCCGCGCCATACCCTCCCGGGCCGCCACCGATCACCAGCAGGTCGGTGCTCATTTCCATATCTCCCATGACCATAATTCGTCTCCTTTTGAAGCTGTTTTCAGATCATGGTGATAAGCAGTTCTTCCGGGTCTTCCAGGGCAGCTATCACCACTCTCAGGAAACGGATGGCGTCGGCCCCGTCGACCACCCGGTGGTCAAAGCAGAGGACTATCGGCATGATCAACCGGGGAACGATCTCATGCCGGCCCCGGTCGTCGGTGAGGACGGCGGGCTGCATCCTGCCCTGGCCCAGGCCGAGAATGGCCACCTCCGGGTAATTGATGATCGCCGAGAAGTGGCTGCCGCCGAGGGCTCCGGCGTTGGTGATGGTAAAGGTGCCGCCCTGCATCTCTTCGCGGCGGTGCTTGCCGGCACGGACCCGGGTTATTGTCTCCTCCACCTCGATCGCCAGCTCCTTGATGCTCTTGCGGTCGACGTCGCGGATAACCGGGACTACAAGACCGTTCTCGCTGTCGACGGCAATACCGATATTGAAATAGCGTTTGATGACGATTTCCTGGGTTGCAAGATCGAGACTGGCATTGAATCTCGGGTAATTCTTCAGGGCGGTGGCCACCGCCTTCATGGCAAAAACCGTCATGGTCAACCGGCCATGGACGGCGGCAAGCTCCGCCTTGTGCTTTTGCCGAAAGGCCTCCAGCCTGGTGATATCGACATTGTCCTGGCAGTTGACATGGGGAATCAGGGCCCAGGATGCGGTCATCTGGGCGGCTGTCGCCCGTCTTATCGAACGGAAGGGCACTCGCTCGACAGGGCCCCATCTGGTAAAATCCGGCAGACTTGCGGGAGTCGGTGCCGCTGCCGGTGTCGGTGCAGGCCGATCAATCTCCGCTGCCTCTGCCGGCGGAGCGGGACGCTCTTTTGCCTGGGCATGGGCCTGAACATCCTCCTTTGTCACAACGCCGCCCGATCCGGACGGCGTGACTTTATGAAGGTCGACCCCAAGTTCCCGGGCCAGTCGTCTGGTGGAAGGCGATGCGGGGACCGGACTTTGGGAAGGCGATGCGGGGACCGGACTTTGTATTTGCTCCTCAATGAACGAGGGTTGCTGCTTTAGCGGCGGCGGTTTTTCATGCCGGCTCTCTGTGGATTCGGTCTCTGTTTGAAAGGTCATCAGCACATTGCCGACAACCGCTTTATCGCCAATCTGCACCAGGATCTCACGCACTGTACCGGTAAAGGGGGAGGGGATTTCGACCGCCGCTTTATCGGTCTCGATTTCCAGAATAATGTCGCCCTCCTTGACAGCCTGGCCGGATTTTACCGGGATTGTGAGGATCTCCGCCTCATGTACCCCCTCGCCGAGATCGGGCAGTCGAAAAGATGCAGTCATATCTTCTCCGTTGTCAATGTGTTAATTTTTGAGAGTTCGGCGAGCAGCTTGAGCGATTCGCTCCGCGCCGGGGAGATAGCTTTTTTCCCTGCTGAAATAGGGGATGATAGTATCAAAACCGGTAACCCGTTCTATCGGTGCCTCGAGATAATAGAAGCAGCCTTCCATCAATCGTGCGACAATTTCCGCTCCGGCGCCGAAACTTCGCGGCGCCTCGTGCACGACCACCGCCCGGCCGGTTTTCTTCACCGAGGCAACCAGCAGCTCCTCATCGAGAGGGGAAAGAGTGAGGAGGTCGATGACCTCCGCCGCCACTTTATCCTTTTGCTCGAGCAGATCGGCGGCTTCCAGGGCGGGGCGGAGCATGGCGCCGTAGGAGATGATGGTCAGGTCGCCACCCGCCCGGACGATGTTTGCCTTGCCGATGGGCAGGGTCTCTTCTTTCTCCGGCACTTCTTCCCGAAAGGAGCGGTACAGCGCTTTGGCCTCATAAAATATCACCGGATCGGGATCGCGGATAGCGCTGACCAGCAGAGCCCTGGCATTGCGCGGCCCGGAGGGGATGACCATCTTCAGGCCCGGGGTGTGAGCCCAGTAGGCTTCCCGGCTTTCAGAGTGGTGTTCGAGTGCCCGGACGCCGCCGCCGTAGGGGGCACGCATGACCATCGGCACGGTGAGCCTGCTCCTGGTTCGCCAGCGCATCCGGGCGGCATGGTTCTCCAGTTGATGAAAGCCCTGGTAGATAAAGCCTGAAAACTGAATCTCGCAGACCGGTTTCAAACCATATATGGCCATCCCCACCGACATCCCGATAATCGAGGATTCGGCAAGAGGGGTGTCGACCACCCGGTCGCCGCCGAACTCGGCAAAGAGGTTGTCGGTAACCCGGAAGACACCGCCGTCCGGGCCGATGTCCTGGCCGAGGAGGACCACCGAGTCGTCTTTCTGCATTTCCTGGCGCAGGGCCAGATTGAGTGCTTCGACCATCGTCATCTTAGCCATGATGCGCCTCCCCCTGATTGCCGGCAAGTTCCTCGGTGAGCGCTTCTTTTTGTTTTCGCAGATGGGGCGGGAGATCGGCATAGAGATGATCGAACATATCGAGGGGATTGCCGAGTTCCTGCATGTGTTTTTCCGCCCGGTCGACTGCAGCCTGAATTTCCTGCTTGATCTCCTCTTCGAGCGTCGACAGCTGCTTATCGGAGAGGATGCTCTTTTTCGCCAGATAATTGCGGTAGCGGATGAGCGGATCCCGCCGTTTCCAGCATTCGACTTCTTCTTCGCTCCGGTATTTTTTCGGATCGTCGGAGGTGGTATGCATCATGATCCGGTAGGTGACGCACTCGATGAAGGTCGGACCGCCGCCGTTTCTCGCCCTGTCGACAGCTTCCTTCGTAGCGGCATGAACGGCGAGAATATCGTTGCCGTCGACCTGAATTCCCGGCATGCCGTAGGCGAGAGCCTTCTGGGCAAGCGTCTTGGAATGGGTCTGTCTTGAAAGCGGCACGGAAATGGCCCACTGGTTGTTCTGGCAGACAAAGACAACCGGTGCCTGATAGACCGCGGCGCAGTTCATTCCTTCGTGAAAGTCTCCTTCGGAGGTCGCGCCGTCGCCGAAAAAGGTCATCACCACCTCGTCGGTCTTTCGGTATTTGGCCGCCCAGCCAAGACCCACGGCGTGGAGAACCTGGGAGGCCACCGGCACCGACAGCGGCAGATCCTTTTGCCGGTCGGCGATGATGGTGCCCTCGTTAAAACCGTTGTAATAAAGGAGGACGCTTTCCATCGACCGGCCACGCATGATCTCCGCCGCCGTCTCCCGAAAGGAAGGGACCAGCCAGTCGCTGTCCCGAAGGACGATCACACTGCCGATCTGCGCCGCCTCCTGGCCTTTGATAGGGGGGAAGGTGCCGATCCGGCCCTGACGCTGGAGATCGAGCATCCGTTCGTCAAACCTTCGTCCAAGCAGCATCGACCGCAGCATTTTAAGGTGTGTTTCGGCGGGAATCTCGGGCTCCAGCCCGGCATCGAGATTGCCGTCTTCATCGAGGATGGAAAGATAGTCAATGGTGTCTGCCGGCTTTATCCCTTTTCTCCCCATGGTTCACCCCCGAAGCAGTTTGAGTCCGCAGCAATGGTTTAAGGCTTCATGCAATTATAACCATATAGTGGAGGATTTCAAATGGAACTAAGGGATTATCGAAGATGAACACTTCAGCCGGGATGTCACCGGAGAATGTTTTAAAGATGGCAGCTTTAATCGATCGGCAGCAGGACGGTGAAGGTTGCTCCGCTCCCGGGTTTGCTCTCGACCAGGATTTCTCCATTGTGTTTCTTGATGATGCCGTAGCTGATTGACAGGCCCAGGCCGGTTCCCTTGACCTCGGATTTGGTGGTGAAGAAGGGCTGGAATATCTGTCCCATATCCGAAGGATGAATGCCGATGCCGCTATCCTTGATCGCCACAGCCACCCTGTCGCCCTCTCGCCAGGTGCTGACCGAGATCTCCCCGCCTGATTTACGGCAGGCGTCCGCCGCATTGGTCAGTAAATTAAGCAAAACCTGTTTGATCTGATCCGGAACCGCCAGGATCTGCGGCAGCCTTTCCGCATAGTTGCGCACCACAGAAATCTTTTTCGTTTTAAAATCGCTCTTATTGAGCAGCAGGATGGCGTCGAGGGATCTGTGTACATCCATAACCTCTTTTTTGCCGGATGACGGCCGGTTAAAATCCTGGAGACTGCGGATCAAATTCTTGATCCGATCGCCTTCGCCAATGGCCGCATCCAGCAGTTCCTTATCCTCTTCTTCCAGATTCGTCACTTTTTTCATACCTTGCAGAATAGCGAGAATACTCTGCAAAGGGTTGTTGAATTCATGGGCGATGGAAGCAGATAGCTTGCCGATTGCCGACAGCTTTTCGGCATGCAGATACTGTTTCTGAGTTTCCTGCAGCTCGTGGGTCCGTTCTTCAACCCTTTTTTCCAGTTCCTCATTGAGAATCCGAAGCTCTTCCTTTGCCCGCATGCGCATGAAAGCTTCCACAATCGACGGCGTCAGTGCTTCCAGTGCGTCTTGTTCTGCCTGGGTATAGCCTCCTTCGCGGTTGCCGACGGCAAGCATGCCGATAACGCACCCTTCGCGCATCAATGGCACGCCGAGGAACGATGAGAGCGGCGGATGTTTTTCGGGCAGGCCGATGCTGTCCGGATGGTTCGCGGGGTCGTTGGTGAAAAAACCCTTGCCCGCCAGGAGCACCCGGCCGTAGATGCCATGAATCTTAAAGTTTCCGGGATACCTGCGATGGCCGCCGTGGCCGAGATCGCAACTCTCCCCTTCGGCAGTGCGGATGGCGATTTCTTCAACTCCGGCTTTGCCGATGTCGCCGATGAATCCCATTTTGCTTTGGGTAATTTTCTCGGCGGCATCCAGACAGGTCAGCCCCAGCTCCTGTTCCGTCTCACAGGTCAAGGCGGCAAGCAGTATCTGGTTGATCCCCGCCAGCAGATCGTCGCGCTCGCGCAGTTGCCTTTCCGCAGCGTGTTTGTAGAGCGCCATCTCGATCTGGATACGAAGATCGCGGTCGTCGAACGGCTTCAGAATGTACCCGAAGGCTTCCGCCTGTTGCGCGCGCTCGACCGTCCCCGTATCGGAGTGCGCCGTCAGAAACAGTACCGGCAGTCTGCACTCGCGGTGGATCTGTTGTGCCGCCTCGATGCCGTCCATCGCACCGGCCAGGCGGACGTCCATCAAAACCAGCGTCGGCCGCTGCCGGCGGGCGAGCTCGACTGCTTTCTCGCCGGTCGCGGTTATGCCGGCCACGTCATAACCCAGTTGCCGGACCTTGCAGGCGAGATCTTCGGCGACAATGGCTTCGTTTTCAACGATCAAAATGGAGAGCTTGCTCATGATTGAAACCCCTTCAGGGAGAAGGTGACTCTGAATTCGGCACCGGGACCCGTTCCCGTTTCCAGCGTGCCGTTCAACTGGCCGGCCAGTATTTGCACAAGGCGCAGGCCGAGCGAGCTGGATTGCCGCCAGTCAAGGCCCGCCGGCAGGCCGACGCCGTTGTCGCGTACCCGCAGGCAGGCTGCACCGGTTGCGGGATCGTGTTCCAGTTCCACCGTCACTTCACCGCTGCTGTCGCCCGGGAAGGCGTGTTTGAGAGAGTTGCCGGCCAGTTCGTTGAGGATCAACCCGCAAGGCACTGCCATCTCGATCGGCAGCGCCAGGGGTGCGACCGCAAGATCAAGCCGCACTTTCTCGGCCAGAGCCCCGTGGGAGCGCCAGAGAGAATGCAGCAGGCTGGCGGCGTAGTCGGCAAAGTTCAACTGCGCCAGGTCGCCGGTCTGGTACAGTTTTTCGTGGACCAGCGCCATCGAGCGGACGCGGTCGCGCACGTCGTTGAACTCCTCGCGCATCCGCTGGTCGGTCAAGGTGTCGGCTTGAAGACTTACCAGGCTGGAGATGACCTGGAGGTTGTTCTTCACCCGGTGATGGATCTCCCGCAGCATCACCTCTTTCTCCGCCAGTGACGCCTTGATCTGCTCCTCGGCCTGCTTGCGCTCGGTGATGTCGCTGAAAATCGAGACAAAGTATCCTTTCTCCGGGCTGTAGACGAAAACCGAATACCAGCGTTTCGATTGTTCGAAATACTGGTCGAATACGGCCTCCTCGCCGCTCAGCGCGACTTTCCCATGGACTCCTATTAAATCAAAAGTCGACTCCTCGATTTCGGGCATTATCTCCCTGGCAGTATGCCCTAAGACCGTTTCCTTCTTTAATCCCGTCAGCTTGACAAAGGTATCGTTGATGTCGAGAAAACTATAATCCACCGGCTGGCCCTTCTCGTCCAGCAGAACCCTGCAGTAGGCAAGTCCGGTGAGCCCGTTGTTAAAGAGAGCCCGGTACCTCAGATCGCTTTCTCTCAGCGAATCCTCGGCCCGTTTTCGCTCTTTTGCTTCACGTTGCAGCTCGGCAATTGCTTCCTCTGCCTGCCGTCGGGCAAGGATGGCGTCTTCCGCCACGTTGAGGGCGGCCAGGCGAGATTGACTCAGGAGGGCATTGGAGGCCTGCAACTCTGCCGTTCTTTCCTCCAGAGCTTGCTGATATTCATGCATGACGCGGATCGAGTCGGCCTGCGCTTCCAGTTCGGTCAAATCCGACATCACCAGGCAGATACTGGTAATGGCGCCTTCCACGAGTGGGCTGGCGGCGAGTTGCACGGAGACGGCGACACCATCTGCAGCTCGAAGGGTAAGACTCCGGTGCACCGGGCCGGCCTTGGCGTCAGTCAGGAACTTCTGTAAAGGCGACTTTTGAGCCGGCGCGACAAAGGCGGTGACCTTTTGGCCGATAGCCTCCGACATGGGGCGTTTCACCAGAGCAGAGAATCGCTTGTTGCAAAAAAGAATATTTCCTTTCAGGTCCACCGTCAATGCGGCCTCGTTCATGGTCTCGACAATGAGCCGGTATGTCCGTTCGGCGCCTGTCAGTGAAAAAACCAGATCGCCCTGGGGGCCGGCCACAACAAGGGCATCCACATCGCCGGAGCGGATAGCGCCGAGGGTCTGTTCGGCTTCCTCGAGCCTGGCGCGGAGCTCCTCGATTTCCGTCAGCAACGCCTCCTTGGTGCTGTCCTGGTTACTTTTTCTCATTGTCCCGATCTTTCGGCCTCAAGTCCAGGCCCACCAGGATTTTCTCCTTGTCTGCCATACTGCCGATGATTTTCCGTAACGGCATCGGCAGTTTCTTGATCAGGGTGGGTGCGGCGATGATCTGATCCCCCTTGGCCAGAACCGGATGCTGATAAATGTCGATTACCTCCAGGTCGCACCGCCCCATCAGGTGTTCCTCGCAGATGGCGGTGATGGTGCGGATCGCCTCTTGAGATCGCGGCGTGAGACCGGCCACATAGAGCCGCAGGGTATATGGTTCATTCTTGGCGTCCCGGCTCGCGGCTTCCAGAGCCTCCAGCGCAGTCTGAACATGTTTTTTCATCGAGGTTTTCCTTTCATTTATCGAGGTCGCAGGTCCAGGCCCACGAGGACGCGCTCTTCGTTAGAGAGATCGCCGATAATTTTTTTCATGGGCGACGGCAGCTTACGCACGAGTGTCGGCACGGCGAGGATCTGGTCGCCGGCGGCCAGCTTGGGGTTTTCCAGAAGATCGATAACTTCGATCTCGTAGCATCCGGCCAAGTGTGTTTCGCACAGCTTCTTCAGGTTATCGAAGGCGGCGACTGCGCGCGGCGTCATTCCCGCCACGTAGAGCCGGAGCTGCCAGGATTCCGGCGGCGGGGAAGTGTCGGCTGCAGCGACGTCGGGTGTGGTCTTTTTCGGCATTGGTTGGTCTCCTTGATTATATTTTACCCCCCACAAGGGGAGTACTCGTTTCAGTCCACCCTTGTGGGGGGTAAGTGCCTATCACAGATTATTTTCTTGGCACTAGTCTGTCTGGCGGGCACTAGCCAATTCGGAGCGATCCCGAGCAGCCTTTTCCAGGCGGGCCTTGTCGTCACTTGAGATTGTTTTAATACCTTCCGCCAGTATCCCGGCCTTACGTTGTAAGGCCTCAATCTGGGCCTTGACCTGCACCTGCTCCTGTTCCAGTTCGTACTGGCGATGCGCGGACTCCTGGAGCTCGGCTATGGCTCGGGCCTTGTCTTCCGACTGCTGGATGAGCCGCGCCGTACCGGTCAGAAATGTCTTCCCGGTACCGACGTAGACATCGGAGAGCCGGATCCCCTGGTCCGTGAGGGTGAACTCGCGAATCTGGTTGGAGTGGGCCATTCCGCGGCTCTTGAGGACAAACAGCAGGCGGTTGCGCTCCCCCGCAGGGGTTTCGACGTTTCTCAGGAGAATCCAGGTGTCCATCAGCGAGCTGACCCCCACATCGGTCTGCTCGCTCGGCCCCCCTCCTTCGGTGAGGCTGGTGAAGAGGGCGGTGATCCCCTGATTCTTGAAGAAATCGATCACCCGCGTCATCATCCCCTTGATTTCTTCCTCGCTGCCAATGGCCGACAGATTGGTGATCGGGTCGATGACGACGACCGAGGGCTTGAACTCGAGGACGTGCTTGATAATGTTCCCCAGGTGCTGTTCCAGGCCGAAGGCCGTGGCCCGAGTGGCGTGGAAGCGCAGCTGTCCTTTTTGGATACATTGATCCAGATCGTAGCCGATGGAGGCCATGTTGCGGGTGATCTGCGCCGGCGCTTCCTCGAAGGCAAAGTAGAGGGAGCGCTCTCCCCGGCGGCAGGCGGCATTGACAAAGGCGGCGGCCAGGCTGCTTTTCCCCGTGCCGGCGGTGCCGGAAGACAGGACGCTGCTGCCTCTGTAATAGCCTTCCCCCTCCAGCATCGCGTCCAGCCGGTCGACGCCGCTGGAGACACGTTCGGTAGTGACGGAGTAGTCCATCCCCACAGAACTGATGGGCAGCACGCTCAGGCCGTGCTCGTCGATCATGGTCGGGTACTCGTTGGTGCCGTGGGATGAGCCGCGGTACTTGACGATCCGCAGCAGCCGGGTACTGACCTGGTTTTTCACCCGGTGGTCCAGGAAGATCACGCAGTCGCTGACATATTCTTCCAGGCCGTGGCGGGTAAGCTCGTTTTTCCCCTTCTCGCCGGTGATGACCACGGTGACCTCTCGCTCTTTCAGCCAGCGGAAGAGCCGGCGCAGTTCGGCGCGCAGAATCGCCTCATTGGGGAGCCCGGCAAAGAGGGCTTCGAGCGAGTCGATGCCGACACGTTTGGCGCCCGTCTCCTGGATCATGCTGTTTAAGCGGATAAAGAGCCCTTCCAGGTCGTATTCGCCGGTTTCCTCGATCTCGGACCGCTCGACGTGGACGTAATCCATCGCCAGCTTCTTGCCGCGGATCAGCCCCTCCAGATCAAAACCGAGTGAAGCGACGTTCTTGGCCAGCTCTTCGGCGGTCTCCTCGAACGACATGAAGACCCCCGGTTCATCGAATTCGAGGATGCCGCGGACGATGAACTCCAGGGCCAGGAGGGTCTTGCCGCACCCCGTGCCGCCGCAGACCAGGGTGGGCCGGCCGCGCGGCAATCCCCCCTTGGTGATGTCGTCCAGGCCGCGGATGCCCGTGGGGCATTTCTCCAACGGTGCGATTGTATTTTTGGCTGTCATCGGCATATTCCTTTTCTCCTCAATGCATAATTCAACGTTGTCACATCAAAATCAGCTTCTTCAATCCTTCGTTGTCAGAAGGAAAGTATCTTGTTCCCCCTTCACGACTCCTTCATGAAGTTCAAGGGATACGGCTCCGGTTGTCCGGCTTTTCTGAGGAGTTTGTTGACTTCCTTCTTCAATTCTATCATCCTGAGCTCACGCCCTTCCATGATACCGTTGAGGCGTCGCAACTCCTCGTTGCTGACTCTCATTTCTTCGGCATGGACCAGGATCGCTTCTTCCGCCCGCTTCTGTTCGGTCAAGTCCCGGGTAATTTCCGTGAATCCAGTGACTCGACCGTTGTCGTCCCGAATCGCCATGATGATCACATCGGCCCAGAAGCGGGAGCCGTCCTTGCGGACAAGCCACCCATTTTCTCTATAACGACTCTCACGTTCTGCAATCAGGAGCGCCTGCTCGGGCAAGCCGGCGGCCACCGCCTCGGGTGGATAGAAGCGAGAGTAATGCCGGCCGAGAATCTCTTCCTGACGATATCCCTTGATCCGTTGTGCGCCGGAGTTCCAGCTCGTAACATTTCCTTCGCGGTTGAGCATGAAGATGGCATAGTCACTGACCCCTTCGACCATCAACCGGAAGCGTTCCTCGCTTTCCCGCAGGGCATCTTCCGCCCGCTTCCGTTCGGTGATGTCGAAGAAGATGGCGACGAGACCGTCTATTTTCCCTTCTTTGGTCCGGTAGGGAAGGATCCGGTTCAGGTAATACCGGCCCGACTCAAGGTTCGTTTCTTCCCGTTCGACGACAGTATCCCCCTTGAGGACCGCTTCGGCGTCCTGGGTGAAGGTGGGCAAGGCAATTCTACCGGAGACATGCTGCAAGGGACGGCCGATGTCGGACGGAATCAGGTTGAAAATGTTGACCATGGCCGGAGAGAAACGTTTGATGTTGAGGCTCAGATCGAGGAAAATGGTGGCTATTTCCGAGCTGGCCAGAAGGTTTTCCATGTCGGTGTTGGCGATGTTCAGTTCCTCCATCCTCCACTGCAGCTGCGCGTTGACCGTGACAAGTTCCTCGTTCAGCGCCTGCAGCTCTTCCTTGGAGTTCTCCAGTTCCTCGTTGGTTGACCGCAGCTCCTCGTTGGTTGACTGCAGCTCCTCGTTAGTGGACTGCAATTCCTCATTAACCGACAGCATCTCGTCGGTGGCCGTCAGGAACCCTTCGTTGGTCGCCTCCAACTGTTCGCTCGTCGCCTGAAGCTGTTCGTAATAGAGACGCACCTGTTCTTCCAACTGAAGAATGAGCGCCTCCCCTGACGTTTCCTCGCCAAAAACTCGTTCTTCCCCGCTCGAAACGGGAGTGACTCCGGGAAGAGTGGTCGGTTCGAAGACGACCAACGCCAGTTGGCCGGAAGCGGGAGGGAGCGGCACCACAATGATGTTGACCGCCGTCTCGACACTGCCGGCATAGAGTTTTATTCCACGAAATACAACCTCTTGCTGTTCGGTAAATACCTTGTAAACGGCAGCCCTGAGAGTCGGTCGCAGCTCTTCCCTCGCCATCTTCAGGAGGTCCAGTGTCGGCTCGCCTGAAGGTATCTCCAGATATGCGCCCGTCCGGTTGGAGAAATTGATCACTTCGTGTTTCTCATTGATGATCACGCGCGCGGGGACGTAGCGGTCCAACAGGAATTTTTCAGCGAGGGCGGCCGGTCCCGGATCATCGGCCCGGGATGGCTGGACCGCACGTCCCGGTTTGGCGAAGTTGAGAACAGGTCCGGCAAAAGGGTAGAGCGTATCGACCGGACGCACCGCTTCCTGCCGTGCATAGATCTTCCATTTCTTGTCGACGGGGATGAAAAGATCGCCATGGGATCCAATCGTTTCAGCGCTGCCCATGAAAAGAAAGCCCCCCGGCTTCAGCACCTGATGGAACAGCGGGATGAGCCGTTTCTGGATGTCGGAGTTCAAATAAATGAGGAAATTGCGGCAGACGAGGAGGTCGAGCCTGGAAAAAGGGGGGTCCATAATCAGATTGTGATGGGCGAAAACGACCATCTCCCGCAGCTGCTTGGTCACCTGCCAGCCATCTCGCTGCTTCTCGAAAAGAAACGCTTCAGCCGCTCCTCATCCACATCCTCGACGATTCCTTCGGAGTAGAGTCCGGTCCGGGCATGACCGATGGCCTTTTCATCGATGTCGGTGGCAAAGATCTGCACCCCGGCATCGAGCTTCTGCTGCTCTATGTACTCCTGGATGAGGATCGCCATGGAATAGACTTCTTCGCCGGTGGCGCAGCCGGCGTGCCAGATGCGCACCGGGTCGCTGGGGTCACGCCCGGCTGAGAAGATCCTGGGAAAGATCTTCCTGGTCAGAAAATCGAAGGCCTGGGGGTCGCGGAAGAAGCTCGTCACTCCGATCAGGATTTCGTGGGCAAGGGCCTGTGACTCCTCCGGGTTGGCGTCGAGGAAGGCAAGGTAGCTGTCGAGCCCTTCCTTCTGGTTCACTATCATGCGCCGGGCAATCCGGCGCATGATGGTGTTTCTCTTATAGGAGCTGAAATCGTGGCCGACCTTGGTCTTGACGATGGTAAAAATGGTTCGCAGCTCCTCGTCGAGTAGAGCTTCCTGATCACGGGGCGCGATAAAAGACGAACGGCTTGCGATTTCAACGATTTTCTCCGGCATCAGCTCCACCGGCAGGACCAGGTCCGCGACCCCGGCGTCGATTGCACTCCGGGGCATGTCGGAGAATTTAGCCGAAGCAGGTTCCTGTACCACGACAATGCCACCCGCATCCTTGATCGCCTGTGCCCCTTCGGTGCCATCGCTTCCGGTGCCGGAGAGGATGACCGCAATGGGCCGTTTCCCGACTTCCGTTGCGAGGGTACGGAATAAAAGATCGATGGAATAATGAGGCCGACGCTGCTGCGCGCTCTCGTCGAATTTAAACCGGCCGGAGCTCAGGACCAGCCCTCCGCCTGGAGGGAAAACGCAGACCGTGTTCGGCCGCAGGGGCATCCCCTCGACGACGGTCTCCACAGCCATAGAGGTGTAACGGCTGAGGATATCGGTAAGGAGAGACGGTCCGTCAGGGGGATGGTGCACGTTCACGACAAAGCAGAAGCCGCTGTCGCTTGACATCGCGGCAAAAAACCGCTGCACTTCCACAAGACCTCCGGCTGAGGCACCGATGCCGACGGTAATGGGAACGGGAGGGACCGCTTCGGCGGGTTCAGCCGCCGAGGACCGACAGATTTTTACTGAAGATAAACCCTTTGGACACATTGTACGTACACCTCAACCGGTTCAGATTTCTTCCAAAGAGCAAAAATAGAAACACGCCTGATCGATAGTCACGGGAATGATGACTTTTTCAAGATGCTTAATATCGAGCAGTACATGAATATACTTTAATCCGTTTTGTTTTCCTAAGGTTATTGAGTGGCTTATCCAGTCAGTCTATCGAGATCATAAAGGATGGATTAACTCTTTTCCGAATAAGCAAATATAACCATGCAAGGAATAATATCAAATGGAATTGATGAATTGCCTGACTATCACGGATGGCAGAGCGTGCTTCGAGGGGCCCCCGCGGCGCTCCGTTTCGAACGTACAGGGGAGATACTGGTCGTCATGATCGACTGTCGTGAAATAGATTTGTTAGAAAAATGGTATAAAATGACAGAGTAATAGAGTAAAAACCGCAGAGAAGATCAGTACCATTTCAAATTATTAAAGTTCGGCATGAGAAGGGTGGTCTGGAAGAGGCATACACTGAAATGAAAGAAAAAATGCAGGAACAGGATAGAAGCAATGGGAGCTGTCTATTGACAATTGCGGCAGCCTATGTCCTTCTGGTTGTCGGCATTTCATTGCTGCCCGGCAGGCTTCCTTATGAGATGGTCAGAGAACACGGACCGATTGAAACGCTCTCCGCGGCCGGTTACTTCTACTTCTGTCTTTTTCTTTTCCATTTTAACTCTATCGGTGCGGTACAAACAAGCTTTGCACCTGGGCTCTTCGTTTTTCTCCTGGGCTTGCGGGAGCTTGACTTTCATCAGCGTTTCACCACGATGGGAGTGTTTAAGACGAAGTTTTTTATCAGCCCCGGGGTTCCCGTTGTCGAGAAAATCATAGTCACCATACTCCTTGTGGCAGTGCTCATTTATGGAATAATCTACCTGCGCAGGGCGCTGCCGACATTCAAGGGAGATCTGCTTGACGGGCGACCCTCTTCCTTGTCAATTGCCTGTGCCGTCGGGTGTGCCGTCCTCAGCAAGTTCCTTGACGGCAACTCGGAAATATTCGGAGACATGTTTCCGATGGTGGAAAATTTTGAAACGTTCTCCATCACCGTGGAAGAGTGTCTCGAGCTGTTTATTCCGGTATTTTTCCTACAGGCGCTTCTGCAGTACGGCCGGGAGAGTGTGCGGCGGTATGCTGCAGAGAGCGCAGTTGAAAACTGACACTCTCTTCCCTGTCTACTCTCCCGGAATGGTTCGGCCGTGAGGATCCTGCGCCGGGCGGCCCAGCTTCTCGTCGAGATATTCCACCGTACCATCGCTGCGGAGATGTTCCAGCTGGTGGGCGGTGGCATGCAACTGCTCCTGCGGGGTGCCGATGGTCTGCAGGTACGTCTCCCACAGGCGGTGGGCCCGCAGCACTTTGGCGGCTTCCTGCTCGCCTTTTTCAGTCAACAGATAGACGCCCTGCCGGTCGCGGAGCAGCCCGTCCTGCACCATCTGCCGGATGGCCCGTTTGAGGCCGGCGCCATTCTCGACATACTGTCTTAACACCTGCATCGGCGTCGGCTTGGCATAACGCAGAATAGTGGTCAGCACATCTTCGACGATCTGCTGCGGCACCATCCTGCGCAACCGCAGCCACCGTGCCAGCAGGCCGTATTTTGGCGCCACAGCCAGAACCACCAGGAACTGCAGGGTGCAGAACAGCATGATAGCACCGCCGCCGGCAGAGTCCAGCCAGACGCAGAGATAGAGCCCGCCGATCACCGAGGTCACGCCAAAGAACGCCGCCAGAACCATCATCCGGTCGAGCCGGTCACAGAGCAGATAGGCTGTCGCCGCTGGAGTGATCAGCAGACCGACCACCAGAATCACCCCGACCATGCTCACCGCGCTGACCACTACCAGCGAGACGCAGGTGGTAAGCAGATAGTCGAGCAGAAGCACCGGCAGGCCGATCGAAGCAGCCATGATCGGATCGAAGGTGGTCAGCTGGAAATGGCGGAAGAAGAGGATCAGCACTGTCAGCACCAGGGCGGCGACGAAAGCGCTGACCCACAGGTCGCTGTCGGCGACGCCGAGGATGTCGCCCATGATGAAGTGCATCAGGTCGATATGAATGTAGTGGCGGAAGATCGACACCGCCACCACCCCCAGGGCGAAGACGCCGGTATACATGATACCGATGGCGGTATCCTCCTTGATCCGGGAAATACTGGAGACAAAGCTGATCAGGGCGACGGTGGTCACCGCCGCCAGCAGCGAGCCGAGCAGCATTCCGGGGGCATGGGCCTCGATGCCGAACATCAGTTTCATCACCAGGTAACCGCCGGCTACCCCGGCGATCATCGCATGCGACAGGGCGTCGCCGAGAAAGGCCATTTTGCGCAGCACCACCAGGCAGCCGACCACCCCGGCGACGACCGCGACAATGGAGCCGCCGATCAGCGCTTTCTGGAAATAGGTTTCGGTCAGCGGGGCGATAAAGAGTTCGTACATCATGTCGTTTCCTCCTTGAACACCTTGCCGAAGATGCGCAGCCGCCCCTCATAGACCTTGCTGAGCAGATCCTCCTGCAGCACTGCCTGGGGTGGACCGTAGGCGTACATCCGCTGCTTGATCAAGATCAGCTTGTCGAAATACTCGGCGGCGGTGACCAGGTCGTGATGCACCACCACCAGGGTCTTTCCCGTCTTCTTGGCCCGCTCCAATACCTCGAGGATGGCCCGCTCGGTGGCCGCGTCGACCCCGGCAAAGGGTTCGTCGAGAAGCAGGATATCGCTGCCCTGGGCCAGAGCCCGGGCAAGGAAAACGCGCTGCTGCTGGCCGCCGGACAGCTCGCCTATCTGTCGGTCGGCAAACTCGGTCATCCGCACTATGGCCAGAGCCTCTTTCGCTGCCTCCCGGTCGGCGGCGGAGGGCGAGGCATACCAGGGAATCCGCTGGTATCGTCCCATCAGCGCCACCTCCCGGACAGTGATCGGGAAATCCCAATCGACCGAACCGCGTTGCGGCACATAGGCCACCTTCCCCTTGACCTTCTGGACATCCTGGCCTTCTATGGTCACCGAACCGACATCGGGTTTGAGGAAACCGAGCATCGCCTTGATCAACGTCGATTTGCCCGCCCCGTTCGGGCCGATCACGCCAACCAGCTGGTCCCGCTCGATCCGGACGCTGACATCGAGCAGAGCGGCGCGCGCGTGGTAGCTGACGGTGAGGTGGTCGACTTCTATGGCGTAAGGACTAGTGGGCATGTTCGGCCTCCTCCTCGGTGATCGTAAAGGCTACAGTCCCGGAAACCAGCGCACCCCGGCTGCCCCAGACGGTGACGTCGGCTAGAGCCACGCCCTTCTCAAGGACACGGATGCGGACACAGTGGTCAAGCACAGCATCGCCGATGGGCGGGCTCGCCTTGAGGTGAATCTCATTGTTGCCGACAACCACGCCTTCTATCCCATCAAGTTTCAGCGGCTGACCGCGGCGGACGCTCTCAACCGGCACCGGCAGCAGCCGGCCGTTGAGTCTCAGTTCGAGCGGTGACGCGCTTCCCGAACCGGTCTGCAGGGCGAAGGGGTCCTCCTCCAGAGAAAAGGTCGGAGTGATTTCCAGGGAATAAGCCCCCTCGCTTGCTCTCGCCATCCTGGCCTCGGTTCCGCCAACCGGCACCTTGGCATCCCGCCAGGTGGTATAACCGAACAGACCGCCGACAAAGACCACCCAGGCAGTTAACACCATGAGAAAACGCATGTATCCTCCTCTTGTCAGTTGGTGCCGGCAGACAACTCGGCTATCGAAGGGCGCCGATGATCAACAGGACATTCTCGCGCATCATCCCGATATAGGATTCCCCGGCGGTGCCTGTCGACCCCATCGAGTCGGAATAGAGCTCGCCGCCGATTTTCACTCCGGTTTCCTGCGCGATCTCCCGTATCTGTTTGGGATTGATGGTCGTCTCGACAAAGATTGCCGGCGCCCCTGATTCGCGGATGGACTGGACTACCCGGCGCCGGCGTTCAGGGGTCATCCCCGCTCCGACCTCCGCCCCGGTCGACCAGCCGACCGGGGCGATGGACAGATAATCGTTGCCGGGATTGAAACGGTACTCGCGGCAGAAATAGTTGAAGGCATCGTGGGTGGTGACCAGGATGCGGCGTTCCGGTGGAATCCAATTGACCTGCTCGCGAATCCAGGCATCGAGCACCCGCAATTGCTGGAGATAGAGCTTGGCGCGAGCCTCGAACTCCTCCTTCCTGTCGGGCACAAGCTCGATGAAGGCCCGAACGATGTTGTTGACATAGATGGCCGCGTTGCGGGGTGAAAACCAGGAATGGGGGTCGACTATCTTCTGTCCCGACGCCTCCAGATCGATTGGTTTGATCCCGGCGGTGGTGGTGACAAGGGGCTTGCCGGCATCTTTGGCCAAAGTCGCCATCCAGTTCTTGCCCTCCAGGTGCAGACCGTTCTCCAGGCAGAGATCGGCACTGAGAACCACCTGCACATCGTCGGGTGTCACTTGATAGGTGTGGGGGTTGGCGCCGGGGGCTAAAATCGATTTGACAACCATGGCGTCGCCGGCGATCTGCCGGGCGAAATCGGCGATCTGGGTGGTGGAGGCAACCACCACCGGTTTCATTTCCGCCGCAAAAGCGCCTGAGACCAGCACCCAAAAAAGCATGAAGGAGTTTATGGCAGCTGTCGTTTTCATGGTGTTCCCTTATTAGATCGTCATCATCTCAAATAATTCAATAGCGATAGGCTACCCTTACGAATCTTACAATTATTTTGTGCCGATGCCAACCTATAGTATTGGACAGGTATTGGACAGGTATTGGACAGGCGCACCAGCTCTCTCCACTCGAAGCGGAGCACTGCAAGCGATGGCTCCCGCTAAAAAGCAATCCGATCCTGTTTTTGAGAGATTAATAATGAACAGAACCATTCTAAGTGGTACAACACACCGCTTTAGTCCTTACAGAGTACACCCTTGCGGGGTGTTGGATTTGAAGTCTCGAGTAGATGACGTTTCAGATATCACCTTTACCGTGCAGCATCAGGAGTTTTCCCGTATGAAAATTGGAATTGTCGGTTTGCCGAATGTTGGTAAATCCACCTTGTTTAATGCCCTCACCAAAGCCGGTGCCGAGGCGAGTAATTACCCTTTCTGTACCATCGAGCCCAACGTCGGCATTGTCCGTGTCCCCGATGTCCGACTCGATGTCCTGGCAAAGCTCGGAACATCAAATAAAATCATTCCCACCACTATTGAATTTGTCGATATTGCCGGACTGGTGAAGGGCGCATCGAAGGGTGAGGGCCTCGGCAATATGTTCCTGGCCCATATCCGCAGTGTAGAGGCCATAGCCCACGTGGTGCGTTGTTTCGACGATGACAATATCACCCATGTACATGGCGGGATAGATCCGGTTGGGGACGCGGAAACGATCAACCTCGAGTTGATCCTTGCCGACCTGGAACTGGTTGAAAAGCGAATTTTGTCCGAGGAGAAAAAGGCGCGCGGTCAGGACAAGGACGCCATAATAAAACTGAGTGGTCTGTTAAAAATCAAAGCCGTTCTTGAAGATGAAAAACCCGCCAGAGCGGCCCACCTGGATAAGCAGGAAAAATTATTAATCGACCGGGAAATGCAGCTTCTCACCGCCAAGAAAGTGATTTATGTGGCCAACGTGGGTGAGGACGATCTCGCAACCGAGGGTGCCGATAACCCATATGTGCAGAAGTTGAAAGCCTTCGCCGATTCTCATGGAGATGGTCTGGTGTGTGTTTCTGCTAAAATTGAAGCCGAACTCTCCGAAATGGACGAGGATGAAGCGGCAGTGTTTCTTACAGAACTGGGCTTGAAAGAGTCCGGTTTCGCCCGTCTTGCCCGCGAGGCGTATTCTTTGCTCGATCTTATTTCATTTCTTACGACCGGTCAAAAAGAAACCCGTGCCTGGACCATCAAGCAAGGAACCAGGGCGCCGCAGGCCGCCGGCGTAATTCATACCGATTTTGAAAAACACTTTATCCGGGCGGAGGTGGTCCCCTATGACGATCTGGTCGCGGCCGGTTCCTGGGCCGCTGCAAGAGAGCGCGGCAAACTCAGAACCGAGGGGAAAGATTATATTTTCCAGGATGGCGAAGTCACGGTCTTTTTAACCAGTGCATAATTTCTGGGTCTATGACGGGGCACTCGACGGCACTGGGGCCACGCTCAACCTGGATACCATAGGGCCCGATATAGCGGGAAAAATGGTCAAGTACAGGGACGTGATAGAGCTTAAAAGCGAGGGCCGGCGGACGTTGACCTCGCACACCCTGGGCGACGACGGGCTGTGGCGAAGGTTCATGGCCGCGACCTATCTGCGGCGGAAATAACCCGCGAATAGACGCAAGAGAGCCTCCGGGAAACAGACACTAAGCCGGCGGCTGAAAGGACACCGCCCGGATGGGTGCTCCTGCCTTGAAGGCGCGGATGTTTTCCACGGTCTGGTCGATTATCCGCTGTCGTGCCTCCCGGCTGGCCCAGGCGATGTGGGGGGTGACGATGAGGTTTGCCGGTTTTGTCTCGAGGAGCGGATTGCCGTCGCGGGGCGGCTCGACACTGAGCACATCGACGGCGGCCCCGGCGATTTTCCCCGAGCGCAGGGCGTCCACGAGCGCAATCTCATCGACAATGCCGCCACGGGCGGCATTGATGACAAAAGCGGTGGGTTTCATCAAAGCAAAAGCGGCTGCGTCTATCAGATTCCGTGTCCGGTCGGTAAGCGGGCAGTGCAGGGTCAGGACATCGATCTCCGGCAGCATTTCCGCAAGGGATGGCCGGTCGTCCGGCGGATTGCCGGGTCTGCGGGCGATCACGATCTTCATGCCGAAGGCCTTTGCCACTTCGGCAATTCCCCGGCCGAGGGTGCCGTAGCCGACAATGCCAAGGGTTTTGCCCTTCAGTTCGACGATCGGATAATCGAGAAAACAGAACTGGCTGGCCTTTTGCCAGCGTCCGTCCCGCACCGCCCCATGGTAGGAGAGAAGATTGGTGTGCAGGGCGAGGATGACGGAGAAGACATGCTGCACCACCGAATCGGTACCGTATGCCTGACAATTGCACACTGTCACCCCCAGTTCGGAGGCGGCCTGCAGCTCTACGACATCGGTGCCGGTGGCCACCACCGAAATCAAGCGAACCGAGGGCGCGGCGACAAGATGGTGCCGCGAGATTCGAACCTTGTTGAGGATGATCAATTCGGCTCCCGCGATCCTGCCTGCAACCTCTTCCGGGGCAGTGGTGCGAAATACCTGCAAGGAGCTGCATTGCCCGGCAAGACCATCGAGCGTAAGGTCGTCCAGCCCTTCACTGTCGAGAAAAACTGCCTTCATCATATCTCCTTCCGCTAGTGTTTACTTGCATAATTAAACGATATAATTTAGACTCCTTCCATCCTCTACATGAAAGGAGTCCCCTATGCCCAGAAAAGCCTCGCCTCCGCCATGCACCGAAAAAGATCGCCAGACCCTAAAAGAGTGGGCAGGCAGTCGAAGCATGGAGGCACGTTTGGTCGAACGAGCACGAATGATTTACAAACTTCTTGACGGAGAATCCGTCAGCAAAGTCGCCAGCGACCTTAAGGTGCGTCCGAATACGATCATCGATTGGCGCAACCGCTTTGCCATACAAGGAATTGCTGGGCTATACGATCGGCCACGTTCCGGCAAGCCGCCAAAATATGATGAAGAGTTCCGCGCTCAGGTTTTAAAAACATTGGAGCAGCCTCCACCTCACGGCCAGTCCTGCTGGGACGGTCCGGCAGTTGCCAGGCTTCTTGGCGCATCCGATGATGCAGTCTGGCGTGTGCTTCGCAAGCAAAACATCTGTCTGGCCCGGCAACGAAGCTGGTGTGTCAGCACTGATCCCGAGTTTGCAACAAAAGCAGCCGATATTGTTGGGCTCTATCTGGCCCCGCCTGAGAGAGCTCTGGTGATCTCGGTGGATGAAAAACCAAGCATTCAGGCATTGGAGCGAGCTACTGGCTATGTCTGCACCAGCAACGGCAAAATTGTCCGCGGCCTCAAGAGTACCTATAAGCGGCACGGCACCTTGAATCTTTTTGCAGCGCTGAACGTAGCCACGGGTGCCATCCACACTCTGACCACGGAGTTTAAAAGGCGAGTAGAGTTTTTGGCGTTCATGGATCAGGTGCTCTTGGAGCTGCCCGGCAGTAATGAGAAAGAAATTCATGTTATTCTCGACAATTATTGTATTCACAAACGCAATGACGAATGGCTGGCGCGACATCCGAACGTCAAATTTCATTTTACACCGACTTCTGCAAGTTGGCTAAACCAAGTGGAGATATGGTTCGGAATCCTCTCCCGTAAAGCCCTGAAGAATGCAAGTTTTCAAAGCGTAAACGAACTATGTGCTGCCATCGAAGCCTTTGTCGAAGCTTATCAACTGAACGCCAAGCCTTTCGTGTGGCGCAAGCGAGAAGTCAAAGGCTCGCAACTGAGAAATACTATCTCAAATTTATGCAAGTAAACACTAG
>LADS01000055.1 GCA_000961725.1 Desulfobulbaceae bacterium BRH_c16a
CGGGAAACTGATAAGTGACGTTGCGATCCAAAACAAGCGTGGTAGTGTTGGTGAGAACGAGAACATCAGATCAAAGACCCCACCCGCCACCCGCCAGGAGCAGGCCATTACCAGAACGATGAACAGAATTCCTAGGATTCGGAAGGTGTGGTTGCCTTTGGTTGTTCTCGCTTTCAAACAGGCGTAGGCGGTATATAGGTCGAACGTCAGAAAGACCAGATTTTGAGTTAGCACCGCTGCCGGATAATTCTTCCGTCCAAAGATAAACCATGCCAAGGCTCCAATGGCTAAGGTACAAAACGCAAGTCCTAAAACGAATGATGGTTTTCGGCCTGATGCTTTTACGATTCCAAAATTGAAGAGCATCAGGCCGGGCAGCAGAAAGAGATTCGAAACGATCTCGGTCAGTACAACTGGCGCCTGATTGCGTAGAGCGAACAAGAATAAGCCGATCGCAAACATCAATGACCCGATGGCCCAGTCCTTTGCCGGCGGATAGTTTCGCTGAACACTCCACAAATACACCAGCACCACCGCCTGTCCGATACTGATACCTACGTAGATCAAAACCAAAGTTCTTATGTCAAGGATAGGGGACATTCTTAGCTTTAGATCGGAAGAAAGGAGTTAATATTTCCAAAATATAAAGACTAGGTTCATAAGACGCTGAGTCATTAAAGGAAGGCCGAGGACGCTACCATATTGACATTCGATGTCGACTGCTCCAGGGCTGCCAAAACCGACTGGATGTTGGCGCTCATCTCCTCGGTAGCGGCAGCCACTGTTCCTGAGTTTTGAGCTGTTTTCCCAGCCGCGGAACACAACTGCTTCGAAATCGCCGTCAACCCATTCGAGGAGGCGGTGAGCTGCTCAACGCCATTGACAATGCTGCCGATCATTGAACGTAGTTGGACAACCATCGCGTTCAGGGAGACGGCCATGGCGCCGATTTCGTCTTTCTGCGTGATATCCAACTGTTTTGTCAGATCACCCTGGACAATTGACTCGGTGAAAGAAACTGCTCGGCCGACGGGCCTGGTGATTGATCGACTGATGAAAAATCCGAGAAGTCCCGCCGCCAGCAGACCGAGCCCTGTCGACAGCGCCAGCAGACGATTTGCCAGGGTTACCGAGGACAAGGCATCTTCTTTGGACCGGGAGATGGTCTCCTTGGCGCCGTCCTCCACGCCGCCCAGTATCTCGAGTACCTTTTCCCCTGTTTCATCAGCTTTGCCGTCAAGCTCATTCATTTTGGCCTGGTTGACCTGGCCGCCTGAAAGCTCCTGCTTCTTCAAATCGTAGAGCTCCTGAATAATCGGGACGAAACTGTCGTTGTGCAGGTCTTCCGCCTTGTTTCTTTCCAAGAAAGAACCACCCACCATAACTATCTTTTCCGGACAACTTTGGCAATAATTATTAAATGCTCAGATGTTGCGGATTTTTTCTTTCATTTCCTGTTTGCTCCACTCGAGGAAAAGACGAACGCTTTCGGGACAGAGTTGGGAGCCGGCCACCTCATTGATGACGGCGATGGCCTTTTTATGCTCCATCCCATCTCGGTAAGGCCTGTCGCTGGTCAATGCATCGTAGGTGTCGGCGACTGCGGTCAGGCGGGCCCAGAAGGGAATATCCGAACCCTTCAACCCCTCCGGGTAGCCGTTGCCGTCTACCCGTTCATGGTGGAAAGATATCACCGGCAGGATATCGGCAATGCTGGGAATAGTCTGGATGATGGACGCCCCGATCGACGGGTGCTGTTTAATGTGATCGAATTCTTCCTTGCTGAGCCGTCCCGGTTTTAAAAGCACATCGTCCCTGATGCCGATTTTGCCTATGTCGTGGAGTCGTCCTGCTATCCGGGCGCGCTCGATTTCACGCTGGCTGCCGCCAATATGCCGGACCAGACCTGCCAGAATCTGTGAAACCCTTTCCGAATGGCCGCGGGTATAGTTGTCGCGAGCTTCCAAGGCATTGACCAGGCTGGTGATACCCGCCAGCAGGAGTTTCTGCTCACCGTCGAGTCGCTCGTTTTCCTTCAGGAGCAGGAGAAACTCATAGGAGAAGATTTTGTTCAGGGTCATCGTCAGCTGTTCGAGGTTAAACGGTTTGATGATGAATGCCGCAGCACCGAACTGCATCATCTTCTTCATGTTTCCGGCATCGTTTTCCGTGCTCATGACGACGAAGGGAATGCCGGAGTACCGCGGATCGCGATGAAGGGTTTCGCAGAGTTCAATGCCGTTCATCTCGGGCATGTAGACATCCGAGAGAATGACATCCGGCTGGGTTTGCTGGAGGACTGCCAGAGCATCTTTGCCGTTTTCCGCAGACAGCACCTGGTATCCCGCCTTGGCAAGCTCTTCATCCAGCAGCAGCCGGACGGAGCTTGAATCATCCACAACAAGGATGCTTCTGCCGGTTTGAGGAATGCCGGATTGAGCAAAAGCTTTCTGCACGGTGGGGACAAGCTTTTCCTGTATTTCATATGTGTCCAGATAGACAAAGGCATTGGTGGCCATTCCCTGGGCGATATCTTCGGCTTCTTCGCCGTGTCCCAGGAGAATCAGCGGCAGATCGTCGAAAGACGGATCTTCCTTGAGGAGAGCACATAGATTGCGCCCTCCCCGGAATGAAGTGGAGATTTTCGCAATAATAAGATCGGGCCGGATTTTGCCGAGAACAGCGGCACAGTTTCTTCCGTCGGATAATTCAAAGTAATCCGCATCGACAGGGGCAAGAATGCTTTTAATCATACCCCGTTGCTGGAGGGAGTCGTCGATAATAACAATACGCGGTTTGCTCATTTTGTTCCTGAGAATGCCTGCTATTGTGGTGGTCGCAAAAGAAAGTTCATGATAATCTGCATCCTGAACACGTATTATGCGATGTGCGTTTGGCTAAGTGTACTTATTTCGAGGTGTGGATACAATTTTTTCCGATATTCAGGTCCCCATCAGTCGACAATGAAGAGTCTGGTTCCATGTTGTGTTGCATTTCATCTCTCTGCCGTTGGGGTTTCTTGGTGTTTCTTCCGAAAATCCATTTTCTTGTAAAAATCAGGATAAAGCTTTTCGGCACATTCGGGACAAATACTGTGGGTGAATTCAGCTTCCGAATGATCTTTGATATATCCCTCGATCTGGTTCCAGTATCCCCTGTCGTCCCTGATTTTTTTACACGAAGAACAAATAGGCAGAAAACCACGCAGTATCCGCACCTCCTTGATGGCCTTTTCCCGTTCGCCATGAATCATGTTGCGCTGTTGTTCTATTTTCTTTCTCGTAAGACCGAGTATTGCGGTAACCCAGACGGCAAAGAGCGATATCCCGCGATTGAATACCACTTTCCACATTTCCACTGCGTCCGGTTTATAAAAGAAGACTGCAATTATCAAGAACGATGCCACCAACGAGAAAATGAGCGTGGCTGTGTTATGAGGAGTCCACAGCGACAGCAACACCACAACGACATATAAAACGCCCACCGCTACGCCGGAAGCCATGGACAGGTCTAAGAAAAAAATGGATGCCAGGAGTACCACGCAGACGGCATACAGTACCAAATAGGACCTTCTCGCGGAAACTGCAGAGGCAGCTGATCTTTCGTCCATATTCATGATTTCTATGAAGGAGAGAACTAGGGGAATTGATGAGCTTCATCTTGCGCAGACATCCCGAGCAAGAAATCAAAATATAGATATGAATTTCATAAAAACAAAGTTTATCGAAATCCTTCTCTTCTAAGACCAGAATTCCGGGTATCTCCGGTTCTTCGGGATATTGTTGACGATCAGGGCAATTGCAAGCATTACGCCTGCTCCCAGCGCGGTCGGCATCAAGACGTACAGGTAGCCGAGATTGTGGACGCTCTCGCCGCCGATTACGGCGATCAGGGCGGTAGCTCCCCCCGGTGGGTGGAGAGTCTTGGTGAGGTGCATCACTGCAATGGAGGTGGAAACAGCCACGGCGGCCGCAGGCCAGGTGTCGCCGCCCAGCCATTGGAAGGCGGTCACGCCGATGATGGCCGAGAGAACATGGCCGCCGAGCAGATTCCTCGGCTGCGCCAGGGGGCTGCGAACGGCGCCGTAGATAAGTACAGCCGAAGCGCCGAACGAGCCGATGATCATCATCAAGCCCGTCTGATCGAGCATCTTCGAGTGGATGAGGGAGACCGCAGCGATGCCCAGAAAACTGCCGATCCACGACCAGAGAACTTCAATCGATCCAACCTTTGGCGGACTTTGACCGCCGCCCTTCATCTTGGCGAAGTAGTTCATGGCTTTGGTCTCCTGCCGCAGAAGTGAAAGGAGTAGGCCAGATCGGTACGGGTGACGATACTGACAGGATGCCCTTCCTCATCGACAATCGGCAACCGGTTGATCTGCTTTTCGGCAAAAAGAGCGGAGATGGCGCCGATGGTCATTTCCGGTGTCCCGGTTATCGGCTGTCTGGTCATGATGTCGCCCACCGTCTTGTTATGCAATCGGCCGATCATGCAGTTTTTGTTGTTCAGGCAATGATTGGCTATCTGCATGAAGGATGGCTTTTCGCCAACCCCCATTTCTTTGAGAAAGTCTTTTTCCGAGACAATGCCGACGATTTTGCCTTCATTATTAACGACGGGCGCCCCCGAGATCCGGGTTTGCGCCAGCAGGCCTGCCGCCTCGACGAGATCCATTCCCTGATCGATCGACAACACCGATTCGGTCATTATCTGAGAGGCTGTCAGGGTATTGAACAGCCGTTTTATCGCCAGATTATAGGCGGTTTGATACACTTCCTTGAAATCGCCGGGGGTGATATCGATATACCCCGGGATACTCTTCATAGCCTCGATTACATCTTCCTCGGAAATTTCCAGAGGGAGAGGGGCGCATTCTTCCGGGCTCGATTTTTTCATGTGTTCCTCCTCTTTCGCGCAAATATTTTGTATTTTGCGATGGTATCGTCTCTTCGACAAGATAGACAATATTTCTCACAAAGTAATTGACCTACGTCATATTATCGTGGATTCTTCAACTGCCGATCCATTCTTTCGCTCAATGCCTTGTTGTCCGCAATCAACAGCAAAAGAGGATAACCCTATGCCGATACCCGGAAATCTCTTGACCACGGCTATGGCCGTGATGCCCCAGACGGATGTGAAGCAGGCTCTCGACCTTGCACTCTCGCTTGATGTTCCGTTTTGGCCGCAGCTGCCGAACTTCAGCTATTACGAGGACATGTACGTTCAGGCTGCCGAGCATTTTCCTGGTATTGTCCTGGACATGGAGAAAAAGACCCTGCGGTTTTCAATGGAAAAATTCATTGATGAATATGAAGAGACCATGAGCCGGTTCGACGATCCGACGTACTTCGATATCAGCGAGAAATACTCCGTCGTATATCATGACTTCCTGACCAGAGACCTCGCCGAAAAGCCCGCTATCCGCGGGCAGCTGGAAGGTCCGATCAGTTTTGGCTTCAATGTTCTCGACCAGGATGACCGGCCCATCCTCTTCGATGACACCATAAGGCCATTTATGATCGAGTTTATGGCAAAAAGAATAAATGTCCAGCTGGCCCGACTCAAAAAGAGGAACTCGAACGCCTTCATGTTCATCGACGAACCGGGGCTGCAATTCATATTCTCGGCGATGTCCGGCTATGGGGAACAGAAGGCGAAAATCGATCTGGACAATTTTTTCGGTATGGTCGATGGCCCCCGGGGCATTCATCTGTGTGGAAATCCGGACTGGGATTTTCTTCTCAATCTTGATATGGATATCCTCTCAATGGATATTTACACCAATGCCGAGATATTTTCTTCCTGCACCGCCTCGATCAGGAAATTTCTCGACCGGGGTGGGGTGCTGGTCTGGGGTATCGTTCCCACCGGCTATGAGATGTTCAGCAAAGAAAGCCTCGGATTTCTCCTCATGAAGCTGGAAGGAATATGGCATCATCTGGGTAAAAAAGGAGTGGATCTCGAACAGATCATCGATCGCAGCATGTTGTCGCCTGCAACATGCTGCCTTGTCAATCCGGACAAAGGGCAAACTGTGGAAAACGCATTTACAATGGTCAACCACCTTTCGCAGATGCTCAGGGAGAAATATAAGGTGATTTAGGTTGCAGATATCTCAAAGAACTATCCTGCGCACTATAATGTTGCCGACGGAATATCCGGCGCCAAATGAACAGATTACCCCAAGATCATGTTCCTGCAGGTCCTCATGGTTTTGATGGAAGCATATAATCGATCCGGCCGATGCGGTATTGGCGTAGGTATCGAGGATCGTCGGGGTAATATCACCGGTTATCTCGGTACCGAGCAGTTTTTTACATATGAGCTGGTTCATGTTTAAATTTGCCTGATGGAGCCAGACCCTTTTCAGATCGGTCGGGGCAATGTTGTACTCTGCAAGATGATTCCGGATGATTTCCGTGGCAAAAGGAATCACTTCCTTGAAAACCTTCCTGCCTTCCTGGACGAAAAGCCTTTCTTTTTCAGGGCCCTGGTCGGGTCTGGTTCGATTGAGAAAGCCAAAGCCATTGAAGATGTTGGTGGAATATTTGGTTCCCAGTTTTGTCCCGACAATCTCAAAGACATCTTTTTTACGGCAATGCTCTTCCCGTTCGATAATTACTGCAGTACACACATCGCCAAAGATAAAGTGACTGTCGCGATCGCGAAAGTTCAGATGACCGGTGCAGATCTCGGGATTCACCATGAGGATTGCCCGGGCATTGCCTCTGAAAATCGAGTCGACTGCTGTCTGAATGCCAAAGGTTGCCGAAGAACAGGCAATATTCATGTCAAAGGCAAAACCGGAAATGCCCAGTGCCTCCTGCACTTCCACGGCAATTGCCGGATAAGGGCGTTCCATGTTGGAGCAGGAGACGATAACCGCATCTATATCCTCGGGATTTTTGCCGGCCCGCCGCATGGCTTCTCTGGCAGCTGCAACGCTCATTTCGCACTGGAGCGATCCTTCTTCGACGGATCGTTTCGGCAAACGCGGGCACATCACCTCCGGATCGAGGATTCCCTCTCGATCAACGACAAACCTGCTCTTTATTCCAGAAGCTTTTTCAATGAACTCGGCACTGGACTCGGCTAACGCCTGACAGGAACCACTGGCAATCTTGTCCCGGTGTTCTCTGTTGAAATTCTGGACAAAAGTATTAAAGGAGCGGACGAGTTCTTCATTTGAAATGGAAAATGGAGGTGTGAACACTCCGGTACCGCTGATTACTATTCTGGCCATGATTCTCCGGATGGTAATGTTGAAGGAATGAGGAAGTAAAAAGCTGCTCTCTCTGTGAGCCTGTACTCTTTCAGCTTCAACCGAGAGCGATGCGAATCAAATGCTGCCAAACTACTCTTTCATGTGACGTTTTGCAATTTTTTTGGCTGCAACCATTACCACGTGCTCCGTCCCGCCGGCAGTACTCATACCTTGGTTTAAAAATCAGGCGCCAAAAGAGTGTTCTCCGTCGCTTCCCCTTTGTTTTCACACTTCCGCTATGATAAACTTTACTTAAAATCGTACCTGCCCCTCTGTCCCCCTTTATCTTCCTGAGCTGCCATGATGACACCGACGTCAATGAACCTGTCCCGCATCGCTCGAATCGTCCGTTTCATTTTCCTGATTATGCCCGTGTTTCTGATGATTCAGGCAGGTACGGCTGCACCGGTCTGTGCTTTTGAACATTTTCGAATAGGCACCGGCGGCAGTACCGGTGTGTATTATCCGATCGGCAAGCAGATCGCGACCGGGATCACCATGCAGGCCGAACAGAAGGATTCTCCTTTGCATGGTATCATTGCAATCGCCCAGAATTCTGCCGGATCCATGGAAAACGCCCGGATGGTGAGCAACGGCGAACTCGGGGCCGGACTGGTTCAGGCGGATATCGCCTCCTATGCCTATAATGGGCAAAGAGAGTTCGCTTCGGAACCTCATTCCGCAAAACTCCGGGCCATTGCCAGCCTCTATTCGGAAAAATTCCAGATGGTCGTGCGAAAAGATGCAGGTATCCGTAGTTATAACGATCTAAGAGGAAAACGGATTTCGGTGGATGAACCCGGATCGGGAACGCGACTGGTAACCGAGATTGTGCTGTCCGCCTATGGGTTGACAGAAAATGACATCCTTCCCCAGTATCTCAAACCGGTCTTTACCGAAGACAAGATGAAAAACGGACAGCTTCAGGGATTTTCCATGATGGCGGGCACGCCGATGGCGGCAGTGACAAAATTATTACCGGTCGGTCTGCACCTGCTTGCAATCGATCCTTTTATCGCCGAAAATATCACCAGAAGATATCCCTATCTTACCAAAGGCAATATCGAAAAAGACGTGTATTCCGGTATTTCAGAGACTCCGACCATAGAAGTCTACGCTCTGTTCGTAGTCAACAGCGATATGGCAGACGATATGGCTTACGCCCTGACCGAGGTTCTTTTCAGCAGAAAGACCAAAGAGCTTCTCGTTCAGGGACACCCGCAAGGGAAAAATATAACACTGGCATCCGCACTCAACGGCATCTCGATTCCATTGCATCCCGGTGCACGTCGATTCTATGATGATATCAAGACCAGCCGCCAGTGATCACTTTAAGAAAACGCAGCAGGTATTCCATGTTACAGAGAGCACTTATCGGCAGTATTCTGGCCGTGATCCTCTCCTCTGTCTGTGTGATCGTCTACACCAACAAGACGCTGCATTCCATAGAGAGCAATCTGCCGTCAACGCTCCTGACAGAACTCAATTCCCTGTCGGTCGTTCTCGACGGCCTCGCCGATGTCGTTACTTTCGCGCGGATCGCCGCGGCTACAAAAGATCCGGTGCAGACGGGTGTACTTCGAACTGCGGTCGATACAACCCACCAGCTGATTGTCGAACTCCGAGACACCTATGTCATCAATAATCACGTCAATGCTTCCGCTTTCCATGCCGTGGTGGCGCCGGCGATAGCCGATCTGCAGATCTGGCTCGAAGAAGGAGTGTCTGGCTGGGGGCCCGATTCCGGCGTCACCCTTTCAATTGTCGAATCACGGATAAGCGAGACATTTCGGAAAGCGGCGAAAATCGGCCACCATTCCAGATTGGCGGCCCAGGCCACCCTCGATAGTCAGAAGAAGCGGCTGGAGGCCTTCCAGCAGGCTGTCAACGTCCTCTATGTCCTGACATTGCTGTTGGTTTTCTTGCTGATCTATCTGCTCATCCGTCAGCGAACAGCAATCCTCCGCGAATCCGAGGCAAGGGACGAGTTGCAGATGCAACATAACCTTCTGCAAAACCTCCTGCACCACCTTCCTCTTGGCATCGCCGTCTGGGGCAAGAATCGCGATCTCGTTCAGCTCAATTCCATTTTCACCGATATCACCGGCTACGGCTTCGATGATCTGCCGAATATGCGCCACTGGCCGGCCCTTGCCTTTCCTGAACCCGATTACCTGCAGCATGTCAAAACGCATTGGAAAAGTTTCGGAAGGGATGGATCGGCTTGCGAATATCGAGTGACCTGTAAAAACGGCCGGATCAAGGATATCGAATTCCGAGCCGTCTATCTGCCCGATACACGGATAATCAATACTCTGAGCGACGTCACTCTACGGAACAATAAGGAAAAGGAACTGCAGGAAAGCCGCGCAAGCGAAGTCCGCTTAAAAAAAATGGAATCGCTTGGCCTGCTGGCCGGCGGCGTTGCCCACGACCTCAACAACATCTTTTCCGGCATCGTAAGCTATCCGGAACTGATCCTTCTGGAGCTGCCGAAAAATCACAAGTTGCGCCGACCGATCGAACTCATGCGCGAATCCGGCCTGCGGGCCACGGCCATAGTCCAGGACCTCCTGACCGTTGCCCGGGGTGTGGCGATGGAGAAAGAGGCTGTCAAAATCAACTCCATCATAGAAGATTACCTTGACTCGCCCGAGTATCGCCTTGTTCGGCAGTACCATCCCGGTGTGAAGCTCGAATGTTCCCTGGATAAGCATCTGAAGAATATCTTAGGTTCCCGCATTCATATCCGGAAAATTCTGATGAACCTTGTCTCAAACGGCTTTGAAGCCATCAATTCGTCCGGAGCCGTGCGGATTACGACTGCAAATGTTCAGATCGATGTACGAGGTGAGGGTGATAATGAGATCAAAAAAGGTGAATATGTCATCCTGACGGTCGCCGATCAGGGCGATGGTATTTCCAAGGAGGATTTGGAAAAGATCTTCGAACCCTTCTATTCCAAAAAGGTTATGGGAAGAAGCGGAACCGGTCTTGGCTTGACGGTGGTTTGGAATGTTGTTCAGGATCACCAGGGATATATTACAGTCGACAGTTCACCGACCGAGACACGGTTCACCATCTATTTTCCGGTCACCTGCCAACCGGAACGCAACCCTGACGCAGTAGCAGATTTTTCATCATTCATCGGCAATGGTGAACTGATCCTGATAGTCGACGATGTCGCCGCGCAGCGCATCATTACCTGCAGCATCATCGAGAAGCTCGGCTACAGGGTTGAATCGGTGGCCTGCGGTGAAGATGCTGTCGAATTTGTCAAACACCAGCCTGTTGACCTTATCATCCTCGATATGATAATGAGTCCCGGCATGAGCGGCCGGGAAACCTATGACAGGATTATCCGGCTGTATCCCGGCCAGAAGGCCATCGTCGTGAGCGGCTACGCCGAAACGGAAGACGTCAAGGAAACACTCCGGCTCGGTGCAGGCGGTTTCCTGAAGAAACCTCTCATGATCGGTGACCTTGCAAAGGTCTTGCATTCACTTCTGTCAGCCAAAGTCGGACAGGACTGAGTGAGTGTGTACCTCATGAATTTGTGTTGAATTATATGAATCACTCTGGTATTCACTTCTTTCAACCTGCATCAATCCAGCGGACCGCGCTGAAGCATATAACTGATTTATCTGAAAAAATATGAGAGACACTTCTTCGGTTCTCCAGCAGCGACCCCCTGTCGTTACCATCATCTGTATCCTTGGATTCATCGGTGTATTTTTTCTTATCCCGAAGGTCTTTTCAAGTGTCGCACGAGATATCAGCGCCTGGTATCCATTCTACCTGGCATTTGTCGCCGTAGTGGGCCTGATATGCAATATCGGCTTTTGGAAGATGAAGAAATGGGGCTTTTATGGGTATGTCACCTTCGTCGCCCTCAATCAAATTGTCACTTTCAGCACCGGCACCTGGTTACCTATGGCACTCATCGCTCCGGCTATTATCATTGCAGTACTCGCTTACTATTTCAAACGGATGACATGAAAAAGAGGTTGGGACCAACCTGGCCTGGGGCGGAAGGTCCTTCTGGCTGAAGCGTTAATTGAACAAAATGCGACGCGGAGAAACGTCACAAATCATGCGGAAGGATCGATCAAAACGAGTGCAGCAGGATTGAGGACAAGCTCAATCGGCGCACCTTTTTCCGGTGGCGACGGGTCAATCGGCAGGTCAAAGGTTAAAGATACATCGCCGCTTTGCAGGGTGAGCCGATACGTGCTGCCCTGGAAGACTCGGTGAGTAACCGTTCCGGCAATGGTTGGGGTATCGGCTGTTACCGATGCCTGCAATCTCAGGTTCGCTCCCTCAGGACGCATCAGCAGCGTAATCTTTTCTCTGGCCTTTCTGATCCCATTGATGATCGACATACTGCCGAGTTGTGAATGAAAAATCCCCTGATCGTCAAGGTGACCGTCGATAAGATTGGTGAAGCCCAGAAATCCGGCGACTGTGGTGTTCGCCGGGAATCTGTAGAGGGCTTCCGGGGTATCGAACTGCTGGAGCAGGCCGTTATGGAGAACCGCCACCTTGTCGGCTACGCTGAAGGCTTCCGCCTGGTCGTGGGTGACGAAGATGGCGGTCACCCCAAGTTTTTTGAGGATGGTGCGGATTTCCGTGGTCAGGCGGTCCCTGAGGGTGCGGTCGAGTGAGCCGAGGGGTTCGTCAAGGAGCAGCAGCTGCGGTTCGGGGGCGAGGCTCCGTGCGAGAGCGACCCGTTGTTGTTCGCCTCCCGATAATTCATCGATGCCGCGGTGTCCCAGGTCGGCCAATCCTACCATCTCAAGCACGGTCCGGACCCGATGTGCCAGCTCTGCCGGAGAGCATTTTTGCATCTCCAGGCCAAAGGCAATGTTCTGCCATACGCTTTTATGGGGGAAGAGGGCGTATTCCTGGAACATCATGCCGAAATTCCGTTGGTGCGGCGGGATATCGCGAATATCCCGGCCGCGGAAAAAAATAGTTCCCGTATCCAGTCGTTCCAGACCGGCCACAAGTCGCAGCAGGGTGGTCTTGCCGGAGCCGGAGGGGCCGAGGAGGCAGAGGATTTCTCCCTGGCTGAGGCCGAAACCGATATTCTGGAGAAGCGGCAATCCTTCATAGCGGTTCGAGAGATTCTTCACTTCGAGGATGTTGTCGCGCGTCGAGGTCATACTTTTTTTTCCTTATTTCGTACATCCGGCAATTTTGCCCATCCATCCATCCGGCCGACAAGCCAGAAACCGGAACAGGTTACCAGCATGAGGATGCTGCTCATGGCCATGGCCTGGCCGTAGTTCATGTCGCCGGGCTGACCGAGAAACCTGAAAATCGCCACTGGCATGGTCGGGGTATGCGGCCTGGTAACAAATGATGAGGCACCGAATTCACCCATGCTGATCGAAAAAGCAAATACCGCCCCGACCAGAACGGCCCGACTGACAATCGGCAGATCGATGCGCCGCCAGACCTCGAAGGGGGAAGCGCCAAGCAGGGTGGCAGCTTCCCTGAGCGACTGCGGGATCTGTCTGAGGCTGGGGAGGATGCAGCGGACCACGAAAGGAAAGGCGACCAGGGTGTGGGCGATGGGAACGAGGGCAAGCGAATCGCGCAGGTTCAAGGGCGGCCTGTTGAGGGTGACGATATAGCCGAAACCGAGCGTCACCGCCGAGGTGGCAAGGGGCAGCATGATTATGGCGTCCCAGAAAGAAGTTTTTTTGGTGCGGTCCGAGGCAAGGAAGGTTGCGGCGGCAAGTCCGAGAACGACGGCCAGAACCATTGCCGCAACGGCAAAGCCGACGCTGTTGGCGACCGCTGCGATGGGTTCGACAAAGAACACCGACCTGTTGTCGGTGGTGAAAAGCGCCCGGTAGTAGTCGAGAGTCAGGCCGGTATCGGCAGTTATCGAGCGAAGTAAAAGGGCGAGAAGAGGGGTAACCAGAAGAACGACCATGAACAGAATATTGGCGGTGATAAAAGCCTTCTTCCCCAAACTTTCTGCAATGGCCGCGACGCCGGTCGTGGAGTCGGTGTAGAAACCGATCCGCGCTTTCCTGCCAAGCCGGGCATGCAGCCACATCAGGAGAAAGTTCACGGCGATCTGGATCAAAGAGAGCGCTGCAGCCATGGGCAGATTGAAGAGTTGCACCGACTGGCGGTAGATTTCCACCTCGAGCGTGGCATAACCGGGGCCTCCGAGAATGAGGACCACTCCGAAGCTGGTGAAACAGAAGATAAAGACGAGAAGTGCCGCAGAGCCGATAGCCGGCATGAGCAGCGGCAAGGTAATCCGCCGGAAGGTCTGCCAGGGGGAGGCCCCAAGCATCCGGGCTGCCGCGCCGAGACGTACGTCGAGTCCGGCCCAGTAACTGCCGACGATTCTCAAGACCAGGGAGTAGTTGTAAAAAATGTGGGCGAGCAGGAAAAAGGCCACCGTCTGATCGATCATGATCGGCGGTGAATCAAGATCGAAACCTGCCATCAGCCAGGTGTTGAGCAGGCCGTTCGGGCCGAGCAGAGAGCGGAAGGCCGCAGCGGTTACCACCGTCGGCAGCACGAAGGGCACCGTCATCAAGGCCTGGAACAGGTTCTTGCCGAAAAACCGGAAGCGGGCAAAGACATAGGCGCCGGGCAGGGCCAGCAGCAGGGTCAGGACTGTTGAAAGGGCGGCTTGCCAGATGGTGAACCAGAGAATCCGGCCATAGACCGGCGAACTGACGAGCCGGCTGAGTCTTTCCGGATTCCAGGTGCCATCCGGGAAAAAGCTGAGCAGGCCGATCTTTGCCAGCGGGTAAAAATAAAAAAGAACAAGAAAAACAAGAGGCAGGGAGAACAGCAGCCACCGGAGCAGTGGTCTAGACCGATTCATTTCCGTTCTCCCTCGGATCCTTTCAGCAGGACAGGCCGGCGGCGCTTAACGGAGAACCGTGGTGGTCCAGGCTTCGATCCATTTGTCGCGGTTGGTTTCGATCGCCGACGGGGAAACTTCTGCCGGTTGTTCGGCTGTCACCGCGTGTTTTTTAAAGACCTCGGGCAGGCGGGCACTCGAATTGGCAGGGAAGACAAACATCTGCAGCGGGATATCTTCCTGGACTTTTTCGCTTAACATGAAGTCGACAAGTTTTTTTGCCAGCTCCGGTTCTTTTGTGCCTTTCAGGATGCCGATAAACTCGATCTGGCGAAAGGCTGTGTTCGGGGCAACCAAAGCGGCAGTCGGAGCTTCTGTCAGCGGGGTTTTCGAATAATGGACCACCGCCGGAGGGCTGGAGGCATAGCTGACGACGATCGGTCGGTCGCCTTTGGAGGCCGAGGTGAAGTGGCCGTAGTAGGCATCTTCCCAGCCGTTGGCGACGATCACTTTGTTGTCGCGGAGTTTTTTCCAGAAATCGAGGTAGCCGTCTTCCCCGAACCGGCCGATGGTTGCAAGCAGAAAAGCCATGCCCGGTGACGAGGTTGCCGGATTTTCAACCACGGTCAGGCCTTTATATTCAGGTTTAACCAGGTCGGCGAGATCTGTCGGCGGGGCCAGGTTGTGTTTTTTGAACCACGCCTTGTCGTAGTTGAGGCAGACATCGCCGTAATCCATGGGCAGCAGGCGATTTTCCTTGTCCAGCTGGAGACCTGCAGGAATACTGGCGAGGAGCGGAGAGGCGTAGGGCACGAAGATATCGGCGTCAATGGCCCGTGAGAAGAAGGTGTTGTCGACCCCGAAGAAGACATCTGCCAGGGGGTTATCCTTGGCAAGGATGGCCTGGACCAAAGCGCTGCCCGCATCACCCGATTTTAAAAAACGGAGTTTGACGCCGTTTTCCCGTTCAAAGGCGGTGACCAGATCGGCACTGATGTTGAAACTGTCGTGGGTCATCATGGTGAGAGATTTTTCCGCCGCCGCGACGGGATTCGAGAAAGCCAGCAGTACAAGACAACCGGTCAGCAAAACAAATCTTTTCATATGCACCTCCTTAAAAGAAATGAACGATGAACGTGTTTGACGGGGGATGGGAGGCGGCATAAAAAAACCGCCCCCGGGAATGGAGACGGCTCCTGGTCACACTGGTCCCTCCGCCGGGATTATCCGGATCAGGTTCGGCGGTCGGGTCACTCCTTGGAAAACAGGACTAACACCCCACAACACAAGGGGGTACTCTCTTCAGTCCCCCCTTGAGGGAGATAAGTACCTTCACGAAATTCATTCCTAAAAAACAAGGAATGAATTTCTAAGGTACTAAACCCCTCTCAGCCCGGTTGAACCGAGCTCCCGCATTTTTTTGATACGATAGGCTATCTTGCCGTTGTTTGCAATGTTTGTATCGCGTCTGATGGAAATGGGGCACAGGGTGAAGGCGCAGGTTTTATTCCCGGCAGAGACCGGGAGCAAGGGTTTCCGGTTGGCCATGGCGACGTTTGAGGCTTTCGCCGAGTCTGATGAGAAATTCGCCAAGGGCGAGCAGCAGTCGATCCCGCCGGCCGGGATTGTGTGCATTATAGGTTGCTACAAGACGCTGCCGGTTGGCTTCGGCAACCATTTCCCGCTGCTTTTCCTTGATCATCCGGTCGAGATAATAAGGGTTCATGTCATTTCACCATTTCTGTTGTTGGAGGGTCGCTCTATTGATAACTGCCAAGGCCGCTGAGACCGGAATCTCCGGGTGGGCGACTGAGGAATCCTTCCACCGCGCTGGCCAGCAGTTCAACGCCCTCTTTAATCTCCGCCTCATCCGACCAGGCATAGCTGATCCGGCAACAATGGACAAAGCGCTGGTCGATATCGAACAGGGGGCCGGGGAGAAAGGCCACGCCCTTGTCGATGGCGGCAAGGAACAGGGCAACGCTCGAATATCCCCGCGGGAGTTCAAGGAGCAGGGAAAACCCGCCGTCCGGTCTGGTCCAGGTAACTTCCTTCGGCATGTGCCGGTCGAGGGCTTTCAGCATCGCTTCCCTCCGCTGCCGATACATTGCCGACATCTTTTCGGTATGGGCGTCGTATCTGCCCGACTGGAAAAGAGTCAGGGCCATGCCCTGAATGAGGGCCGGGCATGAGTGGTCCATGAGCCTTTTCAACTGGGCCAGCTGCTGGATGCGCTGCGGCGAACTGATGAGCCAGCCGAGGCGCAGTCCGGTCATTATCGATTTGGAGAGAGAATTGATCACCACGGTCTGCTCGGCCCCCAGCTGCTGCATGATGCTCGGTGGCTTGGTCTCATTCCAGTCAAGATCTTTGAAAAGCTCGTCGGCGACGACGAGGCTGCCTGTTTTTCTTGCCCACTCGACCAGTACGCCCGAACGCTCCCGGCTGAGATTCGTCCCCATTGGATTATGGGCATAGGGGCAGATATAGAGCAGGGAAGAAAGATCCGACGGCAGCTGGTTGAGCTGAGCCTGGCCCGGCCCGTGGGCGTCTCTGGTGATCGTTTCCACCCAGTGGCCCATGGCCGCGAAGGTGTCGGTGATTCCTTTGAAACAAGGGGTTTCACAGAGAACCCGCTGGCCGGTTTCCATGTTCGCCTGGGCAACAAGGGTGACGGCCTGCATCGATCCGTTGGTGATGAGCACCTGGTCCGGAGTGACCGCGGTTCCCTCGGTGGTAAAACGCCTGGCGATTTCCTTGCGCAGTTCATAATTGCCCAGGGGGTCGCTTGCCTCGATGAGGCTTGAGCCCATATTCTGCAAGGTTTCCCGGGCGACATCTTCAAGGAAATTCTCCGGCAGAAAGCGGGGGTCGGGAACCCCTTTAGTGAAATGGATGATGCCGGACTTTTCCGCAAGCGACATGATATCCCGTAACGCCTTGCCGACGCCCATGCGCAGTCGCCGTGCGGCAAATTCTAGAGGATTGTGGGGAGCAAGCCGGTCGTTTCGGCCGATGCTTCGGGCCGAGCCGAAACCGTCAGACCGATCCGCAGGTGGGGCGGTCGGACCGCTGCCGTCCTGAATAAAGGTGCCGCGGCCGACATGACAGCAGGCTTGGCCCGCATCGCTCAGATCCTGCAGCGCCCGGCGCACGGTGGCCTGGGTGACCCCGATCTCTCTGGCCAGACTGGCAACAGACGGCAAGCGGTCGCCGGGAAGCAGCTCTCCGGTGTGAATGGCGTCCTGGATGGCATCCCGTATCTGAATGTAGAGGGGGGTGTCCGATTCTTTGTCGATTGTATAGTTCACCATATGTATCTCCTGGTCTATGTAATGATACTGTATCAATACAGTATTGATTTATTCCCTGTCAAGAAAAAAGGTCAGCCAAGGGTATACCAAAGCACAGAGAAAGGCAGTGAAGAAAGATGAAATTCCGGTGATCAATTATGACGAAAGCGCAGGGGCGCAGGAGGACAAATTACCTGCGATCGAGAAGGACGACAGTCTCGATATGATGGGTCTGGGGGAACATGTCGACCGGCTGGATTTTGCTGATGGCAAAACCATGTTCGCTCAGATCTGCAAGATCCCGGCACAAGGTGGCGGGATCGCAGGAGATGTAGACCAGCCGTCTGCGGGTGATCGCGGCAAGATGTGCGGCAAGGTCCGGGGCTCCCTGGCGGGGTGGATCGATGACCACGCAGTCGAATATCCGGCCGTCTGCGACCAGCTCTCTGCAGGCATCATGGATCGGGCTTTTGCGGAAGCAGACATTATCAAGGCCCGCTGCGGCCGCATTTCCGGTGGCGCTGCGGATGGCCGATCCCTGGCCTTCAATTCCCAGGACTTTTCTTGCCTTCATGGCCAGGGGAATGGCAAAATTTCCCATGCCGCAGAACAGGTCGAGTACCCGGTCCGTGGCCTCAACCTGACAAAAATCCAGGACGGTCGCGATAAGATTGATGTTTTGCGCAAGGTTGACCTGGCAAAAGCCGCCGGCTTCCCAGCTCAGGGTAAAATCCCCCTGCTGGCCGGCTATTGCCGGATAATGGACGGTCAGGCGGTTGTCCGCGGCCTCTGCCTTCGGCCCGTATGGCCCCATCAGGGGAAAAAATTCGCCGGCAAGAAAAACCCGTTCGATGCCGCCCTGTTCGCGGCAGAACCGTTCTGCGGACTGGATATCCGCCGGGCGCGGTTTGCGCACCAGCCGGAAAATGACCACTGTTTTTCCGGTTGCGGGGTTTGCCTGGAGTTCGACCTCTCTCGAATTGCCGGTAAGTTTTCGGCCATCCGGATGGGACTTCAGGGCCGCAAGGGCGTTGTTTTCTTCTTTCCTGGCGAGCAGGCAAACATCGATGGGAACGACGGCATGGGAATGGAATCGATGAAAGCCCAGTTCGCCCCGTTCGGTAACCTGCAGCCGGATGCGTTGGCGGTAGCCGAAATCGTCAGGCGCGGCGATCGGTTCGGCCAGCAACCCGACGGTTTCTCGAATCTCTTCATTTTCACTGCGCGAAAGCAGGTCCAGGACGATTTCTTTTTTGATCGTCAGCTGAGAGGGATAATCACAATGCTGCAGGTCGCATCCCCCGCATAAACCTACATAGCGGCAGGGGGGGACGCGTCTTGCCGGATGAGCGGCGAGTATTTGACGGGCCTCGCCGGAAACGAAGGTTTTTTTCGTCTTTTCCGTGGTTGCCGTTACGACCTCGCCGGGAAGAACAAGCCGGACCAGGATAATCCGGCCGGACGGCAGATGGCCCAAGCCGTATCCGCCGTTGATTATCTTGGTAATTGTGATCGGTTCCAGTTTCATCTTCCATTTCATGACGGGCAATGTACAATAGCTCGTAATCAATCCCGATCAAGCCGGTTTGGATTCATGTTCTACTTTAATGTCAGCCTTTTCATAATATAACATCCTTGTCTTGTCGAATTATATTCTTTTGCTTTTTTCTTGTTGTCCTTCTCCTTCCGGTCCGACCGGTACCGGCTGCGGTGCAGGTTGAGGTGACGGTGTTCGGGATTAAAGATCCCTTGCGGACAAACGTTCTTGCCCGGTTGACTCTTAACCTTCATAAGGATAACGAACGGCTTCAGGCCAATGCCGTCAGAAGGCTGCATCGCCAGGCGGAAGAGGATATCCGTTCCGCTCTTGCCCCTTTTGGTTACTATAACCCGGAAATAAACAGCAGCCTTACCCGGAAGAAAGACGGCTGGCATGCAGAATACATTATTGCCCAGGGACCGCCGGTGCTGGTTTCGGAGGTCTCGGTTGAGCTGGCCGGGGCTGGTCGCGACGAGCCGGCTCTCATTGCTGCGACAGCCGATTTTCCGGTGAAAGTAGGCGATATCCTCAACCAGGAGGTGTATGAGCAAGGCAAGAAAAAGCTGGTGAACGTTGCCTTTGGCGAAGGTTTTCTGGATGCCGCCCTGCCCGAGCGGGCTCTGCGGATCAACCGGGAAAACAATACCGCAGCGGTTCGTCTGGTGCTGGACACCGGGAACAGGTATCTGTTTGGTGAAACAGCGAGTTCGCAGCAGATCCTCAGGCGGGAACTGCTGGAAAAGTATCTGCCTTATAAAGCCGGTGATCCGTATAGTCCGGCAAAACTGTTCGAGCTGCAGTCGATTCTTTACCGCACAGACTATTTCAGCCGGGTGGCGGTCCGCGGGCAGCTGGATCGGGCAGCCGGTCATACCATCCCTGTCGATATCGATCTGACCGCGCCCGAGCGCCTCAATAAATACAGTTTTGGCCTTGGCTATGCCACGGATACCGGCGCACGAGGCAAAATCGACTGGACCAACCGGCTGTTTAATTCATACGGCCACAAAGCCAACGCCACTCTTCAGCTGGCGGAACGGGAAAACACCATCTCGTTTTTATACCAGATGCCGATCCTCAAAGACCCTCGCTATTATAACATGGTCAACTCTCTGGCCTATCAGGATAAAACCTGGGACGATACCACGACCCAGCTCTTCACCACCGGAATCGGTCTTGAATATGCCGGGCCTTTGTACAAGTTCGGCACCGGTCTTGAGTTGCGTGATGAAATATATGACGTAGGTGAAACCAGCGGCGACTCGACTTTGCTCGTCCCCTCCCTGAACATCGGTTTTATCCTGGCAGACGATATCCTCGATACCCAGGATGGCCTGCAGGCTTCAGTCGGGTTTCTCGGCGGCGTTGACGGCGTTGTTTCCGATGTCGATTTCCTGCAAACCACCCTCAGCGGCAAAAGCGTCATTTCACCTTTTAAAGATTGGCGGCTGATCGGCCGGGGGACTTTAGGCCTCACTCTGGTTGATTCCATCGACTCCCTGCCGCCTTCTCTTCGTTATTATACCGGCGGCGATACTTCCATCCGCGGCTACAGCTACAAATCCATCGGCACCAGGGATTCTTCCGGGGCAGTTATAGGCGGCCGATACCTTGTGGTGGGCAGCATCGAAGCTGAGCGGGTCGTCTATAAGAATTGGAGCCTCGCCACCTTCTGGGATGGCGGGACGGCGACGGACGACCTGTCGCTCAATTTTTTCCAGGGGGCGGGCGCCGGAATCCGCTTTCGCCTGCCGTTCGGTCAGATCAGGTTCGATGTTGCCTCTGCCATCACCGAGGAAGACACACCTTTTCGTGTCCACTTGACCGTAGGCGGGGATCTATGATTAAAAAAATTTTCCAGTTCCTGGTTCTCTGCGGGCTGTTCTGCCTGGTCTTTCTCGGTGTGCTGCTGGGGACGGAATTCGGTCTGGATCTCGTCAAAAAGAATGTTGGGCGGCTGAGTGGCGGCATGATATCCATCGGCCGGGTCGACGGACGGCTGCTTGGCGAATGGAAGATTGCGAACGTCAAAGTAACGACTCCCGGTGCGGACGTCGAGGTTGCCGGGCTGGAGTGGGACTGGCATCCGGTCCGACTGGGGACTGGCAAATTTCATGTCGCCGGCTTAACAGTCGGCGGGCTAAAAATTGCCTTAAAGGATACGGAGCAGTCTGCATCCGCCACCGGACCAATCGAACTGCCCCCGATTCTTTTGCCGTTTGCCCTGGCAATCGACAGCTTTGCCGTCGACCGGCTGCAGGTATTCGGCAGCGACGGCAGCGAGCTGATTGTTATTGACCATATCGGCGGCCGCCTTGAAGGCAGCGGCGAAAGCCTGGCGATCAGCGAGTTCTCCCTGGAAGCGCCGGACATTGGCTTTTCCATGCACGGAAATTTCGATCTCGGCCGGAACCACCACATCGATCTGACCGGGCGCTGGTGGCTCGCCGAATATGGCTTTCACCCGATAGACGGCACCTTTTCGTTGTTTGGGCCACTCAACTCGCCGAAGGTGACGTTCGGCGTCAACCGATCCGGCGGGATCCGGGTCGAGGGGAAGGTCGAGAACCTGCTCGAACGGCCGGAGTGGACCGCGACGGTCACAGCCTGGGATGTCGATCTGTCGGTGCTCATCAAACATTGCCCGGAGATACATCTGACCACATTCTCCGGCCGGGTTGCCGGCGATACCGATGGCTACCGGGGCCGGGCCACAGCCGAAGGGGATTGGGGCAAGCTCAAAGACATGCACCTTGACACCACCCTTACGGCCGACTGGATGGGAATTGCCTTCGATACTCTCAGCATAGACAATGGCGAGACCAGGGCAGAAGCAGAAGGAGGCAAAATTTCCTGGCGGAATATCTTCGACTGGCAAGGTCGCTTCCACTTCAAAAACTTCGATCCCTCGGCGTTAATGGAAGAGTTGCCGGGAAGGCTCAATGCCGATTTCGTCAACCGGGGACACGTCCGGGACGACTTCGGTGTCGACATCTCTTTTGCCGTCTCCGAACTTGACGGACAGTTGCACGGCCAGCCAATTTCAGCCGAAGGAGAGCTGCAACTTACTGAAAATGATATCCGTACCGACGGGCTGACCCTTCGCAGCGGGGAAGTGGAGGGGGTCGCTTATGTTGATAACGGCATGATTTCCTGGTCCGAAAAGGTGAGCTGGAGTGGCGCAGTACGGCTTGAGAATTTCAATCCGGAAGGATTGTTCCCGGACTTTCCGGGCCGGATAAACGGAGAATTTTCCGGAGAGGGGCAATTTACCGGGCGCGGGCCGGAAGGCTATGTCAAGATGAGCGATATTTCCGGCCAGCTGCGGGGGCAGGAGTTGGCCGGAGAAGGAGAGATCCATCTCGCCGGCGAGACTCTCCGCACCACAGGGTTGTTTCTGAGGAGCGGGACCTCGGAACTGGTGGTTGAGGGACAGGCGGGCGATGACTTCACCCTCGACTTCACCTTTGATTCTGCCGATATCGGCGCCTTGCTCCCGGAGAGCGGCGGCGCCGTGCGTGTCCGGGGAAGCATGCGGGGCAGCCGGGCTCAGCCGCTGCTTGAGGCCGATCTTGAAGCGACCGGCTTCAGTTACGGAGGAAACAGTTTTGCTCAGGTGCAGGCGGAGATTCATGCCGGACTCTGGGATGAAGGGGTCTTGAAGGGCTCTTTCGCCGGAAAGAAAATGGATCTGTCTGGTCTGTCTTTAAATACCGGGCGAATCGATTTTACCGGCAGCATGCAGGCGCAGGACATTGCCCTAGGCGTTTCCGGCGACATGGGCGAACTGAAGATGAGGGCAGAGGCGGAATACCGGGAAAACTGGCTTGGGAAACTCACCGGCTTTCAGCTGAACTCGCTGTCCTACGGTTCCTGGCGTCAGCAGCATGATGCCCCCTTTGTTGCCGGCAAAGAGTTGGTCTCTTTTGATACATTTTGTATTTCCGATGGCGAAGGGAGCATCTGTGCGGGAGGCGAGATGCTGTTCGCCGACACCCGGCGCTGGAAGGTCAGGGGAAACGTCGCCTCGGTGCCGATTTCCTGGCTCAACCAACTAAAGTTACTGAAGATTCCTGTCAACGGTGTGATCGATGCCGAAATTGACGCCAATGGCGACAGCCGGAACATCTCTTCGGCAGCGATTGAGGTACGTCTGCCGGAAGCAGATATAGCGCTGACAGTAGAGGACGAAGAGTTCAATGCGATCTCTTTCGACGATACCGTTCTTTCTCTCCAGCTCAACGATGCACAGCTCCACGGGACGTTTTTCACCAGGATGAAAAACGGCAGTGAGGTGAGGGCGACAGCCAGCATCCCGGGCGCAGGAGCTTTCGCTGCCTTTACTCACTCAAAGCCCCTGGCCGGCAGGGTGGAACTGAACAATTTTGACCTTGCCGTCCTTTCTGCCGTCACCGGCTACGGGGTGGAACCGACCGGTCGGGTGAACAGCTCATTCATCTTGGGCGGAACTCTCGCCAAACCGGTTATTTCCGGCGGAAGCAGGATTGAGGGTGGAGGAATAGCGCTGCCCTATCAGGGCATCGTCCTGGAAAATGTGACAGCATCCATTGTGGCCGGCGAGGATGCGGCAAGAGTCACCTGCAGGGTGACTTCCGGTCCGGGAGAACTGAGGGCGCACGGCCTCCTCAGGTATGGCGACAGTGGGGTCGAGGGTGAGTTGCAGGTTCGTGGCGATAACTTTCTTCTGGTCAATTTGCCGGAGTATACCTTCCGGGTGACTCCCGACATACTTTTTAAGTTCAGTAAAGATAAGGGAGAGATCAGCGGGCTGGTCAAGGTTCCTTACGGCTTGATAACTCCCGAGGAGATGAGTGATTCGGTTCAGGCCTCCGAAGACGTTATTCTGGTCAACGGCAGAACGGAAATAAGGGAAAACGACTGGCCGTTTCCCCTTGATCTCGATGTACAGGTGGGCGACGATGTGCGTATTAAAGGATATGGGCTCGACGGCCGCCTGACGGGACAGCTGAATGTAAAAACCACCAGGGATGAACTCCTCACCGGTAAAGGTGAGCTGGATCTTGTCGAGGGGACTTTTTCCCTCTACGGTCGATCCCTTGATATTGAGAGGGGAAGGGTTCTGTTCACCGGCGGTCCGATAGAAAATCCCGGAATCGATGTTCGGGCTCAGAAAAAGGTCGGTGAAGAAGAAGCGAAAGGTTCGGGATATACCGTCGGGGTGGACATCAGCGGTTTGGTCCAGGATCTGCAGTACCATCTCTTTTCCGATCCATCCATGGATGATACCGAAATCCTCTCGATGATGATAGTCGGGCACTCCCTTGCCAACTCGAGCGAGGAGGAGGGCAATCTTCTCGAGGCTGCCGCCGTGACTTTAGGGTTGAAAGGCAGCACCGATTTTATCCAGGGTCTGGGCAGTATGCTGCTCATCGACGATCTCCACCTCGAGGGCAGCAGCACGAAAGAGAATGTCTCGCTGGTGGTGGGGAAAAGGGTAACGAAAGACCTGTACATCGGCTATGATATCAATATGTTCAGCCAGCAAGGAGAATTTCGTGTTCGCTATGATCTGAAAAAAGGGTTTTCCGTTGAAACCCACAGTTCGTCGCAATCGACCGGAGCGGATTTTCTTTATTCTTTTGAGAAATAGCGTTTAATCGCGTTTTACAACAGCCGGCGGGAGATATTCCCGCCGGCTGTCTTTCATGTTTGCCCGGGATAGGGCTGATCAAAAGCCTCAGGCAAGTAACCGTTCACCAGCACCCCATTTTCGTCCGATCAGGCCACCTCACATAGCCAACTATAGCTTGGCGGCCTGCTTGAACGAACCTGGAGCACTGGATGAACGGTTACAGATCCGGGGGACGCAGTCTTTTGATGTGTTCCGGTGAACGATTACTCAGGCAACCTTGAACTTCCCGACCAGCCTGTTGATCTTTCCTGCCAACTCCGACAGGTCGTCCGCTTTCTCATTGACCTGGAAACTGCTGCTGGTCATCTCGCCGGCGGCATGATTGACCTCAGCTATATCCTGGGTGATCGTGGCGGTTACTGTTGAGCTCTGGGAGACGTTTTCATTGACTTCCTGGATTCCGGCGGAGGCCTGGGCGATATTGTTGGCGATATCCGAGGTTGTTGCGGACTGTTCTTCGACTGCGGCGGCAATCGAACTGACAATATCATCGACCTTGCCAATCACCGTGACAATCTCTTCAATCTCCTTCACGCTGATCTCGGTGGAGGTCTGCACGCTTTCGATCTGCTTGCGAATTTCCTGGGTTGCCGCAGACGTCTGTTTCGCCAGTTCTTTGATTTCATTGGCGACAACGGCAAATCCCTTGCCGGCTTCTCCGGCACGGGCCGCTTCAATGGTGGCATTTAATGCCAGCAGGTTGGTTTGCTCCGATATCTCGGTGATGACTTCCGTGACTCTGGTTATGGCATGGGCAGCCTTGCCCAGGTCATTTATTTTTTTCGACGTTTCTCTGGACTTGTCGACAGCGTCACCGGTTATGGTCTGAGCTGTTTCGGAATTTCTGGCGATTTCCGCGACACTGGTCGTCATCTGCTCGGTCGCTGTGGCCATCATGCTCAGATTGGTTGCGGCCTGTTCCATGGCGGCGGCGACGGAAGCGATATTGGTGCTCATCTCTTCTGCAGCCGTTGCCACCGTACTTGATTTGCCTGAAGTCTGCTCGGCTCCGGCCGCCATCTGCTGCGAGATCGAAGAAAGCTCCGCGGAAGCACCGGAGAGTGTCGCAGCGTTGTCGGCAATATCCTTGATCATCGTCTGCAGGCTCGCAAGAAAGGTATTGAACCAGGTCGCCATTTCGCCAACCTCATCCCTGGTGGTGACCTCGAGGCGCTGGGTGAGATCGCCTTCTCCCTGGGCTATATCCTTTAGACGAGCCACGGTTTGCTTGATTGGCCGGGTGATGCCCTGCGAGATGAAAAATGCCAGCATCAGCGAGAGAGCAAGGGACGCCGCCGAAACCGACGAGAGAGTCATCAGCGATGTCCCGGCCTGGCTTTTTTTCTCTGAAGCATGGTTTAAGAGATCATCCGTAAGATATTTCTCGATCTCCTGCAACACATCGATTTTTCGGGTGATGGTGTTGAACCACTGGGCAGAGTCGATACCGAACCCGGCTTGTCCCGGGCCTGACCTCTGCTCGGCGACATCCCTCATCTTCTGCACTTCCAGGACTGCCTGATTTGACATCTTCTGCTCAAAAAAGTCGTTTTGACCCGAGGTGGCCATGGTCCGGAACAGATCGGTGAAAATGGACTGTTCCGTTTCAAGGGTTTTAAACCGTACATACTGTCCTTCTTTAAAGCTGTCCTGGGCAAAGACATTGACCATTAAGGCTCGTTCAATCCCGGCCCGTTCCTTACCCATGAGGAAATTGTAGTAGCCAAAACTGATGCGTCCGATTTCCGGGCTCTTGCTGATTTTGGCGATCTCACTGATGACGCGGAGCATTTTATCGTTGTGGTCGGTGAATTGCGCGAGTGCCTGTGGTGCCGAAACAGAAAAGGAATCAATGCTTCGCCGAAGCGTCCCCAGACCGTTCATTTTTGCCAAAGCTGCATCGAAAGCGCGTACAAAGTCGGAGCCATATGTATTTTTATCAAGAGTATTTACCTTATCTTTCAATGAAGCTATGTGGGTATCCGTCTGGGTTCGTTGATCTGCGAGCATGGAGCCGAATTTCTCGCCAGCGCTGTTCAGGAATACTCCGGTCATGCCCCTTTCTTTCTGGGTTTCATGGACAAGCGAGCTGATCTTGGCGGCAAGATCGGACAGAGTCTGTACCTCGGTCATGTCCTGATAGACGGAGTATTTGCCCATTATGGACAAAAGTATGAAAATGAGGGCCAAAATGGCCGGCAAGCCTGCGGCGAGAAAAATTTTCGTCCGTAGTTTCCTGATATTACGCATGAAAGATGCTCCTCCTATCTTTGAATCACGCAAAAATGCATAATCCGGGTGTGGGATTTGTCACTATATTGCTGTTAACAATATAATATTTCAGGGAAAAAGCTGAAGTTAGGCCGGCCGGTACACTCCCCCCGTCACAAAGCTTTTGCTCGATGAGAGCTCATACAAAGGGCAGAGCGGGTGTTTGTAGAAGTATACGGATAATTTGACTGCCGATCAAGGAATACCACGATGTGGCATAAATTTTCCTGTATCCGACATGCCGGTTTTCAAGGAGTTGGGCTCGATATGCGTACTACATTTTCGATGATATACTGTTTTTTCAATAAGATGTGAGGGAGGATGGAGATCATCGGGCTCTTTCATACGATCCCAGGATCTTCACCCGGCTGATTTTGCCGATTTCTTCAAAAGCGTCCTTTACCCGTGGCTCGGCGTGGTGTCCGTCCAAAGCTATAAAGAAGTGGTACCTGCCGAATTCTTCCTTGGTCGGCCTGGAGGTGATCGCCAGCAAATTGATTTTTCGTTTTGAAAAGGAGGAGAGTATATTTTCCAGCAGGCCTGGGTGGTCGTCATCGTTGATGATGATAATCGATGTCTTGCAGCGGCGTGAGTTGTTGCACTCCGGGAAGGATGACCGCTCGCCGGCGAGCACGAAAAAGCGGGTCTGGTTGTTGGGGTAATCGTTGATGTTTTCAATCACCAGCGGAAAATCGGGTTTGACAAGCTGGCCTGGCACTACCGCACCGCTTGTTTGGAGGTCGCCGGTCATCTGATTCAGGGCCTCGGTGTTTGATTCGGTGGTGACGATCTCGACCTGTTCACCCAGGCTTTCGATAAATTCGGAGCATTGGCCTCTGCTGACGAACTGGACGTATAACCTGGTTATCTGTTTGAGATCCGGGACGCGCGCAACGCAGGAAAAATTGATCGGGATGATGATTTCTCCGATGATTCTCAGATGGGAAGTAACGAGCAGGTCGAGAACCAGGGGGATAAATCCTTCCGACAGATTTTCGATGGGGACGATGCCGTATTCGCTCCCCGCGCCGATGGTCTGGAATACCTTTTTGATCGAACTGCAGTAGTTGATGGTAACTTCACCGGCGAGAGACTCGCGGAATTCCTGCGCGACCCGGTCGGAGAAGGTTCCCGCCGGACCTAAGGTGGCAATGGTTGTCATTCTATCAGTCTCTCCATAGTTGGATCACCGCCGATTCGTCGCCCGCCCTGAACGGGCGAATCGCAGGCACCTCCATCAGATCTCCTCGAAACGGTTTTTCTCAAGGTTTTTCCGAACTCTGTCGGCGTTGAAAATCCTGCCGTTCATAGCGATGTAGATTCCTGCGGGCAGGGACTGAACGGCTCCAAGGGCACAGCCGATATTGAAGACCGCATCGCTGGTTTTAAACAGGGCCGGTTCCAGGGCGCCGGTCAGAACAATGGTCTTTCCGGTAATGCTCTTCAGCGCCCTGGCGGTTTCCACCATGGTGTCCGTGCCGTGAGTGATCAGGATGCCGGTGCAGGGGTCCTGGGCCACGGCCGAAACGATGAGCTGTCGATCCTCGTCGGTCAGGTCCAGGCTGTCCTTTCGCATCAGCGAATGAACGGAGTAGGCGATCGACAGGTTCAACTCGGAGAGGACCCGTTCTATATTGGGCGGCCCGACCTCGTATTCGCTTTTGGCATCGAAATAGATTTTATCGATGGTGCCGCCGACGGCGATAATGGATATCTTCTGCATAGGTGTCTCCTGAAGCAGGTATGAGTTTTTGCCTTGCATTTCCGGCAGGATGGTAACATATATCTGAATTTAGAAAAATACTATTGTTTATCTGTCGTCGGCGGAACTCGTGGAGCCGGCCGGAAATGAGATTCAGAGTTTTGAAGAGGGAGGTGAGGTGGCAGGCAAAAAAGAACCGGTAACCGTGCTGGTGGTGGATGACGATCAGGTGCATCGCTTTATGCTCTCTTCCATGTTGAAGGAGTGGGGCTGGCGTTGTGTCGAGGCCGACGACGGCACAACGGCGGTCGCTGCCGTCGAAAATCACTTTTATGATGCGGTCTTGATGGACGTACGGATGGCCCGGATGGATGGCCGGGAAGCTTTTACCAGGATCCAGCAGATTCGCCCGGCCCTGCCGGTGATCATTATGACCGCCTACTCCTCGGTTGAAGACGCGGTTGAAGTTATCCAGCAGGGGGCGCATGATTATCTTACCAAGCCGCTCGACTTCGACCGGTTGCGCCTGGCTCTGCTGCGGGCCGTCGATCATCAGCAGGTGGTGAGCAGGAAACAGCAGGTTGATAGCCGATTGCCCCGACCGGACCTGGAAACCGATATTATCGGTTCATCGCCGCCGATGCTTGAACTCCTGGAAATGGTAGGTTATGTGGCTCCGACCGAGGCGACGGTGCTCATTTACGGTGAGTCGGGTACCGGTAAGGAGCTGGTGGCCGAGGCGCTGCATGCCAATAGCGACCGGCGCAATAAATCCTTCGTCAAGGTCAATTGCGCCGCTCTGGCGGAAAGTCTTCTTGAATCCGAACTCTTTGGTCACGAAAAGGGCGCCTTTACCGGGGCCGAGAAAAAGCGGGAGGGCAAGTTTGTGCAGGCTGACGGCGGCACGTTGTTTCTTGACGAGATTGGCGAAACCTCCCAGGCCATGCAGGTCAAGCTGCTGAGGGTCCTGCAGGAACAGGAACTGCAAAGAGTGGGTGGCGAGGAGACACTCAAGGTAGACGTTCGCATCATCGCCGCTACCAACCGAAACCTGGAGGAAGCGGTCGCCAAAAACGAGTTCAGGGAGGATCTCTATTACCGGTTGAATGTCGTAATGATCACCGTGCCGCCGTTGCGTGAGAGAACCGAGGATATCCCCCGGCTCGTTCGCCACTTCGCCCGAAAATTCGCGGAAAAAAACCGACGAGTGCTCGACCGGATTACCGACGAGTGCATGGAACTGCTGATTCACTATCCCTGGCCCGGCAATGTCCGTGAGCTGGAAAATGCCGTCGAACGGGGAATCATACTCATGCGGGGCACCGAGCTGACTGAAAAAAGTCTGCCGCTGCCGATTCAAAGACAGGCGGTGGTACAGCGGGACAAACAGCCGGGAGGAGATGACGGCGAACCGGTTTCCTTGCTCGAAGCGGAAAAACAGCTCGTTTTCAAAACGTTGGAAGAAACCGGCGGCAATAAAAGCGAGGCGGCCAGAAGGCTCGGGATTACCCGCAAAACCCTCCAGAACAAGTTGAACAGGTACAGCGAGGGATGAACTGAAAGGCCTTCAGCGCCACTGCAGTCTGCTCCTTTTCACTTGAGTTTATTATCTTTTTTTCTCTTTCAATGTTTTTTAATATTGGCCATGGTCTACTTGACAAGGAAAATTCGGCTACTTATTGTTGGCACAAGTTTGAAAATGGCTACACCGGAGGAGACGCCGACGGGGGCGATCTTCTTTGGCAATGGATGTAAGAATTGGGAAAAAGAAGGGAGGAAGAGGTGAGTGAGGAAAAATTAAACGAAGAGCTTCAGGAGGATCCTGAAGTTGCAGTTGAGGTTGATGACGCCTCCGAAACACCCGAACCGCCAGTCGAAGAGACAGAACAGGCAGGAGAAGAGGTGCGCGACCTGGTAAACGAACTGAGTGAGGCTCAGGAGGAAGTGGCCGGTCTTCGAGACAGGCTGCTGCGGATGGCAGCGGAAACCGAGAATTTCAAAAAGCGGGTCGAGCGTGAGCGAATGGCCAGTTTGAAATATGCCGGTGAAGCGATTTTCCGTGAGATTCTTCCAGTCGTCGATAATCTGGAAAGGGCGATCGGCCAAGGGAACATCGAAGGCGGGGAAGCTGAAAAAAACCTGCAGGCCCTGCTGGAAGGGGTACAGCTGACACTCAACCGTCTTGTTGCAACGCTCGAGAAGTTCGAAGTGAAGCCCATCGACAGTGTGGGAAAACCTTTCGATCCCCAGCATCAGGATGCCATGACCATGGAACCGAGCGACACCGTCCCGGCCAATCATGTCCTGCTGGAGTTCGAAAAGGGTTACTATTATAAGGACAGGTTGCTGAGAGCAGCCAAAGTTGTAGTCTCTTCAGGTGGGAAATGAGAAAAATCCCCAACAAAATCGAAGAGCGAAAAGAAATGGAACTCCCTTGACAAACAAGGGTAAATGACAATTTTTAGAAATAGTTGCTACTACCGCGGGTAGGGTAATAAACAAAAAATTGAAATATTGCAGGACGGATAAATAATCCGATGAGAACGATTTAAGGAGAGAGAAGATGGGTAAAATTATCGGAATTGACCTGGGTACCACCAATTCATGTGTGGCGATTATGGAAGGCGGCGAACCTAAAGTGATTACCAATACTGAAGGTAACAGAACAACTCCATCGGTTGTCGCCTTCAACGACAGTGATGAGCGGCTGGTAGGACAGGTAGCCAAACGTCAGGCGGTCACCAATCCGACACGGACTTTGTATGCAATCAAGCGCCTCATCGGTCGTAAATTTTCCGATCAGGAAGTAAAACGTTCAATCGATATCAGTCCTTTCAAGATTGTCGAGGGAACCCACGGCAGCGTTTCGGTAGATGTCAATGGCAAGGTATATCGGCCGGCGGAAATTTCGGCGATGGTGCTGACCAAGATGAAACAGACTGCCGAGGAATATCTGGGTGAAGAAGTTACCGATGCGGTGGTGACCGTTCCTGCATACTTCAACGATTCACAGCGTCAGGCTACCAAAGACGCCGGCAAGATCGCCGGGCTCAATGTTCTGCGTATAATCAATGAGCCGACTGCAGCATCACTTGCCTACGGCCTCGATAAGAAAAAGGAAGAGAAGATTGCCGTATTCGATCTCGGCGGCGGTACCTTCGACGTTTCCATCCTCGAGATCGGCGACGGCGTTTTCGAGGTCAAATCGACCAACGGCGACACCTTCCTCGGCGGTGAAGATTTCGATATGCGGATTGTCAACTGGCTGGCCGACGAGTTCAAACGCGAGCAGGGCATCGATCTCAGAAACGACAAGATGGCCTTGCAGCGCTTGAAGGAAGAGGCGGAAAAGGCGAAAATGGAGCTTTCCACCACCAAGGAAACCGACATCAACCTGCCGTTCATAACCGCTGACGCGTCCGGTCCCAAACATCTCAACCTCAAATTGAGCCGGGCCAAACTTGAGAATCTGGTTGGAGATCTGGTTGAACGGTGCGTCGGTCCCTGCCGCACAGCGCTGAAGGATGCCGGTCTATCCGCTTCCGATATCGACGAGGTGATCCTGGTCGGCGGTATGACCCGCATGCCGCTGGTGCAGCAGAAGGTGAAGGAAATTTTCGGCAAGGAACCGCATAGAGGCGTAAACCCCGACGAGGTTGTGGCCATCGGCGCAGCGATCCAGGGCGGTGTCCTGCAGGGCGATGTCAAGGATGTCCTGCTCCTTGACGTAACGCCGCTTTCCTTGGGCATTGAGACTCTTGGCGGTGTAACCACCAAGCTGATCGAAAAGAATACCACGGTGCCGACCAAGAAGAGCCAGATCTTCTCAACTGCAGCCGACAATCAACCGGCGGTATCGATCCACGTTCTCCAGGGCGAGCGGGAGATGGCTGTCGACAACAAGACCATCGGCCGTTTCGAACTGTCCGATATTCCGCCCGCGCCGCGCGGCGTGCCGCAGATCGAGGTGACCTTCGATCTCGATGCCAACGGTATCCTCAGTGTTTCGGCCAAGGATCTTGGCACCGGCAAGGAACAGTCGATCAAGATCACTGCTTCCTCAGGTCTCACGAAAGAAGAGATCGAGCGGATGACCAAGGACGCCGAACTTCATGCCGAAGAGGACAAAAAACGCAAGGAACTGGTCGAGACCCGCAACTCGGCGGAAGCCATGGTCCATGCCGCTGAAAAGAGCCTGAAGGATCTCGGCGATAAAGTGGACGCCGAAACCAAAGCCAGTGTCGAAAAGGAAATAGCCAACGTCAAGCAGCTCAAGGACAGTGACGATGTCGTAGCCATCAAGGCGGCGGTCGAAGCCCTGACCCAGGCTTCGCATAAACTGGCTGAGCTCATGTATCAGCAGGCCTCTAAGGAAAATCCTGACGGGCCGGGCGGGGCAGGCGGTGCCGGCGGCGGAGCCAAACCCAAGAAAGACGACGATGATGTAGTAGACGCCGATTTCGAAGAAGTAAAATAAGCAGTTCTGGCGGCTGAAAAGCCCCATTTACATAACGGGAGTAGGGAAAGAAGATTCCCTGCTCCCATTTTTTTTATTTTTACGGTAAGGTACCGGACTGAGAAATGTCGATCTATTCCGTTATCCAACAACTGTAGGAAAGTTATGAAAATTTTATCAGGAATCCAACCTTCCGGCCAACTCCACATCGGCAACTACTTCGGCATGATGCAGACCATGATTGCCCATATGGAAAGTGACGAGCTGTATGTTTTTATCGTCGACCTTCACGCCCTTACCTCCGTTCGTGAACGCGACAAGCTGGCGAACGGCACTCTTGAGGCGGCCGCCGATTTTCTGGCGCTCGGCCTCGATCCCGATAAATGTACCTTCTGGGTGCAGTCGGATGTTCCGGAGGTGTGCGAATTGACGTGGGTTCTTTCTACTTTGGCGCCCATGGGGCTGATTGAGCGCTGCCATTCCTACAAGGATAAGGTGGCTAAAGGGATCGCCGCCAGCCACGGCCTGTTTTCCTATCCGGTGCTGATGGCTGCCGATATCCTCTTGTATCAGGCGGAGCGGGTGCCGGTCGGCAAGGATCAAAAACAACATCTGGAGGTTGCCCGGGATCTTGCCATCAAGTTCAACAACGAATATGGCCAGACCTTCGTGGTGCCCGAACCGGCGATCGATGAGTCGACAGCAATCGTTCCAGGTCTCGATGGGCAGAAGATGTCCAAATCCTACGGCAACACCATCCCCATCTTCATGGAAGGGAAAGAGCTGAAGAAACGGGTCATGGCCATCGAAACCGATGCCACTCCGGTCGATGCGCCGAAAGACCCCGACAAGTGCAATCTCTACAAGATCATGAAACTGTTTGCTTCTAAAGAGCGCATGGCGGAAATTCACGGTCTCTATGTGGGCGGCGGTGCGGCATACGGCTACCTGAAGCTGGAACTGCTCGAGCTGTTGAATGAGAAGTTCGGCGCGGCGCGGAAGAAAAAGGCGGAGCTGCTCGGCGATCCGGCCATGCTTCGGGCGATTCTCGGTAAAGGCCGGGATAAAGCCCGCGAAAAGGCAATAGTCACCCTCGATCTGGTGCGGGATCGGGTAGGGCTGAAATATTGATTCATCTCCTCGGGTTGATGTTGAAAATTGGAGGCAGATAATGTCCTATGGTATGACGCGGACCGAGGCGTATGAACTGGTCCGCTCCCGGTTACAAAACGACAACCTGGTCAACCACTCGCTTGCGTCGGAGGCGGTTCTTCGCGCCATGGCCGACCGACTCGGCGAGGACCGGGAGAAATGGGGGCTTGCCGGCCTGCTGCACGATCTCGATTCGGAGACCCAGCCGGAACTTGCTACCCATACCAGAGAAACAGTGGCGATCCTGAAGGAAAAGGGTGTAGACCCTGAGATCGTCGAGGCGATACGATTACATAATCCCACCGCCTGGCCGGGGGAAGAGCGAACCACACGCATGCAGTTCGCCCTTGCGGCCGGCGAAACCGTCACCGGTCTGATCATTGCCTCGGCCCTCGTCAATCCCGAGAAGAAGCTGGCGGCGGTCAAGGCCAAATCGGTGAAGAAACGCTACAAGGAAAAGGCCTTCGCCCGGGGCGCCGATCGCGAGATCATCGCCGAATGTGAAAAGGCGGGGATCCCGCTTGCCGAGTTCTGCGAGCTGAGCCTAACGGCGATGCAGGAGATCGCCGGCGAGATCGGTTTATAGATGCCCGGAAACACATCTACTGCATGCAGACACTCATTACCTGGTTGAAATCGGTTTGTCCGTTAAAGATAAGATGGATGCCCTCCTGGAGCAGAACAGTCATCCCGTCATTGATTGCTTCCTTGCGGATATCCTCGACTGTTGCTCTGTCGATGATAAGTTTTTTGATGCCATGGCTGCCGACGAGCAACTCATACAACCCGGCCCGGCCCCGGTAGCCGGTATTGTTGCAGGCCGGACATCCTTTCGCGCGATAGAGCGTGAGTGAGTCGGAATAGAACGCACGAATGTTGTCCATAAACATAACTCCGTAGTTCTGCATAAGATGATCGTACTCTTTTTTGCTCGGATTATACGCCTCTTTGCACTTGACGCAAAGGGTGCGAACCAGCCGTTGGGCCAGAATTCCAAGGAGGGAATCGGCAAAATTAAAGGGGTCTATACCCATATCGATCAGCCGGATGATTGTTTCAGGCGCCGAGTTGGTATGGAGCGTGCTCATGACTAAATGACCGGTAAGGGACGCTTCAATTGCCATTTTTGCCGTTTCATTATCGCGCATCTCACCAATCATGATGACATCGGGGTCGGCCCGTAAAAAGGCTCGCATGGCTGCGGCAAAGGTCAAGCCGATATTGGTCCGTATCTGCACCTGCCGCAATCGGTACTGGGTGATTTCGACAGGATCTTCAGCCGTCCAGATCTTCTTTTCAGGCGTATTGATACAATTCAGCGCCGAATGAAGAGTCGTGGTTTTTCCGGACCCGGTAGGTCCGACAACCAGAAAGATCCCATACGGCTTCTTTATTATCGGCAGCATCTTTTCGTAGATATATTCTGGAATGATCTGGTCGAGCGGCAAAGGTTTGCTGTCGGCGAGAATTCGCAGGACGACATCCTCGTTGCCGTCAGCCGTGGGCAGAGTGGCAACGCGAAGCTCAATATCCTTGCCGTGGGTCGTGCGGAATTTGATCTTGCCATCCTGCGGTTTTCGCCGCTCGGATATGTTGAGGTCGGCCATGACCTTCAACCTGGCTACCACCGGTTTGATGTACGCTTTAGGAATGGTGCGGACGTGTGAGCAGGCCCCGTCAATCCGAAATCGCACCTCGCCGTCGCGTTTGTATCCATAGGGCTCAATGTGGATATCCGAGGCTGAAGCCTTGTAGGCATCCTCAATGATTTTTCGTACCAGAAGGACCACCGGCCGATCGTCGATGTTTGTTTGTTCAACCCGTTCCGGCACCTTGGCGGTAATGACTTCCTCGCTGATTTTATTGATGATATCGTCGAATGAGCCCTGCTTGTGCTGGGTTTTCGTGCCACCCTGACGGTTCTTCAGGCGGTCTATAAACCATTCGATATCGGTACGAAAGGCAAACAGTACCTCGACTCCGCTGCAGCGCATGACCTGGGAGACCTCATGGATAACCGATTGGTCCGCAGGGTCGCAGGTCGCAAGGAGAATACGGCCCTGATCCTTTTGCAGCGGGACGAGCAGCACCTTTCGGAAATAATCGAGACTCACCCCCTTGAGCAAGTCTTCAGGATCGTAATGCGTCTCGCGCAGGTCGATGTATTCGGTCCGGTAAAAACCGGCGAGAACCTGGCCCAAATCGATCTTGCCGATCTTGAAATTCTCCATCAAAACGGTTTCGACATCTTTGTTCTGCTGACTGGCAATGGCGCAGGCCCGGTCGAGTTCGGCCCGGGTGATGAGTTCCCGGCGAACCAGGTCTTCGAATTTCTGAAAAATCTTCGTGCCGATGCGGTGGTGGTTGTAGAGGGCGATGCCGAGTGTCTCGGCCAGATCGCGCAGATGCAGAGCATCGTAATCGGAGAAGTCTTCGTTATCCTGTTTGTTGATAAGCTGTATGACTCCCATCAGGGCATTTTTGAACTTGACGGGGGCGGCCAGAACCTGTCGGGTCTGCATGCCGCCTTTTTGATCCCAGGATGAATCGAACTGCAGGTCCGGACTGACAGCCTGCAGTTCTTCCGGATTGTATACGTCATGAATATGGAGACACTCGCCTGTTGCCGCGACAAAGCCGGCAATACTCGAATTATCGATCGGGATACGAATCTTACGCAAATATTCACCGGGCAGAAGCACCCATGAAGACAGCCGTTTGGTTGAAGAATCGGCAAGAAATATGGTTGCCATTTCAACTTTATAGACATCGAGGATCCGGTCCCGTACGCTGATCATCAGGCCATTGACATTGGTTGCCGCATGGATGTGATTGACAAGTTTTTTATACTGTAGTTCAAATTCCAGACGTCTGCCGACATCTGTTTCGTTGGTAGTTCGTCCAACCATTAAAAAATCTCCTTCAACGACGCGAATGGTGTGCCACCGGATAATTGCAGACAGGTAGGCTTTATTTTGTTCAAGTGAATATAGTATATGCCGAGTAAATTGGTTTTGACGAGATTATTCTGCATTCGTCCGGGCTTGGCCGGACCGAAAACGGAGGGAATGGATGAAACTTTGGCTTTTTTTTCTACTGCTGGTGTCGCTTTCAGGATGTGCGACTTTGTCCGACCGGGAATGCCTTGATGCCGGCGCAACCTCATGGGAAGGTATAGGGTGGGCCGACGGGCGGGACGGGTATCACCCGGACCGGCGTCTGAGCATGCATTATGAAGCGTGCAGTAAAGTAGGGATTTCTCCCGACCGGAACAGCTATATGGCGGGATGGTCACGGGGGATTCTTGAATACTGTACGCCGGAGCGAGGTTATGCAATCGGCTTGTCGGGTGCCGTCGGAAACCCGGAATTGTGCCCGGATGGGACCGGGATAATCTTCCAGGCGAATGTTCAATTGGGCTTGCGGGTTTATGAGGTGAAACGCGAAATGGATTTACTTTACCGTGAGATTGAAGTTCTCGAGAGGCGGTTGAACGACAGGGATCTTGATAGATATGCAAGAAGAGACATCCGCGAGAGGCTCAGGCACTATGACGAAGAAATGTTTCATCTCAGATGGCAGCTGATTGACGTCCAGTCGATTCCTCTTATTCGGTATTGACAACAGGAAAAGAAATAAAAAAGGGGTGGTTCGGATAACCAGCCACCCCTTTATATTCCAAGGCTCCGGCTACTTGAAGTTCACCAGCTCGACGTCGAAAACCATCGTTGCATTCGGCGGAATAGGACCACGGCCGGATGGGCCGTAACCGAGCTGCGCCGGGATGATCAAGACCCGCTTCTCCCCTTTTTTCATGGAGAGCAGCGCTTCATCCCAGCCCTTGATGACCTGGCCTTTACCAACCGGGAAATCGATCGGTTGGCCGCGATCATAGGAACTGTCGAATTTTTTGCCGTTTAACAGTTTGCCGGTATAATGAACGGTAACCAGGGCACCTTTCTGCGGGGTATCGCCCTCACCTTCGGCAACAACCACGTATTTCAAACCGGTCGGAGTGGTGACGGCATTGGGCCATTCGTCGGCAATCTGTTTCTGCTCCAATGCTATTGCCGCCAGCTCTTTGTCTTTTTGATTCTTCTCGAAGCCCGCAAGAAGAGCATCGAAAGCCTTCTGATCGGTCGGGAACGCTTCGGCGGCAGCACCGACGCGGATAATTTCAATGGAATTGATGACGTCGCCTGTGGCTATTTTGTTGACGATATCCTGGCCGGAAACGACATGGCCGAAGACGGTGTGCTTGCCGTCGAGCCATGGTGTTGCCACATGGGTGATGAAGAACTGGCTGCCGTTGGTGGCGGGACCGGAATTGGCCATGGATAAAATTCCCGGTCCTTTATGGGTGAGGCTCGGATCTATCTCGTCGGGAAAGGTATATCCCGGTCCGCCGGTTCCGGTGCCCAGAGGACAACCGCCTTGAATCATGAAATCGGGGATTACCCGGTGAAATTTCAGCCCGTCATAGAATTTGTCGCCTTTCATCTTGGCGCCGCCGCCCAGTTCCTTGGTGCCTTCGGCAAGTCCCACGAAGTTGGTGACGGTGAGCGGGGTTTTGGTGTATTCGAGAGCGCAGATAATCTCGCCCTTGGTAGTGTTGAATTGAGCGTAAAGGCCATCTTTCAGCTTTGCTTTTGCCATTCCTGATTCTCCGGATAAAGTTATGAAACTGATTATAAGTACAAACAAAGTGCAGATTTTATACATCGATTCTCCTTTTGCAAAGGGTTGGGGGTAAAAAAAACAGGTTTTAAGGATGCGGGAGTGAGGGCGGAGGGGCTGTCAATTCCACCTGAAAATCAAGAATCCGTTCCTCGTCATGTATTTTACGGATGACTTTGACACTGAGAATATCACCCGGTTTTGCGTCGAGCATGGCGATCTGCAGATCGGCCATATTCGCCAATGCAACACCGCCTGCCTCCTTCAGAATGTCTCCTTTCAGCAGACCGGCCGCCCCGGCTTTACCATGCGGGCTGATCTGATCTATCTTCAGAAAGGAGTGGCCGTCCTTGGTTTCGGTGTCGAGAATCAAGCCTATCTTAGGATTCACGGGGAGGTCCGGCGATGAGGCGAAAAAATAATAATCGGAGATCCTCTGAAGGTCAAGCGGACTCCTTTCACTGGAGAGATTCACCACCGAAAACTGCCCGACCGGCAGGCGGCGCGCAACTCTCGGCGGGATGCCGGAATCCTTCCGGGTGTGCTGGGTTCCGGCCAGGACTACCATCTGGTAACCGGGGTTTTCAGCAAGGAAACGAGCGATGTTTTGAGCCATGGTCTCGTCCCAGAGTGCCTGGGCCTGAATGAAGCCGCTTGCCGCACCGCTGCCGTGGTTTCCTTCGATATGAACGGTATGTATTTCCGAGAGTCGATCGATATAGCCTTCAAGATCGAGATCGCGGTCCTGCGGCAGGGATGCCCGAATCTCGGGGGAGAGACTGTCCGTTCCGCCGGCGCGAAACACCTCGGACACTATCTGCCGGTCGAGGTTGAGGCCGACGACCGGCAGACGAAAATTTTTCGCGAAGTTGAGGATATCCCGGTAATACCGGTAATCATAACGCCAGACATTGAAGTAATCGGATTCTTTAAGAAAAATTCGTTCATCGAGTTGTTCGTGGCCGAGGGTGTAGCGGTCGAGGACCGGCTGAGCGGCGGCGGGAAACATCTCCATGCCGATAGCCAGCTGCGGATTTTTCCGGTAAAGAGCCTCGATAATCCGCAGCTGCAGGAGATGGTCGGCAGAAGAGGTGTGGGTCTCTCCGATGTAAATCACTCTCGCTTCAGCCAGTTTGTCGACAATCCGATCAAAGGAAGAAAGGTCTGTTGCCGCACCGCCCTGTGGCAGATCCTCCAGAACGAAGTGCAGACCCGACTGGACCGGCTGGATCCGCTTGTCGGTATGTCTGCCTTTGTTGAATTGCAGAAAGCTGTATTTGCCATAGTGGGAGAGCCGCCCGGCGACAGCCAGAATGTCCGTGGGGTCGTCGCTGGTGACACGTACTGCAACGTTGTCGGGGTTAAGCGGATTGCGGCGGACATCGAGAATAAATCCCGATCCGTCGGCTGGCGGAGGGCCAAACAGCGCCCTGGCGGGTGGTTGATCCGATCCGAGGAAGAGCAGGTCGTTTTCGGCAAGCGTTTTGTCGGTCACCTTTTCGGCGGTGATAATGACTGTGTTCTCCTCGCCTATGGTCTCAAGCAATGGCCGGTAAAGATCCCGGTAGTTTTCTCCGGCAAGAATTATAAGCTTCTTGTCGGAGCCCATGAACCGCGACCAGACTGCAGGAAGTTCCTCCGGGGCCAGTTGCCGCAAAAAGTCATGCCTGGGGTCGAGGGTGAAGGCCAGAGGGTGTTGTTCCAGGGGGATGGCAACCGGGGTGGATAGTTGATCCACCTTAAGTTTCAGGATCTTGTCGCCGGCCATCGACCGAATGTGGAGCGGCACAACGAGTGAGTAGGGCTCTTCCGTCTGCTGAAGCAAAGTAAAGGTGAGAAGAGGGTGGTTGTTCTGGGTTGTGATTGCGATATCTTTTACCGCGACGGAGGGGATGTCTTTTCTCTCAAGCCTTTCCTCAAAAAAACGGTCAAGGTCGGTCTTTGCCGCTGCGGCAAAACTTTGGCGCAGGTCGTCCCAGCCGGCCGTGCGGCCGTTATTGTCGGTGTAGAATTTGCGCAGTCCCTCTTGGAAAGCAGATCTGCCTATTTTTTCGCGGAGCTCGTGAAAGAACAGCGCACCCCGGTTATACCCGACGGCCCTTTTTGCTTCGGCCATGGGCTGGCTATGGCTGGCGGAGGTGAATTCAGCAAGGGGAATGACTGTCTCTTCGTTTACATAGCTGAGGTATTTGACGATACTTTCCTTCCGGTCGGCAATGCCTTCGCCTTTTTCCTCACGAAATGCGTGGTCGGCGAGGAAGGCGGTAAGGCCTTCACACCAGTTGCCTGTGGTGTAATCGACCTCCACTGCGTTGCCGAACCAGGAGTGGACGATTTCATGGCCAAGGGAGGTGTCTTTGATAAAAGGCAGCCGCAGAACGGTCTGACCGAGCAGGGTGAAGGTCGGCATGCCGAAACCGGTGGGCAGGCGGTTGGCGACAATGACATAATGATTATAAGGATAGGGACCTATTTGCCGTTCATAACGGTTGAGGTATTCCACGGCCGCCTGCAGGTACCCCTCGGCGAGTTCCATGTCTTCCGGGAAAAACATCGAGTAGACAAAAAGGTTCTCACGGACCTGCCGTTTGTGTATGGTGTACGGGCCGGCGGCAAAGTGAATTCCGCGAACCGGCTGGGTAAAAAGAGAACTGACTGTGTTGCCTCTCCGGGTCAACGGGAAGGCGTCTGCTTCCGTTATGGCCAGAAAATTGTCGGGCAGAAGAGCGGTGAGACGGTAGCGCATCGGCTGGTCCGGGATCGGGTACCAGTTGCTGGCAAGGGATATGCCCGCAGGACTGATCAGGTTGTCGGCTTCCCTTTCCACGGTTCTGGTATAAGAAATATAGAGGGTGCGCTTTACCGGTGAGGCCGGAAGAATGAGGATGTCCTGGATCGGCAGCAGTTCGTTTTCCCGGCCGTTTGAATCCCTCAGCAGGGTTCCGGTTATCTCCATTTGCGGAAAAGCGAGCGTGAGCCGGGAACCGGGCATAATGGTGATCTTGGCGGTACCGGTCAATTTCCCGGATTGTTCGCCGGGGATAAAGGACAGTGAAAGCTCGTATTTGTCCGGTTCCGTTGGGATCTGAGGGGTGGCGGCGACTACTGGGCCGGCCAGGAGCAGTGGCACGAAAAAGAAAAAAGCAGCCGAAAATATTCTGGCAAATGTCATGACAGATATCCTATGGGGATCCGATTGGAGGAAGTGTGCGGTAATAGAGCCTCTTGCCGCGCGATTTTCGTATAAAGTAATATCGAACTCCCTTTCATGCTCAAAAAATTCTTTAACTTTAGTAACCGTTCACCAGCACCCCATTTTCGTCCGATCAGGCCACCTCACAGAGCCAACTCTAGCTCGGCGGCCTGCTTGAACGAACCTGGAGCACTGGATGAACGGTTACAGATCCGGGTTATGTAGTCTTTTGATGCATACCGGTGAACGATTACTAACTTTACAATGTCGGCAAGGTGTTACCGTTGAAACAGATCAAGATAGTTGGCCTTAACGCCCGCTTTACCCACTCCTGTCTGGCGCTTTTCTACGTCAGAAACGAGCTGGCGGAAAATTGCCCGGAAATGGAGGCAGAGTTGTACCAGTTCACCATCAATGATAATTATTATGAGATGGTAATCAGACTGAGCGCGGGAAATCCCAGGTATATTTTCTTTTCTGCGGCCATCTGGAACAGCAGTCTTGTAGAAAGACTCACTCGCGATCTGCGTATCTGCCTGCCGCAATGCCGGGTAGTAATCGGTGGACCGCAGGCCTCGGTGCTGGGAGACCGGCTGGGAGCCGACAACTGCACAGTGGTAATCGGCGAGATCGAGGCAGTCGGGAGAAAATTCTATACGGATCTGACAGAGGGTTCTCTCCAGCCCCGCTACACCGGTTCATTTTTCAAAATGGCCGGGCGGTCTTTTGCCTACCCTTACCGGGAGAGCGATTTTCACAGTCATCTGCGAAACAGGCACATATATTACGAAAGTTCGAGGGGCTGTCCGTTCAGTTGCAGCTACTGTCTTTCCGCCGCGGAAAAGGGGATCTACCATAAGAATCTGGCGGTGGTCGAAGAGGAACTTGGCGATATCCTCCGTCATCGGCCCAAGGTCGTGCGATTCATCGATCGCACGTTCAACGACCGTCCTGACCGGGCGCTGGCCATCTGGCAGTTTCTGGCCATTGAGGGCGGTGACACTCTTTTTCATTTCGAGATGGCCCCCGATCGTTTCACCGAAGAGATGTTCGCTTTTCTGGCAACCGTGCAGCCAGGCCGCTTCCAGTTTGAACTGGGAATTCAGTCGACCAACCCGTCTACCCTCGAAGCGGTAAAGAGGCGGGTCGACCCGCTCGAGGCTCACCGGACGGTGAGCAGGCTTGCCGGTTTCGACACTATTCACCTTCATGTCGATCTGATTCTCGGTCTGCCCCATGAGACGCGGACAAGCTTTGCCAACTCCTTCAGGGATGTTTTTGCCATGGGTGCCCATTATATCCAGATGGGCCTGCTGAAAATCCTGCCGGATACACCGATCTGCCACGGTGCAGGAGAAGATGGATATCAACACAGCAGCGAACCGCCCTATGCCGTTTTTGCCAGCAAATGGCTCGACCACGCCACGCTCTGTGAGTTGTACTGGTTCTCGGAATGCGTGGAAAAATTCTTTAATAACAGGTACTTTGTTTCCCTCTGGAGATATCTGCGCAGCCGGCAGGAGGATTCTTTTGCATTCTTTGAGCAGTTGCTCGGGCTCTGCCATGGGCGAGGATTTTTTCAGCTGGCGGCAACCCAGGAGCTGATGTGTTCTTTATTGGTGGCACTGATCGATGGACGGGACGACCGCAAGCTGATCACTGAATTGCTGCGCTACGACTGGCTTCGCTGCGGCTTCCGATTTTTGCCGGATTGCCTGAAGGTGGAGGAAGCTATGGAGCAGCCGGAAAGTATCAGGTCGGCGCTCTACCAGTCTTTGCCCGAGGAACTTGCCGGGGTGTATGGCAGGGCCAATCGCAACCAGTTCTTCCGCAAGTCATTTTTTACTGGAATTTCTCCTGAAACCCTTATTCGGATCGGCCTTGCCGGCAGCTCGGCAGAACCGATCCTGTGTGTTCTGGCGGAACGGGATGATTCTCTTTTTGGTTTCAATAAGGTAGTGGTTTTTTAGCACTGGTTGTTTTACGGCCGGGAAAAGTGTTGCTCTTCGTGAGGCTCGGTATATAGTAGCACCTGTTTCCAGGGAGTGCCTTTCGATTATAGATGAAAAAGGAATAAGGAGAATTCCATGCGGGTTTACAAGATCAAGAAGATAAACACCATAGCCCAGGAAGGTCTGCGGCTTTTCGGCAATAAATTTGTGGTTTCCGCCGACGAAAAGGCGCCCGACGGCATTATTCTGCGCAGTTCGCCGCTGAACGTCGACGACTATCCGACGTTGCTCGCCGTGGCCCGGGCCGGAGCAGGTACCAATAACATCAACGTCGCCAGGGCTACCGAAAAAGGCATCTGTGTTCTCAATACGCCCGGAGCCAACGCCAATGCCGTGGTCGATCTGATATTTCCGATGATCGGGGTCTGGAAGAGAAATATCTATCGCGGAATCGAGTTCTGCAGGTCTCTGGCGACGATGGAGCCAGGCAAGGTAAACGGCGAGGTCGAGGCGCGAAAGAGCGCTTTCAAGGGCGAGGAGATCGCCGGAAAAACCCTGGGGGTTATCGGTCTCGGTCAGATCGGCGTACGGCTGGCAAACGGCGGAGTGTTTCGTTACATGAAGGTCAACGGTTTCGATCCGGCCCCGGCACTCTCCAACATCCACCAGCTTTCTCCGGAAGTCCGGATCTGCAGGTCGCTTGGTGATGCCGTCGGCGATGCCGATGTGGTGAGCCTGCATCTTCCCCTGAATGACAGGACCCGCAATCTGGTCGATAAACAATTTGTCGCCAGAATGAAGAAAGGCGCGGTGCTGGTCAATTATTCACGGGGACCGATTGTCGACGAGCAGGCAGTGATCGAGGCTCTCGACAATGGCTATCTTGAAGCCTATCTCTGCGATTTCCCGACGCCGGCTCTGGTCAAGCACGATAAAGTACTGACAACGCCGCATCTTGGCGCTTCGACTTCCGAATCCGAAGGAAATTGTGCCACCATGGCAGTGAAAGAACTTTCCAATTATTTGAAATACGGCAATGTCGTCCACAGCGTCAATTTTCCAAATATAGAATCGACTCCATCCGATAAGGTCCATTCCAGGCTGATAGTCATCAACCGTGATGTACCTGGAATGATCGCCTTCGTCTCCAATACCTTCGGCAACAATGGGGTGAATATTGCTAGTTATTTGAACCAGTCGAACGGTACGGTCGGATACAACATCATCGATGTCGAGTCCGCCGTTCCCCTTGCGGTTATAGAAGAAATTGAGAAAAATGAAGATGTTATCAGGACCAGAGTGATACTGTTCAAGGAATAGTGCGACCCCCTTACGGTGAATGTTTAAATAATGAGACAGCTATCACCTTGTAATCACACGAGGGAGGGATGATTTTTGTACCGACATGGCTTTTAAATTCAAAATATTGTACGTTTTCGAGCTCGTGAAAGCCATTTTCTGCCAGGTGAATCCATTCAAACGCTTTGATTTATTGATTATTATTTATTGGGAATGTGGGTGGCATACAATATGCAAATGAGAATATGCTTTATCTCTTCTCTCTTTTCTCCTGGGAAAAACCGGACCCACCTGCTAGGGTCCGGTTTTTCTTTTTCCACATCCCGCCATTCGGTCACCGTTAATTCCGACTTATGAACGACCTGGTTTTACAGGTGGTGCTGCAGCGCTGTGCCGTCTATGAACAATCGGCCATCAAGGCAATCGTCGAAACGGCGATGTCCGCACTTGCAGAAAGCAATTTTCACGGTAAAACAGTGTTATTGAAACCGAACCTTATCAGCGGCGGAGTTGGTCTGGCCTGTACCCATCCCCAGTTTATTGCCGCCGTTGCCGCCTGTTTTCTCGATTGTGGCGCCAGGGTTCGCCTGGGTGATTCTCCGGCTTTCGGCAGCGCCGAAAGGGTCTGCCGGAAGCTCGGCATTACCCAAGCGCTCCAGGGGATGGACGTACGCTTTGTTGAATTTTCCACTCCCGTGCGCAAACGGCTGGCTGGCGGAGTGACCGTAACTGTAGCACAGGAGGCTTTGGACTGTGACCTGCTGGTCGGGTTGCCCAAGGTAAAGGCCCATAATCAAATGTATGTGACTCTCGGGGTAAAAAATATTTTCGGCGTCGTCTCAGGGGTAAATAAAGCAATGCTGCACATGGTTCATGGCAACTCCCATAGCAATTTTGCCGGAATTATTCTTGATCTCCTCGATATCCTTCCTGCTCAACTTCATCTGGCTGACGGCGTTCTGGCCATGCATATCTCAGGCCCCCTTGACGGCAGTCCGCTTCCTCTGGCCTGTATCGCCGCGGCAAAATCTCCGGTGGCAATGGACACGGCACTGCTCCAGGCACTTGAACTCGACCCTCGGCAGAGTCCTCTTTCGCAGGAGGCGGCGGCGAGAAAGCTCGTCGGCAGCGAAGGCGGCGATATTGTCTGTCCGATACTATTGCCGCAACACTTCCATGGATCGGGCTTCATTGCTCCGATGGATCTTGATAAGGTCCGCTTCAATCCTTTCCGGTTCTGGCGCGGGATGATGAAAAGATTTATGTTGAAGATCCGACCCTGAGCCGGCGTGAGTGAATCGAAATCGAAATCGCTATCGGGATCGAATCCGTTAGTTACGTATTTCGATCCCGATTTCGATTATTAATAGGTTTGTGCTTAAAGTTTAATATAACAAAGGACAGCATTATATGTTTGATTTACAGGGGAAAAAAGCACTCATAACCGGGGGATCCCGGGGAATCGGCAGAGCCATTGCCATTCGGCTGGCGGAATATGGAGCGGATGTAGTGGTAAATTACGTACGCCACAAAAAAGATGCCCGGCAAACGGCAGACGAGGTGGAAAAACTGGGAAGGAAGTGTCTTCTGGTGAAGGCAAATGTCGCCAACGGCGGCGATGTCAGGGAAATGTTTGAGATCATTGGAAGTGAGTTCGGCCAGCTCGATATCCTGGTGAGCAACGCTGCATCTGGAGTTTTGAAGCCAGCCCTCGAATTGACCGAACGGCACTGGAACTGGGCTATGGATATCAACGCCAGGGCGTTGCTTACCCTTGTCCAGCAGGGGCTGCCGCTGATGAAGAGGGGCAGTCGGATCATTGCAGTCTCAAGTCTTGGTTCTGTCCGGGCAATTGAAAACTATACGACGGTCGGTGCGTCGAAGGCGGCGCTGGAATCGCTGGTTCGTCATCTGGCCGTCGAGCTTGGCTCCCTGGGAATCAATGTCAATACCATCAGTGCCGGTGCGGTTGATACCGATGCCCTGAAGCATTTTCCCAACCGGGATGAAATTCTCAAGGCGGCTACTGAGCGAACTCCCCTCGGGCGTCTGACCACACCGCAGGATGTTGCCGATATTGCGTTATTTCTCTGCAGTGAGCTGTCGGCAATGATCCAGGGGCAGATAATCACCGTCGATGGCGGGTATGCCATTCGAGGATAAACCAGTGATTCTGCTCATTACAGGAGTTCATATTACAGGGCTTATTCCTGTCACTTGTGACAAATAATGTCAGTTTGCCGGCTGGGGATCTCACGATTTTCTGGTAAGCGTACCAGGCTCGACCGTCAATTCGTTTCTGTCACTGTATTCAATCCGAGCTGACCGAGATCTGTCGGCCGCCTTTGGATCAAATCGGGTTTTGGCCGGAGACTCCAAAGGAATAACTAACAAGGAGTACCCCTTTGGGGAGAAATGATTGGATAAAGCGGTGCAATTCTTGCATTCTTCTGAGATGAGGACGGATTTCCTGAAAACATAGCCACGTTGTTTTGTAATGGCTCCCGATAATCGAATCGAGAAAAAATGTATCAAAATAAACATGAAATTGTTCTGGCTTCCGGCTCTCCCCGGAGGCAGCAATATTTACAAGAGATGGGGCTGAAGTTTACAGTCCGGACGAGTGTCGTCAATGAGCAGCCGGTTGCCGGTGAGAGTCCTGAAGATTTTGTCATGCGGATGGCTGTCGAAAAAGCTGTTTCCGTGAGCAGACAGTATCCGGATGCGTGGGTGATCAGCGGCGACACCGTTGTCTGCCTTGATAAAAAGATCCTAGGCAAGCCATTGGATGAAAAGGAAGCGGTGGCATTGCTCTTGACCATGTCCGGTCGGGAGCACCGCGTTTTGACAGGCTTCTGTGTCACCCACTCCGGTCAAGGTGTGAAAGTTGTAAAATCGGTCAATACCTTCGTGCGTTTTACGGTATTCACAAAAGAAACCGCAGAGGCGTATGTTGCAGCCGGTGAAAGCCTTGACAAGGCCGGTGCGTATGGCATACAGGGCAAGGGTGCCTGCCTGGTTGAAAGCATAGACGGTTCCTACTCAAATGTCGTCGGCCTGCCATTGTGTGAACTGCTGAATGTGCTTCTGTCGCATAAAGTTATCGAACCCGCCTGGCCGGGTCAATTGAGAAAATCGTTGCGGTGAGTTGACTTTTTCGGTGGAGGCGTGTTTTCTAAGGTAATATATGAAAACTTATCGCTCGCACTTGATCTCCTTGCCGTTCTTGAAACGGAAAAAAGCGCTTTTTACCAAAAAAGGTGCAAGGTAGAATGCCGGGGGATGTGATATACTGCTGGACAAGATCAGGTGTTGATGACGGTGTATAATTATGATCCAAATTGTTCTGCCAAGTAAAAGTGTCGATGCGTTAAAGGTGTTAAATAATGCAATCGTGACGAGTCGTCTCTATCCGCCGGAGACGCCCCAGGTCGCCAATGCTGTTGAAAGAGGCTACAAAGGGGTAAAGCTTTTTCTGCGCGAACAGGGTGCGCTCTGGTTCTCCTTTAAAGAGGATTCTCCGTGTATTTGCGGAGTTCTCCTCGATCAGGAGGTGCTCGACTCCTTTCCCAATCTGGTCGTTTTTCGACAGTTGCGAATGCTTGGAATGCCCAAACTGCTGCTCGGACCGGAAATGGATAGATTTGCTTTCGGTCAACTCCTTTCCGTATTCATCGCATCTCCGGAAAAAATCAAAAGGGAAGGCGGTGGACTCTCATTTATTACCAGCTTAGGTCTCTCAGGCTACTTCCCGGAATCCGCTGAGGATGGACAGCAGGAAAATGTCGGAAGCCACCAAGAGGCTGGAAGTCCACCTGGAAAGATGGTGAAACTGCAACCGGAGCTGGTCGCCGGACTTTGCGGCATGGACAAGAAGGCATCAATCGACAGCGACCTCGAAAAAAGACTGGCGGTCAAGGAAACCGCCACGGAACTTCTTGTTGCCGGTGTCGCCTACATTCTTCAGGATATTCAGAAGAAAAGAGCGATTGTCTCCTCTCCCCTGTTTCCGATAATGTTGCAGAGAGCGGAGACAGGCATCGGCGAAGGCGAAAGAAGTGAAGTGGCGCGTGAAGTTGCCAAGATCCTTGTGGAAAATCTTAAAGAACCGGCGCTTTGTGTTTTATTGTCACAGGAATATCCGGGAAGTTTCGGCTCTGCTTTCTATGACGCCCTCGTCGGTTCTCTGACCAATGATCTCCTTGGCGGGATTTTCATTATTTTTCGTGAACAGCTGGCCAAAGCGCAATTGCTCGGGGGAGCGAATTCGCCACGGGTGAAATATTTCGGCAGGATACTGCTTCAATTGATGAATACCGGGAGAGCAAAACAGTATCTCAGCACGGAAAAGGCCAGAGCCATTATTCACGAAGGCGAGAAAGCGAGGAAGCAACGACGCCTTGAGGCTGGAATCGCAGGACTTTTACAGGGCAATACAAGCCTGCTCAGAAGTGAAGAACTGGTACAGCACCTCCCCGATGCGGTCTTGCAGATGCTGGGGCAGGACGATCTCGACACCCCCGGGAAACTGCTTGGCAGCATGACCGAATATTTTCTTACAGACTATCAAGCCGGGCAGGAATCCTTGCTGCGGAGCATGGTTGTCATTGGCGAGAAGCTTGTCGTCGACGGTCGCTGGAAACTTGTCGATCTGCTGCTCGAATCGCTCATTCATACAGTGTGCAAACTTTCTGTGAGTGAAATAGTCCTGGAAAAAGTTGTTTCCCTCTTGCATCTTGTCATGCAGAACAGCTGGCAGTGCGGCGAGTACGAGCGGGGAGACAAGATCTTAGCCATATTTTTCCGGATCCGAACCGGCCAGGCGAGCAGGTCGTCGGCTGTAAAAGGGATTATCGGTAAAGTTCAGGACAGAGGGATACAGCGGACACAGCTGCCTAAGCTGCTGGCGGATTGTCTGTCGGCTCCGCAGGATGAAGCGCTGGGGTATCGACTAGCATTGCAGGGGCCTGTTGCTGTCCGTTTTCTTGTCGAGACATTGATCAATACCGATAAGACCGCAGACCGGATGAAGATTATCGACTTGCTCACCTCCGGCAGGGGCTTTCTTGTCCCGATACTCCTCGAACGTCTCCCCGAACATATGCCGTGGTACGGCAAGCGCAATCTTATCAAACTCCTCGGTGAGACCGGAGACGAAGCCGATGCCGAAAGTGTCCTGCCATATTTTAAACACGAGGATTTTCGGGTGCAGCGAGAGGCTTTCCTCTGTCTGTACAGAATTGCCGGAAAGAAACGGAAGGCCTTGCTGCTCGCCGCTCTTGCCGATTCTACCGAATTGATCAAGGTCGAGATTATCGGAGCCCTGGCAAATGGTTGCGAGCAGGAGGTTGCTGTTCATCTCTCTCAACTGCTGGTCGATTATGAAACTTTCAGCGAGAAAAACCGAGCGGACATTTTGCTGCGGCTGCTCGACACCCTGGGCCGTTGCCCATGTCCGGCCGCCCACAAAGGAGTGCAGGCTTTTCTTCAGTTGCAGGGAGGGCGAGCAGCGAGAAAAAGAATACCGGAGCACGTGTGGAGCAGCGCCGAAAAAGCGCTTAAAAGCCTTGACAGCGATCTCCAGGAAACTCGAAAAAAACATCTCCAGGCCAGTCAATTGCGAAAAATTGCCATGAAGCAGGCGGCAAAAATGGGGAAGGTAGGAAAGACCCAGCGCATTATTACCGGACTCCAGCAGGAACAGGCGGTGCGGACTCTTTTATCGCGAGGAAATCTGGCGGAAGGTAAGGATCAATTATTGCAGCTCATTGAAAAAACCGCCCGGTCGCGCAATTTCTCTCAGGCGGAGAATCTTCGCGAGTGGCTTATTGAAATAGATCGAACGGCTTTCAGCCATATTATTCAGGCGGCGGAAATTATCGACCGTGAGAAGGCGGCCGGTATCGATAAAGGCCATCTTGAGATCTGGAGTAAGTTATACGATGTCTTGACGACCGAGGAATTCAGTGCGCTCTACTATGCTTTAAAACATAGATCCTATCTGAATGAGGAGGTCGTCGTCAGTCAGGGGACTTTGCAGACTTCACTCTTTTTTATCAATAGCGGCAAGGTCAAGCTGTATTTTGTAGACCAAGGCAATGAAGTCTTGGTGAAAACAATGGGAAGTGGGGAAATATTTGGTGCCGGGGCTTTCTTTGACGCTTCGGTCTGGACCATTTCCGTCGCCAGCGTCGGGACATCGAATGTTTCGATGTTAAAATTGGATAAAATGCAGGAATGGAATGATGAATACCCGGGGCTTGAGCCAAAGCTTCATGATTTTTGCAGAGAGTTCGAGCGAATCGAGGAGTTTCTGGAACGGAGTTCGAGGGATCGCAGAGAGCATGAGAGGCATAGGATCGGCGGCAGGGTCCTGACAACGCTGCTCGATAATCAGGCTCAAAGTTTTGGTGTGAGCGCCATGGTGGAGCTCTTTGACATTTCCGTCGGCGGCGTTTCCTACACGGCGAGAATTTCCCAGAAAGAAAATGCCCGCCTCTTGCTCGGGCGGAAAGTGCAGATAAAACTGCCTGCCGGCGAGAGACCCGGAGAATCGGTTGCATTGATTGGCGATATCCTGGCGGTGAAAAGTGCCTATGCCGTGGAAAACGAATATTCCGTTCATCTCAAATACGATACATTGCTCGATCATAAGCACCTTTTTGAAATCATCTCCGCGTCCCGGAAGGAATCACAGGTAATACGATGACGATCGATTCGGCAATGTCCAGCCTGCCTGATTTTCCCCGGGGGAGCTATGACTGAAGGCAATGATCCGGTTTCCCGGTTTTACCTGAAACATCTCGGGGGGCAATGGCAGGAAACAATCACTGCCGATTGCCCGTTTTGCAGGGATCATGGCTACGAAAGTGGTCGTCTTGTTGTTTTCTTGAACAAAAACAGTTTCTTCCATGGGTATTTCCGTTGTCTCAACCGTTGTGTCCCCGGCGGTTATCCATTGTGGTTCGCCCGCCTTGCCGCTCTGCCCTTGAGTGAAGTGCCGGGATTCGATCCCGATCAGGATATTGTCGCATTGCAGCCCGAGTATCCGGTGGAAAATATCAATGATGAGATGGCTGCCTGCAGGGACAGAATTACGGAATCGGTTTACGGTCTCTTCAAGGAGAGCGGAATCGGCAGAGCTGTTTTGACGGAGATGCGGATTGGCTTCAACGGTCGGTATCTGGTTTTTCCCTATTATCAGGAAGACGGAAATTGCTACTCTGCCAGGTGCATTCATCCCGGGAGGGCTGAAGACTTTTTCTGGCATGGCAACCTCGATTTCAGCCGGGAACCCTTCAACCTTTATAATGTTCAGGATGTTCAAAAGTGTGAAAACGGTGCCTTGTTCATCTGTGAAGGGGAAGAAAATCTCCTGACCCTCAAACAACTCGGTTTTCCCGGCGTAGCGGTGGCCCATTACAACATTCTGGAGAAGCTCCCTGCCAGGTTGTTTGACAAAATCACCACGCTTTTCATCGTCATTGCCAACACTGTCGAATCGGAAAATGCGGCGAGAAATCTCGCCTACCGGGTTGGTTATAAGGCCCGGATACTCTCCTGGCTGCCGAATGCCCCTCGCGGCTATACGTTGCGTAAGCTCGCCAAGGATGCGGGGAAAACGTTTGCCGGAAAAATCGGCGAAATGGTCAGGCGGTCCCGCGCCTTTTCACCTTTTTCCTCGCCTCAGCGGGAATATCAGCAGTTTCTGCAGACCCTTGCAAAGGAGCAGGGGGAAGAGTACGGCAATCTTTCCTCCGGTTTTCAGTTGCTGGATGCTGCGATTGGCGGTATCCATGGGCTCAATGTCATCGGCGGAGCGCCCAAAGTCGGAAAATCGACTTTTATGATCCAGATCGCCTCTCAGATGGCCTTGCGTAAGATCCCGGTTCTCTACTACGATTTTGAAAATGGCCGGCAGAAAATCTACCAGAGAACCCTGAGCAGAATCGCCCGCCTGTCAAGCGATCGGCTCAGCGCGCACACTTTGCCGGCTGAAGAAAAGCAAAGGGCGGAGGAAGCCAGGAAGGGGCTGGAGAAGATGCTGTTTTTCTGGCGGGTGATCAATGATCGGAAGGTGACTCCGGAATTGATGCGCAAGCATGTCGATTTCATTCGGCACGAAACCCGAAGCGAGTATACGGTTGTGGTAATCGACAGCCTGCACAAGCTGCCTTTCAATGAATTCACCGAGCGTCGTACCGGCATAGATGCATGGCTGCGACAGATGGAATCGATCCGCGATGACTTGCAGGTATCTTTTCTGGTAATATCCGAACTTACCCGGGGTACGACAGGCTCCTATCGGGAGGAGCCTCATCTCGGCATATTCAAAGGTTCCGGAGACATCGAATACAGTGCCGACAATGCAATGGTGCTCTATCCGACTTCACCGGACAGCGGCAGGGAGCTCGCCGGAGCGAGTCCGACGAGCACCCTGTGGCTGGTGGCGAGCAGGGAGCACAGCCCCGGCAGAGTTGCCGACTATCGGCTGGATTATCCCTACTGGGGCTTTACCGAGTCCCCCGCTGCCGACAAGGAATAAGCTCTCTCAAATCCACTCGCTTTTCTGCCATTCTTCCAGTGCCTTCAGCGCAAGCTCGGATCGTTCCTGTCCCCGTATTTTCTTTTTGACCTTTTTTTCCCAGGCCGGGAAGAGACCGAAATTGATATTTGACGGTTGAAACTTTTTAGGATCGCTTGCAGTGAGGTGGTTGATAAGCGCACCGAGTGCGGTTTCCGGTGGGGGGATTGCCGGAGTGTGGCCGATGGCGATGCGGGCGGCGTTTATTCCGGCAAGCAGTCCCATGGCGGTCGATTCGACATATCCTTCGACGCCGGAGAGTTGGCCTGCCAGAAGGAGGTCGGGCCTGGTAATGAACTGCAGGGTTGGCCGCAGGATCTCCGGAGAAAGGACGAAAGTGTTGCGATGGATCGACCCGAGCCTGGCAAATTCGGCTTTTTCCATTCCCGGGATGAGACGAAAAATCCGTTGCTGTTCAGGGTAGGTCAGTTTGGTCTGGAAGCCAACCATATTATACGTGGTCCCTTCCCGGTTTTCCTTGCGCAGCTGGACAACGGCATAGGGATCTCTGCCGGTTCTCGGGTTGGCAAGACCGACCGGCTTCATCGGCCCGAAGCGCAGGGTGTCGTCGCCGCGGGAACGGATGACTTCGACCGGTAAACACCCTTCGAAATATTTGACGTCTTCGAAGTCCTTCAGCGGCATGTACTCGCCGCCGGCCAGTTCGGTAATGAAACTCAGGTAGCATTCCCGGTCCATCGGGCAGTTCAGGTAGTCGCCGGGGCCATCATCGTACCGCGATTTGCAGTAGATGATATTCATATCCAGCGAATCGGCGAAGACTATCGGTGCGATGGCATCGTAAAATGCCAGTCGATCCTTGCCGGTAAGTTCGGCAAGAGAGGCTGCGAGTGGTTCCGAGGTGAGCGGACCGGTGGCAAGAATAGTTGGGTTGGCCGATGGCGGAGGAAGAGTCAGGACCTCTTCCCTGACGATTTCCACCAGAGGGTGCGCCGCCAAAACGGCAGTAATGCGGGCGGCAAACATTTCACGGTCGACGGCGAGAGCTCTGCCTGCCGGCACTTCAGTCTCTTCGGCCTGCCGGATGATCAGGGAATTGCAGCGGCGCATTTCCTCCTTGAGCAGACCAACCGCCGAGGTCGGGTCGTTTGACCGGAGTGAATTGCTGCAGACCAGTTCCGCCAGATGCTCCGACTGGTGGGCGGGGCTGAATGTATGAGGCTTCATCTCGACAAGGCGTACCTTGCAGCCTCTTTCGGCAACCTGCCAGGCCGCCTCACAGCCTGCCAGACCACCGCCGATTATAGTAACTATCTGGGATCCTACCATATCCTTATCCTTTCAAATATAACTCAAATGTAATTATTTCTTTCTTTGTAACGTAATCGTCCACCGGTGAACATCAAAGGACCGCAACTTCACCGATCTTTCACCCGTAAGCTGCTCATGAGCTTGGTGAAAAAGCCTGTGCCATATATCGGAGACAGGAGATAGTGCAGAAGTCCTGCCAGTTCAAGCAGGAGCAGAATGCCGAATGCAGCATTGAATCCGGCCGCATCAAGGGATTGCCCGTTACCGGTTGACCAGAGGTCGATCATTGCCCCGACGGCCCACTGGGCGACAAAGGCGGCAACGAAAACCAGCAGGTTCAGGGCCGTTGTTACCCTGCCTGATAAATGAATCGGGAAGGTCTGCGATAAAGCGGAATAGGCAATGACTCCCGATGTGCCGAGAAAGCCGAAGGCAAGCCACAGGGGAACAGTCCAGCCGCCCGGCTGGAAAAGCAAGAGGAGCTGGACCACCATGAACAGAGTCATGCCGGTCACGGCAGTGGCGGCAACCGTTATGCCTTTCTTGCTCAGCCGTTCGGCCAGACTGCCGAGAATAATGAAGCCGGCAACCATCGACAGGGCGACAGCAAAAAGAACCTCCGCCACCTCCGGCCGGGAGAATTTTCCCACGTGGCTCAACCATGGACCGGCCCACAGTCCCTGGATGGCCATGAAAGCTGCCTGGGACAGAGTGGTGAGCGGGGCGGTGCGCCAGAAGGTTTTACTCGTGAACACCTCGCGGATGCCGCGCAGCTGGTTCTGCAGGCTTTCGCCTGCACCCTCGCGTTTTTTTTCAGGGACCACGAAGAAAACTGTTCCGGCGATGATCAAGGTAACAACGGACAGTCCCATAAAAACTCCGCGCCAGTCGGTAAACTGCAAAGCCGCTTCGACCGGAGCGGTCGCCGCGAGAGCGCCGAGGCCACCGGCGGCCATCTGGAAGCCGTTGATCATCGGCCACTTTTCTCTCGGAATCCAGAGGGTATACGCCTTGAATGCAGCCATCAGGCAGGCGGAGACTCCAAAACCAATAAGGGCTCTGGCTACAACCAGGCTGCCAAGGCTTTCCGCCGTGGCAAAGAGGTAGGCGCCCAGAGCCGCAAAGAGCAGCAATACTCCTTCGACCCTCCGTGGCCCGTAACGGTCGAGCAGAACGCCGAGCGGGAGTTGAAAAGAGGCAAAGGCGATAAAGTAGATTGCCGTGAGCATACCGAGGGCGGACGGACCGATTCCGACGTCAGTGATGAGATTGGGGGCGATTACCGCATTGACCACCCGGTAAAGGTAGGAAAGAAAATAGCCGGCGGCAAAGGGAATAAAAACCCTGAGAATAAGCTGTGGTTTGACAGTCATGGTCTCTCGTTCGTCTCAGCGGTTTATTTTTATGACAGCTTATCGGCGATATTCAATGATCACCGGCAATTTTTTTCTTCCCCAGTGGAGAGCTTCCGAGTGGGAGTCGAAATAGAGATCGATCCGGGTTGGTCCTTTGATTTTGCCGCCTCTGTCTTCAATCACGCCCCAGCCATAGCCGGGAACATGCATGCGGGTCCCAAAGGGATAATATTTTGTGTCGGCTGCAATCGTACCGTCTCGGGGCAGCAGATACCAGGGAAAAAGGATGAGCCGGACCGGAATCATCCAGGGCCTGTAGAAGCTGTCCAGGGAGAAGAGTCCTTCCTGCGGGGCATAGGGGACGGTGCCGCTGGCGGTAAGCCCGCTATAGTACGTGCCGGCCCTGGGACCGGAACTGACATAACGGTTCCAGAAATCGAATTTCAGCCACTGCCAGCTGCCGCGTTCCCAGCTGCAGCAGATCGAACAGCTACAGTAGGCGGTGGTTTCCATGACCTTGGTAACGGGCGGCCTGGCACAACCACTGCACAATAAAAGAAAAAAAATAAGCTGAAAAATTATTTTTCGCCAGGTATGGACCGACTCGATCCGGAAAGAGAAATGCCGAGGTCTGCTCTTCATGTCCGATAAAACCATTTTTTAATTTCTTCCTTGCTGAACTGCTTAAACACCGGCCTGCCGTGCGGGCAGTGGGAGAAAAGATCTGCTCCGGCCATTTCGTTCAGGAGTTTATCGATTTCCGATTCGGTGAGCGACGTGCCGGCCTTTACTGCGGCCTTGCAGGCCATAGATGCGAGAATGTTGTCGAGAAATCTGCCCTTGTCGCTCCTGCCGGACTCGCTGCCGAACTGCTCCAGGATATTGAGGAAGAGCTCGCGGGGGTTGGCAGTTCCGGCGAGAGCGGGAATTGCAGATATTATATAGGTGTAGCCGCCAAATTCTCGGATGGTGAAACCCATTTTGTCGATTTCCCGGCTGTTCCTTTCTGCCAGCCGAGTCTGGAACAAGGAAAGTTCGACGGTTTCCGGAAACAGCAGGGTCTGCCTGACGATGCTGTCGCTGAGATACTGCCTGCGAAGTTTTTCATACAGCAGCCGCTCGTGGGCGGCATGCTGGTCGATCACCAGCAAGCCGTCGCTGTTCCTGCAGAAAATATACAGATCGTCATACTGCCCTATCACCAGGAGGTTGTGTCTGGCCGGAGGCGGTTGTTTGATTGCTGTCTTTTGCGGCTGGACGTTTGCAGGGGCGGGCCTGTCGTTATCTCTCTGGGATCGAAGAGGTTCCGCTGTGGAAAGAAGAGATTGCAGCCGGGCAGCAGCCGGCGCAGGGGCCGTCGGCGAAGGCTTGGAAGGTGGCGGAGAGGGGATCGGCTGCACTTCGTAGTTGGTTTCTCTTCTGCCGTTAAGACCCTGGTCGGGATCGTCGAACCCGCCGTATTCAGGAAGAGCTCTGTCAAGGGGGATCGCCGGGATATCGGCGGTGCGGTTGTGACCGAAAATGGTTGTTTTAACCGTCTGCTGATAATCCTCTATGGCCCGGGCAATCGACTGGCTGAGCAGGGCATGAACGTCACGAACATTGCGGAAACGAACTTCATGCTTGGCCGGATGGACATTGACATCGACCTCTCCATGCGGGAGGTTGAGGTGGATCAGACCCGCCGGGTTTTTGCCCTTCATCAGAAAGCCCCGCATTCCTTCGGTTGCCGCATGGACGATCATTCGGTCCCTGACCGCTCTTCCGTTGACAAAAATGCGCAGTTTCGCAGGTCCGACAGTGACCTTTTCCGGAGGCACAAGAAAGCCGGAGATGCCGGGACAGAGAGCAGTCCCGGCGCTCCGGTCCAAGGGGATGAAGGCCTCCTCATAGTGTATGATGCGGCAAAGCCTTTGCGGCAATGACAGGGTGCTGTCGAGGTTAAGGACATCCCGGCCGTCGATTCTCTCGATAAAGGTGACGGCCGGGGAGCCGAGCGCATAGCTCTTGACGATCTCATCGATATGGCCGAGTTCGGTACGGACGGTTCTCAGAAATTTTCGCCTGGCGGGGGTATTGCCGAAGAGGTTGCGCACCTCAAAGGTTGTTCCGTAACTGCAGCCGGTTTCATGGACTTTTGTCAATTTCCCATATTGGAGCACGACTCTGGTGCCCAATTCCGCGTTACCGGGGCGTGAGGTAATGGTCAGCTGAGAAACAGAACCGATGGAAGGGATGGCCTCGCCGCGGAAGCCCAGGGTTGAGATTGCCGCAAGATCATGCTCCGTTTGTATTTTCGAGGTGCCGTGCCGCTCAAGGCTGAGCAAAAGATCGTCCTCATCCATGCCGATGCCGTTGTCGATGACGCGGATAAGTTTGGTACCACCCCCCTCGATCTCTATTTCAATTCGGCTTGCCTTGGCGTCCAGGCTGTTTTCAACCAATTCCTTGACGACCGAGGCTGGTCGCTCGACGACTTCACCCGCTGCTATCTGGTTGGCGAGCTGTTCGGGGAGGATTCGGATATTTGACATGGGTCGGACTTTCCTGTTGATAGTTCACGGACAGATGTTAGAGTGTTATCAATGCCTAGGCAAGAACCGCAATATTACCATGAGTGTCCCAACAGTGCCACCTCCTAAACAAAAGCCCACTCCCAAGAATCCGGCCGGAAATTCCCGTGTGCGGCCAAAAGTCTACACGGAAAAACATATCTGGGCATTCCTTCTCATAACCTGTCTGCTGCAGACAGCTTTTCTGGGAACTCTGCTTTTTATCCTGATCAGTCTGAACATTCCCGCACTGAGCTCGGTTGCCGGCTACAACCCGCCGCAGTCAACGGTCATTTATGATCGTCAAGGCCGGATCATCGAACGGATGTTCACCGAAGACAGAACAGTTATTCCCCTGACGGCAATGTCGCCTTTTCTCCCCAAAGCCTTTGTCGCGGCTGAGGACGGTCGCTTTTACGATCATCCCGGCCTTGATTTTTTTTCCGTGATGCGCGCGGCCATCAATAATTTTCGCGATGGGGCGAGGAGCCAGGGGGGCTCGACGATCACCCAGCAGGTCACCAAGTCACTCCTGTTGACCCCGGAAAAGACCTATGTCAGGAAGTTTAAAGAAGCGATTCTTGCCTGGCGAATCGACAAGCTCCTTACCAAGAATGAGATTTTGTACATTTACCTCAATCAGATCTATCTTGGGGAAGGAGCGCATGGCGTTGAGGCTGCGGCCCGGACATATTTTGGCAAAAGCGCAGCCCGGCTCAGCCTTGCCGAGTGTGCACTGCTTGCCGGTCTGCCTCAGGCGCCAAGCCGATACTCCCTTTTCGATCACCTCGACAGGGCGGTCGAACGACAGAAATACGTGCTCAACAGGATGGCGGCCGACGGTTATATCTCTGCAGACGCTGCAAAAGCGGCCTATGATGAGCCGATCACGATGAATGATCGAAGTCTTCAGGCAACCGCCGAAAACGGGTATTATCTGGAGGTTGTCAAAAAGCGTGCCCGCGCCATTCTCGGCCGGTCACTGCAGACGGCAGGCGCAAAGATTTATACTCATCTCGATTCAAGACTGCAGGAACAAGGCTCCGCCGCAGTGCAGAAAGGGGTGAAGGGAAGCCTTGCCCGGCAAACGTTAGAAGGCAAGGTGCTCGAGGCGGTTCCTCAAGGTGGTCTGGTGTGCATAGAAACCGCAACCGGCAGGGTTCGGGTTCTGGTTGGAGGAGTTTCGTTTATGGACTCTCCCTTTGATCGGGCCACCCAGGCCAGAAGACCGGCCGGTTCTGTCTTCAAGCCTTTTGTATTTGCAGCCGCTTTAAACCAGGGATGGGCGCCGGACTCTGTTGTCGAGGACAGTCCGCTCTCCATTACCGGAAGGAATGGCAAGCGATGGAGTCCTCAAAACTACTCGGGAAAATATCACGGACGGACCACACTTGCCGATGCGCTGGCATTTTCCCTCAATAGCGCAACAGTCCGGATCATGCAGAAAACAGGGTATAAAGAAGTACACAAAATAGCCAGAAGTGCCGGGATCAGTTCAAATCTGCCACCGGATCTTTCACTGGCTCTTGGCGCAGCGGATGTGACCATTCTTGAGATGACGGCAGCTTATACCCCCTTTGCCGGCAATGGCACCTTTGTCGAACCATCATTTCTCGAAAAAATTATCACTGCCGACGGGAAGGTGCTGAGTCCGGAAAAAGATCGCAAACGCCATGCCGTACTTGGAGGAACTGCATTAGGTCATTTGCGGAAGATGCTGCAAGGCGTCACCCGTCACGGGACCGGTCGAGTCGTGGCCGATGTACCCGGTGTCGGGGGAGGCAAAACAGGCACATCCGACGAGAATCGGGACGCATGGTTTGTAGGGTATGACGAGAGATACACAACAGGAGTATGGCTTGGCAATGATCGAAATCAGTCGATGGGGCGAAGCGAGAGCGGGGGAACCTCTGCCGCACCTGTCTGGCGCGATTTCATGCTCGCTCTGAAAAAAATGTAGATATTTCGATTACTTGAAATTGTCATCACCGCCCCGTCTGCTTTCTTCCCGTCTGCAATACCAACCGACCATCGGAATATATGTGTAACCGTCACCTTTTGATTTTCGACGTTCTGTGGCCCGCCGATCTTCAGGGGCATCAAACTTTTGAGTAGTCTTTTTCGGTTTTGTGGTGTCTTTTTTTGGCATTGACTTCCTCCTCCTCTAGGTGAGCTTCATTGGGCAACTACAGGTAGGAAATTGAACTTTGACTATAAGACTCCTTCGAACCTTTGTTATTATTATATCGACCTGCCGTCGTTTTTCAAGGGGTAATAACGAAAAAATAAGGAGTTGCAGTGGTTGAGCACTCATTTGTCAGACATTTGAGAGGCGAAGTACGTGCATGAAATCAAGCCTGTATTCAAAAAAAGACCCTGGCGACAACTGCAACGCCAGGGTCAATAAAAGATATGGGGAGGGCGATTAACCGAAAATACCTTTCAGGGTGAAGAAGATGATCATTGCCATGCCCGCGCCGGCGGGAAGGGTTACCAGCCAGGAAACGATTATGTTCAACACTACTCGCAGGTCAAGGGCGCCAATTCCACGGGCAAGACCCACTCCGAGAACAGCTCCGACCAGGATATGCGTGGTTGATACCGGCAGTCCGGTCCGGGAGGCAATAACGACCGTGATTGCCGCGCCGAGTTCGGCGCAGAAACCGCGTGACGGAGTCAATTCGGTAATCCTTTTACCGATCGTCTGCATCACCCGGAAGCCGAACGTCACCAGTCCGAGCACAATGCCGAATCCGCCCAGCAGCAGGATCCACACCGGCAGAGTGGATTTTTGCATGACCTCGCCACCTGAAGTGACGATACTGAATACGGCTGCCAAGGGTCCGATGCCGTTGGCGACGTCGTTTGAGCCATGGGCAAACGCCATTGAGCAGGCAGTAAAGAGCATCATCGGGGTGAAGACCTTTTCGACGCTGGCGTAGCTGAAGGACTTGTTTGCGGTTGGATCATCCTTTATGCCACGGATGAACATCCAGCCGATGAAGCCGGTAAGCAGGCCAATGCCGGTTGCTACGGCAAAGCTCTGGAGAGTCGTAAGGTTAAGGTGGAGATGTTCGAGACCCTTGAAGAGCGTTACCAGGGAAATGATGAACCCAACAAGAAAAATGTAAACAGGGGCGTAACGTTTGGCGTTTTTTAAGGGATTATCGGTATCGAAGATGAGTTTGCGCGTGCTCATCACCAGCAAGAAGGAAATAGTGCCGCCGACTAGAGGGGAGATCAGCCAGCTCATGACTACCCCGCCTACTTTTTGCCACTTCACCGCCTCGGGTCCCAACGCAACAATGGCAAAGCCGATGATGGCACCGATGATGGAATGGGTGGTGGAAACCGGCCATCCTTTTGCCGAGGCAATCATCAGCCAGATTGCCGAGGCAAGCAGGGAAGCCAGCATGCCATAGACGAGGATTTCAGGAGTGTCGGCTATGCCGCTCGGATCGATAATTCCTTTCCTGATAGTGTCCGTCACATGTCCGCCGGCCAAAACAGCGCCGAGAAACTCGAAGATGATGGCAATAGCAATCGCCTGCTTGACAGTCACGGCTCCGGCGCCTACCGATGTGCCCATGGCATTGGCCAGATCGTTGGCACCGACGCCCCAGGTCATGTAGAGCCCGAAAATAACGGCTAAAATTAAAAATACTGTGCCATATGCAGCAATAATTTCCATTGGAGGCCTCGAGAATTATTTTGACAGAAAAAGGAGAACACGATCCGCAAGGTTCTCGGATTGATCGGAGATTCCGGCGACGAGGTCGATAATCCGGTACCAGAACATGGCCGAGATCGGGTCAAGCTCCTTTTCCAGGGTAAAAAGTTTTCTGCGAATGCGGTGCACGATTTCGTCGATGTTATGTTCGCTGGTTCGGACTCCCGCGATCATCTGAGTAACCTTGTCGAGTTCACGGCCGGCGAAGCCGACTTCCAGCAACTCGTCGAGTTGCTCAATCATCTGTCTTGCGGCGGCGCTTATCTCCATCGTTCCTTCCAGCAGTTCATCGAGCAGCGCCTTTATTTCTTCCGGCACCACCATATCCCTGAACAGGAATGTTTTGCCGATATCTTCGGTGGTGTCGGCAATTTTATCCTGGTCTCCGATAAGACTGAGGAGATCCTTCCTGTCGACGGGGAGGAAGAGCGACTTTGGCATGTTCAGCCTGAATGTCGACTTCAGCTTATCGGCTTTTGTCTCGAGCTCTTTGATTTGCTGAGCAAAATCATTGACTTGTTCGGAATCTTCCCGGTAGACGGCATCAAAGAGAGGCGGGATCAGACAGACACAGGAAAAGACTACTCTCATGTGTTCCTGGATGGGCTTGAACGGTGACCCGCGAAGGAGTCCGGAGAGGGAACGGCTTGATGGCATAATGTTGCGACCTCCTGAGCAGATTTTTCCTTCACGTGGCAGCAGTCGAACAGAGCGTTGTGTGCATTATGTTCTTTGGTGTGGGTGAAGAGAAAGAAAGAGTTTTTCTGTGATATGAGAAGTTGGAGAACGTGACGGAGTCATAATAAGTTTTACAGGAAAGTCAACAGAATTATGTGGTGGCAACATGACTTTGAACTCCGTTCAGATAAGGTCATTGATGACATCAATGAGAGGCTCCGCCGGAAATGTTATGGGCGAGAAACTTTCTCCTGTTCGAATAAAGAGGCTGGGGCCTTCACTGTGGGCGCTGTAGATTATATGATGGTTCTTGATATTTCCGGCGTGAAGCCAGAAACTGCCAAATGGATCCATCGGCGTATGACCGACGATAAATCGTGTTTTCGGGGGCAGATCGAGTGACTTGCGCAGCTGTTTGACATCGCTTTTACTGTATCCCGTGAAGTAATGCGGACGATTCAGCCGGGTGTTGGTCAGCTCGATAGCAAGGTTGCTGTTTTTGTCGATATTAATGAGATCGTCTCTACTGATTGGTGCCCGGGGCGGCCCGGCATGGCAGGCAATAAAACTGTCGGAAAGGATGATGCAGGGCAGGTGATCGTAGAAGTACCGCATCTCTTGAACGTACTCGTTGCCGCGAACCTGAAGAAGCGTTTCCCTGAACAACTCGCCCTGCAGTATGCCGTTTTTATTTATCTCCGGGGCAAAACTGTCATGGTTGCCTTTAATATAAAAAACATTGCCGGGGAAGGTCAGTTTGAGCCGGAATATAAGATCCATGATAAGCATGGACGTCTCAAATCTTGCCATTTCGCCGGCCATTTCCGAGTGAACTGCATCGCCAAGGATTATCAGTGTTGCGGTTTTCATGCGCAGACAGTCCAGCAGACAGTTTTCGCTGAGAATCTTGAGGAGATTGTTCACCTGAGCGTGCAGGTCCCCGACAATAACGGGGGTGGAATCTGGCGGGATCTCTACGAGTCCGCCGGGATTGCCATCCTTATCAAGGGGACGGAAAGTTTCCTCCTTGAGTATCCTGTTGACATCTTTAATGGTTCGAAGAGCATTGTCGGCGGCAAGAGGAACGATTGCCTGACCATAGATTCTCTTTATTTCGAGCAATGTTTTATATCTGCCCCTCTCAAGTTGTTCACGGTAATCAAGGTCGTCATGCCGCATGACCTGGGTTGGCCGATCGGATACTAAAGGTGTGATGATCAGGTCGCCTTTGCGATTGGTGACGCTTACATGCCTTTTGGCGACATTTTCGCCAAACTGAAAAAGTTCGCTGAACTCCTTGTGGGCCTGTCCGATAACAATGGTCTCGCCAACTCGGATGCGGATAAAACCACGCATATTCCGGGTCGAACAGCCCTGTTCGGTATTGATAATCCAGTTTTTTTGCGTGGCATTCTTTTTCAGACCAAGGGGAATCTCAGGTAGGAAGCGGAGACGGCTGTTCGCCAGCAGTAGATCGAAACTTCTGCCGTCGTGGGCAATGCGTCCGGCTCGGTCCAGGCTTTGCGGCTGGTCGCCGAGCGTGATCCACTGGATTGGATAACGTCTGCGAAACAGCCATTTCCAGCCGGCGGCGGTCTTCAGGCTAGGTCGCCGGGGTTTTCTGTCCAGCGTCCAGGGAGGCACCGTGGCAACACCTTTCTCGGCGATGACCATCGGTGGCTTGTCAAGACTTTTCCGGATAAAGACGTTGAGACCTGCCCGGTGCAGATAGAGCGCAACCTCACGATATACCGCGACCTGGAGTCTTACCATCTCGAGACTGAGATTTTCGTCCACCGGAAAATATCCATGACTCTGCCGTGCCAGGCGCTGTTCGTAGATGGTGGTAGGGCTCGGAATAAGAAACTCGAAAATGTATCTTTCACGCCAGTCCGATTGGAAAAAATGTTTCCTGGCCGGCGGAATCCTGATTCTTGAAAGATCGAGTTCCGGAGGAATGGGACACTTCAGCCACTCCTTGTCAAATACGGTGACTGCCTCTTTTATGCCCTGAAAGGGTAAACCAAGATGAACTTCCCGAGGGCGAAAAATAAGAGATTGATTTTTCCACCAGCCTTTCTGGGTCAGATCGAGGTATCCTTCGTTCGGCCATCCACGAATCTGTTCGATATAATGGGATTTACCTGCTCCAGGCGGACCGGTGACCACCAGTTGTAAAAATTCGAGTCCGATAGGCAGATCTATGCCGCGAATATTTTGAAGCTCCTTGATGGGTTCAAGGATTTTTTTCAGAGGATCGGCCATGGCTGGAGAGTAATGATGGTTCGGGAAAAGCTTCTGGTGGTTGAACGGCACCCGGAAATATCATATGAAGGCGTTCTGGAACTGTCTAAAATCATGAGTTATTAATACGATAACTTTGCTTGCCGTTTTGTGCAAGATAAAGTATTACTCCAATTACCTACCGAAGGAGCATATTGTATGGAAATAATAGTCGGTTCTATCCCGCCGTTGCAGCCGCAGAGTCAGAAGATTTCACCTAAGGCCGGCAATTTTATCGAAGCACAGCTGCTGCATGTCCGACCTCCCCGAAAGGGCATTGCCGGGCCATCGGGAAGAGAAAGAAGGACGAAGCAGGCCAACGATCCAAGAAAAGGAAGGGTGTTGACGATCATGGTTGCCGATGCCGGTCTTCTCCCTGCCGATATCGACACTGCCAAGTACGATGTGACTCTTCGTCTTATCAGGAGATGATATACACAAAAAGCGCTTCTGCCGAAATTCGGCAGAAGCGCTGAGGCTGATCGATCCTGCTTTCTGCCTGCTAAAAGGCGTTCATGGTCCATATGCCGCACGGGCAGGTGTCGGCGCAGAATCCGCAGGCGATACATTTATCATCGTCGGAAACATATTCATATCCCGCCGCAAGCGACAGGTGATCCTCATTGTCCGAGGTGAGGATATCTCTTCGGCTGATTGCTCCGGTGGGACATATTGTCTCACAGAGATGGCAGTCGCGGCATGAGGCACAGGAGAGGCAGCGGTCAGCCTGATCCTGCTCCGAACGGCCGGTTTCCATCGGGATGTAATGGGTAATGGTAAGGGCCTTCTGGGGAATGACCTGCTTGTCGAACGGCTTCCATTCCTGCCCTTTGCACCGGGCAATGATGAATTCTGCAGCTGTCTTGCCGGCGCCGAGTGCATGGGTGGCAAGACCCGGCCGCTCAACATCGCCAACCGCCAGGATCCGGCTGTCTGAGGTGACATGGGCCTTGTCCGTGGAGATCCAGGCGGCTCCGCCGACTGTGACGGTTTCGACCGATTCAGGCAGAAAGGAGAGCGCCGGAACATCGCCGATGGAAACAATCACCGTCTGGGCCGGAATCAGTTCACCGGCATCGGTAATAAGCCCGGCATCGGTTACCTCTTTTGTCAGTACCGGCCAGCGGAACCGAGCCCCGAGAGCTTCGGCGGCATCTTTTTCCTTGCCAAAGGCCAGCGGCTTCTGGATGTCAACCAGGGTCACTTTCTCGGCCCCGAGACGATATGCCTCACAGGCCACGTCGCAACCGACATTGCCGGCGCCGATAACGACCACTTCTTTGCCGACGGGCATCGGCGAATCGCTTTTGGCTTTTTTCAAGAAATCGAGGGCGGCGATCACCTTTTCGTTGCCGGGAAACTGCAGTCTCCGCGGCACGTGGGTGCCGATCGCAACAACGATGTAATCGTATTCTTTCTGCAGGGTGGCGAATATATCGCCGGTCATCGGCACGTTGACGTTGACCTTGATATTGGGAGTCGAGAGAAACCGCTCGATTTCCCGATCCCAGATGGCCTGTGAAAGACGCTCCCAGGGGATGACCTGAGCCAGTTTGCCGCCGATTTTTTCATCCTGCTCGAAAATATGGGCTTCAATTCCCGCCAGGGCCAGTTGCCAGGCAACATTCATGCCGGCAGGGCCGCCGCCGATGACGGCAACTTTCTTGCCGGTAACCGGTACGGCCGGCGGAGCCGCGAAGCTGTTCACTGCCCGGCCAAGGACCTGCACGTCGATCGGGTCATCTACCCCTCGCCTGGAACAGTTGTCCATGCAGAGGTTGGGGCAGATAGCGCCGCAGACCGAAGCCGGCATCGGGGTGTACTTGAGGATGAGTTCATACGCCTCGTCGATCCGGCCTTCGCGGATAAGTCGCAATCTGTCGACCGTCGGGATATGCACCGGGCAGTAGTAGGTGCATGGCGCAGCCGATTCGCAGTTGGCCCAATAGGGTTTTTTGCGACGAAGATCACCGCTGACAATCACCCCGATGCCGCTTCGATCAAGGCCCGGCGCCAGGTCCCTCAGAGGATCGCCGCCGAATTCCCTGTTCCAGTGTTCATTCCTGAACTCGGCCATGGGCATGGGACCGGAAAACATCAGCGCCCTTTCCTGCGGAGTGATCGGCATGAGAACATGCCACTCTTCCCGCTGGCTGAGAAGTTCGAAAAGCTCGGGTCGGCGAATTTTTTCGAGAAAGCCGACGATGTTTTCCGTCAGCCACTGCCATTGCTCATCGTTTGGCACAGTGAGTTTGGCATTGGTTTTCGGATACGAGTTATCGGTCTTGCCACGAAAATAGATAGTGCCGCCGACCATTCCGACACAGGGCCGATAGCCGAGAACATTGTCGGGATTTTTCGGGTTGACGCCACAGACAACGGCAACTCCGCCGCAGTTGAATTCGGCAAAGGAGTCGCCGGTGGAGCCGAGAACCCAAAGTTCCGGCTTTTCGTATTCCGGATTCCACTTGGTCATGGTCAGGCCGCGGGCTCCGATCGAGCCGCCGATAAAGACCTTGCCATTGGCCATGGCGTTACAGGCGCCGTTGGTGGCGTCGCCGAGTACGGCAATTTCCGCGCCGATATTGAGATAACCGACGTCGTCGGAAGTCGAACCCTCGCAGATAATGGTGGTGCCGGGCATACCCATGCAGCCGAGCCTCTGTCCGGAAGGGCCTTTGACGGAAATTTTCAGACCGCTTTCCCTCTGAAGGCGGATCCCGATATTATGCTGGCCATAGGATTCGAGCAGAAGGTCGGAAGACGAGGCTGCCGCCCGCCGCACCATCTTCTCGAATTCCATGGAACTGATACGTTCGCCTCTTTCATTGAGACCTTTTACAACTGTAGTAGCCACTGGAAACTCCTTAGCAGGTATATTTGATCTGCAATCTTTCTGCGGCAGCCTTATCGGCAATACCGATGGCGTCCGACATGCCGATCGGCAAGCTCTGGGATCTCCCCAGCGGCGCCATGATTTTCTTGATCTCGGTATTTATCGACATGAAGACCTCGGCAACCCTTTCGGCCACTTTGTCCGGGTCGAGCCGACGATACAGCTTGGGATTCTGGCTGGTGATTCCTTTCGGACATATCCCGAGATTGCAGACGTTGCAGCGGTTCTTTTCATTGCCAAGACATCCGGCGGCGGCCTGCATGATATATTTGCCGATATGCACACCGGATGCGCCGAGCATTATCATGGCCATGCCGTTCTGGGCGACATTGCCGTTCTTGCCGATACCGCCGGCGGCGAATATCGGTATCTCGTTTTGCTTGCCCTGCTTGGCAAGATCGAGATAGCAGTCGCGCACACAGGAAGCGATGGGGTGGCCGGTCGCATCCATCGAGACGTTGTAGGCCGCACCGGTACCTCCGTCTATGCCATCGATCATCAGACCTGCGGCATACGGATTGCGCACCAGGTTGTTGAGCACCGATTTGGCCGAGGTCGAGGCAGAGATTTTCGGATACACGGGAACTTTATGATCAAAAGCCATGGAAAGGGTCTGGAGCATCTTCATGACGCTTTCCTCGATCGAGTACAAAGTCTGATGCACCGGTGGAGACGGCAGATCGACCCCTTCGGGGACACCGCGGAGACGGGCAATCAACTTGGAAACCTTATGCCACATGAGCAGGCCGCCGTCGCCGGGTTTTGCACCCTGGCCGTATTTCACCTCAATCGCCGCAGGCTGGCACTTCATCTCGGGGATCGCCCGGATGATCTCGTCCCAGCCGAAATAGCCGGAGGCGATCTGCAGGACGATGTATTTCAGGTAACGGCTGCGGAGGACCCACGGCGGACAGCCGCCCTCGCCGGTACACATGACGACGGGAAGCCCCAGGACTTCGTTGCAGTATGCAACACCCTGGAGCAGGCCGAGCCACATGTTGGGTGATAAAGCGCCAAACGACATCGAGCCGATGATGAAGGGAAAGATCTCCCTGGTCGGGGGAATCCAGCCGCCGCTGACGCTTTTCTCGAGAAATTCTTCAGGGGAAAGCACCCGGCCGAGTGTCGTAGTGGTGGAGAATTCATGCCGTCCGGCGTCGAGGGCCGGGTCGGTGAGCATGGAGATCCGGTCGAACACAATCCGGTCGAGGAGGGTGGGGCCGGACGCATTACGCCGTCCGCCCCTCTTCATCGGCTCTCCCTTTTTGTTCGCAAAAAAGATCGTACGATTTTCGTTGGTGCCGAAGACCGGGGTTATGGCTTCGTTCGGGCAGACCATGGAGCACATTCCGCAGCCTATGCACAGTTTGCTCTGGTCGGTCTCCTGGCGGATTCCGGTAAAAGTGCGGTAATCGTTCCCCCGTTTTTTATTGAAAACATCCAGTTTGGGTACCCGTTGCCGCATGTGAGCCAAGCGAATCGCACCCTTCGGGCACACTGCGGTGCAGTTCCCGCAGAGAGTGCATCTGTCTTCCCGGTGCTCGATAATCCATGGCAGATCGGAAGGGGTCAGGCTGCTAGGGGTAACGGAAACGGTTCGTACTGAGACCATATCTCTAACTCCTTTCTATGGGGGGGAATAATTACTGTGTGCTCACGCATCGGCTGAAAATCGAGGGCGGCGTCCCTGTCCGGGATCATCGCGTCAACCCCGCAGATTTCCGAGGCTATGGCCCAGACACCATCACGGCCGCCGACTGTCGCCGGCCGCAGCTTCTTCTGGTCCATCACTAAAAGGCAGGTTTCGTCGGGCAGGGTTCCGATAACCGCGTTGGGTCCGTCAATGATCAACCGTTTACAGACCTGGCGAAGACCGCTGAGGAAATCTCCCTGGGGATGCCTGGCAAGCTCGGCATTACTGAGGGGGGTGATAATGTGCTTATAGGCCTGAAGCGGCAGCTTCAGTTTTTTCAAGGTGTAGTGGAGGATATGGGTGAATACCTCGCTGTCGCTCTGGTAGCCGGTATATCCCGGGAAATTCTTGCCAAGCAACCAGTCGCGAATGGGGACAAAAGCGGTATTCTCGCCATTTGTCATGGTTGAGATGCCTTGAATAAAGAAGGGGTGGCAGGCGTAAAGATTTATTCCGTAATTGGTATTCTGCCGCCCTTGCGCCATACAGACACGGGACTTGAGCTGTCCGTCATGGAGGCAGAGGGCGTCGCCGATCTGCATCGGCCATCCCACTTCCTTGATCATGGCAACATCGGGATAAAATGAGAAAATAGTCAGATTATCCTCGTCGGTTGCGAGTTTCCTGAGGGCGAGGCGGGTCCGGAGCAGTTCTTCCTCGCGTATGTCGTCGCTTTGATCTCTCAGGGCCACCGGCATCCTGTAGGCGCGCATGAAATAACGAAAGCGGTCGTTGGCTTCAATGAGTTCCGGCCTCATGGCAAAGCGATGGTCGTATTTCAACTCGTATCCCCGATCTTCCATATAATCGGTCATACTATGCCAGGCTTTCTCGGTATGGGCTATACCGGAAAGTATTGGAAATCTCGGGTTATATTTGAAATCCTCGAACTCCATTCCCCGAAGTAAAAGACCGAGCCCGGAGCCATCGTAACCTTCTTGCATGGCCTCCATCGCGGTGAGCACTTCGTAAGGGGAAAAGGGCTCATTGGCGGTTTTCAGGGCTAAACGACACATGTTTCTCTCCTGATGAGTGTTTAAATTGCCATTCGGCAGAAAAGTCTATCGGATGCAGACCTGGTGGGGGGATCATGCGGGATAAACAAAGACAAAAACGTATGACTGGAACAAATCATTTATCCAGTTGTGACAAAAAAGTCAAGAAATTAGAAGCCATAATATTGCAGGGATTTTTTAGTCTCGGAAAAATAATACAATAGGTTGCCTGTTCCTGAAGAATATTTTTGAAATTTGTTGAGCCTTGGGGATTGACTGGAAAGAAATTTAGTACCCTAGAAATTCATTTCTTGTTTTCACTCAAGGGGGTGGCTGAAAGGTAGGAATGAATTTTATGAAAGGTATTTATCCCCCACAAGAGTGGGATGAAAAGAAAAAGGCGGGCGAGAGAAGATGAGAGAAAGGCTGGTTGGAAGGCAGATATAACGGGTTCAGGAGTTGCGGAACTCCTTGTGAGCTTGTGAGTGCCCTGCCGTGCATTCCGGGCAAAGCCGGAATGACGGTGGAATGCAGCAGTGCGGGGTTTTTTTACGAGAGATCCTATTTAAGGATATTCTCTATCTTGCCCAGGTTTTTTACATTGTCGACCTGTTGCTTTACTTCGGCAGCTTCCTTTATGCCTGGGATATCATTCATCATCTCTTTGCCGCTCTGTTCGACATCCCGGAGGCCGTTTTTAAAGGAACTGATTGCTTTACCAAGACCGGCTCCGATTTCAGGAAGTTTTTTTCCGCCGAAGACGAGAAAGGCAATGGCTAAGATAACTACTAATTCAGGGGTTCCAAGTCCAAACATTTTTACTCACTCCCTAGTTCGGTGAATGTGGATCGCAGGCTTTTCAAGCCTTTTTGTCCGTTTCATTATTCTCTTCATCGATTTTCTTGGGGTCTTCCTTTTTGGTGGCCTCTTTAAAGTTTTTAATGCCTTTGCCGATGCCGGAGCCGATTTCCGGAAGTTTGCCCGCTCCGAAGATGATCACTATTATAACCAGAATAACAATCAGTTCCGGCATTCCAAGTCCAAACATACATTACCTCACTAAAAATACGGGAGTAAAACTATGGAACTTAGCTGCAAGTCCCGGTAAATGAGTTCATAATTCTTAAAGACATTAGAGTAGTCACTTCCTCTTGTCAAGATTCTCGTAATGTTGAGGAAGTATGCATTCGGATAATCGCCCCCGCACATTCTTGCCCAGGAGAAGTATATTAATATCCTTTTACCTTCAGCGCCGCAACCTCAAAGAATCGCCTGCCGTTCAGGGTCACCGAAAAGGGTCATTGTCGATGTTCAACTTTTCAGAGCCTTTTCCATGAGAAACTCACGAATCCGATTGGTATCCGCATCCATGATTTCGCAGCGAGCCGGTTTGTCGATAATCCCGGTCAGTGACTCAGGGACCTGGGGCGGTTTACCGATGGCTGCTGCAACGGTTTCTCCGAATTTTGCCGGGTGAGCAGTAGCCAGGCATACCATCGGGACACCCACCTTCTTGAATTTCCGGGCGGCTTTTACCCCGACTGCGGTATGCGGATCAAGGATGTATTCATGTTCACGGTAAAATGAGGCAATCGTCTCGGTGACCTCACTGCCGGTAACTGCTGTCGCAACAAAGTCGCGACGAATCTGATCCTGATGACCGGAGAGATCGATCTTGCCGTTTTTGCCGAACTCTTCCATCAACTCCCTGGTCCGGGTCGCATCGCTGTCCACCAGGTAGTAGAGGTAGCGCTCAAAATTAGAGGCTGCCTGGATATCCATTGACGGGCTGGAAGTCATTTTCACTTCACCAAGAGAATAATCGCCTTTGGTGACAAAGCGCGTCAGGATGTCATTGTCGTTAGTGGCCAGAATCAACTGACGGATGGTACCGGCGGGAAGCATCTTCTTGGCTATATATCCAGCAAAAATATCACCGAAATTGCCGGTAGGGATGGCAAAGTCGACAGATGAATCCTTCTCGTGGCCGGTCACATGCAGGCAACTGCGGACATAGTAGACAACCTGGGCTAAGACACGCGCCCAATTGATGGAATTGATCGCGCCCAGCCGGTATTTCGATTTGAACTCGACATCGTTGAAAATCTTTTTCACGATAGCCTGTCCGTCGTCAAACGAGCCACGGATGGCGATATTGAAAACATTGTCGTCGAGTACCGTCGTCATCTGCTTTTCCTGCACCGCGCTTACCCGTTGGTGGGGGTGCAGGATAAAAATATTGATTCGCTCTTTGCCGCGGACCCCGTAGATCGCCGCCGACCCGGTATCTCCGGAGGTCGCACCGAGAATATTCAGGACGGATCGGTCCCTGTTCAGCAGGTACTCGAACAGGTTGCCGAGAAACTGCAAGGCGATATCTTTAAAGGCCAGCGTCGGACCATGGAAAAGTTCGAGGATATGCAGGTCCCCATGGTGGACGAGAGGCGTAACCTTTTCCGTCGTGAAGGTCGTGTACGAACGGTTAATGATATCCCGCAGGTCACTGCTGGGGATATCATCGACAAATCTGGACATGACCTCGAAAGCGAGATCCGGGTAGCTCAACTTCTGCCAGGAAGCGAAGGTCTCGCTGCCTATGCGTGGAATGGTGCGGGGGAGGAGCAGGCCGCCATCTTCTGCAAGCCCCATCATTACTGCCTGGGTAAACGGAATGGGGGCGATTTTCCCCCTGGTGCTTAAATATTGCATGATCCTAGGCTTTTCTTTTAGAGTTCAACAGATTCTTACCTGGAATACAATTGTGGTCAATCGGCCTCGGCGGCAACGTGTTTAGCCTCGGACCATAGACCTTCCAGATTGTAAAATTTCCGCTGTTCATGATAGAAAATATGGACAACAACATCATCAAAATCAAGGAGAACCCACATTCCTTCCGTCAGTCCCTCCGCTTTTGACACCGTTACACGTTTGGATCGCAACTGACCTTCGATTGCCTCGGCAAGTGCCTGAACATGGCGGGTCGATTTGCCGTTCATAATCACAAAATACTCGGTGAAAGTAGTAAGTCCGCGCACATCAAGGATGACCAGATCTTCTGCTTTGGTATCGAGGGCTGCGCGAGCGCAGATTTGGGCAAGTTCATGACCGCTTTTATCGCGGTATTCTTTTTTGACTAATTTCATACCTATTTGTTCCCTTTTCTCATCGGGCTGTCAATTTTTTTATTGTTTTGCCTTGGTTTTCCTCGGGGGAAACTCAAAACTCAGTGTACCATTTTTCGCCAGAAGCAGATAGGCGTCGAACGGCTTTTTCTTCTTTGATATAAAGCCGGTGATCAGTTCCGTTTTTCCATCTATGAGCAATTGTTCGATATGTTGTTCCAGGAGTTCTTTGGAGAGAATGATCCGGCTGATTTTCAATCCTTTCTTCTCATCGCCGTCAAGAGCCGACTCGGACATGTAAGCAGCAGGAGTGGCGAATACCCTGGTCTGATCGACAGGTGAAAGGCCAAGAGATTTACCCTGTTTGATGGCATCCGTGTCCAGATCTGCATGAGAAGAGGCAAAAATGAACTCGATTTTATTGTTCACAAACTTAACGGATGCGACAAAAGATTTACCTTTCTTCGATCTGAAATCGCTGAATGGGCCAATGGTTTCCCCCTTCAGCAAAGCGACAATCTCCTCGGCGGACATAATGCGTCCGCCAATGATTTTACGGATCCGGGTTTTCTGGTCTTCCGAGACATAGGCGGTAGGCGACATAAAGAACCTGACGCCGTCGACCGGACTGAAAGGCGCCTCGGCGCGGACCTCCTCGGTTTCGAAATTTTTCACCCGGTCGATGATATTCTGCGTCATGGCGCGGATCTCGGCCATAAACTGATCGCGGGTAAATTCCCCCTTGAGGATTCTGTTCAGTTTGTATTCCCACTCGCCGGTAAGTTCAGGGGAGGCCAGTACTTCAATCTTCATGGCTTCAAGCAGGGCGAGCAGTTCAAAAGCCTTGCCGGTCGGCGTAAGGTCTTTGCCTTCCCGGACAACGTACTTTTCTTTGATGAGTTTTTCGATGATAGCCGCCCGGGTGGCAGGGGTGCCAAGGCCGCGCTCCTTCATGGCATCGGCAAGGTCCTCATCCTCGACTAATTTATCGGAATTTTCCATTGCCGACAATAAAGTTGCCTCGTTGAATCGCGGTGGCGGGGTGGTTTCATGATCCTCAGCCTCTATTTCACGGCAGGTTACCTCTGCACCTGCAGGCACGGGAGCAAGAATGCGATCCTGTCCGTCGTCGATTGAGGAACCGTAAATAGCTTTCCAGCCGGCTTCGAGGAGAATTTTCCCTTCAGTAAGGAAAGTCTCATCCTCTACCTGGGAGAATCGTCTGGTGTTTAAAAAGACGGCGGGAGGAAAAAAGACCGCGAGAAAGCGCTGGACGACCATCCGGTAGATTTTTGCCTCAGGCTCGGTAAGCCGGGAAGGCAGCACTGTTGTGGGAATGATGGCATGATGGTCGGAAATTTTGCTGTTGTTGAAGATGCGCTTGTCGAGGCGAAGGTAGTTTTTTGCAAGTGATTCCCTGGCGAATGTTCCGAACTCCCAATCTGTCTGGTGTGTGGTGATATCCTTGACAGTGTTCAGGTAATCTTCAGGAAGGTGCTTGCTGTCGGTCCTCGGGTAGGTCAATACTTTATGCCTTTCATAAAGGGCCTGGGCCAGGCCCAAAGTATTTTTCGCAGAAAAGCCGAAGCGGGAGTTTGCTTCTCGCTGGAGCAGGGTAAGGTCGAAAAGTTGTGGGGAATTCTGGCTGTTTTTCTTGCTCTGCTCCTCTACTTTTGCCTGTTTACCCAAACACTTGGCGATGATCCTGTCGGCGTCCTGTTTGTTCCATAAACGGTCAGCCCGATCATACTGGTCATTACCGCCTTTGATAAAAGCCGGGTCGATCCACTTTCCCTCATAGGTCTCATCCGGGAAATGAAAATGAGCATGAAGGCTCCAGTATGGACGGGGGATGAATTCGAGACGGGTCCGCTCCCTTTTCACCAGAAGGGAAAGGGTCGGGGTCTGGACTCTGCCGCAGGGGGTCAGGAAAAAGCCTCCTTTGCGCGAATTATATCCGGTAAGTGCTCTGGTGGCATTGATGCCGATCAACCAGTCCGATTCGGACCGGCAGAGGGCGGTATCCTCCAGGGGAGCCATCTCGCTGTTATCCCGCAAGGATGAGAAGGCCTTCTTGATAGCGTCCGCCGTCATCGATTGCAGCCACAACCTTTTGAAAGTCTTCTGCGCAATGGAATTATTCCAGACGAACTTGATAATATACTTGAAGATCAATTCTCCTTCCCGGCCGGCGTCACAAGCATTGATGATTTGCTTGATATCCTTGCGGCGGATCAGTTTCTGCAGGGCATTCAACTGGCTTTTTGTGCCCTCGAGACCTTTGAGAGGAAAGGTCTCCGGAAGGATCGGCAGATTCCCCATGTCCCATTTCTGGTAAACCGGGTCTATTTCTTCAGGATAACAGATAGAGACAAGGTGGCCTATTGCAAAGGAAACAACGTAGATATCGCCTTCAAAATGGGTTTTTTCCTTACTGAATTTCCCTGGCAGAATTTTTACCAGATCGCTTGCGACACTCGGCTTTTCTGCAATTATAAGTATTTTGTCGGTCATGAAATTGTTTTTTGACAAAGAATAAGAGGTGCAGTCAGCTCTGAATCGGCTCTAGAGGCGCTGTTGGTTGACAGTCTCAATGAAAAAGATGCCGTTTGTTTATTTTTCTTCAATATAATTATCTTTAATTCCAGATGGATATGCTTGTTCGAAAGCCTCTGCCGTAAATAGGACAAAAGCAGGAGGGTACTCGCAACTGTCGATTAAGTAAAGACACAACAGTTGTTTGTCAATGAGATTCTTATAAAGTTAATCTTGAATTGCCGATGATCCAGCTTTTAATTTTGCCGCAGGAAAAGGGCGCAGTAACGATTAACGTTAGCTGTATGTTGCATTGAATATCACCTTATATCAGTATCATATGTTGTGAACGGTGTTGTTGTGAAAGCGTTTACAGAGATGAGAACGGCTGCACTTTCCAGGGCGAGAGGATCAAACGATCGTCTAAGTCACGGTGATTCTGTGCTTACTTAAAAGCAATGTGGACTTCCGCCTTGACATTGCCCGAGGTATATGGTTAAAATGTCGGGCGGATGTTCGCTAAGCAGGTATTTCCCGTTGACAGGGGGGAGGGAGATCATCAGTTTTTGGCTGCTGATCCCGTTTTTGACGGCGGACTACCTTTGTATACTTCCTGCTGTTGTGGTTCATGGCGGGACGATTTTCGGAAGTGGGCTTTGCCCGCTTTTTTTTATGCCCGCACATCATACCGAAAAATTCGCCGGGACCATGCTAAGTAGTCACAAAAACGAGGATTTGTTGCTAGAATGAGTGAGTTGATTGTCGACAAGGTAAAAGATTTTCTCCAGAGTCTGTTGCCCTCTCTGGGGCTTGAACTGTTTGATGTGCAGTTTCGCCGGGAAGGGCATGGCTGGGTTTTACGGGTTTTCATCGATTCCGAATCGGCAGTAAGCCTGGATGATTGCAGTGTTGTGAGTCGTGAATTGGGACGTTACCTGGATGTGGAAGATTTTATCGAGAGTGCGTATCATTTAGAAGTATCCTCGCCGGGACTCGAAAGACCTCTCAGGTCAAGAGAGGATTTTATACGGTATTGCGGGAAGAGTGCCAAAGTGAAAGTGCACGAACCGATTGACGGCCGGAAAATATTGGAAGGCATTATCGAGAAAGTAGAAGATGAAAATATATCTCTCAAGCTGGCTGACGGGAGTTCCGTACAGTTTACCTTCGAGATGATCAATAAAGCCAGGTTGACCATCTGAGCCGGACGGGCCCGTGGTTGTTTGAACAATTGCAAATTTCTCCGCATGTCGGAGTTGAAAGTCTTAAAGACGGGGTAAGAGAATGCTATCAGATCTGAAACGCATAATCGACCAGATCAGCAGAGATCGTGGTTTTGATAAAACATTGCTGATAGAGGCCATCGAAGAGGCCGTCCAGTCCGCTGCCAGGAAGAAATTCGGGAGTCGCCGGGAAATTGAGGTTCGCTACAATGAAGAATACGGTGAAGTGGAGGTTTTTCAATTCAGGAACGTTGTGGAAGAGGCCGAAGACGAGCAGACCGAAATTTCTTTTGTCGATGCCCAGAAACTCGACCCCGATGTCCAGTTAGGCGATGAACTTGGCGAGAAGATGGAGGATATCAGCGATCTCGGCAGAATTGCCGCGCAATCCGCCAAGCAGGTAATCATCCATAAGATGAAGGATGCTGAAAAAGAAGTCATTTACGATATGTTCAAGGACCGCGTCGGCGAGGTGGTAAGCGGCATCGTCCAGCGATTTGAACGGGGCAACATGGTCGTCAACCTTGGCCGCACCGATGCGATCTTGCCTAAGGACCAGCAGATTGCCAAACGCTCTTTCAAGCAGGGGGACCGAATCAGGGCCTACCTGAAGGAAGTGCGGCAGACCAGCCGTGACTCCCAGCTCATTCTGTCGAGAACCTGCGATGAGTTCCTGGCTAAGCTGTTCCAGCTGGAAGTACCGGAAATGGCAGAAGGAATTGTCCGGGTGATGGGAGTCAGCCGGGAACCCGGTTTTCGTGCAAAAATTGCGGTCAGTTCTTCCGAGAGCGATGTCGATCCGGTAGGTGCATGTGTCGGGATGAAAGGGTCCAGGGTGCAAAATGTTGTGCAGGAACTCCAGGGTGAGCGTATCGATATCGTCACCTGGAGTCCCGATCCGGCAAAGTATGTCTATAACGCCTTGGCACCTGCCCATGTCAGCATGGTCATGGCAGATGAAGATGCCCGGTCGTTACTGGTAGTCGTTCCGAACGATCAACTCTCTCTGGCCATCGGCCGACAGGGACAGAACGTGCGTCTTGCCTCGAAGCTCATCGGCTGGCGGATCGATGTAAAAAGTGAACAGCGCTACGCCAATTTGTCCGACCCCGGCTATCAGTCCCTCTTGGGACTCAAGGGAATCGATGAATCGCTTGCCGATCAGCTTTTTGGCAAAGGAATTCATTCTTCTGCCGTACTTGCAGGAAAAAGCGCGAGCGATTTGATGGTAATACGTTCCATTGATGAAGCATTTGCCCAGAAGCTCATTAAGGAAGCACAGGCAAACCCTTTTCAGGGACAAACTCCTGAGGGAGGCGACAATGGCGCCTCATTACTTTCTTCAACAGAGGAGGTGGCCTCTCAAGAATCCTTCAAGGATGAAGAGGGCGACGTTGCTGCAGGAAATGAGGAAGCGCGGGAGTAGAAGGAATCTGCAATCCTAAGGGACAATGGCTGTGATTTTCCGTACCTGCACCGTCTGTGGGAAAAAAAAAGCCAGGCAGGAACTCCAACGTTTCGTCTGGCGGGATGGTGGGCCGACGCTGGATGTTCGACAGTCGCTCCCGGGTAGAGGGGCGTACTGCTGTCAGGAGGATAATTGCCACCGGCTCTTTCTTCGACAGGAAAGAAAATGGAAAAGATTATTTCGTCTTTAAAAAGATTTAAAATATTCATCAATTGTAGATTCGGATATATAATTTACCGATGAGTGAAATGATTGTTGCAATGCAATACGGGAGTAAAGGATGAGCAGAATCAGGGTATATGAGCTGGCCAAAGAGACCGGCATGAGCAGCAAAGCATTGACCGACAAACTGGTTGAAATGGGCTTTGATATTAAGGGGCACAGTTCATCGGTCGATGACGAAACAGCTGAAAAAATCCGGAATACGGTTCTGAAATCGGTCAATACTGAACTTGTGGAAAAACGCATTGACAGCGATGATGACAGACGAACGGTAATACGGCGCAGAACTACGGTGATAAGGCGGAGGGCAGTTGCGGCGGATGAAGCTCCGGAGGAGACCATGGAGCAAGAAAAGCCTGCCGAGACTGTAGCTGCGCAGCCGGATGAAGTGCCGACCGTCACTCCTGTTGTGCAGGAAGAGCCAAAAACCATCGCACCGCTGCAAGCAGAGCAAGAAATAGTCGATCAGCCATCCGCCGTCGAATCTCCAGTGACCCGCCAGGTTGGCGAGCCGGAAGTTCAGCAGGTTACGGATAAAAGCCAGGCAACAGTTCCTTCCTCACCGGACGCTCAGCAGATGAAAACGTCAATTGAATCGACTGATACCGACACAGTCGGAGTTGTCGAAGAAGAAAAGCCTGCTCCTGCTTTCCCCATTAAAACCGAATTCAAGCCGGTTCCTGCAAAAGGAACGGCTGGCCAGGAACCGGGTGCCGGCAGGTTTGACAAGAGAGACAAGAGAGACAAAAAACCCGCACCGCGAAAGCCAATGGCAAGGGTTGTCCGGACCATCGAGTTGCCGACAGTTGAAGATACTCAGGCGACTCATGCCAGGAAAAAGACCGGAAAACCGGTTCAACAGAGACGGCCTGCTCCGGTAAAACCGGCGGAGACGGTTGTTGCTTCAGTTGAGGAAGTGACCAAAGCCAAGAAAAAGAGCAAAAAAGTAGAACTCGATGACAGTAAAGATGCTGAATTCCGGCGTGGCGGGAAGAAAGGCCAGAAAAATGTTAAATTCACCCATTTCGCCCAGGATTACCAGGATCGTGAAGGCGGGCGGCGTGGCGGAAAACGTGGTAGAAAAATGCCGAAAGTGGTGCCTGCTGCTGCCGAAATGAAGGCCAGCAAAAAACGATTTAAGGTATTTGATACCATCAGTGTCGGTGATTTGGCCCAACGAATGAAAATTAAGGCCAGCGAGGTAATCGCCAAACTCATGGGGCTTGGGGTTATGGCTACCATCAACCAGCCGGTCGATACGGAATCGGCAATGCTCATAGCCGCCGATTTCGGTTACGAGGTCGAGCAGGGAATCACTGAGGAGATTGGTGTGCAGCTCCTCCAGGAAGCGGAGCAGGGCGGTGAAAAACAACACCGTTCGCCGGTGGTTACCGTTATGGGGCATGTCGATCACGGCAAGACCTCAATCCTCGATGCCATCCGAAAAACCGATGTGGCGCTGGGAGAGGCCGGTGGCATTACCCAGCATATCGGTGCGTATCATGTGCGGTCAAGCTATGGAGATGTGACCTTCGTCGATACCCCTGGCCATGCCGCTTTCACCGAGATGCGGTCTCGCGGAGCACAGGTGACCGATATAGTTATTCTGGTTGTTGCCGCCGATGACGGTGTCATGGATCAGACCCGGGAGGCAATTCACCATGCTCAGGCGGCCAACGTGCCTATCATCGTGGCGGTCAACAAGATCGATAAAGAAAACGCCGATGTCGACAGGGTCAAGCGAGAACTCTCGGATCTTAATCTTATGCCCGAAGATTGGGGCGGCGAGACGATGTATTGCGAAACTTCCGCCAAAAAGAATGTCGGTATCGACAGCCTGATGGAATCGATCCAGCTTCTGGCGGAGATACTCGAACTGCGGGCGGATGTCAGCCGTAAAGCCAGGGGCAGGGTTGTCGAGGCTCAACTCCATAAAGGGCGAGGACCTGTTGCCACGGTTCTTATCCAGGAAGGTACGCTGCGGCTTGGTGAGTATTTCGTCGTCGGTCAGTTCAGCGGTAAAGTCAGGGCCATGCTCGATGATAAAGGGCGGACACTCAAGGAGGCAGGTCCCTCGATACCGGTAGAGGTTCAGGGGCTCTCGGGGGTGCCGAGTGCCGGCGATGAATTTGTCGTGGTAACCGATGAGAAGATGGCAAGGAGTGTTTCCCAGGTAAGGGCACTGAAGGCCAGGGAAAATGAGCTGGGCGCAATCACCAAGATCTCTCTGGACAGGCTCTTCGAACAGATGAACGAAGGCGATGTACAGGAACTTCGCGTCGTGCTCCGGGCGGACGTCCAGGGTACTCTCGAGGCCTTTGTCAAGGCTGCCGAGGATCTCTCCACCAAGGACATCAAGGTCAAGATTCTTCATGAAGGGACCGGCACTATTACCGAGTCGGATATTCTTCTCGCTTCGGCATCGGATGCCGTCATAATCGGCTTCAATGTCAGGCCGACGGTCAAGGTCAAAGAACTGGCGGTCAAGGAAAACGTCGATGTACGGTCGTATGATGTCATCTATCATGCCCTTGACGATATTCGAAAAGCCATGGTCGGTATGCTTGAACCGACGTTCGTCGAACAGGTCATAGGCATCGCCGAGGTTCGCGAAACTTTCAGCGTTCCGAAGATAGGAACTATTGCCGGATGTTCGGTCATCGAGGGCAAGATTCTCAGAACCGCTAAAGTTCGTGTATTGCGTGAAGGCGTGGTAATATATACCGGAAAGCTTGCATCGCTCAGAAGATTCAAGGACGATGTCAAAGAGGTGCTTAATGGTTATGAATGCGGTATCGGCGTAGAGAAATTCAACGATATCAAAATCGGGGATCATCTTGAAGCCTTCGTCATGAACGAAGTCGAAGCAACCCTCGAATAAGGACGGTTTTTGTGGCAAATTGGGATCCTAAAAAAACACTGGACTCCATCGGGATCGGTGGGAAGAATGAGCAGAAAAGATCGTCACGGGTAGCCGAAGCGATCCGCAACGAGCTGTCGATGCTGCTTGTCAGCAAGGCGCAGGACCCGCGTTTGCTGAATCTCAGCATTTCGCGGGTGGAGGTCGCCGATGACCTCAGTTCGGCGAAGATCTTTTTTACCGTTCTTGGCGATGCTAAAGCGGCAAAAGAAGCAGAGGAAGGTCTGCAGCGAGCCAAAGGCTTTTTTCGCAGTCATATTGCCCGTACACTCAATTTGCGCTTTACACCTGATCTCCAGTTCCGATATGATGATGTAGTGGGTAAGGTCGCAGAGCTGGAAGAGATTTTTCAGGAAATCGCCAATGAACGAAAGTCCCGAGATGACAATTCCTGAGAGAATGATTCAGGTAATTCAAGGAGCCGGCAATGTGGTGTTGGTCACCCACTCACATCCCGACGGAGATGCCCTTGGATCACTTTTCGCATTTGCAGGGATTCTCGATTCCCTCGGCAAAAAGGTATTCTGCTTTCTGGAAGAACCGGTTTCCCATCTTTACGATTTTCTTCCCAGTATTTCGAGGGCCAGCACGAGCCTCGACGTATACCGTGAGTTTGTTGCCGGAGCCGAAGGAGATATAATTGCCGTCGCCCTGGATTGCGGGGATGAAGACCGGCTCGGTAAAACCAAGCAGGAATTCCTTGAGCTCGAACCTTTCCTCGTTATCGATCACCATCGCTCGCATCGACAATTCGGTACGGCGAGTTGGGTCGATCCGCATCGTTCGTCAACAGGTGAGATGGTTTATGAACTGGCGCTGGCCCTGGAAGCTCCGATAAGCTATGAGTGCGCCTACAACCTGTATGTGGCTATCTGCACCGATACCGGTTCCTTCCGCTACGAGAGTACAAAACCACGGACCATGCATATCGCCGCAGAGCTTCTGGAAAGAGGGGTCCGGCCGGAGGAAGTAGGCAGCCACCTGTACGATAATTCAAGTCAGGAACGGTTGAAACTCATGGAAATGGTGCTTTCAACCATCACTCTCCACGATTCCGACCAGATTGCCTTAATGTATGTATCTGAGAAGATGTTGGAAGAAAGCGGGGCTACACTGCAGGATGTTGAGGGTTTTATCGATCTTCCAAGATCGTTGCGATCAGTCAAGGTCGCTGCCCTGGTGAAAGAAGCGAAAGACGGTCAGGTAAGTGTCAGTTTGAGGGCAAAAGGTGAATGCGATGTAGCGCAGGTCGCCAAGCATTTCGATGGTGGCGGCCATAGGAATGCTGCGGGATTCCGTTGCCAGGGAAAAACTCCAGAACAGGTGTCGCAGGAACTGCTGGTGGCGCTCGGCAAGGCCTTGACCTGCTAAGCAATGGAAAAGGACAAGACTCTTGCAGCAGAATGAACCGCCTGTGCCTGCCCTCTTTGAAGCCGGTGTATTTCTCATTGATAAACCTCCCGGTATTACCTCATTCGGAGTGGTAGCCAGATTACGCAGAATCCTGAAGATGAAAAAAGTCGGGCACGCCGGGACCCTTGATCCCTTCGCTACCGGATTGCTTATCCTTTGTGCCGGGCGCCCGGCTACCAGGATCATCCCTCAATTCATGGAGGGAGAGAAAGAGTATCTCGCTACGTTGCAGCTCGGGGTAGAAACCACAACCCTTGACACTGAAGGTGCGGTTACTGCCCGAAGGTCTGTCGGTGCTCTCTCCGATGAGGCGATAGAAGAGTGTCTCAGCCGGTTTCGAGGCAGACAGTTACAGGTGCCTCCCGCTTATTCCGCGTTGAAACATCAGGGTAAACCTCTCTACTATTACGCGCGCAAAGGGATAGAAATAGTCAAAGAAGCTCGAGAGGTGGACATACGGCAGCTTGTCCGCACGGACGGTAATCATCTGCTTTCCGGTGAAGAGGCTCTCCTTGGCATACGGGTCGTCTGCAGCAAGGGAACCTATATAAGGACCTTGGCGGCCGATATCGGCCGGGATTTGGGCTGCGGCGCTCATCTCATTCAACTGCGGAGGACCAGGAGCGGCTGTTTTAACGTCGCGGAAGGGTTAAGTTGGGATGAACTCAGTGATGACGCGGCATTCGATCACTGCATCGGTAAGATGATATCTGTCGATGAAGTATGTAAATTGTTGCAATAATCACCCGAGTTGACTAGTGTGTACTTTACGGTGTTGTTTCGATAATGTATCTAACGGTCTGTCGGGTTCGCCACCAATTTCGCAGACCGATGTTGTCAAAGCACTGAAAATCCTCTGTTTTCGAGGGCGGAAGTTTTGTTTTTTAATCTAAATATCAGATCTCCATTTACTATACATATCCAGGAGGATTGTCGTGGCACAGTCAGCTGTAAAGAAAAATGAAATTATAGAGAAGTTCAAGACCCACCCAACCGACACCGGTTCGTCTGAAGTGCAGATTGCTCTTCTCACCGATCGAATTACATATCTTACTGAGCATTTCAAAGTGCACGCTAAGGATCATCACTCAAGACAAGGACTTTTGAAACTGGTTGGGCAGCGTCGCAGCCTGCTTGATTATCTGAAAAAGAAGAACATTGAGAAATACCGGGAAATGCTCAAGGAACTCAATCTTCGTAAGTAGTTTCGATGTAATTTGGCAGGATCGCTTGTTGGTTCAGGCATGGTGCTGTTTATCGCCTCAAACAGTTCGAAGGTTTAGGGACTGTTTGAGGTTTTTGTTGTTTTAAGGAATTCCGAAAAAAGAGAGCATACGGGGCTGGTGGATAATCCAGTCGAGAGAAAGATACTGCGCCTTTCCCTGATGCTACACACATCTGGAGAAATTATGTTGAATAAAGTAGAAGCAGAAATCGGTGGCAAGATCATTTCCATCGAAACAGGAAAAATTGCCAAACAGGCATCCGGTTCGATAGTCATGCGATCGGGTGAGACCATGGTGCTGGTTACCGCTATCAGTGCCACAGAAACGAAAGCCGACATGGGGTTTTTACCCCTGACGATCGAATATCAGGAGAAACTTGCTTCAGTCGGAAGGATTCCTGGCAACTATTTCCGTCGGGAAATCGGTCGCCCAAGCGACAATGAGGTGTTGACCTGCAGAATAATCGATCGCCCCATGAGACCTTTGTTCCCAAACGGGTATCGTTCTGAAACACAGGTTATCGCCACGGTTCTTTCCGCGGATCAGAACAATCAACCGGATATGCTCGCCTTGACCGGCGCCTCATGTGCTTTGATGATGTCCGACATCCCGTTCAACGGTCCTGTGGCCGGTGGTCGAGTTGGGTATATTGACGGGAAATATGTGCTTAACCCGAGTGTTTCCGAACTGAAAACATCGGCGATGGATATAGTCGTTGCCTGCACCCGCAACGCAGTGGTCATGGTGGAAGGAAAGGCCGATGAGTTAAGTGAGGCTGAAATCCTTGCCGGCATTTTTTATGCCTTTGAAAACCTCCAGCCATTGAACGAACTGCAGGAAGAGCTCCGCAAATCCTTCGGAAAACCCAAGCGCCCGGTAGCTGAGGTGCAGATAGATGGCGAACTCATGACCAAAGTCCAGGAGATCGCCGCAGCTGGGATGGACAAGGTTTTCAATACCTCCGACAAACTCGAGCGCAGCAGTGTCTATGACACGCTCAAGCAGGAAGTAGTGGCTGCTCTTGATTCGGAAGGGACAAGAAGTGCTGAAATTAAAGAACTTCTTTCTTCCTTTAAAAAATCATTCATGCGCAAAAAAATCGTCAATGACCAAATCAGGATCGGCGGAAGAAAATCCAATGAGGTAAGGGACATTTCCTGTGAGACAGGATATCTTCCCCGGACCCACGGCTCCGCACTTTTCACCCGTGGTGAAACCCAGGCGCTGGTTTCGACAACTTTAGGAAGTGAGCGCGATAAACAGCGGGTCGAGACCTTGCACGGGGAAGAGACCAACCGCTTTATGCTGCACTATAATTTTCCTCCTTATTGTGTTGGCGAAGTACGTGGTTTGCGTGGACCGTCGCGGCGTGATATCGGTCATGGGACCCTCGCCACCAGGGGACTCGAAGCAGTTCTGCCGGCGGAAGCGGATTTCCCTTATTCCATACGGGTCGTTTCCGAGGTTCTCGAATCAAACGGCTCCTCGTCGATGGCTACGGTATGTGGCGGGAGCATGGCCATGATGGATGCCGGTGTGCCGCTGAAGAGCCCGGTTTCCGGTATAGCCATGGGACTTATCAAGGAAGGGGAAAAGGTGGTTATTCTTTCCGATATCCTTGGCGATGAAGATCATCTTGGCGATATGGATTTCAAGGTGGTTGGTACCAGTGCAGGAATTACCTCCCTGCAGATGGATATCAAGATCGATGGTGTCGATCGGCAGATCATGGGCGATGCTCTTGCCCAGGCAAAAGAGGGCAGGATTCATATCCTGGCGGAAATGAAAAAAAGTATTTCCGCTTCCCGTTCCGAGGTTGCCGAACATGCGCCGAAGTTCCTCGTTCACAAAATCAATCCGGACAAGATTCGCGATCTGATCGGCCCCGGCGGAAAAATCATCAAAGAACTGTCGGCGGAATTCGATGCGAAAATCGAGGTAGACGATTCCGGTCTGGTGAAAATATTCGCCCTGAGCGGCGATCTCGCCGATGCTCTTGTCCTCAAGATAAAAGGCATCACCGCGGAAGCCGAGATTGGCGCAATTTACAAGGGCACGGTCAAGACCATTAAAGATTTTGGCGCTTTTGTCGAAATCCTCCCCGGAACCGACGGTCTTGTGCACATTTCCGAGCTCGATGTGAAGCGTGTCGCCAAGGTAACCGATGTGGTCCAGGAAGGCGACGTAATCGAGGTGAAAGTGCTGGATGTTGACAATCGCGGTCGGATTCGTTTGAGCCGCAAGGCCCTGCTTGAGGGATAGCAGCGTCCGCGGACTTATCGTTAATGTGGTAAAGCCGACTCCTTGCAAGGGGGGTCGGCTTTTTTTATAAGAAGGGGCCAGTGGTACATGCCCCATACAAATGCCGGGATGCCTGATGGATGAGAAGGTGATCGAGATTTGCTGGTGTATACCTGCGGCCCAGCGCGACCTGCATCTGCCTGCTTATGCAACAGCCGGGGCCGCAGGTATGGACGTGGAAGCCGCTGTGACGGATGACCTTGTCATCGCTCCGGGAGAAAGAGTTCTTGTACCCACCGGATTTTGTGTATCTCTTCCGCAGGGGTATGAGATCCAGGTACGGCCGCGAAGCGGTCTAGCCGTAAAACATGGACTGACAGTCATCAATAGTCCGGGAACCATCGATGCCGATTATCGGGGCGAAGTACGGATAGCTTTGATCAATCTCGGCCGCGAGCCCTATACCATCAGCCGGGGAGACCGTATTGCCCAACTGGTGCTGGCCCCGGTCACCAGGGCACAATTTCAAGTTATTTCCGCTCTTGATAAAACTGATCGTGCTGCCGGAGGTTTTGGCCACACCGGGAAATAAAACTTCATGCGATTTTCCATTCTTGGCAGTGGCAGTCGGGGCAATTCGGTCTTCATTGAAAGCGGTAAGACGGCAATCTTGATCGACGCCGGTTTTTCCGGAAAAGAGATTCAGGCACGCCTTCGCTCGATTGGACGGGACCTCTCCGATATCCGCGCCCTGTGCATCACCCATGAACATAACGATCATATCTGCGGTGCGGGAGTCCTCTCCAGGCGGTGCGGAATTCCAACCTATGCCAACCCGGGGACCTTCTCAAACGGTGACAAAAGATTTGGCAAGCTCAAGGTAAGAAAGGAATTCGATAGCGGAGACATTCTGCAAATCGATGACCTTCAGGTTCGCTCTTTTCGGATATCCCATGATACCGCGGATCCGGTAGGATTTGTAATCAGTGATGGCAAGGCAAGTGTCGGTTACTGTACCGATACCGGTCAGGTTTCCCATTTAATGGCCACAAGACTGGCAGGATGTAACGGTCTTATCCTGGAGTTCAATCACAACCTGGACATGTTGAAAAACGGGCCGTATCCCTTGCCTCTGCAGCAGCGTGTCCGATCAAGTCAAGGGCATCTGTGCAATGAGGACGCGGCGGAGTTCCTGGCTCAACTCGTCAGCGATCACCTCCGGTTCGTTGTCCTCGCCCATCTCAGTGAAACTAATAATACACCAGATCTTGCCAGAAATGCTGCTCTTCAGTCGGTGGCCGATTGGGGGGAGACAGCTCTTCTTGTCGCCGGTCAGGATGAGAGCATGCCGCTTGTGCAGATCTGAATGAAAAGAAATGGAGTGGCAGCAGGATAGGCGGATCCCGGTCTGAATGACCGCGTTCGGCGAAAGATGGTGTTTACAGCAATCGCCGGACAGATCCGGATTTGCCCGCGGCATAATTACGCCGGAGATATCATTTCCTGGGCAGGATAATTCGTTTTTCCTTTGGTCTTTCAGGATTGGATTTATAGAGAACGAATGTTTTGCCGATCAGCTGCACCAGAATGCTGTCAGTCTGTTCTGCAACTTCCTGAGAAGTGCTGTGCTTTTCAAGGCCGCTGTTGTTGCCGATTTTCACCTTGATCAGTTCGTGATTCGACAGTTCTGCAGTGATCGTGTTGATGATGCTCTGGCTCATGCCTTCTTTGCCTATCTGGACTAAAGGGCTAAGGGGGTGGGCCAGCCCTTTGAGAAATTGCTTTTGCCGATTAGTCAAAGTTGCAGCCGGTTGTAAGGTTTTTTCTGTCATTCTTTTCTATCCTGATTATAAAGATATTTTTGTGTTGGTAATTATCCGAGCAGGTTGCTTAAAATCTCATAACCGCCCACCCAGGTGCCAATTGCGGAGCCAATACCGGTAAGAAGAAAAACCAGAAACACTCGCAGCAACCGGTTTCTCCACCATCCTTTCAACGTACCTATGTCTTCACCGGCCACCTCAAATTCCTTGACAAGCGGAGGACATACCATCACTTGCACAAAAGCAGAAACATAACCGGCACCGATAACAGGAGTGAGGCTGGTTATCGGGGCTGCGGCAAAAGCACTCAGCGTTGTCAGCGGGTGGGCAAGGGACAACAGCGCCCCGACAGCCGCCGGTATACCATTGGCCAGAATCCAGAAAATCAGACTTTCCCCGGCTACGACAGCCCCTTTTTGCACACCTATCAGGACAAGCGAACCGACGATAAGCAGGGGAATAGACCAGCCTAAGATCTTATATGCCGGGCTTACCGGTGGAATCGCAGTAATCTCGGCGAGATCCTGTTTGTTGTCGGCAACAAATTTTTTTACCATCCCGGCTATATGGCCGGCCCCTACGACGGCTACAATGCGTTTGCCGGGAGATGACTTTATCTTTTCGACCAGATACGTATCTCGTTCATCTATAAGCACTCGTTTGAGATCGGGCAGCGCTTCACCCATCTCTTCCATAAGTTCGGTGAGTACGTCCTTCTGTTTGAGTTCCTTGAGCTTTTCTTCGGATATCTCGCTTTTGTCAAGGAGGCTGGTTAAAAGAGAAGCGAGGAGGTAGCCCTTTTTCAGAAAGGAGGTGGACTTCCAGGCACGACGAAGAGTGATCCGAACATCCCTGTCGCAAAGGGATACGGGAATCTGCAGTTCCTTTGCGGTCTGGGCGGCCATTAACAGTTCCGCCCCTGGAATGACTCCCATCTGTCCGCCAAGCCTTTTTTGATACGAGGCCATGAGCAGGCTGATAAGAAGGGTGGAAAGCTGTTTGTTTTTAATTATGGTTTTGAGGTCGAGTGCCTGCCATTGCTGTTTCTGGGTGAGGGCATGATACCTTTTGTCGTCGAGTTCAAGGCAGACACAATCGGGTTGCTCCTGTTCGATGACGGTTTTGACCAGTTCGACCGATTCCTGGGAAATGTGAGCGGTTCCCACAAGAATAATAATCCTGTCATCATACCGGACCACATGCACATCGCTTCCATAGCTATGAGCAGGAAAAGCTGCAGTGGTCATTGTGGCCATTGCGATACCCTCTTGAGTTGGAGTCTTCATGGTGCCTTTGCTGCCTGGGCAGTCTCATCGTATCGGTAAAAATGAAAATGACGGTGCAGTTCGGATTTACCGAACTGCACCAAGGTAGACATCATCTGGGGTATTGTCATGTGGGTTTGCTGAAAATATGACACTTTCAGCAAAGAAAGAATTCCTAGGGTTAGTACCTTCGAAATTCATTTCTTGTTTTTCACCCCTAAAGAGGGGTGCTGAAAAGAGTAAGAATGAATTTTGTGAAGGTTCTTGTACCCCTCAAGGGGCACTGATGAGAGTCCCCACAAGGGGGGACTGAACGAAGTACCCCCTTGTGGGGTGTTAGACTTTTTTGAGTTTCAGCACGATTCCAGGATGGATGAGGTTGGTTTTCAGATTATTCCATTTTTTAATATCGGTGGGCGAGGCACTGAATTTCTGAGAAATCGCCCAGAGCGAATCTCCATTTTGAACACTGTACGATTCAAAAGAGGAGGCGACCGATTCGGTTGGGGAAGAGGCCGACCCGTTTGCTTCCGTCACATGGATTTTCCGTCTCTCGGCTTTCAAAAAATTGTCGGTGCGATTTTCGACAATAGCGAGAGATTTATTCTCGTCGATCTCGAACGATTTGTGCTGCTTGATGTAGAGTGTCAACTGCTGACCTGCCCGTATGGTATGCGCACGGTCAAGGCCATTCCAGGAGGCAATCATCTCGATTGGGACGCTATACTGTGTGGCAATCTTTGAGACGGTTTCACCCGGTTTGATCTGGTGCAGGATGAGATTCTGCCGATTGTCGGCAAGGGTGCCGGCAGAGCCTTCCGGAAGAAGACGATAGCTCACTGTGTTATAAGGAATGCGCAGGCTCTGCCCACGTGCCAATTTGGCGCTGCGTAACTTGTTCACCTTGAGAAGAGTGGTCTGGTTTATCCCGTACAGATCGCAGATTTTAGCAAGAGTATCTCCTTTGCGGATCTTGTGCGATTTAAAGCCGGTATCCACTATCGAGTGCAGACGGGAAAGGTTTTTCGCAGCAATCGCGGCTTTTGCCTCCGGAATTTTTATATCGTAGCTGCTGACATTCAATGGAGTTTTATCCAGCCGCAGTTCATGATTCAATTTTTTTATTTCTTTCGGGCTGCTCTCGCTGATCAAGGCAATAGCTTCAAAGCTCATTCCCGGACCGACAGATAATACGTCATAGCGCGGGGAAGCATGGTAGGCGATGTTGGTGAAGCCATATCTTTCCGGTTGTCTTGCGATGATGAGAGCTGCGATAAGCTTCGGCACATAGTGTTTTGTTTCCGAGGCCAGATAATCTTTACTTGCCAGTTCCCAGAAAGTTTTGACCTGATATTTATTGAGACCGTTGCGAATCTTGCCCGGGCCGCCATTATATGCCGCAACGGCAAGATGCCAGTCGCCAAACTCTTTATAGAGGTCGGAGAGATAGGCTACCGCTGCTCTTGTCGATTTATCCACATCGCGACGTTCATCGACAAACTTGTTGATTTCAAGATTATACTGCTTGCCTGTGGGTTGCATAAATTGCCACAGGCCAACCGCCATCGAGCGCGAGCAGGCCAGTGGATTATATCCACTTTCGATCATGGCCAGATAAACCAGGTCATGGGGGAGACCGTTTGCGGCAAGCTCGGCCTCAAGTATCGGCATATAGGCCGTCGATCTCGCCAGCCAACCGGCGAACAACTTTCTTTGTTTGTTTTGGAAGAGATGCAGGTACATCTTGACCTGCTTGTTGAGAACTATTGGAAAATCATGCAGTTTGATCAGGTCTGGATCAATACTGAGAGGGCTCATTTCCTCATTCCAGATGGTCTGGTCGAGGGCAAAGAGCTCCTGATCCAGGCACATCTCCGGTTCGGTCTTTTCAAGGGCCGGATCCAGTTCGGCGGAGACCGCATCTTCGGACGACTCAACCTGAGAATTGTCGGGATAGGTGACAAGATGCATGTCACCGGCACAGCCTGAAAGAAAATAAGAAAGTGAGAGTATAACAAGGGTCTTAACAAATTTACAGGGTGTATGAATCATTCGCCGTTCCGGTCTATGGCTGGAGCGAGCTGGCCTTTAAAAAGGCAGTACGTTTCGCAATAAGCCTGTTGAGATATATTGGATAACCTTGTACATTCATATCCGTCCAATGAAATCTGTAGCTGAACATTTAAAACCCAATTATCGAGCAATTGCAAGGATTATACTTTCTTCGTCAAGACGGGACGCTTTTTTATCCTCCTTTTCCGTCTCTCCGGTATAACAATTAATACAATGCTGAAAAAATTCTTTATCATCTTCACCTTCCTGGCTGTGATTGCCGCTGCGGCATTGACAGGGTGGGTGTACAGGTTGGTTGTGGTCGACCCGGGAGATGCAATTCGACCTGAGAATATCCGTGAAATACTTGGGAAAGAAAGCCACGTCTATTACAGTGACGGCTCGACCAAGCTTGGCGTTTTTTTCGATACTGCGCATCGTCAATATGTCACTTTTCCGGAAATCCCTCAAACTTTCATCAATGCTCTGGTAGCTTCGGAAGACGAAAGATTTTTTACCCATATCGGTTTCGATCCATGGGGAATTGCGCGGGCAGCCGTCAAAAACATTCAGGCCCGAAAGGTCGTGCAGGGAGGAAGTACCCTGACCCAGCAGACTGCAAAAAATCTCTTCAAACGAACCGACAGATCATTCGAGGCGAAGCTGAAGGAGCTCTTGTTCGCCCTGCGCCTCGAGTATCATTATTCCAAAGAGCAGATTTTCGAGTTCTATGCCAATCAGTTTTATGTCAGCGGCAACGGCCACGGTCTCGGTGTTGCCGCCAGATACTATTTTGATAAGACTCCGCAGGAGTTGACACTCATCGAAAGCGCTTTCATCGCCGGCAGTGTGAAGAGGCCGAATTATTACAATCCGTTTATTAAAAAAACCACAAATGCAGTCGAACTCGCCCGCTCCCGGGCACAGACACGGACCAGGTATGTTCTCGATAAAATGCGCGATCTTGGGATGATCAGCGATTTCGAACACAAACAAGCGGTTGCGGCGGAGATAGGCTTCAAAGAAGGCAAGGTCGGTTTTGCTCTCGATCATGCAATGGAGCTGGTTCGGGATGCCGTTTCTTCAACCGAAGTGCTTAATGCTCTGGAAGCCTATGACATTACCAATATTGCCACCTCGGGAGTGAAAATTATCACGACGATCGATCGGGAACTTCAGAAGAAGACTCTGTCCAGCCTGCGTGGAGAACTCTCCAGGCTCGATGTCCGTCTCCGCGGTTATGACCGTGAAGAGGTACAGGCCGAGTTGACTAATCTTGATTACAGCGGCGATTCAGATGCGCGGGAAGGTGAGTTTCTGTTCGGGACAATCGAAGAAATTAAAGGGAAAGGCAAAGCAGTTGAAATACTAGTCGAGCTTGACAAACAGTTTGGTCAGGGTGTCATCGACCAGCAGGGATTGGCTGAAATGGTCAAGTCTTTGGTGAAATGGCAGAATAATCTCTGGAGCGAACCTGCGGCCGGAGACCAGGAAAAGCTTCTGCAGCAACTGCAGGCAGGTGACCGGGTCTGGGTGAGTGTCCGTGCTCCGTCCGAAACCCATCAGGTACTCCTTTCTCTCGAAAAATTTCCCCAGGTCCAGGGGGGAGCCATAGTTCTGAAAGATGGCGCCATAATCGGCATGGCCGGAGGCTCCGAAAATCGGTTCTTCAATCGGGCGATTCATGCCAAGAGAACGATGGGGTCGGCCTTCAAGCCCCTGGTGTATGCCGCCGCCCTGCAACTGGGATGGAATAGTGCCGACCTCCTGAAAAACAGCCGCGATCTTTTTGTCTATCAAGGCCAGCCCTATTTCCCCAGGCCGGATCATAAAAGCCCCTATGAATGGGTTTCCATGAATTGGGCCGGAGTACTCTCCGAGAATGTTGCCTCGGTGTGGCTGCTGGCCCATCTTTGCGACCAACTCTCCCCGACACAGTTTCGGGAAGTCGCAGATCACCTTGGTCTTGCGCCGGGCAATATTGACGGGGCAGAAGAATCTTACCGGTCTTACAGCACCAGGATTCGCGATCGTTACGGCATTCAGGTCAATAGCGACGTTCTTCGAGCTGCGGCATACCGGATAGCCGTTCAAAACCTGGAAACGGACTTTATTTTCGACGGCTTGTTCGATGAATACAGCATAATCGAAAACCTTCACTTCGGACAGGATTTCGACCGGTTCACTCGTGATCTGGGCCTTGATTTACAGCAAAGAGACGCAACAATGACAGGGGCGGAAATGGAGGAACTGGAACTGCGGAAAAAGCTCCTGGCTCGAAACTACCTTCTGTTGAAATCGCTCAGAGATGAACTGGCTGCTTTTCAATTGGCAAGCGAATTCGCAACGGATGATATCGAATCCGACCCCTTCGAGCGAACACCGTCCTCTGGGCTTTATGTCAATCAGATCTCAGGAGAGTATTCCTTCAATCGGATCTCCCAGCCGTCGGGATATTTAAAAAAAGTGGACGCCGGACAACTTCGCGATACGCTTGAGGAACTCGGCCAGTCGCAAACGGCAATGTTCTGGGAAAAGATCAAGCTCGATGGCTATCTCACTGTCGCTGCTTTCGATAAACTGGAAGAGCAGGTTCATTTCGAATACAAGAAACTCACGGAGGAACTCCCTTATAGCTTCGAGGTGCTCTCCGAGGTCAATGACTTTCGTATAACTGTCGGATTATACTATCTTATCGAACTCTCGAGGCAACTGGGCATGCAAGGCACTCTTGAGCCGGTCCTCTCCTTTCCCCTCGGTTCGAATGTAGTTTCCCTTCTCGAAGCGACTCGAATGTATGAGGGGCTGGTTACCGGGAGTGTCACTACTTTTGGTGACGCACTGCAGGAGGAAAGCAACGATTCGCTGGCGATTCTGGCTCGAATAGAATTGGAAGACGGAACACTCCTTTTCGAACCGAACCCGGTGCGAAAATCGATATTTGATGCCAAAACCACTCTGGCTATCGGTGGTATCCTTGAGAATGTCGTGAAATTCGGGACTGGAAAGACGGCCGGTGAAAAAGTAAGGCTCCGTGACGACGGTCAGGGCGGCGACAACGAAATCGTCAAACTCAATCTGCCGATTCCCCTCCTTGGTAAAACCGGAACGGCAAACAACTATACCAATGCGTCTTTCCTGGGCTATTTACCTGGAATCACCGAGAGCGGTGACGGATTTGACCAAAAGGATGGATATGCGGTCGGGACGTATGTAGGGTTTGACAACAACCAGCCGATGCGGCGGAAAAGCAGCCGCATCAGCGGTGCGACCGGCGCTCTGCCGACCTGGTGCGAGATAGTCAATGTTTTACTTTCCGAGCAAGAATATGCCAAGCGGCTTGACCCCATAGATCTTTCGTTCTATGGTCTCATTTTAAAAAGGGCGGATCATGGTCAGATGAACGTTGCTGTAGCATTGGATCAGGGAGGGAAAGTAATGGAGCCGATGATGCGGATCAGCGACACGGCACGCTCTCAGCCTTCAATCCTGACTTTTGGCAAAATGGATACCGGGCGATTCAAGGAGGAGAGATATTTTCAACCCTACTGGACAATAGCCGGGCAAGCAAGCCATTGAAGACGAGCATATAACCGGGTGGTGCGAATTTTACACCGACAACTTGACTTTCAATTTCGTCAGCCGATAATAAATAGAAGATTAACATACACGAATGAAAACAAATATGAACAAATTAGCCTTGGGTGCGTGCATCATTGCCTGTACATCGATTCTCGGCGGCTGCGCAGTGCCTAAAAGACCGTTGATTGAGCGCCCGGCCCCGCTGGCTGTAGCAAAGCCGCCACAGGCGGTCCCTGGAACAGGAACGGGCGAATTGCCAAATGGCGGTGTATCCCCAATGGAGCCGCCGATCTTTGAAGGCCCGATGCCTGGTGAAATAGTTGAGGGTACTATCGAGCCGGAGATCCCTTCCCTGGAGTACATCAACGATCGGATATTTGAATATGGACGAAAACTCGAGCGCTGGAAAGAATTGGACAGCAAGTCAATGGCCAAGGCTCTCGAAGAGAATGAGACCGCCGAGATGGTCAGCTGTTTCCGAAGGCTGCAGAATGTGGTGAAAGGTTATAGCGACCTGCGGTCGAAAGTGATGCTGACGGAAAGCTTGCCGTCTCCCGACAGAATATCCGATGCAGCCATTTTTGAACTGCAGAAGAATGATATTGAGTTCATGGAGAGTTCATGCGCCCGGTTGCTGGCCAGCGAAGATGACGTAAATGTCGACTGGAATCAACGCGAGGAAGGGGCTGACCTGTCGCAGCTTGAAATCCTGATTGAACGGTATTCGGAAAACAGGGAATACGAAGAGGTGGTCCAGGTGTGGCAGAAGATACCGGAATCACAGCTTAAGCGGGTCCATCTTCGGGCTAAAATTCTCTATGGAAATGCCCTGATGTATCTTCATCAGGAAGACAAAGCTGCGGAAATTTACCAGCAGGTCGTCGACCAGATGTCCGATTCCAACGAACAGGCGACCGACCTCGTATCTCTTCGGAAGATACTGGCTGATCTGTATACGGCATCAGGCAACTACAAAGCTGCCGCCATCGAATATAATAAAATCTCCGACGACTATCAGAATATCGGCCAGCTTGAACAATGGTCGAAGCTCCAGTTATCGATTCTTGACCGATCCATGGGGACAGGCCCCGAGTTGCAGGAATATGCATCACTGCTTAGAAACTACCTGGGGTTTATTCCCGAGCAGGACGGCTACAAAGTGCTTTGGCAGGCGGAGAAATTTCTCGAGGAATATCCCTATTCGCCGGTTGTTTCAAATGTCGACGCTATCAAGGAAAAAACCAAGGAGGCCGCCGACAGGTGGTTCGACGGTTTCATGGCCGGCGTCGAAAATTTGACTGCCGAGAAGAAATTCGATGGTGCCCTGGAAAAATTGGAAACCTTGCCGGTTGATATTCTCGAGCCGGAGAAGCAACGTATCGTCAAGGGGAAAAATGAGGAGTTGATGATTGCAGAGGCGGTTGATAAGGAAACCGACAGGGTGGCTATTATCCAGGGACTGCAAAATCAATGGAATGAAGCCATGCTGTTTATGAACGAAGAAAAGTATGACGAGGCGATAACCGTCTTTGCCAATCTTCTCGATTCCGAGTATTCCGTCAAAGCTGCAGAAAAGATTAAAGAAGCGTCCCTTGAGGCTGCAAATGCCGATCGAAAGAAGGCCGCTGGCCTCTTTATGAGGTTCACGAAAACTACCGATCTCGAGAGCAGAAAGAAGCTCCTGTTGGAATCGCGCAGGCTGCTGAAAAATATCCTTGTCAAATACCCCGATGTGGAAATAGCACCGAAGGTAAACAGTAATATCGAAAGAGTTGAACAGGAAATGTTTGCCATTGACCCGGCGCTCATGGTGCTGGAGGATCAGGAAGAAGTTCCGAATACAGGATTTGATGGTGCCGATCGGGTATTTGCCCCGCTCGGAACCGATTCCGGCGAGCAGCAACCTAATCCTGCTCAGGAGCTGCAGATCAATCAGTAATTCCCGCAAAAGATCAAAGACAACCACCACAGGCCTTCGTTTATTCGACGGCCTGTGATGGTTTATTCTTTCAGTTCTATTTTCATAGAGCCTTCCACAACGCTGATTGATTCGATCCCGTCGGCAAAAGACTTCCAGAACCCCTCCTCCATACCGAATTCGCGGATAAGGTCGATATTCTTGAGACCACCGAGCCAGGCATTCGGTGCGGGCACACCCATCAGGCTCACTCCCTTCAACTTGACGACCGGGCGACCTTCTCGAAAGGCGATTTCCGCTCCAGCCTTGACCTTCAGGGTCTTGCCGCCGAGCACTGGAAAATCAGGGTCAAGGGGGATGAGCAGTTTGATGCTGACCATGTTTTCGGCGAGATCGATGGCCAGGGTTTCGGCCAGATCGGTATTCTTTGCGACCATTGCGTTCAGCTCCCGCTCGGTGAAGGTGATTTCCCTCGATACCCCCACTTCATGGTACTTCTCAGGTTTCAAGCTGCCGCTTCCGGGATGTTCGCTGTTTGACTGCGTTGTCCGATTGTCGAAATCTTCAAGTGACGCAAGTTTTTTCTCAAGCTGCCGTTCCTCACTGTCGGAAAGGACAACAGGCTCGAATGGTCCGTGAAACAAGAAAATCTTTATGGTAAAAGCAGTGACGAAAAGAGTCACCAACATCGTTCCGACGACCAGGCCAAGCACCTGTTTGCCGGTAAATTTTTTGGCGCTCTTTTGTTCCGGCTGTGTGATTTCTGTAGTCATAATTTCTCCATTCAATTACGTTTAAAGCATCGCGGGTCTGTTCTCATGTGCGACTTTTTTGACAAAATGAGAAGAAGTCATTTTTCGATCATATCATACTAATCGCGAAAAAAATGGAGGCAATCATGGCGAAAAGAATTCTCGTTCCGCTGGCTGAAGGATTTGAAACGATCGAAGCTCTCAGTCTGGTCGATGTCTTCCGCCGAGCCGGAGCGCGGGTCGATCTGGCCGCAGTCGGAGAAAATCTGCAGGTAACCTCCTCACACAGGGTAAAGGTCGCGGCCGATATGTTACTTGTCGATTGCATCCGTGAAAAATATGATCTGATCGCCCTTCCGGGCGGAATTCCCGGGGCCGAGAATCTGAAGAAGTCCGAGATCCTTGCGACGCTTCTGAAAAATCAGAACAGTGAAGATAAACTCTACGCGGCAATCTGTGCCTCCCCGGCTTTAGTCCTCGAACACCACGGTTTGCTGGAGGGCAAGAATGCGACCTGTCATCCGGGATTTGTCGATAAGCTGAAATCCCCGGCACATGCAGGCGAAAAGGTGGTGGTCGATAAGAATTGCGTTACCGGAAAAGGTGCCGGGACCTCCATCGAATTTGCCCTGGAACTTCTGAAAATACTGATGGGCGAGGACAAAATGAGAGAGGTTGCCAAAGGTATGGCCATCGAAAGGTAGGAGCCTGTCCGAGAATGCCCTTTTTCCCCAACTCTTCGTTGTTTAAGGAAAATAATGCTCGGAATATTCATTATATGCCTGTGCTTATTTTCCCAAAACGCCTCGATTTGGAAAAAAATGTCTATTCTCGGACCGCCTCCTGATGAATGTTCTCGATAATGACTCAGCTGTGTCCGTTATCAACCGAATGGATAAGCAGATCGGCAAGCGATACAAAATTCAAGACGATCTCATGGGTCGCAGCCAGGTTTACCCGAGGGGGGACCCCATGATCGAGGGCTTCTTTCCAGCGCATCGCACAGAGACACCAGCGATCTCCCGGCTGCAAACCGGGGAATCCAGCCAAAGGCATCGGGGTTGAGAGATCGTTGCCTTTACTCTTGGAGAATTCGAGGAATTCTTCGGTTACCTGAACACAGACAGCGTGGATACCGAAGTCGTCGCTGGTAACTTTGCAGCTGCCTTCCCGGGTGAAACCTGTCATTGGTTCGACGCTGCAGATTTCCAGGGGTGTTCCGAGCACATTTCGATGGACACTCATAACATTTCCTCTTTTTCCGATTTCAAATCGTGTTGGATTTAATAATATTTTCTGTCTCACCCATATTAAGGATGGATCGCAGCACCCGATAGGTAAAGCCCCAGAGATAGTAGTCCTTGATGGGATATGCAGGAAAAAAACGACCGGGAAGCATCTCCACGCATTGGTGTCGGCTGGAATCCCGGAAGAGTGATGAACTCAGCCAGACTGCCCCCTGTATTTCTCCCGCAGCCAGCTGGAGGGGCGGGGGCGTGGCAAGAGTGAAGAGAAATGGCTGAACGTATATTGGCTGATGAAAAGAGTGTCCGGCGGTTTCCTGGCCAAGACGGTTCTGCAGTTGGTCGGGAGTCAGAATGATACCTGTTTCTTCTTCGGTCTCCCGAATACAGGTGGCCAGAAGGTCTCGGTCCCGCTCTTCCTTTCTGCCGCCGGGGAAGGCGAAGTGACCTGACCATGGATCTTTCGGGTGTTTGGCCCGGCGGAGGATCAGATAGGTTTCCTCGGGGGCAAGGCAATGTATTATCGCAACAGCGGCTTTAGCTGTCTGCGTCGGCATGAACATATTGTATTCCAGGTGCATGGTGTAAACGGATCAATACCTTATAGTTGTAAAGTACCCTCTTTTTGAGGAAATGCAAGGTGGTGTTCGGGCAGAGTAATTCAAGACCGTTGAAGTAATAGGAGTTCCAAGGAGAAACATATGAAACATGATGTAACCGTTTTTCGGCCGTTTCCATTTTTCGTGGGCCAGAAGATCCGCATCGAGGGTTCCCGGAGAGGAGGAGATTGGGAAATAGCCGCGATTGGCGAACACACCGTCACGCTGAGGTGTCCGGTCTCGAAACGAGAGTTCGAGTGGCCGACATTCTGTTACCTGGTCGAAGAGGAAAAGGGAGTGGCCTGGCCACGACGGAACGAATAAGAAACCAAATGTGTCTCTTGTTTTTTTCATATCGGACGACTCCCGGATACCGGTTGGTGGTCGCAGCCAACCGCGACGAGTTCCTTGCCAGACCGACTGCTCCTCTCTCCTTCCTCAACCCCGGGAAGACACTTCTGGCCGGGTGCGATCTGCAGGGTGGCGGGACCTGGCTCGGCATTACCGCAGGGCTGAGATTTGCGGCTATCACCAATTACCGTGAACCGGCTGCAAATCGCACCGATGCTCCTTCCCGGGGAGAAATTCTCATGGGGTTTCTGACAGGAGATACGAACGCAGGTCGGTTCATGCAATCCCTTGCGACAAGGGCTTCACGCTATAACGGCTTCAATCTGATTCTGGGCGATGCCGAAGAACTTTTATATTATTCAAATAAAGATGGCGGCGTACGGCTGCTGCCGCCCGGCTTCTACGGCCTTTCCAACCATCTGCTTGATTCGCCCTGGCCAAAGGTGGCACGCGGTAAAGAACTGCTGCGGCCCCATATGGTTGAAACAGACAAGATTGATTCCATGCATCTGTTGAATCTCCTTGAAGACAACCTTCACCCTCCGGACGAAAGATTGCCTGATACCGGAGTGGGCCTCGAGTGGGAGCGATTGCTCAGTCCCATCTTTATCAACAGTCCCGCCTATGGGACCAGATCTTCGGCGATTATCACCGTGACCGACGCCGGCGTCATCGCTTTTACCGAAAAAAACCTGCTCAGATCCGCAACCGGCAGTATCATCCCACAGGTTGTCCAACTGACCCTGAATGATTAAAAAGGTCTTTTTTGTTGGCGGCTTTCCCGGAACACAATAAGAGAAAAATCAGATAACGATGAACGACGAAAAGAAAACAAATATTACCGTTCTGCTCCAGGCCGGGCGCCTGCCGCTGGATATCATGGCGGAGGCTCGAACCCTGGCGGAAAAACATGATCTTGGGATATACCTCACAACCATGCAGAACCTGCGGTTGACTGGTGTGCCGGAGAAGGTGCTGGAGGAAGTGAAGTCTTCTCTGGCTGCTTTGGGGGCCGACTTCAAGGGGCCGGGGAAATTTCCCATACCGCGGGTCTGTGTGGGCATGGGCCACTGCAACCTCGGGATTATCGATACTGAGGCGTTCAGTACAACGATCGTTGAAAAATTTGGAGAGCGCAAGCATACCAAGGCCAAGTTCAAGATCGCCGTCGCCGGCTGCACCATGTGCTGCCCGGGAGTAAAGACCTCCGACATCGGCATCATGGCGACCAGGAATGGTTACGAGGTTTTTGTCGGTGGCAAGGGCGGGCCGTATCCGAAGATCGGCAGGCGCATAGCAAAAAAAGTCACTGAGTCCGAAGTTATGGACATCATGGCGGTTCTGGTTGAGTTCCATGACCGGAAGACCGAGAAAAAGCAGCGCTTCCATAAGCTGCTTGATGATCCGGAATTTCCTTTCAAGGAAATATAAGGCGGAGAGGATGAAGAATATTATTTGCTTATAGGAGCTTGGGCGGCGACATATCTGGTGCTGCAAGAGCGGAAATCAATTTTTCCGGTTTGAAATAATCCTCCAGAATCGCCCGGTTTTCTTCAAGGACCGGAATTGCCTTGGCGGCAATGCGCCTTGCCGAATCATGAAAGCCGTATTCCCGTTTGATATACACCCCGGCGGAACGGATAAGCGCCTGCAGGGTCTGTTTCATATTGCCTTCCGCCGTATGCCAGGCGTGTTCCAAAACTTCGTGAACCTCGAAAAACAAGCCGAGGTTCCAGAGAATCACGCTCCGCTGAATCGGATCGATGATGCCGGCATTGATGGCTTTCAACGCCGTCTCATATCTGGAAGAGCGATCTTCAAGATACGTCAGGTAGCACCTCGAAAGCGGCTGCTGCCGGTATTTAGCCATGGTTTCTGCCAGCGCATCACCGTTGCCGGTCTCCACGGCTATAGCCAGACCTGCCGACAGGTCGTTGCGGATATTGCGACTCAGCCGGTCTTCAAATGGGTTGAAAACTGGTTCGGTCATGCAGCCTCCTCAGTTTGCGGAATCAGCTTGTGGCTCGGCGAGCTCGTGGTGCCGATGTTCGTGTTTTTTAATGACGAAATAGAGCACCGGCACCGCCATCCGGCTGACCAGAAGCGAGGCGATTTCGCCGAACATAAGCGAGATGGCGAGTCCCTGGAAGATCGGGTCGGCCAGGATCACCGAGGCGCCGATTACCACCGCAAGGGCGGTAAGCAGCATGGGACGGAAGCGGATGGCCCCGGCATCGACCACCGCTTTGGCGAGCGGTTCGCCCTGACGGATGCGAAGTTCGATGAAGTCGACGAGGATGATCGAATTCCGGACGACAATGCCCGCTCCGGCCATAAAGCCGATCATCGAGGTGGCGGTGAAAAACGCGCCGAAACCCCAATGGGCCGGCAGGATGCCGATGAGCGAGAAGGGGATGGCGGCCATCACAACGAGCGGGGTGATATAGTTCTTGAACCAGCCGACCATCAGCATGTAGATCAGCACCATAACCACACAGAAAGCAAGGCCCAGATCGCGAAAGACCTCGAGGGTGATATGCCACTCGCCGTCCCATTTCATCGCCGGTTCAATCTCAGAGAACGGCTGGTTGAGATTGTAGATCTTGACGTGTTCCTCTCGGCCGCCGAAGTCGCGGCCATCGAGTCGGGCCAGTTTTTCGTTCATCTCGAAGATGGCATAGACCGGGCTCTCGACCACATCGGCGACATCGCCGGTGACATAGATTACCGGCTTGAGATTCTTACGGTAGATCGGTTGCTCGACCTGCTGCTCGGACACATTCGCCAGTTCTCGCAAGGGAACGAGAGGTGCGGCAGGGTCCGTTTCGGAACGCAGCGAGATGTTCAGAATCGATTCAATCCTCGCCCGGTATTCGCGCGGCAGTTCCAGCACGATATTGACGTTTTCCTTGTCGTTCGGCTGGTGATAGAGGTCGAGCGAGTAGCCCTGCATGGCGATCTCGATGGCCCGGGTGATCTGTTTTTCCGAGATGCCGTTCAAGGCTGCCTTCTCTTTATCGACAGTCAATATCTTGCGGTTGCGCTCCGCTTCCTGGAACCAGTCAACATCGACCACTCCGGTAGTGCCGGCTAGGATTCGCTTTACTTCGCCTGCCAGCCCGGTACGTGCTTCGGCAGTCGGACCATAGATCTCGGCCACCAGGGTCTGCAGAACCGGCGGGCCGGGCGGAACCTCGGCAACCGCCACGGCAGCACCATAGCGGGCAGCGATCTGGGCCAGCGGCGGCCTTATTCTGGTTGCTATATCATGGCTCTGCAGCGAGCGGGCATGTTTTGGCAAAAGATTGACCTGAATGTCGGCAACGGTCGGGCCGCTGCGCATAAAATAATGGCGAACCAGGCCGTTGAAATTGTAAGGGGATGCGGTTCCGACATAGATCTGATAATCGGTTACCGCGGGATCGCGACGAACCACATCGGCCATCTCCAGGGCGGCCCGGGCAGTCTGTTCAAGAGTCGAACCCTCAGGCATATTGAGAATCACCTGGAATTCACTCTTGTTGTCAAACGGCAGCATCTTCACTTTGACGAGGCCCAGGTAAACCATTGAACAGGCGCCGAGCAAGAGGGCGGTAATAACGGCAAAAAACACTGCCCGCCAGGCGCCGTGGGCCAGGAGCGGTTCCATGATCTTATGATAGATGCGGGTGAACCAGTCGTCGGGAGTTTTTTCGTATTCGTCATGACCATGGTCCTGACTGTTGCCGGCTTTTGGTTTTTTCAGGATATGGGTAGCCGCCCAGGGAGTGACGGTAAAGGCAATGATCAGGGAAAAGAGCATCGCCGCCGAGGAACCGATGGGAATGGGACGCATATACGGACCCATCAGGCCGCCGACGAAGGCCATCGGCAGGATTGCCGCAATCACCGCCCAGGTGGCGAGAATGGTCGGATTGCCGACTTCGGCAACTGCCTCGATTGCCACCTGGACGTGAGGTCTCCCGCTGTTGCCGGGCAACCTGAGGTGGCGGACGATGTTTTCGACCACCACAATTGCGTCGTCGACCAGAATACCGATGGAGAAGATCAGGGCAAAGAGCGTGATACGGTTCAGGGTGTACCCGTAGAGATAAAAAACCAGCAGGGTTAAAGCGAGAGTCGAAGGAATGGCCAGCATGACCACGATCGACTCGCGCCAGCCGAGGAAGAAGAGTATAAGCAGGGCGACGCCAAAAACGGCGATACCCATATGGAGCAGCAATTCGTTCGACTTCTCCGAGGCGGTTGCGCCATAGTCCCGGGTCACGCTGACCGTCAGATCGGAGGGGATCAGACTGCCTTTCAGGCTGTCGACCTTCTTCAGTACGTCTTCGACCACCGAAACGGCATTGGCTCCCGGCCTTTTGGCAATCGACAGGGTAACCGCCGCCTCCGGGTCGTTCAGCCCTCTTTCACCATAGAGTACGTAATTGTCCGGTTCCTCGGGGCCATCGACAATTTCGGCAACCTCGTGCAGATAGACCGGTTTGCCGCCGTAGACGCCGACGACGATGCGGCCGATCTCTTCGGCGCTCTGCAGGAAGGTGCCGGTCTGCAGCTGGATTTCCCGGTTGAGTGATTTCAGGCTGCCGGAGTGGGACTGGCTGTTGACCGCCTGGATTTTGGGAGCCAGCTCGTTTACCGTCAGGTTTCGAGAAGCGAGGAGCAGGGGATCGAAGCGGACCGTCAATTGTCTCCTGGTGCCGCCGATAAGTTTGGTTTCCGCCACTTCGTTGATGCTTTTTATGGCGTCGTCGACCTGGGCGGCCATGCGCCGCAGGGTAGAGTGATCGTAATTCATGCCGTGAAAAGTGAGAGCCATGATCGGCACATCGTCGATGGTATGCGGCTTGATCAGGGGCATCTGCACGGTGTGCGGGATCCGGTCGAAATTGGTGGCCAGTTTCTGGTTCAGCCGGACAAGCGAGGTTTCCAGGTTCTCCCCGACAAAAAAACGAACTACCAGGAGGCTCTGTCCGGACATTGAGGTGGAGTAGATATATTCGACTCCCGGCAGTTCGTAGAGCAGCTTTTCCATGGGGATGGTCAGCCGTTCTTCCACCTCTTTCGGAGTTGCGCCGGGCATGGTGACCAGAACATCGATCATCGGTACCTTGATTTGCGGCTCCTCTTCCCGTGGCAGCAGAACAATTGCCAGAAAGCCAAGAAGAAGGGATGCCACGATACCGAGCGGAGTCAGTTTGGAATTGACGAAAGCCTGAGCCAGACGTCCGGCAAAACCTGTTGGATGCGGTGAAGACGTATTCATGATGTGGGTCACTCGTATTGAAATGACGGAGAGAAAAGACTGATGCTTTTATTGAACGATGACCGGTTGACCGTCGAGGAGCATGTGGTTGCCGCCGGCAACTACCGTTTCTTCTTCCTCAAGACCACTCAGGATTTCGATATAATCATCGCCTTGTGCTCCGGTTCGGACCAGGCGGAGCCTGGCCTTGCCGTCGATGACCACAAATACCTTCTGCATCTGGCCAAAGGAAACGACGGCCGCTGCCGGAACCGTCAGGGTCTCTGCCTGGGCCATCGCCAGGGTAACCCGGGCGAACTGACCCGAACGGAGCTTTTCGTCGGCAGGAATGCGCAGTTTGATCGGGGCGGTTCGAGAGGACGGATCGGCGGTCGGCGAGACCTCGGCCACGGTGCCTTCGACGGTAAGGCCCACCGAAGGGACAAAGACCTTGAGCCGATCGCCCTTATTGATTTGCAGAATCATGGCCTCGGGGATGTCGGTCAGCACCTGAAGGTTGTTTTCCGCTTCGATATTAAGCAGCGGTTTACCCGGTGTGGCAAGGTCGCCGATATTTGCATGCTTACGGGTGACTATACCTGTGAAAGGGGCGGTGACCCTGGCATATTCCAGCATGGTGATGGTCTCGCGGTAGGCGGCTTCGGCTATCCGGGCACTGTCCTGCAGAGACTTGACCATCTCCGGAGTGGCGGCATTTTTTTTCAGCAGGTTTTCTTCTCTCAGCAGGTTGCGTCTGGCTTGTTCGAGCTGCGCTTTGGCTTGCTGGACCTGGGCCGAGATCTCGCCGGCACTGATCTCCACCAGCAGTTCACCCTGTTTCACCCTGGAGCCAAGATCGACGGGCATGGCGACGATATTTCCCGAGATTTTGGCAGAAATCTCCGCCTGCACAACAGCCTGCACCGTGCCGACAATTTCGACCTGATTTTCGGCGATCCGTTTTTCGACCTTGCCGACGGTTACTTCGGCCGTCGGCAGTGTTTGAAGATTCTCTCCCGTTCCGGTCTGTTCTTTCTCGCAACCGGAAAGAAGCATACCCAGCATTATGATAAAAATTACGGAGGGCGTTATTCTGACCTTCATCGTCACATCTCCTTTGGAATTTTATACCTTTGGGACAAACACTGAAAGAAAGCAGGGATCGGCCTGCCGATCGTCAATTTCCGGCAAATTGGTCCAATCCTGTGGCTCTGCGCAGGTTGGCAATGGCAACCTTATATCCCGCTTTGGCGGCAAGCTGCCGTGCCCGGGCATCCGTGAGCCGCATCTCGAAGTCGATCAGGTCGGAGGCGAGAATAACACCTTCCTTGAAGCGGGCGCGACTCAGACGAGCGACCTCCTCGGCCACACCAACCATCTTGCCGGTAACACTCAAACGCTCTTTGGCCTGCTCATAATCAAGCAGGGCCTGTTGTACTTCGAGGTTGAGGGCCAGTTCGGTCTTTATTCTCAGACCTTCGATTTTCCGGAGTTTCAGTCTTGCCCCGGAAATACTGGCTGTTGTTCTGTTGCCGTCAAAGAGGGTGTAGTTCATCCGGACTCCTGCCATCCATGAGTCGCCCGTTTCATTTTCTACCCAGCCGTTATCGACCTGATAGCCGGCAAAGCCGTCGACTGTCGGCAGTTTACCGCCTTCGGCTTTTTGCAATTCGGCTACGGCGATTTGTTCCAGGGCTGCGATCCTCTGCAGCTCGTGGCGGTTACGGTAATCTATTTTCTCGGGAATCTCCTGGTCGGAACTCTGCTGCGGGTTGATCGTCACTTGTCCTTCACGCAGGCCGAGGAGATTGAGAAAGCTCCGCCGGGTGAGTTCCAGCGTGTGTTTGCTCTGGATCAGATGCTCACTTGCCCGCGAATGCTGCAGCTCAAGATTGAGCAGATCCTGGCGGAGGAGATCTCCGGCCTCATATCTGGCCAGGCCAACATCTAACGCCGCGCCGATTGCTGCCAGTTCTTCCTCACGCACCATAACCATCTCTTCTGCCTGAAGAATGGCCTGAAAGTTCTTCACCACCTCGAATCCCAGCTGCCGATGAACCGCCACGAGATCGGTTCGGGTCAGGCCAATGCCCGCTTCCGCAGCTTCCTGCTCGGCCCTGTCGCGGCCTCCATTATAGATGCGGTAACTCGCTTCCGCCTTGAGCTGGAGATTGTCTGTTCTGCCGGGATCGTTAAAATCGATGGTATCGTCAAAGGCGCCTTGATTGAGAATATTGCCAAAGGAATACATTGGGTTATTCGTTTGACCGTACTCGGCGCCGACATTTACCAGAGGATAGTCGGTGGCTCTGGTCATATTGGCTGCGGCCTGTGCTTCCTCGATCGTATTTCGAGCAATGGTGCTGTCCGGATTGTTGGCTATGGCAAAAGTGACGGCCTGTTGAGCTGTCCAGCTTGTCGGGATTTCAGCGGCAAGCGTATCCGCGCATCCAGTTCCGAACTGGAAAACAACCGCAGCCAGGAGGAAAATCAAAATTTGAGTTAATTTCTGCATTCCACCTCTCTCGTCTGAGATAATGCGATAAGAATGTAATTAAGAATTTAATTATATAGTTTACCAGAGTAAGCCCTTGCCGATGCTTTGTCAAAAGAAAAGTTCAGATACTTGAGAGCACGAAATTCAATTGTGTATATGCACTTTGCTGGAATCTATCGTAATTTGTTTGTCAGGTCAAGGGAATTGGCGAAAAAGAATGAGAGAAGAGACAGGCTTACGGCAGTAAAAGGCCCGGAGTCGGGCCGACTGACATTATTGCTCCAAGGTCAGGTTTTTCAGGAGTTTGTCCAGCTTCTTGATATCGACCGGTTTGGCAAGGTAACCGTTCATTCCCGCATCGAGGCACTTGTCTTTATCGCCGGCCATTGCATAGGCGGTCAGGGCGACAATCGGGATATTGCGAATATCAAGGAAATCGATTGAATTTCTGATGATTCGTGTAGTCTCCAGCCCGTCCAGCTCAGGCATCTGCACATCCATGAGGACGATGTCGAAATGGTGGGATTCGAGGAGATCGAGGGCTGCGTAGCCATTCTCTGCTATGGTCGGCCGGTGGCCGAGCTTCGTGAGGATCGCCAGAAGTATCTGCTGGTTGATCTGTTCGTCCTCTACGATCAGAGTGGAAAGCCGACGGTGAGGGCTGGTAAGAACCGGTGCCGGAGTCGGCAGGTGATCGTGTCTTGGGGGAACCGAACCTCTTTCCACCACCACAGTGAAGGTAACCGTGGTTCCCCCGGCCGTGTTGCTTCTCAGGCTCACCGTTCCATTCATCTGCAGGACCAGCTGCCTGACGATACTGAGCCCAAGTCCGGTACCTTTGATCTTTTTCTGACGTGGCGATTCGATTTGGGTGAAAGGCTCGAACAACCTGTCTCCGATATTATCGGGTACTCCGATGCCTGTATCGGCGATCGAGCACTCCAGCACGACCCGATTCTCAACGGGCAATTCCGCCACGCCGATAGTAACATCAATCTCTCCCTGTTCGGTGAATTTTACTGCATTACCCACCAGATTGTAAAAAATCTGCCGAATGCGGACATGATCGGCAATAAGTATGTCCGGAACCTTCGGGTCGACATTACAGGTTAGTTTGACTTTACGGGGGTTGATGGCAGTTGTGAAGGAGTTGATCAGCGTCCGGATGATCTCGCGAATTTGAAACTCTTCCGGGGTCATGGGCAGTTTGCCGGCCTCTATTTTCGAATAGTCGAGGATGTCGTTGATGATTGTCAGCAGGCTCTTGCCCGACTCCATCGCGGTGTCTACATATTCGAGCTGTTCGTCATCCAGGTCGGTCATCTGCAGGAGTTGAAGCATGCCGAGAACTCCGTTCATCGGTGTTCTGACTTCATGACTCATATTGGCGAGAAACTCCGATTTTGCTTTATTGGCGGCAAAGGCTTGCTCTCTGGCTGCTTCGAGTTCATGAATAATTTTTTTCCTCGAAGAGATATCGCGGGTTACGCCGATGATGCCGGTAAACCGGTTCGAGCTTTCCGGCAGAGGAGAAGCGATGCTTTCAACCCAGATTGTCTCACCTTTTGCCGTGCGGATTTCAGACTCCCAGTGCAGGGGTTGATCCTCTGTAAGCGTCGACAACCGGGCTTGATTGTCGATAAAGGGCGAGGGGACGATGATATCCCGGTGGATTGCCGACAGGGCGTCTTCCTGAACAAAGCCGATAAGATGGCTGAATGACGGGCTGACATATTCGGGCTGCAGGGCGGAGTCGGTAGTCCATATGACATCATGGACATTATCGGCCAGCAGCCGGTAGAGATGCTCGCTTTTTCGGAGAGCCGCCTCGGCTTGTTTTCTGTCGGTGATATCCCTGGCAATGGCCATATACAGTTCTTTGCCGTCGATGGTCAGGCGAAGGGCGCTGACCTCGACCGGCAGAAGAGTGCCGTCTTTTTTGACATAGGTGGTCTCGAAGGTGGCATTGCCATCTTTGCCGAGACGAGCTGCAAGTTCATTATTGTACTGAATATCCTTGCCGTCACTGATGTCGAAGGGGGTCAGCTGCAGCAGTTCTTCCCTGGTGTAGCCGAGGCGTTTGCAGGCGACATTGTTGACATCGGAAAAAGACCCGTAGTTCGAACTCTTCCGGTCAAGGGAGATGACAAACATCGCATCATTGGCATAATTGAAGAGCTTGCGATATTTATTGCGGCTTTGCTGAAGTTCGTCCTTCTGTTGACCGCACAGTGAAAGATCATAGGCAGTCGTCAGAACAGAACCGGTTTGTTTGGCGACGATGTCTTCGAGTTCCGCAATACGTTTCTGTGCGTGTTGCAGTTTAATTTCGAGTTCTGCAAAAGGAGATGTCGACATGGCTTTGAGTACTCGGCACGAATTTGTGCGGTGGAGAGTGCGAAAAAGCACCACGACTTAAATGAATACAGATTTGATGTTACTGATTTGGAGGCAGGGAGTCAAATCGAAAAGTAATACTGCCGGCTTAAGAAAGAAGATAAGATAAGCTGAGCAGGCAGATGATAATACTTTGTGTTAACGACCATACCAGGAGACAGGTGTTTCCGAGTGTGGTAAATCAAGAGAAAAGAGAAGAGGGACTGGGTTCTTTCGTGTGGATCGAACCCGGCGCTATACCACATATCTTGACAATTCAGCAGGATTTCGCGTCAGTCATGCCTACGGTAAGTGTGATAATTCCTTGTTTTAATCAAGGTCATTTCGTCGATGAGGCCGTTGACTCGGTTTTAATGCAGTCATATGCCGATTATGAAATCATTATTGTCAATGATGGTTCAACGGACGGTTTGACAAACCAATTGCTGCAGAACTATAGCAGAAATAAAACGCGGGTTATCACCACCGCCAATCAGGGGCTTGCCGCTGCAAGAAACAACGGGATCGCGGCGGCCGAAGGCAAATATATCCTGCCGCTCGACGCCGACGACCGGATTCTGCCAGGTTATCTGGAAAAAGCGGTGGCGGAATTGGAAAAGGATCCGCAGGTGGGGATTGTCTATTGCCATGCCAATCTTTTCGGTGCGGTTGAAACCGATTGGATTCTGCCGGATTATTCCTTGGAACGCATGCTGGTCGATAATATCATCTTCTGTTCGGCTTTTTTCAGAAAAGACGACTGGCTGGCGACCGGAGGATATGATACCGGCATGATCTATGGATGGGAGGATTATGAGTTCTGGTTGAGCCTTATCGAGCGAGGGCGCAAGGTGGTAAAGCTTCCCGAGACCTTCTTTTCGTATCGGGTCGCCTCCGACTCCATGGTCCGCAGCAGGGAGAAATGGCAGAAAGTAGAGATGTTCAAACGAGTCTATCTGCGCCATCAACGGCTTTTCTCCGATCACATCGCCGTGTGGCTCGACGCACTTCTCGACACCCGCGACAAATATTACACCAGCCGTCTCTATGTCGATTGCGGCAACGGGATAAGCGATACGTCGAGTGTCGGCCGGAAAATTGAACTGGGGACGCGGAAAATCCTTTTTGATCTGAATGGATTCCGGGATATGACCGCCCTTCGTTTTGACCCTGTGGATACCTATGCGGTACTGGAAATTGACAAAATCATTGCGACTACCCGCACCGGGCAAGTCCATGAAATGAGCAGAATAGAATCCAACGCCTTGTACAACCGGCAGGGCAGGTTGCTGTTTGACACCAAAGACCCGCAGTGTTTCCTGCCTGAACTCGATCGGCAGTTCTTGTCTCAAATCGTACAACTTTCCGTTGAACTGCGATTTGTCGCCCTGGCAGATCAAGCCCTGGAGCACATTGTGGCGCACCAGAAGGAGGCCCTGCAAAGACAAGGCAAAACGAGCTTATCCGGAAAAATCCTGCAAGGTGGCAAGAGGCTCGTCAGTTCCCTCATCGGATTAAAAGAGTAACCGTGCCAATCCGGTAAATCCTGCTCGGCAAAGGCCGGCACCAAGGGGTGCCTGCCTGGCATCTTCTTTTTTCATATCCTCCCTCTCTTTCTTCCTGCAAAGCAGAGCAATACCCCTGTTTATTATAAATGTATCGTGACGGGTTTTAACGATTTTTGATTTTGATCTGAAAATCATCCGACTCTAGATTGCTCTTGACTGTTTCATGCTAATATTGTACTTACTGACTGATCAGTCAGTTTTATAAACTTTTAAACAACGGCAAGTTGATGCAGAAAAAATCCAAAAAACAGGCAATTCTCGATCAGGCTACAATTTTATTTGCCACCAAAGGTTTTTCCAACACCTCCATGACTGAGGTGGCCAGCCTCGCCGACATAGCGGGAGCAACGATTTTTTATCATTTCAAGACGAAAGAAGATCTGTTCGTCGCGGTTCTTGAAAGGGTTAAAATCGGCTTGCTCGAGTCCTTTTCCCTCTATTTTCAAGAAGAACATTTCGATTCGGGGCTCGAGATGCTCCTCGGAGCGGTCGCCTACCACCTCCATCTTGCCGAAAGCAAGATGGAGTGGTTTCTCCTGTTGCGCCGGCATTATACCCACGAACTGGCGGCGGTAAATCCCGTCTGCAGGCGATATCTCGAGGACATCTATACCTGTCTGGTCGACATCTTTGAAAAAGCGCTGACTCGCGGGCAGGAGGATGGTTCGGTCGGAGATATATCGGCAAAAAAGAATGCACTGATCATTCTGGCCATGGTCGACGGCATTATCCAATTAGAAAGCAACCAATTATATAATGCGGGAACGCTCTACAGCGAGTTGCTGGTGGCGTGCCGCAAAATAGTTGAAAATACAAAACAATAGGTGGAGTAAAATGCTGACAAAAATCTTGCCGTTCCTCAGTTGGTTGAAGGGGTATAACGCGAACAGTTTCCGGGCGGATTTTATATCCGGACTGACCGTTGCCCTCGTCCTTATCCCGCAATCCATGGCCTATGCCCAGTTGGCCGGGATGCCCTCATACTACGGGCTGTATGCGGCCTTCCTGCCGCCGATGGTCGCGGCGCTATTCGGCTCCAGCCGACAGCTGGCGACCGGACCGGTGGCTGTTGTCTCGCTGATGACCGCCGCCTCGCTTGCTCCGCTTGCCACAGCCGGGAGTGGAGGATACATTGCCTATGCCATGGTGCTGTCATTTCTGGTCGGGCTTTTCCAGTTTTTACTGGGCGTTCTTCGCCTCGGACTGGTTGTGAATTTTCTCTCCCACCCCGTCGTCAACGGCTTCACCAACGCGGCCGCCATCATCATTGCCACCTCGCAGATGGCAAAGATTTTCGGTGTCAGCGTCGACAATGCCGAACATCATTATGAAACCATCATCGAGGTGTGCAAAGCCGCGGCGCATTACACCCATTGGCCGACCTTCTTCTTTGGCGTCGGTTCCTTTACGCTCATGTTTGTCATGAAGAAGGTAACGCCGAAGATTCCCAATGTACTGGTAGCAGTCGTCCTTTCAACGGTGATCGCCTGGGCAACCGGCTATAAACACGACACCAAGGCCGGTATCGCCGACATTCAGTCACCTTCAACCAAAGAGTTGATTGCCGAATTCAATGAGGCGGTTGCCGCTGTTCCGGCCCTTGCAGAAGAGCGGACGGCACTTAATCTCTCTCTGGAAGAAGCACAGAAAGCCCTTGATTCTAAAGCCATACTGGATGCCCAGCATGAAGCGAATCTCATTCAGCTGCAGATTGTCGAGATGGAAGAACGGAGCGCAAAGATTCGCAAAGAACTGCGTGAGCAGCTTTTTGCCGGCGTTCCTCAGGACAACGGTTCGTATCTCTTTTATCTTCAGCAAGAGTTGCCTGCCGGTGCGGAAGACGATGGTCGGGTCTGGAGAATCAAAGTCGGCAACAGGGTTCTGAACACAGACGAACTCACCATGATGGGCGGCGGGGCGGTTGTCGCTGAAATACCCAAAGGTCTGCCCGCTCTTTCGATGCCTACATTCGATCTGCGGATAATGTCCCATTTATTGCCGAGCGCCATCATCATTTCTCTTCTCGGTTTCATGGAAGCCATATCGATTGCCAAGGCAATGGCCGCCAAAACCGGCCAGCGGCTTGATCCCAACCAGGAACTGATCGGGCAGGGACTGGCCAATCTGGTAGGCTCGATGAGCAGTGCCTATCCTGCTTCCGGTTCGTTCTCCCGTTCAGCGGTCAATCTCCAGGCGGGGGCGGTTACCGGTCTGTCCAGTTTGTTCACCAGCATGACAGTGGTCATCGTTTTACTCTTTTTTACCCCCCTGCTGTATCATCTGCCACAGGCGGTGCTCGCTGCCGTCATCATGATGGCTGTCATCGGTCTCATTAATGCATCGGGTTTTCTTCACGCCTGGAAGGCAAAAAAGTACGACGGAGCTATCTCCATTTTCTCTTTTATCATGACACTTGTATTTGCGCCCCATCTCGACAAGGGTATCATGATCGGCGTCGTTCTCTCCCTTGCCGTCTTTTTGTACAAGAGCATGCGGCCGAATGTTTCGACACTTTCGAGATTTGCCGACGACTCCCTGAAAAATGCGGTTGTGCATGGACTCAGAGAATGTCAACATATAGACATGATCCGCTTTGAGGGGCCTTTGTTCTTTGCCAATGCCAGTTTTCTCGAGGATCAGATCACCGAGAGGATGCTGAAGAAAAAGAGCTTGAAACATATAGTTATCGTTGCCAATGGTATGAATGACATTGATGCTTCGGGAGAGGAAGTGTTATCATTAGTTGTGTCGACGGTGCGGAGTGCCGGATTGGATATTTCCTTCAGCGGTGTCAACGAGTCGGTCATGGAAGTTCTGGAACGAACCCATCTGATTGAAAAAATAGGCCGGGATCATATCTATTCGACAATGGAGAAGGCGATCTGTGCGGTGCATGAGAGTGCCCATAGGAAATCCGAAGAAAGCCAATGCCCGTTAACCAATGTTTGCTATATTGCCAATTAAGGGAGATTCTATGTCTGTCATAACTATAGTAGGAGCGGTGTTCAGCAACAAGTCGGCGATTATCAAGGAACTCTCTGCCGGATCGGAATACAGGGAGATCGCTCTCAAGGACATAGTCGCAGGTGCAGTAAAGACCTCGGGAATGAACGAGGCCAAGATCGTTGCGGCATTTTCCGCAAAAACCTCGGTCTTCAATCGATTTACTCATGAGAAAGAACGCTCGGTGGCACATCTGCGCCTGGCGCTGGCCAACATCATGCAGGAGGACAACCTGCTTATCACCGGCCCGGTCAGTTTCCTCATCCCGGAAAAAATCAGCCATGTCCTGCGGGTATGTCTGGTAGCCGAGTTGAAATATCGAATTCATCAAGCGGTACAACGGGAGGGAGTTGCCGAGAAGACCGCTCTGCAGCAGATCAGGCAGCAGGATGAAGACCTGGCGGTCTGGCTGAAAATGTTGAATCTGGGGGAGGATCCATGGGCACCAAGCCTCTATGATATCGTCATTCCGATGGACAAGACGGATTTGCCGGCGGCAAGGGTTCTTATCGAGGAAAAGGCGAAGAGCGATGTGGTGGCGAAAACCGCCCATTCTCAAGCTGCTGTTGCCGATTTTCTGCTTGCCGCGCAAGTCGATGTGAAGCTTGCTCAGGAAGGGCACAATGTCATGGTCGATGCAAAAAACGGTTCGATCACCCTCACCATCAACAAAAATGTCCTGATGCTTGCCCGTCTGGAAGAGGACCTGAAAACAATCGTCGAAAAGGTGCCCGGGGTCGTTTCGGTAAACACCAGAATCGGTCAGGGATTTCATCAGCCGGACATTTACCGTAAATATGATTTTGAAATGCCATCCAAGGTTTTGTTGGTAGATGATGAGCGTGATTTTGTCCAGACTCTCTCCGAGCGGCTGATTATGCGGGATATGGGGTCTGCCGTGGCCTATGACGGCGAATCTGCTCTCAGCATGATTAGAGAAGAAGAACCCGAAGTGATGATTCTCGATCTGAGAATGCCCGGTATCGACGGCATTGAAGTTCTTCGACAGGTCAAAGCAAGCAATCCGAACATAGAGGTTATTGTGCTTACAGGTCACGGTACCGAAAAGGACAAGGGTATCTGTATGGAACTCGGAGCGTTTGCCTTCCTGCAGAAACCGGTCGACATCCAGTTGCTCAGTCAGACGCTGATCAAGGCTAACGAGAAAGTCCAGGGTAAGAAAAATCAAGGTTAAATAATTCCGGCCGGGGCAGTGGATTCACTTGCTGCCCCCGCCGCAATTATGCGTACGAGGCGTCTATGTCGATATTTAATAAGTTCAAGCCGGATTTCTTGCAGGACAGCGAGATATCGACAGGACCATATCGCCAGATGTTCAATTTTCGGCGGAGCTGGCAGACAGCCATCCTGCTGACTTCTCTCGTCACTCTCCTGCCGCTCATTATCATCACCAGCATAGACTACAACATTACCCAGAAATCGATTGAATCGGATAACCTCCTGCGCACCCTGCGAATTGGCTCGAACGCCAGACGGTCCATTTCCTTTTTTCTGAGTGAACGTGTGGCGGCTTTGTCGTTTGTGGTTCGGGACAATACCCTGGAAGAACTCTATCAACCGGAAAAGCTCAACAGTATTCTAATCAATCTCCGGGAAAGTTTCGATGGATTCGTCGATCTCGGAGTAATCGATCAATCGGGTGTGCAGCAAAATTATGTGGGACCATACAGGCTGGAAGGGAAAGATTACAGCAATCAGAATTGGTTCACAGAGATTCCAACAAAAAAATTCCATATCAGCGAGGTTTTCCTCGGCTTTCGCAATGTCCCTCATCTTATCATCGGGGTGCGACATGTTTTACCGGACGGTTCGTTCTTCGTCCTGAGAACTGCAATCGACACGAGAAGATTCAATGAACTTCTCAGCGGTTTCGAGCTGAGCGGCAAGAGCGATGCTTTTCTCATAAATCAGGAAGGTGTCCTGCAGACCCCGACCCATTATCATGGCGAGGTGTTCGACAGGATTGCCTATGCCGTACCGGGGTATTCCGAACATACCGAGATCAGGGAGGAGACAACCAATGACGGCAAATCTATTCTCCTTTGTTCCGCATATATTCCTGACTCCCCGTATATTCTGGTTATTGTAAAATATAAAGATGAACTGATGAAGCCATGGCGGGAGACCCGGATCAAACTGATCGGTTTCCTGGTGGTCAGCATCACCGTAATTCTGATCGTTATATTCGGCGTTTCAACCTATATGGTCAACAACATGTATCTTCTCGACCAACGCCGCCTGATGACCCTCCATCAAGTTGAATATGCCAACAAGCTTGCATCGATCGGCAGGTTGGCGGCAGGTGTCGCTCACGAGATCAACAATCCTCTGGCTATCATCAACGAAAAGGCCGGGTTGATTAAAGATATCTTTTCCATTAAAGAGAGTTATGCCAAGGACACCAAAATTGCGGGTCTGGTCGATTCCGTACTGTCTTCGGTGGAACGATGCGGCACGATCACCAAACGTCTGCTCAGTTTTGCCCGCCATATCGACAGTGCTTTCGAGACCATTCAGATAGGTGAAGTCATTAACGAGGTCCTCGGCTTTCTCCATAAGGAAGCAGAATACCGCAATATTATCGTCAAGATAGATCTGGCCGATAATATTCCGGAGTTTCAAAGCGATCGTGGCAAATTGCAACAGATCTTTCTCAATATCATCAATAACGCGTTTGCCGCCATGAGTGTCGGAGGTCATCTCAATGTCACTGTACGCCATGAAGGGGAGGAAGGCATCATCGCCAAAATCATCGATAACGGCTGTGGGATGTCGGAGGCGGAACTGGGTAAGATATATGAACCCTTCTATTCCACCAAAACCAAATCCGGCGGCACTGGGCTCGGTCTCTCCATCACCTATGGATTAATCCAGGAACTTGGCGGCCGGATCGAGGTCACAAGCCGGTTGGGTGAAGGAACCAGTTTTACCATCACTCTGCCGCTCAAGCCCCCTCAAAAAAAAGCGGAGCAATAACCATGCGCGTATTACTGGTAGACGATGAAAATGAATTTGTAACCACTCTGGCCGAAAGGCTTTCTCTTCGGGGGTATGAGGTCGATTATGCAGTTAAGGCCATAGACGCTGTCGTTCTTGCCGAAAACCGTACCTATGATATAGCAGTACTCGATATGAAAATGCCCGGTACCGGAGGACTTCAATTAAAAGAAATGCTGGCGCGGAAACATCCTGATATGAAATTCATCTTCCTCACCGGTCATGGGTCGGTTGACGACTATCGGGCAGGCTCGTCCGGAGCGGCCGGCTACTTGGTCAAACCAGTCGATATCAATATTCTCATCGAGAAGATGAAAAAGGCCGTGGGTAAATAAGGGGCAGAAAATATGCATTCGGAATATGACAGCATCGGTGAGGCTGGCTTACGGTTTTTCGGCAAGGTTTCAGCCTCCATCGCCCATGAGATCAAAAATGTTCTGGCGATTATCAACGAAAATGCCGGACTGCTTGAGGATTTGACTTGTGCCGCGCAAAAAGGAGCGGCTATCGACCCGGAACGTCTGAATAAAGCCTGTCGGCAATTCAATAAGCAGATCCACCGGGCGGATCATATCGTCAAAAACATGAGCTGCTTCGCTCACAGCGTAGATACGTTCAACGCCCAGGTCAATCTCCATGAACTCGCGGTACTGGTTGCCGATCTGGCCGGACGATTGGCAGCCATGCGCAAGCTGACACTTGTTGTCGAACCGCCGGAGATTCCGGTCATTATCAAAAACAACCCGTTTCTCTTGCAGAATCTGGTATGGCTTTGTCTGGAATTTACTTTTAGTGCAACAGGTGAAGGGGGAGTATTGCGGCTCATGGCAGAAAAACACGATGGTCGCATCAGTCTTCTCATATCCGGGATAGACGGACTGACCGAAGATTTTTCCGCACGGATGCCAGACGGCCATGCCGATCTTCTCGAGGCCATCGGCGCCAGGTTGATCGCCGACACCAATAAAAAACAACTTACCCTTCTATTGAACTGATATGGACTTACATTTTGTGCCATGTCGAATTCAATAGCTCTTAAATGAAGGAGGCTCTCATGTCTGAAAAAGTTTTACTCATTGACGATGAACAGGATTTCTTGGATGTCATGTCAGAACGGATGGAGGCGAGAAGCATAGATGTCTCAACCGCCTCGTCAGCACGGGAGGGGCTCGAGAAAGCGGCTGCCGGTTCGTTCGACATAGTCATCCTCGATCTGATGATGCCGGAAATGGACGGCATTGAAACCCTTAGAATTCTCAAAGAAAAAAATCCAGATCTCGAAGTTATTCTTTTAACGGGGCATGCTACCATCAAGCAGGGAATTGAAGCGATGAAGCTTGGTGCTCTCGATCTGCTGGAAAAACCTGCAGACTTGAATCAACTGACTGAAAAAATTCACGCTGCGCAGGCGAAAAAAATGGTCATTGCCGAAAAAAAGAATGAAGAAAAGATAAAAAAAATCTTGGCTGAAAAGGGCTGGTGATCAGCTATACAATATCTTGTTCTTACGATTACGACCGACAGCCCGGCTTCAGTCGTAATCGTTGTTGCCCGGCCTCTCATTACATCAGACCGCCTGATCGGAGGAGAATGCCGCCTCGGTCCCTCTGTCCGATCGCCACTCTCCTGCGCTGCCGGATGGTCTTTGGTAAAGTCGAAAGATACACCTTCTGACCATGGCCGCCGTTTTTCACACCTCATTGTTTCAGGTTGATTCAGGGAGCCTGGATCAATTTATGTCCCATTATGTTTCATGATGTTCTGGATTTTCTCCGTTAAAACTTTGCTCCCGGACCGTCTGAAAGATATAGTCAACCGCTGAAAATCTCCGGATACTATTTTTATAATCAGTGTATTACATGATGCTGTTTCATGCTTTCGTGATCGTTGTTTAAGATGTTAAACGTAATGAAACAATACGAAACATATGTTACTGAAAAGATTTGTCTACTCTCGTCTTTATGAATTGCCAATGTTTTAAAATATAAACAATATCAATGACATGTATATGACAACAATCAACATCTTGTAAGTGGCATGTCTCTTGCTTTGTTCTTTCAGTCAGTAAAAATATTTTACAAAATACAACACTTATAAATTGTAGAGGCTTAGAAATTACGAAAAAGATTTTTCATTAAAAAGGAGTAGAAATGGTAACCGCCCTGGTAATAATTTTTGTTCTGGCTTATGCATCCATCGCCCTTGAGCATCCGCTCAAGGTCAACAAGTCGGCTTCGGCGCTCATCGGTGCCGGCCTGTTGTGGACAGTTTATTCTCTGATGGGCGGCGACTACCATCTGATCCTGGAAAATCTCAATGAATCGCTGGCATCGACTGCTCAGATCGTCTTCTTCCTGATGGGGGCAATGACTATTGTCGAGGTGGTCGATGCCCATAACGGTTTTCGGGTCATCACCTCACGCATCAAGACCACGAAAATCACCTCTCTGCTCTGGCTGGTGGGTTTTGTCACCTTTTTCCTCAGTGCCATTCTCGACAACCTGACGACCACCATCGTCATGATTTCTCTAATGAAAAAGCTCCTTGATCGGCATGATGACCGCTTGTTCTTTGCCGGAATCATTGTTGTTGCCGCCAATGCCGGCGGCGCCTGGTCGCCGATAGGCGATGTCACCACCACCATGCTGTGGATCGGTGGTCAGATTACCTCACTCGCTATTATGGAAGGAGTTTTCCTGCCTTCCATGGCCTGTCTGGTTGTGCCGCTCCTGTTTCTTAACTTTGCCCTGCGCGGCAAAGAAGTTGTCGGCCCGATAGCAAACGACAACAACAGCGACATTCGGACAACTCCTTTCGAACAGAATCTGATGTTTTTTATGGGAATTGGCTGTCTGGTCGCCGTGCCGATTTTTAAATCCATTACTCATCTTCCCCCCTTCATGGGAATTCTCTTCGGTCTTGGTATTCTCTGGCTGGTTGGTGAGATCCTGCACCGAAAAAAAGAAGACGAGTTCAAAGAGCATCTGACTCTTGTTGCCGCTCTCAAGCATATCGATATGAGCAGTATTGTCTTTTTCATAGGAATTCTGCTGGCCGTTGCCACTCTCGAGCACACTCATATTCTCACCGCTCTCGCGCAATGGCTCGATCATACTTTCGGACGTCTGGATATCATAGTTACATTGATCGGGCTCCTCAGTGCTGTGGTCGATAACGTGCCGCTGGTCGCGGCCTCGATGGGGATGTACAGCATGGTCACCTATCCACCGGATAGTTTCCTCTGGGAGTTCATGGCCTACTGTGCCGGAACCGGCGGTTCCATTTTGATCATCGGTTCGGCTGCGGGTGTTGCCGCCATGGGATTGGAGAAAATCCACTTTTTCTGGTATGCGAAAAAAATCGGCGGTCTTGCTGCCCTTGGATATTTTTCCGGCATTGCCGTATATATCATGCAGTATAGACTACTGCACGGATGAGTTCCGGCCAGGTCAGCCGATGTCGATTTTAAAGAAAATTATAGCCACCCATGACAAGTTTCGATGGGTGGCTTTGAAGAAAATCCCAAAAATGAAAGGAACAACAGAATGGAAGAAGAATTGAAAGCGAAGGTGCTGCTGGTGGACGACGAAACGGATTTCCTGACAACCCTGGCCGAGCGTTTGGAGGCAAGGGGGCTAAAGGTAAATACCGCCTCCAGCGGCGAAGATGCGGTGGCGAAAGTCGATGATCAGAGTTTCGATCTCATCATTCTCGATCTGGCAATGCCGGGGATTGACGGCCTTGAGACCCTGAAACAAATCAAAGCGAAACAGCCGGATGCCGAGATCATCATGCTTTCCGGTCAGGGATCGATCAAGACCAGCATCGAGGCGATGAAGCTGGGAGCAGAAGATTTTATCGAGAAACCGGTCAATATTTCGGAGTTGATGGAAAAAATCAGAGAGGCCAAGAACAATCGGATGCTCGTCCTGCAGTCAAAAAGCGTTAAGGAAATCGAGAAGATCCTGCATACAAAAGGCTGGTAGGAAAATGAGATTCAAGGCTGTCATGAATGATGGAATGGCATTTCGAGAGTCCATTGATTCTGATGACTGAGAGTCTGAACCATATATGTCTAAGAGGATTTTTTAAAAAGGAGAAACTTGTGAGTACTGAAAACCTGACGGTACGAGAAATCATGATCCCCCTTTCCAGCTTTCCCTGCATGAAGGAAAGTGGAACTGTCAAGGAGGCTCTGCAAAAACTTCGTTCATTCTGCCCCCTCGGCAACTCAGGCCGCCCCTGCGGCTTCAGCGAACTTATGGTTGTGGATGATAAAGGCGGTCTCATCGGCCGGGTCACCCAGCAGGGTATCCTGCGGGTACTTTTTTCAACCATGCTTGACCCCATCGATATTAAGCCTTTTCAGGGTCCGACCGCCGACTACAGCGATCTCGCGACCCTGCTCAATGGTGTTCTGATGAGAGAGGGGGTGAATCATCTGAACTCCTCCGTTGCCAAAGTCATTGAGAGGAGTGTCCGGGTATTGCCTGCTGCAACCGAACTCATCCATGCCATGTCGATCATGGTTATCTGCAAGGAGACAGTGCTGCCGGTCGAAGAAAGCGGCAAACTGGTCGGTGTGGTCAAGCTTGCCGAGGTCTTCGGAGCTCTCGGCGATAAACTTATGTCTTTGAATTTACAAAAGTAAGAGGGTAGATAACATGTCATCAACATATGTCGAAGCAGCGACGGTCAAGGCCCCTATTGATTGGAAGAGGTGGTTTTTCCTTGTACTTGGGGTCGCTCTGTTTTTCATAATCTATTATTGTCCTGCCTGGCCTGACGCCATTGATCCGCAGGGCAACCACTTCGTTCTGACCCAGCAAGGCAAGGGAGCTCTGGCGGTCTTTGCTCTAGCCGCAACGTGGTGGATATTCGAGGTCTTGCCGATCGGGGTCACCGGTATCGCCATCGGTGTAGCCCAGGCCATGTTTCTTATTCGTAAGCCCGAAGTAGCCTTCAAGGATTTCATGGACCCTTCGGTCCTCTTCATCTTTGGTTCCATCGTCATCGGTTTGGTCTTTACCAAGAGTGGTCTTACCAAGAGGATGGCCTACAAGATGCTCTCCATTGTCGGCGAGCGGACCAACATGATCTATCTCGGCTGCTTTGTCATGACAGCGGCCCTCACCCACCTGATGGCCCACACCGCTGTGGCGGCAACCATGTTTCCGCTGCTGCTGGCCATCAACGCCTTTTACTCTGACAGCGATCAACCGACCAAGTTCGGCAAGGGTCTTTTTATCGGCATGGCCTATGTCGCCGGTGCCGGCAGCATCGTCACTTTGCTAGGTGCCGCCCGCGGTGCGGTAGCTATAGGTTTTTATAAAGAGATGACCGGCAAGGAGATCAGTTTCTTTGAGCTCTCCTATTATATGGCGCCGATCGGCTGGCTGATGGTTTTTTTAATCTGGGGTTTCATTCTGCTGGTATGTAAACCGGAAAAAGCCGTTATCCCGGGGCTCAAAGAAAAAGCCAAGCGAATGTACACAGAACTGGGCGGCTGGAATAGGAAAGAGATTATGACTCTTTCTATTACCCTGGCCGTCATTTTGATTATCGCCTTGAAAAACTGGGTGCCGGCCCTTCAGACCGTTGACAAGACGGCGATTCTGCTGAGTTCCACCTTGCTGTTCTTCATCTTTAAAATTCTGACGGTCGAGGATCTCGAAGATATCCCCTGGAACATCATTCTGCTCTTTGGCGGCGCGATGTCCATCGGTTTTTGTCTCTGGCAGACTAAAGCTGCCGAATGGCTGGCGGTGAACTGGCTGCAGCTCTTCACCGATGCTCCGGCCGTCGTCTTTATCCTCGGCATGGCCTTTTTCGTCTGTCTTATGACAAACTTCATCATGAATGTGGCGGCCATCGCCATCTCCCTGCCGGTAGCCCTGGTTGTCGCGCCGTATCTCGGCGTGGCAGGTGAAGTGATTTTCTTCTCCGCCCTGGTAACCGCAGGTATGCCATTTTTGCTGCTGATCGGCGCGGCGCCCAATGCCATTGCCTATAACTCCAAACAGTTCACCACCGGCGAATTCTTTAAATTCGGTGTTGCCGCAAGCATTATGCTGATGGTTGTTGTTTGGCTGTTCGTGGTGGTCGTATGGCCGCTTATGGGCATGGAAGTATTTTTGAAGTAAATATTAAGTGGAAAATTATGCGGTGGCCGGGGAACATTCCGGTCACCGCTCTCCTGCTGAAGTATTCCCTTACCACTGTTTGGAGAGGATCACGTTGGGCAAGAAAAAGAAAATGAAGGTGCTGGTCGTCGACAATGAGAAGGAGTTTGCCTCGACATTGGCGGAACGCCTGAGGTTGCGCAAAATCGAGGCAGAGAGTGTCTATTCCGGTGCGGAAGCACTGGCTGCCGTCCCACGGTTTCTGCCGGATGTGATGATCCTCGACCTGCGGATGCCCGACATGAACGGCCTTGAGGTGTTGTCCCAGGTAAAAACCATCGATCCGACTATCGAGGTTATCCTCCTGACCGGCCACGGGTCCTTTGATGCCGGTATCACCAGTATGGAATTGGGTGCCTTCGATTATATTATCAAACCGGTGGATCTGACCCAGATAATGGAAAAGATCACCGAGGCCTATCTGAAGAAAAAAGGGAAATAAGACGAAGATTGGTCTATTTTCGCTGGCCAATCTTCTCGAATTCCCTGCGTCCTCCTTTTGCCGCAGTTTTTGGCTTGCGCGTTGCCTTCCTGTCTGCTTTGCTATTGAAAGATGAGCAGTATTTTATTGAACAAAAGTTATCTTCTTCTTGTGTTTCAAATAATACGTGTATTGCGATGATGAAAAAGACTTTCGCAGTTCCGGGCGAGGTAGTACTCGACGATCTGCTGGCCGGTTTTCCCCATGCTTCTGCGGTGCTCGACGAGGGATTCAAGATTGTCGCTCTTAACCACCTGTGTGAGGCTCTAACCGGCTACAGCCGTGATGTGGTGACCGGGGTATATGCCGATTTTATTTTTCGCAGCAACATGGGCAACAATCGGGGACAGGTTTTCCAGCGGGTGATTGAGACCGGTGAGACGGCGACAATCGAAGGAGATATCATCAATCGCAGCCGCAAGAAGATCGCGATCCGGTTTACCGTATCACTTTTACATACGGGGAGTGCCGGTCACACGAAAGGACTGCTGGTTGTGCTTGAGGATATCACTGCTCTTCAGACCACTGCCAAGAATATGCTCTTCAGCGACTGGACTACCGATATCATCGGTCATAGTCCCAAGATGCAGGCGGTATTCGAAATCATGCCGCTCCTGGCCCATACCGAGGCTTCCATCCTTATTACCGGCGAGACCGGTACCGGCAAGGATAAAATTGCCGAGACGATTCACCGGAATTCGTCACGTGGCAAGTTCCAGTTCGTCAAGATCAACTGCGGCGCTCTTCCGCCGGATCTGCTGGAGTCGGAATTGTTCGGCCATGTAAAAGGGGCCTTCACCGGGGCTGTGCGGGACAGGCCTGGAATGTTTAAACTTGCCGACAAGGGAACAATATTTCTTACTGAAATCGGTGACATGCCAATGTCTTTGCAGGTTAAACTGCTCTCTGTGCTTGATGACCGGGCCTTTTATCCGGTCGGTGGAGAGCGCAAGGAAAAAGTCGATGTTCGGGTGATAGCCGCGACGCATCGTTCTCTGCGCGAACAGGTCGAAGTCGGAGCCTTTCGTGAAGATTTATTCTACCGTCTGAATGTTCTGCACATCCACCTGCCGCCCTTGCGGGAAAGGGAAGGGGATATCCGTTTTCTTCTCGATTACTTCCTGCAGGATTATGCTACGAGGCTAGGCAAGGAAGTACAGACGTTTTCCGAGTCGGCTCTGCGGCACCTCCTTAATTATTCTTACTCTGGAAATATTCGAGAATTGCGTAATATTGTTGAATATTGTGCCAATGTTTGCCGCAAAAGGGATATTGAAAGGGAAGATCTGCCGGGTTATCTTCTGGAGCACGCACCGGAAACTCCTCCGGCAGAGCCAGGTTCAATGCAGAAGAGAGCCGGAGAGCCAGGGCAAAATACAGCCGATCGACAGGAACGGCAGACGAGCGGCGAGAATTGGCCGGCGATAGAGAGAAAGTTGATTCTCCAGGCCCTTACCGACAGTAAAGGGAATCGTTCGAAGGCGGCAGGTATGCTCGGTTGGGGGAGAACGACGCTGTGGCGTAAGATTGTCCAGTATGGTCTGGGGTGATTGGTATTAATCTGTGAACAAGGAAAGAATGAAGATTCTCATCACCACTCAGAGGGATTTTATCGCCCAGCGTTTTGATTTAACTGCCGAAGTGGTGATTGTCACTGTTGAAAACGGTGAACCGGTCGGTAAGCCAAGGGCCATCATCATGGACAGACCTTCTCCGGAAGATCTCTGCAACATGATCATAGAAGAAAACATTGCCACCGTGATCTGCGGTGGCATTGAGGACAGGCATTATCAGTTTCTCACCTGGAAAAAAATTCAGGTCATCGATTATGTTATCGGCGACTACGAATCCGCCCTGAAAAAGGCGATCGCCGGAAAACTCAGTCCAGGCGATCTGTTACCTTTGACCCGGAGCGACCTGAGTCTGTGAATGGGACAATTTATTGAATATGTTCAAGGCCTGGAGCAGGGAAATTGCGACAAAGTGCCTTTACATCTTTTGCAATGCGCAGCAGATGGCCTTCGTTTTCCGGATCGGCAATTACTTCGCCGATAAAATCACTGACAACGAGCATCTCTTGTTCCTTAAAGCCCCGGGAGGTTAAAGCCGGGGTACCCATGCGGATGCCGCTCGGATCGAAAGGCTTTCGCTTGTCGAAAGGTATCGCATTATAGTTGATGACTATACCGGCCTTGTCCAGGGCTTTGGCCGCCTTTTTCCCTGAGATGTCTTTATTGGTGAGATCAACCAGCATCAGATGGTTGTCGGTACCGTTGGTTATCAGAGTGAAGCCCTTGGCCATAAGCGCATTGGCGAGGGTTTTGGCGTTTTTGACAACCTGCGCCGCATACTGTCGAAACGAGTCCGAATTGGCTTCTTTCAGGGCAACGGCAATGGCTGCCGTAGTATTATCGTGAGGTCCACCCTGAACGCCGGGAAAGACCGCCTTGTCGATAGCCTGAGCATATTTTTCTTTACAGAGAATCATCGCCCCTCTCGGACCTCTGAGCGATTTATGGGTCGTTGTGGTGACCACGTCGGCATAGGGAATCGGCGAAGGATGTACTCCTCCTGCGACCAGACCGGCAAAATGGGCCATATCGACCATGAGCAGGGCACCCACCTCATCGGCTATCTCCCTGAATCTTGGAAAGTCGAGGATTCTCGGATAAGCCGAATGTCCGGCTATAAGTATTTTGGGTCGTACAGCTAAAGCCTTTTCGCGGATGGAATCATAGTTGAGCAGGCCCGTTGCGGAGTCAAGCTCGTATGACTGGGCATCAAAGTATCGCCCGGAAATGGAAACATGGGCGCCATGAGTAAGATGTCCGCCATGGGGCAGGGCCATTCCCAGGATCGTGTCGCCAGGGTTGAGAAAGGCCAGATACGTTGCAATGTTGGCAGGCGATCCGGAATACGGTTGGACGTTGACGTGTTCCGCTCCGAATAAATCCTTGGCCCGCTGGATGGCAATAAGTTCGACCTGGTCGATGATCTGCTGCCCTTCGTAATACCTTTTTCCGGCATATCCCTCGGAATACTTATTGGTGAGGACTGAACCGGTGGTTTGCAGTACGGCTTGCGAGACATAGTTCTCGGAGGCGATCATGCGAATCTTTTCGGCCTGACGCCTTTCTTCCTGCTTTACCAGGGCATAGATATCCGGGTCGAGGTCTTTGACACTTTCCATTGTAACTCCTTCTGGCTTTTCTCCGTCAGGGCCTTTTTCATAGACTTCAGCCGGGAAAGCCGCTCATATAAATAATCAACCGGACTTTGCTCTTGGCAAATAGGCTGTTCAGACACCTGAATTGGCCAACAGGTTCAGACTTCAGGCGAATCGCGTGGAACATCGGCGAATCCTTTTTGCTTCCTGTATTCAGTGAGGCAACAACTATAATAAAAACGGGAGGAATTGAACAGAGGAAAGTGTATGGTCGCTGAAAAGAGCAGAGAAGCCGTGTGAGTTCGGGGAGAAGCGTAGAAGAAATGCCGGCCTTTATCAAGCAAGTTCAGGATAATCTGTAAAAACGGCTGTCGCACCCATTGCAAAAAGAGCGTTTTGCCTCTCCTTGCAATTGACAGTATAAACATTAACGCCGATTCCGGCGGCGCGAAGGCGGCGGATGATATCGCGGTCGACAATTTCATCGGCGGGGTGGTAGGCAGCCACTTCGATGGAGCGAAGATAGTCGACAAGTTCGTCCGGATGTGAATTTTCAGCAAGAGCAGCAGTGGAAATCTTTGGAGCGAAAGATTTGACAATCACCAGATAATCATGATTAAACGAAGATATCAAGACTCTGTTGATTGAGTTTGTTCTGTTCACCACCTCGATTACGGTTTCTGCTACATTTTTGCTCTGTTTCCTCCCTTTATGGTCTTTGATCTCGATATTAATGGGAATTTTGCATAGCGCAGGGTGAAGTAGAACTTCCTCCAGGGTCATGATTGTCTGGGGAAGTTCACGCATCACTTCCTCAGGGGCCACCTTTTTGTTGTAAAGAGTGGCAAACGGATCGGTATCCAGAAACCAAGCTCCGAAATCAAGGGTTTTGAGTTGAAGGAGCGTCCAGTCACTCACTTTCAAGGAGTGCAGATTGAACTGGTGACGCTTGACTTTTGCATTGCTTGTCCTTTCAAGGCTCGAATCGTGGATGACAACAGGGATGTAATCATTGCTCATTTGCAGATCAAGTTCAATGAAGTGGCAATGACCGATACTGGCGCGAAAAGCGGAAAGAGTATTTTCAGGACGTTTTGAGCGATATCCGCGGTGGGCGGCGATGAGTCGGGATGATTTGAAATTGTCGAAAAATGTCATTGGGGAAGATCCTCCTCAGCGTCGAATCCTATTATTGGGATGTCTGAGAGGTAGAAAGTGTTTGCCAGGAAAAATTTCTTGCGCAAACTATAGAGTTCGTTGTAAATTATTGCAAGAATTTTAGGAGAATGAACAAATGCAAGAGATTTTTGCATACATAAGTCGAGAAATCCGGCTTGCAATTGCAGGGTAAGCTAGGTAGAAGTGTTGAATACTTTCAATAGATGCTGCGCATCGATCCGTTATTTTCATTTTTCATGGGAACTCTGTACCAGGTATGATTTACTCGACTGTAACTTTTTTAAAAATTCCGGTTGCCACTCTTGTGTTGTTTGTTCTTCTTGCTGTTTGCAACGTTACCGACGTTTTTGCCGCAAAAAAAGAAATATATGACATAATATATATTAGGACAACCGACCTGGAGAGAGTTCTCGATTACAAGGAGGAGTTGGAATCGGTATTCGACGCGAAAGTCAACAAAAAGTTGAAAGTAGTCGGCAGGGGGGATGAGTATGCCTTAATATATGACGGAAATCTTTCCTCTGGGGTCGTTACCAAGGCATTGATAGAGCACGCCGACTTGCTGAATGAAGCCGGTTTTGACGAGCCTTATGCCATTAAAGAACAAAATTTCGACCCTCTCTTCAATGTCAGTTATGGCATGGGGCCTAATCTTGAGCCGCTGAAAGAAAAATATCAAGTTCTCTATAATTATCTTGGGGATGATGTCAAAAGGGATCTGTTTATCGAACAGACCGATGCCGGCAATTATGTTCTGGTATATCGGATGCGCGGAGATGCTGCTTCGACTAACAGGACTGCCAAGCGACATGCCGCTCTTCTAAAAGGCAAAAAGATCAAGACGTCCCTTGCCAGAGAGAACAGCAATACCGTTGTTTACGGTGAATCCAGTTTGATCAATGAAGGATCGGTGGATAAACCGGAGGTCTGCCTGATTCCTGATTCTTCAGCAGTTGTTTCGACCATTCCAAATGATCAGACCGTGGAAAAAAAGAAAAACGAAGCTGCAGAATTAGTGAAAATTGCCGCTACGATAAAAGCGCAGAAAGGGTTGCTCGGCGAACCTTTTCTTCTTGGCTCCTCAACAGAGCAAACAAGATTTGAGCGATCGATCGAAGAATACATAGCAAATCTTAGGAGCAAGGGAAGTCTCGCCAAAGACGAATCGACGGGATGGATGGTCTACGATCTTGAAAATGACCGTAGGATTGCCGGCATAAATGCCGACGTGGAGTTTCAGGCGGCAAGCATGATCAAGCCTTTTGTAGCTTTGGCCTACTTCCATCTGGTTAAGGAAAAAAAACTGAAATACGGTGAGCAGGCCAGAAAGCAAATGGAGGCCATGATCCAAAGGAGCAGCAATCCTGCGACCAATTGGGCGATGAAGCAGGTAGGGGGGCCGGCCCAATGCAACGAAATTCTCAAGAAACATTACAGCAGCATTTTTAAGAAGACAGTGATTAAAGAGTATATCCCGGCGGGTGGCCGTACCTACATCAACAGTGCACCGCCGTCGGACTATGTCCGATTTCTGCGCGCACTCTGGAAACAGGAGTTACCCTATGGCAAGGAAATGCAAAGGTTAATGGCCTTACCCGGGCGGGATCGTCTCTATTATGGCACACCTATCCCCAGAGGCACATTAGTATATAACAAGACCGGTTCTACTGCCCACCTGTGTGGGGACATGGGTATTCTCGTTCCAAAAACCAAAAACGGCGCAAAATATCCCTATGTCATAGTCGGGATAATCGAGCGAAAATCGAAAGCTCCCAATTATGGACAATGGATGAATTCAAGAGGGCGGGTTATCCGAGACGTTTCAACGCTGGTTTATGAGGAATTGAAAAAAGAGCATCAGTTACGGTAAACGTACTTATCCAGCAGCGATATGGAGGATCGGGAGATCGCTATGAAAGTTATTATTGATTTGTGTATTGTGCCGTTAGGGGTTGGGGGTTCCGTTTCAGAATATGTGGCGGCCTGTCATAGGGTATTGAAGAAAGCCGGACTGAAGACGCAACTCCACGCGTATGGCACCAATGTCGAGGGGGAATGGGACGAAGTAATGGCCGCAGTCAAGTCTTGCCATGAAGAAGTGCACGGAATGGGGGCGCCTCGCATCACCACAACCATAAAAATGGGTACCAGAACTGATCGCAGTCAGACGATGGAAGACAAGGTTACCAGCGTTATCAAAAAATTAGGGAAATAATCAGCCGACAGGACCGCTCATCTCCTGAGTATATTCAGTCTTAACCCAGCCGTATCGACCTTCCTCGGTCTTCACATAAAGCCATCCCGGTGCTGCTCCGATTACGCCAAGAATTTCTCCGAGAATGGCTTGGCCTATAACCTCTTCCTCAAAACCTGGGCCGGAACGGATATTGAGTATTTGCACAGATGGTCTCACCTGCCGAAGAATACTCTCGTAATCGGAAGGATATGTCGGTTGCTGACTGACAAAGACCGGGGATTGAGAGTGGACGATTACCGGAGGCGGGGCTGAATAGACTACCTGAGCGGGATATACTACGGTTCGTGGAGCGGGAGGTTGAGATAATATCGACCCAACCACAACACCTGTAAGCAGGCCAACACCCAGATACGTAAGATAACGATCGGAATGATAAGAGTGCCTGCGGGGATAATAATGGCTGTTGTAGTAACTCCTCGGGTAATGCCTGGAGTAGTACCCACTTGGATAATGGTTTGAGTAGCTATGAGAATAATACCTCGAGCCGGCAAAGGAATGAACAGCTGGTGTAAAAGTTAAGAAAACTAGAACAAGAAAGCCGGATAACAACCTTTGCATGATAACCTCCCGTTAATCAACTATAACAAAAGGCCCGTCCGTCAACGCCATTTGTATCATTATTATAATGCAGGACAGGCATCTCGGCAATGGTGATCGGAGCTAGCAGTATTAGCCTTTGGGCATTACAGCAATTCTCGAGTGAGATGTTTTTGCAGTTTTTTCAAAGCAGCCTGCTCCAGCTGGTAGATGCTGCTCCGGGTTACTCCCAAAATTTTGCTGATGACAAGTACCGATTGTTCTCTCCCTTGATAAGGGGGAAGACCATAGCGGCGCTTGATAATATCGCCGTATTTCGGCGAGAGCTTCTGAGCAATAGTACTGAGCAGTAAAGACCTGAGTTGTGCTGCTTCAAATGCTCCGACAGGGGATGTGCCTGCGGCTGTCAACTCGGTAAGAGAAAGGTCTGCATATTCACCAGGCAGGTTTTCCGGTGCTGCGGTTGCACTCTCGATCATCGCCGAGTATTTCCTCAGACCGACAGAATCTCCACTCTTTGCAGCTTTTGTGAAACCTTCCACCGTATTCGTCGAGATACGGATCAGTCGTCCCTGCAGGGCTTGACGTTGAATTTCTTTGAATATCCAGTGAGCGGCAAATGTCGAAAACCGAACCCCGCACGACTGATGATATCTATAGGCGGCCCGAGCTACGCCGATTCCGCCAATTTGCACCGCATCATCGTAGGTTACCGATTGTCGGTAGAGAGTGTTGGTTTTTGCTGCAAGCATCTTTACCAATCTTGAAGTGAGCAGCATGTAAATATTTCTGATGGTATTGAGCTTTTCAATGACAGTATGAAGCGCTATGAAATGAGGATCCTGCAACTCCTTCTGAGACGACTGGCTGAGAATACGGTTCCAGACTCTGGCGATGATCGGATGCTGAAACGTTTTATCAAGCGGCATATTGGATGTGCGTGAAGAGGTACTGAACAGGAGAAGCGCTTCCTGCCTTTCGTCTTCGGCTGATGCAGTCATATTGCCGAAAAATATCTTGCGGTTGTTGAACAGGTAGATATTCTGCAGAACTGTAAGCGTAGCTTGTCTGAATTTTTGTGTGCCGAGAAGTATTTCAGTCACCTGGTGTCTAAACAGCAGTACTTCTGTCGCCAGTTCCTTTTCGTCTTCGACCGTGAGTTTCTCGACCTTCAGGGGAGTTGCGCAACTCCTTGATAAAGAGAACTCTGTCCGCAATATCTTTTCTTCAAGATCCGGATTCAGGCAAAGCAACCTGACGCGATCCGCAAAAGCAACAGACGAGGGCATTGTAGCCAGGAGGTCGATCATCTCAGGCGAACTGGTTGATCTGTGCGGCGACGGTGGAGTAAGATGTGTGATCATAGTTATGGGATCCTGCAATTCCTTTTCAATTAAATTCAAGTATTAGAAAAAGGATATCACAAAATCGTTTAGCCGGTAAAACTATATACTCCTTATTTGAAAAATTGGTGAATCTATTAATTCCTGGTTTCTGGAGAGTTCGATCATTGCCCGGAGAACGGATTTCCTTTTTTAAAATAATTATCCGGTACGGTTTCGAATCTGCTTATAACGGTGTCCAGAAATCGAGCGACAACTGCAAGCTCATCCTGGCTGAAACCATCCGCCAAAACTTTATTGTAAGCAGCAACAAAAGGCAGAGCCTTCAATCCCAGTTCTTTGCCTTTTGTCGTTAGGAAAAGCTGCGAAGCCCTCTTGTCAACCTGGGATGGTACTTTTTGCAGCAGACAATTTTTCTCCATTCTTTCAACTAAAGTGGTGATTGCCGATTTATTTTGCAAAAGCTCGCGGCTCAGGTCTACGAGCAGGCAGCCATCGTTTTCCATCAAATAGAAAAGAGCTGCTATCTGAGTGGCACTGGTGCCGATTTTTTCCCGAATCTCTCGGTCAATCGATTTCATCAGCGTACGCTGAGCCAGGTTTAATTTGAATAAGATCTGATGAGTTTCATTGTGAGCGATCATTATTACTTTACGCTCACTTTGACAGTAATAGTGGCAGAGCAAACCTCAATTCCATCGGTGTCGGTGATGCTGACAGGGATATCCTTGTCACCGGGAAGAGACCAGTCTATATTCCGTCCATCGGCTACGCCCCGTAAATCCGATTTCGCCTTGGCCAGGTACCTGACATTCATACCTGTTGGAATCCATCGGCATGCTTCTGGAATTGAAACATCCGTCATCAGTCCGGCGGCTATTTCGGCCAGATTGCACATGGCGATTGCATGCACAGTGCCCAGATGGTTGTGTACTTTTTTTGTATTTGGCATGGTTACTTCAGAATAACCGGGTCTGAGATCGACGAATTGAGGTTCGATAGTGGCAAAGTAAGGAACAATCTCGCAAACTTTTTTTGAAAATTGAATATTGCCTGCTGCTTTATACAGATCAAATAGCTGGCTCATGCTGTGGATCCTCTATGGTGAAACTGATCTTTTGTCCCCCAGAGCTTGAGGGAGTGTGAAGTAATGAATACGGTGTTAGTTTATATCCGTACTATATAGTCCACATGTGTATCATTTGGTCAAGAGGTTTTTTGAGGAAGTCTTCATTTCACAGAAGAACATTGGGTAGATCCATACTGAATGAAGCGGCGGGCATATCAACTTCCGCTCACTAGTGAAAGAGCAGAAACAACAAAAGCCCCTTTGAGAAAAAACTCAAAGGGGCTTAGTTATAAAGAATCGGCGGCGACCTACTCTCCCACATAGTCTCCCATGCAGTACCATCGGCGCTGAAGAGCTTAACTTCCGTGTTCGGAATGGGAACGGGTGGATCCTCTTCGCTATGACCGCCGAAAAAGCGGTGTCGCAAGGGGAGGGGATGAGCCTCCTCTTACGGTATAAGAATCGATAATTGAATAGTAGAATACCCAGTAGAGTAATGATCAAAAAAATATGGATAAGCCGCACGGCTGATTAGTATCGGTAAGCTGCATGCATTACTGCACTTCCACACCCGACCTATCGACGTGGTGGTCTACCACGAGCCTTCAGATGACTTTACGCCATGGGATATCTTATCTTGAAGTAGGCTTCCCGCTTAGATGCTTTCAGCGGTTATCCCTGCCGAACATAGCTACCCAGCGATGCTCCTGGCGGAACAACTGGTACACCATAGGTTCGTCCATCCCGGTCCTCTCGTACTAGGGAAAGATCTCCTCAAATATCCTGCGCCCGCAACAGATAAGGACCAAACTGTCTCACGACGTTTTAAACCCA
>LADS01000031.1 GCA_000961725.1 Desulfobulbaceae bacterium BRH_c16a
TTTGCCATGGTGGGCGAAACCAAGCAGAAGTTCCCCACGTTACGTGCGGTCAGCATGGACAAAGGTTTTTATAGCCCAGCCAACCAGGAAGTACTGAAACCGCGTCTTGAATGTGTGGTGCTGCCAAAAAAGGGTAGGCTTTCTCAAGCTGACAAAGATCGCGAAAACGATCTTGAGTTTGTCAAGCTGCGCAAACAACACTCGGCAGTGGAATCGGCGATCAACGCCCTTGAAGTTCACGGCCTAGATAAATGTCCCGATCACGGTCTTCGTGGATTTAAACGCTACATCGCCATGGCGGTGGTGGCACGTAACATTCAGCGCTTGGGTGCGGTGTTGCGTCAGCAGGAACAAGAGGCTGCTCAACGAAAACGCGGATCTTACAAGAAAGCAGCCTGAGAGAAGCGGGTTGGTCCTGCTGCAAGGTGTCGATGGCTGAGCTATGCCAACTCATCACAATACATGAGAATTATTATTGTTTTGGAAGCCTATAAAATTCAAAATTAGCTGCCGGAGAATAAACCTTACACATTAAAGGTGTCTGCGGTGGTAGGAGTTTTTGAAAATTGTGGGTTTTCTGCCAGGCACTAGTTAAATCTAAATCTATAGAAAATCCAAAATCATAGATTTTTATCAAAAAATCCTCAATACTTTCATGTTGACTAAGAAAGATTGAGGGAAATTCATAAGAAGGGTTAATAATATTACTTTTTTTGAAAGCTCTCTTAAGGAATGCTTTCCGCCCGACACCTTCTATACCCGAAGCAATAATACAATTAGGTTTCTTTTTTGCGAAATCATCTATTCGTAATTCAAAGGATGAAATTAATTCATTTCTTCCAACAAAAATATCTTCCCGCTCTTTAAGTCTAGGATGAAAATCCCAACTTAATTCCCGCATTCGCTGTTTAATTCTTCGAGCAGCAACAGTTGGTCTCAATATTTGCTTTAGATTATATGAGTCTCTCAGCCAATCAGGAATCCTAGGATCTTTGTAATCAATTGATTTATCAATTATTATTGGATATATCTGCTTAATTTTCCCATTTTCATGTAACTTTTTCGCTTCTATGATTTCACGCTTAACCCATTCTTTGTTTAATGAGCTGTCAGAAAGAAATAAAACAAATATTCCTGTTTGGTTTAAACCTCTAAGAATTTCATCAAGAGGTGGCATTCCTTCTTCAAAAGATTTTGTGTCATAAATGATGCTTTCTTTTTCAAGCTTGGATGCTACTATCTCTACATATAATCCCTTATCCTCACTACTATGAGAAAGAAAACACTTGATCATCTTGTTCCTCCGGAAATTATCGTTGATGATTGTTTATTAGTTGATAACGCTTGGGATTTATTAATTTTATATTTATTACAATTGACGCGCTTAAATTGCTGATTACTCAAAAATCTTTCATTTTAGTTCAAAAAAATTCGTTTTTCCACTTTATGAATTCGGGAAAGCGGTTCTCGAATTCGAGCCTGAACCATGCGGGGAAGCCTGGTCGCTTTGCTTCCTCTTCGCTTATCCAGGTTTGTAATTCGAGAAGGAAGTCAGAATCCAGTTTTGCCAGCTTTCGGTATGCTCTCAAGACCTGAAGTTCTATTTCTGTGATTTGTGATTCGCTTTCAAGCTGATCAGCAGCTTCTTGGTGTCTGGCCACTGATGTGGATGGAAAGGCTTCACCTTTCCCAGTTGCAAGCCATTCAATATTACAGCCAAAGAAATCGGCAAGTTTTTGCAGAGTCCCGCGCCTTGGATCTGTAACCTTTGCATTTAGCCAATCACTAATTCTTGACCTGCTAACCCCTATTCCTTCTGCAACTTCGTTTTGGTTCATTTTTTTTTGATCCATAACGTATTGCAATCTTTCACTAAAATCGAGCATCGTTCCTGTACCGTCCGATTGTGTGCGTTTTTAATGTTGCGCTTAGGTACGCTTTCAGCTACCCTAGCCGAAACGCTTAATAACGTTTCACCCACTTCACTTAAGACTTTTGGTGACTGAGATGCCCAAAAACCTCACAACTCCGGAACAGATAGTCCACGCCTTCCTGATCAAGGACAGCCTGGGCGCCATCGCCAAATTTGCCGATCAGACCAAATTCTCACGACCATATATCAGCCTTCATATCCACGGCCATCGTCGCAACAAAAAGGTCCTGCAGGATATCGCAAACCATCTCGGCTGCGGCGTCTACGGCGTAATGCCGGAAAAATTGCAAAAAGGCCCGAACCGGCCAGAAAGGAAGGAAGAGAGAAAATAAAAAAAAGTCCCGTCCCCCGGACATAGTTGGGGCGTTACAGGTGGCACTGCACACCCTAGCAGGGGGACGGGCGTTTTAGCAAGGTAAATGAATTAGATGGCACTACACCGCATACATAATGATCAACTTTCTGCCTAAGGTGAAGTTGTGATACAGAGAGAAACGAAACTCCCCCGTGACTACGAAGTTATGGACATGGTTCTCCAGCGAGGCGATTCAGGTGAACTCGCCCGTTTGCTGTCCATCTCTCCCCAGCTTGTCCGAGCATGGTGCCGCTCACCGGAAACCGATGACGAATTCGCCACCGGTAAGTTCGGCCCGCTTGCCCGGCTCCGGACTCTAATCTCGATGATCCGCGAAGACGATCGCAAACCCGACCGGGCCTATCCGATCGGCCGGTATATCGCAGATCTCCTTTCCGGTGTGTTTGTTCCCCTGCCGGTTCATCATCCTGCAGCTGACGCCGGAATCTTGCAGGAGGTGTCAAAGGTCCTCCGTGAAACCGGCGATGCCATAGAGGCATCCCGCAAAGCTTGGTTTGAAAAAACGCCTGGCAAGATCACCGCCAAGGAGCATTCCCGTTGCGCTGCCGAGATAGACGAGGCGATCGTCGCCCTGGTGCAGCTCAAGATCTGGATCGAAGCCCACACCAACGACCGATAGGACGGACATCATGGACAAGAAGATCATCATCCAAATCGAGCCTACCCCCGAGATCGTCAACCTCCTCGAGGCGCTTATCAAATCCTCAGGAGTGAAGATCGCCAACAAAGCCAATCCTATGGACGAATATCTTACCATCAAGGAAGCCGCCAATGAAATAAAGGTCAATTACCACACTCTGCGGGATTGGGTGGTTATCAAGAAGTTTATCCCTTTCACCCGGCTTGGTGACAATCCAAAGGGCGATATCAGGATCCTGCGCCGCCACCTGCGTGAATTTGTCGCCGCCGGCTACCAGAAAAAGCCGTACAGAGGCCGACAGGTAACCGTCATATGAAAAAGCTTATTGTCGAGTGGCTGCAGTCGCTGATTACTCTCGTGATCTTTGCCTCAATGATCATCAGTTTCATGATTACCCTCGCCGAGTCGGTGTCAGACCCTGCTGCACCGGCCGGTTTTAATCCTGCCCTATCTGACGCTCCTTACACCCTCCTCTCAAGCCCTCAAACCCCTTTGCCCGCAGTCATCGCAAGCAGGGCGGCATCGGGGTTTTCTTCACCATGGCATGCACAGGATAACGACAAACTCGGCGGACCGGCCACGGACTCGGCCAATATCACCGCTGTTTCTCCGGGTCAGTTGGAGTGATTGTTATGCACGAAAATCAAATACGATATTGTCTGTTAAAACAGCTAGGTACATCTCACACCATCAGCACTGATTATGGTGATATCACTCTGGACGAGGAAATGCGACAGGCTGTCGAAAGCGTGTTGCGGCCAATACTTGAGGCTCGCCTGCATGTCGTTTGCGATACCTGCGGTGGAACAAAGCGGGTGCATAGCCACAACCCGAAATGCCGGGATTGCAACGGTACTGGTCGCACGGCGTAACGCAATGATCCCCAAACCGAAACGAATCATCAAACCACCGGTGCTGGCCAAGACTCCCACGGGTACGGAGCTGATGGTACTCTGCGACAACGGGATCTGGTACTTCCTTCGGGATCTGGCCCAGGTCGTCAAGGTATCACCCGAGGCCATGCGTGCCCGCTTCGCTCGAATGCACTGGAGCAACCCGGAGATTCTGGCGCAGAATCGGTTTAAGGCCTTTCGGGCGAAGAAGCAGAATTCCGTACCAGCCCCGAAGAAGACCACCTCCTTATCTGCCCTGGGCGACAAGACGAGAAAGCACAACCTCGACAAGCTGGCCGGTCCCGGCCTGCTGGAGAGATCGAGATGAGTTCAGATACACGTCGGGTGTTGGATTGGTGACCACAGCATTCGTTTGCCGCCTGCCCTGTCTGCTTCGGAAGACGACCGTGGCGTTCCGCCTCCCCTCTCTCCCTCTCCCCGGGAAGACCCCGGCAAAGACGACAACCACCCCCCGGACCGGCGGGTCCTTTCCAGAGGTCGACCCCTATCGGGCAGGGACACCGCGACGCTTGGACGGCTGTGAAGTTTTTGTTTCGATGGCAACTTGGCAATTCCGGCAATTTCCCGACCCCGACCAGGTGGACCAGATCATGTCCAGAGCTCGGGGGGAAAGCGGGGCGGCTAGATTATGCAAGGATCCTTTTTAACTCGAATTATAAGGAAAATTGATGAATGGAAAACGCATGCATGCAGGACACAGAATCTATCAGAAGTCAGGTGGACCAACGGGTATTGCAGGAAAGAGCCCAGCGGGTAAACGGGAAAAAAGAACCGCCGACGGATGAGATTACGTCGGAATTCGTCATGGAGTGCCTGCAGTCCGAGCAGCTCGGCGACGGCATCCTGTATGCCGCCTTACACAAGGGCAAAATCGTCTACGCCAAGAATTCCGCGCAGTGGTTTGTTTGGGATCGGCACACCTGGCGGCGGGACGATCTGGATAAGGCGGTCTCCTCGGTCGAAGCGGTGGCCCAGAGGTATGCGGCCGAAATTCCCTTGCTCCAGGAGAAGATCACCAAGGCGGTGAAGACCGGGGACAATGATCACATCAAGCAGGTGAGCGCCGCAGTCAACAAGCAGATCGAAAAGATCGCCTCGCGGATCCGCGGCCTGCGCAAGGACACCGGCCGGAGCAACTGCCTTAAATTCGCCCATACCAATCCGGTGAACCAGCTGGCGATCGCCGGCACCGAGTTCGATCTCAATCCGTGGCTGCTCGGCTGCCAGAACGGCGTCATTAATCTGGTCACCGGCGAAGTGGAAGACGGCAGGCCGGAAGATTACGTGTTGAAGCGGTGCGGGGTCGAGTACCTGGGCCTCGACGTCGACCAGTCTCTCTGGGAGGATACCCTCAGGCAGATTTACAACAACGACGAAGACATGATCGCCTTTATGCAGCGGTTGTTCGGCTATGGGATCACCGGCATCGTCAGCGAGCACGTCTTTCCTGTCCTGATCGGCCGGGGCCGGAATGGCAAATCAATAATGGTCGAGGCCATCACCCATGTCATGGGCGATTACGCAAGTGTCGTTCCGCCGGAGCTGCTCCTCGACAGCAACCGGCCGAACAATGCCAACCAGTCGAACCCGGAACTCATGGCCCTGAAGGGCCTGCGGATCGCCATCGCCTCAGAGACTGATGAAGGGAGGAAGTTTTCAGCATCGACCGTCAAACGATTGACCGGCGGTGATACCATCACCGCCCGCGGACTGTATGACAAACACCCGACCAAGTTCAAGCCGACTCATCTCCTTCTGCTCTTGACCAACCATGAACCGGGGGCACCTGTCGGCGACATGGCCTTTTGGGAAAGATGCTTTCTGATACGCCACCTGATCAGCTTCGTAAACCGGGATCCGGCCACCGAAAACGAACGAAAAGCTGATACCCTGCTGCCGGAAAAACTACGACAGATTGGCCCGGCGATTCTGGCCTGGCTGGTTAAAGGCTGCCTGAAATGGCAGGAAGCAAAGCTCCTGCATCCGCCGGAATCGGTGAAGAAGTCGACGGAGGAATACCGCAAGGAAGAAGACTATATCGGTCAGTTCCTCGAAACCGCCTGTCTCCGCCAGTCAGGGGCCAGGGTTAACGCCACCGACCTCTATATTGCCTTTACCCTATGGTACCAGCAGACCGTTAACAAGAAGGAAAGGTTCACGCCGTCACAGAAGATGTTCGGCACCAAACTGAAGGCAAGAGAGGAATTCGGGGTGACCGTCTCGAACGGCCGGACCTTCTATCATGACCTTGACCTGACGGCCGAATATCACGCGAAAATCCTTGCTGCGGCAGGGCTTACGGAGGATTAGCGGGATGCTTTCGCCCTGGGGAAGGGGGGATAAGAGGATTGGTTGACAAAGTTTTAATGTAAGCGGGGTATGGTCGCGCGCGCGTTTTTTTATCTTTTTTTCCTCTCTATCCCCTACGTATAAAAAAAAGAAAAAAAGAAAAAAGAAAATATGAATAATTTACTGACGTTGCTCGATAAAAAAGGAATTTCGTGGCGTAGGGCATCAAGTGCCCATGGCGGCGAGTATCATTCCGCATGCCCTGGTTGCGGTGACGGTGGGAAGGGGCGGAACTCAGACCGGTTTCATGTCTGGCCCGAGAAAACCAGCGGCAGCGGGAGGACTCCGGGCCGGTTCTGGTGCCGGCAGTGCGGCAAAAACGGCGATACCATCCAGTTTCTTATCGATTTCGACAGGATGAACTTCCGCGAGGCTTGCGCCTTTTTGGGGATCCACCTGCCGGACGCCAAAAGCTTTGTTTCTCCGCAAAAGTTTTCCACACCGAAAATTCCGCCCGCTCTCGGGAATACGCACGAACCGAAAATCTACGATCCGCCTTCTGCGCTCTGGTCGGAACGGGCCACCGCCTTTCTTGCCGACTGCCATGCCCGGCTGCTTGACCGGCCGGATGCGCTTGACTGGCTGGCCAAACGGGGGATCGATCTCCAGGCTGTGAAGGATTACCAACTCGGCTACAACGAATCCTCCCAGGGGAAGGACCGATACCGACCGATGTCGAGATGGGGGCTGGCTGCGGAGAAGAGCGGCAAAAGCAGGGAGAAAAAGCTCTGGCTGCCTCGTGGCTGGGTTATCCCGATGTTTGGATCGGACGGTACCGTTCATCAGCTGCGGATCCGCCGCCGGGATGAGGACATCGAGACCTTCATGCCGAACATCAAGTACCTGGTGGTCAAAGGTTCGTCGCTCGCCACCATGGTTCTGCATCCGGAGTCCCTCGCCCATGTCGTGGTGGAATCGGGATTCGACGCGATCCTCATTGCAAGCCGGTTCGAGGGCAAACTGGGAGCGGTGACCACCTGGAACAGTGCCGCCAAGCCGGACAGCCGGGCAACCGCCATCCTGCAGAAGTCACATTGCATCCTCAATGCTCTTGATTTCGACAAGGCCGGAACGAACGAGCAGGACTGGTGGATGCGGACCTTCCGACGCAACAAGCGGTGGCCGGTACCGGTGGCCAAGGATCCCGGCGAGGCCTTCGGCAAAGGTGTGGACATTCGCTCGTGGATCCTCAGTGGACTGCCTGTAGGTCTTGCCAGACGGATGGACAGCAAGCCGGAGAATGAGATCAAGGCAGAAGGGACCGAACAGATACAGCCGGAAAAAACTCCTGAAGCCTCCGAACCTGTTGAAGCGGAAGTCCAGCACCGGATCCTCACCCTGGCCGATGGCCGGGAGTGCCACATCACCGACAGCCGTGAATTGTGGAACGAATTAACCGATGCGGGAATGGTTGTTTTCTCGGACTTGGAACTGGAACGCCTGCAGGCGGCCTGCAAGACGATGAGTCAAACGGAACGGGAACAGGCCGCTCTGTTGACGGTAGACTTCAAGGAAGTTTTTGCCGGGGCGTACATCCGGCGGGGGGAGGCGGTGGCGTGAATCAGTCGATCAACTGGTCTACATCCAAATCCATGGCTTTGGCAAGTTTGGCAAGAGTTGTACGTCTCGGGGCAACTGCTCCAGTTTCGAGCCTTGCCAATGCGGACTGTTTCATTCCAGCTCGTTCCGCCAACTCGGTCTGGCTGAGACCGAAATGTTCCCGCCATGCTTTGACCAGGCTGTCACCCCGGACATTGGCGGCTACCACATCATGCGGAAACCATACATCAGCTTCATCCGGTTCTTCCGTCTTGCCGGTCAGCTTCTGGTATTCCTGCCAGGGTATGACGGCAAAAGCAGGCTTGCCTTTGATTTTAATTATCTGCGGTTCAATATGTGCGCTCATCTCTCTTTTTTACCTCCTGGATCATTACGATCCTGATGCCACCATCATGATCGAAAAGCACGCGATACCGGCCGACTCGAAGCCGGAATCCATACTGGTGCCCTTTGAGTTCCTTGACATCAAGCCCTTGATTTTCTGGAAAATCTTCCAATTTACCAACATGATCGATGATTGCCTGACGATATTGCGCCGGTATCTTCTTGATCTGCTTACGTGCCCGGTTGTGCCAGACTATTTCATTCATAAAATTATAACATTTTATAACGTTTTATCAACAGCCATATAACAAATTGAGCAACGCGGAGGGAAAAATGGAATCTACAGAAAAACCGCAAAGTTCGCAATCCGGAAAACGCCTCGCCGTCTGCGGCAGCCGAACCCTTGATGACGAACGAGTAAAAATCATTCTACTCGAAGAGATCGACGATAAAGGAATTACCGAGATCGTCACCCATGCCGAACCTGAAGGAGTCTGCGAAGTCGCTCGAAAGCTCTGCAAGGAAAAGGCGATCCCGCTCAAACTGCATTTTCTCAATTTCCGATATCTTCGTGGGGCATTCGAACACCGAAGCCGATCCGTTTTTGACGATTGCGATTGTGCCATCTTCATTCACGACGGTGAAAGCAAGGGCACCGCCAACGAGCTGAAGCTTGCGAAAAAGATGGGCCTGCCCTTCGTCTGTCATGAGCTCAAGCCTAGTCGATACAACGCCAGCGTCGGCTTTGAAATAGAAGTTGATTGGGCCGATGCGATCGAGATGGATCAATTTCCGCCGGAAACCGGCGCATAACAAGGCTGATACCAATGACTCAGGACATGCTGCATAGAATCCTCGATCTAGCCAGCCGTGAAGACAAGGCGGAACTGTCGGTAGCCAACAATGGCAAAATCAGCGCGATGCGGGCTTACACCTCCACGCCGGGCAAAAAATCGAAAGAGGACTATGAGGTTGCCTCGGCTTTTTACCAGGAAACCCTGGACCGCCTTGCCCTGAAATATCTGCCGGACGAACAGGAGGATCCCGAAAGCGAGGACACTTCCTCCCTGGTGCCGGAATGGCGGGATTTCCGGGAAACCAAAGTCAAGGCCGATGTGCTCGCCCAGTTGATCGCCATGGGCTATGACCTCACCCAGCGCACCTTTTACCGGCACTGCAAGCAGGGCAAGTGCCGGGTGAATACCCTGGGATTCTACTCCCGGCGGCTGGTGAAGCAGTATATCGAGGCCGAGGGCATCATGCGCACCGGCGAACCGGTCGACGCCGATGGGCCTGACATGGCCCTTTCCGTCGAAAAACAACGGCTTGAAAATGAGAAGCTGCGGATCTCCAATCAACACGCAAACCTCAAGTTCAAAAAGGAACAGGCCCAGCTCATCGAGCGGGAAGCTCTGTACCTGGAGATGGCCGCGCGGGCAGTTGCCCTCGACAACGGCTTTCGCCAGATGATCGACATGGAAGCCGCAACCCTCATTGCTGCAGTGAAGGGAGACTCTTCCCGGCTGGCGGAGTTCCTTGATCTGATCAACCAGATCTGGAACGGCCTGCTCAACACCTTCGCCGCCACCGATGAATTCGAAGTGCTCTTTGAAGACGAGGAAATACCGCAATGATACTGCAATCCCAGGAACCAGGAAAAATCCGGAGATGCCGCGGATCACTCCGGAAAATTATCGGCAACGGCAATCAGGTGGAACACCTGCTGCACAACTCCACTTATCGTTTCCGCTTTTCGCCGGCCGAACGCCAGGTGCTCCGCCGGCGGGAAAAGATCATGCCTTCCAAGTGGGCGCCGGTCAGCATGAAGGTCCCGGCCGGTCCGTTCGAAGACAGCTTCTTCAACCTGGACATCACACCGCACCTGGCCGGGATGCTCGACGCTTACGCCCTGCCCTTCGTCCGCAAGATCGGCGTCTGTGCCGCTCCGCAAACAACCAAGACAACTTTCGGCCTTATTGCTCTTGCCTGGTCCTCGGTTTTTGAGCCGGGACCGGCATTGTATGTCTATCCGACGGAAACCTCCGGGGTCGAGATCATGGAAGAGCGGATCCAGCGGTCCTACAGACAGTCGCCCCAGCTCAAGCGATTGATGACCGGCCGCAAGGACGACGTCTCCAAACACAAGCTGCGGCTGCGCACCATGTACCACCGGGTCGCCTGGGCCGGATCGCTCACTTCGCTTGCTCATCGATCAATCAAGTACCTGCTGCTCGACGAGGTCGACAAATACAACGAACGGCCGAGTGAAACAGAAGCCAGTACCATCGATCTGGCCAAACTCAGGACCCGCTCCTACCGAAACCGGAAAATCCTGGTCATGGCCTCCGCCTCGACTGAGAACGGTTTCATCTGGACCGAAATCACCAAGGAAACTCAGGCTGTTTTCGTTTACTGGGCGATCTGCCCGTATTGCCTGACTGAGCAGCTCATGGAGTTCACCAGCGACACCTTCTGGTGGCCAAAGGGCGAAGACGGCCATTCGCTTGACCGCAAGGAGATCGAAGCTAAGAAGCTGGCCCGTTATATCTGCCGGGAATCTTCCTGCCGCAGGATGTGGGACGACGATGCCCGCCATACCGCCAACAAGCTGGCGATGAAAAGCGGCTGGCGGTTACGGATGGAGAATGGCGGCAAAGGTGAGGAGCTGTTTCATTACCTCAACAGGGTGCGGCCGCAGTCGATCGGCTTTATCGTCCCTTCCTGGACCTCTTATTTTGTCTCGCTTTCCGAGGTGGCCAGTGCCTATCTCAAATGCAAGGACAAGAGCCTGAGTCCCGAGGAACAATTCAACGCCTATCAGGATTTCCAGAACGCTCACCGCTCCCTGCCATGGAAAGTTGAGCTGCAGGCTCAGCCGGTCGACAAGATCCTTTCTTTCCGCGATGACCGCCCGGCAGGGACTTTACCCGGTGGCGAACGGGTGGCTTCGCTCCTGACGGCGATCGATACCCAGGACAACGATCTGTTCTATCTCTCCATCTGGGCGGTCGGCTGGGGATTCAAAAACGAGCAGTGGCTGGTCCTGGCCCGGCCGCTCAATTCCTTCGAGGCCATCGCCGAGACTCTTTGGGGATCGGAATATTACGATGCTGACGGCCAGCGGCATATCATCGAACATGCTTTCATCGACATGCTGGGCCACCGGACAAGGGAGGTTCTTGAATTCTGCATCCAGTATGAAGGGCTGATCACTCCGGTGTTCGGCTCAGCCCGGGTGATGACCCAGCCTTATGCCTTCAGCCAGCGGGAATACATGCCGGGTACTGATCAACCGCTCCCGGGCGGCGGGATCCGGGCCATCCGCATGAACACCAGGTATTACAAAGACAATATGGCCATCAAACTCTCGCTTGAGCCAGACACTCCCGGCTGTATTCATCTTTATCGGGATGCGGGAGAGGAATATTGCAAGCAGCTCATTTCCGAAGCCCGGGATGAAAAGGGCAACTGGATGAAGATCGGTAGCCGGGCAAATCACTACTGGGACAACTGGTGCGCCATCAACTGCCTAGCCGATTATCTCGGGATCAAACACCGGATCAATCCCGCCGATCAGGGCGACATCGAAATCGAAGACGAAAGCATCATTGTGGTAGATTCACAATTCATGGGAGGCTGAGCATGAAACAAAGCGGAAAAATACTCGTGACTCTGGAAGAAATAGCCGCCTATTCCGGCCGGAGCAAGAACACCATCCTGAAATGGGTCGAGGATGACAACTTCCCGGCAACCAAGGTCGACGGCCGGTGGGAATCAAACACGGATTTGGTCGACAACTGGCAGCGGCGCCGGATTGAGACGATGACTATGCTCACGATTTAGGCCTGATTATCACCAGCCCCTATCATTATTTGGATGAACTCCCTCGCGGTGAGGTTTTCATGTCTCAAGAGTTGGAAGTGACGGATTTACCAAAGAGACTGAAAGGAAAATGCAGAGAAAATGACATTTATCATAAATGGAAAAGCAAAATGGCACCAGCAAGTCCTCTGGGGGCTGTGTGGTCGACATTCGATCTTTCATTACTTGCGAACAACACCACTCAAAGCAGTTATAAAAACGGATGTGACAATCCAACCGCAGATAATGACAAACCAGCGGAAAACGCACAATATCCAGCCCCACAAACTAAACTTTCCACTGCATTCATCTCCATTTTCAACCTGTGGATAAGCGGTTGGCAACCAGTAAGCAGCTGTCTGAAAATCGACAATGGGTAAAAAAGTATCTAAAGAATAAAAAAAATAGTAGAAACCTGATGTGTCTGTAATTCTTCTGTTAGGTTTACATTTCCTGCCCAAGAAGTTCGCCACCTGAACTGTTTGAACTTGCTCTGGTTCCGATAGGTTAGCTACCTGATACCCTCCTTTATACTCACTTGGCACCATAAGATCAAAGTGGAATCCAGAGTAAAATATGAAAGAACCAAACAAAACAATAAACAATCCAATCACAGCTGCCCGAAAAGGTTTGTATCCATATCCAACGAGAAAATTGTGCCACCAAGCTAGCTTCTTTCTTAATTTTGGACCTACTTTTTTCATTATGAAGTTCATCGAGTTGTTACCACTCTGATGATTATGTTTTTTTATAAGAACCAATTTAGCCTCCTCTAAGTGACCACTCCGCTTGAGCACTTTGGCGAGTTGCTCGTAAGGCTGTGTCCGGAAATCCTTAGATAAAGACAACCATTTCTCTCTACGTTTTTCTAATTCTTCTGGGCCTTGATCTCTTATGAACTGGTACTCAAAATCGTTAATTTGGAGGTTATTCTGTTTAGGCCAACTATCAATATCGTCAACCAAGACCTCGACTTTTGCCGCATCAAGGAAAAGTGAAACTTTTTGCGAATCTTTGACACCTTTCCAATAAAAATTTCTTCCTATAACAGCCCCTTGAAAGGAAACTGCACCATCAACTTTAAAATCCTTAAACCAAACACTTCCCTCCGTCTTTAGCCCAATCGCCCGAAAAGCATAATGACGTTCTAATTCTTCATCTGGAGAATCTCTTTTTTTTCGTCTCTCCGTCTTAGATTTATCGTTCAAAAACTCACCTCCTGAACAATCAAGATTTCCTCCAATTACAGAAAAATCAATTTTGATCTCGCCATGCGATATCAAGTTCTTAAAAATAATGCTACCTGCAACCTGCATTTGCATTGCTCTCAGGGAGAAATCTCCTTCGTTTTTAATAGTTCCTGAATTTAGATAAATGTTTCGACCGATTGATGCATCATTGAGCATAACTTCACCCTTGGCAGTAAATCCATCACCGAGATAAAGACTCCCACCGACATGCAATTTCCCTCCAGTGAACGCATAGACATGATCTCCTTCATGTGTGGGGGTACTGATTTTGCTTTGGTTGCAATTAAGGTAACTTCCTATTCGAGTATCACTGATTCTGACACCCCCCTCTGTCTCGATCTCATCCATTTCTACTTTACCACCTATAGACATGTTGCCCGCTTGAATAGAATCAAAGTATGGGTTTTCAAGAGTGCAAGGTTTTCCTAACTTGAAATGTCCTCCAGTGCAAACAAGATCCATACCTAATTTTGACCCAGTGAGACAAACGAAGGCATTGGCAAGGAATATATTCCTGTCGAAATCTTCGAGATTTTTTTCTTTAAAGCTACGCAGGAAAACTGACCCACTTATACTCATGCCTTTAGCATTGATGGCAAAGACACCCTCATTCAGGAATTTGCTGTTTGTGCAATCAAGGTTTCCACTAATAGTGGCGTGTGAAAGGTTGATGTAACCTTTTCTAGTCTCAAATTTTTTAAGATAAAATGTCCCTTGAACCTTTATGCCTTCACAGTAGAGAACAGGGACATTATCATCTGAGCCATTCATCATTCCATTATAAAAACTGATATCTGCACCAATTCTGGCACACGGGAATCGTATAATTCCTTCGGCCTCGAATCTGTCACAGAAAAAAGCATTGCCTTTGACGTGCATCCGGTCGCCATAGATCGCGTTGGCTCCCTTGTTTTTATACTTCCCTCCAGCAGAATCCAAGTCTCCTTCAATAAGCGCACCTGTCAAGCGAATCTCACCCTCGACATTAATATCGTTCAATATCATGTTCCTTTTAACATGCATCCCTTCCCCGTTGAAAGCACAGGCATCATGGAATTCTGCTTCCGAATAACAGGTGAGACGTCGACCATTCGATAGCTCCTTTTGACAACCACTTCTTTTAATAAATTTGCCATTTGTACAGTTAAGATTACCATTGATGGTGCTATCTCCGAGATGCACTCCGCCAAAAGCGGAGAAACCGTCGCAGAGATAGACACTGCCCTTAATGTAAACTCTCTCAAGAACTAGAGAGTAGCTGTGTAAAGTGCTTTTTCTGCAGTCTCCACAACTGGTTGTGGTATTAGATCCCCCACAATTGGTTTTCTGTGTGTCAAACTTTTGGTTATTCTGATTATCGAAGCACCCTCTGGTGCAAATGAGATCTCCTTCAATTTTTGCTCCCATGAGGCAGACAGATCCAGCCGCTGAGAATTCATCAGCCAGCCGAAAATTACCAAAAACTGTTAAACCGTCAGCGTCTATACTGTCTGTCTTTGATCCTGATAAATCCAATGCTTTAATAGCAGCATGTCGAAGATCAAGCGTATCAGGAATTGAACATTGGGTGAGAGAAAGGTTGAAGGGGATGTTGAGTAACCTTAAATCTAGACTACCTTCGATGTTGCTACCGCGAACGCGAATCCCATGTGGTTGAAGGTTGGAGATCAGGTTCGGCTCAGTACATAACTGCTTGATGAAGCTAGCCCTGACGATGCTTCCAGGTTGAAGATCAGCTATTTCTCCGATAGTCAGGCAACTCCACACTCTCTTTTCTGTTTCAGTCCAAGATTTACCCATTTGTAACACCTCCGATTTCCTATATTACCTAAGGGAGATAATTTATGAAAAGGAGAAAAGAGCTTATGAAATCCTTGATATTGCGCTCGTCTGATTATTAAAATATCTGAATTTTCAAATGGTTAAATAATTTCTATAGAAATAAATCAAAGACAGTCCAGAGTGATTATTTATAATGTATTTCTTGTACATATTCTTAATATCTAACAATCATATGCACCATTGTCAATAAACTAGAATCCGCGCTTTCAGGATTTTAAATCGCTACCCAGTTTCGTTTCCACCTCAAACGAAACCCCTGTCAAGCATTAAAACACCACTTGGACGGTCATAGAAGGTCATACGTGATCATAGAAGAAAATCCCCAAAAACAGGGTGTACAGTCATGAAAAATAATTCTGTTTTTCATGACGGAGGCACCAGTGGCATTCACCCAGGCCGATCTTACCAACATAGAACAAGCAATCATTGAGCTCGCCACCAACAAGCGGCCGGTTAAATTTGTCATCGACGGCAACGTTGTCCAATATTCGCCGATCGAGCTGCCTCAGCTCCGTGCCTTGCGCAACGAGATCGCCGCCGAACTCTCCGCCGCGGATCCAGCCTCTAATGTCATCTTTGCCTTCAGGATTCATGGAGGCAAGGGATTATGAACTTTCCTCCCGGCACCATCCTTGACCGAACCGGCTTACCTCTTCCCTCGGCCGGGCTTGCCGCTTCGCCGCTGTACGAAGGAGCATCGACCGCCGATCGTATTGGAGACTGGGGACTTTCTTCGGCCGGACCGAACGCTGCCGCTTTCCGGAACCTCACCGCCCTGCGCAAAAGAAGCCGGGATTTCGAACGGAACAATCCCACCGCTAAAGGCGGCATTGATTCCTTTGTCGCCAACCTGGTCGGAACCGACATCTCACCCAGCTGGAACCTAGACAACCAGGATCAGAAGGACGAACTCCAGCAGCTCTGGGACGACAGCCAGCTCGAGGCGGACTTCTACGGGATCTCCGATTTCTATGGTACCCAGGAAATCGCCTGCCGTTCCGTGGTCCGGGACGGTGAAGTACTCGGCCGGTTTCACGATGTGGATCCAGATTTCGGCCTGATTGTCCCCCTGCAGGTGCAACTCCTGGAATCAGACCACCTTGATGCCGGATATAATGACATCAGCCCGGAAGGCAACGAGATCCGCTTCGGGATCGAATGGCGGAAAGGCCGGCGTTACAAGTACTGGCTGTATGCCGACCATCCCGGAGAAACATTTCTCACCTCTTCCGACCTCAGCCGGATCGCGGTCGACGCAAGCGATATCGCCCATGTCTTCAGACCGCTTCGCGCCGGACAAGCCCGCGGCGTAAGCTGGCTGGCCCCGATCATCGTCAAGCTGCATGAGATCGATGTCTACGACGATGCGGAAGTGGTCCGCAAAAAAGCGTCTGCCCTCTGGGGCGGGTTCATCTATTCGGACAATCCGATCACCGACCGGACGATGGGCGGCAAGCCTCTATCACGTGAGAACGGCGTCCAGTCGATGCGGCTGGAACCTGGCACCTTCCCTGTCCTGCGCAACGGCCAGAAGGTGGCGTTCACAGAGACCGCCGATGTCGGCAACAATTACCTCGACTTCATGAAGCTGCAGTTCCGGATCATCGCCCGCGGCCTCGGCATCACTTATGAGCAGCTCACCGGCGACCTGGCTGGGGTCACTTACACCTCACTCCGGGCCGGCCTCATCGAGTTCCGCCGACTCTGCGAAACCATCATCGCCAGGACCCTCGTCTTCCAGTACTGCCGCCCCTACATCAACCGGTGGATCAAGACGGCAGTCCTTAACGGTGCGACAAAAACCATTTCTGTTTCCCACTACCTGAAAAACCCGCGACTCTTTCACCGGGTCGACTGGCATCTCGACGGCTGGGACTTCACTGATCCGGTCAAGGACCGGGTGGCAGAACTGATGGATATCAGAAACGGCATCGAAACACGAGGCCAGAAGATCGCCAAACGCGGCGGCAATATTGATCGGGTAGACAGGCAGAACCAGGCCGAACAGAAAAAGGCCGCTGAACGAGGCCTGATCTACGACTGCTATCCATCCCAGACTACCCAGTCAGGAACCCTGCAAAAGGTCGAGGAACAGATCGTCATCGACTCTGCCAAAACTCAATAGGTGCAACATGGGCGTAGAACACATCCTTACTGAAATTCTCAACCGGCCGCTTCTGATCACTCCGGATAAGCTGAACGTTATTCTTGGTGTATTGAACAAGAAGGCGGACCATCCGATCAGCATCGATTTTTCCGACCTGCTCCCGGCCATCGGCAGCGACCGCAACAACGGCTCGGTCCAGGCCAAGGCCCGCCCGGTCAACCAGACCAGAAGTGAGACAATCGCGGTGGTCTCCGCCCTTGGCAGCCTGGTCCATCGCAACCATGGGTTTGACGACGGCTCGGGCCTGCGCTCCTACCGGTATATGCAAAAGGATATCCAGGCCTGTCTTGACGATCCGGAGATCGCCGGAATGATCATCGACTTCGACACCTATGGTGGCGTTCATGCCGGTTGTGAGCGGCTGGCCAGGTTCATCCGGCAGGCCGATGCGGTAAAACCGATTTATGCGGTAATCGATCTGAGCTGCTTTTCCGCCGGTTACTACAATGCCGCCGCCTGCCGTAAAATTCTGCTCACCGATCAGACCGCAGGAGTCGGTTCGATTGGCTGCATTGCCATCCACCGCGACCAGTCCTTGAAAAACGAGATGGACGGCATCACCTACACCGCCGTTTATTTCGGTGCCGAGAAAAACGACTTTTCACCGCATGCACCGCTCTCCGCCGACCTGAAGAAAAAACTTCAGGCCAGTGTCGACCAGGCGGGAATGCAGTTCGCAAAAACCGTCGCCGAGTTCCGTGGTCTTGACTTGAAAAAGGTGCTCTCCATGAACGCCGGCGTCTACTACGGCGAACAGGCGATTGAAGCGGGCCTTGCAGACGGAATCGCCGGTTTTGACGAGGCAGTGGCCTTGCTGGCCGCAGAGATAGAAGAACAACAATCAACCACAATATATGGAGGCGCGTCTATGACCACCAAAGAACGAATGGAAAAACTCCTGACCGCAGAAGACGGCCCGGCTGCCCTTGCCGAGCTCGGCTATGTCAAGACGGAAGAGATCGCGGCAAAGTCTGCCGAAGCAAGCGAGATGGCAAAGAAAGAGATGCTTGATGTGGCCGAACTCTGCCAGCTCGGAAATCTTTCGATCGATCAAACCGTGGGCTTGCTGAAAAACTCCGCGACCGTGACCGATGCCCGGGAAACCATCCAGAAGATGAGGGCGGAAAAATCCCAGAAAAGCATGATCAAATCCACCGTCACTCCGCTGTCCGGCGACGACAAACATCCACTCATCGCTTCCTGCGAGAAGCTGGCGAAGTAGTGCAATCAATCATGAAATCAAAAGGAGAATGACATGGCAGTAAAAACAGAACCAAACAGCCTGGGCGACGGGATTAAGTGGGAGGAAGACAACGACTACTCCCGCAGGAAAATAACGATCGCAAGCGGCAACAGCGTCAGCCTGCTCGAAGTCGTCGGCAAGATCACCGCAAGCGGCAAGTACGCTCCTCTTAATCCGGCGGCAGCAGACGGCACCGAAGCGGCTGCCGGCATCATGATCGGTGCGGTGGATGCGACCGCTGCCGACAAGGAAGGCGTCATCATTGAGCGTGAAGCTCTCGTGGCTATGGACAATCTGGTCTGGCCGGCAGGTATCACCGCACCGGAGAAAACTGCAGCAATCGGCGAACTTGAAGCCCTCGGTATCAAGGCCGTAGGTCTGGCATAAACATTTCCGGGACCAAGGACCCGATAAAAAACAAGGAGTCAATTATGGATTTGATCATCAACCCGTTCGACGAGTCCGGATATGACCTGGCCACCATGACCAGGGCGATCAACATTATCCCCAACACCTACGGCAGGGTTCGGCAGCTGGGTCTTTTCACGGCCGATCCGGTGCGTACCCGTACAGTCATCCTCGACGAGACCAACGGCGTTATCACCCTGCTGAAATCCCAGCCCGTAGGTTCCCCGGCACCGAAGAAGAAACATGCCAAGGCGAAAACCAGGTCTTTCATCATTCCTCACATCCCCTATGACGATGTGATTCTGCCGTCTGATCTGCAGGGACATCGTGAAGCGGGCTCGATTGATCCCAAAGCCCTCAACACCGAGATGACCAAACGGCTCTTCGAGATGCGGGCCTCCCATGCCATTACCGAAGAATATCTGATGGTTGGTGCCTTGAAGGGGATCATTCTCGATGCCGACGGGACCGTACTCAACAACCTCTATGATGAGTTCGGAATCATCATGAAGTCCATCACCTTTGCGCTCGCCAACAGTGCCACGGACGTGACCGCCAAATGCCGGGCGGTGATCCGTCATATAGAGGACAACCTTCTCGGCGAAGTTATGACCGGAGTCCATTGCCTCTGCGGCCCAACCTTTTTCGATACTCTCATCAGCCATGAAAAGGTCGAGAAGTTCTTCCTTAACCATGCCAAGGCTATCGAGCTTGCCGGCGGCGGACAGGATCCGCGGAAGGGTTTTTCGTTTGGCGGCATCACCTTTGAGGAATACAGGGCCAAGGCTTCCGACGCGGAAGGTAATGTCCGGCAGTTCATCGGTGACGAGGATTCCCACTTCTTCCCCGTAGGCACCCAGTCAACTTTCAAGATCCACCATGCGCCGGCCAACTACTTTGAAACCGTCAACACCTACGGCCTGCCGCTCTATGCCAAGCAGGTCATGGCGGCGAACGGCAAACGGATCGATGTCCTCACCGAAGCAAACCCACTGCCGCTCTGTCGCCGCCCTGGGCTGCTGGTAAAAGGCCTCATTAATTAAGGTGCCGCGATGACCATCGAAAAAGCCCTTGCCGACCTTGCCGCCGCCACCTCTTCCGGAGTACTGGGGCGGCCGGTTGATATTGATGGTTTTGCCGTCGACGCGGTCAAAACCGGTCTCAACCAGGAAGAAGCCCAGGCCTTTGCCGGCGGTCACTTTGGGGCGGACGGCCTGCTGATCGAAGGGATCCGGTTGACGGTCGACCGTAACAAGCTGAGCTGGCAGCCGGTGGTCGGCGGCAGGATGAAGATCGACGGGGCAGACTATGATATCCGCCAGGTGGGAGAGATCGGCATCCTCCTGCGCATTACGCTCACGAGGTTTATCTCCTGATGCTGCAATTGACGATTGACCACAGCCTCCTTGACCACCTGGCGAAGATGGCCGGAGCCGCAGATTTCCAAGCCGAAGCGGCGAGAACCTCGACTCTTCGAAAGATGCGCAGGAGGATTGAAACCTATATCAAAAGGCGGGCGGCCAAGTCACTGCGGATTCCGCAAAAAGCCCTTGAAGGCCGGTTCTTCTCCACCTCTCTCGAGCCTGGAGCAGACACCCTGCGAGTCTGGATCGGTACATGGGACATCTCGCCCTACTCGATCGGCTCTCCTGCAGTCTATGGCATTCCGGGAAAATCGGGCGGGGTCCGAGTCGGCAGGCGGCTCTATCCCGGGGCCTTCCTCGCCAAAATATATACCACTGAAGAGAAAGTATGGATCCGCCTCCACTCGAAACACTACAGCCCGGAACTCTACCCGACCAGGCACCGGCCCGGTGATCGGGGCTGGACCGAACACCGCGGCCGGTTCCCGGTGGTCAGGGCGGCGGTGCCAGTCGACTCGGTGATCCGCGATGTCATCAGCCAGGATGGCGAAATTCTGGCCAGAGAATTTGAAAAGGTTTTCATGCAGGAACTGAACTACCAGGTCAACGTCAAAGGGGGAAAAGCATGAATGAACAATTTTCCTCTATTCTCACTGCCCGGCTTGCCGAGCTTACCGGCAGTCTCCGGTTTGAGCATAAACCCTCAGGTGTCGCCCGGGCGCCGCAGATCGTTGAAACCATGCTGCCGCCGAAAAGTCATGACCATCAGGAGGGCCAGGAGTTTCCTCTGGTTCGCTGGGCGATTCATAACGGCGGGTTTGATTTTATGCGACCTGCCCCGTTTGGGATCATTCTCCATGCCGGAATCTACACTTCAGGCGACATCATTGCCGGGACCAGGGATATCACCACACTGGCACTGGCTCTCGGCCGTATCGCAAACGACCGCTCATTTCCGCCTTACCGGCTGGAAACCCCAGTACCATTTACTATCGGCAGCCCGGAGCAAGGGAGTGAAGGCCTGCAGCCTCACCCCTATTACTGGCTGACGATGAAACTGCAATTCATAGTGCCATCAGGGCACGGAGGATAATTACATGGGCTCAAAAGCATATTCCCTGGTCGGCTCCGTCTATTTCGGTTTGCTCGACGCAAACAAGCAACTTGTCGGCGGCTACTTCAAGGTCGGCAACGTTTTTCCGTTGAAACTAAAGGTCGAGACGGAGCAGAAATCGCAGATCTCCCGTCAGATCGAAAACTTCGGTCAGACCCTCGATACCCTGACCCGGTTGAAGTCGATCACAGGCAACATGGATATCCATCAATGGCTGGCGAAGACGCTCGCCTGGGGGCTGTCCGGCGGGGCAACCGCCATGACCGCCGAAGCCGGGACGGTTGACGCGGGAACTCCGGAAGCAATCGTTGCCGTGCATGACCAGTTTGTTCGCCTTGCCAACAAGAAGGTATCGAGCGTGGTGGTCAAAGACGAGGCCGATACAACCACTTACGATGTCGGCACCGATTACACGGTCAACGCCAACCTCGGCATGATCGAGGTTCTTTCCACCGGGACTATCGCGGACGGCTCAACCCTGCATGTCTCCTACTCCTACGCCGCCGAATCCGGTTACCGGGTGGACATCGGCACCAACACCCTCATCCGGGTAGCGATCATGGTCGACGGCCAGAATGAGTACACCGGCGAGAAGATCGATGCCGAGTTCTATTCGGTGGTGCTCGCTTCCGGCAGCGAGATCGGCATCATCTCGGAACCCGAATCGGATTACGAGAAGCTGCCGTTCGCCATGACGTTCGAGACGCCGGAAGGAATGACCTCCCCCGGCAAGATCAACGGCATTCCGCTGTAAGAGACGATGTGTTCCCCCTGGGGCGGGCGGTTTCTCCTGGCCGCTCGCTCCTCTTCCCCCAGGATCAACAGTGACGCGATGATAAAAGAAGAAAAAATAAAGGTCGCCGGTATCGATATCGACGTCCGGGAACTGACCGTGGCCGAGATCGACAAGCTGTTTGCTTCCTTTGCCATTGACCGGCAGGCAACCTTGGCGGAACGGCTGATCGACTCGCCGATCCCGATCGAGGTGGTGACGGCGGCAACCGGTCTTGGCGCCGAAGAGCTGAACACGAAGTTTTCCCCGAGCGGGTTGAACGATATCTGGGCGGCGACCGCCCGGGTGAACGATTTTTTGTCCAAAATGATCGGCCGGTACGAAAGCATCCTGGGTCTTTCGGAAGCTTCGACCGAGAGCGGTTCAGGCGACTCGTCTGCCGAATGATCATTGCCGGCTACGATGTCCGCCAGTACGGCTATTCCTTTTTTCATTTGCTGCTCGAAGAACTCCTTGAAGACCACAAGGCCAGGAAACGCTGAACGATGACCACCGCAAGCAAGATAGTCTACGAGATCCAGGCCGCCTACACCGGCCGGGGCGAAGTCAAGCAGCTGAGCGACGATCTCAAGTCGCTGAAGCAGGTTGAATCGTTTCAGGCCATGCTGGACAAGTTCAAGGGCTTGAACGATCAGTTTGTCGCCGCGAAAGAAAAGATGCGCGGCCTCAAGGCGGAGATGGCCAAGCCCGGCAATGAGGCGATGGCCGGTGAGTACGAGAAGTCCGTTGCTGCAGTGAACAAACTCGGAACGGCGATCCGTAAACAAAAGGATGTCATCGACGGCCAGCGTTCAACCATGCGTACCGCCGGGTTCGACCTCAAGAACCTCACCGGCGAGTACGACCGGCTGAAGCAGTCGATCAACGGCCTTTCCAAGATCCAGGCGATGCGCAACCTGCTCGGGGTAAAAACTATCGGCGAAGTACGCCAGGAGATGGCCGGGCTCACGAAAGTCTACCGCGATGCCGCTGCCGCCGGGACCCTGTCGTCAAAGGACCAGGTCCGAGCACTTGAAGCCCTGCGCAAAAAGCAGCGCGAGCTGTACGCCGCCATCGGAAATCCGCCGAAGATGCAGAACGCCAGGAAAATCCTTGGTCTTAGCGGCACTGATGCCGAGATCAAAAAGGTCAAGGAGGCGTATCGGACGCTTGCTGCCTCCGGCAAGGCCAGCATGCGAGAACTTACCCTGGCAAAGCTCGCCATGGGCAAAAGGATTGACGAGCTGCGAAGCAAAACTCTCTCCTGGCGCGACGCCTTTGACGGTATCGGCAGCAAGAGTCTGCAGATCGGCGGGGCGATCGCCGGCACCGCCTTTCCCGTTCGTGAGGCTATTTCCTACGAGACCGCCATGGCCAAGGTGGGAAAAGTTGTCGACGGCACCAGGCAGCAGATCGACGATCTTGGCGATGGCCTGCAGAAGATGACCCGCAGGATCCCGATGAATGCCGCCGAACTGGCATCCATCGCCGCGGCCGGCGGTTCCCTTGGTCTTGCTGTCGGCGATATTCAATCCTTTGTCGATGTCGCGGCAAGGATGGGAACAGCTTTCGATATGACGGCCGATGATGCCGGAGACGCGATCGGCAAGCTGAAGAACATCTTCAACCTGAGCATTCCCGAGGTGGAGACCTTCGGCGACGCCATCAACAAGCTCGGCAATACCACGGCCACCAATGAAAAAAGCATCGTCGAGGTCATGCTGCGGGTCGGCGGTACCGCCCAGCAGTTTGGTCTTGCCCGGGATAAGACCGCGGCCCTTGCCGCCGCCTTTCTCTCTTTGGGCAAGACGCCCGAGACGGCGGCTACCGGCATCAACGCCATGCTCAACAAAATGCAGACCGCGACCATGCAGGCGGGACCCTTCCAGGAAGCCCTGGAAAAAATCGGCATGAGTGCGGAGCAAATGGCCGAGTCGGTGGCGAAAGATCCGCAGAAGGCGATCGAAGATCTGCTCGCCAGCCTGGCCGAGCTCGACAAACGCGCGCAGAGCGAGGTACTTACCGGCCTGTTCGGCACCGAATACCAGGACGATATCGCCACCTTGGTTAACGGCATGCAGACCTATAAGGATGCTCTCAGCCAGGTGGCTGACGCTTCGAGTTATGCCGGGGCGATGAATGAGGAATTCAAGAAACAGTCGGAGACCACCGGCAATCAATTGATCCTCTTGAAAAATGCAGTGCTCGAGATTGTCCGCAATATCGGCGAAGGGCTGCTGCCTGCAGTGCAGAAAGGCGCGGAGTGGCTGACGGCCCTGCTGAAACCCATTGCCGATCTGACCGCCAGGTTTCCGGAGCTGTCCGGTGCGATAGTCGCTTTTGTCAGTGGCGCGATAATCTTGAACGGCGTGAAAAAGATCTTCGACATGCTGCGCAATGCCGCGACCCTCTTCGGTACCGAATCTCTCGCCTCTTTCGGCAAGGTTGGCAAAGGCGCGGAAACTCTCAGCACCGGCGCGACCGCTTCTTTCGGCAAGATCGGTACCTCTGCCAAAAGCCTCGGCACTATTATCAGAGGCCTCGGTGGAATCTTTGCCGCCCTGGCTGTGGGCTGGGAAATCGGCACCTTGCTGAATCAGTTCGGCATCGTCCAGAAAGGCATGACCACTTTAATCTATTGGGCTGACCGGCTGCAGCTCGGTGCCCGTAAGATGTGGCGGGCGCTCACCGGCGGCGATACCGCCGAGATCGACAAGAATATCGAGATCGCAAGACAGGCGTATGAAGAGCGGCTGAAAGAAATCGACAAGGAAGTCGCAGGCAAAAACAAGCCAAAAGAAAAAGCGCCCGAACAAGAACTACCGCCGAAGGAAGAGCTGCCTTCGGATGAAAAGAAGAAAGACGACTCCATCGACGGCTTCACTCTTTTAGAACTCGAAGCCATGGATTCATGGGATCCGGACAAGTTGACGGAAGATCGAAAGAAGGCCCTGGAGAAATGGCGAGCGGAAAGAAAGCAGGAGATTCCTGCCGCGGGTCCTGAGACGGAGATAAAAAAAGAGCTCGAAAAAGAACCGGACTCCCTGAAGGAAGAGGAAAAGCGGCTGGAGCAGGAAAAGAAGGCTGCTGTCGAACTGGAACAGAAGAAGGTCGAAATTCCGGACGCTCACTTCGAGCCTTCACTTCTTGCCAGGGAACGTTCCGGACAGCTGGCCCGGGAAAAAGAGAAGCGGATCGCCCGGGAGCACGAAGCCGAAGACGAACGAAAGAAAAGAAAGGAGGCCGACCTGGTCGCCGAGTCCTTTAGTCCCGCCGGCAATGATGAGGAGTGGCAAAAGAGCCTGGCAAACGCGAAAGAATATGAAGAGCGGATGCGACAGGTCCATGAGTCGGTGGCGGAAGCCGGCAAGGATTCAGCCGAAGAATGGGTGAAAGCACAAGCAACCGCCACCGAAAATGCCAAATCCGCCTTTCAGAAATACGCCGATAAGGTCCGGTCGCTGCAGGATGATATTGCCGGCCGCGAGAAGTCGCTTGCCCGGGAGATGGATGAACTCGACATCAAAACTCCGCCCGAATCGAAATGGCGAAGGAAGGCCAAAGAGGCCAAGGAGTACGAGAAGGCCGCTCGGGAAGCAATGAAAGCCGGCGATCTCGATAAGGCTCTTTTGCTTTCCGACCAGGCCAGGGAACTGTACAGCTCGCTGAAAAGCGGGGCAGGCAGCATCACTGCGGAACAGGCAAGACGGACGGCCCTGCGCGGGATCGGATCGACCGGAGAGCTGGGGATTGATATCGCCGGCAGGCAACAACGCGCCGCCGCCAAAGAGGCAATGTTTGCCATCCCGCCTGGAGTGGCCGAGCTGTTCGGCGATCTCACCTCCGGGATCCGCGGCAAAATCTCGTCAATAGCAACGGGCCAGGGCAAGGACCAAGGCAAGGACCAGGTCGCCAAAGTCCATGAACTGAAATTCAAAGACGGCGCCCTGCGCGGCAGTGGGGACGATATGGAAGCATTCTTCAGAGCCTTGGAGCAGGCGGGGCTAAGCGCATGATGATCACGCTCGATACCATCACCCTGCCGAAAGACCTCTGGTGGGAAGACGAAACGGAATGGACCCCGGTCGAACAGTCGGTGGAATACTCGACTACCGGTGCGCTCCTGATCGATATTGCCACGAAACAGGCCGGGCGACCTATCACCCTTACCGGCGAAGAAGGCAAGGCCTGGACTACGAGAAAGACGGTGCTTGATCTTATGGCACTAGCCGCCGTGCCGGGCAAAGAGATGACCCTTGTCATCGGCAGCCGGTCCTTTCAGGTGATGTTTAGACAGAATGAAAAACCGATCGAGGCGGATCCCGTCTTCCGGACCATTCCGCCGCCGGACGATGAAAAATATTTCTTGAAAGCCCTGCGCTTTCTGATCCTGTCGGAAAACTAAGAAGAATGAGAAACACATGCCGATTTTAACCGAAGATGTAAAACTCATGGCCTCGCAGCGCCTCACCGACAATGACGACGGCGGCGGCCGCATGACCGGCGTGGAGATTGTCGACGGCAACGTCAATAACCTCTTTCCGGATATCTCACGCCTTGACCGCGTCTATGGCCGGGTGAGCCTGCGTAAAGCTTTTGTCTCAGTCCAGACCGCCGATACCGACGCCTATTCCGGCGCTCATGTTATTTTGTCGCTTCCGGCCAAGGATCCGAATGTTTCGGTCTGCATGTTCTCGACCGGCGATCCGAATGATGAACGGACGGCAGCACGCAACCGCCTTGAATCCTATGTCACGGTCGGCCCCAGGTATCAGGGCTGGCTCTGGGGTGATCAGCCTGCAGGATCAAGGTCCCTGCTGATGTTCCAGATTAAAGGGACCAAGATCCCCGATATTGGCAGCGTACTCTGTTTGTATAAAGACAAGGGCCTGGCCAACGAGGTTCAGCAGTTTGTACGGGTCACAAAGGTTGAAGCAACAAGCGCCGAGTTTAATGCAACTTCTGAAAGCTCTGAATACGGGGCAACGGCCATGGCCTTCAGGCGCGATATCATCAAGGTGGAGATTGGTGATCCCTTGCGCGATACGTTCCCCGGCGTTGAAATCAGCAAGAACGATTCTCTGCCAACCAACGTTTATACCACCATAGTTTCCGATGCTTCGAAGTATTACGGGGTAATGCTGCCGACAGAACAGATCACCGCAGGCGACATCGAGATCAATGTCGATTCGATTTTCACCCACCTTGTACCGTCCGCCCAGGGCGAAGCGCCGATGGTGGATTTAAATGTCGGTGAGGCCGGGCCGGTTATCGGCAGCGGATCAGCGTATAACTTCACGGTTGCCTCCTTTGCCGTCGCGAACAACGCCCAACTCCACTTCGGCAGAGGCATCAAGCCAAAGACTCTGACTGTCATCGGCTCAACCCACACCTACATCGATGACGGCAACGGGATCCTGATGGCAGGATCAAGCCAGGTTGGAATAGTCGAGTATTCGACCGGCACCGTGACCTTTTCCAATATCAGCGCCGGATATACGGCAAACATGTCGGTATCCGCTGTCGTCGGTGTCGAGGTGCCAAGGGTGCCGAACACCCTTTTTAAATATGTTGAGCTGTCGAATCGAGGCTACAACTACACCGCGATCCTGGATCCGCTGCCGATCCCGAAAAGCATCTGGGTCGATTACATGGCCCAGGGCAAATGGTACCGGCTCCGCGATAACGGCAACGGCGTCCTCATCCCGGATATCGCAAATACCGGGACCGGGACGGTCAACTATGCGACCGGCAGCATCATCCTTACCTGCGGAGCGCTGCCCGATGTGGAGACAGCGATCATCTTCAACTGGGCAAACCCGATCGAAACGGTCGACCTGTCCGGAGAGGTATCAATCGACGTTGCGGAGATCAGCCACACGCTGGCCCATAAGCCTGTCGCCCCAGGCTCATTTACAATGACCTGGCCGGTCGCTGCGGGCGGCACCGGAACGTCTACCGATGATGGTCTCGGGTATCTCACTGGAGACGCAACAGGCTGGATCAACTACGCCACCGGCGAGTTTGCCTTCAGGCCGACGGCTCTGCCGGTTGCCGGTGGTGAATACACCATCGACTATGAAAAATACCCACTGGTGGCCGGGGCGACAACGGCCAACCAAAACGGCCTGTGCACCATCACCCTGCCGCAGACACCGATCAAACCGGGCAGCGTGTCAATCAATGCCCTGATCGCTTTTTCCAGTTACCAGCACGTCTATGCTCTGCGCGATGATGGAGCCGGTAATCTCTCCGCACCTGGTTGGGATATCCCGGTGCCGGTATCGCACACCTCATGGCCGGGAAACACCAAGGCCAACGGGATCACCGGCACGATTGATTATATCACCGGCGTCTGCCAGTTCGATCTGACCAATGTTGAAGGTCTGGAGACCTGGCAAGAGCCGTATACTTTTAGAATTTGCGCAGGGTAAGGGAGAATCATGGGCACAGCAATAGGATCGGCCTTCGGGTTTTGCTCCAAAAATATTCAGTATTACGACAAGGAGACGCGGATCATTGCCTGGGCGGACTCCTTCGTCGGGCAGGTTAATTTTTCCTACTCACTGACGGCTGCTGGGGCGGAAACAGCCGACGAGATCATCCCGGCTAAACCCTTTGTCATCAACCTGCTCGAGAACCATGTCGGCTACACCATCCTACCCGGATCGGTTTCCTTCTCGTGGAGCGGGGTCCGGTATGTTGACCGCCTCGGCAAGCTCTATCGCAATGTCGACCCGAAAACAGGGTTTGGTGTTGAGGCCGGAACGATCGATTATTCAACCGGCGTGGCAACGCTCACCGTTTATGACGGTGGCAGCAATACCATTATCGTTCATTCTCTCTCTGCCAGAATCGGCAGACAGTTGCTGACCGATGCCACCTTCCGGACACCCGGCGCACCGCTTCGCCCCGGCTCGATCTCGATCAGCGGCGTGGCCCTGGACGGTACAGCCGTTTCCGGCACCAGCAACTTTGATGGTTCTATCTCCGGCTCACTGGTAGGCGGTGTGGTTGATTATGAAAAAGGCATCGTCTGGTTGAAGTTCGGGCAATGGGTAACCGATGACGGCTCATACTTTGATGAGCCCTGGTATCACGAAGATGACGTAAGAGACGGCAAGACCTTCAAGCCGGTGCCGGTCTTTGCCGACAGCCTCACCTATGCCTGCGTGGTTTATTCGTATATTCCGCTTAACGCCGATCTGATCGGCCTTGATCCTGTTCGGCTGCCGAGTGACGGCCGGGTGCCGATCGTCAGAACCGGCGATGTCGTTGTCATTCACAACACCCAGACCACACAGCTTGCCAATCCCCTGTCGGCTGGGCAGGTACTGACCCTGCCGAGAGAAAACATCGTCCATGTCGAGTTATATGATTCCTCCGAGCCGATTCCGGTTCGGGTGCCGTCAACGCTCTACAACTGGGATAAAGACGCGCAAAAACTCACCATGGCGGATCCGCTCGATCTGAGCGAATACACCCAGCCGCTTATCGCCATGCACCGGATCGAAGACATGTCTCTTGTCTCCGGTGTCCAGATCAACGGCCAGATCATCGTCGGGTCAGGCCTCACCAACAATTACCCGGTGCAAGGCACCTATGTCTCTTCCGCTCTTTTATACGGGGATCTGCAGGCCAGAGCCTACGGCCTGTTCGATCAGAAAACCTGGACTTCTGTCTGGTCGAACAACCTTATCGGCGATGCCACCAACGCCTCATACAATGAGGTCAACTATCCGCTGATCGTCACCAACGCAGGCGGGATCAATGGCAGGTGGTGCCTGAAATTCACCGACGAAACAGCCTTCGACATCATCGAAGAAAAGCTCGGGATCATCGGCAGCGGCTATATCACCCAGGACTGCGCGCCAATCAATCCGGCAACCAATCAACCGTATTTCTTCATCGACTATCGCGGCTGGGGTTCAGGCTGGGCGGCAAATAATGCTCTCCGGTTCAACACCGATGGCCCGATCGGCCCCTTGTGGATTGCGAGAACCACCTTGCAGGGACCGGTCACTGAGCCGAATGATCAATTTACCATTCAGATACGAGGAGATGCGGAATAATGGCGGCCCCGATAGTTTACAGATGGGATGACGGCAATGCTCCGGTACTTGCAGGGGCTTTAGGGTACACCTTAGTGCAGCTACTTAAAGCATGTCTGGTGGATGGCTATGGTAGTAAAGCAGCTGCTGGATGGACAATGCCATATGATGACGGCACCGTTAATCCACGTATAGGGGTTTTCCGCAACAACCCCGTGACTGGGACGGGGAGATACCTGCAAGTCAACTCGACAGCACTTGCCACTTCGATTGTGCAGGGATACGAGGATATGACCGATCATATTACTGGTGTCAATAAATTCTCAAACACAACCCTGTATTCAATGGAAAGCACTGCCGCCAATACCACTGCAAGGCCCTGGGTTTTAATAGCCGACGACAGGTTTTTCATTCTGACCGTATGGCCTAATGTAACAGCGGGTAGCTTTAATCCAGCGGCAAACTGCGTAAGCAGTACTACCAATTCAATAAAGGCACTTTTCTTTGGCGATGGAATACCGATAAGAGGCGACGATACTAATTTTTGCATGTTGGGGGCCGAGACTTCTACTTATTATTACTGGAGCAGAAATCTCTATTTTGGCAACCATACAAGCACCACTAATGTCCACAACGGGGTGTCACGAAACTCGTTAGGCACGTATGGCCCGTTTCAGCCGCAAATCGCAAATACAGGCCCATGTGCTGGCACTGATCATGGGGGGGTTTCCCAAGGATTTACGCTGGCAACCTATGGGTATATGTTTGCCCGTCCATACGTAAACGAGGGAGCGGCGTACACCATGCGGGGATACCTTCCCGGTCTATGGTTTCCGTGCAATACCCCCACGGTGTTCCCATACTTATCTGAGGTCACCTATGGCGGGAGGACATTTCTGATTTTTGGTGGGATGCAGGGGAGTGCTCAGTATGTCCAATCATGGGCGGTTGAAATTACAACAGGTTGGCGAGAATGAGCATAAATATCAATGATGAGCTGCTTATACTACCAGCTCCATATAGTCTTGCCCCCCGCACGGATCGCCATGTCCTTGGCGGGTCTGTTAGCGTAGATGGCGTCGCTACTGCATTGCAGCGTGTAGCAGTTTTTCACCGTTACACTCTAAATCTTATTGCGATCACAAGGTCTTTGCCAGACGGATCATGGAAGATAGACGGAATACAAGAATACGGCGAAAGAGATTTGCTCGTCTTGGCTATTGACGACACAGGGGCGTATAATTCCGAAGTTGCCGATCATATTTCACAGGTAACGGCATGATATGGCCTATGATCCGCAGATCGGCTCAAACATCATTCTGGCCCTGTCCGGAGCCTACGTTCCGCCTGATGGCGCACACATCGTTTTCGGCGAACCGATATCGGGCACACCCATCACCGTCCACTTTGACCTGCAAGGAGCAGTCAGCAATCAGAGACTGCTGTCTGCAGACAGCCTGGCGGCAATCGGCAATGCGCTATCAGCCTTCTTTGATACTAAAGCGACAATCACCACTTATGCCAGGATCACGGCAGATTTCGACGTCAAAGCTACAGTCAGCAATATCAGGGCAATATCGACAGATACCAGCACGGCAATCACCGTCACTGTTCAACCGGCAAAGCCTGATTTCGATGTTCCCTGGGGAGAGTTCCCTGCTCTCGACAATCGGGCGAAATCAGGCTGGAAGGATTGTCGGCAACTCACAACCTCAATCGGAATGGGCTGGATCAAACGGCTTATTGTCGAGGCCAAAACTTCGGCGAGCTGGATTGACAAAGGCGCAAAAGATAATTCAAAGCGTGCGTCTTGGAATGATTGTCCCAAGAAAATCAACCGAAGCACCAACTCGCGATGGCGAGACAAGACGGCAGCCGATCATGACAGGAATATATCTTGGAGTCTGCTCAATGCAATCGATGTGGATCACGGCAGTAAAAGCATTTCGCCGCCTGCAAAAGAAGTTTTCATCTCGATACTTCATGATGCCAAAAGGATCCTCGATCTTGGAGCTATTGACATCCCCTGGGGAAACCCTCCGCCGAAAGACAAGTTGCACCGAACCGTCTGGGGCAAGGAATATTATCAGGAGATCTGCTGGCGGCGCTATGAACCGCAGCCGGGCAACAGCCTCGATTTCAATATTCATGTACCGATCACCCTGGTCGATGATGGTGACAACATTCGGTTCCGTTTTGACCAGTTCACCTATGACCGTCGGTGCAGCCATCGCGAGCCTTCAGGCTGGCGCGATGCCTATTTTTACATCAAGCCTGGCGTTATTCCGACCGGCCCCTGGGCCTCGGTGTATACCATGCTAAACACCGCGTATCTTACCCGGCTGCCGGAGAGGACGCCGATCGATATCACCGGAATGACCATCGGCACCGACTGGGATAGTCTCTACTGGACGCTCAAGGCAAATATCGGCAGCGACGCCAGCCTTGCCCTCCTGGAGCCGACCGAAGAAGGGCCGATCCTGGTCGAGGCGGCGATCAACGGCCACCTCTGGAAGTTCCAGGTCGACCGCTGGGCAAAGGGCGAGGCCTTCGGCAACAGGAGACGGTCGATTGACGGCCGCTCGATCTCCGCCCAGCTCGGCACACCGATGGCGGAAATCAGGACGTACACGGAGGCCGAGGCCAGAACCGCCCAGCAGCTCATGGCCTACGAACTGGAGAATACCGGCTGGAGCGTATCCTTCCAGGGGCTCGATGACTGGCTGGTCCCGGCAAATATCCACTGCTACCAGGACCAAACCCCGATGCAGGTAATTAAAGCCATTGTCGATACCTGCCGGGCCATCGTCCAGACCGACATGGTCAATCAGACCATCACCATCAAGCCCCGCTACAAGGTTGCACCGTGGCAGCTCGGCAGCGCGGTTCCCGATCTGATGATTCCGGCCTCGATGGCGGCACGAATTGACGGCGAATGGGATGAACGGCCGTTCTTCAATGCCTGCTTTGTTTCCGGCGAAGCTGGCGGCATCTCGGCCACCGTCACCCGCGAAGGTTCAGCCGGGGATCTGCTCGCCCCGATGATCACCAATCGGCTGATCACCGCAACCGAAGCGGCGAGATCCCTCGGCATTGCCGTACTCGGCGCATCGGGGAAATGGTCGAAACACCGGATCGAACTTCCGGTCTTTGCCGCCCCGGCCGTCCCTGGGATCATACAGCCGGGCAGTATCATCGAGTACAACCTCGGAGTATCATCATGGAAGGGCTTTGTCACTGCCGTTTCGGTTACATCCCCCAGGGGCCGTGATGGCCTGAAGGTAAGACAAACAATCGATGTCGAGAGATATCACGGCAATTAGAGGCGTAAATGATCCAACTGACAAAAGACAACACCGCGACTCCGGATGCATACTCCTCCGGCGACGGATCCGATCCGGTGCCGTATCGTTTACCCTCAACGGCACCGGCATCCCTTCGACAGTCACGGCAAGCCCGGCAACTGACCTTTTCATCTGGGCGAGCGATGATACCGGCAGCATCGACAGCTATTCAAATATAGAGGTGGCAATCACCGGCGCAGATGCCGGGATCGTTTGGGAATTGAGTGAAGACGGCTTAGCCGGGTGGGCGGAATCTATTGTTCTGCCAAATATGGACGTATCAGCCACTGATCAAACCGCGCAGATATTTGCCCGGGCGACTGCAGCCAATGACGGTTCGATTGAAACAGCGAACTATGTAACGGCCAAGATCACCATAAACGCGATTGAGAATCCGGCGTAAGAATCCGAGGCACCACTATGGCAACTAATTTATGGGCAAGATTCAAGCGCCTGCTGCCCGGCAGTCCGATGATCGTAGTCACTGTGATCTCGGTCAACTCCGACGGTACAAGCACGGTGACCACATCCGGCGGCGGCGCCATGCGGGTCCTGGGGACCACCGTTGCCGCCCCGAAAAAAGCCTATGTCAAAGACGGGGCGATCATTGGTGAAGCCCCAAACCTGCAACATTTTGAGATTGAGGTGTGAAATGATCAGATCGTTATTCGTGTTATTTGCCTGTCTGTTATCTGTTTTCTTTTTGTCCGGATGCGGGAGTAAAGGCGGGCTGATCCCGCTCACCGATACCATGGTAAACGAGGCCGGTGAGGTCGTGAAAAATACCGCTGGATATACGGCCGATGCCTCGGTTGCCAAGGAGCATGAAATCCACGATACCCTTCGCAACAGGGACAATGCCATCCGCAAGGCTCACGAGAAATCCGGCATGACCATGAGCTGGCAGCCGGTGGTCAAAACCGTTCAGTATCCCGGGATGATCGCCCCAGTCACTACCACCGAATATCTGCCGGTAGTGTCCTATCGCGAGCAGGCTCGTTTTGATCAGAAGCTGCCCACCGAGCCGAGCGAGCACCCGGTATGGAAAACTGTTCGCAGTGTGTCCAGTGACATTAAAGACGGAACGATTATCGGCATGGGAATCAATGCCGCCGACAACGTTCTCTCAGCTGCCGTCGGCAAACCGGATAACCGCTACAATGGTGATGTGCAGTTCAACCAGTCTCACAACCAGGGCGACGGTACAGGCCCGGTGACAAACACCGAAAACATTTTGCCACAGCCATGACTTGTCCTGACTGCGGTTGTGAAAATCAAGGATGGAGAGGCCTGCCGCTGTCCCAAGTGCGGCCGGTCGCTGTGAGAAAACTGATATCGGCTGGAGGTCGATAGAATGAAATACTGGGACGGCTATAAATACGTCGTGGCCGAAACCTTCACGACCCAGACCTCGGTCAAAGGTTTTACCGTCAGCGACGATCACACCGATCTGCAGCCGGACGGCAAGCTGACTATCCGCCGCGGCTATCCCTGGGACGGCAACAGCGGGCCATGCATCGACACCCGCTCATCGATGGAGGCCTCCTGCGTCCATGACGTGCTCTGTGACTACGTCAACCTGGGGCTGCTGCCGGCAGAACTGCAGCCGATCATCGACCAGGAGTATTATGCGATTTGCGTCAAAAAAAAGATGTGGTGGCGGCGAGCCCGGTGGCGGATGCTGGCGATCCGCTGGTACATGACCGGCAAGGGCTCAAAAAAATTTACACGAACAGTTCACGAGGCATGACATGCAAATCGACGCGATGTTTCTCACCATAGCCGGTTTTATCGGTACGTTAATTCTTAACGCCTTCGCCGTCGGCGTTGCCTATGGCCGTCTCTCTGCCAAAATCAACAAAAACAGCGACGATATAATCAATATTCAAGCAAGGGAGATAGTCGATATTCGTACTGAACTCTCTAAAATAGATGGAAAATTCTTCACTCCGGAGGGAGAACCGAGACTCGTGTCTTTCAAAGCCCATGATCATATCTGCCTGCGAGCGAACGAAGCCATAACAGCCGAGCTCCGCCACGTCACTGCTGCCCTGAACACCAACACCCAGCGAGTCAAGGAGTGCGGCGACCAGGTTGCCCAGTTGACAACGTGGGTAACCGTACTCGAGGAGAAAGTGGAAAAATGACAAGAAACGAACAAGCCTTTCTCGACATGCTTGCCTGGTCTGAACTTGGCCGGCAACTTATCGATGAGTCGGACAACGGCTATAATGTCCTAGTCGGGTCACTCCCCGGCCGGGTAAAGTTATTCCATGACTATTCTGATCACCCTCGCCAACTGATCCGGATCAACGACAAGCTCTCATCCACCGCTGCCGGCAGATATCAGATCCTTAAACGAACTTTTGATCATTACAGGAAGGTTCTACGCCTGTCCGATTTTTCGCCGGCATCCCAGGATGCAATCGCCCTTCGGCTGATTAAGGAGCGAGGCGCTGCAGAAGATGTGAAAGCAGGAAGAATAATAGAGGCGATTCAGAAAATAAGAAAAATATGGGCATCGCTCCCTGGAGCGGGCTATGGGCAGCGTGAGCACCCTATCAACAATCTCATTGCCACGTTCACAGCTGCAGGCGGACAGCCTGGAGGGAATTCATTGATCGCATAAAACGACATTCTGCCTGATCCTGCGCGCGTGTTATTAAGGGTGAAATCAAGATCTCACCCTTAAATTTTTTTCTAAAGACTCACACGGTCGAATAGGTCGATATTTCTCTGATAACCTTATTCAATTCCTCATCCAGTCCATTGCTGCCGATAATCTTGATCGCTTCCGCCAAGAGCTCCCGCAACGCCTTTCTTTCCTCCGATACTTCTTTTTGAATATCAACACCGTACCCCTCGATACGCTGCATCATCTCCGCCTTGTGCTCCATTGAGGGGTGGGTATAACGCATTGTCATCTGGATAGTCTTATGTCCGAGGATATCTGCCACCGTGCGTAGAGGGACTTCTTGTTCAATCAGGTAAGTGGCGGCAGAATGGCGAATATCATGAAGAGTAAGGTCTGCAGGAATGGAAGGATTGACAGCTATAGCCCTGCGTTTGGTCGCCTCCCAACTCTCGCGAAAGATCTGGGCCGGCCGATTCATTATATTGGACCTGCTTAAGTCCTTATCCTTCAGAAAGAAAAAGTTATCTGTATCAATGTTCCTTAAAGCGGCTGTGGCGGCATCCGTAAGCGATACGGTCCTTGGTGTTTTGGATTTCGTCTTCTTGATAATGATCGTCTGATTGTTCAGATTCACATCTCTCTTCCGCAAACCTGCCGCCTCGCTTGCTCTCATGCCGGTATGCATGAGTACAAGGAGGTAGGCCGGGAAAAGAGCATTCCTGGCTTTCCTGCTTTCCGTAATAATGACCCGAGCCTGCAGGTCAGTGAGAGCGAGGATACGTCCTGCCGCAGGTCTCGGCCGTGCCAGACGCTCTATCGGATTTGATACCGGCAATTCCCATTCCTGCATTGCAATGGTGAAAAGATGTGAAATCAATGAGAGCTCCTGGCGGACTGTGGACCCCGATCGTTTATCATCCCTCAATCGGCGGTCTCGAAACTCCGACATCACTCTCGGTGTGATTTCGGCAAGCGAAATATCCCTGCCGAGATATCTTTTTAATATGATCGCGCAAGTTCGCTTACGTTCAACAGTCGTTGGCTCATTGAAATTTGGCCCAGGAGACTCTATGGTTCTGAAGTATTTGTTCAGTGCCTGCTCAAGAGTTACCATTTCAGCGAGTCGCGGATCCTGATGACGTTTCATGTCGATCAAGTGCTCCTGCTCTCTGGCCCATACTTCAGCATCTTTCTTCAGAGCAAAGGTGCGAGTAATTGGTTTATTGCGGTATCTTCCTTTCCGGATGATTGCCTGGTATGATGTTTTATTATTTTTCTGCTTCTTTAAAATTGTTGCCATACGTCGCCTCCCTCGATCGCCAGCACCTCCTTCAGGGGTTTTTGCCTGGAAACAGCCTCAAATAATTATACACAAAAGTATACACAGAGCATTCAAAATTGCCATACGCAGTTTCGTTTGGACCCAAATCGAAACTCCCCCCGGCAGGGCAAAAAAAAAGCCCGATAGCCAATGGTTATGGACTATCGGGCGTATTATCTAATGGTGCCGGAGGTCGGAATCGAACCGACATGACCTTGCGGTCGCGGGATTTTGAGTCCCGTGCGTCTACCAGTTTCACCACTCCGGCGCAGGTTCGTTTATACCTTACTTGACCGATTATCGTCAAGGGTAAAAGGTGGTTGCGTGCCTCTCAGCACGAGGTTTCGAGGAAAACGCCGCGCAGTCTATAGGCATAGATGGCTCCCGACCACAGAGCCAGCACAAGAGAACAGTAGATGAGTACGGTTCCTATCGTGTACTGGTAGGGGATGGGGAGAACGTTCAGGGGGAAAATGAGAAATCCCAGGCCGAAGTACTGAAAATTGCTCTTCAGCTTACCTACACGTCCTGCGGCAACGACTTTGCCGGTGGTGGCGGCGAGCCCCCTGAACCCGGTGACGATAATTTCCCTGCAGATAATCACAAGACAGACCCAGGCGACGATCTTGCCGAGAGGGATGAGCATGATCAGGGCTGTGGTCACCAGGGCTTTATCGGCCAGGGGATCCATCAGTTTGCCGAGGACCGTTTCAATGTGGTAGCGTCTGGCTACCCAGCCGTCGACGAAATCGGTCAATGCCGCAATGGAAAAGATAACGAAACTCCACATCTCGATCTGGGTGTTTTGTTTCACCGAGAACAGGACAATCAGCACAGGAATAAGCGCAAACCGAAACCCGGTAAGAAGATTCGGCACTGAAAAAAGCTGTTTCATTCCTGCACCAGAAGAGTGGCTTTGTCGTGTTGCGTTTTATACGCCTTGTATCGCTTCAGGACCTTGTTGACATACCGCCTGGTCTCCTGGATTCTCGGCACTCCGCCGGTGCGGGAGACTAAGCCCGGTCCGGCGTTATAGGCAGCAAGGGAGAGGATTAAATCACCGTTGAAGCTGTCCAGCAGCCATCGCATATATCGCGTACCGCCATCAATGTTTTCCCACGGATCGAAAGGATTGACAACCTGCAGGTCGCGAGCCGTGTCGGGCATCAACTGCATCAGCCCCTGGGCGCCGCTCCGCGATACCGCCCGATGGTTAAAATCGGATTCCGTATGAATTATGGCCTTGATGAGGTGAGGATCCATCCGGTAGCGGCGGGCAATGCTCTTGATCTCCTGCTCGTAACCGGCGGACATGGCGGAGCGCGAGGGACGGGAATAAGCAGCGGCGACTTCACCCGCCAGTCCCGTGATCCGGCCTGTTTTCGGCAGAGAAACCGACTGACAATCAGGACTTCCGGGTGCATTGGTGAAGTTGATTGCACCCGATTTGCTGCGACAGACATACATGGATGCCTGGGGCGTTCCGACGATCAAAAAAAGCATTATCGTCGGGGCGACCAGCACAAAAAACCGAACAAATCCCGCCTGCCGCCGCCACCAGACGGCAAGCTCCCGCCGATTTTTTCTTCGGTCGGGGAGAGAAGAACACTTTCTATGGTTCAGGGGAACTGTTCGGTTGTCGGGCATTATTTCGTCCGTTTCTCCCAGTCGGCGAGGAACTGTTCCATTCCCGCATCGGTCAGCGGGTGTTTGGCCAGTTGGGCAATCACCTTTAAAGGAATTGTGGCAATATCGGCGCCGATCAGGGCTGCATCCAGCACATGCTGCGGGCTTCTGACGCTCGCTACGATGATCTCGCTGGTGTAGCCGTAATTGTCATAGATGGTGACGATATCACCGATCAGATCCATTCCGGGGTTGCCGATATCGTCAAGCCGGCCGACAAAAGGACTGACATAGCTTGCTCCGGCTTTTGCAGCAAGAAGCGCCTGGGCTGCGGAGAAAACCAGAGTAACATTGGTTTTGATGCCCTCTGCCGTGAGCTTTTTCACCGCCTTGAGTCCCTCGACAATCATCGGGATCTTGATGACGATATTATCGGCTATCTTGGCCAGCTCCCTCGCTTCGGCGAGCATTCCCTCTGCCTCGAGGCTTACAACCTCGGCACTTACCGGCCCGTCGACCAGTTTGCAGATCTCGGCGATTATCTCTTCAAACGGCTTGTTCTCTCTGGCCACCAGCGACGGATTGGTGGTTACGCCGTCCACCATGCCCATCTCCAGGCCTTTTTTGATTTCTTCTATATTTGCCGTATCGATAAAAAATTTCATTTTTGTTCTCCTTGTCTGGTTCTGAAAGTATTGCAACACTCCTGGCTGCAAAAATAATAGGTATGCCCATCCGCCTCATATTGAACGGCCTGCCTGCTGGGCACAAGTTTTTTGCAGACCGGGTCCTCCTGAAGGGTGTCGCTGACCGGCATCTCCTTTTGAGGTTTCCTCTTTGCCCCCTTGACTGACGGGGTCGATTTTCTGCTTCCCCATATCAGGCGGTAAGCAATATAAATGAGGATGATAATGATGATTATTCTAAGAGGACTCAATGGTACCTCTCTTTGCATCTTGCCTTCTATCTACGCGTCCCACCGACTGCATACTATTTCCTGTTTTTTGTATTCTCCTGCGAGGATACTTTCCCGCAGTCGCTGTTCCATGGCAGCGATGGTCTTCCCGGTAACGGGGTCTTTAAAATCCGGCGCGAGTTCGGTAAATGGCGCAAGAACAAAGAGACGGACGCCGATGCGAGGATGAGGCACGGTCAATTCGGGGCTGTCCATGACCTCCTGGCCGTAATAGAGCAGGTCCAGGTCGAGACTGCGATCATGGTAGCCAAAACTCGTATGTTCCCGTATTCGTCCGAACTCGGCCTCAATGTCCATCAGGGTTTTCAACAACTCGAGGGGCGACAGCGAAACGTGCAGACAGCCGACGGCGTTGGTAAACCAGTGCTGGCTCTGCATGTCGACCGGCGCGGTCATGTAGGGGCTCGACAATTGCTCGAGACGTATCCCCGAAACCTGTCCGAGGCTGTCCCATGCCTCTATCAGGATAGATTTGCCGTCACCGAGGTTGGAGCCCATGCCGATAAAAACTATGGTGCCTGCTTCCGGTTTCACTTAAAAATCCTGCAGTCCGAGCACGTCGAACATAGAATAAACACCGCACTCCTTGCCGACAATCCAAGCTGCGGCTGCCGTCGCTCCCCGAGCAAAATGATCGCGGCTGTGGGCGCGGTGCACCAGCTCGATGCGCTCGCCGGGGCCGGCAAAAAGGACAGTATGTTCACCGACGATATCCGCCGCCCTGATGGTCTGTATCCCGATTTCATTGGGTTTTCTCTCACCGATTATGCCGCTGCGTTCAAGCACGACCACGTCGTCAAGGTTTCGGTTCACCCCTTCCGCTGCCATCTCGGCAAGCTTTAACGCCGTACCGCTGGGCGCGTCTTTTTTCTTGTTGTGGTGGGCCTCGATAATCTCTATATCGTAGTCGTCGCCGAGAATGGCCGCGGTCTTTTTCACCAGCTTAAAGAGGACATTGACGCAGACCGACATATTGGGAGCCTGGACGCAGGGAAATTTTTTCGCAAGCACCCGCAACTCCGCCAGATTCTCTCCACTGAGGCCGGTAGTGCCGATAACCATCGCCTTGCCGTGTGCGGCTGCCACCCGGGCAAACTCCATCGTCGCCTTGTGGAAGGTGAAATCGATGATCACATCCCCCCGGTCGATGACCGACTCGATTCCCTCACCGATGATTACGCCGTTTTTCTCGCCGCCGCCAAGCTGGCCGGCATCCCTGCCGATATAGGGATTGCCCTTTGCTTCGAATGCCGCGGCGTATTTCAACTGGGGATGCCGGCTGACCATGTGCGCCACGCGCTGTCCCATCCGACCGGCTGCTCCGGCAATTATTACTTTTATCATGTGAACCCCTCTCTGATCAAAAGGTTAAATGGGTTAAATGAGGCCCATCGTCCGCATCGTCGCCTGCAATTTTTCGAGATTCGGGCTATCCATTGGCGCCAGAGGCAGACGGGGCAGGCCGCTCTTGATCTTGCCCATCAGCTCCAGTCCCTTCTTGGCCGGCACCGGATTGGGCGCGCTGAACATCAGCTTCATCAGCTCGAATATCCGGTAGTGCAGTTCATTCGCCTGTTTAATGTTGCCTTCCAGAGCGGCTTCCATCATCCCCGCCATCTCTTTCGGACAGACATTGGAGATTACCGAAATAACGCCCTTGCCGCCAATGAAAACGGTCGGCATGGCGGTGAAGTCATCACCCGAGAGGACGATGAAATCTTTCGGACAGCGGCGGATGACATCGGAAATCTGCTCAAGACTGCCGGAAGCCTCCTTAATCCCGATGATATTGTCTACTTCAGCCAGGCGTGCCACGGTTTCCGGCAGCATATTGACCACCGTTCTGCCCGGCACATTGTACAGGAACATCGGAATATCGACCTTCTCGGCAATTTCCCTGAAATGGAGGTACATGCCTTCCTGGCTCGGCTTATTGTAGTAGGGAACTACCGACAACACTGCATCGGCACCGCTCTGTTTGGCGCTCTCGGTGAGGTCAATGGCTTCCATGGTGTTGTTGGCCCCGGTCCCTGCTACCACCGGCACCCGGCCGTTCACCGTCTTGACGGTAAGATCGATGACCCGTTTATGTTCGTCGAAACCAATGGTCGCCGACTCTCCGGTCGTGCCGCAGGGCACGATGCCGTGGGTGCCGCCGGCGATCTGAAACTCGATGAGATCGATCAAACCCTGTTCATCCAGACGGCCGTCGATAAACGGGGTAACAAGTGCAACAAGCGCTCCGTGAAATCTTTCCATAACTCCTCCCGATCCTGGTTTTACCCTATTGTTCATCTGCACGGTCCATCAGAGCAGCGCTTCAGCGGTTAAATTTCCTGTACATATGAGCCGGGTGGGACCCTGCAGATACACATTTTCCACCACCGGCCCATCGAATACATCAAAAAGTATCGTCAGTAACCCCCCGCCGGAAGTGACTACCTCGACGGGAGATTCCATCCCCTTCTGGATTGCGGCAAAGAGGGCCGCAGCCACCGCGCCGGTTCCGCAGGCCATGGTCTCTGCCTCGACGCCACGCTCATAGGTGCGTACTTTCAGTCTGCCGTCCGGCAGCAGTGTGACGAAGTTGGCATTTGCGCCTTTCGGCTCGAAGAGTTGATGAAACCTCACCTTTCTTCCCCATGTTTTCACCGGAACGTCTTCTTCGCCGACAAAAATTACCGCGTGGGGAACGCCGGTATTGACATATGCCACCGGCCGTTCTTCATCCCCGAGCTGCAGGGAGAGCCCCAGCCGAAAATCGTGGGGCTGGGTCATCTTCACCCGGACGACTGTTTCTTCCTCGCAGATCTCGGCCTCGACTATGCCGGCCAGAGTCTCGAGCTTCATCTTCTTTTTTTCGACGATTTTATGTCGGTATGCAAAACGTGCCGCGCATCGCGAACCATTGCCGCACATCTCGGCAACCGAGCCGTCGGCGTTATAAAAATTCCAGCCGAAATCGGCTTTCGACGAATCCTCGATAAAAATCAGGCCATCGGCACCGACCGAAAACATTCTCCGGCAGATCTTTCGAGCCAGTTCAGGCTGCTCCTCCGGAGGAATCCGCAATGTGCGGTTATCGATAATCACGAAATCGTTGCCGGTTCCGCTCATTTTTTCAAATGCGATGGGAAAAGTTGCCATCACCATGCTCCTCGCTTATTGCCTTGTTCGATCAACTTGTTTTTCAAAGTCTACTCTGAAATTCGCCCCAGCGTCAAGACGACACAGCCCTCCAGCCGCATTCACGGCTGGAGGGCATGTTCTTCCTGTCGACCTGCTGCGAATAAACTATCTGATAGTTGCTTCTTTCGATTTCCGGCTCTCGTTTGCCGGTACTGCCTGATCTATGGCGGTTACCGCATAATAGTATCGTACACCGTTTTCTGCTTTGGCATCTACGTAGAGCGTATATTGCGGCTCGACGTCTGCCAGCAGCTCGTGCCTGTCTGTGTCGGCAGTGCGGCGATAGACTCGATAGCCGCCGATATCGCCGGCATCGCTCTTATCCCAGAAAATCTTGTTGCCTTCGTCGGTCTTTACTGCCGTAACACCGGTCGGTATCGGCGGAGGAGTCAGGTCAACCGGGGTCACTGCCACCTCCTTGCTCACACCACCCTGCGCGAGTTCACCTTTAAAGGTTGTCAGCGTCTGTACTGCATAGAAATATTTCTGGCCGTTTGTGACCTGCCTGTCGATATAGCTGGTTTCTTTCTGCGGCTCGCCGGTCTTGCCATAGTCCCTGCCGTCGATGCTGCGCAGGACCTGGTAGTTCAAGCCCATTTCCGGATCGCTGCCGGCCCTTAAGGTCGCCGGTTGCCAGGAGAGGGTAACCTGGCTGTCCGCAGGCGTAGCTGTAAGATTTGTCGGCGCCGCAGCCGGCTCGAACCAGACAAACGTGACCACGTTCGAATCATTGCTGTCCGCCCACCAGCTGGTGCGGGAACGGACTTTAAAAAAGTATTTGTGCCCGGCACGGAGCAGGGAGGAGTCGTAGGTCGCCCGCCTTCTCGTTTCACCGTCGAGGGAAGAACCGCCATCCAGAGTGATCGGCTCGGCAAAGGGAATGGGACAAGTGCTGCAGTAGTCTTCCAGGGCTACTTCCGCGCGATACAGCTCGAAGGAAGAAACCTCTTCAAGTGCGGTACCCTTGATGGTTTTGACCGGATAGAACCAGGTCAGCTGCACCCCATCTTCGCTAATCGAATACTGCAGGTCGTCAATCGCCTGCGGCACAACACTTGCCGGCGGTACCGGGGCGTTTTTATAGCCGCATCCACCTGTAAAGAGGAGCGATGTGCCAAGAAAGAAGATTCCCGCCACCCGTGCCAAACATCTGTTCATCATTGTGCGATCCCCAATTGTTGTTCCGCTGCAACCAATGCTTCTTCCACTCGCTGTAAACCGGTACCCCCCGTGGATATCCGACTGTTCACCGAACCCTCAACACTTAACACTTCGTAGACGTCCTTTGCAATCACTTCGGAGAATTGGCCAAGCTCCTTGAGCGTGAGATCAGGCAACTCGCATCCTTTTTCAAGACAGTAGGCGACAGCCCTGCCGACAATGCCGTGGGCCTCGCGGAAGGGCACGTTTTTCAGGACCAGATAGTCGGCAAGATCCGTCGCCGTCATACAGCCCTTCATGGTCGCGGCAGCCATCCGCTCGATCTTGAAGGCAAGGTTCTCGAGCAATTCGGTCATAATGGCAAGCGATGCCGTAACGGTATCGACGGCATCGAAGACCGGTTCCTTGTCTTCCTGAAGATCGCGGTTATAGGTGAGCGGCAAACCTTTCACCAGGGTTATCAGGGTCATCAAACTGCCGACCACCCGCCCGCTCTTGCCTCTGATCAGTTCGGGAATATCCGGATTTTTCTTCTGCGGCATGATAGACGAGCCGGTGCAGAATTTATCGGAGATATTGACAAAATCAAACTCCTGGGTTGACCAGAGAACGAGCTCCTCCGAGAGCCTGGAGAGATGGAGCTGGATCATCGTGCAGTTGCTTGTGAACTCGATGGCAAAATCCCGGTCCCCCGAGGTGTCCATCGAATTTGCGGTAACTCCGGCAAAACCGAGCGCCCGGGCCACCTGTTCGCGATCGATCGGCAGCCCGGTGCCGGCCATTGCCGCACAGCCGAGCGGCGACAGGTTGAGGCGCTTGCGGCAATCGACCATCCGGTCCAGGTCCCGGCCGAACATCTCGTAATAGGCCAGCATATGATGGGCAATCTGCACCGGCTGGGCGCGCTGCAGGTGGGTATAGCCCGGCATCACATGGCCGAGGTATTTCCGGGCCAGCATGACGAAAGCCTTGCGTATGCCGTCCAGCAACGCGATGGTCTCGTCGCACTGATCGCGAAGGTAGAGCTTGAAATCGAGGGCAACCTGATCGTTCCTGCTCCGGGCGCTGTGCAGCTTGGCACCGGCGGGTCCGATTCTCTCGACCAGGGATTTTTCGATATTCATGTGAATATCTTCCAGTTCGCGGCGAAAGACAAACGTCCCCTGTTCGATCTCTTTTTCGATCGCGGACAGGCCGTCGGTTATGACCGCAAGCTCTTCCCTCGTGAGAATACCGTGATCGGCGAGCATGGCAGCGTGGGCCTTGCTGCCGGCGATGTCGTATCGATACAGTCTGGAATCATAGTGGATGGAGGCGGTAAAAGCCTCGACCGATGCGGCGGTCTTCTCGGAAAACCGCCCTCCCCACATTTTCCCCGATCCACTGTTGTTCGGCTCAGTCATAATCCGGTGTCCTATTTATTGCATCGACCCTGCAGAGCGTTGATCTTGAGACGGAGTCCGTGGAGACGAATGAAACCGGTGGCATCTCCCTGATCGTAGACATTGTCCTCTTCAAAGGTGGCGAAGTTGACCTGATACAAAGACTGATCGGATTTGCGGCCGACGGAAAAACAGTTGCCCTTGTAGAGTTTCAACCGGACGGTGCCGTTGACGGTCTGCTGGGTTTCATCCATGGTTTTCTGCAGGAGTTCGCGTTCCGGCGAGAACCAGAAACCGTTGTACACCAGTTCGGCATAGCGCGGAATGAGAGAATCGCGAATCTTCATGACTTCCCGGTCGAGGGTGATGGTCTCGAGGTCGCGGTGGGCGGTGCGCAGGATGGTGCCGCCGGGCGTCTCGTAGACGCCGTGCGACTTCATGCCGACAAAGCGGTTTTCCACGAGGTCGAGCCGGCCGATGCCATTGGCGCCGCCGACCTTGTTCAGCTGGGTAAAAAGTGCCAGCGGCTCCATGGCGACGCCGTCGAGGGCCACCGGATTGCCGTTTTTGAATTCGATCTCGAGATAGATCGGCTTATCGGGCGCCTTTTCCGGTGAAACGGTCAACTTGAACATTGCCTCGTCCGGCTCGTTCCAGGGATCTTCAAGAATTCCACCTTCAAAACTGATGTGCAGCAGGTTCTCATCGGAGCTGTACGGCTTTTCCTTGGTGACCGGCACCGGGATATTGCGATCCCTGGCAAACTCGACCAGCTTCTGCCGGGAATTGAGGTCCCAGGTCCGCCAGGGTGCGATGATCTTCAGACTGGGTGCCAGTGCTATGTAGCCCAGCTCAAACCGCACCTGATCGTTGCCCTTGCCGGTTGCCCCGTGACTGACTGCATCGGCCCCCTCTGCCAGGGCGATACGGACCTGTTCCTTGGCGATCAGCGGCCTCGCCAGGGAGGTGCCGAGCAGATACGATCCTTCATAGATGGCATTGGCCCGGAAAGCCGGGAAGATATAGTCTTCGACGAATTCTTTCTTCAGATCGGAAACAATGACTTTTTCCGCGCCGGTGGCAAGTCCCTTTTTGGTGACGGCATCCCAGTCTTCCTCCTGGCCGATATCGGCGGAGTAAGCGATTACCGAACATTTATATTCTTCCGCCAGCCATTTCAGGATCACCGATGTATCGAGACCGCCGGAGTAGGCGAGGACAATCTTGTTTACGCTCATTTCACAAACCTCAAACTATGAATTTTCTTTTTCTTATTTTATTTTTATGGGGCAAGAATCGATCAGACAATCAGACGTTCGAGAATCGCCTTGTGGATATGCATCTTGTTTTCCGCCTGATCGAAGGCTACACATTGCGCCGATTCCAGCACCTCGTCGGTAATTTCCTCGCCCCGATGGGCGGGCAGACAATGCAGAACGATACACTCTGCCGGAGCCTTGGCTAAAAGTTCCCGACCCAGCTGATAGTCGCTGAAAATCCGCAGCCTCTCTTCCTGCTCGTCTTCCTGGCCCATGGAGGCCCAGACGTCGACGTTGACGACATCGGCGCCGGTCACCGCCTGAGCCGGATCAGTGATCAGTTGTATTTTTTTGCTCGCCATCTTCCGGCTTGCGGCGAGAATCTCCGCGTCCGGTTCATACCCTTTCGGACAGGCGAGGGTAAGGTCAAAGCCGATAATTCCCGCCGCCTGAATCCAGGAGTTGGCCATATTGTTGCCGTCACCCACCCAGGCGATATGCAGGGCCTCGATCGGTCCCTTTTTTTCAATGACGGTCATTATATCGCTCAGCACCTGACAGGGATGGTGCAGATCGGTCAAGGCGTTAATCACCGGCACCGTGGCGAAAGCGGCCAACTCCTCGACCACTTCCTGACCGAAGGTCCGGACCACCATACCGTCGACATAGCGCGACATGACCCGGGACATATCCTTGAGCGGTTCCGATCTCGCCAGCTGGGTATCGCGACCGGACAGAAAAATAACCCGGCCGCCGAGGCCGTACATGGCCGCCTCGAACGAAACCCGCGTTCTGGTGGAAGGTTTTTCGAAGATCAGGCCGATAGTCTTGCCCATCAGTTGCTGATGGATCCTGCCGGCCTGCTTTTCTTTCTTCAATTCAATTGCCCGGTCAATGAGACCAAGCAGCTCTTTTTTGGTGAATTCCTGTAATGACCTGAAATGCTTCGGCACTCTGCACACCTCGAAACAACGGGGATACTCCCCTTCGGTTACCTCCCCCGTACCCGTCCTTTTCTGCTCTATTCAGGGGAGAAAGATGTTATCATTACCTAATACAAAGCTGATTTGCAAAACATTTCCCTTTTTCCTCTCCGGCGTTGCCCCATTTTTTTGAGTTGATCCCGCCGAAGTAATCGTTTCCGGTACACATCAAAAGACTGCATATCCCGGCTCAGTAACCGTGTCGCTCCCGTGCCATCCTTGGCACCCGCGACACTAGGCCATCCTTGGCCGTCGTCATCCAGTGCTCCAGGTTCGTTCAAGCAGGCCGCCGAGCTAGAGTTGGCTCTGTGAGGTGGCCTGATCGGACGAAAATGGGGTGCTGGTGAACGGTTACCCGCCGAAATGACGATCCCGGCACTTATAATTCCGCCAGCACCTCGGCAAGTGCCGCAACGATACAGTCGATCTCCTCTTCTGTCACAATCAACGGCGGAACAAAACGCAGGGCCACGTTCCCGGCAAAATTCATCAGAAAACCGCGCTCGAACATCCGGGCGACAATTGCCGCGCCTTGGACGACACCTTTTTCGGTAAGTACCGCGCCAACCAGAAGCCCCATGCCCCGCACGGATCCGATAAGATCCGGAAACCGACCGGCGAGCTTGTTCAGTTCCGCCTGGAAATATGCGCCCTTCTGCCTCACTCCGGCCAGGAAACCGTCCTCCAGCATAATCTGCAAGGTGGCAACAGCTGCGGCCGAGGCTACCGGATTGCCGCCGAAGGTGGAGGCGTGGGTACCGGGCGTAAACGCCGCGGCGATTTCAGTCGTTGTCATCATTGCCCCGATCGGCAGGCCGTTGCCGAGAGCCTTGGCCATGGTCAGGATGTCGGGCCGAACGCCCAGCTGCTCGTAGGCAAAGAGCGTCCCCGTTCGGCCGAGACCGGTCTGGATCTCGTCGAAAATAAGCAGCAGTCCATGCCTGTCGCACAGCTCCCGGATACCTCCGAGATACTCTTTTTCCAACGGCCGAACCCCGCCCTCGCCCTGCAGGGGTTCGCAGAGGATGGCACAGGTCGAGCCGATAATCATCTTTTCCAGAGCCTGCAGATCGCCGAAGGGTGCATGGAGAAAACCCTCGGGCAACGGCTCAAAGCCTTTATGGAATTTCGGCTGGCCGGTTGCCGCAACGGTGGCAAGGGTCCGGCCGTGGAAGGAGCCGGCAAGACTGATTACCTGGTAGCGGCCCTCGCCGGCATGAATCCGGGCCAGCTTGATCGCCGCCTCGTTGGCCTCGGCGCCGCTGTTGGCCAGAAAAATTTTCTCCCCGAAGGAATTACCGGTCAGCAGTTCGGCAAGCTCGATCTGCGGTACGGTGTAGTAGAGGTTCGAGACATGGACAAGCTCCCCCGCCTGTCGCCGGATGGCTTCGGTCACCGCCGGATGACAGTGGCCAAGCGCACACACCGCGATGCCCGATAGAAAATCGAGGTATTCCCTGCCGTCGGCGTCGACGAGGCGACAGCCCGCGCCTTTCACCATGGCGGAGGGATACCTGGCATAGGTGCCGATAAAAACCTTGTCGCCCCTTTCCTTCAATTCTTTGTTTCCGCTCTTTTCCATCAGTATATCTCCGTCCCCACCCCTTCCCGGGTAAACATTTCCAAAAGGATCGAATGCTCCACTCTGCCGTCGACGATACAGGTCTTCGCCACCCCGCGGCGCAGGGCCTCTTCGCAGCAGCGCACCTTCGGGATCATTCCGCCGGCAATGGTGCCGTCGTCGATCAGTCCTTCCAGCTCGCCTTTCGGCAACGTGGTGATCAACTCGCCGCTCTTGTTTTTCACCCCCGGCACATCGGTCAGGAGGATCATTTTTTCGGCGGCCAGCGCTCCGGCAATGGCCCCGGCGACCAGATCGGCATTGATATTGAACGCCTGTCCGTCTTCGCCGACGCCAACCGGTGCGATAACCGGAATGAAATCATTTTTGCTGAGACTCTCGAGCACCCCGATATTGACCTTGGTTACCTGACCGACTCGCCCTACGTCGATAAGCTCCGGCGGGGCATCCTGCATCGGATCGTCGCCTTTTTTTCCGCTTATTTTCATTTTTTTTGCACAGACCAGATCGCCGTCACGCCCCGAAAGGCCGACTGCCTTGCCTCCGCAATGATTGATCAGGCCGACGATCTGTTTGTTCACCTGACCGACCAATACCATTTCGACCACATCCATGGTCTCACCGTCGGTGACGCGCATCCCCTGCACATAACTCGGTTTAATCCCGAGACGGTCGAGCAGTTTGTTGATCTGCGGCCCGCCGCCGTGGACGATGATCGGATTGATGCCGATCTGTTTGAGCAGAATCACATCGAGAGCAAATTGTTTTTTCAGATGTTCATCGACCATGGCATGTCCACCATACTTGATAACGATGGTTTTATGCCTGAATTCCTGCATATAGGGCAGAGCCTCAATCAGTACTTTTGCCTTTTCTATGCTCTCCTCGACGGTTTTTACCATAGCAGCCCTTCCGATCCCCCGATTAGTCCTTATGTTTTAGCGTAATTTCAACGAGCTATAGCCTTATAAAATGGCCGCAAACTGGGCCGTATTGTACTGGCTCATATTCGGTAAGTAAAGCACTCTTTGTGGTGCGATCGCATACCATGGCTTTACATTTCCCGACCTTTACGCTACGATGACCACGGCAAAATCACGGGCCGGAATACTTTTTCCCCCAAATTGGAGGATCCACATGAAATTCTATTACAGCAATTCTTTTATCCTCGGCGCATGCCTTGCGGCAAGCCTGTTTCTCGGTGGAGCAATGACCGCCCTGGGGGCTGAAGCTCCCATCCATATTGAAGCAAACCGTATGACTTCAACTGAAAAAACCAATTCGGTTGTCTTTACCGGCGATGTCGATGCAAAACAGGGCGATGTCAGAATCCGTTCGGACGAAATGACCGTTTTTTACACAGCCGCAGCTGCCGAAAACCCAAAGGACAAGAAGGAAACAAAGAAAACCGCGCAGCAGGTTGAAAAACTGATCTGCATCGGCAATGTCGAACTTACCCGTGGAGAGTGGCTGGGGACTTCAAAAAAAATGGTCTATCTCTCCAAGGAGAGACAGGTTATACTTACCGATAACGCCAAGGCATGGCAGGGTCAAAATATGGTCAGTGGCGATAAGATCATTTATTATCTGGATGAAGGACGCTCCGAGGTCATCGGTAACAAGACGTCGACTACCCTGGGAGAATCGGACGGCGGCAAGAAAAAACCATCGCGGGTCAACATGACCATCATGCAGAATTAAAGGACGCAGAAAAGGAAAGACTCGCAAAAACGATGTCGATACTCGAAACACGAAATATAATTAAAAGTTACGGTGCCCGGACGGTTGTCGACGGGGTCAGCCTTCAGGTCCAGACCGGGGCGGTAGTCGGTCTTCTCGGTCCAAACGGCGCCGGCAAAACAACAACTTTCTATTCGATTGCCGGATTTATTCGGCCGGACCGTGGTAATATCATCTTTGCCGGCGAGGTAATTACCAACCTTCCCATCCATAAAAGGGCTCTCCGTGGAATTACCTATCTGGCCCAGGAACCTTCCGTCTTCAAAAAACTGACAGTCGAGGAAAATGTCCGCATCATCCTGGAACCCCTTGGCCTGGCAAAAAACGAGATCAACTCCCGTATCGACGAACTGATGGAAGATCTCAATATCGGCTATCTCCGGAACAATAAAGGACATGCCCTGTCAGGGGGAGAAAGGCGGCGGGTTGAAATCATGAGGGCTTTGTCGACCAAGCCCAAATTCATCCTTCTTGACGAACCGTTTGCCGGTATCGACCCGCTGGCGGTTCACGATCTGCAGAAAATCATCGTTAAACTGAAAGAAAAAGGACTGGGCATCCTTATCTCCGACCACAACGTAAGAGAAACTTTACAGGTGTGCGACTTTGCATATATCATGAATGCAGGACAAGTACTCACGAGTGGTGTCGCCGACGATATCATCGAGAGTGAAGTAGCCCGAAAAATGTATCTTGGTGAAAATTTCCACATGTGATCCTCTATGGCGCTCGAACTCAGACAACAGCTCAAGCTTGCTCAGAAACTGGTAATGACGCAGCAGCTGCGGCAAGCCATAAAACTTCTACAACTCAACAGACTCGAGCTTTCCGACGCTCTGCAGGCAGAAATCGAACAGAATCCGGCGCTTGAAGAAGATTTTTCCTCTCCCGACGCTATTGAAACGCCTTTTTCACTGTCAACGACCATCGAAGAAAAAAGCGGCACGATAGAACCGGACATCACCGAAACCGTCAAGGTATCCGACGGATTTGCCGAAACGAACTGGGAGGATTACGCCAATAATTTCGACTCCAATTTCTCCTTCTCCCATGAAGTTCCTCCGGCAGACGCACCTTCGCAATTCGACTTCATCTCAGAAAAACCCGGACTCTCGGCCTATCTGCAGTGGCAGCTGGCCCACAGCAATCTCGACGAGAAAGAGTGGGAAATTGCCCTTTTCATTGTCGGCAATCTGAACAGGTATGGCTTTCTTGAGGTTGAACTCGACAAGATCATCGAGGTAACGGCGTGTGAGCGGGACGATGCCGAATACATTCTGGAGGTGATCCAGGAACTGGACCCGCCGGGGATCGCGGCGAGAAATGTCAGTGAATCTCTTTTTCTGCAGCTGGAAAGGCTGGGCAAGGGGAAGAGTCTTGCCGCCGAGATCGTGCTGCACCACCTGCCGCTTCTCGAAACCCGCAACTATAAGGCGCTTGCCAGGGAAACCGGGCGAAAAAGACCGGAACTGGAGCGGGCTATCAATTTCATCATTGCCGAATTGACCCCCTTCCCGGGACTGCCCTATTCCACCGACAATACCAATTACATCGTCCCCGATGTCTATGTCCGGAAGATCAACGATGAATACGTTATCCAGCTGAACGAAGACGACCTTCCCCGCCTGAAACTGTCCTCGGTCTATCAGGAGATGCTGAAGAAGGATAAGGCCCTTGCCAAGGAATCGCGGCAGTACATCCAGGATAAGCTGAAAAACGCCGATTGGTTTATCAAATCGCTGTACCAGCGACAACGAACCATCTTTAAAGTAATGGAAAGTATTCTTCGCTTTCAATATGATTTCTTCGAACGGGGATCGGCCTATCTGAAACCGCTCATCCTCAAAGATGTTGCCGACGATATCGAGATGCACGAATCGACGGTCAGCCGCGTCACTTCCAACAAGTATGTCCATACGCCGCAGGGGATCTACGAACTCAAATACTTTTTTTCCACTGCCATCCAGCGCGACGGCCAGGATGACATGGCGGCGGAATCGATCAAGACGCTGATCAGGAGAATGGTCCAGGAAGAAGATAGAAACAATCCCCTCAGCGATAACGCCATCTCCGAAAAGCTCGCCGAAGATAATATCAGAATAGCCCGCCGGACGGTTGCCAAATACAGGGAACAGCTGAAGATCCTCCCGGTCAAGCACCGTCGGCACGCGAAGTAGCAGGTCATGAGCTTCCTCGAACGGGTGTTTTATTTTCATCAGGAAGCAAGCCAGGGCAATTTTCCCAACGCCAGAACTCTCATCGAGCACTTCGAAGTATCGCTTGCCACTGCCAGAAGAGACATCAACTATCTTCGCGACAGACTTTTCGCCCCGCTCGCCTTTGATTCAAAAAGAAACGGCTTCTACTACCAGAATGAAGGTTTCCGGCTGCCTTTTGAAGAAAGCCCGCGGATCGTCTTTCTCCTGGCCATGCTTGGTAAATTCGCCGAAGAGGCAGGCCTTGGCAGTTTGCCCGAAGTGAGACAGCTGGAACAGCGATTGGCCACTTTGATCTCCGCCGATTACCAGAAAATTGTCGATTCCCTCTTCTGCCAGTGGATCGAGGTGGAATCGATCGATCATACGATCTTCGAGACCATCATCGAGGCGGTCGTAAAAAAACGGCTCATTGTTTTTGAATACCGGCCGATAGGCGGGCAGTCGAGGGAAAGAACCGTGGCGCCGCTGCAGATCATCAATTACCAGGGGCGCTGGTACCTGTACGGTTTCTGTAATCTCCGCCTTGAAAACCGCCTTTTCCACATTGCCAGGATAAGTAAGGCTGCCCTCGGCAACTCGCCGATGCCTGCCGATCTCCAGTTTGATCGAAACCATCTGATTCAGTCATTCGGCATCTTCCAGGGCAAACCACGCTACCAGGCGGAGATCCTCTTCACCTCTAAAGCCGCCGATCTGGTCCGCAAGCAGCACTGGCATAAGGACCAGGAGTTGACGGCAGTTGACGATGGACTGCTTTTGCGGTTGCCGGTGAGCGACAGCCGGGAACTGCTCATGAAGGTTCTCCAGCATGGATCTCTGGCCCGTGTCATATCGCCCCCCGAACTCGTCATGCAGGCACAAAAAGAGACCTCTGCCATGGCCGGCCTGTATTCGACCGTAAAAATTGTCAAGACTGATCTGCCTGAAATTACATCAATTACTTGAAATATCCCAGCTGCTGCAGTGAAAAAAGTAAAAACAGCAGCAAATCTATGCTAGAATCCTCCCCAGATTTTCACAATTAACAATTGTCATCTTCGTGTTAAGCTTACGAGTTTCCCATCACCTACTACTTAATAGGAGAATCAATCAATGAGATACGCTTTTATCGCTTTAATTGTTTTATATCTGATCACTTACGGCTGCAATTCGGATGATTCGAAGACGAAGACGGACTCCCCCGACAAGGTGGAGCGCATCACCGTTGAAAAATCTCACCCGACAGCTCCAATCGACGCAACAGAGCAATCAGCCCAGGCCGGCCATGATCATGGGGCAGCAGCGCAACCCTCTGAGACCGCAGCAGTTCAGCCAGTTGAAGAGACTGAAAAGCCAACTGTGACCCAGGAACAATCGGCAGAAGAGCAGAGTGCTCTGCCTGCAGTGGCCGAGGAACAGATTGCTCCGCCTGCAGTGGCCGAAACTGCAGAAGAAGAGCAGGCGACTGTACAGGAACAGCCTGTCGCTGTAGCTCCCGAGGAACAATCGCCCCGGTTGAGCGAAGAGGACGCTGTCGCAGCGTATGCCGAGGACACGGTTGTCATGCCCTGCGGTCGGGTTTTTTTGCGAAAGGATATTCCGTGCCTTAACTGTCCGATGTTTCAGCTTGAGGAAGGCCCGATAGTGCAGGAAGAACCGATGCCCCAGGAAGAACCCCAGCAGCAGGCAGCACCGGCAATCACTGAAGATGAGCTGACTGCCGCCATGCAGAAGATGGTGGAAGCCACCAATGATATGGTCCTGGTAACACGCCAGCTGGTCAATGCCACCGAGGAAATGATACAGGCAACCAAAGGGGCGGCAGCCGAGGTTATTACTACGGGCAAGGAACTTCTGCAGGCGGAGGAAGCTGACAAAGCCGGCGAACAACCGGCTGAGGCAGGAGAACCTCAGACCCGGAACGAAGCTCAGGCCCCGTCTCCGGAAAAGGACGTGGTTGAGTCGATGAAAGAGGTGGTCGGCGCCGCCAAAGAGGTGATCGAAGTCACCAACGACGCCATCTCCAAGGCACTTGAACCAAAACAACAATAATTTTAAATGATTTCTTCCCCCATTGTCGTTGCAAGCAACGGCAATGGGGTTGTACAGCAGAAAGTTAAACGTCTTTCCCGGGCGCTGATGATAAAGTTCTGATTGCCAAATTGCTGCCGGATAATTACTATCGTCGTGATTCCGGCCTCTTTCCGGAAAATAATTGACAACCCGGTTTTTGTGTCTTTCAATCCAGCCCTGCCAGGGGAGATCAGCATGCCTGCACGACAATTTCGTTTCCGGCTCTACCTGCCGGTACTGTTCCTTCTCTGTTGCAGCCTCTCTTCCTGTTCCCGATTGATTACCAGCACGGTCATCAAACCGGCTATCGGCAACCTCCAGCAGCAGACCGATATCGAACTGGTATGCGAAGGCGCCCCTGCCTATCTGCTGATGCTCGACAGCATGCTCGTCTCCTCCCCCGACAACCGTGATCTGCTGATTACCACGACCCAATCCTATTCTGCTTACGCCACCGCCCTCGCCGAATGCGGTGGCTCCGACACCCGGATCACTGCCATTGCCGAGAAAGCGAACAACTATGGACAGAGCCTTCTCCGCCCCTTGCTGCCCTCGGGCAGCGGCACGGATATGGCCACCTTTGAGCGACGGCTGGCGCAACTGGGGAAAGACGATGTTCCCCCTGTTTTCTGGGGTGCCTCCGGATGGCTTACCTGGGTCCTGCAGCAAAAAGGCTCCCCGGCATCCATCGCCGATATGATTTTTATCGAAAAAATCATGGCAAGACTCCTGGAACTCGACGAGTCCTATCAGGGGGGCAGCATTCATCTCTTTTTTGGCGCCTACTACGCAGCCAAACCCGAGATGTTCGGCGGCAGGCCGGATCTCAGCACCCACCATTTCGACAAGGCTCTGGCTATCTCCGGACGAAAATTTCTTCTTACCCAAGTCACCTATGCCGAAAAACTGGCCAGGATGACTATGGACAAAGATCTTCATGACAGTTTGCTGAGCGAGGTTCTTGACTTTCCCTTGGAGAGCGCTCCGGAATTCGGCCTCAGCAACAGGATAGCCAAAAACAGGGCCCAGAAATTGCTTGAAGAAAACTATTTCGCAGAGTAACAGATTTCATTTTATATAATTCGCATTTCCCGGAGACCCCATGCAACGAGTATTTACGCCGATAGCATTTGTTCTGCTCTGTTTTGTCCTTAGCTGTCAGTCGCTTCAGGCCGCCCCCCGACATCTGTTCAAGATCGCCAGTCTCGCCCCGGCCGGTTCGGTCTGGGTTGAGCAGTTCGAGAATTTCGCCAGGTCGGTGGAAGAAAAAACCGGTGGAGAAGTCGGCTTTCGGGTCTATCCCGGCGGAGTAATGGGCGACGACCAGGCGATGTTCCGCAAGATGCGGGTCGGGCAACTGCACGGCGGCGGCTTCACCATGACAGGAGTTTCCACCCTGGTTCAAGACTTCAGGGTTATGGCCATTCCCTTTCTCTTCGAGTCATATGAAGAAGTAGATTTTGTCAAGGAAGGGCTGCTCCCGACCTTTAAGGAGCGGTTCCGGGAAAAGGATCTGGAACTCATCGCCATGACCGAGGTGGGCTTCGTCTACGCCATGTCGACAAAACCGATCGATACTCTGGAAGGCCTGCAGAAATCGAAGAACTGGAGTCCGGTAGGAGATCCGCTGTCCGAATCCTATCTGGCCGCCCTGGGGATTACGCCGGTCCAGCTGGCAATTCCGGACGTCTTGTCCTCCCTGCAAAGCGGTTTAATCGAAACGGTCTACAATTCCCTTTACGGCTCCATTGTCCTGCAATGGTTTACCAAGGCCCGCTACGTCGTCGATAAACCATATGGTTATGCCTACGGCGTCTTTGCCCTCGACCGCAAAAAATTTTCCAGCTTGTCCGAGGCTCATCAACAAGCCATTGAGGAAGCGGCAGCCCTCCATTTTCCGATACTCCTGAAAAAAACCAGGGAAAGCAATCTCGATTCTAAACGGGTGATGATTGAACGAGGAACGGAATTCCTTAAAATCGATGAAGAAACCGCAAGGGTATTGCAAGAAAAAAGAGACGAGGCTGTCCAGGGGCTGATTCCCGAGGCTCTTTCCAGGGAAATTCATGACCTGACTACCGGTCTGCTCAAGGAATATCGCAGCAAAACCACCGGAGGGAAAGCACCTTGATCGAAGCGGACAAGCTGTATCCGACGAACAGGATGCTTGTTTTTCTCGACCGGGTTGAAGAAAAACTGCTCTCTGCTATGCTTGCGGCGATGATCATCCTCGCCTGCCTGCAGATCTTCCTGCGTTTCGTTTTTTCGGGCGGCCTGCTGTGGATCGATCCGGTCCTGCGTTATCTGGTGTTATGGTGCGGTCTGGTGGGCGCTGTTTCCGCCACATCCCAAGGCAAACACATCGCTCTCGATATTACCGGAAACCGGCTGCCTCCGGCAATCGTACCGTGGCTCACCCTCCTCACCCACCTTTTCTGCACCCTGGCCGCGGCAGGGCTTACCTGGGCGGGATGGCTCTTTCTTGCCGGCGAAATAGAGGCAGGCGGAGAGGGACCTTTGAAGCTGCCGCTGTGGTTCTGGAACAGTATTTTTCCTTTGGCCTTCGGCCTGATCTGCATGAAATACCTTCTGTTGTTCATTTTGCAGACCAGGATCCTCCTTTCCGGGAGCAAATAAGGGAATCGCGGGCAATCCATGACACTTCTGAAAATCATCATCCTCTCTCTTGCCCTGTTCAGGACGCCACTGTTCCTGGTCATCGGTGCCCTGGCGCTGATTTCCTTTTACTCTGCGGACATCGATATTTCCGTGGTAATCATTGAAATGTCGCGGCTGGCCGATACTCCGCTGCTGGTATCCCTGCCGCTCTTTATTTTCACAGGCATCCTGCTCTCGGAGAGCAAGGCGCCCAGCCGGATGCTCCACTTCTCGAGAATCTTTCTCGGCTGGCTGCCGGGCGGAATCGCCGTAGTCACTTTGCTGGTATGTGCCGTTTTCACCGCGTTTACCGGAGCTTCCGGGATAACCATCTTCGCTCTCGGTGGACTGCTTTTGCCGACACTCCTCGAAGAGGGGTACCAAGAGCGGTTTTCCATGGGACTCATCACCTCGTCCGGCAGTCTCGGCTTGCTCTTCCCGCCAAGTTTGCCACTTATCCTCTTCGGCGTAATTGCCGAAACACGAATCGATCATCTTTTTCTCGCCGGAATCCTGCCGGGTATGTTGATGCTTCTCCTGCTCATCGGCTACTCCCTGGTAAAAAGCCCGGGGCGCAAGGCAAGACCCGCATACAGCGGGAGAGAAATATTGAAGGGTTTGCAGGTCATCGCCTGGGAACTGCCCTTGCCGGTCATCCTGCTCGGCGGCATCTACGGCGGCATTTTTGTTCCCGGAGAAGCGGCGGCGGTGACAGCTTTCTATGTCCTGGTGGTTGAAGTGCTTATTCACCGCGATATTCGGCTGAGACAGCTGCCTTCGGTCATGAGCAAATCCATGGTGCTCTTCGGCGGAATTCTGGTAATCCTCGCCGCCTCTATGGCTTCCACCAATTTCCTGATCGATCAGCAGGTTCCGACCCGCCTGTTCGACTTCATTCAAAAATACGTCCACGACAAATACTCTTTTCTGCTGCTGCTGAACATCTTCCTGCTCATTGTCGGGGCAATGCTCGATATTTTTTCCGCCCTGGTGTTGATCGTCCCCCTTATCCTGCCGATTGCCCTGGGTTATGGGGTAGATCCCATCCACCTTGGGATCATTTTCCTTACCAACCTGCAGATCGGCTACTGTACCCCGCCGGTGGGATTGAACCTCTTCCTCGCCTCATACCGGTTCGAGCGGCCGATAACCGAACTCTATCGTTCCACCCTGCCTTTTCTCGGTATCCTGCTCGTCACGCTCATGATCATTACCTATCTGCCCCTGCTGAGCACTCTCCTTATTCAGCTCCTGGGGTAGGGCCTTGCTGTTCTCCCTGCTATTGAAATTGCCGATTGTTCTCCCTTAAACGATAGGAACAATGAATTGTACCTGAGGACGAATCTGTCGTACATTCGCCCCACAATGCAGGAGTTTTGGTAATTTCACATCGAGGAGAATGCAATGAGAACGATTTTTTTTCTTGTCGGAGCACTGGTGGCCCTGTCGATACCGGTATCCGGCATGGCGCAGTCGCATGCTGCCGGAACAATAGTAATGGAGTTTGATCTTTCCGACTACCCCGCGGACCGGGAAGCACGGCTTTGGATTCCCTATCCTGTTTCCGATGCAGACCAGTTGATCACCGACATCTCTCTGTCAGGCAACTATGCGCAGTCTGCGGTATACTCCGACCGGCAATACTCCACCCCCATGCTCTATGCCCGCTGGGATAAAGGCGCCGCCAGCCGCAAACTGGTCCTGAGCTTTCATGCCGTCCGCCAGGAAGTGGTGAAAAAGGACTTCCCGGAAAAAGAAGGCGGCTGGGACCCGACGGATTACGCGCTGTATCTTGAGCCAACCAGTCTTGGACCGATCGATGGCCCGGTAAAGGTTCTGGCCGACGAGATTACGGCAGGGAAAACCACTGTTCTCGGGAAAGCCAAGGCAATCTATGACTGGATTTGCGGAAACATGTACCGGGATCCGATGACCAAAGGCTGCGGACCCGGCGACGTCTGTTCCCTTCTTGTCACCCCAGGCGGGAAATGCACCGATATCCACTCGGTTTTTGTCGCGCTGTGCCGGGCTGCCGGGGTCCCTGCCCGGGAAATTTTCGGGATCCGCCTGGGCAAGGAAGCCATAGTCGACATCTCCACCTGGCAGCACTGCTGGGCGGAGTTTTTCCTGCCCGGATATGGCTGGGTCCCTGTTGATCCGGCGGATGTCCGGAAGATGATGCTGACTGAAAATCTCACATCGGAGGATCCCAAGGCAAAAGAATACCATGAGTATTTCTGGGGTGCCTGGGATTCATATCGGGTAAAACTGGCAGTCGGCCGGGATCTGGTTCTCAATCCGCGCCAGGAAGGAGCGCCGCTCAACACCTTTGGCTACCCCTACGCCGAAGTGGGCGGCAAGGCACTGGACTGGCTTGATCCGAAAACATTCAGATATACTTTCACCTACCGTCAATAATTATCATCCGGTTATAAAATGGCAGGACCGGCCGGGCCGGTCCTGCCATTTGCCGCGCGATGAACAACCTCAGGCCGGGGCCGATGTCGGCGATACACGTCCATTACTGCGGTTTTTCTCTGCGTCCCTTTTATTCTTGCTGTTTTGCATGTACCAGACCAGAGCGACCATCACCACACCGATGCCATCCGTGAGAAATGTCGGCCAGTAAAGAAGAAGGGTTGCCGGCGCCAGCAGCAGCCACTCCATTACCGACGTCCGGCGGATCCAGTAGCCCATCGTCAACCCGGAAAAGGCTATCGTGCCCAGAAACGCCGAGAAGAACGAAGAAAAAATCCGGAAGGGGGTTGGTACGATTTCCGACCGGACAAGGGTGTCACCCGGGCTGATCATCATTCCCGGAGAGGCGTAAACCTGTACCACTTTTGCCTCCCTCGAGGCTTTAATCTCTTCGACATTGTCACCCATCTGCACCAGGGCAAGCACATCCCCCGAACGATATTCGTCACCCTCCTTGACCTTGATCTGGAGGACGGTGGCAAAAGGCGACTCGACCTCCGGCATCGCAACCTCCACTATTTTGCCCTGGAACAGGATGGACGGGGTAAAGGCGAAGAGCAGCGGCATGACATAGAGCAGTTTGGCGAACTTGAAGGAAGTCCAGCCGGTCTTCCATGGATCGGAACCGGCAATGGCGGCCCCTGCATAGGCTGCGACACAGACCGGCGGGGTGATATTGGAGTCCTGGCTGAGCCAGTAGACAATCTGGTGCGCGACAATGGGGGCGACGCCGAAGACTCCGAGAGCGGGCACCGCCAGTACCGCCACGATAAGATAGGAGGCGGTCACCGGCACTCCCATGCCGAGGACCAGGGAGGCCAGGGCAATTAAAATGATCGCCAGCAGCAGGCTGTTGCCGGCCAAACCAATGATCAGATCGGAGAACTTCAGCCCCATGCCGGTGAGGGAAATGACCCCGACAATCACCCCGATCACGCCCACCGTCGCTCCGATGAGCAGGGTATTGCGGGCTCCGGTCAGAGTTGCTTCCCAGATCTCCTTCGGCCCCATCCGGGTTTCCTTTTTTATCCAACTGACCACGATGCAGGAAATGGTCGCCCAGAAGGCGGCAAATCCCGGTGAACGTCCGACGAGCATCAGGATGGTGATGATGATCAGCGGCAAGGCGAAATACCAGCCGGTCCTCAGCACCTCCTGCCAACGCGGGAACTCATCGTCGAGGATACCGACAATGTTGAGTTTCTTCGCCTCGAAATGGATCATGCAGAAGACCGAAAAAAAATAGAGCAGGGCCGGACCAACCGAGATCAGCATGATGTAGGAATAGGGCAGACCGGTCAACTCGGCCATCAGAAAGCCACCGGCACCCATGACCGGAGGGAGAAACATTCCTCCAATCGAGGCGGCCGGTTCTATCGCCCCTGCGACATGGGGTCGAAATCCGGCCCGTTTCATGAGCGGGATGGTAAAAGCTCCGGTGGAGACAGTGTTGGCGATGGCACTCCCGGAGACCGATCCGAACAGCGCGGAGGCAATAACCGCCACCTTGGCCGGCCCGCCGGTGCTGCGCCCGGCAAGAGCCAGAGGCAGATCGATGAAAAAGCGGCCGGCCCCGGATTTCTGCAGGAAAGCGCCAAAAAAAATAAACAGGATGACATAGGTGGCGAGGACGTTGGCCATTACCCCGAAAACCCCATTGGTTGTCAGGAAAAGGGCATTGCAGATTCGCTCGAAAGAAAACCCGCGATGGGCCAGCAGGTCCGGAAGTACAGGTCCGAAATAGGCAAATGCCACCATCAGGGCACCGATGATTGTCATGGACCAGCCAAGCACCCGTCGGCAGACCTCAAAAGAAATCAGGATGCCGGTGATACTGATCAGCGAATCCAGCTCGTTTTCCGCTCCGGCCCGCCAGTTGAGAGCCTCGAACTGACTGAGCCAGTAATAGACCACCCCCGCCGCCGTCAGGGCAAAGAAGACATCGGAGACAGTGGGAGAATTCTTCCAGCGCCTGATACAGATTCCATCGACAAAAAAGAGCACTGCGGCAAGGATGCCGGTGACTGCAAACAGCGGCCAGACAGTTGCCGCCCGAGCCAGGCCGGCTGCAGGTCCTTCCGTCCTGAAACTGTCGGCCAGCTCCATGATCAGCCGATAATAGACGATATGGTCGCTGTAAAAAAAGAGAATGGCGACAAAACTTACAAGAACAAAAGACAGCAGCAGACTGAGGGCGAAGCGGACGGGTGAGGTACCTGCCGGATAGAGGAGAAAAACCAGAACGTACGTGATAAAGACATAAATGCCGAGATGATACTGGGTCCCCACAGAAGCAATGCCGGCCGCATAAAAGTAAAACAACACCATGCCGATGCTCAGCAGGGCGATAAACAGCTTCCAGAAACCGGTGGGTCGGCGAAAGGACTTGGCATCCTTTTCCATCAGCTTCTTCAGCTGCTTTTTCTCGTCAATTTTGAGGTCGGCAAAATCCTTGTCAAGGTCTTCTGACATCGTCTGCTCCGTCTTAATGTGGAAAGGGAAAAAATCCCTCATGACTGGAGCGGCGTCGCTGGCCCAGCTCCAGTCTGTTACGGCGATACAGTCTGGTCTACTTGATTTTCTGGTCCTCGGTCAATGTCAGGCCATGACCGGTCCAGTATTTCTCGGCACCCTTATGCACCGGGGTGACGATTCCGCGCAGGCCGTCGGGGACCGTCATAGACTTGGCGGTACTGGTGACACTGACCATGAAGGCCAGGCCTTCCTCGGAATAGATACTCTCGAGTAAGCGGAAGACATGATCTTCACTCACATGTTTGCCGGCCACCAGAATGGCGGAATCCTGAATGGTAGCAACGTCCTTCTCGACACCCTGATAGGTCCCACCGGGGATTGTCACCTCGGTGTAGTAGGGATTGTCGGTAAAAAAACCTGATTCCTTGCCCACTTCGACCAGGTCGAGGATCTTGATTTTATTGCTGGCGGCCGCCTGAATAACCGAAGAATTCGGGTAACCGGCAAAAACCCACATGGCATCGATCAGGCGATCACCCAGGGCGGAAGCACCCTGGCTGTAGCCGATGAACTCCGGAGTAAACTTGTCCCACAATCCGGCAGAAGTAAAATAACGCTGGGCGGACGCCGCAGCTCCCGAGCCTGCCGGACCGACCGCAACGCGCTTTCCGGCCAGATCCTTGACACTGTCGATGCCGCTGCCATCAAGTACCAGCAGGTGGGCCGGGGCGCCATAGAGATACGAAAGCGAATAGGCGTTCGGGTACTGGCGGGTATCGTTGGTCAATTTGCCGTGCAGCCCGAGGTAGAGGTCCCCGGCATAGACGATACCGAAATCGGCATCACCGGAGTTTACCCGCCGCAGGTTTTCCACCGAACCGGCCGAAGCCATGTTGGACACTTCCATATCGGCATGCATGCGGGACAGACGCGAAGAGATGGCATTTGAGAAATACTGAAAGGTCCCGCCGTCGGGTCCGCCGGAAAATGCCAAACGCGCCTTGTCTGCCGCCTCGGCCTGATGGCCGGAAAAGATCAATGAGGTTAAAAACAGCGCCGCCGACACAGTGACGATGAATCTTCTGGTGTAAGACATAAACTCCCTCCTTTGATGTGCATGTTTGACGATGCGGGTTGAATAACAATGGCGCCAGGCAGGGTTAGAAGATCCGGCACCAACAATACACGGCCTTTTGGAACCCTTATCATACTATTTTATATAGACTTCCAATGCAAATGTTTTCGATTATATTGATACTTGATATAATCACAATAAATATACGATCATCATCCTTCACGAGTACTTCTCTCAGCCATGTTGTCCTGTCTCACAAGAATTGGGGTCCGTTCCGGCAGGACAACAGAGAAATCGTTTCTTTGGTGACGACAGCAGCCCAACAGTCCGTATCACCTTCATCGCTCCCTGACATTTTCCATCATGGCACAAAACTTGCTTTTGTCTTTGGATGAAGTGGGCGACAATTCACATCCGAAGAAAACAAATATCGATTGTTAGAGATAATTGAAGGTTGGACCAATGTGCTGGTGGAGGGAAATTGGAACAAGACAAACCTCATAAGTGGCATGCCCTTCCCGAGGAAGAAGTTTTCACTCTTCTCTCTTCAGGCCCCAAGGGAATATCAGGAAAAACAGCCGTTGAAAGACTGGCAGAAACTGGCCGAAACGAACTCACTGGGGAGGAAGGTGAGAGCCTTCTTTCCCATATCGTCAAACAGTTCAAGAGCCCGCTCATTTATCTCCTTCTCCTTGCCGCTGCCGTTTCTCTCCTCGCAGGAAAACTTGTCGACTCGCTCATCATCGGCGTAATAGTCATCCTGAACGCCGGTTTGGGATTTGTCCAGGAATGGCGGGCGGAAAAAGCCCTTTCAGCCTTGAAGAGCCTGTCCGCACCCCATGCCAAGGTCCTGCGGGAAGGTAGAACCCAGGACCTGGAAGCAACGGAAGTGGTTCCAGGCGATGTCCTTATCCTGGAGAGAGGCGCTCGAATCGCAGCCGATGCCAGAATCATCTATGCCTCGGAGATGCATGTCGACGAATCCGCCCTCACCGGAGAATCCGAGCCTGTGCTGAAGAAGACGGGCACCGTCGCCAGGGATACCTCACTGGCAGACCGCACCAACATGGTCTTCATGTCCACCCTGGTCACCGGAGGACGGGCAAAGGCCGTGGTCGTGGCAACGGGGATGGCTACCTCAATGGGGAGCATAGCCGGCGAAATGAGAGGAGTCGAACGGGATCAGACTCCGCTGCAGCGTCGGCTGGGCAAATTATCCGTCCAGATCGGCATGCTCGCCTTGTTACTGGCGGGAGCGGTTTTTGTCCTGGGTATACTCCGTAGCTACGATGTAACTGAAATGCTGCTGTACTCGGTGGCGGTTGCCGTATCGGCCATCCCCGAAGGGCTTCCGGCAGTTATCAGCGTGACCCTCGCCCTGGGGGTCCGCCGCATGGCCGAACGCAACGCAGTCATCCGGCGGTTGCCGGCCGTCGAGACCCTGGGTTCGACCACCGTCATCTGCTCGGACAAGACCGGAACGATCACTGAAAACGAGATGACGGTGGTTAAGATAATTGCCGGGGAAAGACTCTTCGAGGTAACAGGGGAAGGATACGCTCCTGAAGGAGAAATCAGGCCGCTGACGGCAGGAGAGGACGAAGAAAGCGAAAGCCTGGAGATGCTTCTGCGGATAGGATGTCTGGATAATGAAGCCGAACTCGAGGAGGAAGAAGGCCGATGGAGCATTAAAGGTTCCCCCACCGAAGGCGCTCTGCTGGTGGTATCGGCAAAAAAGGGGATGGATTGCAGAAAGCTGGCGGAAGACCATCCCCGGACAGCGGAGTTTCCCTTTTCAAGCGAGCAGAAGTACATGGCCACCCTGCATGACTTCCCCGCAGAGGGGCGCAGCCTCCTTCTCGTAAAAGGGGCGCCTGAGCGAATTCTCGCCTTCTGCTCCCATACCATCCAGAACAGCGGACTGGTCGAGATCGATCATGAAATCAGGCAGCGGCTCGAGCAGGCCAATCACGACCTTGCGGCCGAAGGACTGAGGGTTGTGGCGGCGGCGTGGAGAGTATTTTCCTCAGAAAAACAAGATCTTTCACGAGAGGAGGCGGAGCAGGGACTGACTCTTGCCGGAATGTGGGGACTGGTCGACCCACCGCGGGCCGAGGCTGTCCAGTCGATAGCAGATGCCCATAAGGCCGGCATACGAGTGGTCATGCTGACGGGCGATCATGCGTCCACAGCCAGGGCCATAGGGGCAAAAGTGGGTATTGCGCGAGAGCAGGAATGGGTCATGACCGGCAATTCCATCGACGCCATGGACGACAGGGAATTCAAGTCCCAGGTGCTGCGGACAGACGTCATGGCCAGGGTCTCCCCCGCCCATAAGCTCAGGATCATGCAGGCCCTGCAGGAAAAAGGTGAAATCGTCGCGATGACGGGGGACGGAGTGAATGACGCTCCGGCACTCAAGAGCGCCAGCATCGGCATCGCCATGGGCAGGTCCGGCACCGAGGTGGCCAGGGAGGCTGCGGACATGGTCCTGACAGACGACAATTTTGCCACGATTGTCGCCGCCATCGAGGAAGGACGAAGCATTTTCAATAATCTCCGCCGCGTAGTCTTCTTTCTCCTGACCACCAACGTGGGCGAGGTGCTGACCCTTGTCACTGCACTCCTGCTTGGCTTGCCCCTGCCGGTCACTGCGGTGATGATCCTGTGGATCAACCTGCTGACCGACGGCGTCAGTACCATACCGCTGGGTGTCGAACCCAAACACCGGGACGTGCTGGATCGTCCTCCGAGGTCTCCACAGGAAGGCATCCTGGATAAAATCACTCTGCGCCGGATACTTCTGCTTGCTCCGGTCATGGCCGCAGGAGTCATCGGCGTGTACTGGTATTATCTCGACCTGGGACATGAGTATGCCCGCACCATGGCCTTCACCACCCTCGCCGCTTTCCAATGGTTCCAGGCACTCAATGCCAGGTCCTCCACCCAGTCCATCTTCCAGCTGGGGCTTTTCAGCAACCGCTGGCTCTGCCTCGGGCTCTCCATCGCCATCATCCTGCAGCTCGGTACAGTCTATCTGGAACTCGGACAGACCCTTTTCGGCACTGTTCCACTGCGCTTCGAAGACTGGTTATATGCTCTTCTGGCGAGCAGCTCCATCCTGTTTGTGGATGAAGTGCTTAAGTTTTTCAATGTGCACGGCAAGAAATCCCGGCAAATGGGTGAGGTAAAATAAAACACCAAAGCCCCCGATCCGAAGATACGGGGGCTTGAAGCGCCTCTACACTAACATGTAAGGCGGGGGGAATTACGCTTTACCAGCGGTCGGTACCGATAAAATCGTTGGTGTTAACACAGCTTGCCCTCTCGCTATCGCTAAGCGAGTCATAATCCTTCTTCTCATCGCCATTGCTGCCGATGGTACATACATACTCATGACCTTCCTTATCATTTACCCATACCAGGGAACTAAAATCACCTTTCATATCGCACCTCGAAAATGAGTTGAGTGTCTGCAGTTGAGGTCTGTAATTGACGGGAACAGTTTCTTTTACTGTTCCCTATGGCTACACAATAGATCTACAACGGAGCGGATGCAATGGGGAACAGATAATAGAACAATGATAGCAAAAACTATTAGTCAAGTGAAAGAAGATAAGAACGGAGGTTTGTCGAAGCGTGGGTTAGTCCCAGTTTACGGCGCAGACTCTTGCGATGGAAATCGACTCCGCTCACCGAAAGGTTCAGCACTTCGGCTATTTCCTTGCTTGATCGGCCACCCCGCACCATCCCCGCCACTTCGATCTCCTGAGGGGTGAGGATGACCTTGAGGTTGCTGAGGGAATGGAGGAAGGAGGCGGTGATCTCGCGAAGATTGGTATCTATAATCTCCGCCAGGGTCCGCTGTGCTGCCGACAGCTTACTCTGTTTCAACCGCTCGACATAAGGAAGCACAAGGCGATCGACATTGGCGTAGATGGTCTCCTCGATGCGATTTTTGTCCTCGTCTCTTTGCCGCAACAACACCTTGAGGGCAATATTGGTTTCCTCCAGCCGCTCGGCCTGACTGCGGATTTCCGCCTCCTTGCGGACCAGTTCCTCCTGGACCAGCATGATCGGCGTGATATTTTCATGGGTGACGATCACCCGGTGGACCTGCTCGTCCCTGTAGGGTACCACACGAACGGCATACCATCTTTTTTCGTCGGGGGAATGGCAGGGATACTGGTGGAGAAACTCGTCGAGCACGCCCTGCATAACCTGACTGATACCTTTAGCAACCAGGGCCGCATCGTCGCCCGGATCCCGGCTGGCCATCCGGCAGATGGTGAAATAGTTGAGCCCGACGCAGTCATAGGCCTCTCTCATGCCATTCTCCCTGGCATATTTTTGCCAGGCATCGTTGGTCTCGAGGATCACACCCTGATCGTCGAGAATCGCCACATGGGCCGACAGGGAATCAACCACCACTCTGTACAGGTCTTCACGCGGCATATCGTTATCTCCATGCATTGAAAGTCATTCCTCCTGATTTTTATGATATGTCGACCTTTCTGTCAAGAGCGAGTTGTCAGGATTGCCGAGAGCCGCCCCAGACGGCAAAAGACATGACCAGTGGCCATAAAACCGCCCAAACAACTGCAAGTACGAGCAGGGAATATTCAAGTGAGACGGGAAAGGATGCCGCGCCGAGTCGCATGCCGCCCCAGTAGGCCAGAGGTCCGCCAAGTGCGCCGAAAAGGATATTGACCAGAAGGCGGGATCGCATCCACCACAGGCTATGGTGAGGAAGGGTGGCGAGACCAAGCCAGATAGTTGCCAGCCAGATCGGGATCGGCCATCCCCATCCCCGAAGGGCAAGAACTCCAGCCGCCTGCAGGCTGCCGTCAATTATAAAGCCTCCAGCGACCAGAGCCGCCATCAGCCGCGCGTCAGCCGCCCTCGTGGCTGAGAGAACGAAATGCAGGACCAGAAGGGGAAGGCTGAGCAGAGCCCCGAGATTGCCAAAAAGCACGCAGAGCAGCCAGATCGCCTGGTAGATGACGATGTTCAGCAGCAGGTTCATGGCCGCGGAGCCCCCGGACGTTCGGCAACGACATGGACAACGCTGATCGACCTCTCGAGAAAGCCGCCCTCACAGTAGGAAAAGTAAAAATTCCACAAACGCCGAAATCTCTCGTCGTATCCTTCTGCTTTAAGACCGGAAAAAGCGGCGTTAAAGCGCCTCCTCCACTCGCAGATCGTCCTTGCATAGTCGAGGCCGTAATCTTCGATATGGCGGATCACCATATCGGTTTTGTCGGAAAGCAATTCAGCCATCCGGGTATTGGATGGCAGACATCCACCGGGAAAGATATGCTTCTGAATGAAGTCGACGTTGCGGACATAGGACTGATACTGCTGATCTCTGATGGTTATCGCCTGGAGGAGCATCCTGCCGTTCTCCTTCAGCAGCGTGCCACACTTTGTGAAGAAACCAGGCAGATAGGAATGCCCCACCGCTTCGATCATTTCGATTGACACCAGCTTATCGAAACTGCCCTGCAGGTCGCGATAATCGGTCTGTAAGAGAGTAATACGGTCGCCGAGTCCCGCCGCCTCGATCCGCCGCTTGGCCTCATGGTACTGAGCGTCCGAAATAGTAGTGGTGGTTACCCGGCAGCCGTAACGGCCGGCTGCATACATGGCAAAGCCGCCCCAGCCGCTGCCGATCTCGATCACATGGTCGGTCGGCTGCAGATCGAGCTTTCGGCAAACGACTTCAAGTTTATGCAGGGCCGCCTCCTCAAGACTTGCCTCGGGATGGGGAAAGATTGCCGAGGAGTACATCATGGTCGGATCAAGAAAGGTGGCATACATCTCGTTGCCGAGATCGTAATGGGACAGGATGTTCTTCTTTGACCCGTTTCTGTTGTTGCGCCTGAGCAGATGGCCGAGTATCTGCCACGGCCTTTGCAGCAGGGCGAGGCCTTTCTCCATCTTATCCACTACCGCCATATTGGCCGCCAGAATCCGTATCAATTTTGTCAGGTCATCGGTATCCCAGAGTTTTTCGATATAGGCTTCGCCTGCGCCGATGGAGCCCCCCATGAGGATCCTGCGGTAAGCCTGGGGGGCATGGATGCATATCCGCGCCTGCAACGGGTTCTGCCCGTCGCCGAAAGTGAAACTATGGTTGTCCTCTTCGACGATCAGTCGGCCGTGGCTGATCCTGCCAAACATTTTCAAAACTGCTTTTCTCGCCAGTCGATCGACAAGGGAAACCGGCCGGCCGGCAAGAGTATAGGGTTGGGTTGTGGTGGTTGCGCCGTTCATATCGTCTCCTTGGCGTAGGGAACATAGGGTACGCCTTTAATGTAGAGTTTCATGGCCTGCCAGTAGATGCCCGCCACGATAAAGGCGGTCATTACCGGTTTTTTCAACAGTTGCTTTCCTATCTCGCGGGCCGTCAGCGGACGGCGGCAGAGTTCCAGTTCCGCCGTAAAGATATGCCCCCGCCGGTCGTGAACCTCAAGTCCGACGGCGACCGACTCACCCGGCGGAGTGAGCCGCCATCGATACTGCTGATCGAGGGGATTAAAGGGCGATACATGAAAGACTTTTGGATGGGTAAAATTGCCTTCCGCCGCTCCAGTCAAGAGATCGGCATACTGGTGCCGTTCGTTCCACGGAATGTTAGACACTTCGGCCAGAAAGTGGCTGCATCGCCCCTCACTGTCGAAACCGTAATAAAAGTTCACCGGGCTGAAATAGAGACCAAGAGTCCGCAGGTTCATCAGCCCGCACACCCTGCCTTCCACCGCCACTCCGGTCAGCTCGGCCATGCGGTCGCGAATAGCCCGGGACAGAGAACTTTTCGGATCGCCATAGTAGTCTGGTCGATGGAACCGGTTGAAGGCCGCGCCTCCCGCGGAAAACCAGGGAAAAATTGATGGCAGGCTGTCAATCTCGTCCAGATCGAGATACCACATGAAAAAGTGGTAGGAGAAGCGATGTTCCCTGGGGATGAACCGTCGGTGTCCTATCGTGCCTACGTAGAATGCCGAATTCATGGCTTTTCCCCCATCGCTTCAATGACCCGCAGGGCGCTGAATACGCCATCTTCGTGGAAACCGTTGCGCCAGTAGGCGCCGCAGAAATGGATGCCGGATCTGCCCGAGATCGTCGCCCACTGCTCCTGGGCGGCGACGGCAGCCAGGCTGTACACCGGATGGCTGTAGTTGAACCTGGCCAAAACATGTCTCTTATCAATCTCCTGGTTGAGGGTGACCAGATACGTGTGTCGCTTCTCGAGTCGCTGCAGGATATTCATGTCATAAGTGAGGGCGGTGTGTTTTTTGGCGGTGTCGACCATCCGGTAATTCCAGCTGGCCCAGGCCCGTCTGCTTCTCGGCAGATGAGAGATATCGGTATGGAGCACCACCTCATTGTCGGCAAAACGAAAAGCACCGAGCACCTTCTCTTCCTCTGGTGTCGGCTCGGCCAGAAGGCGGAGAGCCTGATCGCCATGGCAGGCCATGATTACCTCATCGAAACGCTCCTGTTCGCCTGCGGTCTGAACCAGCAGTTGCTCACTCTGTCGCAGAACGCCTGTCACAGCTGTATTGAGACGGATTCGGTCGGCAAAGCCGCTGGTAAGCGGTGCAATATAGCTGCTCGATCCTCCTATAATCGTGCGCCACTGGGGCCGGTTGGTCAGGTCGAGCAGGCCGTGGTTGTCGAAAAAACGGACAAAGAGCGGCAATGGAAAATCATAACAATCGTCGAGCCCCATCGACCAGATCGCCGACACCATGGGCAGGAGGTAATTGTCGCGAAACATCGCACCGTACCGCGAACCGCTGAGAAACTCGCCCAGGGTGCGGTGGCTGCCGTCTACCGCCGCCCGTCGCACCTCTTTGTTGAACGAGGCTATTTCGTAGAGCATCCGAAGGAATCGAGGGCTCATCACATTTTTTCTCTGGGCGAAGAGCCCGTCAAAAGTGCCGCCGTTGTATTCGAGGCCGAGCTGTTCGTTGCGCACCGAAAAGCTCATCTCGGTCGCCTGGCCGACAACGCCGATTTCCTTCATCAGGCGGATGAAGTTCGGGTAGGTGCGATCGTTGAAGACGATGAAACCGGTGTCGATGAGCGAAAGTTCCCCCTCTTTTTCCACCTCGACGGTGTGGGTGTGGCCGCCGATATAATCCGCTGCCTCAAACAAGCTCACCTGGTGGTTGCGGCTGAGGTAATATCCACAGGTCAAACCGGCGATACCGGTGCCTATAATGGCAATGTTTCTGGATTTCATGGATTCACCATATATTGGGCCAGGCGGCTCCACAGGGTACGGGGCAACCAGGCAAGGAGCTTGAGCGGCAATGTGAATCTGCGGGGAAAATGAACCTCTGCGCGGCGTCTGGCGATTCCTTGTCGAATGGCAAAGCTTGCCTCCTCGACAGTTACGCGAAAAGGCATGGGGAAGTCGTTGCGATCGGTCAGCGGTGTCTTGACAAAGCCAGGCGAGACCAAGCTGACATCGATTCCTTCCCGCTGCAGATCGATGCGCAGGGCATCGATCAGATAAGCAACTGCCGCCTTCGATGCGCCGTAGGCCTCGGCCCTTGGCAGGGGTACATAAGCTGCCGATGAGCCAACACCCACCAGATGCGGTTTTACACCCTTGCGCAACAGGGGCAGTACTCCCTCGATGCTGACCGCCATCGACTCAACATTGCCCCGCATCACCCGCCTCACCAGCCTGCTGTCAAAGTCCGGCAGGTCGATGTACTCGCAGGTTCCGGCATTGAGGACGGCCAGATCCAGCGAAGTCAAACCGGCAAACCAGGCAAGGCTTGCCTCACGATCGTTCAAATCCACTCTCGCGGTATGGAGCCCCAGGCTCTCCAGTTCGTTCAATTGACTTTCATTTCGACCGATGGCCCACACTTCATTTTTCAGCTTATGGTAATCGATGGCTAGTTGCCTGCCGATTCCCGATGTCGCTCCCGTTACCAGTATCTTCATTGCCTCATTCTCCTTTTCAGCGCGATTACTACCGTGCCGAGAACCGGAAGCTGTTCGTAGAGCATCGCCCCAAGATCGAAATAGTCCCGGTGAGAGCAAACCTTGTTGGAGATGTCGAACTGCACATAGCTGGCGCCTTCGACGTTGATGGGCCGACCGCCCTTGAGAAACCTGTGCGAAAAGGTCATCCGCCACTGGACATAGCCTTCGTCGCCCAAACGGATCTCGTGCAGGAATTCGAATTCGATTGAGGTAACGTTGGCATACAGATCGGCAAAGTATTCCTTCAGCCGCGCAAGACCAACAATCTCATGGGCCGGATCGACAAAGCGTATATCATCGCTGTATATGTTTTCGAGGAGTTCGAGATTTCCCGCATTCAGCAACTTGTAGGTCTTAAGAAAATTTTCCATACTGTCTCCATCTTAGCGACTTTCCATAAGATTTTTTCTCAGGCGATCATCCAGCGGTTTTTCCGGTCCAAGCCAGATGCCGAAGTAAATCGAAGCGAATTCCGCTGAAGATACCGCCACCTGTTCCAAACCGTTCAGCGCCAGCCTGGTCGTCCGGTCGACGGCTGAATAGCACATGGTATAGACATCACCGGCTTTAACGTCGGTGTAGCCTCGGTGCAGCCGCTCGATGTCGTTTTTCAGCCGGGAAAGGGTTGCCGCACTGTGTTGTCTCGCCAGCACGGTGTCGGCGGCCAACACAAAGTCCTCGGCCTTTACGGAAACCTCGTACTGCAGCTTCAGGCAACGAGAGGTCGACTCCCTGAGAACCTCATCTTCCTTCATTTCCGCACCGGTAAGAAGGGTCGCCCGATATACGGTTATAAACCCCAGATACTTTGCAATTCCATTCCCTTGCGGAACCATATCGTCAATCATCGCCCATCCTGCCATCGGCGCAGATAAAACCAATATGAACAGAGTCACTGTTCTGAACATGGCATTACTCCTCTCTCTCGGTCTTGAACAATGCCCCAGCTCTTGGTTGCGCCTTGAAAATAGGAATAAAGATCAAGTTGAGGCCTGTTGCCGGCATATTGCCCAACGTCTTTCGTCGAGCATCCGGTCATGGCAACAACCAGTATGGCAAACAGCAGTAATCTTTTCATGATCATCTCCCTGTGATTCTTTGTGTACCTTTACATTAAGAAGAATCCAAGGGTGATCAATAAGAGGCAAATGATAATATATTGATAGTTAATACTATCAATACACAAGAACTCGGATGAGCACGTCGACCATCAAGCCTGCGGAAGGTGTAGATCAATGATACGAGAAGAAAAGATCTTGATAATGCTGGAAGGACACTATAGGCTGAGTATATTATCCAGTGTTTATCCAGAGAACAGGACGGATTTCCTGCAGAATATAGACTAAGGGAAGGAGCGGAAAGATGATACGTAGGACAGGAAGCGTCGTGTTGGCGATGCTTGGGGTGTTGATCCTCTCTTCGGTTTCACCGACAATGGCTGACCCCATAAAAGTGGCCGTTTCTACTTTCGAAGTCGAAGGAGATACTCTTCCACCCCACATAGATCATATCGTGGCCGAATGGATGAGTACGGCCCTGGTCAACGACAAACGTCTGGAAGTTGTCGAACGTCGTCTGGTGAAGGAGTTGCTGGAGGAGCAGAAACTGAATCAAAGCGGGCTGGTGGATCAGGCGCAAGCAACCCGGACCGGTCGCATGCTGGGCGTCGATAAAATTGTTACGGGTACAGTCATTCAATTTTTGGATACAGTTGAAATTAATGCTCGGATCATACACACCGATCAAGGGGTTATATTGGCCGCCGAGAAGGTTCTTTGCAGGGATCTCTCAACGCTTGAAGATGCGGTGGAGAAACTCAGCCTGGCACTTGTGAATCACCTGGTTCAATAGAACGCCCGGAGAGGAGGCCCCGCCGGGATCTTCGGAATTTACCACTTCACACCGCCATAAGGAATATGGTGTCAAGCCTGGAAAGAGCAGAAGAAAGCAGGGTATCACGGCTGTAATACCCCGACATAGGGGAGATTCCGGTACCCTTGCGCGTAATCGAGACCATATCCGACGGCAAACTCGTTCGGGATATCGACACCGCAGAAATTGATCTGAATATCCACCTGCCTCGTTTCCGGCTTGTTGAGGAAGGTGCAGATCTTCAGGGAGCGCGGATTGCGGTTGCGCAGCATTCGGATAACCTTGCTGAAGGTTCGGCCGGTATCGACAATGTCTTCGACCAGGAGAACATCCCGGTCCTCAATGGAAGAATCGAGATCCATCACAACCTTTATATCCCCACTGCTTACAGTTCCATCGCCATAGCTTGACAAGGTCATGAAATCGACCACCATCGGCACCTTTATCTGCCGCACCAGATCGGCCATGAAGATAAAAGATCCGCGCAACAGGCCGACAACCATCAATTCTTTCTCGATTCCGTGATAATGAGACGTGATTTCCGAGCCGAGGCGCTGCACGATCGCTCGTATTTCTTCTTCAGACACAAGTATTTTTGTAATTTTATGATCCTGCACACTCTCTCCCTGCAAAATTATGGCATCTCCTGTTCCGGGATTCAGTTACCGGCCCTTCGGCTTTTCAATGTTTCCTACCACGATTTGAGGTTTTTTCAACCAAAAGCCTCCTCTCAATCCCGGCGGCAACACTCTCCGCCTCCGCCGTAACCACAAAGCGAAGAGGCGTGCCCGGCATGACGGCCTCAAAGGGAAAACAGGTGATAAGGGTCAAAAGTTCCGCTCTTTCCCGGTCCAGATACAAATCTTCGGCCCGGACCACCGTGGTGGTCTGCACATGGTAGATCCGTTTCCCGCTTTTGCCATGCACCAGCAGTACATCGCCCTCTTGCAGTTCGCGTAAAAAAGCAAAACTCGTATCCCGGTGACCGGCAAGAATGCAGTGCCCCTCTGTGCCGGGTGAACTGCTTTGGGGAAGATGGCCGGGGCCAAAGGCCAGGACTTCGCCGCTCTCCCCTTCAAGGACGATAAGATCGATCCCCAGCCGGTCAACCTGCAGCCTGCCGACCGGCCAGGTGTCGGCCCAGGGCCAGGCCTTTACCGTGGCACCGGTGACGACAGATTGCTGCCAGGCCCGCTGCAACAGGTACTGCGCAACGATGGCCTTGGCGGGAATCCAGAATCCGCCGGCAAAGCACAGGATGCCGGCGACAACCAGACCACCGCTCACTCTCGAAAATAATTTTGCCATCTTCGCTTCCTGAGAAGAGTGATCAAACTGGCGGCAGCCAAAAATATACAGCCGAGCAGTAACCTGAGCGAAGCGGGCGTGGCGGTCTTCGCCCCACCGCCGAAGACCGCAGAGGCCTGCCACCCCTGGGGCAGATGAGTCTTGATTGCCTCAGGCACAGTCTTTTCATCCGGAGGCCTGCTGACCTGACTGTCTACCGCGACAAGGCTTGTGTATTTACTGACCAGATGATGCGCAAGTGCGGTTTGCACAACCACCTCACGGACCTTCCCCGGATCAGCCCCCAGGGCCAAGGCCTCCATCTGCGCGCGAATCTTCTTCCTCGCCCAGAGCCCGGCGATCCCCTCGCGCGGACCAAAGGTGGCGGTATCGACAAAGGTCTCCCACGGCTTGCCGAGCCGGGTGCCGGTGAGACGCAGAACAGCATTTTCCCAGCCGGTCCGGACTGCGAGCACCAGCGGTTCGCCAAGATATAAATCGGGTAAAGGTGACGGATACGCTTCCACATCCCGTTCACTGCCGGCAAGTTCCAGCTTCAGATCGGCAATTACCGGGTTTTCGAGCTTGGCAAAGAGATTTGTCATTTTATCTTTCACTTCGGTATCCGAACCGATAAAGGCGAAGGTTCCCCGGCCCATTGTCGCTGCCCGCGTCATGAAATAGGAGTTGGGAGCGGAACCGATTCCAACGGTAAAGAGCCGCGAATCACCCAGCCGTCTGGAAATGATATTGAGGAGTGCATCCTCATTGCCGACCGCCCCGTCTGTCAGAAATACCACCTGACGAAGCCGACTATGATGGTGCGACCCGTCCAGGGCCAGCAGCAGGGCGGATTTCATCTCGGTACCGCCGTCCGCCTTGAGCTGGTCGATAAACCGCCTGGCCTCTTCCAGATGGGCTCGATCGGCGGGTTTGGCATTTTGAAAGAGCGCCCAGGCGCTGTTGTTGAAGACGATAAGATTAAAGTGGTCCGCCGGACGCAATCTGCCCAGTGCCAGAGAAATTGCCGCTTTCGCCTGCAGGATGGAAGTGCCTGCCATCGAGCCGGATACATCGAGGATAAAGATCACTTCACGCGGGACCGGGCTTGCCTCTATCGCCTGCGGCGGCATAAGCATCAAGAGCATATACTGGTCGTTACCAAGGGTCTCGGCGAAAAGCGCCGCCCTGGCATCATCGGCCTGGGCCGGTTGCCATTCCAGGACAAAATCCCTGTCGGCTTTGACCTCCCCGGTCAGCCTGATGGCATAATGTCCCTCGCCCACCTCTTCGGAGAGAATGCCGTGATAGAGGGAGTTGATGCGGGAGAGAGGGATACCTGCCGCCAGGTCGACAGTTAAATCGACCGGAATCGTCGTTTTTTCTTCAAGGTCGACCGGCGGCGTGATCTCGGCGGCGTCGGCGACCTGATCGGTGTTTTTCGCCCAACCGGTTGCATTGACATACACCGGCTGCGCCGCATCTTCTTTAAGAGGATGGCCGGGAATATAGCGTGGACCGACCACCATGGGGAAACGCAACGAGAAGGTTCCGTCGGCAAACATGACCGTTTGCTGATATTCGATTTCGACGGTGACTTCTTCACCTGGGCCGATATTGGCAACCCGGGTGGTGAAGATATTCGCCCGATTCTGTACCAGAAGCGAGCTCTTTCGTCCTTCGCTTCTGGCTTTTTCATGGGTCTTTTCGGCTTCCTCCTTTTCCATGATCCGGCCTTCAAGAAGCCTCTCCCCTACCCGAAGCTGAAGATGATCGACGCTGCTCTCATCCGGCAGCGGAAAGACATACACCGCCTCAATCCAGTTCTCGCCGGTATTGACAAAATGCTGCTCGACCACGACCCTTGCCACGATCCCGCTGATCTTCATGCGGACCTGCTGGGACAACAGCGGAGCGGGCTGCAACCGGCCGTCCTCCATGGCAACCAGCAGTTCGCCCCGGCGCACCTCTTCGGGTTGAAGCCCTTCAGTCTCCTCACTCACCGCCGCCCCACTGTCCGCCAGGCTGCCGAGCAGCAGAAAGCAGACTAACACCGTGATATATCCCAGCAGCAGCAGATTGCCGGGATCAAGCAGTGCCCGGGGCCGATTTGCCTTGTGTTCGCTCCCTTTTTCTTTCATCGTCGTTTCTCCCTGTAATGATTGTTTCCTGGCATGTGCGTTCCATCTTTGTCAGTAAACAGGAGAATCATGACAGGGCGCTGAACCGATTGTGACAAGCCGACGATGGAAAATGATCAATTATGACAGGGGATGAAGATCAAGTGGCAAAAGAACGATGAGTTGGGTATGTTTTTCTCTTCGGCTGGCGGCTTCTCCCATAGATTCAGAACACACGATAGATACATGACGTACACCATCGCCCTTGTTGAAGATGACGATCTGCTCCGGGCCAACTATACGAAAGCCCTGGAACGAGACGGATACCTGGTATCCAGCTATGCCGGCCGGCTGCAGGCCCTTGCCGCCTTCGGCCGGCAGCTGCCGGACCTGGCCATCCTCGATATCATGCTGCAAGGCGAGATGGAGGGAGGTTTCGAGCTGTGCCGGGAATTGCGCCGGCAATCGCCGACCATCCCGATTATTTTTCTCACCGCCCGGGATTCCGATCTCGACCGCGTCAGCGGGCTGCGGCTCGGGGCCTGGGACTATCTGACCAAGAACACCACCACCCTTGATTTTCTGCCGGTGCGGATATCCGCACTCTTCAAGATCGTCGAGTCGCTCAGCACAAACCTGGCGACAAGCGGCGATCATATCTTTGAAACGGGCAGGCTGAAGATCCACAATGAGCGCAAGCAGGTGTTCTGGCAGGACAAGCTGATCGATCTGACCCTGACGGAGTTCTGGCTGCTGCACTCTCTGGCTAAAATCCCCGGACATGTCAAATCCCACGATCAGCTCATGGCCGCCGCCAACGTGGTGGTCACCAATAATGCCATCACCGCCCATATTCGCCGTATTCGCGATAAATTTCGAGAGGTTGATCCGACATTCGATGCAATCAGGACGGAATACGGCATGGGCTACCGCTGGCTGGCGGGCTAGGCCATGCGTTTTTCCCTGCGGCTCAAACTGACGCTGGTCTCCCTTCTCCTGCTGTTCATTCCCCTGACCGGTTTCAGGTTCAGCGAGCTGATCAAGCAGGATCTGATGCAAAGCCGCAAGGAAACCATGCTGTTTTCCGCCAGGGCGGTCGCCTCGGCCCTTTCCGGCCGCACCGGACTCTTTGACCGGGAGCTGTTCCATTCCCTGAGCCCGACCCGCGACCTCTATCTCTTCCAGCTCAGCAACCCGATACGCATCAACGGCAAGACCGAAGACTGGCAGCCGGAGCTCAAACAGGCCCGCATTTTCGGCGAGGAGCACCTCCTCTTCTCGCCTGAAACCTACCGCCATGAATCGCTGCACTATCGGCATCTCACCGGAATCAGAGGGGAATATCTCTTTGCCATTTTTCTGGTGACCGACGACAAGGTGATATACCGCCAGCCCGATTCCGCACGCCAGGACCTCTCGGACCACCTGCAGATCGGCGTGGAAGATCAGCAGGGCCGGCTGCACCAGTACCTTTTGACTGCCACCCAGCCCGGCTGGGTAAACGGGTACCTGATGCCTGAAGACAGCCGAATCAACATCCCGGAACGCATGGAACCTCGAATCCAGGGAATGTGGGTTGAATCGGAGGACGGCTACATCCTGGAGATCAGGATGCCAATCGAGATGGTGGGTCGAAAACTGGCCTTCGCCATCGCCGATGTGGACGAAACCATCGAGCGCCGGACAACCGCTCTGGTCGGCACCGCCACCGCCGAAAATGGCGGCAAACTGGGCTGGCTGCTGACGCCTTCCCAGGCTATCGAAGAAATCCTCAAGTCGCTTGACCGCCCCCACTCCCGGGTTCTGATCGTCGACACCAATCGTCGGGTGCGGGCAAGCTTTGGCAGCCTTGCCGAAGAGACGGCCCCGGGGGCTGCCTTTTCTTCTTCTTTTCTGACCACTTTTAGTTCCCTTACCTACCAATTTTTTTCCCCTTTCTACCGCTTTTTCAACCGTCCCTTTGCCGCGGAGTTCAATCAAGCCGTAGCCGCATCGTCAACGCTTGATCTTGCCGGAGTAAAAGAGGCGCTCGAAGGAACCTCAAGCGTCACCAGTTATACCGGAAATGACGGCCAGGCAGAAATCATGGCAGCCATCGTTCCCCTGCGGGAAGACAAAAAAATTCTCGGCGCGGTCGTGGTCGAACAAACCACCAACTCCATCCTCGCCCTGCAGAACAAGGTTATCGAGGAATCGCTGACGCTGACCATTATCGCCTTCGTCTTCGGAGGCGTCGGTCTTATCCTCTTTGCCTCGAGGCTCTCCTCCCGCATTCGCCGCCTGGGCAATCAGGCGGCGAATGCGATCAGCGACAGCGGGCAAATCCGCACGACTATCGCGCCGATGGCAGCCCGGGACGAGATCGGCGACCTTTCCCGGACCCTGACGGTTATGCTCCGCCAACTGCAGAGCCAGACGGAATACCGCGAAAAAATGGCCGACAACCTCGAACATGAAATGCGCACCCCCCTGGCCGGCATCTCGGCCTCGCTGAAGAACATGGCAAGAGAGATGGAAAATCCGCCGCAACATATCACCGAGTATTTGGACTGGGCCCTGGAGGATGTGTCCCGACTGGAAAACCTGCTCACCGCCGTGCGCGACGCGACGAGCCTGAAGCAAGCCCTGGAGATGGATTTCAAAGAGGATTTTTTACTCGATACGGCAATAGAGATGTGGTTTCTCCACAGCTGGCAGCCGGCCTTCCCGACCGTCGAATTCAAGTACCGGAAGCCGGCGGCACCGATCACCCTGCACGGCGATCCCGCCCGCATCCATCAGATGCTCGACAAACTCATCGAAAACGCGGTCTCCTTTCATACGGAAGGAACCGCCATCGAGATCATCCTGACGGAGCACAATGGCGCCATCCTGCTGCAGGTCGCCAATGAGGGACCGACCATCCCGAAAGAGCAGCAGAACCAGATCTTCAACTCGATGGTCTCCTTCGGCCGACAAAAGGACAAGCAACCGCATCTGGGGCTCGGTCTCTATGTCGTCCGCACCATCGTCGAACACCACCACGGCACGATCGCCGTCGGCACCACGGAGAACGGCACGGGCACAGTGTTCACGCTGACGCTTTGAAAAGAGGGAGTCAATTTAAAAAGTCTTGACAACCAACCCGATCATTTCTATATTTCGAAACATGTCGAACTTAAAAAGCGATACAGATATCGAACGATATGCCGAAATCTTTAAGGCTCTTTCCAACCCCCATCGGTTGAAAATCTTCCTTCGCCTGGTTTCATGCTGTGCCCCTGGAACGATCTGGACCGTTGAAGCGCCGGAAAGCAGAAGTGTCGGCGATCTGGCCGGTGATCTGAACATAGTCGCGTCCACGGTTTCCCATCATATCAAAGAACTTCGCCAGGCCGGCCTTATCAAGATGCAGAGGGCCGGGCAAAAGATCGAATGCTGGGTTGACCCTGAGATTATCAAAGAGCTGGAGGGCTTTTTCAAGGTATAGAAAATCTCTGGTTTTTTTTATTCAATTAATTCGAATATTGTCGAATATTCGTATCATGAAGGACACCATGGAAACAATAAATGCAGAACAGATTCGTGAGACAGTGAGAAAAAGATATGCGGAAGCGGCGTGCGGACAGCAGCCACAGCCGAACTCATGCGGGGAGAAAGGAGGCTGCTGCGGAGGACGCAAAAGCAAGGCTTGGCCGGAGATCGCCACCTATCTGGGATACACCAATGAGGATATCAGGCAGGCGCCCGAAGGATCGAATATGGGCCTTGGCTGCGGCAACCCGCTCGCTCTTGCTTCATTACAGCAAGGTGAGACGGTGCTTGACCTGGGGAGCGGCGGCGGTTTCGATTGTTTTCTCGCCGCCCGTGCCGTTGGCGAAAACGGCAGAGTCATAGGGGTGGACATGACACCTGAAATGGTGAGCAAGGCACGAGCCGCTGCCGATAATGAGAAAATTGAAAATGTAGAATTCAGGCTCGGTGAAATCGAGCATCTCCCGGTCGCCGACCAAAGCATTGATGTAATAATTTCCAACTGTGTGATCAATCTCTCGCCGCAAAAACAGCAGGTATTCGATGAAGCTTTTCGGGTGCTCAAGAATGGCGGCAGACTCACCGTCAGCGACATTGTCGCTACGTCTCCCCTCCCGACCGAGACGAAAAAAGATCTTGCTTTAATATCGGCCTGCATGGGAGGAGCCGAGGAAGTCGAAAACCTGAACAAGATGTTGATAGAAGCAGGTTTTCAGGATGTGCGGATAGAGATCGTCGAGGGAAGCGAGAGCATGATTGCGACGTGGCTCCCGGAAAAACATTTCGGGGGCTCCCTTGCCTCGGCAAAAATTGCAGGGGTCAAACCTTTCCATAAAGAAAGTGTATCGAAAAGAGCCGGCATAAAGGTTCCAGCAGGTGCGGTGGGTTATATATAGGTTATATATATCTTCTGGATAAGAATAAAAAAAGATCGACAGAAAACCTGATCTGGGCCTCGATCAGGCTGGTGTTCTGCCGCATCGTCTTCTGCCAGAAGGTAATAGCCTGGCAAAGTGTAAGATCTTGCAGTGTTCTGTTGGAAAGCAGGGTCTGATACAGCTCCGGCCTGTCGGCTGCAGGCAATATCAGAGTAGTGAAACGCAGGGGCAATTCCTTCAGCAGAAGCCGGGCGAGATAGCGCTCCATCGCTTCGCCCATGGCAAAACCAGCGGATATATCATGCAAGACCCCTTCCAGGGTAAAAAAGGATTTGCGAAAAAGGATCAGTTCAGAAGGAAAGACAACGCCTTCAAGGGTCATTGTCTCCAGCAGCAGGAAAGATCTTTTCAGCGGATCACAGGCAAGATACTCCTCGGCGGCTAAAAGCCTCTGTATCTCACCTGCAAGGCGCGCCCAGTCCATCCCCTGCTCTTCCGTCTCCTTTGGTAAACTGAGGGCTTCTATTATACCGGCAAGAGTTCGGCTGTCATTTTTCATTATCCCAAGGAGCAACTCCATGACAAGGACACGCTGCCGTTTCGACAGGTGTCCGGCCAGGGTCCAGTCGAGCAGGGCAATGTCAAAGATTTTCCGGTCGTTCCCCGGAACAATCAGGATATTGCCGGCATGGGGATCGCCATGAAACAAAGCCAGTTCTTGTCTTGCAAAAAGCGGGACGCAGAGGATTGCCTCGAAGATCGAGCGGGCAAGCACCATCCCCTGCTGTTTCGTCAACTCGATATCGCCAATCCTCACACCGTCGATATATTCCATGGAAGTCATGTCCGGGGTACTGAAAGGTGCCGGTTTGGGGATCTGTACTCCCGTTACCTGGTCATACACCTTTACAGCTTCCGCCAGATATTCCTGCTCGGCTGAAAGATTGATTTCTCTCGCCATACCTTCCCGGATCTCCTGGAAAACACTGTTAAGCTTCATCTCCTGCAGGCCAAAGCGCCGCCTGTTTTCTTCGAGAAACGAGAAGGTGCACGCCAATACATCCAGCTCTTCCCGCAAATCTTCTTCGATACCCGGTTTCAGAATCTTGAACACGCCCCTGTCTTCCCTGCCGTCGACAGAATCCCTGCAGCTGAAGGGCAGCACAGTGGCCACACTTGCCTCGGCAATGATCTGCGGAGAGATCACAACCTGAGGAGGTGAACCAAGCCTTGCCAGCTGCTCGCGAATGGAGCGCACCTGCACAGCCGGGTCGGTACCGTAGTTGCCCTGTTCCAGACCGACAAGCCATCTTTTCACTTCCGGCTCGAGATGCGGATTGCGGGCAATGATCTGCCCCAGTTTATGCAGGGTTGGAAAATGGAGGGCGAGATGCAGCAACCGCTCACCCGGATCTTTCGAGTTGCGAAGAAGGAAAAGACTCAACAATACCCGGCGCAGTCTGTGGTAGGAGATACCGGACAGAAAAAATTCTATCCCTTCACGAACCAGAGGGGCAAAACGATCGAGGCTGTTGGGAATGGCAATTTCCGGTCTGGCAAACAACACCAGTTGCCTGGCGGCCTCTTGACAAAAGTTTCGCTCACCCATGAAGCGGACGAGACCGTCAAGCTGTTCGGCTATGTGCTCTTCGGTCGCATCGCGAAAAGTTTCCAAAAGAGATGTGTGGTCGAAGTCATTCATGGCACTCACTCTCCGGTGTTCTCGGCCTGCTCCCAGATCCTGCCCTCAAAGCGGCCGATATGGATGAAATGATCCCTTGGCCCTAATAATTGCAAGTCGGATTCCTTACCCCAGACAGAACTATTCCTGACATCAGGATACCTCTTCCAGTAAGATTCCGCCAGCCGTTTTTCGCTCGCCGCATCTTCCGCCTTGATGATTGGCGCAAAGATTCTCCCCTCACGCTTGCCATGCTTGCGGAAGTGATCCCGTGGTCCCCAAATGCCCATCGACCCCTTCTCACCCCAATGGCCATTCTCCCGAATATCGCGATACCGCTGCCAATAACTCGCGGCCAGGATCTTTTCCCGCTGGGGATTGGGGGCATCGGCCTGACGAGAGCCGGCGATGAATTTTCCCTCGACCTTGCGCTCCGGATGGACCATCGGCGACTGCAGAAAACCTCTCATCCAGAGTGCTGCAGCGGCAATCAGAGCGATACAGGTAATCGCGACAGGTAAATTTTTTGTCATATTTATGAAATTTATCAAAATGATATCGTCTCAACTGGAACCGCATAATCATAAATCCGCAGGCTCTATTGCTCCCCCGTCCCGGCCGATAGTCGAGAATATAAGTACTATCTTTCTTCCCGCATGCACCGCATTAAACACAACATAATGCTCCTGCAGACATAGTTCGAAGACCATCGGCAGGGCGGCAAATTTATCAACCTAACTTATTTATTGATCAATAAAAACACAAATTGTATTATTAATGACCAAGGTGGATCCCTAGGAGTCAGCTCCCAGTCGTAAAAGCGTCTGCAAATGGAAGTGCTCTATGAAGTCTGTAAAAGATCGGCGAAGATTACAAGCCTTTGTTCAGGTTTTCGACAGCATCCTGGATTCGATTCGCGAACCTTTGGTCATCCTTGATGCTGACCTAATGTTTGTAAAGGCCAATCGATCCTTTTACCGGACGTTCGGCGTAAACCCGGACGAGACTCCGGGAATGCAGATATATGATCTTGACGACAGGCAGTGGAACATCCAAAAACTAAGGGAAATGCTGGAAGTAACTCTTCCTGAAAAACTCATCTGCGACAACCATGAGGTGGAGCATACCTTTAAGAACATCGGCCGAAAAATAATGCACATACATGCAAGGTATATCCACCCGGAATCGAACCGGACTCAGCTGATCCTCATTACCATCGAAGATGTGACGGACCGTGAAGATCACCGGAGAGATCTGGAAGAACTCGTCCAAAAGCGGACGGTCGAACTAATCGCCGCAAGAAAAGAAGCCGAAAAAAAACAAGAGAATGCTGAAGCCGCCCTTATCGAAATCCAGGAATTGAGGGACCTTCTGGAAGCGGAAAGAGCCTATCTTCAGGCAGAGATTAAGCTCGAAAACAACCACGAAAAAATAATCGGTCAAAGCGATACGCTCAAATACGTGCTCTATAAAATAAAGCAGATTGCCGGCAGCAATACGACGGTCCTCATACTCGGCGAGACGGGAACCGGCAAGGAGCTGATGGCTCGGGCCGTTCACGATTTGAGCCTGCGTAAAAATCGCGCCATGATCAAAGTGAATTGCGCCACCTTGCCGGCGAACCTTATCGAAAGCGAATTGTTCGGTCATGAAAAGGGTTCTTTCACCGGCTCCTGGTCCAGACATCTCGGGCGGTTTGAAGTCGCTAACGGCGCAACCCTTTTTCTTGACGAAATCGGCGAACTGCCGTTCGAATTGCAGGCAAAGCTGCTCAGATTTATCCAGGATGGCGAGTTTGAGCGGCTGGGCAGCTCCCACACCATCAAAGTCGATACCCGGATTATTGCCGCGACAAACCGCAACCTTGAAGAGGAAGTCCGAAGGGGCCGGTTCCGAGAGGATCTCTGGTATCGCTTGAATGTTTTTCCGATTACCATGCCGCCCCTCCGGGATCGCCTGGAAGACATACCGCTTCTTGTCTATTTTTATGTAAAAACGATTGCCAAGCGAATGGGCAAGACCATTGACATCATCCCGGTAAGTGTCATGGCCGCGCTGCAGGATTACCACTGGCCGGGAAATATCCGGGAACTGGAAAACGTCCTTGAACGTGCGGTAATCAATTCGTCAGGCCCAAAATTGCGGCTGGCCGACGATCTCAAAAGGCCATTCAAATTTTCGAGTCCCAGTGCCAATACCCTGGAATCCGTTGAACGGGAATATATCCTTCGGGTGCTTGAACAGACCAGGTGGAAAATCAGCGGCAAAGGCAGTGCCTCCGAGATTCTCGGTCTTGACCGGAGTACCCTGCGAGCCCGCATGACGAAACTGAAAATTGAAAAACCACAGTGATTATAGATGGATTCAACATTTTTATCTGGCTGTTCATGAAAACAAATGCAAAAAGTCAAATTTTTTGCCCACCGAAAATTGAGTGGGTTGATCAACCGGCTGAAATCTTCTTCTTTAAAGGTGATTCGGAGGACGGCGTGTCCGGATTTACCCCGGATGTGCAAGCATGAAACCGTTTTTCATTCCATAAACCGTCATTGATCCCTGGGATATCTCACCCTTTGCAACCGCCAATACCTCAGGAACATTGAAAAAGAGCAGTTTTCCGAGATTTCTGACCGCGCTGCGCCACGAATTTCGATCGCTCGTGTCTTCATCCCCCGCGAGAAGTTCGGACGCAAGAGCCTGCAGCATAGTCCAGTACATGTTCTGGGTCTGCCAGAGATTCACCACAACCGGGAGTGACGCTATCGCCTCGACCAGCACCAGGACCTCGGATAAACGCCGGGCATTTTCCGGCTCTTCCAGCAGAGCGGCCATCATCTTTTCCGTTCTGCGGCGGATGATGAATTCCAGAGCAACCCTGTCCAGAGCGATATTCCAGATTCCGATCTCGCCGGCATCTTCCTTCAGCCTGCCGGTATCGATCGTTTCCGAGGTGAACATCTTTTGCAGCTTAAGATTGAGGGCGGTTTCGGCAGTGGTCATAAAGTAGCGCGGTATCGGCATGCCGGTTTCTCTCAGATAACCCATCAGACTTTTGTTGTTTGCGTAAAGGCTTATGAACTTGTCTTCAAATTCCTGGCGCGTACCGGCGATAATGCGCTGCAAGACATGACGCTGTTCGTCCCGAAAAAGGTCTTTAAGGGAGTAGTTGTGCATGCCGAAATAGGTGTCAATCAACCTGATTACTGCCGCGAAATCTCCTGCATTGAAGGCATGCTCGACCTCCTGCCTCATGGCCGGGTAAGGCTTGTCGCCGAGGTAGGAACAGACACCGCAGTTCAAGGTATGTCCGCCAAAGTACAGGTTGCAGAAACTGATCCGATCCGCTTTACGGGTGATGAGCGAGCGGATCAGTATTGTACCCACCGCAAGTCTCATCTGTCCGGAGTGGAGTATCAGATAATCCTCCCGGGAGGCACGGTAGCTGAAAATGTCCGTTTCCTCGCCATACTCCTCAAAGACAAAACTGACGGCGTAGTGCGCGCCGACCCTGATCAGGTCGATCATGACAGGCTTGACGAATTTTGCGTAGATTTCCGCCCCGTTTACATGTTCGGCCATATTACTTAAAGCCAATGCCAGCCGTTCCAGAAAAGGGGTTTCGCAACTCCGCCTGCAGTAACTTTCCGCCAATTGCATGGCCCGACCGGCATACTGAATGATCTGAACCGTTTCTATGCCTGACAATTCGTCGAAAAACCAGCCGCAGCTGGTGTACATGAGCATGGCGTGTCGCTGCATCTCCAGCAGGCTGAGTACGGCAACGGTTGCATCTTCGTCCAAAGGGCGCGAGGCATGTCTCTGCAGGAAGGCTGCGACGTTTTCCTCGGAGCGATCGAGCATGACATCTATATAATCATTGCGGGCTGCCCAGGGGTCTTTCACGTAAAAGGCCATGCCTTCCTCAAAACCTTCGGCCAGCTCCTCGCTGAGCCAGTCCATGGCCTCTCGCAGCGGCTGGCGCCATTGCTGATTCCAGCCGCCATTCCCGCCTGAGTTGCAGCCGCAGTCAGCCCTCCAGCGTTCGATGCCGTGCATGCAGCTCCACGAAGTGTTTTCAATAATCCTTACTTCATGGGTGGCCGGGTGCAGTTCCAGGTATTCACCATAGTTGGTCAGACGCGCCAGATTGTTCATCTCGATATAATTCAGGGCATGGCCCAGGGCCATCTCGCCGAAGGCGTGGTGATGGCCATACGTTTCGCCGTCTGTTGCGATATGCATCAGTTGAGGATGGTTGCAGTGATCTGAAAAACCGGACATCAAACGGTCGGCGAACTGTTCTCCGCTGCTCAGCAGCTTTTCGAAAGCCACTGCCCGGGAAATGGGGCCGTCGTAGAAGAAGATGGTGATACTTCTCCCCGAGGGAAGCCGGCAGAGATAGGCGCGTGAAGGGTCGATACGCGAACCGCCGACATCCTTCCACCTGCCGAATCCGATTTTCCGAGTCCGTCCCGCCTGGTGAGGGGCAAGGATGGTGAAATGGATGCCCGCCTCGGCCAACACCTCCAATGTTTCCACATCCACGGCGGTTTCCGCCAGCCACATCCCCTCGGGGAAGCGCTGGAACCGATGCTCGAAATCCCTGATTCCCCACCGCACCTGCGTCTGTTTATCGCGCAGGCCGGCCAGGGGCATGATGACATGGTTATACACCTGGGCAAGAGCCGCCCCATGCCCGGAGCGCCAGGCCATGCTCTGCCGGTCGGCGGCCAGGATTGCCTGGTAAGCGTCGGGACTATATTTTTCCATCCATAAGAGCAGTGTCGGTCCGAAATTGAAGCTGATCCGGGCATAGTTGCTGACGATCCCCTTGATGCGGCCTTCGCCGTCCAGATTCCGTGTGGCTGTATTGGGGGCATAACACTCGGCGGTGATCCGTTCATTCCAGTCATGATAGGGATAGGCGGAATCCTGGATCTCAACGGATTCCAGCCACGGATTTTCGCGGGGCGGCTGGTAGAAGTGGCCATGTATGCAAAGGAATCGTTCCATAAATTACTCCCTGTCTGTAGACTATGATGCCGAAAGGCGAGTTCGGGACGCTTTTTCCCCCTCGCTCACCTCCTCCGATTACGGCTCAGTGCGGCATCGCCCGGCGCCCGAAGAATGTAGAGTTCACATATTTTGCGATAATGATGGCCATATATGGAAAGTGTGACGGCCAGTGGCAGTTGCCTGGGCTTACGGGTCAAGGTCCAGAACAGCAGTCGCCAGTACTGCAGACGCTCCTTGCCCAAAACTCCGAGCCGGATCGCGGCTCGAAAGAATGAAAGAAACCGCTGCAGGTTTATCGGCTGGTTTATTTCAGGCGACTTCAATTCCTTCATCAGGGTTCTTACCCGCCGGTAGTAGTTGTCCGGGGAATAAATCTGTTTCATAATCGACCTATACCCGTCAAGAAGACTGTCTATCCCCATCTGGGGGATGATATTGGTGGTTCCATCGACATTGTCCCCGGAGAAGGTATTGATAATCCTGCTTTCCCTCTGCATCCGGTCAAAGAGGCGTGTCCCCGGAGGAGCCTGGAGCATTCCCACCATGGCGGTGACGATGCCGCTCCCCTGAATGAAATCGATCTGCCGCTGGAAAATGGAAGGCCGGTCGCTGTCAAAACCGACGATAAAGCCGCCCATCACCTGCAGGCCTGCGCGATGGATGATTTTGACGCTTTCGAGGAGGTCCCGATTTTTATTCTGGGTTTTGTGGCATTCAGTAAGACTGACCTCATCGGGCGACTCGATGCCGATGAACACGGAATCGAATCCGGCGGTCACCATCATCTCCAGGAGTTCCGGGTCATCGGCGAGATTGATGGAGGCCTCGGTAAAAAAGACGCATCCTTTCTTGGTCTTGCGCCATTCGATAAGGGCGGGCAGCAGATGCGACTTCAGATAACCCTTGTTGCCGATAAAATTGTCATCGACAAAAAATATGCTGCCGCGCCAGCCGAGGGCATACATCCGATCCAGCTCCGCGGTAACCTGTTCCGGTGTTTTGTTACGCGACCGATGACCGAAGAGGGATGTAACATTGCAAAATTCGCAGTTGAACGGGCATCCTCTGGAAAACTGAATGTTCATAGAGGCATATCGTTTCATCTTTATCAGGCCCCAAGAGGGTATCGGGGTCGTGGAAAGATCGCAGAAACCTGACGCCCGGTAGACCTTTTTCGGCAGTCCGTGGCGCAGGTCCGACAAAAAGAGAGGCAGCGTCAGTTCAGCTTCGTCGAGCACAAGATGATCCACCTCCCCGAAATCGTCCGGTTCGGAGGTGAAAAGAGGTCCCCCGGCAACGATTTTTACCTTCGCGGCCTGGCACCGGGCGATGATCTGTTTGGCCGATTTACGCTGAATTGCCATTCCTCCGATAAAAACCATATCCGCCCACAGAAGTTCTTTATCCGTCAGGCCGTTCACATTGACATCCACAAGGCGCTTAGACCATTTCTCCGGCAACAGGGCGGCGACGGTAAGCAGGCCAAGCGGCGGGAAGGCTGCTTTCTTGCCGATGAAACTTAAGGCATAGGTGAAAGACCAAAAGGTATCGGGAAGTCTGGGGTAAACCAGGAGAACGTTCATGCAGAGACTCCTTATATGGTTAAAGGGAAAATCAACTTCCTTTTCTTACGAGATTGACCGCCTCTATTCCTTCCGCTTTTGAAACCGTAAGGATTTGGATCTTCAGCGGCTTGCATAAGAGGCTCTTTGTTCCGATCAATATGCTGAATCCGTCGGACTGCAAGTGGCGGTCCAGATGCTGACGGGTTTCCCACTCCGAGATTGCGTTGAAGACATTCTCGTCCTCGATATCGGCGAAGATACTATAGCTGAGACAGCCCTTCTCCCTGGTGAGTGGATCCACCAAAGAAAGGAGGGTTTGCAGCATTTCCTTCTGCTTTTCCGGAAGAGCGTTCATGATGATCCTGGCCATGATCATCACATTATCTTTTGATGCCTCGCTCATTGGCCTCCAGCCTTTCACATTCAGTCCGATAAACTGATCCGTTCCGTTATTTTTTCCTGTTTTACTAGAATTCAATTTTTGTGCCAGGTTATCGTTCTCCAGCGTCAGGATCTTATTATTCTGATTTCTGGGAATAATGAGCGACTATAACATTTGCAGGGTTTGATTCAGGGCCAAATGGAAATGGTCATATTCAACCGGTGGCCATATGTGACCATTTTTTCCGGCTTTTTTGGTGGCATGCATAACAGAAACTGCATTGTCGTCAATCGAGGTCAGGTTGAATCCATTCCCATTCTGGTTGCGCATTTAATTTGACAGGAATGCGGATCGTGCACAATTTTATTCATTACTCATTATTGCCGTACTAATGTTTGTCGAAACGATATTTCGATACTTCTCACTGCCCCGGAATGGAACGAAAAGGAATCCCCTTTTATCAAAGTGGCCACAGTTCGCATCCCTCCCCAAGTTTTCCGCACCAGGGAACGCGAGGAACTGGCGGAGGATTTGTCCTTCTCCCCGGCACATTCCTTGACCCCATCGACCGATCGGCGGCATCAACCGGCATCGATACTTATCTGAATTCCGCCATTAAACAAAACACCAGGCACCTGATGCAACCTGACAATCCACTTCACAAGGAGATCGATCATGGGCAAAGATAAGACAACGAAAAATTCTGAAAAGCAAACACAGAAAAAGCACTCAGCTTTAAGCGAAGGCGCAGAACGGGCTGCCGCCGGCGGCGAACTGCATCAGACCGCCGGCGGAGAGCACCCTGCGCTCACCACGAACCAGGGCGTCGCGCTTGCCGATAATCAAAACTCGCTTCGGGCCAATCCGCACGGCCCGACGCTTCTGGAGGATTTCATCCTTCGGGAAAAAATCACCCATTTCGATCACGAGCGCATCCCTGAGCGTATCGTGCATGCGCGAGGAACGGGTGTACACGGATTCTTCGAGTTGACCGACTCGCTCCAGCAATACACCACCGCCCGGATACTCACCGAGGTAGGCGAGAGAACGCCGGTATTTACACGGATATCGACCGTTGCAGGCGGCGCGGGTTCGGTGGACACCCCGCGTGACGTCCGTGGATTTGCCGTCAAGTTTTACACCAGGGAAGGTAACTGGGATCTGGTCGGCAACAACATTCCGGTTTTTTTCATTCAGGATGCCATCAAATTCCCGGACATCATCCACGCCGTAAAGATGGAACCCGACCGCGGCTTTCCGCAATCGGCAAGCGCGCACGACACTTTCTGGGATTTCATTTCACTGACGCCGGAATCCATGCATATGGTGATGTGGATTATGTCCGATCGCACCATCCCGCGTTCGCTGCGGATGATCGAAGCTTTTGGGGTACATAGTTTCCGGCTGATTAACGATCAAGGTGTTTCAACCTTCGTTAAATTTCACTGGCGTCCCAAGCTTGGCTTGCAGTCGACCATCTGGGATGAGACCGTCAAGATTGCCGGCGCCGACCCCGACTTCCACCGCCGCGATATGTTTGAGGCTATCGCAAGTGGTAATTTTCCCGAGTGGGAATTCGCCGTTCAGCTTTTCACGCAGGAGGAAGCGGACGGATTCCCGTTCGATCATCTGGACGCGACCAAGCTGATTCCCGAAGAACTGGTGCCCCTGAAGGTGATCGGCCGCATGGTGCTTGATCGCTGGCCGAACAATTTTTTTGCTGAAACCGAACAGGTTGCCTACTGTCCCGGCAATATCGTGCCGGGCATCGACTTCTCGAATGATCCCCTGCTGCAAGGCCGACTCTTCTCCTATATCGACACACAACTTTCTCGCCTGGGCTCGCCCAATTTCCACCAGATCCCGATCAACGCTCCCAAGTGCCCGTTCGGCAACCTGCAACGCGACGGCCATATGCAGATGACGCAACCGTCAGGCCGTGTTGCCTATGAACCCAACTCCTTGTCTGAAAACTCGCCACGCGAAGTGCCGATCAAGGGCTTTCAGAGCGCTGCGGCAGCTGAAACCGGCGAAAAAGGCCGCATCCGTGCCGAGAGCTTCGCGGACCACTACAGCCAGGCGCGGCAATTCTATCTCAGCCAAACCACCTATGAAAAGGCACACATCGCCTCGGCGTTGGTGTTTGAGCTTTCCAAGGTCGAGCATCTGCACGTGCGTGAGGCGATGGTCGGCCACCTGCGACATATCGAAAAAGATCTCGCCGACCGAGTCGCCGCGGGTCTTGGTTTCGACAAAATGCCCGATGCGCCGGCGGCCGCTGCTCCCGTGCGGGAGATGGAGCCTTCTCCCGCATTGCAGATTATCGGCAAAATGAAAGATACACTCATGGGGCGCGTAATCGGCATCCTGGTCGCGGACGGTTCAGACGGTGCTGTCATCGAGAAGATGAAAATGGCCGCCACCGATTCGGGAGCTGTCGTGAAAATCGTCGCCCCCAAAGTGGGCGGCGCAATACTTGCCGATGGCTCGCTGCTCGCGGCTGACGGACAACTGGCCGGCACGCCTTCGGTGTTGTTCGACGCCGTCGCCGTCCTCCTCTCCGAAGAAGGCGCAGCGGCACTATCGCTGGAAAGCGCCGCGATCGATTTCGTGCGAGATGCTTTCGGTCATCTCAAGGCAATTGCCGTCGATAAAGGCGGTAAGGCCCTCCTGCTTAAAGCAAATATCGGACAGGACCCGGGCGTTGTCGATGCAAGCGACAAAGACGCCTTTATTGCTGCGGCAAAGACACGCCAATGGGACCGGGAAAAGTCTGTTCGAATATTGCCATAACCGGCAGTACCGCAGGCTTCCGTTTTTCTCGTATCCGACTCCCCCTGAGAATAGGAGTCGTTGACGGCCTGACTGTCAACATTGAAGAAATCGGCGACATGCAGGACACGCGGTTGGGACGGTTCTTTGCCGCCAGGGTGATTGCGGGTTTTATTTCCAACGAAATTAGAAATGGTCCAGATGTCCTTCTCTGCTCAAGCCGCTGGACATTCCTAAAGAAGTACGCTCGGGCTTTGCACGAGGGCGTGGGTGATGTGGGGATCATCCCGGGAATTTACGCGGCGGATGCACTGGCCGCCGGACTGCCGGACTGACAACAATAATGCAGATGGTGAGCGGCCTCGCTTCCCTCTCCTGGGTAACTGGGTCCGCCTTGGCAGTCGCACTCATCCTGTGGGGTTGCTGCTCAGTCCGATCATTGCCGGCGCCGCGATGAGCCTGAGTTCCGTCTCGGTCATCGTCAATGCCCTGCGGCTGCGGAAGGTAAAACTGTAATTATTGATGAATAAGGGAGATACCATGTCAAAAGATAAAACCGTCAACCGTAGAATCGTCTTGCATTCGCGTCCCGTCGGCGCTCCGATTGCCGACAACTTCCGTCTTCTGATAAATGCCACTCCTTTGCCCTCCTCGGGGCAAGTTCTGCTGCGCACCTTGTATCTTTCGCTTGATCCGTACATGCGTGGCAGGATGGCCGATGTGCCATCCTATGCCCCGTCAGTGGCGATAGGGGAAGTTATGGTCGGCGGCACCGTTTCGCGGGTGGTCGACTCTCGACACCCGGACTATCAACCAGGTGACCTGATCTTGGGCAACAGCGGCTGGCAGGATTATGCCCTTTCCGACGGCACCGGGCTCACCAGGCTCGATACCAAAATGTCCAACCCTTCGATAGCCCTCGGAGTTCTAGGCATGCCGGGCTTTACGGCATATATGGGCTTGCTCGACATCGGACAACCGCAAGCGGGAGACACGGTGGTTGTCGCCGCCGCAAGTGGAGCGGTGGGCTCGGTGGTCGGTCAGATCGCCAAGCTCAAAGGCTGCCGGGCAGTCGGTATCGCCGGTGGTGCAGAGAAGTGCCGTTTTGTGGTTGAGGAGCTGGGTTTCGATGGTTGCGTCGATCACCGCAGCAGTGATTTCCGACAACAATTGGACGCCGCCTGCCCAAAGGGGATCGACGTCTATTTTGAGAGCGTCGGCGGAGCGGTCTTCGATGCTGTCTTGCCCCTGTTGAACATCCGTGCCCGTATCCCGCTGTGCGGGCTGATCGCCCACTACAACGACACCAGCCTGCCGCCTGGACCCGACCGCCTGGTGCTGCTGACCCGCACACTGCTCACAAAACGGATCAAGATGCAGGGATTTATCATCTTTGAAGACTACGGTCATCGCTACAGTGAGTTTTTCGACCAGATGACCACTTGGATTGGAGAGGGCAAGATCAGGTTCCGCGAGGATGTCGTTGACGGGCTTGAGAACGCTTCGCAGGCCTTCATCGGTCTGCTCGAAGGCAGGAACTTCGGCAAACTGATCGTTCGCGTCGCCAAAGATTAATCCAATCATATTCACCCGAACCGGGAGGCAACATGCAAATCCTTATGATTCTCACTTCACACGGCAAGCTCGGCAATACCGGCAAAAAAACCGGTTTCTGGTTGGAAGAATTCGCCGCTCCCTATTACTTTTTTAAGGACTCAGGCGCCAAGGTCACGCTGGCTTCACCGCTTGGCGGCCCGCCGCCGCTCGATCCCAAGAGCGACGATCCGGCGGTCCAGACCGAAGCCACTCGCCGATTCAAGGCAGATTACGCCGCACAGGCCGTTCTCGCGAGTACCCTCAAGCTGGACGAAGTTTCGGCCGACGATTTTGATGCCGTATTTTACCCCGGCGGGCATGGCCCCCTCTGGGATCTAGCGAAAGACGCATCTTCCATTGCTCTGATCGAGGCAATGCTGGCTGCGGGCAAACCGGTAGCCGCCGTCTGCCACGCTCCGGGTGTGCTGCAGCATGCTAAGACACCTGATGGCACACCCGTGGTTAAAGGCAAGTCGGTAACCGGTTTCACCAACAGTGAAGAGCAGGCGGTCGGGCTGACCGAGGTCGTTCCCTTCCTGGTTGAAGACGTACTGAAGGACGGTGGTGGAGAATATTCGAAGGCGGCGGACTGGCAGCCATATGTCGTGATCGATGGCTTGCTGATCACCGGGCAAAACCCCGCATCTTCCGAGCCGGCTGCCAAGGCCCTTTTGGAAAAATTGGCCTGAACAGAAATCTGCGTCTCAATCCGCAATTATCACAGGTATGCGTCGAGAACACGGTCTTCCAGATTCGTCAGCGGCACGACCCGCGTGTTTCGATTGAACTCCGGGTCTCAGATGCTCGGGGCGCCTCACCCGCCAGGAGCGGCACCTGGTGCGCTCGAAAGGCCTTGAACCCTGAACTTTCTGCGAGTTCATCAACCATGCCCGTCGATTCCCAAAAATGCTGCCGGAGCCGATCAAGATCGGCTTCCAACAGATCGAGCCTGTGCGAAATGTCTAATCTTTCCTCGCGCTCGGTGTATCTGCCTTGATCCGTCATCCGCAGATAATCACGCCGGATGTAGTCCAGTCTGGATTGATATTCAGCCTCATCTCTCTCTGACACACCTCCAGAGAAGAATTGATGACCTCAGATACAACAGGCCGCTGCAATTCTGTTCCCGTTCCTGGGTTCCTCCATTCTGCTGGTCCGGGTCATCGCCCGGTCGATCTCGTCTTCCAGCAGATCAGAAAACCAGGGCACTTACGCCTGACCAGGCCCAGGCGTTTCTGACGACTCTGAAGGGAATTCGAATTGACTACACGGCATTGAGAGACAAAAGAGTCTACCGGGATGAGTGGGATAACCTCAACAGAAGACTTCTTTATCGCTTTTCGGTGTTATCGTATTTTACCATTTGCCTATCTTAGCCTCACGGTGTTCACTGAAGGTGGCGTTGCCTTGCGAAAGACTGATCCAACACCCCACAAGGGGGTATAAGTACCTTCACGAAATTCATTCCTAAAAAATAAGAAATGAATTTCTAAGGTACTAAAAGTTAACCATGAGTATGAGGTTGAACCTGCTGTGACTGAAATCTATTCAGACAACCGGATTACCCTGTTGCACAACGGCGATGCTTATTTTCCGGTGCTTGAAGAGGCCCTGGACCGAGCGGAGCATGGAATATTCCTGGAAACCTATATTTTTGAAAATGACCATACCGGACGTCGCATTGCCGAAGCTCTCAGGCGAGCCGCCTTACGTGGGGTTAAAACGCATCTCTTGATCGATGGGTTCGGGTCGAACGGTTTGCCGGAAACCATGATCGATTATCTGGAACAGGCAGGGGTTATGGTGCTCATGTTCCGACCCCACATATCGCCTTGGACACTGCGGCGCAGGAGGCTGCGGCGCCTGCACCGAAAAATTGTGGTGGTGGACCGGAGGCTGGCATTTGTTGGAGGCATGAACATTATTGATGATATGGAAATCCCTGGTCAGGATTCCCCGCGTTATGACTATGCGGTAAGCGTGGAAGGGCCGTTAGTGAAAGAAATCTATGCTTCAAGCCGTCGGTTGTGGGCTCGTGCGGTCTGGTCCCATCGCTTGCATCTTGTTTGGAACCGGGACCACCAAAGACCGGATCCTCCGCCGGAATCCGCTGGACATATGCGATCGGCCTTTCTGGTACGGGATAACTTCCGTCATCGCCGTGACATTGAAAATGCTTATCTGCGGGCAATTGAACAGGCGCAAAGCGAAATCATTCTGGCAAACGCCTATTTTTTTCCGGGTCTGAATTTTCGTCATGCGCTTATGGCTGCAGCCGGGCGTGGAGTCCGGGTGGTTTTACTGTTGCAGGGAAAAATAGAATACCGATTGGCCCACTATGCCTCGCGTGCTCTCTTCGGCAATTTCCTCGATGCGGGGATCGAGGTCTATGAGTACCACCAGGGCATTCTGCATGCCAAGGTCGCGGTGATCGATGAACATTGGGCGACGGTGGGATCCTCAAACCTTGACCCGTTCAGTCTGTTGCTTGCCCTTGAGGCAAATATCGTAGTTGATGACCGGAACTTCGCCACAGCGTTAAAGGACAGCCTTGGTCAGGCTATCAACGCGGGAGCAAGGCGGGTATTTGAGAACAACTGGCGATCGCAGCCAATCATGCTGCGTCTGTTGTGCTGGCTCAGTTACGGGCTGATCCGATTCATGACCGGAATAGCGGGGTATGCCCCGACAAGCCGGCCTGGGTGACGCCGGGGCGTCAGTAATGTCGTCGTAGTAACGTTTTGCCCCCGGTGTATACCCTGTTCGGCTTCGCTGGATCGAGTGGCGTCCTTTCCCCTTGAAAATTGCAGATCATCTCACCTCTCCCTCATCGCACGTTCGTACCTGATCTTCAGATAACGGTCATATATAACCATCGGTTGCATATGACCGTTATGAAAGGGTCAACCGCTCCGGCACAAAATAATCTTAGTGTTCGTTATCTTAGAAAATCAGTGTGATGAGCGACGACCTACCAAACGAAAGGGGTATGGCACAGGGCTTGCTATGTTCTCGTTGAAAGAGAATACATAAAGCTTCGGGCGCCTCGCTGAGCCTTCAGAACCACCATTCTACTTGCCGTCAGACGAAGAAACACGTCATTGCCCGGTTGAGCAGTTACGATTGCACAGATTAAACAACCAAACAACCTACAACTCAGAGGAGTCTAAAATGACAAAACGATTATTGACAGTATCCACCTTGGCCATCGCCCTGTCCCTGCACGCCGGGTTCGCGGTGTCGGCCGCCGATCCAACACCTGTCACAAAAAATGCACAAACACAAGCTCAAGATCGAATCTATGGCAGCCAGCTTATGACGCAACAGGAACGCACTGAGTTTCGCGCCAAAATGCAGGCTGCACAAACTATGGAAGAGCAAGAGCAGGTTCGAAACGAACATCACAAGGCCATGCAGGAGCGCGCCGCATCTCGGGGCATAGTCCTGCCCGACCAGCCTCCTGCCGGTGGACACGGTATGGGACCGGGTGGTGGTATGGGAACCGGGGGTGGCGGCATGGGTTCAGGCGGAGGAGGAATGGGGTCCGGTGGCGGGCGCAGTCAATGACCGTCAGCCAACCACTTCATCGGTTCTTCTGATATTTGAAGTATAAGGCCGGACACGAAGATTGCTTGTTGTTTGGAATGAGCGACCAATAAACGGGGGTCCGGTTCCATTAAATTTAACGGGAGGATGGATTATGTCATTGAGCACAATATTACTCATAATTCTGATTCTGGCGCTTTTGGGAATAATCCCAATCTGGCCGCATAGCCGGTCTTGGGGGTACGCTCCGGGCGGCGTGGTCGGACTGATCGTAGTAATTCTGCTGATCCTGCTCCTGTTGGGCAGGATCTAGTTGTCGCACAGTCGACAATAACGGTAAACAGGAGGAATATCATGAAATCAAGCAACACAAATAATGTCGAAGGCAAAATCCATCAAGTGAAAGGCAAGATCAAGGAGAACGTCGGGAAAATAGTCAACAATCCCGATCTCGAAGCCGAAGGAAAGAACGAGAACTTGAAAGGAAAGATTCAGGAAAAAATCGGCCAGCTCAAGAAAATTGTAGAAAAATAGAGGGAGTGTTCAAAATCTGTGTCACGATTATAATTCCCCAATCAACACCGATGGTAGCGGAAGGTGAGGCCGACTCCGAGAATGGGCTCTTTGATATTGCTCGCCGGGGGAGTCGGCTTCAACTGGAACGTGCCTGCAGAAATCATGGGTAAACAACCTATCAAAGTTTCAATTCCTGATCCAGGCGAATTGGTGGGGAAGTCGCATTTCGACTCTCCGCGGCATCGGAAATACAGAATAATGTAAAGCAGGTTATTCAAACGCAGAAAGCTCCGTAGTAAGGTTAAATATACTTTTTCTTCGGGCGAGGAACGATAATTTGAGTATATATTCACTCCCAATTTTGCTGAAGTCCATACTTTATATTGCTGTTTTCACCCAGCAGCGCAGCAACTCTGCTACACTCCATGCCTGCGCTACGCAACCGCGCGGGGTGTACGGTTCTTCGGCATCGAAGACTTCGCTGACCGAACCGATACAGGCGTCGTTCATATGTGCCGCTAAACCCAATAGGAATTGTCTGGCCTCCGCCTCCTTGCCCGTATTCAGCTTTAGCCATGCATCCACATAAGGACCGATTAACCATGCCCACACCGTGCCCTGATGGTATGCTGCATCGCGCGAGCGTAGATCACCGTAATATCGAGCTTTGTAATCCGGATGCCCGGGCGCGAGAGAACGCAGTCCAACGGGCGTGAGCAGGCGATCCGTCACCACGTCCATTACCTGTTGCCATCGAGCTTCGTCGAGCACGGGGTGATCGAGCGAGATCGTAAAAATCTGGTTCGGGCGGCATGCGTCGTCGCTGCCGCCGTTTTCGGCATCCACCACGTCATAAAGGTACCCCCCTTGTTCATACCAGAACCGCAGGTTGAAAGACTCTCGCACACGATCGGCCGTCTCTTTCATCCGGTGCATGGCAATCGCCTGGTCCTCTTCCTTCAGCCACTCCTCCATCAATCGCAGTGCATTGTACCAGAGGGCGTTGATCTCCACCGCTTTACCCCGTCGCGGCGTAACCACCCAGTCTCCCACCTTTGCATCCATCCAGGTAAGTTGATATCCTTGCTGCCCCTGCTGCAGCAACGCGTCCTCTGCATCCATGCCGATGCAAAATAGCGTTCCGCGCATGTGATGCTCGATGATTTCCGTCAATTTGGGCAGCAGCAGCCTCAGCGTCTCGCGGTCGCTCGTAAGCTGCACATATCGGTGGATGGCGTGGAAGAACCACAGTGAGGCGTCGGCGGTATGATAGAGTCCTTCCCTCTCGCCTTCGGGAAACATATTGGGGATCAGTCCATCGCGGACATAATCGGCAAACGTGAGCAGAATCCGGGCCGCCTCATTCCTGCGGCCGGTTTTCAGGGTGAGTCCTTCGAGGCTTATCATAGTGTCGCGGCCCCAGTCCGTAAACCAATGGTATCCCGCGATAACTGTCTTTCCCCCATCGCCGGGAACCGGCAGGCGAGGGCTTTCCATGCGCCCGACCGGCGTAATGAGGAAATGATCGGCGGCAAGCACCAGTTCCGCAGCCGGTCCCTCCCGCGCTTCCGGCGAAGCGGCGTCCAGCAGCAGCTTCCGGCGATCAAGCTCCGCACGGTACGTTCCCTCAGGCGATAATGCCCGAATCGTTTCCCACTTTTCGGTTGACGCCACGAGCGTGGTCCGGTCGCCTTCGCGCAGGTCGACACGAAAGTAACCGGGACTCCAAAGCGACCCTTGCCATTCGTACCCGCGATTGCGCTCGGTGCGATAAGGAATCAAGGAGGTTTCCTTGCGGTCAAAGGTAAATGCCGTTGACGGACCATGAACGATAAGCCGCAGCACGGGCAGTTCCTCGGCCCCCGTGATCTCGAACTGGTCCTCGAATACCGATAATTTATAGTGTGTCGAACGCCGCTCGCTGACCTGCGCATCGTGCGAACGGAAATGCATCGCCGGCCGAAGCCCTAACCGCAGACTTCCTTTGCCCGAGAGCAGAAGATACGTCACATGCACGGTGTTCTGCCGGTAGGGAAGGATAAGACGTTTTTCAAGAACGAACCCATCCACCTCGTAACGCCACACCGGCAGTCCGGCTTCCAACCGAAACTCGCTGACAGCAAGGGTCGCCTCAGAAGAGGTGCCCGCAAGTTCCTCAGCGCCCGTATACAGTACGCGACGGTCCGGAAGGCGCAGGCGCTCGGAGAGCCCGTTCAGCATCATCATGCGGCCCAGCGGATTGGGCAGAGCGGCAATCAAAAGCCCGTGGTAGCGGCGGGTGATGGTGCCTGTGACGGTTCCCGAGGCGTATCCGCCAAGGCCGTTGGTGACCAGCCACTCCCTCATCAGGTGGGGATCCGATTGCGATTCGTTTATTTTGCTTTTGTGAATAACTCGAATCAGATCAGTCATGGCTCTCTTGCTCCGCCGATATTGGATGCAATGCTACCGCGGCATGCCCGGGGATGCGCCAGCTGTCTTCGGAGTCGAGCCGAGGCGTCCCGGTGCCGCCATATCGGGGATCTTCGCTCGACCACAATGTCTGCCATGCCCTTCCATCCGGTGGCGCGAGCAGCGGTTCCGGCGCGGGGTCCAGATGCAGATCCGGTCCGAAGTTCACCAGCAGCAGGCGGTCGTCATCGTCCTTGCCGAAAAAACGCAGCAACAGGCACTCTCCGGCGAGCACGGCACCATCCACACCGCCGGGAGTCTGGGCGCCGAAGACGGAATCTTCGCGGCGCAAATGCAGCAGATCCCTGTGCAGATCGTAGGTGCCTCGGTTACGCTTCCGCTCCCTGAAATCAAGTTTACACCGCTCAAATACAGCGGGATCCGCCGGGTCGACCAGGTATGGCACCATCTTGCTCGTTGCCTGACTGCGGAACTGGACCAGAAACTTCGTTCGCCCTTCTGCCACAAGCTTGGCAAGACCAGAGTTATGGTCGGCAAAATAACAGAACGGACTTGACGACGCGAACTCTTGTCCTTGAAAAAGCATGGGAGTTCCCGGCGCAAGCAACAAGAGTGCGGTCATCGCCCGCAACCGCCCCGGACTGGTCAGGAACTGCACACGTTGGCCGTGGCCGGAATTGGCTATCTGGTCGTGATTCTGAATAAACGTCACGAATTTTTCCGGTGCCAGCCCGATTCCGGGTGTACCGCGCCGCTTTTTCTGCCACTTATAATGCTGTCCCTGGTAGAGATAGCCGTACTTCACCATCGAGATGAATTCCTGCGGCTTGCCCAGATAGTCGGTGTAATAGGCTTCATTGCGCCCGGTCATCGCGACCATGGCGCTGTGATGGAAATCGTCGTTCCAAAGAGCGTCCAGCCCGTAGCCGCCGCTCTCGATCGGGCGCACCAGTTTCGTGTGTTGTGGCTCATTCTCCGCCACAAGAATTGTCTTCCTTCCGCATGCCGATGTCCGCACGCATTTGCCGATAGCCATGATGATGTGCTCCGGGGAGGCGTCGAAAATCGCCTGGGTGGCGTCCAGCCGCAGACCATCGAGGTGGAACTCATCGATCCAGTAAGCAGCGTTGGTGAGGAAGAATTCTCGCACCGGACCTGCCTTCTCGCCATCGAAGTTGACAGGCTTTCCCCACTCGCCTTTATACTTGTCGCTGAAATATTCGGGTGAAAACTCATCCAGGTAATTCCCATCCGGGCCGAAATGGTTGTAGACCACGTCGAGAATCACCCCCAAACCAACGCGATGGGCTTCGTCGACAAAACGGCGGAAATCGTCCGGCTCGCCATACAGGTGAACCGGAGCGAACATCCCGACGCCATCATAGCCCCATCCAAAACGACCAGGGAAATCGTGCACAGGCATCAATTCGAGAAGGGTTATTCCGCAGTCAGCCAACTCCGCAAGCTCATGCTGAGCGGCCTGCCATGTCCCTTCTTCCGTGAAGGTCCCGATATGCATTTCGTAGATGACCTGGCCCTTTAAGTCTACACCCTGCCATCCGCCATCGTTCCATCGGAACCTCGAAGAATCAACCACCTGCGACGCACCGAAGGGTCCTTCCGGCTGATACCGTGACACCGGGTCAGGAAAGCAACCCACGTCATCCAGCCGGAAGCGATAGCGGGTCCCCTCAGCCGCCTGCGGGACCGGGCCGGCAAAGTACCCGTCTTCCTGCCGTTCCAGTTGAACGGTCGCCGGCGCTCCAGGTCCAGCCTCAAGGAGCACTTCCACTTTCTTCGGGCGAGGCGCCCATACTCGGAAATGCGTGCCGCCGTTCGGTTGCAGCTCGGCACCTATGGGATATCGTCGTTTAAGATTCATTATTAGATTCATGATAGTTTTAGCGTTTTCTATTAAAAAAACATCCACGTCTGAGCACATAGACTGCAATCGAGCGAGGCTTCGCCTCTAATGTGCTTCGCTCCATAATTGCCGTTTATTTAAGCCGCCCCTCGACCACTTTCCAGTCAATGCCGGCAAAAAACGCCTCGATATAATCAGCCCTTTTCAGCCCGTAATCGAGCATGAAAGCATGTTCAAAGACATCCATCACCAGAATCGGCATGCAGCCCGCCGGATGGGAGACGTCGTGCTCGTTGATCCAGAAATTGATGAGTCTGCCGTCGATTGAATCTTCATAAAGAATGGTCCAACCGATGCCGCGCATCGCCCCCGTGGCCCGGAAGTCCTTTTCCCATGCATCAATGCTGCCGAAGCACTCGGCCAGTTTCTTGCCCAGCTTACCGTTTCGATCCAAGGGTGCCTTGGCCCCAGAATTGTCGAAATAGTATTCGTGAAGGCGCATTCCGTTGAATTCCCAGCCGAGCCGTCGCTTCAGTTCGGCAAACTCGGGATTGGCAGCCATTCCATCCTTCAGCATCCGATCCAGGGTATCGAGCAATTTGTTGGTATTGGTTACATACCCCTGATAGAGGGTGAAGTGGTTTTTCAACAGGGCTTCACTGAACCCCGGCGTACCGATGAGTCTTGCATAGTCTTTTGCTGTGTATTTCATGTTGTTTCTCCTTTAGATTGAGTTACTGAAAACCTTTCGAGCAGGATCAAAGCATGGGCGAGAAAGATGTTTTTTGATTAGCGGGTATGAAGCGCCATTAAAAAAGCCCATCATCATGCCACATGAATAACGCAATTTTTGTGCCAGGTTGTCACACCCTATGATAAGCAATATAATATTTCGTTTTCAGCTAATAATTACCGAGCAGGCAGTTGCTATGCCAGCAACTGCAACGAGACAACAAGGTCATATCTAACCACTGGTCATATCTAACCACTGGTTAGGCGTCTTTGGTGTTTCGGCTGTGTTTGATCTGACGGCCCGAAGAGTAGCCTGCTGGGTAACACCGGAACGGTCTCAACCACTCTCCCCTCCATTCGTTCCATATTATTTTTATCTGCTTGAAACAGACCCTTCAGGTGCCTTGTCTGACAATTTTGTATGCCTTTGGAAAAACTTATGATATCTGTTTGCACTGCCTTGATACCTGCTTGCAGGTTCGTCGACCGACGTATTTCCAATCCTTTGCCTTTCACGGAATGTTATGCTGCCGAGCCCCTCTCTCTTGCACCAACTTTACAACGGGACGCTGCAGAGCCGCCTGAACTTCGGCAAAGCCCTCCATGCCCAGTTGAGCCACCGACTCATGCAGGACCCGACGTTTGCCGGCACTTTCGCTACCTTGCTGCAAGCAGCAGACACCCTTGGCGAATACATGGCCGCAATGGGCATGGGCCGTCAGTGCGCCGCCTGTGCGACGAATAATCCCGGCGGCTGCTGCAGCCGGGAAATAGCTGAAGAAACCGACGCCCTGCAGATGCTGATGAACCTGCTGGCCGGGGTGAAGATCGACATCAGCGAGGGACAGGGCAAGGCCTGCTGCTTTATCGGCACGGAGGGGTGTTCCTTCATGTTCAAGCCAATGTTCTGCCTGAATTACAATTGCACCAGGATCATCGCCCAGATAGGTCCGGCCCGGTCGGAGTTGGAGTTGCTGACCGGCCGGCTGCTGGGCATCCAGTATGAGGTGGAACAACTGCTCTTGGCCGGAATGAAATAACCAGAAGTCCCTCCGGGGTGTCGAATTTCATGGTTTCATGTCTCAGAGATCCTTGGGCGTCTCTCGCACCAGCTCCTCAATGGCTGCATCGAGGGAGGCCTGTTGCTCCTTATTGGAAAGCCCTTGTGCCTCAAACCGGTGTTTCTGGACCGCAAAGGCCTGGAAGACGACATCCTTCATCTCTCAGGTTTTCCGTGCACAAGATGGTTTAACGTATGTCGCAGGATTTCATATCCGTTCCTGGTCAGGATCGATTCCGGGTGAAACTGGTAACCGATAAACTTTTTTCCTCTGATACCGACCAGTTCAGCCGGATCTTCGAGAGTCGCAAAATCATATGCGCAATCGGCAGGGATACCGGCGGCAAAGGTGTTATAAAAGCCGACCTTTTCCCGAGCCCCAAATAGATCGATTTCCAGCTGGGAGCCTTGCAGCGGCCGAGCCTTGCGGTGCACCGGATAACCGAGACACCGGCACAGAATCTGGTGGCCGAGCAGATGAACAGCGACTTCTTCCCGGCCTTCAGCAGAGCCGTGGCAATCGCCATATTGCAGCGGATCTTGTCGTCCGTGTCGTTGTTCGGGTTGCCCGGCCCCGGCCCGAGCAGGGTAATGTCAGCCTCATCCCCGGCGATATTGTAATCACGATATGCGATGACCGAAGTGCGGACACCCAGGGAAGCAAAAATATGACGCAGCATGTAGATGAAATCATCGCCATTATCGATCAGGGTGAGGGCGATCCCGTCAAAACCTGCCTTTGATCTGCCTGTTTGATCCTGCTGAAAAAACCAGAAATCCGATAATCCCTGATTACGCCTGTTCAGGGATTCGATGATATCGTCATCGCTTGCGAGCGACGGCAGCAGCGGCGGACGAACCTGGCTTTCCATATTTTGCCTGAGTGGCCGCAGGATGGCCCGGCTTTTGGCGGCGGTTTCCCGCACCTCCTCTGCCGGCACCGAATCTTTAACCAGAGTGGCTCCGGTGCTGAAATGGAAAATGCCGGTCGACTCGATTTCAAGAGTCCGTATGGTAATGGGCGAATCGAGATAATCGGTGCCATCCGGATCACGGCCGACCAGCATCAGGGCGCTGCCGTAATAGCGTCTGGAGGATTGAGCATATTTCTTGATAATCCGGCAGGCGTTTTTCACCGGACTGCCGACCACCGTGGCGGCAAACATTGAATCGCTGAAGAGATCGAAGATATCCTTGTCGCTGATACCGGACAGCAGATATTCCGAGTGGATAAGCTGCGACATCTCCTTCAGCAGCGGTCCGACAATAGTCCCTCCCGCCCTGCACATCCGGGCCATCATCTTCAGCTCCTCGTCGACCACCATGAACAGTTCGTTGATCTCTTTTTGATCGGTGAGAAAATTCAGCAGTTCCTCCTTGAAATGTTGCCGGCATTCATACTCCGTATCTTTCCTGAAGGTGCCGCTGATAGGATTCATTTTGACCCGGCCGGTCTCCACCAGCAGATGACGCTCCGGGGTCGAGCCGATGAAAAAGCGCGTAGTATCATAAAAGAGAAACTTCCAGTAGGTGCCGTAATCCTCCCGGACCAGGGCCGAGAAGAGGCTGCAGGCGGAGGCAGCCGTGAAGCCCGCGATACGGCCGGTGCCGTTGCGGGGGATGACAAAATTGGCCCCTTCCCCCTCGCCGATCTCATCGGTCACGATACGGCTGATTATTTCCTGGTATTCCGCTTCGCTTGTTTCGTATTCCAACTCGCCTGCAAGGTGCATGCGGGTGTTGGGAAGCAGGCGCAGCAAGTCGTTCTTGAGGATGGCGATCTGCTTTTCCACGACTATGGTGCGGATTTTTTCCCCTTCGTCATGCGCCTCGAAACCGCGCTCTTTCATCTGGCAAAAGGGGATGACACTGATCGTATCGTACAGGCGCCGGTCGCCGGCCGGACCATGTTTTCTTGGAATGTCATTGAGATACTCATATTGCCGGGCCTGCCCCAGCAGCACGAGAATCTCCTCGCTGTCCTGTTTTTGAACAAGGCAGTATGGTAAATTTCCCGATAGAATTGTTGAAATGATCCTGTTCATCCGTCACTCTCCTGTGATTGTGCCCGGCAGTCTGGTCCAGGCCTGGAGGGTTTCTTTGAACAGCTGGTGCTGGAAATGCAAAAAGCCCCGTCAAACCTGGAGAAGGTTTGCGGGGCTTTGAAAAATAGGGGTTCAGCCTGAAGACGCTACCAACTCCGGAATCGCTCTGTGCGCCAGCTGCGCCAGAAAGAGGCGATGCACCACCGAGTGAGTTGATAACCAATGTTCATATGTATTGACGTTGTCGCTGTTATTCCGTATTGATGGAAAAGTTTCTTGCCGCTGATCGGCACAAGGAATAGCACACAGACAGCCGTTCGGTCAATAACAAAACAACAAACAACAAAAGTGGGTTCAAGGTATGTCAAAAATCAACAAAGCTCTTGTATCTTATGAAGATTCGTTCGAAAAACTCGATATCAGGGTCGGCAGGGTTCTGCAAGTCGAACTGGAAACAAGAACTCATAAGCCAACGTATAAAATGACCATCGACTTTGGCAAGTATGGACAACGTCTGAGCTATGGCCGGTTTACCCATCACCCCATGGATGAGGTAAAAGATCGGCTTGTGCTTGGGGTTTTGAACTTTGAGCCCAGGCAGATGGGCTCCGTTATTTCAGAGGTTTTGATTCTCGGAGTTCAATATCCAAAAGCGGAGAGCGGTGAAGCCACATTCGTGTCGCCCGCAGTCGATGCGAAAATCGGCAGTAAACTTTTCTAGGCAATAGAGGCAAAAGGTTCCCCTCCCCTGCGCAAAAAGGTTTCTTTGCCCTGCATCGGCGATCATTCGTATTTATTGTATTTATGTTGTCCTGAAAGACCAGGGGAAACAATTCGGATTACATCGGCAATATTTTCCGACACTGCAGCAACCTGTCTCATGGCCATTATTGGAAAGCAGACTTTTTGGACGGATAAACATACTCTGCAGGAGAATCAATATGAATGCCTCAGACGACACCCCCCGTCCCACGAGTTTCACCCGGTTGAACAGATTCCGAAAACTGTTTGAACAACACTCTGCGGTCATACTCATACTCGATGCAGAAACCGGCAATATCGTCGATGCCAATAAAGCGGCGGCACAATTTTACGGGTGGCCCCTTGAGGTGCTTAAACAGATGAGTATTCAAGAGATCAACATCCTGCCACCAGAGAAGGTACAAGCTATAATAACGAAAGTGGAAATGTCGGAGAGTGCCGGTTATGAATTTCGCCACCGAAGGGCAGACGGCTCCGTTCGGGATGTGGAGGTATTCAGCAACAAGATTTCCAGCGGAGGTAAGAACTTACTCTATTCCATTATTCACGACATCACCGACCGTAAACGTGCAGAAGAGGCGTTGCGGCAGAGCGAAGCCCGTCTCCAGACAGTAAACGAGGAACTCCAGCAGCAAAACGAAGAATTGAGTCGGCAAACTGTCGAGTTGGCGGCAACGAATACACAGGTAGAAAATGAAAAACGCCTTCTTGCTGCCGTAATGCAAGCTTTGCCGACAGGTGTTGCCATTACCGACAAAACAGGCGGCGTTATCCATGCAAATAAAGCATGTGAGATGATATGGGGGGAACCGCACCCGAAGGTTCTATCCGTAAAAGACTATTCTGTTTACAAAGCATGGTGGGTCGACACGGGTAAGCTTGTTGTCCCTGAAGAATGGGCGGCGGCCATAGCTGTCCAGAAGGGAAAGGCCTCGATCGGGCAGATGATGCGGATTCGGCGGTTCGACGGCCCTGAAAGTTTTATTATCAACAGCGCCGCTCCGGTATACGATACAAAAGGAAATATCGTCGGAAGCGCCGTGGCCATTCAGGATGTCACAGAGCTTAAGCGGATGGAGAGAGCCCTTTACGAAAGCGAACAGCGCCTGCGATTGTTCATCGAGCATGCCCCGGCGGCGCTTGCGATGTTCGATCGCGATATGCGGTATCTGAGTGCCAGTCGTCGCTGGTTGAACGATTACGGTCTGGCAGACCGGGACGACGTGTGTGGTCTGTCGATCTATAAAGCCCACGATAGAGCCGACCAATGGAAAGAAGTCTATCGCCGCGGGCTTGCAGGTGAGGTGTTAAAAGCAGAAGAGTACCGCTACGAGCGACCTGACGGATCAGTCCAGTGGCTGCGCTGGGAAATCCGCCCTTGGTACGGTATATCGGGGGATATTGGCGGAATCGTAATCTTCACGGAAGATATCACCACACGCAAACAGGTTGAAGAACAGCTCCAGGCTCTCAATGATGAACTGGAACAAAGAGTTGAGGAACGAACCCGCGAGCTTCAGGAAACACAGTCGCAATACCTGCATGCCGAAAAACTCTCGGCAATCGGCCAATTGTCCGCTTCTATCGCCCATGAGTTCAATAACCCTCTGCAAGGAATTATGGCCATACTCCAGGGTTTTAAGAAATGGAGGGAACTGGAAGAAGAGGATAAAGTGTTGCTGGACCTGGCTATAAGCGAAATCTGCCGAATGAGAAATTTGATTAGCAGCCTGCAGGATTTCAACCGGCCTTCTTCGGACAGAAAAGTGGCGATGGATGTGCATGCGTCCATCGATTCTTTGCTGCTGTTGTGCAAGAGCGATTTCAAGCGCAAAAAGATTTCTACGGTCTTGAACTATGCCGGAATATTGCCGCAGGTCCTGGCGATTCCGGACCAGATCAAACAAGTTTTTCTTAATCTGTTGAACAATGCCGCTGACGCCTGTCTCGAGAACGGCGGGGTGATTACGATTAGCACCTGGCAGGAAGAGAAAAGAGTCGCGGTTGCAATCAAGGATAGCGGCGTAGGCATTGAGCCCGAAAAAATGGATCTGATCTTTCAGCCGTTCTTCACCACCAAAGCTGAAGTCAAGGGAACCGGCCTTGGTTTGTCGGTCTGTCAAGGTATCATCCAAAACCACCAGGGAGAAATTCGTGTTGAGAGCCGGCCGGGGGAAGGCTCAACCTTCATCGTCCTACTGCCTGTCAATAAGGAATGATATTGCTGTCCGTTCACCAGCACCCCATTTTTACCTCAGTTTTTTCTCCGGAATTCTTCACATTTTTGGTTCGACAAGTCTTTTTTGGATAGCATAGGTAGTCAGTTGAGCAACATTATGTAAATCCAGTTTGCCTATGAGATTCGACCGATGTTTTTCGACCGTCTTTACGCTGATATGCAGGAACAAGGCTATATCCTTATTGGTATACCCTTCAGCCAGGAGTTTCAGGACTTCCCTTTCTCTTTGGGTGACCGTATCCCACACACTTTCTTCTTTAAATGATTTTCGACCGTTGAGATACCCCTCGATTATCTGGTCGGATATGCCGGAGCTGATGAAAGGCTTCCCAAGCAGGACACTGTCAATCGCCACCATCAGCTCCTGCCTGCTCACGTCTTTGATGCAATAGCCATCCACACCGGCATCGAACGCCTCAAAAACATACTGGTCCGATTCGTGTATCGTCAATGCCAGGATTTTGGTTTCGGGAAGATCCCGTTTTACCTCCTTCATCACCGAAATTCCGCTGATCCTGGGGATGGAAAGATCGAGAAGAACCATGGCGGGTTTAATCCTCCTGATCATTCGGACTGCATTCAGGCCATCTTCGGCTTCGCCAACAATTTCTATGTCGCCACGATCTTTCAGCATCGATTTCAGACCCTCTCGAAACAGACGATGATCCTCGACTATGAAGATCCGGTATTTTTTCGACTTCAGAGTCATGGTTTAAATACCCTGGCCAATGCATGGTTTTTTGCTTATGCACAGAAATTGCAATGCAACCAATTCCGCAGATCAATCCTTGTATAACATAAAAGCGAATCTGAAAATGTCTACGACATTATTTTTTATATTTTAATATCAAGTAAATAAACAAAATATTTGTGAATCTTTTTTATGAAAATGAGCAGTTTTGCCAACAGGTAAGGTATCCATATTACCTGAATACACTCCTGTACCCATTTTCATGGTACATAATGTTGCATATCAATCAATAGTAGCATGAATTGAAGCGGAATATGGTAACGCTAACTCTTGATTTCGTCACTCTGGATCTCTTAAAATGAAATTTTGTTCTCCCGGAAAAGGATAAAAATGGCTGAAATATCACCGGAAAGGAAGTTTTTTGACTTTCAAAAATACCCCCCTTGGTTTCGCTTGCTTCTGTTCTTTATTTTCTGGATGCTGATAACCTATGGATACATCCATTTCTGGTCGGAAAAAAATGTGGAACATATTTCCTATTCCGTTTTTAAATCAAAAATCATCAACGGCGAGGTGGCGGAGGTCCAAGTGCAGGGCCAGGAGGTCTCGGGGCGGTATGAAGTGGCGACTGCGCGAAACGAAGATGGCAGAGCCCGACCACCACAACAATCACAACATTTTCAAACCGTCATTCCGTCCTTTGGCGATCCCGATCTCATCGAACTTCTCGAAGAAAACAAGGTATCCATAACTGCCAGACCGGAGAAACAGTCCTGGTTTGCCAGTCTTCTGATAGTGCTTCTTCCCTGGCTGCTCATAATCGGTTTTTTTGTTTATATGAATAAGAAAATGAGTGAGCAGATGGGAACCGGCGGACCGTTCGGTTTTGGTAAATCCAAAGCCAAAAGGTTCGTCAAGGAGGAATCGACAATAACATTCGATGATGTTGCCGGGCTGGAAAACGTCAAATATGAGCTGGAAGAAATGGTGGAATACCTCAAATCTCCGGGCAAGTTCCAAAGTCTTGGAGCCCAGCTGCCCAAGGGGGTTTTACTTGTAGGTCCGCCAGGTACAGGGAAAACTCTCTTGGCGCGGGCCATGGCAGGAGAAGCCGGTGTTCCCTATTACAGCATCAGTGGCTCTGAATTCATTGAAATGTTTGTAGGGGTCGGTGCGTCAAGAGTACGGGACATGTTTAAAACAGCTAAAGAAAATGCACCCTCTTTGATTTTCATCGACGAACTGGATTCCATCGGCAGGGCAAGGGGGACTGGCATAGGCGGGGGACATGACGAACGGGAACAGACGTTGAATCAGATACTTTCCGAGATCGATGGTTTCAGTCCGAACGAGTCCGTCATCGTTCTTGCTGCCACCAACCGCCCGGATGTGCTCGATCCCGCTCTTATACGCCCGGGTCGGTTCGACCGGCAGATCACTCTTGATATGCCTCAGAAAAAAGCAAGAAAAGAAATACTTGCCGTGCATGCCGGAAAAGTCGCGATTGCCGAAGGTGTCGATCTTGACCTTATTGCCGGGGCGACGGTAGGCTTTTCCGGTGCCGATTTAAAAAATCTCGTTAATGAAGCGGCCTTGCTGGCAGCAAGAAAAGGCAAGCAGCAGGTTGAAATGGAGGATTTTCACGAGGCCCGCGATAAAATTACCATGGGGGTGAAACGGGAGGATCAGCTTTCTGAAGAAGAAAAGAAGATGGTCGCCTACCATGAAGCCGGACACGCCCTGACAGCTTTAATGTTGCCGGGGACCGATCCTCTCAGCAAGGTGAGCATTATTCCTCGGGGCAGATCGCTCGGAGCGACCGAGCAAGTGCCCAAGGAGGATCGTCATAGTTACAGTAAAACCTACCTTTTGAACCGAATCGTCGTAATGCTTGGTGGTCGAGCCGCCGAGCAGCTCGTATTTGGGGAAATTACCTCCGGCGCAGCAGATGATTTAAAAAGATCCATGGAGATAGCCAGGCGCATGGTCTGCCAATGGGGAATGAGCGACAAGGTGGGACTCGTCGTCTTTAGAAAAGGTGAAACCCATCCTTTTCTGGGGCGGGAACTGACGGAAGAAAAAGATTACGGAGAGGCAACGGCTGAAAAAATCGATGAAGAAATTAAAGCTATTTTAGAGCGTTGTTACGAAAAATCTCAGCGGATTTTAGAAAATAACCTGGAAAAACTTAAAGTGCTCGCTGAAGAATTAATCAACAGAGAAACCCTTACTCTTGCTCAGATACAAGATCTTTTCCCTCTTGAAGAGACAAGAAACCATGAGCAGTAAAATGACTGATTGAGTTCGCAGCGGCCTCTGTCTCCCTGAAAAACGAGTACCCGGTAATCCGGTTTCTGCCGAAATGACGGCAACGTGATTCTTGAAGCTTTATCTTCTTGAAAAATGCACGGAACGCTCTTACTTTTTGCTAGATTCTTTCTCTTGCCTAACTTTTACCTGAATCTTATCTTCAATACTCAGCAGCTTTAAGCAGCCTTTACACGGGCCGGTGGAATCGATTTTCGTGGAGACGCAATATCGGGGTCACTCGATGGGGCACATAAAAAAACAGAAGACCACATTCCGGCAACCTGCCGGGGGAGATATATAATTATGAGCGATCGTATCTTAATAACAGGCGGAGCAGGTTTTGTCGGATCGCATCTCGCGGTCCGGCTTGTGCAAGAAGGTTATCGGGTAAGAGTGCTCGACAATCTTACCGAGCAGGTCCATGGACAGGCCGGATGGCCTGGATATTTACCCGACAGCGTTGAACGTATACAAGGAGACATACGTAATTTCAACCAGGTAAAGGAAGCGCTGCATGGTGTAGACGCAGTCTTTCATTTTGCCGCGGCGGTCGGGGTCGGTCAGAGCATGTATCAAATCGACCATTACACCGATGTAAATAATCGCGGCACCGCCGTCTTACTGGAGGTGCTGATAAAGCAGCCGGTAAAGAAACTGGTGGTCGCTTCCAGCATGAGTGTGTACGGGGAAGGCTGTTACCTGGATGGTGAAGGCAACATGTATTCTCCCGCCGAACGCAGCAGCGAAATGCTCAGAGCCCGGCAATGGGAATTGCATCATGAACAGCAGGAACTTCACCCCGTACCGACGCCGGAGAGTAAAACGCCCTCCCCGTCCTCCGTCTACGCTCTGTCTAAATATGACCAGGAACGCCTCAGTCTGATGATAGGGGCTGCTTACAACATTCCCACCACAGCTTTACGGTTTTTCAATATCTATGGTCCATATCAGTCCCTGTCGAATCCCTACACCGGTGTCCTGGCCATCTTCTCTTCGCGTTTCTTGAATGGAAAAGCGCCGGTTATTTTTGAAGATGGCCGCCAGCGCCGCGACTTCGTCAGCGTCCACGATATTTCTCAGGCCTGTCTGCTCACCCTGGAAAGTAACAAAGCAGACGGCGAGGTGTTCAACATCGGCAGCGGTGAAAATTACAGCATCAATGAAATTGCCGCCAAAGTGGCAGAGGCCCTGGCATGTGAAAATCTGTCTCCTCTGGTGACCGGCGAATGCCGGGTGGGTGATATCCGGCATTGTTTCGCCGATATTGAAAAGGCAAAGACCTTGCTCGACTATCGGCCCCGGGTCAGTCTGGAAGACGGCATGAGCGAACTGGCGCAATGGCTGCAGGATCAGCCTGCCGATGATCGTGTCGAGATTATGCGCAGTGAATTGTCCAGCAGGGGGTTAAGTCTATGATTGATCGAAACAGCAGCCTCTGGCAATCGGCACAAAGACGGCTCGGGGTTCTGGAATGGCTGAGACCCGGCGAATATCAACATACTGAAGAGATCCTGCAGGTCCTGCGCGAACTTGGTATCAGTCGTTTGCGCACCGGCCTGTCGTGGGCCGACTGGCACGATACGGATGGCAAGAAGTGGTTTGACTGGCTGATTCCCAGGTTGGCGCAGGAGGTTGAACTGCTGCCGTGCTTCACCTATACTCCGCCGTCACTGGCGATTGAGCCGAAGACCTCTTCGCCTCCGCGCAAGCCGAAAGATTATGCCGATTTCATCGATGTAATGATCAGCGAATACGGCCGCCATTTCGAATGGATCGAGCTGTGGAACGAACCGAACAACCTCAACGACTGGGACTGGCGGCTCGACCCGGACTGGCTCATCTTTGCCGAGATGATCGGTATGGCCGCATACTGGTGCAAAAAGCGCGGCAAGAAAACGGTGCTGGCCGGCATGTGCCCGACCGATCCGCATTGGCTGAACATCGTATGCTCGCGCGGCACGGTCAAATGGATTGATGCCGTGGCTCTCCATGGCTTTCCCGGCACCTGGGAATTCAGTGGCGAGAGCTGGCCCGAGAAAATCCAGAAGATCCGGGCAGTACTGGAGAGATACGAACTTTCGCCGGAATTATGGATAACCGAGGTAGGATATTCAACCTGGCGGCATGACGAGATCAACCAGGTCAAAACGCTGATAGAGGCCCTGGAAGCGCCGCTCGATCGGGTCTACTGGTATTCCGGGTTCGATCTTCATCCACATGAGAATCACCAGGATGGTTTCCATGAGGATGAACGTCATTATCATTTCGGCATGAAGACGGCCGACGGCACGCCCAAGTTGATGTATCGTGTGTGGCAGGAAGGCGGACTCAACGGTCTGCACGATCTGGTAGACATTGTAACTCAAAGCGGCGCTGAGCTGAGCAGGAAGCCGCTGGTCCTGGTAGGCGGCAGAAATGCAGCAATCACTGCGGCAAAACCGGCGAAAAAGGCGGTTTTGATTACCGGCGGCGCAGGATTTATCGGCACCAATGTGGCTGAGCGCCTGCTGCAGCAGGGTGAGACGGTATTGATCTTCGATAACCTCGGTCGTCCCGGCGTCGAGCGAAACCTTGAATACCTCTGCGAAACCTACGGCGGTCAGGTGCTGGTGGAAATTGCCGATGTCCGTAATGCCCATCTGGTGCGGGATGCCGTCCACCGGGCCTCCCGTATCTTTCATTTCGCCGCCCAGGTAGCTGTAACCACCAGCATTGACTTTCCCCAGCTGGATTTTGACACCAATGTTCGTGGCACCCTGAATATCCTCGAAACCCTTCGTGAAATGAAGGATCCGCCGCCTCTTCTGTTCACTTCCACCAACAAGGTTTATGGGGCTCTGGAAGAAATTCCCCTGAAAAAATATGGTCTTCGTTATCTGCCGGTCGATCGTCGCTTTGCGCAAGGCATCGATGAACGCCACCGGCTGGAGTTCCACAGCCCCTATGGTTGCTCCAAAGGGGCTGCAGACCAGTACGTGCTTGATTTCGCCCGCACTTACGGCATCAAGGCAGCAGTATTTCGGATGAGCTGTATATATGGCCCTCATCAATTCGGCAATGAAGATCAGGGCTGGGTTGCACACTTCCTGATCCAGGCTCTGCAAGACCATCCGTTGACGCTGTACGGCGATGGCCGGCAGGTACGCGACATTCTGTTTGTCGGGGATCTGGTGGATGCCATGTTCCTGGCCCAGGACAACATGACGCGCCTTTCGGGCAAAGCATTCAATATCGGCGGCGGTGCCGCCAACAGCACCAGCCTGCTCGAGCTTCTGCAGCGCATCGAGGCTCTTTCCGGCAAAGCCTGTCAACCCTCCTTTGCCGACTGGCGACAAGGCGACCAGAGATACTATGTATCGGACTCGGGCCTGTTTCGGAAATTGACCGGCTGGCATCCTGCCACTACCATCGAAACAGGCCTCGCACGGCTGTATGACTGGGTAGCCGTTCATTTATTTGGTTCACAGGCTCATCGTTATTCTCCAGAGTCGTTAAAAAAAGGAGCCATCCGCAATGCCATTATCCGTTAGCTCTCCAGTCGATGACAGCTGCCTGGCGGCGCCGGTCCCGGCCCTTGCCGCCGTTCTCAGTCGTCCGGAAAATTTTGAGCTGCACGAACAGCCCGCGCCCGTCATCAAATCGTCGCAGGTGCTGCTTCGCCTGGAGGGGTGCGGGATCTGCGCCTCGAGCCTGCCGCTGTGGCAGGGCCGCCCGTGGTTTCAGTATCCTCTGCCGGCCGGTGTGCCCGGACATGAGGGATGGGGCGAGATCGTCGAGATCGGCAGAGATCTGCGCCTGTTGCGATCCGATCTGCATTGCGGGCAAAAAGTAGCCTGCCTGAACAACCATGCTTTTGCCGGCTATACCGTTGCTACGGCATCAGATGTAGTGCCCCTGCCGGAATCGCTGCACGGCCTGCCGTTTCCCGGCGAGGCTATAGGCTGCGCCATGAATATTTTTCGGCGTTCCGATATTCGTAAGAACCAGTATGTCGGTATTATCGGCGCCGGTTTTCTCGGCCTGCTGCTGGTTCAACTGGCGGTACACACAGGAGCCCGGGTCCTGGTGCTGACCCGCCGCAAGAGTGCCCGTGAACTGGCCGGCCACTACGGCGCCGAGGCGACCTTCGACACCGAAGACTGGTGGGGCAATTCCCGGAAGGTCCTGGAAATGACCGGCGGACGCGGCTGCGACCGGGTGGTGGAAGCGACCGGAATGCAGTTCGCCCTGGATATAGCAACGGAGATTATCGCCGAATACGGTCGGCTGGTGATCGCCGGCTACCATCAGGATGGCCTGCGCCAGATCGACATGCAGAAGTGGAACTGGCGGGCCATCGATGTCATCAATGCCCATGAGCGAGACCCGCGAAGATCCATGCAGGGCATTGCCGAAGGTATTACCGCAGCCGAAGAAGGCCGCATCCGCTATGGCGAATTGTTGACCCATCGTTTCGATCTTGATCGGTTGAGTCTGGGATTCAGGATGATGATCGACCGCCCGGACGGTTTTATTAAAGGTTGGGTGACGTTATGAAAAGCGCCGAGGTCATCCAAGCTCCCGATATCCCGGTCGAGCCATTGCCCAGACTGGGCTTTCTCGGTACCGGCTGGATAGGCAGAATGCGCCTCCAGGCGCTGCTGGAGGCCAATGTCGCCCAATATTGCGTGGTCCATGATATTTCGTCCGAGGCGGCGGCGGCTGCGGCGGCTCTTGCGACCGGCATCGACATACATCGATCCCTTGCCGATTTGCTGGATATGGACCTTGATGGCGTAGTCATCGCCACCCCCAGCGCCCTGCATGCCGACCAGTGTCTTGAAGCTCTGGCCCGCGGCAAAGCGGTATTCTGTCAGAAACCGCTGGCGCGGACCCGGGCTGAGACACTTCGTGTGGTTCAAGCCGCTCGCGCCGCCGACAAACTCCTCGCTGTCGATTTTTCTTATCGTTATCTTGCCGGGATGAAGCAGTTGCGGGCAATGATCGGTGCCGGCGAACTGGGCGAAATATTTGCTGCGGATCTCATTTTTCATAATGCCTACGGCCCGGACAAGTCCTGGTTCTATGACGTCTCTTTTGCCGGCGGCGGCTGCGTCATGGATCTCGGCATACATCTGGTCGATCTGGCGCTATGGCTTCTCGGGCAAGGCGAGGTGGAGCGGGTATCGAGCAGCCTGTTTCGCAAAGGTGCACGGCTCCAGCCGCCATACGCAGAGGTTGAAGATTTTGCCACCGCCGATTTCAGGCTGAAACACACGCATCTTCGCCTGTGCTGCTCCTGGAATCTTCATGCCGGTCGCGATGCGGTGATCGAGGCGCATTTTCACGGCACACGCGGTGGAGCGGCACTCCGGAACGTCAAGGGATCCTTCTACGACTTCGAGATCTACCGCTTCAATGGCACCGCGCAGCAAAGGCTTGCCGGATATCCGGATTCCTGGGGAGGCCGCGCCCTGATCGATTGGGCGGCAAAGCTTGCCGGCGGCAGCACTTTTGATTCCGGGATAGAACAAGTAGTGCAGGTGGCCGAGGTGATCGACAGGATTTACAGCCGATGAAACTGCTGCTGACGGCCGATACCGTAGGCGGAGTCTGGACCTATGCCATGGAGTTGTGCAACGCCCTGCAGACCCGGGGAGTACGGATTGCCCTGGCCACCATGGGTCGGAAACTCTCAGCGGAACAGCACCGGCAGGTCAACCGACTGCGCAATGTTCAGCTTTTTGAGAGCAGTTACCGGTTATGCTGGATGCCCGATCCCTGGGATGATGTTGAACTCGCCGGTGCCTGGCTGTTGTCGCTTGCCGACGATTTTCGCCCCGATGTCGTCCATCTCAACGATCTGGCCCATGGCGGCCTGGACTGGCAGGCGCCTTTGCTGCTGGTCGGACATTCGTGTGTGCTGTCCTGGTGGGAAGCGGTGAAAAAGCAACCGGCGCCTGAGAATGAGTGGGCTCGTTACCGGTCTGTCGTGCAGAAGAGCGTGCAGAGGGCGACCATGGTCGCGGCTCCGTCATCGGCCATGCTGACTGTTCTGTTGCGTCATTACGGTCCGGCCCAGTCATCGGGGGTAATCTATAACGGACGGAATTTTCCGGCACCGATGTCACTTTCTGCCAAGACCTCGCAAACAGAAGAGGTGATTTTCGCCGCAGGCAGAATCTGGGATGCAGCAAAAAATATCAAGATCCTGTCCCATGTCGCCGGACAGTTACCCTGGCCGGTGTATGTAGCCGGGGAGCAGAAGGACGCCACAGGTGACCGTACCGAGGTCGCAGGAGTGCATCTCCTTGGTTTTCTGGAACCGGATCAACTGACCGGCTGGCTCGGCCGCAGCGCGATTTTTGTCGCACCGGCTCTCTATGAGCCTTTCGGCCTGTCCATTCTCGAAGCGGCCCGCGCAGGCTGTGCTTTGGTCCTGGGCGATATTCCGAGTCTTCGGGAGATCTGGGGCGAGGCTGCCAGGTATTTCGATTCCGGAAGTCCCGAGTCTCTGCGCCGGGTTCTTGCCGGCCTGATCGACAATCCTCGCCTGCTCCGGCAGATGGCTGAACAGGCTGGACGCCGGGCACTTTTGTATACGAACCGCAGGATGGCTGCCGAATATCATCGCTGCTATCGCCTGCTGGTTGAAACACCGGGCCCGACAAAGGGCCTGACAGGAGCCTGACCGTATGAATTTCAGTCTTTTTTATCACTCGCTGGTCTCTGACTGGAACCACGGCAACGCCCATTTTTTAAGGGGCGTAGTGGCTGAACTCCAGAACCGCGGACATCGGGTCCGAGTATTTGAGCCGGCCCGCGGCTGGAGCAGGGAAAATCTCATCAGGGAGCAGGGCATTATCGCCCTCGAGGAATTCCATCTCCGGTATCCGCAGCAGATGAGTATTTTGTACGACCGCAACACTCTCGATCTTGAAAAGGTGGCGGCGGAATCAGATGTGATCCTTGTTCATGAGTGGAACGAACCATGGCTTGTCAACGGCCTGGGAGAGTTGCACAATGTGCAGCCGTTCAGCTTGTTGTTTCACGACACCCACCATCGTTTGGTCAGCGATCCCGCCTGGCTCAGACGTTTCAGACTTGATTTTTACGACGGCATACTGGCTTTTGGCAATGTCCTCAGCGAGGTATACCGCAAGCACGGATGGAGCGACTCCGTCTGGACCTGGCATGAAGCAGCCGACATCAACAGGTTTTTTCCCCACGAACCCAATCCCGAATATCCTTCGGGCGATCTGGTCTGGATCGGAAACTGGGGCGACGAGGAACGTTCGCGGGAGCTGGATCGATTTCTGTTTAAACCGATTCGGGCGCTTGGCCTGGATTGTCATCTTTACGGCGTACGCTATCCGAAAGATGTCCTGCAGTTCCTTGAATATAAAGGTATTCATTATTGCGGCTGGCTGCCCAATTTCCGGGTGCCCGAGGTCTTTGCCAATCACGCCGTCACCGTGCACGTGCCGCGGCGGTATTACGCAGAGACCTTGCCGGGTATCCCGACCATTCGTCCATTTGAAGCCCTGGCCTGCGGCATACCTCTGGTCTCGGCACCCTGGCAGGACAGCGAAAATCTGTTTCAGCCCGGCAAAGATTATCTGGTGGCCCGCGACACCGAAGAGATGCAGAACCACCTGCACATACTTCTTCACGAGCCGGATTTTGCCCGCCAGCTCGCCGCACATGGTCTGGCCACCATCAGAGCATCTCATACCTGCGCCCATAGGGTCGACCAGCTGCTGCAGATTATCGCCGCGCTCGACTCTAAAGGCGCCACCGACAACCGGGAGCGGGATACCTCGACCGCCTGCTCCGGAGATCCAGCTCATCATAACGCCACAAGGAGATCAAACCATGGCGATGGCTAACCGGTTCAGGATTGCTTTTTTTGGCTCAAGTCTGGTTTCTTCATACTGGAACGGGGCTGCCACGTACTATCGAGGCATTATCAAAGCCCTTGCCGAACGGGGACACCGGGTCACCTTTTATGAACCGGATGCCTTTGACCGGCAGCAGCATCGCGATATGGCCGACCCTGAATGGGCTGAGGTCGTGGTGTACCGGGCCGACAAAGCCGGTGCCCGGCAGGCCCTTTTCGCAGCGAAAGGCGCCGACGTGATTATCAAGGCAAGCGGAGTGGGCGTCCTTGACGACTGGCTGGAAAAAGAAGTTCTCCGGGAAAGCGGCCATGGTCACGACACCTTGAAGATTTTCTGGGATGTCGACGCCCCGGCCACGCTTGAGCGAGTGCACCAGGATCAAAACGACTATTTCCGGGCATTGATCCCCCGCTATGATGCCATTCTCACCTACGGCGGAGGCCAGCCGGTCATCGACGCCTATACTGCCCTTGGTGCCCGGATCTGCCGCCCGATCTACAATGGACTCGATCCGGAAACCCACCATCCGGTAGCGCCGGACCCGCGTTTCAGCGCTACCCTTGGGTTTCTCGGCAATCGTCTGCCGGACCGCGAAGCGCGCGTGCACGAATTTTTCTTCAAACCGGTCGAAGCGATGTATAAGGCCGGCTTCATCCTCGGCGGCAGCGGCTGGCAACAGTACGCGCCGCAGTTTGATAATCTGCGATATCTCGGCCATGTGTACACGTGCGATCATAATGTTTTTAACTGCACCCCGCTTGCCGTACTGAATATCAACCGCGAGAGCATGGCCCGCAACGGTTTTTCGCCGCCCACCCGGGTTTTTGAGGCGGCCGGTGCCGGCGCCTGTTTGATCACCGATTACTGGCAGGGGGCGGAACAGTTTCTTACTCCGGGCAAAGAGGTGCTGCTGGCAGCCGATGGTGACGAGGTGATTGCTCAGCTGCAGAATCTGACCAAAGAAAAAGCCGGGATGATCGGTGCGGCTGCTCGCCGGCGAGTTCTTGCCGAACATACCTATCGTCACCGGGTCCTGGAGTTTGAAGAGCTGCTCGCCGCTCATTTTCCCGCTGCGCCCGGAGTTAAAGGGCTGACAGGTACCAGAATGAACATTCCGGAGGTTGGTCTATGAAAACGCTCAATATCGTTATTTTCGGCCTGTCGATTACCTCATCGTGGGGAAACGGCCACGCCACCACCTTCAGAAGCCTGGCGAAGGCCCTGTCGCGCCGCGGCCACCGTATCGCCTTCTTTGAAAAGGATGTGCCATGGTATGCCGGTAATCGCGACCTTGCCGAGCCGCTCTTCTGTCGAACGATTCTGTATCGATCGATCGATGAACTCAGACACCATGAGGAGACGATCGGCCAGGCCGATCTGGTTATTCTCGGCTCTTATGTTGCCGATGCCGAAAAACTTTCAGAGATGATCAAGAGGCTGAACCCGCCATGTTTCGTTTTTTACGATATTGACACGCCGGTGACCCTGGCCAAGCTGGATCGCGGCGATTTTGAATATCTGCATCCGCGGATGATTCCCGAATTCGACATGTACTGGTCGTTCACCGGGGGACCTATTCTGACAAAACTGGAGAGGGAGTACGGGGCGAAACGAGCCCTGCCGCTGTACTGTTCAGTCGATCCCGATCTTTATCATCCCGATCTCGGCGGTCCGTGCGCCGGGAAATCCCGCAGACACACAATCTCTCTCGGTTATCTCGGCACCTACAGCGATGACCGCCAGCCGACTCTGGAAGAGCTGCTGATCACCTCCGCCCGTTTAACCCCGCATGCCAGATTCTGGGTGGCCGGAGCCCAATATCCTCAAACCTTGCAATGGCCCGACAACGTGGAAATGATCAGTCATGTTCCCCCCTGCCAGCATCGCAGTTTCTACAACTCGCAACGCTTCACCCTGAACATTACCCGGCGCGATATGATAGATGCCGGTTTTTCGCCGAGTGTGCGCCTGTTCGAGGCCGGCGCCTGCGGCACGCCTGTGATTACCGATTTCTGGACGGGCCTCGATTCGTTTTTCCGGCTCGGCGAGGAAATTCTGGTAGCCCGCACCAGCCGGGATGTTCTGGACTACCTGGAAATGGGCGATGAAGAACGCCTGGAAATCGCTGCACGCTTCCGCGAGAAGGTTCTCGGCACCCACACTTCAGGCCATCGCGCCTTACAGGTGGAACAATATATGAAAGAAGCTTCCGGCCATACACCTGCAACAAACCGGCTGGATGCGGCAGTTTGAGCTTAAATTGGCAATTAACCCGGCCGGCTGTGGTCTTCTCAAGCTGGAAAATGTTTCCGGCCGGACAGACATTTTCCTGAATTTCCGGACATTCCTGTATTCCTGGAAGATCCGGATTATCCCGGGCCGCCCAGTAAGACTCTGATGTAATTAACCCGCTCGAGAACTGCCCGGTCGGGAGTATGATGTTTGCCCATGCTGCCGCGCATCTGATCGAGAGAATCGTATTGATGGCTTTCCAGCCATGCACTGAGTTCGTTTTTTACCGTAGTGAGATATTCCGGGCGGTTCCTGAGCAGGGCTGAAACCATCTGCACGCCATGAGCGCCGCACATAACCGACTTCACCACATCCATACCGGTATGCACCCCACCGGTAACACCGAGTGAAAAACGGAAGCACTCCGATAAAATCGCCAGCCACCGGAGACGCAGCAGCAGCTCATCTGAAGTCGACAGTTTCAGTCTTGAGAATGCTTCAAGGTTTTCCGTGTCGATATCGGGCTGATAAAAACGATTGAACAGTATCACGCCGTCGGCGCCGGCCTCCTCCAGCTGTTTGCAGAAATGCGGCAGAGAGGAAAGAAAAGGCGACAATTTGACCGCCACCGGAATAGCCACACTCTGCTTCACCTGCCTGACCACCCCGAGGAGGTGTTCCTCCACTGCGACTCCGCTCACCAAGGGATCCTCAGCCAGAAAATAGATATTGAGTTCCAGGGCATCGGCCCCCGCCTGTTCGATCAGGCGGGCGTACCGTATCCATCCCCCCTCGCTCACCCCATTCAGGGAACCGATTACCGGCACGGACACGCACCTTTTGACCGCGGCCACTTTTTCCAGGTAAAAGTCCGGGCCATGACGCACCTCATCGACCAGCGGGTGATAGCTCAAGGCTTCGGCATAACTGTTTTCCGGCACCTCGACTTCCCGCACCGACCTCTCCTGATCGGCGATTATCTGCTCTTCAAAAAGCGAATACATGACGATGGCGGCGGCCCCGGCATCTTCCAGCCTTTTGACCGTATCGAGGTTTTCGGCGAGAGGAGAAGCTCCCGGCATGAGCGGGTGCGGCAGGGAAAACCCGAGATATGTAGTGGACAGATCCATTGGCAATCTCCTTTTTCTTAACCGAATTTTTATTCTCCGGCCGAATCCTGCAATTTGAGGCCTGCCAGTTGTTTATAAAGCTGATAACGCTGATCCACTTCTTTCCGGGCAAGATGAAGCAACAGTTTGGCCCGGGCGGGATCGATTTTTTCGAGCATCCGGTACCGGGTCTCATTATAAATGTAGTCCTTGAGCGGAATTTTGGCCGGCCCCGAGTCCAGACGGAACGGATTCTCCCCGGCGGCAGTCCTTCGCGGATCAAACCGGTACAGCGGCCAGTAACCCGATTCGACCGCCAGCTTCTGCTGCGCTGCCCCGTAGGCAAGATCAAATCCCTGACCGATGCAGTGGCAATAGGCAATGATCAATGAGGCTCCGGGATATGATTCCGCCTCCTGAAAAACCTTGACCGTGTGGCTGTCATTGGCGCCGAAGGCAATCCGCCCGACATAGACACTGCCGTAGGTCATGGCCATGAGCCCCAGTTCCTTCTTGGCAATCGCCTTGCCGACTGCAGCAAATTTGGCGGTAGCGCCGAGGGGCGTTGCCTTGGACTGCTGCCCGCCGGTGTTGGAATACATCTCCGTATCGAGAACCAGAACATTGATGTCCCTGCCCATGGCCAGGATGTGATCAAGTCCGCCGTAGCCTATATCATAGGCCCAGCCGTCCCCTCCGACGATCCACACCGATTTTTTTGCCAGATTCCCGGCCAGCAGCGAAAGTTCACGGGCTTCCCTGGAATCGATTTTTTTCAGCTGGTTCCGCAGTTCTTTAATCCGGTCGCGCTGTTCGGTTATCTGCCGGTAATCCGTCTGGGTTGCACCGAGGATTCGATCGGCAAGACCTTCGCTCAACTGAGGGGCAAGCCGGGCCAGCAGTTCCTCGGCCTGTTCCCTCTGCTTATCGAGCGCCAGACGGAAACCGAAACCGAACTCGGCATTATCCTCAAAAAGAGAATTGGCCCAGGCCGGACCGCGGCCGCTCCTGTTGATTGTATAGGGAGTAGTGGGCAGGTTGCCGCCATAGATGGAGGAACAGCCGGTGGCGTTGGCGATAAGAGCCCGCTCGCCAAACAGCTGGGTCAAAAGCTTTATATACTGGGTTTCTCCGCAGCCGGCGCAGCAGCCTGAGTATTCAAACAGGGGCTCGAGCAGCTGGGAGTTCTTGACATTTATCTTCAGGGAACTCCGGTCTGCCTCGGGCAGGGTCAGGAAATATTGATATCGCCTTCTTTCCGTTTCCAGCCAGTCAAGCCTCGGCTCCATATTGATCGCTTTATGCCTGGGGCTCGACTTGCTCTTTCCCGGACAGACCATGACGCACAGCCGGCAGCCGGTGCAATCTTCCGGTGCCACCTGGACCGTGTATTTCAGATCTTTGAATTCCCCTCCTTTCGCGTCGACGCTGCGAAATCCTTCCGGCGCTTCAGCAAGCAGGGCAGGATCATAGACCTTGGTGCGGATGGTGGCGTGCGGACAGACAAAAGCACATTTGCCGCACTGGATGCAGACCTGGGGGTCCCAGATGGGGATCTCCAGGGCGATGTCCCTTTTTTCCCATTTGGTGGTGCCGACCGGCCAGGTGCCGTCTACCGGAAAGGCTGAAACCGGCAGTCGATCCCCTTTGCCGGCCATAAGAAAAGCTGTGATCCGTTGGACAAATTCGGGAGCCTCTTCCGGCACCACCGGCCGCATCCGGATGGCGGAAGTCGGCGTATCCGGCACGTTCACCTGATGCAGGTTGACCAGGGTGTCGTCCACCGCCTGAAAATTCCGGCGGACCATGTCTTCGCCTTTTTTTTCGTACGTTTTCCGGATTGCTTCCTTGATCTTGCCGATTGCCTCCTCTCTCGGCAGAACGCCGGAGATGGCGAAGAAGCAGGTCTGCATAATGGTGTTTATCCGCACGCCCATGCCTGTTTTCCCGGCAGCCTGGTAGGCATCGATGACAAAAAACCGGAGTTTTTTTTCAATAATGTCAACCTGCACTTCCCTGGGAAGCTTTTGCCATACCTCATCCGGTCCATAGGGGGCATTGAGCAGGAAAACCGCACCCGGTTCGGCAAGATCAAGCATATGTATCCGCTCGAGAAAACTGAACTGATGACAGGCAATGAAATTTGCCCGCTGGATGAGATACGGCGCGCGAATGGGACGGGGGCCGAATCGCAGATGACTCACCGTGATGCTGCCCGCTTTTTTCGAATCATAGACAAAATATCCCTGGGCATGGTTGGCGGTATCCTCGCCGATAATCTTGATCGAATTCTTGTTGGCGCCGACAGTGCCGTCCGAACCCAGGCCGAAGAAAAGGGCCCGTACCGCATCCGGCTGTTCGAGCTCAAATAAATGGTCGTACTGCAGCGACAGGCCGGTGACATCGTCTTCGATACCGACAGTGAAGTGGCGCTTTGGTTCATCCCCGGCCAGTTCGTCAAAAACGGCTTTAACCATTGCCGGCGTAAACTCTTTGGAGGAGAGGCCATACCGGCCGCCGATTACCGTGAGAGGAAGAGCGCTCATCCGGCCGGCTTCGCAGAGTGCAGCCACTACATCCAGATACAAAGGCTCGCCGATAGAGCCCGGCTCCTTGGTCCGGTCGAGAACCGCAATAGACATGGCCGACACCGGCAGCAACTGGGTAAAACGATGCACTGAAAAAGGCCGGTAGAGCCTGATTTTTATCATTCCGACATTGTCACCCCGGGCATTCAGCCATTTTACCGTTTCCTCCACCGTTTCGGCCCCGGAACCCATTATGACTATCACCCGTTCCGCCTCCGGATTGCCGACGTATTCGAACAGATCGTATCGCCTTCCTGTTATCTCGCCAAACTGCTTCATGGTTTTCCGGACAATTTCCGGACATTCAAAGTAGAACGGATTGGCTGCTTCGCGTCCCTGGAAAAAGGTGTCGGGGTTTTGCGCGGTGCCCCGCACCACCGGCCGGTCCGGATTCAAGGCATGGTCCCGATGAGACCGGACAAAGTCGTCATCGACCATCCGACGGATCTCCTGAACGGTAAGTTCCTCTATTTTGTTTATTTCATGGGATGTGCGAAAGCCATCGAAGAAATGAAGAAACGGAACCCGCGACTGCAGGGAGGCGCTGTGGGCAATCACCGCCATATCCTGGGCCTCCTGCACCGAACCCGAGGCAAGCATGGCAAAACCGGTCTGTCGGCACGCCATGACATCGGAATGATCGCCGAAGATGGATAAAGCATGAGTGGCGATGGTACGGGCCGTGACATGCATGGTAAACGGGGTAAGCTCCCCGGCTATTTTATACATGTTGGGGATCATCAGCAAAAGACCCTGGGAGGCGGTAAAGGTGGTAGACAGCGATCCCGCCTGCAGGCTGCCGTGAATGGCGGCCGCAACCCCGGCTTCCGACTGCATTTCTGCTACCAGCGGAACGCTGCCCCAGATGTTCTTCTTGCCCTTTACCGACCATTCGTCGACATGCTCTCCCATGGGGGACGATGGCGTAATGGGATAGATGGCAATCACTTCACTTAAGCGATAGGCGACAGCTGCCGTTACTTCATTGGCGTCGACCGTGATCATCCGCCTGTCAGACAGGTTTTCCATAACGGTACCTCATCTATTCTGGGCTGGAGAAAAGAGATTGGGAGCAAGGCCCTCAACGCGAAATGAGCAATTTTCGTGCCAGGAAAAAGCGAGCGTCGACCTCTATTACGACTGAACCGGTTCGATCCGTCCGGCGATATACGTGCCGTTAAAAATGGAGCACTCAAAGCTGTGCAGGCGATCATTATCTTCGCGGACGCTGGCGATAAGATCGTCAAGATCCTGGTAGATCAGGCGGTCCGCGCCGATCAGCGCGGCGATATCGTCTTCGCTGCGCCCATGGGCGATCAGTTCGTCGGCCCTGGGCATATCGATGCCGTACTCATTCGGATAACGCACCGGCGGCGCGGCAGAGGCAAAATAGACCTTGGCGGCACCGGCGGCGCGGGCCAGATGAATGATCTGCCTGCTGGTCGTGCCCCGGACGATGGAATCGTCAACCAGCAGCACCTTTTTACCTGCGAATTCCTGGGCGATCGGATTGAGTTTGCGGCGCACCGAACTCTCCCGCTGACTTTGGGTCGGCATGATAAAGGTTCGATTGATATAGCGGTTTTTGATAAAGGCTTCCCGGTAGGTGACTTGCAGACGGTTCGCCAGTTCAAAGGCCGCAGTCAGACTGGTGTCCGGCACGGGTATGACCACATCGATATCATGGTCCGGCCATTGCCGCTCGATCTTGGCGGCCAGCTGCCGGCCCATCCGCAGTCGAGCCTGGTAGACCGAAGTACCGTCGATGATGGAATCGGGCCGGGCCAGGTACACATATTCGAAAATACATGGCGAAAGCTGAGCATCCTCCCTGCACCGGCGGCGCTGCAGGGAGTTGTGCATATCGATAGAGACCGCTTCGCCGGCATCGATGTCGCCGATGAGAGTAAAACCCAGCACGTCGAGTACGCAACTCTCCGAGGCGATCATATATTCCAAACCCGCCCCGGTTCGGCGCTGCCCCAGCACCACCGGCCGGATCCCATGGGGATCGCGGAATGCCACCAGGCCATAACCGTTGATCATGGCGATCACCGCATACCCTCCCAGGCAACGGCGATGAACGCCGCTTACCGATTTGAAGATGGCTTCGGCGGTAAGCCTGGATCTGCTGTTCTTCTGCAGCTCATGGGCAAAAATATTGAGCAGAACCTCGGAATCGGAGTCGGTATTGATGTGGCGCCGATCTATTTCATACAGCTCTTTTTTCAGCTGGGCTGCATTGGTCAGATTGCCGTTGTGGGCAAGAGCGATGCCGTAGGGAGAGTTGACATAGAACGGTTGGGCTTCGAGGGAAGATGAAAAGCTGCCGGCCGTGGGATAGCGTACATGGCCGATGCCCGTGGTGCCGGTGAGCCGCTCCAGGTCGGCAGCCTGGAAAACGTCCCGCACCAGACCGTTTGCTTTGTGAAAATACATTTTGCCTTGATCGCAGGTAGCCATGCCGGCGGCATCCTGTCCTCGGTGCTGCAAAATGCTTAACGCTTCATAGAGATTCGGCGAAACAGGGGAATGTCCCGTGATTCCAAAGATTCCGCACATAACAAGGCCTCTTCCTGAAGAGTCCCCGCCGGTCATAGCCTGTCGCATCCGGTCGAGGCGTCATGATGTGCTCATACCAATCAGGCACATCATCTTTCATCTTGTTACTAGCATATGACTGCTTGGCAATTAATCAATGGGTATGGCTGGGACGCTACTGAATACCACGACCGCGGACGAGCACTCCGTTCTCAAAAACGATACTCTGTGTGACGAACCGACTCGACCAGTACTTCCAGGTGTCGAGCTCGAGGGAGGGAGTTTCGTGGGCCGGCGGATAACCGTGGGCCATAATAACCTGCTCTTTGGTCATGCCGATTTTCATTACACCATTCTTGATTGCGGCGACTGTAGCTTTGTCGAACCTCTCGATCGGTACCGGCTTATAACTGAGCATGCGTTTGGCGATCGTAGCCATGTCGGTCCGGGTAAAGTTAGGCACATTCTCGACTCTCACCGTTTCGCCCGAACCCAACCTCAGTGTCATCGACTTCTCGCCGATCGTTACCAGATACACCCTGGAGTTAATCGGTGCGAGCATCCCGCGCCAGTAGTTCGTGGCGCGGTGGACACCTTTTTCATGCATGAACGTGTGCCGGAGGAAGTACTCCTGCCCGGCAACGGGGACCGTGTCCCTTTCGATCAAGGCGAAGTAATGCAGGGAGTCGGCTGCCGCCAGGTTGAAAGGGCAGAGCACGATAGCCAGAGCGAAGACAAGCAAAGATGCTTTCAAGAATCGATTGATCATAGGAAATATTGGGTTGCTTTATGAGTTAGGAAGCCTCTAAGAAAACCAGAAGGATAAAGCAGGTAAACTATCCTCTCCTTATGGTTTCCGCAAGTTTTTTTTGCTCCATTTGTTCCCCACCGGACCTCTGCAAAGATATCTGCTCGGCATGACGATCACCTGAGCCGTTGATCTCCACGCCATGATGTTTCGACCAGACCACCTATTTCATCGGTAGACAGCCGAACATTGATAGAGTTCTGTCGGGCTGCTTTTCTCTTTTTGGCCAAAAAGCACTCGCCTGCCTCTCCGTTCTTGCAGACGAAGGTCGGCAGGTACGTTATCGACGAAAAGTTAAAATTCTCTCGCAAACGTCTTGGGGCGGATATCCTCTGCAGGAGGTGTGGGATCGCGAATTCTGTCTTAAAGTTTACAGGTCTGGAGTTCTGCGAGCATTTTGAATTCCTCTTGGATTGCCTTTTCAAAAAAGAGCCATCCACCGGCAGGACCGCTATCGGTTGACATATCGACGAAGAAAATTTAAATAACCTGTCCAATTTCATACAACCGGTTGAGAGGAAAAAAGAAGAATGCAAAGGACTCTGCAGACAAATATTTACGGGCTCTACCTGATCAAGCTGTCCAAGTGGTTTATGCTGATCATGCCGATAGTTGCCCTGTATTATACCGAGAACGGCCTGAATGCTTACGACATTTATCTCCTTCAGGCCATTTATTCGCTCAGTGTCGCCGTTCTTGAAATACCTTCAGGGTATATGGCCGACATAATAGGTCGGAAAAAATCGCTGGTTATGGGCAGTATTCTCGGCACCCTGGGGTTTGTCGTCTATTCACTTTCGTCTGGTTTCAATGGTTTTCTGCTCGCCGAGATAACGCTCGGGTTGGGAGGCAGCTTCATTTCGGGCTCCGATTCGGCGCTGCTCTACGACAGCCTCGCCTCGATGAAAAAAGAACACCAATATCTGCGACTCGAGGGCAGAATCACCTCTCTTGGCAATTTTGCCGAAACCATTGCCGCTATTTGCGGCGGCCTGCTTGCCGCAGCCATCAGTTATCGGTTTGTCTATATCTCTCAGGCATGTATTGCCGCAATTGCCATTCCAGCATCACTCCTGCTGATAGAGCCGCACCGCGAAAAAATAGCCATCACGCCGGGATTCAAGCATATTTTACAGGTGTGCCGGGAAAGCCTCTTCGTCAACCTTAAGCTCAGCTCTACCCTGCTGCTCTCCGCCATCACCGGCACCGCCACGCTCTGCATGGCCTGGACAGCTCAGGTTTACTTTGTTCATATGGGATTGACGGAGAAGCTAATTACCCCGTTATGGGTCGCTTTGAATCTGACGGTGGCGGTGGTGGCAGCCTTTTCCTCGACGGTGGTTGAGAAGATGGGAACTCGGAAGGCGATACTCAGTATTGTCCTGTGCATCCCTTCCGCCTATATTTTTCTCGGCAATGTTCGGCTTGTTCCCGCGATTGTGGTGCTGCTCCTGTTTTATGCTATTCGGGGCTATGCCACACCGCTGCTGAAAGAGCTGACAAACAGCCACTGCCTCTCGGAAACCCGGGCAACAGTGTTGTCTATTCGCAACATGATCATCCGCTTCGGCTTCACCCTTCTCGGTCCATTTATAGGCGGCCTCTCCGCCAAATACAGTCTCTCTTTTGCTTTGCAGGCGAGCGGCTTGATCCTTCTTATCCTCTCCGGAACGGCAGCCTGGTTTCTTTTCCGCCAACTGGGAAATGAAGTCAAAGAACTTTGAAAAAAACGGCTCGATCTTCACTCCACGCCTTCTTCCGGTGAGCGTTGTGCGCTGTTTCTTTGTAAGCACAGCCATATAATTGATATTGCGAAAATGTAACCGTTCAGCTTTCAGCTTTCAGCGAGAAGCAACTGATTTAGTGATAACTGAGGTCTCACGCGAAGACGCGAAGGCGCGAAGTTGCATTTTCTGACATATTCGCAGATTCGCGCCTTCGCGTGAGCCTCTTTAAGTCTTCAGATCGCACAATTCTCGGACAGCCTCCCGGCTAACTTAGGACCCTTGATGAAATCAGACTTGATGTCGGCATTCCGGGATGTCGGCATTCCGGCGGCACCCAGGCCTTTCAACAACGGATTGTAGATAAGAGTGTGCGCAGGCGGTCAGAAAGATAAAAGCCCTTTCCACGCTGGCCAGCATTCGGAAAAGCCTCTCTGACTGCCGAATTAAACTTTGAAATCAACAGTCTGATTTGAAGGTGATCGATCTTTGTACATGTAATCCGATTCCTGAAATTTCACCTACTTCTTTACCGAAGTGTGTTTCTGCAGTGTTATTGGGTTCCCCAGAAGATTGTAAATTTTTTCTTAAAAATTTCAAAACTTGCTCCTTATTTTCAACTTGCAAACATTGTAAAAAAGCAGGAAGTATTAAGCTGGCTTATGAGATGGCAAAGAAACGATTCAAAAAGCTTTGTCATGCCGTTCATCCAGGCAGAGAGAAGTTGGTCGAAGTTACGATAATTTGGAAGATATTTGGACTTTATCCGAAACAGGTTTTAGGGGGTCTCTCAAATTGACAAGGTAGATTTTTGATCCTGGCATTTCCTTTTTGAATAAAACCACAAATTGACATAAAAAGGACCTAATGATTTTTTGAAAAATTGGCATTGTGTAAAAATATGGCAAGCCAGGCATGTTTTTTGCTTTTTAGTTAACACCACAACTATGCGTATTAGCTGGGCGATTCCGTCCAGCTAATACCTTGTTCTCGGCGGCTGCGCCGCCGAGAATCGCGGTGCTGACTACGTCGAGCACCTTGCCCTGGCGCCTTGCGCCAGAACAAGGTACTCGACCGGACACCGCACACCGATCAATCAAACTAAAGTTTGCTTGATCGGCGCACGGCGCCGGTCAGCACCGCGATTAGAAATCAAAAAAACAGGAAGATGAAATGCCTACGGATAAGGAAGTTGCAGAATGGATGGTAGATCAATTCAATAATCAATTTTGGCTCTATCAAGAGGATACCGTTTATAAAATAAAGAACAAATTTGGAACGGAATTTGTTTATCAAAATGAAAATGGAAATTATGCGATTAGTAAAAAAGTATTAAAAGAATTTAAAAGTCTAACTGAAGGAAAAATTGTTTGGGAAAGAGGTCAACGAGCTTGGCGTAAGCTCAAGCCAAATGAAAATTATAAAGGAAGACAAGTGGAATAAGTATTTCTAACAAAAACGATAAAATTATTTTTGTCACCATAAGCTTCACACGGACCCCGCAAATAAGCGCAGGTCCGGTGAGCAGTTCGCTAGAGAAAGCAAATGAATATTTCTGAAACAAATCATAAGATAGTAATTGATGGTCAATGGGATTTGGAAGATTTGTATGTTTTTCCAAAAGCATATGAACAAGTATATTTTATGGTTTTTTCCCTTCTACCTCATGATGATGAAAATTTAAAAGAACGTATTAAAAACGCATATTCTGCATTTCCATGGCAAGGCGGGTACAGTGCGGTAAATTCCTATAATCAACTCAAATACACAACGCCAAAACAAGAAAGACCCCAAATTGTATCGCTTAAATATGCATCAGAGGGCTGGATAGAATTAAGACTTATTAAAGCTGTTGCTCAAATGATCGAATCAATAGTTGAGTCTATTGCAAATTCAGTACTCCATGCAAATCGAGTTTACAGCGAAGTTTATAAAGGAATGCAAGAAAGAAAACTCCTACGATTGAAAGTAAAAGACGAGGAACTTCGACTGGAAGAACTACATGGACAGTATATTGAAAATTCAATCGAAAGAATGATTCGGCTAATTGGCCTGGATGACGTTGAGCAAATACACGAAAAAACCGGGAGTAAATTGAGGACACTAAAAATTCTGTTATCACTATATCGTAGATATCAGAACTCTAGCAGAATTTGAAAATCAAAAGAAAATAAATCTCTAACCTCCGGCTTCAAACGGACCCCGCAAACAGCGCGGGTCCGGTGAGCCAGCCGTTCTCGGCGGCTGCGCCGCCGAGAATCGCGGTGCTGACTACGTCGAGCACCTTGCCCTGGCGCCTTGCGCCAGAACAAGGTACTCGACCGGACACCGCACACCGATCAATCAAACTAAAGTTTGCTTGATCGGCGCACGGCGCCGGTCAGCACCGCGATTGGGAATACAAATATGAAAATAATATTCGTTTTCTGCATATTCTTTTTTTGCAATCAAGCCTTTGCATTTGAAGCTCCTCAATATGATAGATCTCGAGGACCAACGGATGATCTGAATATAATTGGCCTTGAGTGCAACGAGAACATGAAGGTATTGGAAATAGGTTATTTCTCAGCCTACAATCTTCCAACTAAGTCAATGGAATTGTGGGACACTTTTGATCTCAAAAAGAACAAAAAAGATAGCGATTATGTGGAATCTGTTTATGAGATAATACGCATATGCGATATTGGAAAAGATCAATACATTGTAAAAATACGTCCTGTTCCAGGTAACTGGAACTTGAATGGTCGATGCGGTGCGCGTACATACGGAGGCGCAAGCATTATGAAAAATGATGTCTTGATTTTTGATGAAAATTTTGAGGAATGCGAATCTGAAAAGATAATCTCGAAAGTAAGAATATCAACAGATCAAAATGATCCTGTTATAACAAAATTAGATCATAAGGAATTTTATAAATAATGGTTCCAATTTATGTAACCCCAACCACCGGCTTCACTCTGACCCCGCAAACGGCGCGGGTCAGGTGAGCCGGAACGTTATGTATTGAGATAATTAGTGCCTGGCAGAAAACCCACAATTTTCAAAAACTCTTACCACCGCAGACATCTTTAATGTGTAAGGTTTTTTCTCCGGCAGCTAATTTTGAATTTTATAGGCTTCCGAAACAATAATAATTCCAATGTATTGTGATGAGTTGGCATAGCTCAGCCATCGACACCTTGCAGCAGGACCAACCCGCTTCTCTCAGGCTGCTTTCTTGTAAGATCCGCGTTTTCGTTGAACAGCCTCTTGTTCCTGCTGACGCAACACCGCACCCAAGCGCTGAATGTTACGTGCCACCACCGCCATGGCGATGTAGCGTTTAAATCCACGAAGACCGTGATCGGGACATTTATCTAGGCCGTGAACTTCAAGGGCGTTGATCGCCGATTCCACTGCCGAGTGTTGTTTGCGCAGCTTGACAAACTCAAGATCGTTTTCGCGATCTTTGTCAGCTTGAGAAAGCCTACCCTTTTTTGGCAGCACCACACATTCAAGACGCGGTTTCAGTACTTCCTGGTTTGCTGGGCTATAAAAACCTTTGTCCATGCTGACCGCACGTAACGTGGGGAACTTCTGCTTGGTTTCGCCCACCATGGCAAATGCTACCCGGTCATCGGTGCTCTTTACCATCACTCGGTGATGCAGAATGAAGCGATCCTGGTCTTCCATAATACACACCCGCAGTCCCAACTCCACCGGAACACCGGCCTTCCCTTTGCTGATCCATTCGGTATGCGGTTGGAACAGGGA
>LADS01000038.1 GCA_000961725.1 Desulfobulbaceae bacterium BRH_c16a
TTTGCCATGGTGGGCGAAACCAAGCAGAAGTTCCCCACGTTACGTGCGGTCAGCATGGACAAAGGTTTTTATAGCCCAGCAAACCAGGAAGTACTGAAACCGCGTCTTGAATGTGTGGTGCTGCCAAAAAAGGGTAGGCTTTCTCAAGCTGACAAAGATCGCGAAAACGATCTTGAGTTTGTCAAGCTGCGCAAACAACACTCGGCAGTGGAATCGGCGATCAACGCCCTTGAAGTTCACGGCCTAGATAAATGTCCCGATCACGGTCTTCGTGGATTTAAACGCTACATCGCCATGGCGGTGGTGGCACGTAACATTCAGCGCTTGGGTGCGGTGTTGCGTCAGCAGGAACAAGAGGCTGTTCAACGAAAACGCGGATCTTACAAGAAAGCAGCCTGAGAGAAGCGGGTTGGTCCTGCTGCAAGGTGTCGATGGCTGAGCTATGCCAACTCATCACAATACATGGGAATTATTATTGTTTCGGAAGCCTATAAAATTCAAAATTAGCTGCCGGAGAAAAAACCTTACACATTAAAGATGTCTGCGGTGGTAAGAGTTTTTGAAAATTGTGGGTTTTCTGCCAGGCACTAGTTAAGACAAAATTGCCATTCAACGATTTGATCGTCTTCCGGCTCTTCCCATTACGTCGATTTGCCGTGATTTCTTGGCCGAGATGTGAGTCCAATTCTCCTTCGAGAGCTGCTTCCGTAAGATTTTTAATGAGTGGGGTGAGAATGCCTTCTTTACCTAATAGCGGCTTTCCTTCCTGGATAGATCTCAGCGCTGTTTCAAAATCAAATCCATGGTTTTCTTCAGTCATGTCAGTTTCCTTTTTCGGGCTGATTATATCAGCTTTAAGTTAACTGACACAGAATTCTGAACACCCTCGAAATTCGAACAAAAATGTGATAGATTCATTAGTGCTTTATTTCACAACAGTAAATACGAGTTATTATCAATTCGAAATGCTCTAAATGATGTATTTCCGAACAGTTTTGATATTAGCAATTCGACAAGAAATAAATCTATAACATTTTTTATGTTAATGGGAGTTAGTGTCGCCCACCTGCAATCCTCAGACACTTTAGTGCTAACACCAAATGAAAGAAATGTTATAAAATATGAAGCTATTGAATCATATTTTAAATTAGTCAGAAATAATAATATTGGTCATGCACAAGTATTTGGTCTAGAATATTTCGAGTTTTACCTGAATCTGGCCAAAGAAGGACTTAACAAGGAAAATATAGTATTTCCGTATCCTTTTCAGAAAGTTGTAAAAAATTATATTTATGACATTACACACGACCATGATCATCCAGCATTTATGCAGGACGAATTAGCTATAAAAATTGAAATGGATCATTATTCAATCAATTTTTTCCAGATACTTAATGATTTGATGCTGCTTACAACCTCAAATTTGCTGAAGCTATGGAATGAAGCTTAACTATAATGGAACTTAGAAAGAATCGGTACATTAACTATTTTCGCTATTTTTTGTTCTTTGGCTCTTTATAGAGAACGGAAATCACTGTTTCAATTTATTTGCAACCGATATCTTTTTTCATCTTCAGGTACTCCTAAAGAGTATTAAGTACTTTCAAACCATGCAGGAATCTCCATCGGCCTTCCTTTGGTATTCTACAGCAGCATCGCTCTTGACAGACACTTGGTCATCTTTTAGTAAAATAACTAAGCCATCTTTGAAAGTATCGACACCATGCAGGTACTGAAGTTCCCTCACTTTAAAGAGAGGGGGCCAATAGCGCACCTAAAGATACTATTGAATTCCAGTTGCAACTTGGAACACCTTTTCCCAGACTCTCCTACAGTTCCACAAAAAGGTATGTTCATTGCCATCTCTGATACTAGGGCAATTTTCGCTATGGTTGGAAGTACGGTTGGAAAAGAAAAAGGCACTTAACGAAATATCGCTAAGTGCCTGAAATTTCTGGAGCGGGATACGCGATTCGAACGCGCGACTTTCAGCTTGGGAAGCTAACACTCTACCACTGAGTTAATCCCGCTCATAAGCTCGCTCACTATAAAATCAGATACCGATTTTGTCAAAGCCTTTTCACGGTATCGCCACCGTCTAACACCCCACAAGAGAGTAACTCTTTTTCAGCCCCCCTTGTGGGGGACTCTTTTCAGTGCTCCCTTGAGGGGTATAAGTGTCTTTCGCAGATTGTTTTCTTGTTTCTTATGAACGAAAAATAATCTGCAAGGTATTTATCGGCAAAGAGAAGGCGGTTCGGCGGACATTCGCTCAGCTTGTCCGGCAACCATTGACAATAAGAGTAAATTCGGAACCTTTCCCCACCACGCTCTTCACCTCGACGCCGCCTTCGTGGGCCTGGGCGATGTGTCTGACAATGGCAAGTCCGAGCCCGGTACCGCCGCCCTGAGCGCGGCTTCTCGCTTTGTCGCTGCGATAAAACCGTTCGAAGAGTCTCGGCAGGTGCTCGGCCGCGATACCGCACCCCGTATCCCGAACGATAATCCGTACTTTCCCTTCCGGATCCTTTTCTCCGGTTTCGACCTGCACAGTTACCCGGTCCCCCTTTCTGCTGTAGGTGATGGCATTCACGAGAAGATTGACTATAGCCTGTTCAAGCAGCGTGGGGTTCATCTCGACCACTATGTTTCCCGGGCATTCTATGGACACCGTTACCCCGGCCTGATCGGCCTTCAGCCGGCAAATCTGGACCGCCGCTTCAATAACCGGCAAAAGCACTTCTTTCTGCAGAACTCTATTGCCCTGCTTGGATTCCTCTTCAATTTTCGAAAGGGAGAGAAGGTCATCGATAATCGTACTTAAGCGAATGGAATGGTGAAGCACAATCTCGAGAAATTTGACGGCATCCTCCCGGATATCGATCGCCCCGTCGAGCAGTGTCTCAACATACCCGCGTATCGAGGTAATCGGTGTTCGCAGTTCATGGGAAACATTGGCAACAAAATCCCTTCGCACATTTTCAAGTTGCCGCAGTTTCGTCACATCGTTCATCACCACCAGCACACCGACATTTTCCCCGGCTCCGTTGCTGAGGGGAACCACATTAGTCTGCAGGAATCTCTCGCTTTTCTCTTCCTGGAGGATGATTTCATCGACCACCGGCTCTTTGGTGGTTAAAGTATGACCAATCTGCTGCTGCAGCTGCACATTTCTGACAATTTGCTGAACAATCCTGCCTTTTGCCGTCTGCCTTTCGACCGCAAAAATATGCGCGGCCGCAGCATTGATGCTGATGACCCGCTCCTCGACATCTATAGCTATAACCGCTTCGACCATACTGGAGAAGACCGCCTCCAGCTGGTTGCGCTGGGTGAGTATCGCCTGGATTTTTTCGTCCAGCATTTCCGCCATGCGGTCCATGGACCCTGCGAGCGTTACCACCTCCAGCGAGGCGGATTTTTTGACGAGCGGAAGCATCCTTTCGCTGAAGTCACCCCGGGAGAATTGTCCCGCGGTCCTGGTCATCTGCTCGAGCGGTCTGCTGATATTGCGCGATATAAGCATAATGACCGCTCCGGCCAGCACCAGACCCACCATGAAACCAAACAGGATGCGCATCCTGGTACGTTCCATGGTCTTATCCATTGAAGCGACGGAAACCGAGGTCCTGAGAACCGCATCGATTATCGTTTGCGGAGGGACATCGGCAAGCCGCGGAGCCACATTCGTCAGGGGAATCGCGACATACAGCAGGTTTTCTTCTACCGTCCTGCTGTATCGTTTTGATTTCCCCGTAGAACCGGTAACAGCCTGAGCCACCTCCTGACGAAATCGATGGTTGTCCATAACCTCGGGATCCTCATTGGAATCGGCGAGCACCTTGCCGTCGGCTGCGATTACGGTGACCCTCGTCCCCGAAATCCTGCCGGCTCGAATAGAATAATCCCGCAAGCCGGCGATCCGGCCCTCGCGCAGATACTCTTTTACCTGCAGGCTGATAAGGTTTGCCCTCGCCTCTAGATCCGTTTCCTTCTCATGGAGATAGAATTCCTGAAGGGAAGCGGCGCCATACCAGCCGGCGGCCACGATTACGATAAGAATTGTCAGGACATTGGCGGGAAAAATCTGCCAGACAAGCTTTTTTGGTTTCAACATGCGTCAGTCCCTGTTTTCAAGGGTCGATCGATAGCGGTAGCCGATACCCCTGACGGTTTCGATCATTTTTCCGTACTCACCCAGTTTTTTCCTGAGACCAAAGACCTGGACATCGATTGCTCTCGGAGTGATAAGAAAATCATAGCCTCGAACATAGTCGATAATCTGCTGCCGGGTAAAGACCCAGCCCGGTTTTCCTGCAAGAAGGGACAGAATACTGAATTCAGTGGTGGTGAGCTGCACCTCGCTGCCGTTGATATTCACCTCATGCCTGCCCTTGTCGATCTCCAGGCCATCGACGACAATGACGGTTTTCCGCGAATCGTCGCTGTCGGCCTGGTTCGAGGAAGACCTTTTGACGACCGCCTTAATCCTGGCAAGAAGCACCTTGGGACTGAAAGGTTTGGTGATATAGTCATCGGCTCCACCCTCGAGGCCCGCCACGACGTCCTCCTCCTCGCCCTTGGCGGTAAGCATGATAACGGGAATGGCACGATAGATATTGCCCTCTCCTTTTCTCATCGCCTTGCAGACATCGATGCCGCTCATCCCCGGCAGCATCAGATCGAGCAGAACACAGTTGATATCCTCAACCCGCAACCGTTCCAGCGCTTCCTCGCCGGAATCGGCACAGGTGACATGGAAACCGGCCCTGATCAGGTTATAGCTGACCAATTGCTGAATATCCGCCTCATCCTCGACTACCAGAACATGTATCTTTGCCATAACCCGTTATCTCGGAATTTTGCTCTTTCGCCTGAAAGGTAAACCTGTCGGCTCCACCCTCCTTTTCACAGATGGTCCATATCCTGTATCATTTTCGCCCCCGCCGCAAGCCCTTTCCCGATACCTTAACCGTATCTTAATAATTTCCTAATCGACCAAAAACAATCGAACTCTATCTTATCGGCTGTCTCCCGAATCGGCCGGGAGATTCTACCAACCTCAACCGGGACTACAGATCTATGGAGCATCATTACACTTTCCTTCACGAACTCACGAAACTCAACAAAAAGCTGCTGAAAATGACGGCAATAGTGGAGGAACGTGTGCGCAAGGCGGCAAAGGTGATCGAAACAAAAGATCCTGCCGTTATCCAATCGATTATCCTTTCGGATTACGAGGTGGATGACATGGAGATTGAAATCGAAGAGGACTGCCTGAAAATCCTCGCCCTGCACCAGCCTGTCGCCCGCGACCTGCGATTTCTCATTTCAGTTATCAAGATCAACAATGAATTGGAAAGAATCGGTGACATCGCCGTCAACATTGCTAAGCGCATTGACAATATATCGAAATTCAAACATCCAGCCGCAATCTCCTACGATTTTTCAAGAATGACAGACAAGGTATCGGCAATGTTGAAAAAAAGTATCGACTCTCTTGTCAACAACGACACCCGGCTGGCACGATCAATCTTTGTTGACGATGATTTTGTCGATCAGTGTCGAAACCGCTGTTACGAAGATATCAAAGTGCGGATAAAGCAGGATCCCGAACACCCCGGCTATCATATCAACACGTATCTCCTCGCTCGTCATCTGGAGCGTATCGCCGACCGGGCCGTCAACATCGCCGAAGAGGTCATCTATTCGGTCGAAGGCACCATCACCCGACACAACTGATGGAACGGAACGCAACTGTATTTCGGGGATTTTCCCCCAGGTAACGCTGATGATATATTCCTATTTATTCCCATGCATCGTGCTTCTCTCGGTGTCCGCCTATTTTCTTGGAGTTCATCGGGCACAGACAATTGCCGCCTCCTCCGGCGGCATGCGGGCAATGCATTCCCTGCCGACCCATTACGGCATGTTCACCGCCTTGAATTGCGCTCTTCCGGCGATTTTTGTTCTTTCCATATGGAAAATTATCGAGGGAACAGTCATTTCATCGATGATTTCACGCAATCTGCCGCCTGAACTCCTGCAGCTTTCGGCAAACGAGTTCACCCTCGTCATGAATGAGATAAAAAATGTTGCTTTCGGGTGGGTCAACCAAAGCAGCACTCATCCGGCCATTGAGTCAGCAGCCGAACACTATCTCACCAGCCTGAATACAACCAGAAACCTTGTGAGCGGTGTGGTCCTCCTCAGCTGCATTATTCCCGCAGTTATTACCGGACGAATGATCAACAAGGATCTCCGGGCCAGAAACCTGGTGGAAGGAACCTTTAAAATCATACTGATTGCCTGTTCCGGCGTTGCCATACTCACCACCCTCGGCATCGTCCTGTCGGTGGTCTTTGAAGCCTTGCGCTTTTTTCAGGCTGTCCCGTTCACCGACTTTATTTTCGGCATGGAATGGAGCCCGCAAACAGCCATGCGGGCGGATCAGGCGGGGTCCTCGGGGGCCTTCGGAGCCATACCCGTTTTTGCCGGCACTCTCCTCATTGCCTTGATTGCCATGTCGGTCGCCATTCCCATCGGCCTGCTCACCGCCATCTACCTCTCGGAATTTGCGAGCACTCGCCTTCGGACCTGGGCCAAACCGACTCTCGAGATACTTGCCGGAATTCCGACTGTTGTGTATGGCTTTTTCGCCGCACTGACCGTCGCCCCCATGATCCGCGATATCGGCAACTGGGCGGGGCTTTCGGTCTCATCGGAAAGTGCTTTGGCTGCCGGGCTGGTGATGGGGATAATGATCATCCCGTTTGTCTCTTCGCTGTCCGACGATGTCATCTTCGCCGTCCCCCAGTCTCTCAGGGACGGCTCGCTTGGCCTTGGAGCCACCCGCTTTGAGACCATCCGCCACGTCATCATTCCGGCTGCTCTGCCGGGGATAGTCGGCAGTATCCTCCTTGCCGTGTCCCGGGCCGTCGGCGAAACCATGATCGTCGTCATGGCAGCGGGTTTATCCGCCAATCTCTCGTTTAATCCTCTGACGGCGGTGACAACGGTTACCGTTCAGATTGTGACGCTGCTCGTCGGCGACCAGGAATTCGACAGCCCGAAAACCCTTGCGGCTTTTGCCCTCGGCCTGCTGCTCTTTGTCTTCACCCTCGTGCTTAACTTCATTGCCCTGCGGGTTGTCCGCCGGTACCGGGAACAATACGAATAGTACTTAACCGGATATTCGTTCATCAAATCTCTATTACAGTATGAATACAATGAATACGTCGACAACCAATCTTCTCCAACCGACCAAAGATCTCAGACGGCGTTACCGCACCGAGAGATGGTTCAAGCGGCTGGGAGTGACCGCCATCAGCCTCTCCCTGGCATTTATCGGCTTTCTTTTCATAACCATTATCGCCGATGGCTATCCGGCTTTCACCCAGACATATATCGAGCTTGAAATAAATTTCGCCGAACAGGCTTTCACCCGCGAAAACCTTGCGGCCGCCGATTACCCTGGGCTTGTGAAGAAATCGTTGCGCGAAATGTTCCCGGAGGTCGACAGCAGGCAGGATCTCAAACGTCTCTACAGCCTTGTCAGTCCGGCGGCGGCATACAAGCTGCAGCATATGGTCGAGGCGGATCCCAGAATCATAGGCACCAGCCGGAAAATCTGGGTACTCGCCGATGACGATGTCGACATGCTCATGAAAGGCAAGATGGACCGCGAAATTGCCGAGGCGGACAGAAGAATTCTCGACAACCAGCTGGCATGGATAGACAAACTCGTGGCGGAAGACAAGCTCGAGAGAAGGTTCAATGCTGCCTTTTTCACCTCCGGCGACTCCCGGGAGCCGGAACTTGCCGGCATCCTTGGCGGCATAAAGGGCTCGTTTCTGACGCTCCTCATCACCCTGTCGCTTTCTTTTCCGATCGGTGTCGCAGCCGCAGTGTATCTGGAGGAGTTTGCGCCCCAGAATGGCTGGACGGATATGATCGAGATCAATATCAATAATCTTGCTGCGGTGCCATCCATCATTTTCGGGCTTTTAGGTTTAGCCATCTTCATCAATTTCTTTGGACTCCCCAGGTCGACTCCCATTGTCGGAGGACTGGTTCTCAGCCTCATGACCCTGCCGACCATCATTATTGCAGGGCGGGCCTCGCTGAAGTCGGTGCCACCCTCGATAAGAGAAGCGGCCCTTGGGATCGGCGCTTCGAAAATGCAAACCGTTACTCATCATGTGCTGCCGCTGGCCATGCCGGGCATGCTCACCGGTACGATCATCGGCATGGCCCAGGCCCTTGGCGAGACGGCCCCTCTGCTGATGATCGGGATGGTTGCCTTTATCGTCGATATCCCCGGATCGGTTTCCGATCCGGCGGCTTTACTCCCGGTGCAGATCTACCTCTGGGCCGACAGTCCGGAACGGGCCTTCACCGAAAAGACCTCGGCGGCGATCATGGTATTACTGGCCTTCCTCATCGCCATGAACAGTCTTGCGGTATTTCTGCGAAAGAAATTTGAAATCAAATGGTAACAAAACTCTAACAATGGGGTGTTCTAATAGCCATCGTCCACCCCATTTCGGGTCAACACAAATTATTCATCCAGGAGAAAGAAATGAAAGTAAAAAGTCTGTTAGCAGCGAGTGGTCTGACACTCATCATGAGCAGCCCGGCATTAGCCGCCCGCGACTATATCTCGATTGTCGGTTCATCCACCGTCTATCCCTTTTCAACCGTCGTCGCCGAGCAGTTCGGCAAAACGAGCGGTTCGAAAACTCCCAAGATCGAATCCACCGGAACGGGCGGTGGCTTCAAACTGTTCTGCAGCGGCGTCGGGGTCGATTTTGCCGATATCACCAATGCCTCCAGGGCAATCAAGTCGTCGGAATTGAAGACCTGTGTCGACAATGGCGTCAAAGAAATTATTGAGGTAAAGATCGGTTATGACGGCATTGTCGTTGCCAATGTCAAAACCGCCGAACAGCTGGAACTGAGCCGCGCCGACCTTTTCCTGGCCTTGGCCAAAGAAGTTCCCGATCCGAAGAATCCGCAAACGCTTATCGCCAATCCTTACAAGAATTGGCAAGAAATAAACAGCTCTCTGCCGGCGATCGCCATCGAAGTTCTCGGCCCTCCCCCGACCTCGGGAACCCGTGACGCTTTTGTCGAACTGGTAATGGAAGAAGGCTGCAATAATTTCGACGTAATCAAGAACTTAAAAAAGAGCGATAAAAAGGCACATAAAACAGTCTGCCAGACCGTAAGGGAAGACGGTGCATTTGTTGAGGCAGGCGAAAACGACAACCTCATCGTCCAGAAACTTCAATCCAATCCCAAGGCATTCGGCATCTTTGGCTTCTCTTTCCTCGACCAGAATATCGATAAGCTGCAGGGTGCGGTGATCGAAGGCCATGCGCCTACTTTCGAGGCTATCGCCGACGGTTCCTATACGGTCTCAAGGCCGCTGTTCTTCTATGTGAAGAAAGCCCATGTTGAGGTAATTCCTGGAATGAAGGGATTTCTGGCTGAATTTACCAGTGAGAAAGCATGGGGAACTGAAGGATATTTGGCCGACAAGGGGCTGATTCCGATGCCTGAAGCGGAAAGAAATCAGGTAGCCGCGGGTGTTGCCGCCCTCAAGGCCATGGAAGTGCAATAATTCGACCGGCAACAGCAGGAATCGATGAACTTCTTTGGGGTTGAGCCGTGTTGCCTGCGTATCAACCCCACACCCGTCATGTATGATCGATCAACAAACAATTGAGAGAATGACAATGCAACTCGCAGCATCCAATCCATCCAACCCAGTTTTTCCCCTCCTCGGAGAGGAACTCGTCCGGGAATCGGAATTGGCCAATCAGTATAACGTCGGCAGAAAGACCGTCGGCAGCCCGTTTGTCGATAACCCTCGGATGACCTGCAGAAATGTCGAGGTCTACTACGGCGAGAAATGTGCTATCAACAATATCAGCATCGATGTGAGTCATAATGAGGTTCTCGCCATGATCGGACCCTCCGGTTGCGGCAAATCGACCTTCCTGCGCTGTCTCAACCGAATGAACGATACGGTTCCTTCATGCCGGGTGGTCGGTGAAATCTGCCTGGACGGAATTAATATCTATCACCCTTCCGTCGATGTTGTGCCTCTGCGGGCAAAAGTCGGGATGGTGTTTCAGAAACCGAATCCTTTCCCTAAATCGATTTACGATAATGTCGCATACGGTCCACGAATACACGGACTGACAACCCATAAAGCGGAACTGGATGAAATTGTCGAGAACTCGCTGAAGAAAGCAGGCCTCTGGGAAGAAGCCAAGGACAGACTGCGCGAACCGGGCACCGGGCTCTCCGGCGGTCAGCAGCAGCGGCTGTGCATTGCCAGAGCCATTGCCGTAGGTCCCGAAGTGATTCTTATGGATGAACCCTGCTCCGCACTCGACCCGATTGCCACGGCGAGAATCGAAGAGCTGATCGCCGAACTTCGCACCCAGTTTTCGATCGTCATCGTCACCCATGCCATGCAACAGGCCTCCAGGGTATCACAACGCACCGCTTACTTTCATCTGGGCGATCTCATCGAAGTCGGTCCGACCGAAAAGATCTTCACCAATCCGAAACACCGTCTCACCGAGGATTATATTACCGGTCGATTCGGTTGATCGCCGTACCGAAACAAAAAAGGGAGCGAGTACCAACGCACTCGCTCCCCTGCTCACTGGCCCTTACCGTCAGCCGGAGGCTGCTGTTTTAGGAGACGCCTTTACGGCTCATCGTGACAAAGATCGCAACTCTGGGAAATGGTTTTACCAAAAGCTGTCTGGTGCTCGTCGTCATGGCATCGAAAACAGCCGTATCCTTCGCTTTCATACTGATGTCCATTGTGGCCTTTGTAAGTGCCCCAGGTAACTTTCATTACCGGCCATACATTGTCCATATAGGTGTCGAGCAGATATGCTCCGGATGAAATCAGGGTCTGCTCATTTTTGGCGACAAAATCGGCCCCATGACGTTCCGCCTGCAAAGCGAGCAAAGTTGCTACAATCTGCTCCTTGGCCTCCTCCCGGGAAGCATATTCCTTCTGCAGTACCTTGAAGCTGTCTTCACGGATTCCTTCTATTTCCGGGTTGAGCTTCTTGCTTTGCAGACCGAAATCCACCCTCTCCTCGAGTTCGTCATACACGTGGGTCGGCCGGTTGTGACAATCGATGCAATCCATGGTCCGCCATTTTCCTCCAGCACCTTCACCGGTTGCACCATCCAGGGAATATTCTTCGGTGACCCCGGAAGGCTTGGTAACCTTGATGCGGCCGATGGATGTTCTCTTCTCGTCAAGAGATTCGTATTCCACTTTTACGTTATTGCTGACATGCCAGTGAATGCCTTCGAAAGAATCCGTCAACGGATTCCTGCCACCGATATGCAGCGAAATATCCTGAATTTCCGGATTGAGCTGATCGTCGTTGCTGTACCTGACGAATTGCTTAATTTTCTTGCCGTGAAACTTTTCCGGCCAGTGGCACTCTTCGCAGGTATCCTGGGCCGGACGGAGGTGCTCGACCGGGGCTGGTATCGGCGTGCTGTAACTTCCGTCGATCACAGCTTTCACCTGGCGCAAACCAGACAATTTCGCTTTGACATACCATTCGGCGCCGGAACCGATGTGACAGGAAACGCAACCCACCTTGGCATGGGGGGAACGCTGATAAGCGGTATATTCGGGATCCATGACCGTATGGCAGATGGCCCCGCAGAAAAAGTCCGATTCGGTGAAGTGGTATGCTTCGTAGATAACAAGGGAAAAAACCGCAATATTGACGACGGATAACACCAGGAACAATACAACCGCTTTTCTGTGCGTCTTTTTCCCGAAGTCGATTAAGATATTGCCTTTATTGATATTCTCTCGAAACCATTTTTTTCGGCGAAAATATATCGAGGCCGGAATAAACAAAAGACCGAGGATCGCTCCGGCGGGAAACACCACAAATGTGACGATTGCCGCATAAGGATTTTCGATCAGACCGGTGATATGTCCCAAGAGACCAAGCACTGTCAAGGTAAAACAGACAGTGGTAAAACCAATGCCAAAAAGGCCAATGGGGGTTTTGGCCGAGAGACCAATTTGTTCCAGCCAAGTCTTTTTCCCATTTTCTGGAATATCCCCCTGAAGATCTGGTTGTTTTTCCGACATGATTCCTCCTATTTAAGTTTCTGCCATTGCCCGGCGATGCGTGCACCGCCATCTATAATCTTCTGTATCATTTCCTTATGCTCCTCGGATATTGCATGATCCGTGGAATCATAAAGAAGCTGAGCGTAGTTTATTATGCCGTTGAGGCTGTTGGTGGTTTCATTTACAGCCTCCGCCAACAGCGCCTCGGCATATCTTTCATTGAGATCAGGCTGCCCCATCCCGGCAGAACGCCGGGAAAGTTGATCGATGGCAGTCGCCAAATCGGCGACTTCCCGAACAACCGGCTCACCAAGTTCAATACCTCTTTCCTCAAACTCTCTGGCCTGCACCTGCTGCGACAAACTGAGCAGTGGAGAAACGGTGTTTCGGTACAACAGGATAAGAGATAAACTGGCCAGGCTTATAATCAATCCCAGGGCTCCGATGACAACCATTTGAAAATTAACGATCCGCTCCCTCGCCTGGCCGGCGATGATTCGGTCGTACTGGAGAAGATAGTCGGAAATGGTGCGCAGCTGCTCCTGCAGTTTCCTGCTCCGCTCCACCCTGTCCGCGCCGTTATTCTGCTGACGCACCAGAATAGCCAGCCCGGTGAGATCTATCTTGTCGACAAGGGCCAATTTCAGCTCCGCCGATAATAATTTATCCTCCTTCAGTCTCGAGAGTTCCGAATTCAGCTTTTCGATATCGCCGAGTATCGATTCGAGCCTTCCCCAACTCCCGCTGATCAGAGCTTCGGTTATTGTTTCCCTGATGGTCATAAAATGAAAAAGTGTTCTCTCGTTACGGCTTATAACGATGTTATACTTGCCGGCCAAGCGGTACTGGTATCCGCCCAGGAAAACGATACCGGTAAGCAGAACGGCAACCACCAGAAAGGCAAGCCCGATGAGTCTTTTCAGTGAGTACATGTCAATCAGGAAGCCGTATATTGAAGACAGTGGCCCTTTGCAGGACAAACACTGCACTCGGATACAACCTCGAGTGTGCCATCCGCTTCGGCCTTCTTGGTGATTGAACACTGGTAAATAATCTCGAATTCCTCGGCATCGAGAGTTTCGACCTGATAAAGAATCTCGGCGAGGGCTTTCAAGAACAGTTGTTCGCGTCTCAGAATTTCAACCGCCTCTTTGTAACAAGCTGATAACAGGCTTTTGATTTCACGATCGATAAGACTCGCCGTGTCATTGCCCATCATCAATCTGCGTGCCGTCTCGGCGCCCAAAAATCCATTCTCGCCAACGGCATACGCCTGGGAGCCGAGGGCCTCGCTCATCCCCCAGCGGCAGACCATGGTTGTTGCAATCTCAGTTGCCTGGAGCAGATCGTTCTCGGTTCGGGTCGTCCGGCTGTTGAAGATGATTTTCTCCGCTGCCCGGCCACCAAGGAGGGTGGTAATTCGATTGATCAGATATTCCTTGCTGTATGCCGTTCTGTCGCCAAGGGGCAATTGCTGTGTTTGCCCGAGAGCCCGTCCCCTTGGAATTATCGAAATCTTATGAACAGGGTCGGAGTCAGGAAGCAGTTTGGCTATTATCGCATGTCCCGCTTCATGATACGCCAGTACCAGCTTGTCTTTATCGGTAAGAATGACACCTTTTCGCTCGACCCCGAGCATCACTCGATCACGCGCTTGATCAAAATGGCTCCTGGTTATGGCATCGCAATTATCCCTGCCGGCCAGGAGAGCCGCTTCATTGACGAGACTTGCGAGTTCGGCCCCGGTAAAACCCGAAGTCATCCTGGCTAATTTTTCGAGGTCGACCTCCGGTGACATGACTACCTTTTTGCTGTGCACCTTGAGAATTTTGACCCGGCCTTTGATATCCGGCGGCAGCAGGGTGATCCGTCGGTCGAATCTACCCGGCCGGCTCAAGGCAGGATCCAGAATATCCGGGCGATTGGTGGCAGCGAGTACAATAATATTATCGGTCGAATCGAACCCGTCCATCTCGACCAGCAAGGCGTTGAGGGTCTGTCCCCGTTCATCCTGTCCGTCGGTGGCTGCCGCCGCCCTGCTGCTGCCGACTGCATCGATTTCATCTATAAAGATGATACAGGGAGTATTTTTTTTGGCCTCATGAAAAAGATCCCTCACCCGGGATGCACCGACGCCGACAAACATTTCGACAAAATCCGAACCGCTGAAACTATAAAAAGGAACTCCTGCCTCCCCGGCGATTGCCCTGGCCAACAGTGTTTTTCCCGTACCCGGAGGACCCTGAAGCAGCAGACCCTTTGGCATAATGGCACCAAGGTTATTGAATTGCTGCGGATTTTTCAGAAAGGATACAACCTCCTGCAATTCTTCCTTTGCCTCTGGAACACCGGCGACATCGTCGAAGGTTACCGGCTCCCGGGTACTGGTTGTCGCCATCAGTTTATCGCCGGCGAACCCGGTGTTCCGATCGGCATTTCGGGCGCTCGTGATGGAAATCCAGATGACAAAGGCCAAGGCCAGCCCAAATGCAAAGAGTCCCCCTTGAAAATAATAGAGAGTATAATCCTCATGAAAACTTATCCGGGCAGATGACGGGGGTATATCTGCGACCAGTTTGGCCGCATCCGGAACTCTGGCCGAATAGCTGAAACCCGATTTCAAGGTAATTGATGCAAGATTGCCGGTAAACTGGATCTCGGCAATTTCTTTCTCCTGCAGGTTCTGAAGAACTTCACTATAGCCTCTTTCAGGCAACCGGGTTTCCAGGCTCAGAAAAACTCCGGCCAGGAATACACCAGACAAGAAAATGAAGAAAATGAAAAGATTTCTGACGAGAAGGGCCATATATGGTGTCCGGTTATAACGCTATAAAAAGAATTTCTTTATTTTTTATACAGCACTTTCGGCAATAAAAGAAGATTCATCTCATCTGACGGCCCCTGTTTCCGAACAACGCCAAAAGGGCCAGGATTATACCATCCTGGCCCTGCACAGATACTCGTTTTTCTTCTATTACGTTCGTATGATTTACATTCCGCTCACAGCCTTGAACCAATTCCCGACAAATTGTAAAGGACCTCCGCTGGCGATCAGTCCGCCGACAATACAAGCGAGACTCCAGACGCCGACTGCAACTCCCAGGATTGCCACAAAGGTTATGCTTACCTTGGAAACCTCTGTTGAAACGTTGCCTTTTTCGACAACTGCCGTTCCTGTCTTCCGTACTGCTCTTGTAGAATTAGCCACACCCTGCCTCGTCAGTTTATTGAAATTTCAGCCCAGCACCCCACAAGGGGGTATAAGTACCTTCACGAAATTCATTCCTACTCCTTTCAACCCTTGAGGGGGTGAAAATGAATTTCTAAGGTACTAAAATCGCCTTAAGCCAATTGGCAGCGAGAGCGAGCGGACCGCCGCTTGCGACCATTCCACCAAGAAGACTTGCCAACGCCCAGATGCCAATGGCACACGAAGAAAGGCCGATTGCCGCAAATCCTACTTTCAAAATCTGCTCATCGACTTTGCCATCGGTACGTACCACATTTCTTGTCTTTGCTGCTGTCTGAGTTCTCATCTTCTTTCTCCTGCCTGAATTCTATGACTCTCTGCCGGATAAGTCCTGCAACCGACTCCTGACCATCTCTTTACAATAATGAAATGCACTTTACGTGCCAGGGCACAAAAACCACCTCCAGAGAATTCACTACAGATTGATATAACCCTGTTCTTACGTAAATTATACGCCAATACAACACATCAACAACACGCTGCTTCCAAGCATTCAACATGAGTTCATCAGATGCCGTTATATAATTTATTACAATTATTTCTATACATTGCGTGGACGAACGATGCAGTGCAGGCCAAGAGTGTCGCATTTATGTTGCAGAACCACAACCACATAAGCGTGCGACTGTTTTGCATCATTTATGCGACACTATTGCAACATGCGGAAAAAAAGGGAAAGGGATGGCTCAGAAACGATACCGCTGCATTTTCCGGTAAAGGGTGCTTCGGTCGATTCCCAACAGCTTAGCGGCTTTTGCTTTATTGCCGCCGGTTGCTTTCAGAGCTTCGAGAATCTGCTGTTCTTCGCTGATGTATGGACCAGACTGCTGTATTCTTGCGCCTGGATCTGCAAACATTCGTTGTGGAGGAGCATGATCCGGAAAATCCGCAGACTGTTTGGCAAACAGCAATTCATTGGAAAAATGTTCTTTTAAAAGGGTCGCACCCGGGCACAGAACACATGCTCTCTCGATCACGTGACGTAATTCTCTCACATTTCCGGGCCAGGAATACGCCTTCAGGATCTCCATGGCCTGATCGGAAATATTTATGATTTTTTTCCCGAGTTCATCGCGGAAGGTTACTAAAAAATTATGAACCAGCAAAGGAATGCATTCTTTCCGTTCCCTCAGCGGTGGAAGAAGAATTTCGACTACTTTGAGTCGGTAATATAAATCCTCGCGAAAAGTTCCGTCTTTTACTTTTTTTTTCAGATCGACATTTGTCGCGGCAATGACCCGGACATCGACTCTGACAAAAGTATCCTGGCCAACCGGGTTAAAGGTTTTCTCCTGCAGAAACCGCAACAGCCGTAATTGCATTCGTGGGGTGATGTCACCGATTTCATCGAGAAAAAGAGAACCCTTGTCTGCCTGTAACAGCCTTCCCGGCCGATCCCTGTCAGCTCCGGTAAAAGATCCCTTTCTGTGGCCGAACAATTCACTTTCCAGAAGGTCTTCAGGCATCGCAGCGCAGTCGACCTTAACAAGTGGTTGATCCTTTCTTCTGCTCTCGGCGTGTAATGCTTCCGCTGCCAGTTCCTTGCCGGTTCCCGACTCACCGGTTATAAGAACGGCCGTATCCACCCGGCCGACATTTTCAATCAGCCGGTAAACATCCTGCATGACACTGCTCACCCCGATAAAGCGATGAAACCGGATCCTCGAATCCTTTTTGTCATCCGGCAATCCGAGGGTGATATCCCTGGCAACGATGACCGCGCCGTTAAACTCATTCACTTCGTCTTTTATCGGTGCGGCATTGAGACTTATCATCCGGATAGTCCCATCCGGTTTACGACACTCGACCTGGTGCTCCCTGACCACCTCGCCGTTTTTGATAACCTGACCGGCATCATGCAGACAGGCCTTACCCATTTCGCCAGGCAGGGCATCGAGCTTTATCGCTTTCTGTGCATCGACTCCTCCCAGCCACATCTTCGCGGTATTATTGAGATTGGTGATTTCCATCCTTTCGTTGACGGTAATAATCGCATCGCTTACCGAGCTGAAAATCACCTCCAGATATCGGCGAAACTTTTCATTCTCCCGCTGCAATGCGCTCTTTTCTTTTTGCAGTTGCCAATGTTTCAGGGCCTGTCGGACAAACCGCAACAAAGTATCCTTGTTGACGGGTTTTGAAATATAATCGAATGCACCATGACGGACAGCCTCTGCTGCCGACTCAAGATTTGGAAATCCGGTTATCATGACAACCGGACAGCGGACTCCTGTCTGTCGTATATAACGCAGGAGATCGGTCCCTTTTGCCCCTTCAAGGACAATGTCGCTGATAATGAGATCAAACCGCTGTTCATTTATGGCGAAGAGGGCTTCCTCAAAGGTAGCTGCCGTGGTAATCCTGCCATACCCTTCACGCTTGAGGAACATTTCGAAGGTGATGCGAATGCCCTCCTCGTCGTCGACAATAAGAATATGAATATCCTGCAAGGTTTCGTCCATTACTTCTCCGAGGCGGGAATTTCGATTATCATATCCGTGTATTTCTTCAGAATCGAGTCAACCCTTAAGGTCCCCGCATGATTCTTGATTATGCCGTAGCTGATGCTGAGCCCGAGGCCCGAGCCCTGACCGGCTGGCTTGCTGGTAAAAAAGGGATCGAAAAGTTTTTCCAGGATCCCTTGGGGAATGCCGGTACCGCGATCACGAACAACAAGACGGAAGTAATTCCTGCCATCGATGACCACCGGCACCGTGGAAAAATGGATCGATTTATCAGGCGAAACGGTATCCCGCCATCTTTCTTTCAGGGCAAAACGACTGTTGCTGATAAGATTGAGAACCACCTGCATCAGCTGCAGATGATTGCCGATAATCAGGCATGACGGTTGAAAGAGATCGGTGCTTACGGATATCCCGTCATTTTTTAACTGATGCTCAACAAGGGAAATACTATCCAAAACCACTTCATTCAAGTCGACGAGAGTCCGTTCGTTTTCATTCTCCCTGGCAAATGACAGCAGGTTGTAGGTGATCGATGCGATACGTTCTCCTTCCCGGACTATCCTCTTCAGGAGCATTGCCTGTTCGCTGTCTTTTTCACAATCATCGAGGAGAAGCTGGGCGAAGTTGATTATTCCGTTGATTGGATTGTTCACCTCGTGGGCCACTCCTGCTGCGAGTTCGCCGATAGCCGCCAGCTGGGCGGTGCGGATGGAATCGACTTTTCTCACTTCATCCTGGGTGAGTTTTCTTGCGATAAGAAGAATCAGTTCTTTATCTTCCGGCCCTTGCTCCACCGGCACGATACTCAGGCTGTATTCACCGCCCAGTCCGGGCAACCGGGTATCTTCCACCTTATAGGCGCTGGTAAGCAGAAATTCCTCGAGAGGACACTTGATGTGAGGCCAGCGGCCGCCATGGATTATTTCACAAACCCCTTTGCCGATAACCTCGGCAGCGGACTTCCGGGTTGCCTTCAACAGGGCGGAGTTCACCTGGATAATCTTTCCCTGCGGGGTCACCACAATCATGGGATCCTGATGGGAATGAAAAAGCTCGACGCCAACCCCCTTGCAGAGGGTCCGCGGAAGAACCTGGCAATCGGCTTTCACCGAAGAACCGGGATGAGACGGGCAGTCGCTATGCATACTGGGCTCCGGAGGACAAATCATTCGATCTGCCGCTGACGATGGGATGCTCCCCTCTTCAGTGTATACACTGTGGCACTTGCTGCGTACGACAGTTAATCATATAATGAAATATGCAAAATGTCCTTCCTTTGCTGGAAAGCCCATACAGGAGAAGAACGTGTCATCTCAAATAGTACCAGAGTCGGAGCACCTGGCAAGTGGATTTGTCACCGTCGACCAAGATTGGATTGTCACTGCCTTCAACCAGAAGGCCGGGCTTATCCTTGGTCTTGAAGGCAAGGACATTGTCGGCAAGCACTGCCGGGAAATTTTCTACAACGATCCGCGTTTTTCCTCGATTTGTGCCCACATTGCTCCGCTCACCAAACAAAAGGGCTGCCAAAACATTGAATTGACTCTCGGTAACCCGGTTTCCGGCGAAAAGAATGCAGTGCGGATGCGCATCATCACCATACCTGGAAAAACCGGTGCCATAGTCGGGGCGATTATCGGTTTTGCCGATCTCACCGAACCTCTTGCCGCCAGCCGACTGGCTCTGAACAGCATTGCCGAAGGCGTGTTTACGGTTGATAAGAGTTTTTGTATAACAAGCTTCAATTCGGCAGCCGAAAAAATTACCGGCTGGCACGAATATGAGGTTCTCGGCCGCTGCTGCCGGGAAATATTCAAGGCCAGCATCTGCCGTTCCTCCTGTTCCCTTCTCGAATGCATCAAAAACAAGTTATTAATCTCCGATCGCATTGCCTATATCGAAAGCAAGGACGGCCTCTCCATCCCGATCAAACTGAGCGTGGCCCCCCTGCTCGACATGTACCGGAATGTCATCGGCGGAGTCGAGACATTTGTCGATATCACCGCCACCTTACAGTACGAATTGATTCTCGCTGCCGTTGCCGACGGAGTGTTTACCGTTGACCCGCAAGGCAAGATTACATCCTTCAACAAGGCCGCTGAACAGATTACCGGCTACCTTGAGGAGGAAGTGATTGGCAAGATCTGCAGTGAAGTGTTGTTTTCCAGCAACAGCGCTCTCAGCTGTCCTCTCACCTCCTGCATGACGGAAAAGCACTCCATTGTCGACCAGGAACTCTTTATAATCGGCAAGGACGGCTATTCCATCCCTGTGAGTGTCAGTGCGGCCCCCCTGATCGGCCACAATCAACAGATTCTTGGAGGAGTTCAGTCATTTAGAAACAATACTCATAACCTGCAGAAGGCTTTGATCCTCGATTCGGTTGCCGACGGAGTTTTCACTGTCGACCGCGACTGGCGCATCACCTCTTTCAATCTCTCCGCAGAACTCATCACCGGCTGGCGTCGGGAAGCGGCGATAGGATCCTACTGCAGCGATATCTTCTGCTCTTCCGTATGCGGCAAGAACTGCGCCGTTGCCGAAAGCCTGTACTCCGGTCAGCCGGTGGCCAACAGATCGATCACCATTAAAAACCGCAACGGCAAAGATGTTTCGGTGAGCATCAGCGCGGCCCCCCTTGTGGACCACGACGGCAACGTCCTTGGCGGGGTCGAAACCTTCCGCGACCTCAGTGTGGAGATGAGTCTTCGCCTGCAGCTGACCCAGAAGTATACCTTTGAATCAATAATCAGCAAGAGTCCTTCAATGCAGCGAATTTTCCAGATAATGCCGGATATCGCCAAAAGCGAAAGCAACGTCCTGATTCTGGGAGAGAGCGGCACCGGCAAAGAGCTGGTGGCCAGTGCACTGTATCATGCCTCGGCCAGGAAGAACCGGCCGTTTGTTGTGGTGAATTGCGGCGCCCTGCCGGACACCCTGCTCGAATCGGAACTTTTCGGTTACAAGGCCGGGGCTTTTACCGACGCGAAAAAGGATAAGATCGGACGCTTTGCCGCGGCCGAAGGTGGGACGATTTTCCTCGATGAGATTGGCGACATTCCTCAATCCCTGCAGGTAAAACTGCTCCGGGTCCTCCAGAACAAAGTGTATGAACCACTCGGCTCAAACGTTCCGGTTAAGGCCGATGTCAGAATTATTGCCGCGACCAACAAGGACCTCCTCGAGCTGGTCAAACAAGGGGCGTTCAGGGATGATCTGTATTATCGCCTGAATGTGGTCAACATCCTGTTGCCGCCGCTCAGGGAGAGGATTGAGGATATACCTCTTCTAGTGGAACATTTCGTCGAAAAATTCGGCGCGGAAAAACAAAAGGATATCGTCGGTGTCAGCGATGAAGTTCTGACCCTTCTTATGAAATATCATTTTCCCGGCAACATCCGGGAACTGGAGAACATCATTGAATATGGGTTCATCCTCTGTCCCGGCGGGTACATCCAGCTGCAGCACCTGCCCGATGCTTTCGTCCAGGAAGAGAACTTCAGCGACAGCCGGTTCCTTTCGGCTGCTGAAGGATTATCCCTCGAAGAAATTGAAAAGCTGGCTATTGAAGTCGCCTTAAGACGTAATAAATGGAAAAAGATGAAGACCTGCAGAGAGCTGGGTATCTCCAAAGACACCCTCCGCAGAAAAATCACCCACTATCGGATTACCGCGCCTCCCGGAGTGGACATGTAGAAGCGTTACCAGGGATACGCACGGCAGGCTCGCCTGAATTCAGCGAGCCTTTCGATCTTTTGCTTTTTTTTCTTCATCCGTCGGCAGTGTTTGCCGGCGAGCCGCAACATCCCTTTCCTTGGCCTTTCTCTCCCCTTCCGCATCGCCGGCAAGATGGAGGCTTCGCGGAATAGCCCGATCGACGACCGCGTCACAGGTGCATTGGGTTTCCTTCGGGCAGTCGGCTATCTCATGGCACGTTGCATAACGTAAGAGCTTCTTGATTCCGGGGATGGAGATTCCCTCATCATGGATCAGTCGGCGCAGACAGCCGATCCAGGTCAGATCATTGGCTGAATACAATCTTCTGTTTCCAATCCTGGTTGGCTTGATCAGCCCTTCATCCTCATAAATCCGCAGGGTGCGCGGGTGAACGTCCAGCAGTTTAGCCGCCACCCCTATGGGATAAACAGGCATCTCTTTTTTTATTGGCTCAACATTCGGCTTTTTTCTTACCATGCAGGAAATCTCCTCCAGTATTGCGTTTCCCGCCACATTACCCGATTTTGCAACGTACCACGAGAAAGAAAGATCTCTATGAATGTTATGTCTTCAATGCTGCTCAGTGAGATGTCCGCGAAAGAGCTTCTCGCCCATCAGGAAGATCAGTCCGCAAAAGGCAACCCCGCCCAAAACCACCAGATTCTCGTGGAGACTGGGCGCATAGGTGAGAAGGTCGGGATAATCGACCAGGCCCATGCCGTGAAAAGCGGGAACCAGCTGACCGACAATCACCAGATCGTAGCGCATGAAGAATATCCCGATCATTCCGGCAAGTGAGGCGATGAACAGGGCGTTCATGTTCCGGCCTTTGACCGCCATGATGACGACAAAAGGGATTACCATGCCCAGCAGCACCTCGCCCAACCAGAAATTCGGCGCGTACGATCCGGTCAGAAGGAGCTGCATTGCTTCATATTTGCCGGGAGGGTTGCCCGTTATTCCGGTTATCATCTTCCAGCTGGTAAAGAAAATGATCACCGCCATCATCAAGGCGCCAAGTTTTGCAACGCCCTCCAGGGATTTCTTCATCTCTTCGCTCATCTTCCAGCCGTTGAACCGGTAGGCGATATAGGTGAAAAAGATAATGGCCACACAGCCCGACATCGCCGCCGAGGTAATGAAATAGATCGGCATGTACGGCCCGTGCCAGAACTCCCGGCCGTTCAAAAGGCCAAATACCGCGCCCAGGTTCGAATGCGCCACAATACCGGTCAACAGCCCCGCCAGACCAAAAGCCGTGGCTATTTTATGCTGCTCCTTCTGCAGCATCACAAATTCGATCATCATAAAGAACAGATAAGCTCCATATAAAGTGCCCATCCACCAGATGTTCGAGGTCGGATTGGCGCCGATCACGTTGCCGACCGGCATGCGCCAGGAGTTTTCAATCTCGAAGGCGATCACCAGAAATCCGGCGACAATAGTTGCGATCGATAAAAACACCGCCCGCTTGGCAATCGGATTGAAATTCTTAAAGCCGAAAACATGCCCAACCGCGGAAACAATGCACAGCCCGGTCGAGGTCACCACGAAGAAAACATAGGCGGCAATCAGAATTCCCCAGGGGACTCCGCGGCTCACCCCGAAGGTGTGCTCATGCCCCACGTACAGCGAATGTACTCCCGCCGCAACCCCCACTACACTGAGTAGTGCCAAAATTCCCATCGCAATATTGTACTTCCCCGATCCGGTCGCAACCAGACCGCCTTCCTGCGGTAGTATTCCTGCCAGCCCATTGTTCATATTGTGCCTCCTTGTCCGGTTCCCTCGGACATTGTCTCAGATAAATGATCAGTTTCCCGAATCTCTCCGGAACTGCTCCAGATACCGTTTCACTTTCAGTTCATACAACGTGTGTACAGTTGCAGCCCCAATCCACAACACCAGAAAATATACAGCTTCCATAATCCCTCCATCATTCTGCTCGGATCTTGTCATCTGTTCCCGTCGACAACATCATACATTGCCTTATGAACATATTGAATATATCTAAACCTTACATTTGCAATTGTCAATTAATTAGCATTATGTTTTATACATTTTGCCGTACAGACATGACAAAGAACAACTAATTCTCTTATAATCTACCGATATTTCTGATATTTATTCAATAAATTATAAAAAGAAGTTGTCCGATTTTTAATGGGTTTCAAGGCGCATTTTGCGCCATACATAGAAATAGACGCAGAATGCGCCTTGAAGTAATCGTTATATAATTTTCTCAGGAGTTTGAAAGAGGGCAGACAAAAAGAAGAGAGGAAAAAACACGCAGGAATGTAGTACCTTAGAAATTCAACTCGAATCTAAAAAATCGATAGCGATAGCGATGGCGATGGTGAAGAGTACGCTCAAGTCGGATGAACACTGAAAAGAGTACCCCTTACGGGGTGTCAGACGGGGAAGTGCAGCCAGCAAGGAAGAATCTTATTGGCGACACAATACGCGACTTAGCCAAGGAGGCGGTACAGCAGACAACGAAAGAAAGATCATCAACCGCCTTCAGGCGGCGAGATCATTCTTGTCAGGGGGCAGTACCAGTCTGGCAATCTTCTTTGGTACGAGAGTATTCGAAAAAAAGGCGGAACAACGCTTTCGTTTCTCAAAAGAACAGTTGATAATATTCCAGCAGGGGGTGAATTTCAGAAGTTTCTTCACACCATTGAGGCTCACCCCGTGTTCATGAACCATCTCCCTGAGGCATTCGATCCACTGAATATCACGTAACGAGTAGTATCGCCAGGCCCCTTTTCGCAAGGGACTGATCAGACCCGCCTCTTCATAGTTACGTAACGTCCGGGGGTGAACTTCGAGCATTTCCGCAGCCCTGCCAATAGTGAAAAATGCTTTATCTTCTTTCATCCGGCTTTCTCCTTCCGACTAGCAGCCTGAACGGGCATCAAGCTCGTCCAGGCTGTTTTGTCCGCACCTGATTGACAATCCTCAATGAACGTTTTCGGTAGTAAATGTTGTGTCGAGAAAACGCTCCCCGATAATGAATCCAAATCCGACTATCCCCATTCCGGCGATAACAAGAAGATACTCGGCCGTTGTCGGCATATAAGGCAGATACTGGGGCACCCCGACAAAACCATGATCGTTCGGAATAATCTGACCGGAGACCACCAGGTTATAGCGGGAAAAGAATTGCCCGACGAGAACCATTAAAGCCGCTGCCGACAGGGCTTGAATCGAATGCAACCGACTCGCCACCAGGATCACGCAAGGTAAAACCAAGCCGATAGCTATCTCGAACACCCAGAAATGGGTCGCCAGGGGGCCTTTCACCATGGCATCCGCCGCCATGATCATTTCTTCGGTGCCACAGTAGGCATTGACAAATTTCCATACGGTGGCGAGAGCCACCAGAAAGGTCATGAGTACCATAATTTTACCGGCGGTCTGCAAGCCCATAAAGGTGTTCCCGGCAATCTTTCGGCGTTGCAGGAGATGACTGTAGTGGGTGAACAACACCACCGCAGCCGCCCCGGACAGAACCGCACAAGCGAGAAAGAAAACCGGCAGCTGAGAACCGTACCAGAAGGGCCTCGAGTTCAAGGAAGCGAATACCGAACCGAGGTTGCTGTTTGCAAAGGATTCCGCCAGGGCTCCGATCACCCCCAAAACGATCGCCGCAGAAAAACGCTTCGTCACAATCAGGAAAAGCTCGAGAAACATTACCCCTACCGCCAAACCATAGAGCGTTCCCATCCACCAGATGTTTGAGGTGACATTGGGGTGAAGAACTACGCCAAGCGGCATTCGCCATGGATTTTCGATTTCCAGACCGATAACCGTGAATGCCCCGAGCAGGGTAATTATCGAAAGCCAGACCATCCTGTTGGCAAGAGGTGACATCTGATTTCCGCCGAAGGCATGACTGAAAACTGCCAGCACGCAGAGCCCTGTTGAAATTATAGCAAAATAAGCATAGACCCCGATCAACATCCCCCACGGCATTTCACGGGTATTACCGAATGCATGATGATGGCCTGCCAGCTGGGCGTAAACCGCGCCACCTACCCCCACAATGATCATCAACAAAAACAACCACATCAACTTGTTCGCCGGTAATTCTATTGCTCTCTCCGGCACAGCAGTCGCAGTCACATTCCCTTTCATATTTTTCTCCTTCGAAGTTTTTTTCCAGTTCCAAATACAATCGCTGTCGCTATCCTGCGTTGACCGACTCCGGCTCACGATGTGAATTCTCTTCCAACCCCAGCTTCACCAGAACCATCAAGGCAACGGGCGCGCCGAACGGGCCAAGTACGACAAAGAGAACCAAACAGAGACAAAACCAGAACCATTCACTCACCCGCGCAACCAATGGTGCCAATCCGCTCCGAATATTTGAAACCGGAATCTCATACGTTTGTTTCTGTATTGTGATTGCCATGACTTCCTCCTGCTCTAAGATTGGCACAACCTTGTTGTTAAGTTACTTCTTAAACAGCAAGTCGTATGCCATTGCACAAGAGAACAGAACGGACGCTACAAAATCATTCGTATCCTTTTGTATATACTCGATATAATTGTAATCACATCGACTTAAAACAAACAGTTTCGCGTCATCAACCTTTCCATTGAGGACATATTCTGCGTCCAGCCTCCATACTATGCGGGCGCAAAATACGTCCAACAGATGAACTTATATCTCATTGATTTAAATGGATATTTCTTGAATACAGGGTTCTTTGGACAAGGAAAACAAGAAAAAATCGGCAGGAAGAAGTCAAAGAGGCAATAATTAGATATTGAGTTTCAATGTGTTACATGAATAAAAATAAAAAGAGACGCAATTTGCGTCCAAAGACGGAAAATAATTGGGCAACCGAGGGAGGATATTGCTGAAGGAGAGGAGTTTTTTAAAAAAAGATAAGGACCGTCCGAGATGGGCGACCCTTATCTTTGCAGCAATAACGAGCGGAGGGAATGTTTCGATGGGCGGATTATCAGTGGCTCTTTTCGGCGGAACCGCTGTCGCCACGTAATCGAGCATGGCCGCGCACGCCGATGTGGCAGGCAGTGCAGCGGGTATTCGAGGCAAAGGCGGTGGATCCGTCGTGGCAGGCGCCGCAATAGCCGCCTTTGTAGAGTGTCTCCATGGTGAAGTCATCCTTTTCCTCGGCGACACCATTTTCCATCTCAAACAAATCGTCATGGCATGAGCCACAATCCAGTCCGGCATCCATGGTATGAACTTTGTGTTCAAATACTACGGCTTCAAGTGGCTTGACCCAGACGATAGGCGCTTCCGGACCGTAGGCTTCTTCATCGTACGCCTCCTGCTCCTTCACCTCGCCACTGGCAAATAGCACAGCGCCGGAAAACAAACACCCGCCGACAACCAACAATAACAAAATCTTCTTCATTTTTTTCTCCTACCTATCAGCATCATCCCCGTAGGTACTGGGATTAATTGAGTGAATCAAAGCACTTTGCCGTTCTATGAATTGATATAAAAAATATTCGGGATCGCGCCGGTTTCCGGCCGTAATACCCAGACCATGGTTTCCGGGGAGTGAACCAGCTTGAAAACTCTGCTGGCCGGATCAGCGATATCACCGAAAACCCTCACATCGGCCGGACAGGCATCGGCACAGGCCGTAGTCGTTTCTCCTTTCGACAGGCGCGAGAGAAGGCAAAAATCGCATTTGTCAACCGCCCGCTCTTCCTCCTTGAAATACCTGGCGTTGTAGGGGCAGGCTGTCATGCAGGTCTTGCAGCCTATGCAACGGGCCGGATTCATGACAACGATGCCGGTCTTCTCATCTTTCCAGGTCGCGGTTGTCGGGCAGACTCTGACACACGGCGGTCGATTACAGTGGTTGCAGAGAACAGGCATAAAGGTCGTTTCGAACTTGTCTCCACTAAGGGAGCGGCGTTTTTCGAGGATGGTGGTCCTGAACCCATACGCCGGCACATGGTTGGTCTTGACACAGGCATCCTTGCAGCGTTCACAGTCGATGCACAGTTTTTCCCTTATAACCATAGTGTAATGCGGGTTGTAAGGATATTTACCCACCTCGGGTACGACTCCTCCCGACCCGTAAGCATTTTGTACTGAAGTGAGAGAGAGCACGCTGCCACCCAGGTATATGCCGGTAACGGCGAGACCCAATTTTAAAAATTTCCTTCTCTCGGCCGATGGCAGGGTGCTTAGATCCTCACTTCTCAACTGCTCGAAATCATCGATTCTCATGCTGGTACCTCTTGATTTTCTACAAAACCCTGATTTTGTGCAATCAGGGCATTGGATTGCTTATGATTAATGTGTTGCATCGAACGTGATCAATGATCCTCCGAGATATGGCCGCGAAAAAGCTTCTCGCCCATCAGGAAGATCAGTCCGCAAAAGGCTACCCCGCCCAAAACCACCAGATTCTCGTGGAGACTGGGCGCATAGGTGAGAAGGTCGGGATAATCGACCAGGCCCATGCCGTGAAAAGCGGGAACCAGCTGACCGACAATCACCAGATCGTAGCGCATGAAGAATATCCCGATCATTCCGGCAAGTGAGGCGATGAACAGGGCGTTCATGTTCCGGCCTTTGACCGCCATGATGATGACAAAAGGGATTACCATGCCCAGCAGCACCTCGCCCAGCCAGAAATTCGGCGCGTACGACCCGGTCAGAAGGAGCTGCATTGCTTCATATTTGCCGGGAGGGTTGCCCGTTATTCCGGTTATCATCTTCCAGCTGGTAAAGAAAATGATCACCGCCATCATCAAGGCGCCAAGTTTTGCAACGCCCTCCAGGGATTTCTTCATCTCTTCGCTCATCTTCCAGCCGTTGAACCGGTAGGCGATATAGGTGAAAAAGATGATCGCCACGCAGCCCGACATCGCCGCCGAGGTAATGAAATAGATCGGCATGTACGGCCCGTGCCAGAACTCCCGGCCGTTCAAAAGGCCAAATACCGCGCCCAGGTTCGAATGCGCCACAATACCGGTCAACAGCCCCGCCAGACCAAAAGCCGTGGCTATTTTATGCTGCTCCTTCTGCAGCATCACAAATTCGATCATCATAAAGAACAGATAAGCTCCATATAAAGTGCCCATCCACCAGATGTTCGAGGTCGGATTGGCGCCGATCACGTTGCCGACCGGCATGCGCCAGGAATTTTCAATCTCGAAGGCGATCACCAGAAATCCGGCGACAATGGTTGCGATCGATAAAAACACCGCCCGCTTGGCAATCGGATTAAAATTCTTAAAGCCGAAAACATGCCCAACCGCGGAAACAATGCACAGCCCGGTCGAGGTCACCACGAAGAAAACATAGGCGGCAATCAGAATCCCCCAGGGGACTCCGCGGCTCACCCCGAAGGTGTGCTCATGCCCCACGTACAGCGAATGCACTCCCGCCGCAACCCCCACTACACTGAGTAGTGCCAAAATTCCCATCGCAATATTGTACTTCCCCGATCCGGTCGCAACCAGACCGCCTTCCTGCGGTAGTATTCCTGCTAACAGATTATTCATCGACCCTTGCTCCTTGAACATGCTGAAAATAATTCCACTTCGCTACACCTTGTTCGACACAACCACCGGGCACAACCCGCACACCATTACGGTGTCTCCACCCTGGAAATAGCGCCGAACACCATTCCGGCAACAGATAATTCACACCCCGGCATATCCTCCCAGGGAAAAGCTCCGATTCCGGGAGCCTGAGTTTGCAATGCAATTCATGACCAGATGATCGGCTATCTTCGACAGAGCAGTTTTCGCCCGCCAAAACGTTTTCAATTAATGGGACAAACAGAGAGAAAAAACAACTAAAAAAGCATTTCCTGACACGAATGGTGTTTAAATAAATCACGCAACATCGAGTATATACTACAAACGAGTACATTTGTGCATATGTTTACAAGTATTTCCTTTAATTCTTTATTTCATCAATTTTCTACCAGCCTGTCGAGTTCTTGTCAAGTGTTTTGCCGAGATCGTTTCCCCGCCCGCCAGGCCCATTTCGACAAAACAAAAAAACAACGGGAATATGATGAATAGTGTAGTATTACATTACGTTAGACTGTGGTTATCTTCTTGACTGGAAAAAAGAACATTATTTTTCAGCTCAAAGGCACATGCTTTACGCTTATTTCGCACAACATCTCTCCTTTTGATGTTTTTAAGGGGAGAGGAATGGAAGTGATAATTTGAGCTGCCGGTTTCGGGTTTTATCCCGGGTTCATCATTCGATCATTACTATAAATCGAGTCAGTGCTGGACATGAGCCGGCTATGATGTACAATTTGAGGCAAGACAGGATTTCATAATGCGGGAGGCAATCGTTCACCGGTACGCATCAAAAGACTGCATAACCCGGATTTGTAACCGTGTCGCTCCTGTGCCATCCTTGGCACTCGCGACACTAGGCCATCCTTGGCCGTCGTCATCCAGTGCTCCAGGTTCGTTCAAGATACCTGTAAGGCACTTAGGTACTCACTTCCGCAATCGTCGGGATCCATGAAGGACTGGAGCATGAAGCACGGCAAGCCGCCTACCCCTGTTACCGAAAAATCGTTGTTGTACTGGGCATTCAGCGGCAACCTCAAGCTGCAGCTCATACTCCTTGTGGTAATTATCCTGATTGTCGTGGCCCGGGTAATTCCGCTCGAAATGCAGAAGCGAATCATCAACGACTCGATCGCCCTGCAAAATCTGCAAGGCCTTTTTTTCTACTGCGCCATTTATATCCTGGCTATCACCGTAGCCAGCGCCTTGAAACTTGCGATCAACTACCTTCAGGCATTAATCGGCGAACGTGCCATGACGGCGATGCGCAAGACCCTCTACAACCATATTCTTACCCTTCCACTCAACTTCTTCCGCACAACCCAGCCCGGCACGGTCGTGTCTTCACTCATGACCGAACTCAGTACCGCCGGCAATTTCGCCGGAATGGCCTTTGCCGTACCCGTCAGCAACATCCTTACCCTGGTCGCCTTCACCGGGTACCTGATCTGGCTGAACTCGAAACTGGCCCTGGCGACCCTGATCATCTATCCGGCTGTGGTGTTCATCATCCCCTTACTGCAGAAAAAGGCTAACAAGGCCAATAAGAAAAGAGTCGATCTGTCGAGGGAAACCTCGAGCCAGATTGCCGAGTCGATCTCAGGTATCCACGAAATTCAGGTACACGGGGCATACAGCCAGGAAGGCAGTAAATTCGACCGCCTGGCCGAAAAACTGAAAAAGATCAGAATTCGCTGGTCGCTCTTTCGTTTCGGGATCAAAACGGCCAACAACTATTTTGTCGGCCTGGGACCGTTTGTGGTCTTTGTCTACGGCGGATACCTGGTCATGCATGGCCAGCTCGAGCTGGGGGCGATGGTCGCTTTCCTCTCCGCTCAGGAGAAGCTTTTCGACCCCTGGAAGGAGCTGATAGAATTCTATCAGGCATATCAGGACGCCTCGGTCAGTTACACCCGCACCATGAACTGCTTTGACGCCACACCAGAGTTTGCCCTCGATTTCGCCGATTCTCCCGTGCTTCGGCTGAACGGACGCATAGAAGTGCGCGATCTTGTTTACGATACCCCCGAAGGACTTCGGCTGCTGAACGGTGTCTCCTTCAGCTTGCAGACCGGCGAACACCTCGCCATCGTCGGGTTCTCCGGAGGGGGAAAAAGCACCCTGATCCAGTGTCTCGGCAAGATGTTCCCCTACTCCTCGGGCAGTATCCAGTTTGACGCGCTTGAACTCTCAACTCTTTCAAAACAGACGATCATCGGCAATGTCGGCTATGTTTCACAGAATCCGTTCATCTTTACCGGAACGATCGAGGAAAACCTGCTGTACGCCCAGAAGGCCCTCGGCTCTCCAGCCATCCCACCAGAAGGCGGAGAGGCGAACATCGACCGCGACAGAATGATTCTGGTGCTCCAGCAGGTCGGTCTCTTCGTCGATGTCATGCGTTTCGGCCTCGACAGCCAGATCGGCTCGGACGATCGGCTGGTTATCGAAAAAATCATCCGCATCCGTCGGCGCTTCCATGAAAACTTTGGAGAAAAGCTTGCCGATTACGTAGAGTTCTACAATCGGGACACCTATCATGTCAATTCCAGCGTGGCCGAGAATATACTTTTCGGAACCGGCAACAGGGCCGACTTCGACTACCCTCTGCTCCCGGACAACAACAGTTTCCGGTCTTTCCTCCTCTCCGTGAATCTGCTGGAACCACTCCTCACGCTGGGCATCGAACTCGCCGGACAGGCGGTGGATCTTCTGGCGGGTGTAGACAAGGTCGATCTCTTTTTCAGGAACAGCCCGGTCCCCGCCGACCGAATAGAAGAATGTGAGAGGATACTCAACCGATTGAGAAAACACCCGGTGACCTCACTGCCGCGGGGCCAGCAATCCTTCCTCCTGTCGCTGGCCCTGAATTTTACGCCTGCCATTCATACCATGACCAGACTGCCCGACAGTCTCAAGAAAAACATCCTCTCGGCCCGGCAGGCTTTTCCGAAGTGGTCTGAATCGATAGCTGAGGATCTTTTTACTTTTTACAGTGATACCAGTTATATACCAGGACAATCAATCCTCAACAATATCTTTTTCGGCAGAATCCGACCGGCTCTCCCCCATGCCCAGGAAGTGATGAATCAAGCCATCATGCACCTTCTGGTTGAGGAAGACTTTCTTGAAAAAGTCGCCGCCATCGGCATGGCCTCTCAAGTCGGCAACATGGGTGATCGGCTTTCAGGAGGCCAGCGGCAGAAGTTGGCCATTGCCAGGGTTCTCATGAAACAACCAAAAATTATTCTGATGGACGAGGCGACCTCGGCTCTCGACAACAAATCCCAGGCGAGGATTCAGCGCCTGATGACAACCCGCTGGAGTGGCAACCGGACAGTGATTGCCGCAGTTCATCGTCTCGATATCATAAATACTTTTGATAAAATTGCGGTAATGAAAGCAGGAAAACTGGTTGAGCTCGGCACCTACCGGGAACTCATAGAACAAAAAGGCATACTCCATGAACTCATCTACGGAAGAAAATAACCGGATTCCGGTAATGCAGCAAAATCTGGAACTTTTGAAGGAACTGTCGTTTTTTCATTACTTTCCAGACAAGGCTATCAAACTCCTGGCCTTTCTGGCGACGAGGTCGACCCTTTCGGCAGGCGACCTGCTCTTTGAAGAGGGGGAGGACCACGGCCAGGCCTATTTAATCCTCTCCGGCCAGCTGGCACTTCTCAAGAAAAGCGAAAAAGAGTCCACGCTTGTGCGCCATTACAACACGGGGGATTTTCTCGGCTCATTCTCCCTTCTCGGCAATTTGCCCTCGCTTTTCGCCCTTCAGGCAACAACCAAATCGACTGTTTTGACGATAAGTCGTGAACACTTTGCAAAAATACTTGAACAATTTCCTGAAACGGGCAAACTTGTACTCAGAGCTTTCCTCAAAGAACTGCATCAATGGGAGAGAAAGAATCTGACTGAAACCGATACCGCCAATCTCAACCACATCGGAGCAACCGTGTTATAAAGTATGGATGTCTCTTTCCAGATAATGAACGATCTGTCCGAGCTGAACACTTTGCGGGTGCAACTTCAAGCCCTGCGGAGCGTCTGGCTCCTGACACCGAAAACTGTGGCGGAAATCAATCTCGTCCTGGAAGAGATCGTATCCAATATCATCGAACATGGCGACCGGACCAAAAAACACCCGATCCACATTACCCTGAAAAAAGAAGGACTGGAACTGACAATGGTAGTCATAGATGAAGGGCCGTCGTTCGATCCGACGATCTGTGCCCCTCCGGATACTACACTTCCCTTGAAGAAACGACAATCCGGCGGACTCGGCATCCATCTCGTTCGTGCCCTTTGTCAATGTTGCAGTTATACCAGGGCAAATGACAGCAATATTCTCACCATGAAAAGAACATTACCCGAGGAGTGCAGGTAGTCCCCCTGCAAACAATGAATACTATGGAAGTGACCATCAGCAAAGGGCAGCACGCCACCATCTTTACCCTGAAGGGGCGTCTCGATTCCAACACCGCTCCACAGTTTGAGAAACAGCTGCAGGATTTTCTTGTCTCACCGAACAGTCACCTGGTGTTTGATTTCGACAACCTGGAATATATCTCCAGCGCTGGCCTGCGGGTCATTCTCAATACCGCCAAGGCCTACAGTTCCGGCCCCTACCATTTCGCCGCCTGCGCCATGCAGGAGCATGTTCAGGAAGTCTTTGAGATTTCCGGATTCGACTCGTTTATCACCATTCACCGCTCCGTCGACGAATCGCTGTCGGCTCTGGACAAGGATCAAGAGTCAAAAAGCGAGGCTTAAGCCGCTGTGAAACAGTCCGGATAATCGCGATTTACTGGACTGTTATCCCTACAGCACCGGCGACAATCTCACCGATTCTCACAGCCTCTGAAACTCCAGCTTTCCGCAGATCGTCGACAAGGTTCCGCGCCTGGTCTTTCGGCAGAGCCAGAAGCAGTCCGCCCGAGGTCTGCGGGTCATACAGCAATTCCAGCTGACTTGAGGTCAGCGCTCTCTCCACCGTCAGAGGGTACCGTGCAACCAGGGCGCGGTTCGCTTTGTTGCTGCCGGTGGTCTGTCCCTTCCGGTACATCTCATATGCCCCCGAATAAAATGGCAGAGCATTATAATTCACCATTCCGTGAACCCCGCCACCGGCAGCCATTTCCAGGAGATGCCCCAGCAGACCGAAACCGGTCACATCGGTACAGGCATGAAGGTCGTACTGCAGCGCCTTGGCCATTGCCGCGCCGTTGAGGGCAGCGACAATCGGCAGGACGGATTTTTCCAGTTCCTGCAGGTTGAATTTTCCGGCCCTGGTCGCATTGAACAGCACGCCCGAACCAAGCGGTTTGGTTAGAATCAGTGCGTCGCCCGGCTTCGCCCCGGCATTGGTGATTATACGGTTCGGATGAACCACCCCGTTTACGCAGAGGCCGTATTTCGGCTCATTATCGTCGACCGTATGGCCGCCGGCCAGACAGGCCCCGGCCTCGACCACCTTATCGTTGCCGCCGCGAAGTATTTCCCGGAGAATCCCCATGTCCAAATGCTTTGCCGGATACATCACGACATTCAGCGCAGTGAGTGGTTTCCCCCCCATTGAATAAATATCGGATATGGAATTGGCTGCGGAAATCTGTCCGAACCAGTAGGGATCATCGACCGGAGGGGTAATAAAATCAACGGTGTTGATCATCGCCAGTTCATCGGAAAGCCTGTATACGGCGGCATCGTCGGAAGTTTCAATACCGACGAGCAAATCAGGATTACGCTTGAACTCCAGGCCACTCAGTGCGTCCGACAGATCCGCCGGACCGATTTTTGCCGCTCAGCCACAGGTTCTGGCCAGCCCTGTAAGCGTCTTCTTCTTGAACAACATCATTTTTTACTCCGTAACATGACTAACACCCCACAAGGGGTAAAAAACGTATATCCGCTATGGTCCTGCCGAAACTCACAATAACCAGATAAACCTGTCGGGCAAGGAAAAAAGAGTGCAGACGTCCCCACCGCTCATAAAGAAAGTAATCTCTTCCCAGACGGGGTGAAGTCCTCCGACGACATGTTGACAAAAAGATCCGTGACAATTAAACAGAGAGCCGGCCCACGTGACAGAGTACCGGAAGATGTCTGCATTTTCTACAATTTTGCATCAGAGTTCAGCCTATGAGATTTCTTATTTACGGAGCAGGAGCACTCGGTCAAGCGATAGGTTGCATGCTGGCTGCCGATGGCCGGCAAGTCGACTTTATTCTCCGCCGGCGTTTTATCGAAAGCATCTCTGCAAACGGCCTGGAAGTGACCGGCATACTCGGACAATTCACCGCCCCGAAGACGAACTGCAATTACCTGTCCGCCATCGCTCAGGCCACCGGAAACTATGACTATGTCCTTATAACAACCAAGGCCTATGACACCGAAACGGCAATCGGCGATATTGCGACCCTGGGTGATCGAGCGGCTTACATTGTCTCCATGCAAAACGGCTGCGGCAACGTGGAACTCCTCGAGCATCGTTTCGGCCCGGAAAAAAGCCTTGGGGCCCGAGTTATCACCGGCTTCGAGATCACCCGGCCAGGCCTGATAACGATCACCGTTTCCGCCGATTCGATCCACGTAGGCGGCAGCCGTTGCGGCGTCATCCCGGATTCGGTCCGCAATCTTGCCGCAATGATTGCCGGCGCCGGACATCCGGCCTTGGCGGTGGAAGACATTCATCAGTCATTGTTCGCAAAACTCCTGTACAACTGCAGCCTCAACCCCCTGGGCGCCATCCTCGGCGTTCACTACGGCGCCCTGGTCGAGCAGAAAGAGACGAGGGAGTTGATGAATCGGGTAATCGAGGAGACCTTCGCGGTCATTGCCGCTCTCGGCGGCAGAACCCCCTGGCCTGATGCGGAGGCTTACAGGGAAGTATTCTACCACAAGCTCGTCCCAGTCACATACAATCACCGGCCGTCAATGCTTCAGGATCTGGAAAACGGCAAACCAACCGAAGTCGATGCCCTGGTCGGATTCGTCAGTCGCCAGGGAAAGCGGTTCGGCCTGCCAACTCCCACCTGCGAACTGCTTACCGCTCTGATGAAATTCAAGGAAAAGAGGAAGACCCGGCAGTAGCGAGCTCAACTTTCCTTGCCCCTTCGCCATTCCAGACAAAGGGTTTGTCAAGACGCAATTCGAGATCGAGACTTCGGTCAAACCGGCCTTTGCTATGATTTCTCGAACGGATCCGGACTCTGTCGGAGCCATCCTCAAAGATAAAAAATCGTGACTGGCTGTCCATAAAAGGCCCCTCACCGATGGAACTGACATTGACAAAACAGGTGCCGCCGAACTCTTCCCGAAGACTCACCGTCCCCGGCAGCCCCTGAGGCAGATGGCTATGACCGGAAGCCCATATCGCCACCCGCTGCGCCTTCAACACCTTCTCAAAACGCTCCGAACCGGCGATCTGCCGGCTGGGAACAGAGGAGCCGAGGAGACCGCTGCCTGAGAGCTGGCCATGGGTTACGGTTATGATGATGCGGGACTGGTACGCAATGACCATATCCCGCCACCACCTGAAGGTCTCGTCGGAGAGCTCCGTCCTTGAAGCCGGCGATTCGTCGGAAATGAGCAGCAGCAGAACATTGCCGACCTCGACGGCATAGTGTGGCGGAGAGGTGAAATACCGGCGAAAACGCGCCCCGGAACGGACATCATGGTTTCCGGCTATCTCATACCAGTCCGGCACCTTTGAGCGATTGCGGGTAGCCAGAAACCAGGCGAAGTCTTCTTCCCGGCTTCGCGATTTAAGAAGATCTCCTGCAATGACTGCGAGATCGACCTGATCGACATGGTCATTGATATCGTCAATAGCCTGCTCGAACTGAACCCGTTCGGCAGGACTCGGGGGTTGTATGTCCGAGAGCGTCCACACCACTAGCCTGCGACCTGTACCGATCGGTGCGCCATTGTCCAACTCACCGGTGGGGATCGTCGAACAACCGGTGAAGAAAAGGATAAAGAGGGTAATCCAGCACTGCCTGCCCATGAACGCCTTATATTCCGGCCCGACAAGCGGGATACGATTCCTTGATGCGATCTGCGGCGCTAACCCTTCGGAAAGATGTTGTGTTCTCCGGTATCTTCAATTTCGGCATCGTCGTTTGGGAAAACGATACTGTTATTATTTCCGGTCACTACAACCCTCGCAACCTCGTCTTCCAGTTCAATTACATTATCGTTGCCGTGGACGGTCAGGGTCAGTACTCTTCCCGCTCCTTTCATTTTGTTATTACTGCCATTCACATACAGGTTCTGGTCGGATACCGATGTATTGATCTGCCCGCCATCGGAGGTGATCACCACTTCCCCGTCGCCACCGGCATCGCCGCTTCCCTGCTCGATCACAACACCCGGAGTTTCAATTCGTTCTGAATCAATCTCCACCCCCGGTACACTGATTTTTCCCGAATCGATTACAACACCGGGCGTTCGAACACTCCCGCCAGGTCCTATCTCCACCCCGGGCGCGGAAACACTGCCATCGGCGCGAATTTCCACGCCCGGCACACCGACTATTACCTTTTCGCCGGCAAATGCTCCGGAAGTCAGAGCCAGCAAGACCCCCGCAGCCAAAAACATTATAATGTTCATTGAATACCCCCAATATGTTTAACTGAAAACTTGACATTGCCCATACAACTCATTTAGTACCTTAGAAATTCATTTCTTGTTTTTTAAGAATGAATTTCGTGAAGGTACTTATCCCCCTCAAGGGGGGACTGAAAAGAGTACCCCCTAGTGGAGTGTTAGACCTTCATACAAACAAAATACTATTTTAATCGATTTTACACAAGTAAGGTGGAAGGAGGAATTGTTACGTCATGACGTGACAAGGAACCTTGAAGAAAACCTTGAAAATTTGCACTCGCCAAAAGAATCCTTATCTTTATACATCGCAAAGGGATCCCTGTTCCAAGCTGCAAAACCGGCCAAACAATTGATCCCGACACTGAGAAAACCTATAATGCATGATTCATCACCCGTCTCCATCGAAAAACAGATTGAATCGCTTCCGCCTTTGCCGATTACCGTTTCAGAAGTGCTTGCAGTAGTGAACAATCCGGAAAGCTCCGCAAACGATCTGGTCAAGGCTATCCTGCCCGATCAGACCATGTGCCTTGCCATTCTCAAAATCGCCAATTCCGCCTTATACGGCCATCAAAAACAGGTCGGCTCCCTGGAAAGCGCCGTCATGGTCCTCGGTTTTAACGAGGTGCAGAATATAGTGCTGGCAAAAGCCGCGGTACAAGCCTTGAAACCTTCCCTGCAAGCGCGGGAGGATGAGCTTAAGCCGTTCTGGGATCACTCGTTTACCTGCGGTCTGGCAGCGAGGATAATCGGCGAGTCGATCAATCTGCCTTCCGGCCAGTTTTTTGTTGCCGGATTATTCCACGACATCGGCAAAATAGCCATGATCCTGGCGTTGGGTGACAAATACGACAGCACCAAGTGGCTCCCCGGCTTCAGTACCGCGGCAAGGATGAAGGAAGAAAAGGAGACCTTCTCATTCAGTCACGATCAGATCGGCAGCCGGTTGCTCCAGCGCTGGCAGTTTCCCGATACGCTCGTCACCGCCCTGCATCATCACCACTGCCCCGGCCATGCAGCCAGGATGTCCGGTTATCCCCTGGTTATCCAACTCGCCGACTTCCTCTCCCATATGTACATCCAACCGGAATCTCCGGATGAACACACCCTCAAGACATCCCTCAAAACCTGGTTGCCCGACTTTGAAAGCCAATGGTTGAAAATGAATCTTCCGTGGGAGGATATTACCCTGGAATCCTGGTTCGCCTGGCTGAAGGTTGACCGGGGCAACGGCAGCGGAGTCCTGGACATTCTCGCCATGTAAAAAACAGGAGAGACATATTCCTTAAGCCATGCAACGCTTGCGCGACCGAGGCACAGGTTTCAGACTGGGGCGGGTTCGTCGGCCGTCTTGATGAAGCTCACCAGTGCGACACTCAGCAGTGGCGCCAGGGCCAGGATCCAGAAAGTCTGATACAGGCCGAACATGTCGGCGAGATACCCGGAAACCGCTGTCCCCAGCCCGCCCGTGCCGAAACCGAGGCCCAGCACCAGTCCCGAAGCCAGCCCCAGGTTGTTCGGCAACAATTCCTGGGCCAGAACGATCGTCACTGAGAAAGAAGCGAGCAGTGCTGCCCCCGAACATCCGGCCAGAAGCCAGATCCAGGGACCTTCGACCGAAAGCATCATGGCCGCCAGCACCGGAAAGATCAGGGAACTGGCGACAATCACCACCTTTCGCCCGGCCTTGTCTGAAAGATGGCCCCCGTAAAGTCCGGCGACGGCACCGCAGGCGAGAAAAAGGGTCAGGATCAGACTGCCCGATGCGAGCTGTATCCCCCGGCTCTGGAACAGCAGGGGCAGGTAGGTGATGGTACTCATATAGACCCAGGAGCGAAGGGTGACAATCAGACATAAAGCGACCAGAGAACCCCAGGGAATGCCGGCGGGTTCCGCGCCTGTCGCAACTGCCTGTGTTTTTATGGAATTTTCCCGCCGCAGAAAATCACCGGGATAGAAGATGATGGCAAGAAAGAGGATTAAGCTGGGAGGGATCAACCAGAGAGTGGCATGCAGTCCTACACCCAGCACCAACAGGCTCCCCACCACCGGCCCCAGGGCAAAACCCAGGTTGCCCCCGGTGGAAAAGATCGCCGCGCCGAGGCCGCGTTTGAAACCGCTGACCAGATACACCGCCATCATCGCCCGCGGATGAAACGCGGCAGTGCCCAGTCCGGCACATCCAACCAGCAGCATCGCCACGGCATAACTCGGCGACCAGCCGACCAGACCCATGGCAATGGCAGTCCACAGAATGCCGACAGGAACGAACCAGCCTGTACGGAACCGATCGGAAATGAGACCAAAAATCGGCTGGATCACCGAGGAAGTAAGGTTGAGCATCATCATCATGATGCCGACCTGGAAATAATTCAGCTCAAAAACTTCCTTGAGCCTTGCCAGCACTACCGGCAGGGTGCCTTGTGAGGTATCGACAGCAACATGGCCAAGAAACAACAGCAAGAGAGGAATTTTCCCCATAGGAACTCAGCAAAAAGGATTGGTGGTCAATGCCTGAGCCAAATCATATTTACTGTTCTTCTTCCTCTACTTTCTCGGATCTTTCAAGGGAATTGGCAGGCGAACCGAGAGATTTCTCTTTTTAGACAACGCGGATACACTCGCCTTTTGAAGTAGTGCATCCCCGGGAGGTGTCGAACGATAATGAGCCGCCTATTTTTTCTTCATTTTAACTATGAGCACCGGACACTTGGCACGCTTTATGATCCGTTCGGCCACACTTCCGAGCAATATCTTTTCAATGCCTCTCGCGCCGTGGGTTCCCATGACAATCAAATCGGATTCTTGAGAATATTCAAGAATGCTTTCGACAACATCACCTCTGCCGACCTGCCCCGAACACTGCATCCATTTATTTTTGCTGTCTTGCACCAGAGAGCTCATCTTCTGTTGTGCGTGCACAAAAGTCTCTTCCCTGTCCATGGAATAATTGGTGGGGATAAAATCCGAGTAATACACCACATTCTCAACAACATGGTAAAAAACAACTTTTGCCTCCAATTTGGTTGCCAGTCCAAGAGCATATTCAGCTAATTCTTCAGTATGTTGCTGAAAATCCACCGGAACGATAATCTGCCGAACTTCTTGCATGGTGTTCCTCCTTGAAAACTTCGGGGTTCATACGTTTCAGCTATCACTTTTGCCTTTTCTATAGGAGCCGATCAACGGAATCAGGAAAAAAAAACAAGCCAGAAGAAAAAGAATACTCCCGACAAACACCAAAGGCTCTCTGTCGATTATACTTGCCGCAATGAACAAGATGGCGCAGACAATAAAAAGAATCCAGCCATACAGTTGATAGCGTGTTTTTCTTTCGAGGGCGATTTCCTTGTTGTTGTCGGGCATATTTCTTCTTTTCCTTCCAAAAAAGCTCTCAACACTCTTCACCCACTCTTACCCGGATAAAAACCTCGCTTGAACATATCTGTTCACAGATGTTTTCAACATAAAATGTGGATGAAATAAGCAGAAAAGGCAATACTGCAATAGAGAGAAAAATACGGTGAACAAACAGGGTATGGAATGTAATTATACTTATTATTTCAGCAACTTATTTGTATTGCTTGATCCCGAGTTTTTTTCTCATCGTTGTATTCGTTCTTCTTGTCCCAGGTTCTTTCCGGCCCCGGCCAGGACTCCATCGAAAAACTCAGGCGATAATCCCCTTCTCCTGCTGCATTCCAGGCAAGCTCAACGAATTAATCAGAGCAGATCCTGGCAGTAACCTGAATAACCTTGCATGATGCGAGGAGTTCTGCTATCTGAGCAAGGAAAGCTCTTTCCGCTTCATTACACTTCAACAAATTCTTAAAAAGGGAGAAACATGAACAAAAGTGATTTATTAGAGAAAGTAACAAAAGATTGCAACATCAGTAAATCCGCAGCCGATCAGGTTTTAACCAGCATCATTGGGGCAATTACCGATGCCGTTTCATCGGGCGACAAAGTTACATTGATCGACCTGGGAACATTTTCCGTTGCCGAGCGAGCCGCCCGTGAAGGACGTAATCCCAAAACCGGCGAAAGCATTGCTATTCCTGCCAGAAAGGTGGCAAAATTCAAAGCCGGTAAAAAATTTGCCGATGCCGTGAAGTAAAAGAGGAACTGCCGGATCACCCGCTTGTGCAGTGATTCGGCAGTTCAACCGGTGAGATACAGTTATCAGTGCTGATGTCCTTTCTGGCTATCGCTCTTTGTTTTCGATGCCGATGTCCCATCTGTTACGACCGACACAGCGCCCTTCATGCCATCTTCGTAATGGCCCGGGATGAGACAGGCAAAGTCTATCTTTCCCGTACTGGTGAAATGCCAGACGACTTCGCCCACCTGTCCGGGGGCCACCCTGATCATATTCGGCTCCTCATGCGCCATTTCGGCATGTTGCTTCATCTGTTCAGAGTGTTCCAGTAATTCTTTTTCTGTTCCCAGAACAAACTCATGTTCCATCTCACCTACGTTTTTCACCACAAATTTTATGGTTTCGCCTTTCCTGACCGTGAGCTTGTCCGGAATGAAGCGCATTTCGTCGTTCATCTCGATGTCCACTGTGCGGTCGACCTCTGAGACCACCCCCGGTTTACCAGCCCCTTCATCATTACCATGCCCGTGCCCTCCGGGATGGTTTCCTGCGGCCGGCGCCACGCCGGTAACCACAATGAAATAAAAATATGATAAAAATAGGATCATTTTTGTTTTCATAGTACTTCTCCTGATTATTTTTTGCAGGGGCAAGCTAGTAGCCTGAATCCCCCTCGCGCTGCATCGCTTGACTCTCCTGAGATGCCTCGATATCACGAAACGCCGCCGCTCCGGTTGCTTTCAACTGCTCCGCGGACAGTTTATAAGTATCCGCTGCCGGGATATCGACAATTACTCGACGGTGGGCGTATTGAATACCTTTGGCGCACAGCGCCTCGGTAATCCTCTTGAAAGCTTCACGTCTGATAACGAAATGAGCCCCCGGCTGAGCGGTAAATTTTACTCTGATAGTCATGACCGAATTTGCGATTTCTCTTACCCCCTGTGACTTAACCGGCTTGATAAAATCCTTGCCCAGATTCTCGTCCGCAAGCATGGACTGGCCGACCTTTTTAATCACTTTGCGAATTTCGTCTATATCGGCATCATAGGGAAAATCGAGATTGAATTTTACAACGATACCTCCCCTCATGAAATTGGTAATTGCGCCTAAATCACTGTGCGGGACTATTTGCAGCATTCCCCGATGGTGCCGCAACATTACATTGCGTAAGGTGATATTCTCAACAATGCCGGAAACTGTCCCGGCCTCAAGATATTCTCCCACCCTGAAAGCATCGTCAAGCAGGTAGAAAAAACCCGAGAAGACGTCGGCGACCAGCTTTTGTGCTCCGAATCCGATCGCCAGGCCGATGACGCCGGCACCGGCCAGCAATGGACCGATGTCTACCCCCATTGAGGACAATATTGTCATGGAAACCATAACTACCAGTATCGAACCGATAAACTTTCGCACCATCGGCAAAAGAGTGTAGGACCTGCCCTGGATTGCACTCCCCCATTCGTCATCGCCGGAGGTAATATCTTCTTCTACTTCCGGAGTTGATTCTGCAATCTTTCTCTCGATCCACGTGTTGATAAATTGCCAGAGCAGCAACGACAGGGCCAGAATGATCGATGCATCAAAAAATACCGATGTGAACCTGGAGACTAGAGGCGCTTGCATGCCCCACAGGCTTGCGACCCAGACCGTTAAGACAAAGACCAGGCAGATACGGGCAACGATGTTGCATCTGTTATACCACACTTTTCCCTGCTGCCTTTGCAAGGAGTTCATTTCCAAGGGATTCTTAACGTCTTGAGCATCATCATGTATTTTAAGAGTTGCCATGAGAAATCTCACTACCCACTGGATGAACCGATCGGCGATCATCCAGATAGGCACTACAAAAAAACTGATGACAAAGGCTGCACGGGAATTGTTCTGCTGAGGTGAATCCATGGTATTGACCAGCAAGATCCAGAGCAGGAAGAGGTATAAAAGTGTCGGCACATGCCATAGGGAAGCAAATTTTATTCTTCCCCAGGTTGGTGTTCCGGGTGTTGCCTGCAGAATACCGGCTTCAATTCTCCTCTTGAAAAAAAGGACCAGCAGAGCAGACGCAACGAGTAAGATTGTCGCAAAGAAAATTGCGAGCAGACTTATTGTGTTCCTTTCAGCGCCGAGCCGAAAGACTACGACCGTAAACATCAGAACCGATACAATATACACACCCGTTCCAACAAGAAAACGGTGTAAAATGACTGCATTTTGAGAAGATACCGAGAGAATGCGAAACCGGTCGTCGGCGGGCGAGAAGATAAGCTGGGAGAAAATGGATACGACGCGAATGAGGGTTATTGTCAACAGAATCGAGAGAAAGAGAAGTTGGAGGTAGGGGGACTTCGTCCAGATAAAGGTGAAATAGGAAAAATACGCCGCTCCAAAAAAAACGAACAGGCCGATGACGTCAGGCACTGCTGTTACCAGTGCGGCAATGAGTTTGTCGACGTTGCTCATGCCGAGGAAATTCCCCCCTTCGGCTTTCACATCCATATCGCTAAAATAATTCCGCTTCAGGAAGGATTTGAATCCCTTTTCTGCAACTATTCCTATTGCAACAAAGAAAAGCACCCAAAGAATATTCCCAAGCGCCCCTTGGGTTGTATGATGCGGTCAGAGCGCAACCAGGACCTTGTTCAAGTCCGGCAACACATGTTGAATGCCCCCGAATAATTTTTTAATCCTGTCATCCGATCCGGCGGAGGAAGCAGCGAGTTGTCTGAGCATTATGCCGAGAAATGCCCCCGGTCCGGGTACATCTTCGATAAGACTTTCGGACGCCGCGTCTTCCCAGTTGCTCAACTCCTTGGAAAGAGCTGTGGCACGTGTCTCATCCGCCTGGATCGACGGGTTCTGCCGATGTATTTCCGAGGAAAGCAAATCCTCTAAAGGAAGAACAACTATTGAAAAAATAGCTATTATCAGGACCTTACAGATCACGTTTATCGGGGTAATAAAGATAGGCAGGAAGCCCCACGCGCCATTGAAGATATTCATATGCCTCATAGCAATAATCCTAAAAGCCCGATTCCGGATCTAGGCCGAACAATGCCGCGGGTTCCATGATCGGAACAGTTAATTCAGATGATTCATGAAGAAATCCGTTTCCTTAAAATGTCTCAGCCGGGCAAGCATTTTATCCAGCCCGGAAAGTTCGAAGGATCTGATTTTTTCGGTATATTGCCGGCGGTCGTTTAAAAGACAAAAAATGTTCTCTCTCAACTGCTGGGGGGTCGCTTCCTGCAATGGGATGAAATCCAGGAGCCCTTCGCTTTTAAGCCTTCTTGCCCGTATTATTTGTTCTTTTCGGGGAGTCTCTCTGGGGATAATCAGGGATGGGGTCTGCTGGGTGAGGATCTCGCAGATGGTGTTATATCCACCCATGGAAACAACCAGATCGGCGGCCGAGATCAACGCCTCGAACTTGGGATGAAAGGGAATGAGCTTTATGCCAAATCTTTTCGCCCTGCATTCCAATTGTTCTCTTTCCGCTTTCGGCATGAACGGTCCGGTAATGATAATGGTTTTGAATGGCAGGGATGTCGGGTAGTACTCATGCATCGCCAAATAACGATCAATCACTTCGTAACCGTCGCCTCCGCCGCCGGTGGTTACCAGGATGAAATTGTCTTCCTCCAGGACCCGGTACCGCTTTCTGATATTGATCTTCGTCTCCGGTTTGTGTTTTTTCCTGGGGATGTATCCGGTGAATTGAATCCTCTCATGGATCTGTTCAGGAATTGCATACATCTCAATCGGATCATAGATGTTTTGATTGCCGTAGATCCAGATTTCATCATAGAGCCGGTCAAGATAGGAATAGACGTTTTTTTCCCGCCAATCGTTCCGGATAACTAGAGAATCATCCAGAACATCGCGCAGCCCGAGAACAGTTACGGTGGATGGACTCGATTCCTTGAGCCATTCAAGAGTCGGCAGAACCTCCCGTTTTAAGCCAAGTGGTTCTTTATCGACAATAAAAAGATGTGGCTGGAAGGTTCTGGCGGTAGCAAGAATTATATTGGTCCTGATCGCCAGCGCTTTCTCCTGCTCAATACGGATAGAGAGCGATTGGTAGTCGTCGTTGGTCCGTTTAATCATGCCCGGGATTCTGACGAAATCGACTTGTCCGGGAAATTGAAATCGCCCGGCAATCGGCGAACCGGTAAGAATGAGAACATTGGTGTTGGCATCCCGCAAATGGTTCGCTATCGCCATGGTTCTACGGATATGTCCAAGGCCATATGTATCATGCGAATACATGAGAATGTTGTAGACCTGAGATTCATTGCGAGTGGTCATGGTTCTTTACCGGCTGATGAGGGTATAATTTTCTATTGGTTGACGATGATTTTGACTATGTTGACCATAGCATTACTCTGTTTTAACCCTCTTCAAAGCCCGGCTTTTCCAGATGAGAAAGATCGCCGGGTAGATGAGCAGCTCGAGGATAGTCGAAGTGACGACCCCGCCGACCATCGGCGCGGCGATCCTTTTCATCACGTCGGAGCCGGTACCATGGCTGAACATAATGGGGATGAGACCGGCAAGAATGACGCTGACGGTCATGATCTTTGGTCTGATCCTCTGCACCGCACCATGCATGATCGCATCTTTCAGGTCTTGTATGGAATGCAGGCGTCCCTCTTTCTTCCATTTAGCATAGGCGAGATCGAGATATAGAAGCATGATGACCCCGGTTTCCGCATCGAGACCGGCGAGGGCGATTATGCCGACCCAGACGGCAATGCTCATATTGTAGTTGAGCAGGTAGAGGAGCCAGAAGGCGCCGACAAGTGAAAACGGCACCGCGAGCAGGACGATAAAGGTCTTGGTGACGGATTGGGTATTCAGGTAGATGAGTACGAAAATGATGAACAGGGTGAGCGGGATGACGATCTTCAGCCGTTCCGCGGTCTGGGCCATGTATTCGTATTCACCGCTCCACTCGAGCCGGTAACCCTCGGGGATCTTGAAATCGGCAACCCGCTGTTTCGCCTCTTCAACATAACCGCCGACATCGCGGCCGGAAAAATCGATGTAGACGTAGGAGGCGAGCAAGCCCTCCTCACTCTTGATCGCAGTCGGTCCTTTCACCACTTTAATGTCAGCGAGTTCACCCAATTGGACATTCTGCACCCGAGCCGGGGACTGAAAACTGACCGGACTGGTAAATCCGCCCTGCGCGCCATCACCCGACATACCGCCACCAGCACCGGCGGGTGAGCCGCCGCCCATCGAGACCGGGACAAGTACTCGGGACAGTTGATCGATATTACTGCGAAAATCTCGGGCATAGCGGATATTGACCGGATAACGCTCCCGTCCCTCGACCGTAACCGTGAGGTTCATGCCGCCGATGGCCGATTGAATCACTTCGTTGACTCCTTCGACAGACATGCCGTAACGGGCGATTGCTTCACGCTTGACGGTTATGTCGATGAAGTAACCGGTGGTTAAACGCTCGGCATAGGCACTCCGGGTGCCCGGCACATCCCGCAGCAGTTCCTCGAGTTCAAGACCAATCCGCTCGATTTCTTCGAGTTTGGGACCCAGCACCTTGATGCCAACCGGCGTCCGGATGCCGGTTGCCAGCATATCGATCCGAGCCTTGATCGGCATGGTAAACGAGTTGGCTACTCCGGGGATGGTCAGAATCTCATTCATCTCGTTTTTCAGGGCTTCAACAGTCATCCCAGGCCGCCATTCCGATTCCGGCTTGAGGGTGATGACCGTTTCGAACATCTCGAGCGGCGCCGGATCGGTTGCGGTGTCCGCTCGGCCTGCCTTGCCGAAGACCTGCGCCACCTCGGGGATCTGCATAAGCAGCTTGTCCTGAAGCTTCAGGAGCTTGGTAACTTCGGAAATGGATGCGGCAGGTACGGTTACCGGCATGTAAAAGAGCGAGCCTTCGTACAGCGGCGGCATGAACTCGGAACCCAGCTTTTTAAAGGGGATTACCGTCACGGCCATGATGACCAGCGCCAGGAATATAACCAGCCACTTGAAGTGCAAGGCGAAGTGGGCAAAAGGCTGATAGATCCAGCGGAGCAGCATGCTGATCGGGTGACGTTCTTCGGGATACACCTTGAAGAGGGAACCGATCAGCGGAATTCTGCCGAGCACCGGCACCTTTTCGTGGATGAGCATGGTCATCAGCACCGGCGTTATTGTGATTGCCAGAAAGGAAGCAAACAGCATGGCAAAGGTCTTGGTATACGCCAGGGGTTTAAAGAGCCTGCCGGCCTGGGCCTGGAGGGTGAAGACAGGCAGGAAGGCGACGGTAATGACCAGCAGCGAGAGAAAAAGAGACGGTCCGACTTCTTTTGCCGCCTCGATGATGACATCGATGCGGTTACCCGGTCTGCCGGCTTTGACCCATTCCTCCAGTTTTTTATGGGCGTTCTCGATCATGATGATCGAGGCGTCGACCATGGCGCCGATGGCGATAGCGATGCCGGAAAGACTCATGATATTCGACGTGACGCCGAGGTAATACATGGCGATGAACGACATGAGAATCGCCAGCGGCAAGGTTAAAATAACGGCGAGCGCACTCGGCAGATGAAAGAGGAAGACGACACAGACGATGCTCACGGCAATCGACAGCCGGACGATCTCTTCCTTCAGGGTATCGATCGAGCGATGGATCAGATCGGTCCGGTCATAGGTGGTGACGATTTTAACGCCCGGCGGCAGGCTTGGGGCGATGTCGCGAGCGATTTTTTCCTTTACCCGCTCCAGCACGGACAGCACATTCTCGCCAAAGCGTACAATTACGATACCGGCCGCGACTTCACCCTTGCCGTCGAGTTCGGCAAGTCCTCTGCGGATGTCGGGGCCGAGTCGAACCTCGCCGATGTCGCGGACCAGAATCGGCGTGCCTGAGCCGTCCGTGCCGACGGCAACAAGCTCGATGTCCTTTACTTCCTTAATATATCCTCTCCCGCGGATCATATATTCAATACCGCTGAATTCGAGAACCCGGCCTTCGACGTCCTGATTGCTTTTACGGATGGCGTCCATCACCGTCGAAATCGGGATGTTATAGGCAAGGAGCCGGTTGGGATCGATTGTCACCTGGTATTGTTTGACAAAACCGCCTAGAGAGGCAACCTGAGAGACGCCGGGCACGCTTTCGAGGGCCAGCTTGATGTTATAATCCTGAAGCGAGCGCAGTTGGCCAAGATTCTGCTGGCCGCTTTCATCAACCACGGCATAGGAGAACCCCCAGCCGACGCTCGTCGCATCGGGACCAAGCACCGGATTGACATCGGCCGGCAGCTTGCTCCGGACCCCCTGGAGATATTCGAGAATCCGGCTGCGCGCCCAGTAGATATCGGTGCCTTCCTCGAAAATGACATACACGAAAGAACTGCCCTGGTAGGAAAAGCCGCGGACTACCTGGACCTTGGGCGCGGCAAGGAGAGTCGAGGTGATCGGGTAAGTGATCTGGTCCTCGACGAGATCGGGAGCCCGGCCCATCCACTCGGTATAGATGATGACCTGGGTTTCGCTCAGATCGGGAATGGCATCGAGCGGCGTGCGATTGAGAGCCCACCACCCCCAGCCGGTGAAAAAACCGACCATCAGAAAAATGAGAAAGCGGTTACGGGCACTGAATTCGATAAATCGTGATATCATTACTGCACCAGTCCCTTGAGCCGTGCTTCCGAATCGATGAGGAAGTTCCCCTCCGACGCCACCTTTTCGCCCGCTTCCAGGCCGGCCGTCACCTCGACAAAGCCTTCTGCTTTCATGCCGGTGGTCACCTCGCGCGGTTCGAACAATCCCTCGCCGTTATCGACATACACGAGACGGCGGTTGCCGGTATTGATCACTGCTTCCTCGGGAATGGCCAGCTTCTCGCCAAGGTCGATAAAGATCTCGACATCGCTGTACATCTGCGGCTTCAATTCGCCGCCGGGATTGGGGATGGTGAACCGCGCCTTGGCCGTTCGGGTTTCTCCGGCAAGGGTTGGATAAAGGTAATCGATAGTCGATTCGAATGTTTTGCCGGCAAAGTAACTGAGGTTGATCGTCGCTTTCTGTCCGGTTTGAACAAATGGCAGATCATATTCATAGATGTCGGCGACAACCCAGACGGTTGAGAGATCGATGAGATCAAGAAGTTTCTCACCGGCCATGACCCGCATACCCTGGAGGGCGGCTTTCCGAAGGACATAACCGCCGGCCGGGCTGGAAATTGTCAAGGTTCGGATTGGCTTGCCGGTCTGTTCGATCTTTTTTATCTGGGCCGGAGAGATATCCCAGAGCCTGAGCCGTTGCCTGGCTGCTTCAAGCATCGACTCGGCGTCACGGTTCAGCATCTCTGCAAAATTGGAATCCTTGCCGTAATTGAGACTGCGAGATGCGGCAGCATTCTTGTTTTTTTGGGTCCATTGCAGAACATTGAGAAATTCCTGCTGGGTGGCATAGAGCTCGGGGCTGTAGATTTCGGCAACGGGTGCACCGCTTTCGACATAATCGCCGGTGGCGCTGACATAGAGTTTTTCGATCCAGCCCTCGATTTTAGTATTGACCGTCGTCAGCCGGCGCTCGTCATACTCGATCCGACCAATGGTACGGATAAGCCGGTGCAGAGGCTGAATCGCTGCGGTTGCCGTTTTCACGCCGATAAGCTGCTGCTTGTCGACCGGGATCTCAATGGTGGTCGTATCCTCGAACTCGGCCCAAGGGTCGTCGGCGTCCGGCGCAGACGTCGGCGCTGCTGGTTCGGGCGGCGGTGTCCCACCATGTCCGGCGTGACCGCCCTGCGATTGCGCCGATGCCGGAGGGGTGCTGAAATTAAGGCTTACGGCCAGGAACAAAGAAAAAAAAATCATGAGAATTTTTTTGGCTATCATTGGCTATCCTCCTGGCTCAAAGGGCGCGCAGCAGCTCTTGCCTCACTCCCGATTGCTGCCTCGATCCTGGCGATTGCCTTTCCCCTGTCCGTGAACTTCTCCCAATACGCGAGTTCAAGATCGATGAGGGTCTTGAGACGATTGATCACCGTTAAGGCCTCGGATTTACCGTTTATATATCCGCTTAAGGCGAGCTCGAAATCCTGGTAGGTCTTGGGAATCAAACCACCCCTGTAAAGGTCCATGAGCTTTTTGGAACTCTCTGCCATTGCGTAGTTATCCTTTAAGGTCGCGGCGATCATGAGTTTTACCGCGGCGAAATCCTGTCGCGCCTCGGTGAGCTGCGCTTTGGCTTCGAAAACGGCCTCGCGCTGTTTGGTCTTGTAGTAGATCGGAATGTTGATGCTGGTGGTGATACTCCACATGTCTTCGAAATCGGATCCTCTCTTGTCAATGCCCGCAGTGACGGTAAAGTCCGGGTAATATTCTTTTTCGGCCATTGCGACTTTTGCCTCAGCGGCGGCAATCATTCTTTCTCTTGCGGCTATGAGCGGCGAATTGACTGCGGCAAGGCTTAAGGCCTCGTCGGATGTGTAGGCGATCTCGCTGAAGAGTGGCTCCACCGGCACTCCCAGTGGTTCGCTGCCTGGTCTGCCGATGGCGTTATGCAGCATCGCCTCGAGACTGGCGATCTTCTGCCGCTGCATGGTCTCCTGTTCAAGCAGCATATATTTTTCGGTCTGCGCCATCACCACTTCCTGCAACGACCCCATGCCGGAGGCATATCGAGCGGATGCGGCATCCTCGAGCCGGGCAAACAGTTCGGCCCTGTCGCTGATGATATCGAGGTTTTTGTAGGTGAAAAAAAGATCGTAAAAAAGCTCTGTGATCACCCGAATGGCAGACAGGCGGGCTGTGGTGGTTGCGGCATTGAGGCTCTCGGCCTCCTGCTTGGCCATTTCTCCTTTCAGAGCCCTCTTGCCCGGATAGGGCAGCATCTGCGAGAACGAGAACATGAACTGCGAATCAGCCATTTCCGAATAGGTGATATCGTCGAAGCCTTCGTTCTGGTAGCCGAACATGAACATCGGATCGGCGAGACTTTCCGCCTGCGGGATGCGGTGGCGGGCGGCGACAGTACGCGACTGGAACATCAGGACTTCCGGGCTGTTTTTCAGCGCCTCATCGATGAGATCGTCGAGGCGCAACGTCGCCTGGGCCGCCGCCTGGCCGGGAATCATCAGGAGACCGATGATTCCCGCCACAATCAGTCGAATGGCCATATCAAGATAGTTGTTAGCTGAAGCCGACATAGCGGTTACTGAACATCGACATTAAATTTGGCTGTAACGATCTTTTTGTTCCGCAGAATCTTCGTGTTTATAAACCAGGGCCCGGCCATGGAGAACGTGAGTGGCGTCTTGTATATGCCGTCGCTCAATACTGCGTCTGCCTTATAATTCATCGCCGGCATACCGGGCATGGCCGGCATACCGAATTCCAGCCGGACTGAAGCATCGGTCACAGGTTGACCGCTGCCGTCTTTGATGGCGATAGTGGCATTGTTCTTGCCGACGACCGGCGGATTCTTGTCGATGGTCAGCATAACCTCAAGATCTCCGGCCTTACTGGTTGCCTGGTATTCGGCGGCAATGGCAATACCGGTAAACAAAAAAACTGTGGCAATAAATGTTGTAAAGAACATTCTGGGATTCATACATTCTCCATGGATTTGAGTTGGGTTGATTGATGGAACTTATGACAATAACAGTATATGTTCCGGCCTTTAAACGCAAATTTCTACATAATTTTTTTTATTATTCTTATTAATTGATGTTAGGTATGCCTATTCTCTGTTTTGTCCTCAAGGGGGTGCGACCAGTAATACTCAGCAATTCTTATCTCTTTCGCCCAAGATTAAGCATAAATCATACCAATATTATTTCCAAATTGTAATCTACTGGTTTTACTAGATATACCTTCAAATAAAATATTCACCTGTATTACTTGCATTCACATGAGTGTAAAATAATCGGACAGTACTTAAAAAACATGCTCGCCCTTTTGCCTCATTATTGTACAAACCCGTCTGCCCCGGGCAGCCATCTCAACCGATTTTGATCAAGGCAAGGGTGATGTCGTCATTTTGCGGATTCGCACCCCGGAATACAGCTATTTCCTGAACAATGGCCTGAAGAATTTTTTCCGGCTGAAGTGTGCAGTTATCGGCGAGTATCCTTTTCATGCGTTCCCTGCCGAATTGTTCACCAGCCTGGTTCTCGACCTCCCAGCCTCCATCGCTGCCGATGAGGATAAGCTGAACTGCCTTCCCAACCGGCTTCTCATTGTATTCATACTTACAGGTTTCATCGACCCCCAAGGCTATCCCTTTCCCTTTGAGTTCCGAGAAATCCCCATTCTCCGGACAATAGACAATTGCCGGATCGTGACCGGCACGCACCCAGCTGACAGTTTTTCGCCCTCGGTCCACCTCCAGATAAAACAGGGTGACAAAATTTCCCGATTTTAACGTGTCCTGACAGAGGAGGCTGTTGACATCACCCATTATCTCGCCAAGATTACCCGGCTGGACCACGCGGCCGCGGAGAAGTGCCCGGACAGTAGTCATCAGCAAAGCAGCGCCGATTCCATGCCCCACCACATCTCCCACAACAACTCCGACCTTTTGCTCGTTTCCGGGAAACCTGAGAATATCGAAGTAGTCTCCACCCGTCTCGTCGCAATAAAGGATGAGGCCATGGGCAACGATTCCCTTGATGGAGACAATATCGTGCGGCAAGAGGTTCTGTTGCACCTCTCTGGCGACATTCATTGCCTCCTTCAGCAATAGCCTTTGCTGAAGTTGATGGATCATTTTGTTAAAGCTTTTCGTCAGTTCCCCGACTTCGTCGCGCGATGCAACCGGGAGGGGTGGGCCGAAATGGCCATGGGCCAAATTGTCTGCCGCAGCGGAAAGATTCCTGATTCTTTCCGTGATATTACTCGTTGTACCTCGAATGATCAGGAGAATTGCGACAATACCGATAGTAAGAGACAGGATATAAAACAATTTGAACTTGATAACAGGTTGCAGGATTTTTTCACCCGGGGCAATAACCACCATGGTCCAGGGCGCTTCGGTGAGACGATAAAAACCGCTGATTTCTCCCGGTGGAGAACCTGGCCCGAATACCGTGCCGAATTCATTTTTCCCCATTGTTCTCAGGGTATCCCGCTGGAGTGCATCGGTGGATCCGAAAGCCTGCGGCGTAGAATTCCTCTCCGACTCAACAAGTGACGTGCCGGCCAAAACATTGCCAAAATCATCAATCAGATACGCCTTGTTGCTTTTCCACCAGGGAGCTTTGATTATCTCATTGATGAGGCTATCAAATGAAATCACCACCTCCACCCTTCCCACAGTCTGATCGTTTTTGCTTTTCAGCTCCGACTCCAGCGAAATAATCCGATTGTTTTCTTGACTGCTGTACCTGGGCGAACTGACCGTTAACTGATCCAGTTTAGAAAAGTGCATCTCGCCCATCATTGGCTGGTTTCGAATTCCGTAGGATTCGTTTCCGGGAACATTATCCGACCACTCGATATTAACGCCGACAATCCCATCAAGCTCTTTTATCTCCTGAAGAATAAAGGAAAAAACCTCCGGGCTTATATCGGCGCCTTCCCTGTTATGCAAAAGAAGCAACAATTCCTTGGGTTTGCGCATACGCATATCCAGGTGATGGGCCGTGCGCTGCAGCTTGGCTATTGCCGTTTCGCCCCATTGGTTGAGTAGCACTGTTCGGACAAAGATATATCCGGCAACGGACATGCTCACCAGAAGCAGAAATATTGGCACCAGAATAAAAAATAAGGTCCGTTGTTGTAAGCTCCTGGGTTGGATCATCATCTTTCCAAATGCCTGTCGCTATCCGACCTGACTGGCGCCCTGAGGAAGGAGCCAGTCAGGTCCAGCCTGCTGCCGGAGGTTATTTTTGCCGATAAATGGAGAATCACATCATTCCACCGCCGCCACCCGAGCCGCTGCCGCCACCCGAACCGCTGCCGCCGCCCATGCCACCGCCGCCGCCCATACCGCCTCCCGAGCTGCTGCCGCTTCCCGAGCTGCTGCCGCTTCCCATGCCACCGGAACTGCCGCTGCCGCCGCTACTGCCACCGCTGCCCGAGGCACCCATTCCGCCGCCCATACCTCCTCCCGTCGCACTGCCATGACCTTCCCCCTCGACACTTCCCATGCCATTGCTTAGGCCGCCGGCTCCGGACATCATCCCGCCACTGCCGCTTCCTTGCACACCGGTCTGCATGCCTGTGCCGTGGCCCTCAGCCCATCCCGATTCGGTATTTCGGGCAGTGGCTGCCATAATTTCCGCTGATTGGGGATCCATCATTGAGCCTGTGCTCCCGCTATTTATCTGTTCACCCATGTTGCCCTGCTGCATGGTGCCCTGGCCGCTGCCGCCTGTCATTTGACCGGTACCCATAGTCCCTTGGCCACCAGTTGTCATCTGGCCGTTCCCCATCCCACCTTGGCCGCTGCTTGCCATTTGTCCGCCGGCCGAATGCCCGCCGGCCGAAACATTCATCCCCAGTTCACCGGCGACCTCAGCCCAGCCTGCACCGGCTGTGTGCATATCGCTGATATCCTTCTCCGATACCCCGGTCATATTGGAAAGCATTCCAACATACTTGTCTTCAGCAGCATTAAGCGTCGTTTCAGCAGACATCATCCTGCTTTGATTACCGGACATTTGCACGCGATCCATCTGAATTTCGGCTTCATTGATATCCATAAGAGCCGCCTGCAGAGACGGATTTGCGGTAGTTGCTTCCTGTCCCGCCATATGTGCTGCCTGCCCTGCCTCGGCTGCATTCGAATAGGTTGGCTGAACTTGTGAAATTTCCTGCGCTCCAGCCAGTGTCTGCATACACAGCCCCGAGACAGCAAGGGTTAAAATCATACTTTTGAAGTACCGTTTCGTTTTCATGTTTTCTCCTTTTATTGTAGTATTACCGACTGCATCTGACATACTTCGAGCTTATTTCCAGTCCGTCAGAAAAACCCGAACCGATTCGTTTTTAACGTAGGTTTTTTTGCCCTGGATGACTTTTTCCGGCGTGCCAAACCAGCTGATCCGGATGCGATCCGGGCCGATAGCCGGAAAAAGCTTATGCAAGGTCTCCTTGACTTCTATTGCCCGTTGTTTCGCGAGCTGTTTATCCTTGTCGACATAGACCACAACCTGCAGTGTTCCTCTATTGAGGTTGGAAACGATGGCCCCGATTAACCGCAATGAAGGATATACAGATATACTGACGCTGCCGGCCGACTGCTGAAACTTGATCTCGGCAAGAGTTACGGTGCGATTGCCGAGAAAATGATTTTCATAAGAAAAATCTCCCAGGGCATTGAGATGGTCCGCCGCCTGGCGTGCATGTCGTCCGGCAGGGTACCATTTCAGGTATTCCAGCCAGGCCTTCTTTGCCGCTGTATCCTTCCCTTCCAGGTCGAGTATCAGGGCCCTGTTATAAAGAGCCGCCGCATTCGTCGGCACCTCTTTCAGGACTGCATCGTATGCCGTCTTTGCCTGCTTGAATTCCCCGTTTCTCAACCGGAGATGGCCCAGATAGAGATGCGCCTGCGGATGGCGGCCGTTCTGCCGCAAGGCTTTCTCATAGCTTATCCTTTCGGACTTCCTCTCTCCCAGTTCGCCATAGGAGACCCCCAGCCAGAAGTAATAGTCCGCATTCCCCGGATCAAGGGCGACTGTCTTCTGAAAATGGGGTAAAGCCTCGGCCGCTTTATTCTGGGCAAGGAGAAAACGTCCCAGGTAGTATTGAGCAATGTCGTTGTCAGGATGCTCTTGCACCACATTTTTAAAGTATCTTTCCGCCTGAATGTATTCCCCGGTTTCCATATAATGCCCCCCCTTCACCGTATTACTGAGGTCGGCCATACTGCAACCCGAGATAATGCTCGTCAGGAAGATGAGCGTTATCAGATTCCTGTACATCATGTTAGCCTCCTTGATGGATATAAAAAATTGTATGAATCATTCTGGTTTCATACTTTATCTGCACAAACCGGGCCAGAATGCACTGCCCGCGTCTGTGCCAATCAACTCGTTGTTTTTTCGTAAAAACATTCCAACCGTCAGCTCCTGCAATGGATATTCTTTGATGTAGTGTAAAATAAATAGACAGTCAGCAAGGAATGACAAAGGCCATTGCGTCCTGTTAATGGACAAACATCATCCGCTTAAGCAGTGCCGGCCATTACAGCCGGAGCCGGTCCGAATCACCTCATTATTGACAGATGTGTACCGGTGAACGATTACGATTGAAACCAGCGGAACTGAACCGCCCTGTTTGTCGGAACGACCGGGTTTTCATGGAATTCGTCTCAGTTGGAGGAAAGGCCGACTAGCCTTGGGGAGTAGCACCGGTCTGCCGGGCATCGATTCCCAGGTCCGGCAAGTCACCTTGAATGTCAGCTGCCTGGCGGTTGGCGATGCCGAGGCCTCGCTCAAGTATCTTGCCCCTTACGTCTTCCGGGTGGCCATCTCCGATAGCCGCATTGTTGCCGCCGAAGGGCGGCAGGTAACATTCTCTTTATCGCAAATCCGGGAGCAACCGCACCAGAAAGATCACTCTCGATGCCATTGAGTTTCTCCGGCGCTTTCTCCAGCATGTGCTGCCGACCGGGTTCATGAAAGTCCGACATTACGGCTTCATGAACAGTGCCTGCAAACTGTCCCTTGTTCGGCTCCGGCTCCTGGTTCTCAATCCTTATTGGTTATGGTTTTATTTTCAGCAACCGCGCATTGATAGCCACAATCACCGTGCTTGCAGACATCAACACCGCGCCCAGCGCAGGAGTGAGCAGCACGCCCCAGGCGTAAAGCGCTCCGGCGGCCAGCGGAATGGCGAAGGTGTTGTAGCCCGTGGCCCAGAGAAGGTTCTGGATCATCTTCCGATACGTGGCGCGGGAAAGTTGCACGATGGCCACGACATCCAGCGGATTGCTCCGCACCAGAATAACATCGGCGGTTTCCACTGCTACATCGGAACCGGCTCCAATGGCGATACCCACATCCGCCTGCGCCAGCGCCGGGGCATCGTTCACGCCGTCGCCGGTCATGGCCACCAACACGCCCCGGGACTGGACCTCTTTCACTTTGGCGGCTTTGTCCTGGGGAAGGACTTCGGCGAAGTATTCATCCAGCCCGACCTGGTCCGAGACCCATTTGGCCGTCGCTTTGTTGTCGCCGGTGAGCATCAGGCAGCGGATGTTCAGCGCCTTGAGAGCATCGATGGCTTGCTTCGCCTCGGGTCGGACGATGTCGGCCAGGGCAATCGCTCCTTTCAGTTTCCCGTCCACGAGGACAAACACGACCGTCTTGCCTTGCGCTTGCAGGGGCTCGACGCGCTCATCGGTGAGCGCGATGTTCTGTTCGCGCAAGAAGCCCGGGCTGACCACCTTGACATCCTTGCCCTCGACCCTGCCTTCGGCGCCTTTGCCCGGGATGCTTTTAAAGTTTTCAACGGGCAGCTTCTTTTCCGAAGCAGACGCGATAGCCCTGGCGATGGGATGTTCGGAATTCGCGTCCACGGAGGCCGCATACTTGCGCAGCGTTTCTTCGTCGATGTCCTCGCCCAGCACCAGGGTTTCGGTCACGCCGAAGCGGCCCTCGGTAAGCGTGCCGGTCTTATCAAAAATGATGGCCTGCAGTTTTCTAGCGCCCTCGAAAGCAACCCGACTACGGATGAGCAGGCCGTTTTTCGCGGCCAAGGCGGTAGAGACGGCCACCACCAACGGCACGGCAAGACCCAGGGCATGCGGGCAGGCGATGACCATCACGGTGACGGTGCGTTCGATGGCGAACGCGAACTCCTTGTTCATGAGAACCTGCCAGATCAAGAAGGTAATGACGCCACCTCCCAAGGCAACAATGGTGAGCCACAGCGCGGCGGTGTTGGCGAGGTCTTGGGTCTTCGATTTGCTTTCCTGGGCCTGTTTGACGAGATCGATGACCTGCGACAGAAACGAATCCTTGCCGGTGCCTTTGACCTCGATGGTCAACGATCCTTCGCCGTTGATGGCCCCGCCGATGACCTTTCCGCCTTTCTTTTTGCTTACCGGGGTTGATTCCCCGGTAAGCATCGCCTCATTGACCGAGCTCTCGCCCTCTACAATGACACCGTCCGCTGGAATCTTCTCACCCGGTTTAATTAGGACCTTGTCATCCAATGCCAGCTCGCTCAGCGGAACGTCCTTCACGCCGCCGTCGGGCATGAGTTTGTGAGCGTCGGAGGGCATGAGTTTGGCCAATTCCTCCAGGGCCTTTGAGGCACCCATCACCGACTTCATCTCGATCCAATGCCCGAGCAGCATGATGTCCACGAGGGAGGCCAGCTCCCAGAAGAACATCTTGCCGGCCAGGCCGAACACCACGGCGCTGCTGTAGAGATAGGCAGTGGCAATGGCGACGGCGACCAGCGTCATCATCCCGGGACGGCGGGATTTGAGCTCCTCGAACAAGCCTTTGAGAAACGGCCAGCCGCCATACCAGAAGACCGCCGAGGCCAAGCCAAACAGGACGTAGACGTCGCCGGGAAAACGGATGGCTTCTCGCAGTCCCACCAGCGTTTGGAGCATCGGCGAGAGGACGAGAATCGGCAGGGTCAAGACCAGTGAGATCCAGAACCGTTTCCGGAAATCCGCCACCATGCGGGAATGATGGTCCTGATGGTCCTGATGGTCCGAAGGATCGGAGCCGGCGTGCTGCAATTGAGTTTCCGCCTCCAACCAATTCTCTTCGGCATGTCCTTGCGGATGGCCCTCCTTCTCATAGATGGCGTAGGCCTTCTTGGCCACCTCGTCATGCGCCAACTCAGTTTCGTGGTTATTTTTGGTTTCGTGTTCGTGTTCCTTCATAGGGGATCTCCTGTCGGTTTTTCTAGAGTTCTTGTTCTTCCATCAAACCTGAGCGACCGCGCTCCGCCATGCTTTCCCGCATCCGCGCCACTCAGGCGCCGGGGATACCCTGCGCGCCGCGGGTATAGAACTCGGGGATCACCAGGCGCAGATTGTACGGAAAAAAGGCCTGTTGCGCTCCTTCCTTGCGCCAAACGATCTTTAAATGTAGAGACTCCTCAGTCAAAATGCGGACCATCCTGTCGCCCTCTTTCCAGAAAAACTTTTGCCCCCAGAAAGATTGCGGTAGCCAGCAGAGGGACAGCAGTAGATAGATAAGGTATGTGGATTGACCAAACGAATAAAAACCCTCCGGTTACAGGCCCGGCGAATTGGCCGAGGCTGTTGGCAGCGCTTTGAAGGCCCAAAGCGGTTCCCGTTTCAGATCTTCTACTCGCCAGCGTAGCAAGGGTTGGGATAAGCAAGGCCATGCCAAATGCCAGCACCCCAACCCAAATCAGGATGAAAGTCATGGTCTCTGTCAGCATCAATAAGATCAACGCAACGCCAACCATGCCTGAACCGATTGCCAGCAAAAGAATTTCTTTCTTGTAGTCGATGAACCATCCGACTATGGCACCCTGACCAACCGCCATGACTAAGCCGCAAACTATGAAGACCATACCCATTTGCGCGGGGCCGAACTTCATGACTTGTTGGGCGTGGAGCGCACCACAACGCCGAGCCCGGTTGCAGCGCCAAGCCATGCCATGCTTTTGCCGCGGTCCGAATCAGAACTCGCGTCTGCAACATAGGCAGTGGCTGTCGGCAAAATGGCTGAGGAAAAAATCCCGCTAAGAATTCTTGCAACGTAAAGGGTGACAAGATCTGAGCCTAAGCCGAAAAGGACATTAAAAACCGCATTGCCGCCCAGGCCGGCGAAAAACAGGGGCCGGCGGCCGATCCTGTCGGACATGGCGCCCCAAAGCGGCGCAAAGAAGAATTGCATCAAAGCAAATACACCGGTCAATGCGCCGACATGAACGGATATCTCCTTCGAAGTTGCTCCACCGCCCAACGCCATCCGCTCGATGTAGAAAGGCAGTACTGTGAGCGTTACCCCATAGCCGCTCATCACGATGAACATGGATGCAAAGAGAATATAAAGGTTTTGTCTGCATTTCCGCTCCTGAAAGCATTCCCCTGCTTTTGCAGCTTTAGCATCTCCGGATATGGCTTTGCCCAATACACGAGCTTTGTTCAACCCTTGGGTTTGCCAACCCCAAAGTTATAGATGCTGGCTATGGTAGCGCCCGTCAGCCATCCGAGAATGAATATTTCCACCAGCCCCATGGCCATCTCCCACCACGGCATGTCGGTCCTGATGATGGATGTGACATCGATGCCGTGCATCAGGCTGTTGAAAAAAAGGATGCTCGCCTCTTTTCCCACTGTCCACATTACAAACGCGCATCCCAGATAAAGGAGGGCGGATGTGAACCCGAAGGCCATTCCAAATTTTCTGATGTTAATGGTTTCCATGATGTCCACCTCCTTTTCTGGATTCCTCGTCTCCATTTCCGTGGTTCTTGTGGCGTCCCATCATTAGCAAATGGGCGCCAAAAAAGAGAATGAGAAAAATAAATAAAAATCCACCGCCCCCGACGCCGAACAGGGGGAGAAAAAAGATGAGCAAAAGCGGCAGAACACACCCAATGATCATCCAGATATTGTGATTTTTCATCAGATACCTCACGCTTGAATTGACGAAATATGGTGAATCATACACAGTCAAAATATCACAAGCTGCTAACGGAAGCTGCTTTGGGGAGCTCAAACCGCTAATTCAATGTCAAAAAGATCCCATGACTCGCCTTTGCCGGCTGCCCGGCTTTTGAGGTATTCGTCAAAGAGCCTCTTCCAGGAATCGGCGTGCACCTTTGCGGTCTTCGTAACCACCCCGTCCAGGTCGAACAGGACGGCATCGTATTTTTCCCTGGTGATATCTATGGTAGGCGGTTTGCAAGCCATTTTGCCTCTCCTTTGCAGTGGTGGCCTTACACGGATATCCGATTTGCTGCCATGTTAATCCCATTCGGCAGGCTCCTCAGCGCCTTTGAATCCTTCACACATGCATCTCTTGTGAGCATCATGCACAGCCCTTGCAGCCGAGTTTTCTCTTTCATCCGAAGGCCTAGGAAATGCAACTGTTTTGCCGGCGGTAAGAAAGTCGTTGGTAATCCCCAGAGACTGGTCCGTTTTTTTTATAGATTGCGATCCGTCTTTTTCGATACCTGCCAATGCGCGGATCGCGTCAACATTTTCGGGAATGGTAATCGCCTCGTTGTGCACCTGGTAGGTTAGGTAGATTTCGCCATTGTCAACCGCCATGCTGTCTTCCCAGACGGCGACTTCCCACATGTCGGCCCTGGGCCGGCCCAAATCCCGCATCAACTCAATCACTGAGTTCAGCGCCACCAGATTGTCCCGGGCGCGAATGAAAGCGATGCGCGGCGCAAGCGTCAGTACTTCACGTACTTCGTCCAGGCTCGTTGCCTTTGTCGTCTCGATCATGGTGAAATGGATGTGGCTGAGATTGTGTGAACCGGCGCCCGCCATGGTAACGAGATTTAACTCGGGAATGACCGTTTTGACATCCGGACCCTGATGGCTGGGGACTTTAGCTTCCGGGATCACGGTGTTGATGATGCCGCCTTTATGGCTCTCCCAGGGATCGGTCGCCCGACGGAGAATGACCGTCCGTGCCCGCTTAATCAGGCCGCGCTGATGAAAAGCGCCCAGCACCCGGACCAGAGCAGTGGTGTTACATGAGACCACCCGCGTGCTCTGCCTGCCGACTGCCCCCTCATAGTTTGCCTGGGCGACGAAGGAATAACCGGCGACTTCGTGTTTCTCGCCCCCTTCGTAGATTGCCTTCACCCCGGTTTTCTCGTACAAAGTCCGGTTTTTTGCCGCTACCTTCTTGGGCGTACAATCCACAACGACGTCGGCCTGTCCCAGCAGAGATTCAAAAGCTCCCTCGACAGGAATGCCGGCGGCTTTCATTTCGTCAAGCTTGTCGGAAGTGCCGGCAAACACCCGATAGCCCTTTTCCAATGCAACCCTGATCCGATAATCATGGATGACGTCGCAGATTCCGGCCAGTTCCATGTCGTCTTGCAAAACGACCGCATCAGCTACACGCTTGCCGATCACCCCGTAGCCGTTGATAGCGACCTTGACTTTTTTGTTCGGCATGAAAAACCTCCATTTTAATTTACAAATTGTGTCAGGATTCCGATTTCGCATTTTTCTTCTTTCCGGCAGAAGAACCTATCCGGTCGGCCCTGTGACACATTTGCTGTTCGTATTGGTTTGCATTTTTCCATCGATCACTTCGCCAAAATTTCCGCAAGCTGTCCTTCACCCAAAGGCACCTGATCATGAACCGGAAATATACCGCTTTCTTGTTGAGGAAGGCCAAACCTGCCTCTAAAGGATAGGTCAACCATCTCGATTCAATCCCGCCACACCCAGTCGTTGGCAATCACCACGGCGTTAGCGGAAATCTCAGTTTCCCCCTGACAATGTATCTTGGATGTTTCATCAAGAGTGTTCCTGATGATGGAACCGTACCACAGGCTGATTCCCGACAAGCTGGATATGGGCTATTTCATCATCATTTCCTGTTGAACCATCATGCCATTCATCATCTCCATCATCATCGACATCTTTAACAGTGGGTAGGGTGAATTGTCTCATGATCAGTGCTCCTTTATAAATGGGTAAGAGAGGAAGACGGTTTGAGTGCCGTCTCCATGAAAAAGATAGAGATCTTCTTCAAAGTCGCCCCCCTTTCGATGAGGCGTCTACACTTTGCAGGGCTTCCAATCTATATGATGGGCAGTGATGGGAATAAAGTCAAAGGCATTGCTACCTCATATCATATGCTCCATTGAATGATTATATTTGATCTTACCGACCGCTATTTTTCATACAGCCGATGGCCATGAGGTGGTAATGGTTTGCCAATCGGTAACAGCGATCGCCAAAACCCCTTGCAGCATCCCATGGACAAAGGAAGACAAAGAGATCTTTCGCCATGAATCGACATCACGTTAATTATTGTCCATACAGCCTGAAAAATAATACTTATGTTTTCTCTTTAAAGGCATAATGTGGCCGACCACTCGGGCCGATGTTATAGTGATACAAGGTCAGGTCAATTGAAATTCGTAAGGAATCCTTCCTCTTTAAAGAGGCAATAATTTATCCATATTCAATACGCTACTCGAAGCAAAATAGGTACAAGGCGAAGTAATAATGAAGATTGCTGCAGAATTGAGATAGGCGATCTGCGAAATGTATCCTCAGTAGACAATCGTATGCTCTTTGCTGTGGCAGATGGGATGGGTGGACATCCTTGCGGTGAAGTTGCCAGCATGATGGCTTGTGGTGCTCTGGCTGGTTTTTTTGAGGCTCAAGGTAAGGTTTCGGGAAAGAAGCTTCGAAAAACTCTAGAGCAGAGTTTTTTTGATATTGATGAACAAATCAAACAATACACTCGGAAAAACCCAGCCTGTTTGCATATGGGAACTACCCTTTCAGTGATGATTATATTTGGCGAGCAAGCCGTAATCTCCCATGTCGGCGACACCCGGATTTATTGCTTGAGAGATGAAAAACTTAAATTGCTGACAACTGATCACACTTTTGTCCAAGAGATGATGGAAAAAGGGGCATTGACAGCTAAAATGGGAGAAACCTCCCCTTATCGAAATGTTCCTTCCGAACGAAATGCATCTCGTTCCGTTTGAGGAGCACTCTGCATGGTGCCCCGTAGATTGCTCAATTCTTCTGTGGACATACGCGCTGTTACAATATCTGTCACCGCTGGGCTGGGAACACATCAATCTAACTGGCGATTACCTCTGGCGTAGTAGCGCCAAGATCGGCGAGGGGAGGTTCAGGCCGCTCCGACCGTTGACTGGGTCTTAGCGTACTATTTTTTCCGTTTTCTGAGACGACCCCTGATTGTGAAAGAACCTGTTTCATTTTTCGAGAGGAACTCCTGCTTATGGAGGGTCGGACGGGATGACGGAGCGACGCTGTGGGGCAATACCCGCGGCGGGTTGCTCCAGTATCGTCTTATGCTTGCGGCAGGAAATTTCCCGTCACTATCCGACCTGACTGACGCCTTGGGGGGAGTCAGTCAGGTCTTGCCTGCCATCATTTGAAACATCAACAGAGGCAGGCTTTTTGTGAAAAGGCAGGAATTATTTAGAATGCGTAAACCAATCGGGTACGTAAGTCTGTAGCGTCCCTGGTCTCATTTTCATAATCAAGCACGGTGAAATCAACGGCAACGCTCCAGTTTTCGAGAACTCCGGCAAAATTGTACGCAAGGTTGAGGGTATACTCATCGAGATCGGCATTATCGATCGGATTATCAAACCTGGTAAACCGCAACTTGGAGGAAAAAGATTTTCCGTAATTATACCCCGCACCGACCTGGTAGGAATCTGTTCCGGCTTCAAAGGCCGGCGCTCCGGCTGTTTTGGTCGTATCGGTGTAATGATAATATGCCCCCTGGCCAAGGCCTCTGTAGGCCCTGGCGTCTCCGGCCGAGCCGCCGACCGTTGTGTACCCGGCAAAGAGATCGACCCCGACAACATTGAGGCCGGCCCTGAATCCCACCAGATAGTTGTCGTCTTTAGTCGAATCGTCATAGCTTGTATAAAAATACTGCCCTGCGACATACGGCTTGGTGGGCACCTCGGCAAAGGTATATTTGGCATCGGCATATACCCCGGCAACTTCATCCAGCACGTTTGTATAATGGGCCTGAAGGGCAAGATTTTTCAGGGAACTGTTCTTCAGATACAAAGACAGGAGCCCGTCCTCCCCGACGTCGTAGAAATCTCCCGGTTTACCGCTGCCATTCTCCTCAAAATCAACAAACCAGTTGTCGGCATACCTCGTTTCATCGGTTCGGGTCTGATACTTTCTGATCCAGCCGATACTGACGGTCGTATCCGGAATGTCGGTGTTCGTTAAGAAATAGCCCTCGAAAGATTCCTTTATAAGTCTGGATCCCGAGTTGCCGATTAAGGGGAGGTTGATATGCTGCCTGCCGCCCTTGAATCCGGTCTTGTACAGATCGTACTGCAGATATGCCTCCGACATGACCGCACCTTCGGCATCCATACTCCCCTTGGTCACGTTGCTTTCATCATCTTTATAACCGATGAACGACGCCTGAAACTCACCGCCCAAACGCAGGCCATACAGTTTCCCCGTCACATACTCCAAATTACCGCCGTTGGCCCAGATACCGCTATCCTCTTTCGTATCGGTATCGAATGTTTCGGCATAGTAAAAGCTTTTCAGGCTGCCGCCGGCTTTTCCTTTTTCGAACGCCTCGCGCAACGAGGTCGCGTCGTCATCGGCAAAAGCACTTGAGGTCATGCCTATTACAAGAATACTTCCGGTTACGGCAACTCTTCTCAATACTCCCATAACTTCCTCCCTTCCCTGTTGCCCTCTGTGGCTACTACCTGTAAGACAAAAAATACCTGCAATGAGGTGAGGGGAGCCCTCGTTGAGCAACAGGCAACCTGTTCCTATACAGAAAACGTTTTACGAGTTGCGGTATTTTTCGTTGCAAAACCAATCTGACACCTCCATCAAATAAAATAATTATGGTAAAACCCAGCGACCGTATTCATCACGACAGGCGGTCGCCAAAGTCGTTTCTCTTCTTCCACCTATAGTACTTTCGAATAGCCAGGAAACACCAATTGCTATTCAATTCTTCATCAAATTCAAAACCCGTTACACCTTCCCACACCTCAAAAGAGGGGGGGGAAAAGGCATGGGAAGCGTAACGGAGAAATCAATGCATGCCCCCACCACCCATGCCGCCTCCGGGATAATAAAAGGAGTTTACACCAACATAGGTTGTCCGAGAATAGGCCCGGTATGGCGTACCTACAAAGACAGCGGAAGGGTAGGACATTCTTTCATAGACCTGGGTAGAACCATAGTGTCCGGAATGGGACGTATCGTATCCGCGGGCACAGGAACTGACTACCAACACCAGCAGGGACAAGAGCAAGACTGTACGTATCGTTTTCATGTTCTTTTGTTTTCCTTTTTTAAAATCCATTTTGGTGTGAGGCAATGCATCCGCCTCCTCTGTGAGAAAGTGAAAAAGCTCTGCCGGTCCATAAAAGCTCTGCCGGTCCATTAATGCATTCCACCCATCCCTCCACCACTGTTATAATGATTGATATTTCCTCGGTACGGCATTGAACCGGAATATGCCGGGTCTGCAACATTCTCAACCACAGGTACGGTGCCATGATGATCATCCCATCCCCGGGTCCGGTAATCCTCAGTGACCACAACCCGAACATTGCCGTTATTCCCATCACCTCCATCATGATATGCTCCCGCATGGTGCTCGGTGCCGATATCGCCACTCATGGTTATGCTTCTGATATCCAAGTCTTGTGCTGGGACAGCTCCCATCGCCTGACCGTCGATGCCGGCATCGCCTGCGCGCAGTTCAAACACCCCCAGGTCATAACCAATTTGAGAGAAGGGAGTTCCCGAGGAATGCATGGTTGTGATGGTGACTACAGGGACTCCGGCCGCTTGCGCCATGAGCGAGATAAGCAGATTTTCCGCTTCGCGCAGAGAGTTTTCGGCCGCCATTATCTCGACCTCATTCCCCCGCGAGCGAATATCCATCAGGTTGGTTTCCACTACGGAGACATGGGACATGGCCGATTCGATCAGTCGCTGTCGGGAAGTTATCATCTCTTGCTGGCCAGTAATATGCCCCCCATCATCAGCGCTCTGACCGGAGTGATATCCGGCGCCATCCCTCGCTCCGGCAGAAAGAGGGGTGAAAAGAAGAAGCCCCCACAGAACCAGCGAGATCATCCTTCCGGAACAGGTATTTCTTGCTGTCATTGAAACCTCCATGTAATTGAAATTAATGAGCGGTATGTTTTTTGACCCACCCTGTTCTTGTTAAAGCGAATTTCGTTTGTGCCATTGATCTGAACTTCGATCGATTTACCCTGCGTATCGCAAAAAGCAGGCCATAGGCCGATCTTCTCAGGAGAAAACCAGATAATGTTCATAAATTCATCAAGTTGTGCAGACGCATTACAGCAAAGTGAAGACCGGAAATTTCTTTTGATGTACAAAATTCAAACAAATGACAGCGGGCAAAACGGCCCAGATCGTCTCAATATTTTACAATCGCCCACCCCCACAGGCGAGCATGCGACTCTCCAACCGCACCGCCCTCTGCCTTGACAGAACGAATCAAAAGACGAAAAACAACAGGAGCCGGCTTGCTATTCAAATCCGGTCTTTGATAAACTTGATTACCTGTAAAATAGTCTCAATCCTGGACACTTCACCACGCTATTCGTCCAAATAATGTACACTGCACTGCGGCATAAGAAGTTGCCCACCTTACTATTTTCTGCCACTTGCATGAAAAGAGTTACGTATATTCAGCGAGATATCCACATTTATCTTTTTTGGGCACTCTGGAACACAAAATGCAAAGCTGCCTTGACAAAATGTGGGTTGCACCTACCCTGATAAAGCAGGGTTTTTTTCCGAGTTCCCTTACGGGGCTTTCTTTTATCTTTATCGCCAAGGGACAACATAGGGGAATAATATGGCTATAAAAACATTGTTCGTTGTCTTTCTGGTTGGATCGATCTCCGCCGTCCATCTGTTGTACACCGGGACCGATCTTGGGTTTCATGTTCTCCACCAACAGCTTTTTTACATTCCACTGGTACTTGCCAGTTTTTGGTTCGGCACCCGCGCCGGTCTGTCGACGGCGGTTGCCGTAAGTATTCTGTACGGACCGGCGATGCTCTTGAGGCACCACGAGGGGGGAATGCACCTGACAGTCGTGACCCAGATAGCTCTCTACCTCTTCGTCGCCTTCCTGATGGGATGGCTGTCGGACAGACAGCGCCGACAACAGCAGCAACTGCTCAAAAATGAGCGGATCACCGCTCTCGGCAAAGCTGCATCGACACTCGGCGTTGAAATACGCGATATTGTGACAGGCGTCCATTCAATCTATAGACAATCGGGCGGATTGAAAAATGACGATGCCAACGATGATTTCCTCAGCGAGATTGACCGGCTGAAAAGAATGGTAGATGGTTTGAGCCATTTCGCCCCCACTCTTGATCACACATCTTTATCAACCGATCTCAATGACATACTGCGGCATAGTTTTAAGAAATATAGTCGGCAGGCGGCCGGCAAAGGACTCAATATGACGATTGAGCCCACTGGAACGGGCTGCCCGTCGACGATATCGGTGGAACCGCTCTTCCGCATCTTCGATGAACTGGTCAACAATGCCATCGATTTTTCACAACGAGGACAGGCTGTCGTTTTGCGGTCATTCAGCGGCGAAAATGAATGGGTGCTTGAGGTGGCGGATTCAGGACCGGGAGTGGCAAAGGAAAACGAAGAAAAATTATTTACCGCATTTTTCACCACCAGACCGGATGGATATGGTCTTTCCCTCTCTTCCGGCAGGAAATTGTTACGGGACCTCGGCGGTGATCTGATCTATCGACCCGGAGCTCATGGCGGAGCGATTTTCAGAATGCTTATTCCGAAAGAACAATGAAGAATATCTTGTCATGAGGGATGCACTGCTTCTTAAGGGAGAAAAATCATTCACCTTCTCCAAACCCGCTTTCTTCCTGCTTCTTACCGCCGTAATCCTCTCCGGGATTCTCGCCGCCGCAACTGTCGACCATATCGACCGCGGGTTGCAGCTTATGAAGCTGTCCTTCCATCGCCAGGGAACGACCATGATCCATGCCTTTGAGGCCGGCGCCAGAACATCGATGCTGTTTCGACGATCGACGGGACATAATCCCCTGGTCGATCTCGCCTCCGAGATTTTAAAAGACAGTGGTATCGCCTATATCAGAATAATCGATGAAAAAGATACTGTTCTTGTTTCGGAAGGTTCGCTGCCGGAGTCCATGATAAAATCCTATGTCGACATCCAGGAGGTCGGCACAGAACCTGTCTCGACAATTAATTGGCGTGACGGCATCTTTGAAGTTACCAAACAGTTTATCCCGATCCAGGCGTCCCCAACAGGTATGACCATGATGGAACAACGCTGGGAACAATGGAACATGGCGCACAAACCGCATGGCAGGATGTTCATTTCCATAGGCTTTTTTACCAGTGAGTTTGAAAAGGCCAGGAAAGAAGATATGCATCACACGCTTTTTATGTTGGCAATGCTCCTGCTCCTTTTTTCCGCAGGTCTCTACTTCATCTTTCTTTACCGGAAAATGCGGGTCACCCATGCCACCCTGCTGAACACCAGACTCTACGCCGACAACGTCCTGGAAAGCATTCCCGACAGCCTGATAACCTTAGACCCCGACAACAAGATCGTCTCCTGCAACGAAAATTCGGAGAAACTGCTTGGCAAATCGATGGACGACATTGCCGGACAGCCGATTTTTAATATCTTCCCGGCATGTCCGGCGGAACTCCTCAAAGCACAAAACCATTCTCTCGAACAAACCGCAGAATGTCCGCATATCGGCGGCGAGATCGTGCCGGTCAAAGTCGGCTCCGCCCGATTGTTCGATCATCAGGGGAACTGGATCGGACATGTGCTGGTATTGAGGGATATTCGGGAAATTCGGAAAATGGAATGGCAGCTTGAACGATCGAGAAGACTGGCAGCCCTTGGCAGCATGGCAGCAGGCATTGCCCATGAAGTACGCAACCCGCTCGGCACCTTGAGAGGATTTGCCCAGTTTTTCGGGTCTGAAACCGGGGCGTCCGATGCCTGTAAAAAATACGCTCACTTCATGATAAACGAGGTCGACAGGCTCAACCAGCTTGTCTCCGAACTTCTGCAGTTCGGAGCTCCCCGTGAGTTGGTTTTCGAGAAGGTTGATGTCGATGCCTTCCTGGAGAAAATCTCAACCCTTCTGGCGAGTGATTTCTCAGCAAAAAAGATTTCCTATTCATGTCATAAGGATGAAGATGTCATTCTTTATGGAGACGCCAATCTGCTCATTCAGGTCATCCTCAATATGTTGAAAAACAGTATCCGGGCGACACCCGTGGAAGGTAAAATCTCACTTGAATTGACGCAGTCCGGCACCGAATGCCGGATATGCGTTCGTGACTCGGGAAAAGGAATGAACGAGGAAACTCAGAACAAGATGTTCGATCCTTTCTTCACCGACAGCAAAGACGGCACCGGTCTGGGACTGGCGGTCTGCCACCAGATAGTCGAACAGCACCATGGCCGCTTCGAAGTAACGTCGAAGGTCGGCCAGGGAACGGCTGTTGTTATCATATTACCTCAGGAGATGCGGCATCATGCCTAAAAAACATGCAGGAAAGTTTGATATTTTACTGGTTGACGACGATTTTGGTCACCGCACCATGCTCAAGCTGAACCTGGAAAAATTGGGATATAATGTAATTGAAAGGGAAGACGGCGATCAGGTTCTCGAGGCAGTCGAAAAAATGTCTTTGGATCTCATTCTGCTCGACCTGAAGATGGAAAGGATGGGAGGAATAGAAACCCTTGAAGCGCTGGCTTCGGCCGGCATTACTATTCCGACCATTGTCATTACCGCTTTCTCGTCGATTGAAAGTGTCGTTACGGCGATAAAAAAAGGAGCGTACGATTACGTAACCAAACCAATCGATATCGGCAACCTCGCCCATATCCTTACTCGTGCACTCGACCACAACTCTTTGAAAAGAGAAAACGACCAGCTCAAAAAGCGCTTAGCGGAACAGTATACCTTTGGCAATATTATCGGCGCAAGCTCGGTTATGCAGGAATTATTCGCCACGCTGTCGCTGGTTGCCAACAGCGATGCGACGGTGCTCATCCGCGGAGAGTCGGGAACAGGCAAAGAGCTTGTCGCCAACGGTCTCCATGAAAACAGCCCGAGAAAAAACGGCCCCTTTATCAAAGTCAACTGTTCCGCTCTGCACGAGAGTCTGCTGGAAAGCGAATTGTTCGGCCATGAGGCAGGAGCCTTCACCGGGGCTACAATCAGAAGAAAAGGCCGTTTCGAACTAGCCCACAAGGGTACCCTTTTCCTTGATGAAATCGGAGACATGAGCCTGACGACTCAGGCCAAGATTTTGCGGGTGTTGCAGGAAGGCGAATTCGAAAGATTAGGAAGCAGCGAAACGATGAAGGTCGATGTTAGGCTACTGGCAGCCACCCACAAAGATCTCGATGCGATGATCAAACAGGAAACCTTCAGACAGGATCTTTTTTTCCGTCTGGCGGTAGTACCGATTGTCATGCCTCCGCTCAGAGAACGCCAAGGCGACATCGTCGAGCTGGCAAATCATTTCCTTTCCCGCTATACCGTAAAGAACAAGAAGAACATCAAGGGGTTTCATCCCGAGACCCTGAGCATTTTCATGCGATACAATTGGCCCGGCAATATAAGAGAACTGGAAAACACCATAGAACGGGCGGTTATCCTGTGTCTTGGCGAAGAGATTACGCCGCGTGAGCTGCCCCCGCATTTCCTGCCGGAGCATGAAGACACCAGCAGCAGAAACCTGCCGGATCAGGGCTGGACCCTGCGCGACATGGAGCGGGAGATGATTCGTTCGATGCTGCAGGAAACAAACAACAACAAGAGCCTGACCGCCAAAAAACTGGGTATTGCTCGACAAACCCTGATCAATAAGCTCAAGGAATACAATTTGTAGGTCCCCGCTCGTCACCTGTTTCGCTGTGGAAGATTGCTCTTCTTTAAGTCATTACTCCAAAGCGAAACGGCTTCGTGTTCTTGCCGTTTATTTTTTTCTGGTTCGAAAGTTTGACCTTTTTCGCGATCAGCCCCTGTTTATCCTGGTGACATTCAAACTCAACTGTTTCACCAACCTTCAAAAACTGACAGTTAACAAGGTCTGCCTTGTGTACCATTATGTCTGCGGCACCTCCGTTATCGAGAAATCCGGAGTCCTTATCGCGGAACCACTTTTTAACTACTGTTTGCAAAAAATCACCTTTAATTTGATATTTATCTTTCTACCTGCAGAGCAGGCAGCGTCACATCCGAAAAAAATATGGAGATACACTCACTCCAATGTCATTTTTTTAACACACGCTGAGTTCAGAGGCAAACTTCATGGCCTGCTGAAAAGTTTTGGAACCCTGCTTCTGACTGTCCGCCACAGGGGAAACTGATTGTGCTCCGATCCTAACACCCCTCAAGGGTATTACCAACAGGGACCGTGGGTCTCTGTCTACCGAAATCGATGAGATATCATCATGCCACATGACAGAGATTTAATATATAACCAAGTCAACACCGAAAATGCAACTCTAACGAATTACCTTTACGCATCTGAATGATCGATTATTCGTCTATTTTCCTTAGATCACTATTCGCCGGGCCTTGAACTACTTGCCCGTATCGATCAAAACGCGAGCCGTGACACGGACAATCCCACGTCTTCTCCAGACTGTTCCAGCTTACGATACATCCGAGATGCGGGCATACGGCTGAACGCTCAGTCAGCGCCCCCTGTTTGTCGCGGCAGACAGCAACCTTCGTCAGCCCGCGTCGAAGGACAGCACCTTCATCCGGTGCAATTTCTTCAACCGAGTCAACGTCACCGCCTGTGAAATAATCTTCCACATACTGTGCGGCAACATTGAGATTTTCCTTGGAAAAGGTAACAAGCGAACGAAGCGATCTGCGCGATGGACTGTAGAGCGGCACCCACGGGCACTCGCGCCCCATGATTAAATCCGTGATAAGGATTCCGGCGATGGTGCCGTGGGTCATACCCATTCCCGAATCACCTGTCGCGATAAAGACGTTCTGCTGGTCTCCGGGATTGCGACCGATGAAGGCAACACCGTCGACAGGCTCCATAACCTGGCCGGACCACCTGTATTCGATTTTTTCAATCATCGGGAATCGCTCTCTCGCCCACGTCTCAAGCCGTGCATGTCGTTCTGCGCCATCGTCAGCCTGTCCCGTTTTGTGGTCTTCGCCTCCGACTATCAGCAGGTCATAGTCATCGCCTTCACCGGAAACGCTCTGCAGCCTTACGTAATGGTACGGATCGAGCGTATCCCAGTACAATGCTCTTGTGACTGAACCACGCGGAATCCTTGCGCCGACGACATAGGTAATATAGCTGGCCTGCTTGGTGTGGATGGCAACAAGGTTATTGACAGGAGTGTTTGTCGCCATGACAATGGCACCGGCAGTCACAACATGCCGGCTGCTCGTCTCTACCCTTGCAGACGGCCCACCTTTGATAACGCTCACGTGCGTTCCCGTGAAGATCCGTCCGCCATCCCGCTTAATTGCCCGGGCAAGTCCGGTGAGATATTTCAAGGGATGGAACTGCGCCTGTCGCGGAAAGCGTAAACACATGCCTGTATCGAAACCGACAGGCGCGCGCTCGACCTGCACGACATCCGTGAGTCCCGCGCTATGGGCGGCCTTCAGTTCGCGTTCAAGTACTTCTTTTGCATCGCCAGGCGGAGCAAAGAGATATCCGTCGAGCCTTTCGAAATCACAATCGATTCCCTCTTCGGCGACGATTGCCTCGATACGGTCGATTGCGGCGGAGTGGCTGTGAGCAGCAAGTTGAGCACCTTTTTTGCCGTGTATACGCTCGATCTCAAAGTAGCGGTCGTCTATGGCGCTGGAGAGGTGCGCTGTTGTCCGTTCAGTCATGCCGCCGCCAATGCGGCCATCGTCGAGTACGATTACCGACTTTCCTTCACGGCCAAGCAGATACGCGGTCGTCATACCGGCTATCCCTGCGCCGACAATACACACATCGGCATGCGTATTTTCAGAGAGTGGCGATTGGACCGGTACGTCCGCCGTCTTCATCCAGATTGAAACTGTTTCTCCAGAACCAGTCATGGCTGCTCTTTATCCTCTTTCTTTTTGCCCTCTTTGGGCCCCATGCCATCTTATCCTTCCGGTGAACCTACCTAACACGGCACTTTAAACATCATGTCTGAAATAACAATAGGTACCTGCTGCGCATTGCTCCATCTATCGTTATCTATGGCATGGGAAAAGAAACATGGGGGAAGTCTTTGCATGTCATCGACATAATTCCCGGAAGTGTCCTCCATTGTTCTCGCTGAAAAAGTTATTATCATTCTGATTATGGCGACAGAAGACATCAGAATCGGCACAATAAGCTGGAAATACAAATCCTGGCAGGGGCTGGTATATCCTGAGGGGAATGATTTAAATTTTCTGCGGACATACAGCGGGCATTTTTCGACCGTTGAAATCGATCAGTGGTTCTGGTCCCTGTTCAAAGAGAATATCGTGGTCTTGCCGAAAGCTGAAGTGGTACGCGAATATGCAGAGTCGGTTCCGCCGGGCTTTATCTTCAGCATCAAAGTCCCTAACAGCATCACCCTGACCCACTTTTACAACCACCGGAAAAAGGCCCCTCTGATTCCCAATCCATACTTTTTTTCCACCGAACTCATGGGAAAGTTCCTCCGGACCCTGGAGCCGCTGGGTGATCATATCGGCCCGCTGATATTTCAGTTCGAATACCTGAACAGAAACAAAATGGCCAGTCTCGGCCATTTTCTCGACATGCTTGAAGTCTTTGTTCTGGGTCTACCGGAAGGATACCGGTACTGCATAGAGATCCGGAATCCGAATTATTTGAAGAGCGAATATTTTGAATTTCTCGCCGATCATCATGTCGGCCCCGTATTTCTGCAGGGCTACTTCATGCCTTCGATCTTGGAAGTGTACGAGCAATTCAAGGATCGCCTGAGTAACCCGGTAGTGCTGAGACTTCTTGGCATGGATCGAAGGGAAACCGGGGGAAGAAAAAAGAAGGTATGGGACAGGATTGTCAAGCCAAGAGATGATGAACTTATGCATCTCAAACATATTGTGAGCGATCTGCGGGAAAGGCGGCATCAGGTCTTCATTAACGTTAAAAACGACTACGAAGGGTGTGCCCCTCTGACTATCGAGAGGCTCAAAACCCTTCTCTCGTTCGAGTGAGGTGCTGGACGGCTACGTCAGCATTTGGGCAAAGGCCGATTCGGCCATCCTGTTCAACTGAATATTTCTTGCAGACTCAGATAAACAACATAAAACTTCAGTTTTATTCCTCCGGCTCTTCTTTGGCGCTTTTGATAATCCGTTGACATTCATTTTCTGCATCCATGGCATTCTTAGCCACAATAATGCGAAAAACCGATAGATTATCTTTTTTGATCAACTCGTACTTGTCATCACCTACATATTCCAGGAGCCAGTCTCTCCATTGATGAATAGTTCTTCTCATTATATCTCATCCTCCCCAGAAAATCTGAGCGTAAAATAGTGTGGACCGATGTATCCTGTAATGGCCGGCTGTCAGGAGTGATAACGGGTAGCGGGCGGCAGGTCTTTCAGGGGCTCCGGCGCGCAGAACCCAAGGCCTGTTCAGCACATCCTCGGCTTGTCGCCGGGACCCTCTGCAGATGTTTTCGTTTGGGGGATGGAAATCAAAAGGGACTAACCGGGCCCATTGTTCGTTTTGTCCGCTTTATATTCATATATGCTTTGTTTTAACAAATGGCTATATTTTTTATTGCGAAGTCCTGCAGATCAAGCTGCTCGACAACCGTCCTGTGGTGCCGGAGCCAGCACAACCAGCCAGGGGCAACAAAGGCTGCCAGACTAGGAGAGATTTTTTTTGAAGATCGGAAATGTCTTCTCTCCGACCATAAACTCCTCATTCCAGACGATATTTAGAAAAATATCATTAAAGATGTTCGGCAATATCTTCGCCTTTTTTCGTTTTTGATAAACAATAGGAGATTTTGTCAAGTTAAGACTTATTGTATCAAAAGCTTGTTCAACAAAATTCCTAGGAGGAAGTAATGACAGCGATGCTATGTAAAGGTGAAAACGTTAGACATAATAAAAAAGCGGAATGGGGTATTGGAAAAATTATTGCAGTAGATAGCTGTGGGACAATCAAAGTTGTCTTTGAAGGGACCAAGGAAGTATCAATCGCCAAGGGAGCGAAATTTCTCGTAAAAGTCGACGAGAATGGAAAAAAACTGCTGCCAAAAATCAAGGAAAGCGCCCCCAAAGATTTAACCGGCATCCAATAATTTGGGTGTCAGCCCAACTCCTCAGCGGGTAAATGGACAACAAAGAAGCGTTGCAGTACTACTGCAACGCTTTAAATTTAGAATACTGTCCATGTCCCCAACAAAAAAACGCAGGTGCCCGAACCAATTTAGAGGGCGGGCAAAAAACGCTGCTGAAGCCCAAAGGGATCCTTAATCTCCTGCTCGGGCTTGGCTTTCAGCTTTTTCTCACCACGTTCATCCACATACTTGATCAATTCAAGATCAATATCCATGGGCACCTTCACCCCCGCCTGGGCGAGCATCTGACGCAGCAGGGCCTCGGATTTACCGGCAAAGGCCACCGCGTCGCCCAGTATGCGCAACGCTTCCGGCGGATTATGAAAGCCCACTGAGTTCTCCGCGCCGATAAACAGCTGGCGATAGAAGGCCTCGAGATAGAAGTCTTTTGCCCGCTCATAGAATTCCTTATTGAACTCTGTGCCTTGGGCCTGAGCCTTATGTGCGGCCTCGAAGAGCTTGGCTGCCGTGGCCGTGGCGTAACCCGCACGGAGCATGAGCGAGACTGTATGATCCTGAATGCTGATGACGCGTTGCTTGAGGAACTCTGCATCCTGATCGTGGCATTGTTCGCAGGCGCGCAGGTCGGCTTTGAGCGGGCTCATGACACGATGATCCGAAACCGTTTTCTCACCAACCTTGATGGAGGGCATGTGGCAGTCGGCACAGGAGGCTCCCGCCTGCCAGTGGGTGCTGTTGTAGGAATAGAGCTCGAACTCGGGGTGGCGTATGAAGCCCAGCTTAAAGCCCGTTACCGCCTGAGTCCATTCTTTGTTGTCGGGATCGCTGCGAATTTTCTCGATGATGTTTTCGATGCTGATGTTGCCCCATTTGCTAGTCTGCCAGGGGTAATAGATGCCGTTGGACTTGCCCTCGGCGGTCTTGGTGATGTTGTACGTCACGTGGCATTGCGCACAGACTACCGAGCGCATCTGCTGGTGGGTGAGTTCCTCAGTCTTGACGCCCATTGAATCGAGAGCCTTGCCCAGGGTAAAGTCGCGCGACAGCTTGAGCGTCATATCCTTGCTGCTGTGGCAGTCGATGCAGGCTACGCCTAATTCCCGATGCTCTTCGGGCATCCGGTTCACCACTTCGCGGAAAGGCAGCATGTAATAATCCTGTCCCATCTTCTCTTCAAGCACGGGTGCATAAGGCGTTTTGCAGGTCAGGCACACGCCGCCTGCGCCCACGCGCTTGGCGTCTATCTCGAGCTGATCCTTGACCATATACGCATGACCGCGGGGTTCATTGTATTCGATGCCGAAACCCCACCCGTTAAACAGCAGCGCCATGTACGGATACATGGACAGCTTGTCGTAGGTGATGTTGTCCGCGTCGAAGCCGACTTTATACTTGCTTTTGCCTGCAGGCGTGGGCTCCTCGGTCTGCCGCCAGAGCTCGTACTGCTCGGGATAGGCCTTGCCCCAGATCGCAGGGTCGATTGTATTCTCAGGAATACTCACCTTCTGTTCCTGCTGGGGCTTCTCTGAGGAACATGCCCATGTTGCCGTGACCAGAACGAGCAGAAAACACATCCCCCCGGCCATCTTCTTGTTCATGATGATCATGTTATTCCTCCCTTGAAGTATCACTTCCTATGCTTAGCTGGTTGAAAGTTTCACAGTGAATAAATGACAAAAGACGACGAGTATGTCAACTCCTATAATCGTCTAGGCATATTTTTAAGCCTCAGCCTCATTCCCCTTTTATCTTACCATCATCACTGCCGCGCAGGTGGATCATGGTGCGGGCGATGAGGTGGGCGCTGACCGGCGCAGTGATCATCAGAAACATGGCAACCAGAATTTCATGCAGGCTGAGACCGGCCCCCAGGGAACTGAAATGGAGCACGGAAGCGATGAGGATTCCGCCGACGCCGAGGGTGGTGGCCTTGGTCGGGCCGTGCAGACGCATGAACAGATCGGGAAACCGGGCCAGTCCAATGGAACCGATCAGGACGAAGAGACCGCCGACGATCAGAAAGAAGGAAGTAAGCAATTCCAACATAGCCGTTTCTCCTTATTCGATTATATCGCCGCGGAGCAGGTACTTGCACAAAGCGACAGTACCGACAAACCCCATCAGGGCAATCAGCAGGGCTGCTTCGAAGAAGACGGTGAGACCCTGGTGAATACCGAAAAGTACGAGCAGCGCAGTGGTGTTTATATACATGGTGTCCAGTGCCAGGATGCGGTCCGGCAGTGACGGTCCGCGCACCAGTCTCCAGAAATTGAGAAGAAGGGCTGCGGCGATGCAGGCAAAGGCGATGGTTACGGCGGTGCTCAACATTCGAAGATCTCCTGTAATGGTCTTTCATAGCGGTGCTTGATACGAGCAATGATCTGCGCTTCATCCTCGGCATCGAGAACGTGAATGAGCAGCGTCCGACGATCGATGCTCAAATCGGCCGAGACGGTACCCGGCGTCAGGGAAATGGTATTGGTCAGGACGACAATGGCAAAATCATTACACAAATCGAGGGGCAACCGGATAAATGCCGGGCGCAGCTTCCGGGTCGGATCGAGAATCAACCGCGCCACAACCAGGTTGGCGACGGTGATATCCCAGAGTAATAGAGCGAAGTAGGGCAACAGCTGCAGAGGCCGGCGAAGGCGCGGTCGATCCGGCCAGAAACGCACGGTAAAAAGTGGCAGGGCTAAAGCGAGCAGAGCCCCGAGCAGCACCTGCCCCGGCGCCAGGGTATTGCCCAGCAGCAGCCAGACCAGCCACAAACACAGGCTGAATATGGGTTGGGGCAGCCAGCCTCTCATGGAGTTCTCTCCTTTTGCAGCACCGCAGCAATATAGTCCTGGGGAGTCAACAACTGGGCTGCGGTGGCCTCTGCATAGCGGCAGATCGGCGCGGCAAAAATGGTCAGAACCACACTCATCGCCAGCAGCACAACAACCGGTGCGACACGGGTGAGAGAAGGTCTTGGTCTGGAAAACGTTTTCCCTTCGGTTCGCCAGAACAGTCGAGTGCCGGCCCGACTAAGGGCAACCAGTCCGGCAAGACTCCCGGTTATGACGACGGGCCAAAGCCATCCGGCGGCATCCGGGGAAACGGCCTGGAGAAGAAGCAGTTTGCCGATGAAACCGGAGAGCGGCGGCATTCCGGCGGCGGCCACGGCGCCCACAAAAAACAGCACGCCGGGCAGAACCCATGGCACCGGCGGCGCAGGCAGGAACCAGTCTCCGGCAGGGCCGCGTTGCCCGGCGATAACATCGGCCAGCAGAAACATTCCGGCTGTAGTCAGGGTGGTATGCGGAAGATAATAGAGTGCGGCGCCAATGCCGGCAACGCTCATCAGGCCGACGCCGGTCAGGAGCATTCCCACCGACATCACCACCAGATAAGCAGTCAGGGCCGTCAGCCGGCGACTGCCGAGCACTCCCAGGGCGCCGCCAATCAGGGTAAGCAGCGCGAGTGGCGGCAGCCAGGCTATGATATCGGGGGATACGATACCAGCCGGAAAGATCAGCGTAAAAGTGCGGAGAATGGCATAGACCCCGACTTTGGTCATAATGGCAAAAAGCGCGGCCACCGGGGCGGAAACGCTGCTATAGAGGGCAGGCAGCCAGAGATGCAGGGGCAAGACGGCTGCCTTCAGGGCAAAGACCACAAGCAGCAGCAGGGAACTTATTCGGAGCAGTGCCGCCTGCTCCGGTGCCGCTGCCGCCGTTTTTTCCGCCAGATCCGCCATATTCAGGGTACCGGTTACCGAATAGAGGGTGCCGATTGCCACAAGAAACAGGCTGGATCCGATCAGGTTCAGCACCACGTAGTGCAGACTGGCGCGAATACGATCGGGCCCCCCTCCATACACGGCCAGGCTGTACGAGGCGATCAGCATGATTTCAAAAAAGACAAACAGGTTGAAAAGATCCCCTGTCAGAAAGGCGCCGTTGATCCCAAACACCTGCAGAGGAAACAAGACATGGAAATTCCTGCCGATCAGGTCGTCGCCACCTGCGGCATAGAATATAACCGGCAGGGCCAGTGCGGCAGTCAGCAGGAGAAGAAGAGCACTCAGGCGATCGAGAACCAGAATGATGCCGAAAGGGGCCGGCCAGTTGCCCAGCCGATACACGCCGAATTCACCGCCGCCTGCAAGCTGGAGCAGCAGGATCGCCACCGGCAGAAGACCTGCAACGGCGGCAAGGGAGACCATACGTTGCGCTCCGATGCCTTTTTTGACCAGTAACAGGTTGACCATGCCTGCCGCCAAGGGCAGGAGTAAAGGCGCCATAATCCAGTGGCTCATCGCTTCCCTCCCCGGCCGTCGACATGATCATTGTCCAGTTCACCGCGGGCGCGCAGGGCCAGGGCCACGACAAAGGCGATCATACCGAAGCCGATAACGATGGCGGTAAGCACCAGGGCCTGTGGCAACGGATCGGCGGTCGCTGCCGCGCCTCCTGCCAAAGGTGGGGCGCCCGTTACCAGGCCCCCGGAAAAAAACAGAAAAAGATTGACCGCATACGACAGCATGGAAAGGCCGAGCGCCACCTGGAAGGTGCGGGCCCTGAGCACCAGATAGATGCCGCCGGCAAAAAGCACTGCTATCACCAGGGAGGCAAGGACTTCCATCAGACGCCCCTCCGTGTTTCTTCCATACAACGCATGCTCAGTTTACCCAGAGTGGCAAGAATCAGCATGATGACCCCGACCACGGTGATAGATACACCGAGATCGAACAGCATGGCGGTGGCCAGTTCAAATTCGCCGATCAACGGCAGACGGAAGTGACCGAAGGCGGAGGTCAGAAAGGGATGATTGAACAGCCAGCTGCCGATACCGGTGGAAAGAGCAAGAAGGACCCCCCAGGCAATCGCTTTATGGTATTTTTGCCGCCATTGCCGATGCGTCCAGGCGATGCCGCTGGCCATATACTGCAGGATCAGGGCGATGGCGATGGTCAGCCCGGCGATAAAGCCGCCCCCCGGTGCATTGTGGCCGCGCATGAACAGATAGATCGACACCATCAGGGCCAGCGGCAGGAGGAAGCGGGTTATCTGGGTAACTATCAGGGAATGACGCTCCGCCGCCCAACGCGGCCTGACTCCATGCAGGGTTCCTGGCTCCAGGCAGAGGTTATCGAGCAGGCCGTAGATGGCAACGGCGGCAATGGCCAGCACGGTGATTTCCCCCATGGTGTCGAAGCCGCGGAAATCAACGAGGATGACATTGACCACATTGACCCCTCCGCCGCCCGGCAGGCTGTTTTCCATGAAATATCCGGCGATGCTTGTTGCATACGGACGGGTGAGGACAGCCCAGGTAAGCAGGCCCATTCCGCCGCCTATAGTCAGAGCCAGCAGCAGATCCCGGCCGCAACGGAGCGGCGTCGACTCGGCGCGATCCTGCTGCGGCAGGAAATGCAGGGCCAGCAGCAGCAGCATGATGGTGGCAACCTCCACCGCCAGCTGGGTCAGCGCCAGGTCGGGTGCGGAAAATCGAACGAAGGTCAAAACCGCCAGCAGACCCACAACGCTCAGGGCGATCAGGGCAATCAGCCTCTGCCGGCGCCACAGCACGGTGACTAAAGCCGCGGCCATTATCAGGAATGCGCCGAGCAGGGTGACGGGATCGGTGCCGGAAGGCGACTGTTCACCGGTGAAATCCGTGCCGGTGACGATCGGCAGGACCAGCGCCGCACCGGCGGCCATCAGCAGCAGCGCAGCGTATCGCTGCAGAGACCCGTTCTCCATGGCCGCGGTAATGGCTCGTGCGGCATCGATGCAATGCGCAACACTTTTTTGAAAAAGAAGATCTGCGTCAATCTTCGGAAACAGCCGTTCATGCAAATCATAGAGCCGTCGCCGCATGCTGTAGAGCGTCATACCGCCGACCAGGGCGATCAGACTCATGATGAAGGGGGTGTTGAAACCGTGCCAGATCGCCAGGTTGTATTCAGGCAGCGGCCCACCCAGCACAGCGGCCGAAGCGAGCGCCAGAAAGGGGGCCACGGTCAAGGTAGGAAAAACCCCGACCAGCAGGCACTGACCGACCAGCACCTCGACCGGCAAAATCATATACCGAGGAGCTTCGTGCGGTGGATATTTTGGCAGGTTGACCGGTTCGCCGTTGAAAAATACATCATGGATAAAGCGGGCCGAATAGGCAACGGCAAAGATCCCGGCCGTGGTCGCGGCTGCCGGCAGGAGCCAGGCCGCCTGACCCATTACGCTCAGATGGAGGGTTTCGGCAAAGAACATCTCCTTGGACATGAATCCGTTGAGCAGCGGTACACCGGCCATGGCGGCGGCCGCGACCATGGCCAAGGTACCGGTATGCGGCATGTATTTCCACAGTCCGTTGATGCGGCGCATGTCGCGGGTGCCGGTTTCGTGGTCGATGATGCCGGCAGCCATGAACAGCGAGGCTTTGAAGGTGGCGTGATTGATAATATGAAAGACGCCGGCCACGGCAGCCAGCGGCGTATCGATGCCAAACAGCAGCACGATAAGACCGAGATGACTGATGGTGGAATAGGCCAGCAGCCCCTTGAGATCATGTTCGAACAAGGCGGTATAGGCCCCGAACAGCAGGGTGACGAGACCGGTCCCGCCTACTGCGAAAAACCATAAATCGGTGCCGGAAAGAGCCGGGAACAATCGCGCCAGGAGGAAGACACCGGCTTTGACCATGGTGGCGGAATGCAGATAGGCGCTGACCGGAGTCGGCGCCGCCATCGCCCTGGGCAGCCAGAAATGAAACGGGAACTGTGCCGATTTGGTAAAGGCGCCAAGCAGGATCAGCAGCAGTGTCGGGGTGTAGAGGGGATGGGCGCGGATTATGTCGCCGGCACCGAGTATGACCGAGATCCGGTAGCTGCCGACAATATGGCCGAGCAGGAGAAAGCCGGCGAGCATGGCCAGACCGCCGGCGCCGGTGACAGTAAGCGCCATGTTCGCGCCCCTGCGGGCTTCCTGGCTGCGATGGCGAAAGCCGATCAGCAGGAATGAACTGAGGGAGGTCAACTCCCAGAAGACGAGGAGCTGCAGCAGGTGATCGGAGAGAACGATACCGACCATGGCTCCCATGAAAAGCAGCAGCATTCCATAAAACCGGCCGGGGCGATCATCTTCCGAGAGATAGTAATTGGCATAGAGAATGATCAGCAGGCCGATGCCCAGGATCAGCAGGATGAACAGCCCGGCAAGCCCATCCATGCGCAGGATGAGATCGAAGCCGGCCTGCGGCAGCCACTCCCGGCTTACCGCCATCGGAGTTCCGCCAAAGGCTGCCAGCAGCGGTTTCACCGACAGCAGCAGGCCCGCAGCCGGTACAACGGCTGCGATCCATGCCGTCGCCCCGCGCCCCAATCGCGCGGCAAACGGCGGCAACAGGGCGCCGGCAAAGGGTAGCAGAACAATGAGCAACAGATTCATAACCTGGCCAACATTTGCAGAGTTTACTGTATTACCTGCATCGGCACAAACAGGCTCGTTTGATAACCATCCAGTTCATTATGTTCTACTCTTCCTGAAGAACCAATAAAAGATTTTTGTTCAAAAAACATACACTCCACTGCCCGCTTTGATTTTTTTCGAAAAGACCGCTTTGGCAAGCACTCCTGGATGGAAATACCCGCATCAAGTCTTATTGTCGATGTATACGGGAGTACTTTTCGCATAACTTCAGCTGCAAGGGAGATGTCATCATGAGCATTCCAATCTCGGATACCTATAAAGGCTGGACTATTTCAGTGAAAGCCGAAAAGAATATGTGTGCAGATTTCAGCTTTGACATTACCGACCCTTCAGGTCGTTCCCAGCATGTCGCGATGGGTGGCGACAACCAGCAGCGGGCAATGGAGAGAGCTCGGGAGATGATCGATATGGAGCTTGCCATCCAGGAGTAGGATCACCATCGGTCCTCCTTTTTTTTGTATCATGATTTCGGGAGGTGGTATGAAACGATGGGCTGCAGTAGCAGTCATTAGCATAATGCTGCTGTTTACCGGTTGTTCCACGGTGCAGGTCAGCCAGGACTTCCGACCGGGCATCGATTTTACCCACTATCGCACTTACCAGTGGAGAGCGATGCCCGAACATTCGTCCGAGGATTTCCGTCTGAACAACCCGTTGCTGCATGAGCGGTTCCGTCAGGCAATCGACCAGAAACTGGCAGTGCGTGGGTATGCACAGCAGACACCTGCCGATTTCCTGGTAAGCTACACGTATTCGATCCAGACCAGACTGGAGTCCGAGCCGTACGGAACCAGCGTCGGTTTTGGCTTCGGTCGATATTACAGGTATGGCGGGCTGGGCTTTGGCAATAGTTTAGCTACTCGCCAGTATGATGTGGGAATGCTCGCGATTGATCTTCAAGACGCCGTATCGGGGGCGTTGATATGGCGTGGAGTCGGATCGGAAAGGGTCGGCATGCACTCGACGCCCGAAGATAAGACAGTCTTTGTCACCAGGCTGGTCGATGCAGTTCTTGCCCAGTTTCCTCCACGGTAAAGAAAACACGAAGAAGATCTCAGAACCGCCATCGCATTTTTTCTTTTCAAATTTTTCGCATTTTTCATTCTCCTGGGGTAACAATGAATCATGCAGGCGCGGAGCAGAAACATCCCCCGCAAGATGGGAAATGAACTTGCTGCCGACATCCCGGAATTAAAAAATGAAAGTAATGAAAAGACCGATACTCCAGGCGCTCCGACAGATCCCCCTCCTCATGGTGATGGCCAGCCTGATGGCCGTGGCGGTAAACCACTGGCGCGAAACTCCCCTCCCCCTGATCGATGATTGGTCGGCTACGGCCCGTCTTACCGATCGTGACGGGAAGACTCCGGCGATTCACCTCGATCAGGCAAAACAATTGTTTGAGCGGAAGACGGCCATATTTCTCGACACCCGCCCCCAATCACAGTATGAAGACGGACATATCAGCGGCGCCTTGAGCCTGCCCTGGCAGGATGTAACCTCCGCCTTCACGGAGATAGCCGGTGAACTGGAAGACAATCAAACTATCGTCACCTATTGCGACGGCGAAAACTGCGAACTCAGTCACGATCTGGCCATGTTTCTGAAAGAAATGGGATTTACAGACGTCCGGGTTTTGATCAACGGCTGGACCGTCTGGCAGGATGCCGGATTACCAAGCCGGAAAACGGGTGAAGCAGATGAAAGATGACAAACGTGCAAGCGGAATTGAAGCGGGCGGCAACGCCTTGCAAAACCTCGGCCCATGGGTGTTCCATATTTTTCGTCTCCTGCTCGGGCTGGTGTTTGTCTATGCCAGCTACGACAAGATTCTGCACCCACAGGCCTTTGCCCTGGGTGTTTATAACTATCAACTTTTGCCGGATGCGGCTATTAACATGACAGCCCTCATCCTTCCCTGGCTGGAGCTGCTGCTCGGACTCTGCCTGCTCTTTGGCGTGATGCTGCCTGGCGCAACAGTTACGGGCACCGCCTTGCTGGTCGTTTTTCTCGGGGCGCTGGTGCTCAATCAGCTTCGTGGTCTCGATATTCACTGCGGTTGCTTTTCCACCGAGATCAAGGAAGGTCCGGCCGGAGTGGGCACCATTCTCCGCGACCTCGGCTTTCTCGCGGTTTCCCTGTATCTGACGATATATGTGTTGCTCGGAAAGCGTTGGAATGTAAATCGTAATCGTTCAAAACCCAAACAATAAGGAGTATCCCATGTTGCGAACATTGCTTTTGCTTATTCTGATCTGTCTGTCTCCCAACCTTGGCCATACCGCAACGACCGATCCGCGAACAGGGCCGAAAGTGTATCTTCCCGAGAACATTTACGAATTCCAACCGGTGCCGGAAGGGACGGAGGTTGTTCACGATTTTTTAATCGCCAACAGGGGAGACGAACCGTTGAATATTCTAAAAGTTAAATCGGGTTGAGGCTGCACGGCTGCGACAAGTACGCGGCAGATCCTTCCCGGGGAGGAGGGACGAATTACAGTAAAATTCAATACCAGCAATTACGGAGGACGGCAGAAAAGGGAAACGGTACGGGTGCAAACCGACGATCCGGCCCAACCCCTGCTCAATCTGGTCGTCACCGGCCAGGTGGTTAAATTCGTCGAGATCCGACCGGCGCAGGTACGCCTGGAAGGTCAGGCCGGGATACCGCTGACGGCTGAAGTCGAGATCCTGCCGAACAAGGATTTTCCTTTTACTATTCTGGAGGTACTGACCAAAAGAGACGATGTCATCCGTAGCGAACTGGTCGAGCAATGCAATACCGGCAGTAACGCCCGCTGTCTTATCCGGGTGGAAAACCTGCGAACCACAAGTGGCCGCTATGCCGATACCATAACCGTTCGTACCGACAATGTCGCAAGGCCGAGCTTTCCCATCAGTGTTGTCGGAATAATCCATTGAGATCGGAAACCGGTTTTTCGATCCATTGCAGAAAAAAACAGCAATCTGAGGTGTATGCCCTTGTGAAACAGAGTACAGATGATCCGCATCCGGTAAAAATATATGTCGAGCTTACCACTCGCTGCAATCTGCATTGTCGGATGTGTGTCAAGTACGCGGCAGGAAGTTGTATCGTCGAAGAAGATCTGCCGTTTGCTGCCTTCAAAAGTTTGTCTCCCTCGCTTGCCAACACTCGGACGCTGATCCTGAACGGCATCGGTGAACCGCTGCTGCACCCGGAACTGGAAGAAATCATCCGTTTCGCCAGGGCCAAAATGACTCCGGAGGCAATCATCGGCTTTCAGAGCAATGGTATTCTACTTGACCGTGAGAAAAGTCTGAGACTGATCTCGGCCGGCCTGTCGACCGTTTGTCTTTCGCTGGACAGTCTTGAAGATACTGCGGCGGATCAAGCCGGAGGACACTCGGTCGCCGCCGTTTCAAGGGCCATTGCCTGCCTTGTTGCGGCAAAAAAGACGGCCGGCGCCAGCCATTTCAGGATCGGCCTGGAAATGGTCCTGACCAAACGATCTATCGGGGATCTGCCGAGGTTTGTTCAGTGGGCCGCCGACCATGGTGCAGACTATGTCATTGCCACCCATCTCCTGCTCTATGACCGCTCCTCCGAGGGGCTGAGCCTTTTCAATCCCAACTCTGCAGAGGCCGTCCAGCTGTTCAATACCTACAATGAACGAGCGGCAGCCCAGGGAATAAATTTGGCGAACTGTCTTTCCACCTACCTGAAATTCACCAAGACCGAGGCCGATCAGGCAGTAGTGCAACTTTTTCAAGAATTGCAGCAGGAGGCCAGAGACAAGGATATCCGTCTGCATCTGCGGAGCCTGCTCGATTATACTCCCGGGGATGCCGAGATGCTGGACCAGGTATTTGCCGATGGCCGGTCCGTTGCCGCACGAAACGGTATCGAGCTTTTTCTCCCGCCCCACCAGGCCTTGTCGGAACGCAGCTGTCCGTTCATTACCGACCAGACTGTCTTTATCGCTGCGAGCGGCGCTGTCATGCCCTGTCATTTCTTATGGCATACCTACTCCTGCCGGGTGCTTGGCGAGGAAGTCCAGGTACAGCAGTGTGACTTCGGCACGATCCGGGAGCAGCCGCTGGAAGCGGTCTGGCAGAACCCGGAATATGTCCGGTTTCGGCAGGAAGCCGGACGTTATGAATATTCTTCCTGCTGGAGTTGTTCGCTGGGGCCATGTGCCGCCCTGGTCAACGACAACATTCTTTCCGCCCATGACTGTTATGGAAGTCAGGTGCCCTGCGGTCACTGCCAGTGGAATCTTGGCGGGATTCGTTGTCTCTAGGATGTTGTCCGAGAATAGCAATTTCCCCTCGGATCGAGGCAACTCGAAAAAAATACCGGAGGCGCGAGGATAATTCTTTCGGGTTGCCATGGTCCTCTTCGTTCTGGTATTGTGCCGGGGCTGTCGGACTTACACTCTGCGTATAAATACAGAAAGGAATAAAAATGTTCAAGATGCCGCAAGCCCTCAAGGTGGGTTGTCGCACCCGTCGCGAGATGCCCTACGAGCAGCGCCGATGGGAAATGGTGAAGAAATGGGCAAAGGACAACGGCTTCGAACTGGTCGAGCAGGACGGGGAGCGGCAACGTTACCGGTGCCGCATGGGCTGGACCATGCCCGCGGCCTTTCTCGAGCTGAACCGAGAAGGGAGCCGGATGATCCTCGAGGCCTGGATACGGGCTGATAGATTCCTGGTGATGAACCTGCTGATGAGGCAGGAACCGGAGATCAACCTGGATCGCGGCGGGCTCGTCGCTGCCATGCCGCGGATGCTGATGCGAAACCGGATCAACTCGCTGCTCGAAAAACTCAAACAGCCCCGGATTGTCTGACCGGTGCAGAGGAGACTTCCTTTAAGCTGTTTTATGCCTTACCAGCTGTATTTCTCTCTTCCTTCTTATGCCAGCCGTGTAAGATAGGCATCTTTTGTCAGCCACAGTTCTTCGATTCTGTACATATGCCAATGGTCATGCATCAGGACATGCCTTGTCAGAATATAGAGTGAATACTGTTCATACTCAGGGTGGCTCGCGGTCCTTTGCCAGATACCGATATCTGCTTTTTCAAGAAGGGCAAGCTGCTTGTTCCGGTATTGCTCAAACTGCCGAAGAGCGGAATCGATGTCTGCCCTTGCAGGGATAGCAGGCTGATCTTCGCCTTTGCAGGGAATAAAAGGGGTAAATTCTGGACGTTCCTCATTCATGAATCGATTGAAACGATCCAGCAGCATGTGCTGTACTTGAGCCAGATGAGTTACATGTTCGGAAATGGTCCAGAAGCCATCGCCCCTGCGAAGGTCCAGTTTGTTTTCCGGTATGGTGTTTACGAACTCGCGCAATATTCCGGGAGTTGCTCTGAGTCCTGCCAGTAATTCAGGTATATCCAGCATCGTCGTCATAATTTATCATCCTCTCATCTGCATCTTGATATTCCCGGTTATTATGGAAGCTGCAACCTCCCCCGCCAGTTTCACACTTATTCAAATCACTCTTTTCCTTTGCCATCAGCGATCCTTGTCATAGAAGGTGTAGAAATCTGATGGTCGTGCTCCCGATCCTAGCAGGAGCAACCGGTTGTTGTCTACGGAAATTACTGGCGATCATTCTCTCTCTTCTTTTCTTCGCTCCTGCGGATCACAGGAACCAGGCAAAAGCGAACAGCCCCAGCATCGCGAAGCCAAGCCCCAGCTTGAGCACCGTCCCCAGCAGGATACCCAGCCAGGTGCCGATCCCCACCCTGGTAGCGAGGCCGAGCTGACGACCGTGCCAGAGTTCCCCCAGCAGAGCTCCGGCGAATGGACCCACGAAGAGCCCGATCAGTCCGAAGAACAGCCCCACGATCGTCCCGACCATGGCTCCAACCAGTGCCTTGCGGCTGGCGCCCACGCGCTTGGCGCCCACCACCGTGGCGAAAATATCCACTGCCACCGACAGCAGGGTGAGAAGTCCCAGCACCACCAGCGTGACCCATCCGACCTGCTGGAAATCGCCCGTCCAGGCCGCCAGCAGCATTCCTGCAAACACCAGCGGCAAGCCCGGCAGAGCCGGCAGAATGAGTCCCGCGATGCCGACTGCGATCAGTAAAGCCGCCAAAGTGTAGTAAAGTGACTGGATTTCCAAGGTTATTCGGCAGATGGAGTGGATGAATTTTGCATATCGCGGTACCGTTAAGCTGCTGCGCTTGCCAGGGACACCGTGAACTGTTGTATAAACGCCACCGACACAATAATTTCGATTCCGCAAATGTCCACGGATGGGACAAAATCCCACACTCCCAGAGAGCGGACATTGATCCGGTTAAAAAATCAATGTTCCATTATGAAGACCGATCGGATTTTAAAATGGCCACACCAAAGGGGTTATCAGGGTTGCGAGCAGCCAGGTCAGCAGGGCCAGAACACTGCCTAGCTGCAGATAATGGCGAAACCGGTAGCGGCCGGGTCCGAGTACGAGCAGGGTGCTTTCGTGAGCAACCGGTGTACAGAAAGCTGAGGAGACGCAGACCGCAAGTCCCACCATAAAGGGCTTGGGATCGACGCCGGTACCGATCGCCACCTGATAGGCAAGAGGAGCAAGAATGATGGCAACGGCCGCGTTTTCAATCAGCTGAGTGAGAAGGACCGCCAGCAGCAGAAGTACTCCCAGCAGAAAAACCGGTGAGAGCCCCTGGAAGGTGTGGACCAGCAGCCCGGCGAGTTCCGCTGCCGCCCCGGTTTTTTCCAGCGCCAGACCAAAGGGGATCATGCCTCCCAGGGTGATGATGGTCGGCCAGTCGATGTTGCTGTAGGCATCCTGAAGATTAATGCAGCCTAAAAGAATTGTCAAAACGGCCGCAAGCGGGATCGATACCGGTGGAGGAAGCAGCCCGGTCATCGCGGTAAAGATAATGCCGAATAAAAGCGCGATAGTCAACAACGCCTTGCGCCGACCGATGGCAGGAGTCGACTTCTGGCCGAGCAGAATAAGGCTGGGGTTGCTTTTCAACCGGGGGAGATCGTCGATGTTGCCAAGCAAGAGCAGGTAATCGCCGAACTCAAGAGGAATCTCCGAGGGACGACTGCGGATTGTTTCCCCGCGGCGGGAGATGCCCATGAGGGTGAAACGGTAAAACCGGTTGAAATCGACCTGATCAAGGGTCCTGCCCTGGTAAAGCGCGTTCGGTGCCAGCAGCGCTTCCACGGTGACCAGGTTGACGCTTTGCAGGGCTTCCGGACTTATCTTGAACTCCTCCTTGATTTGGAAATCGGTCGTCTTGAGCAGTTCCTGAATTACCTCGGACGATCCTTCGATGATCAACACGTCGCCCGGCTCCAGCCTGAACCAACGTGGGATCCGCTGATCCCCGCGGAGTACTTCCACCACCGACATGTCGTTGCGTCGGGACCAGGGCAGGTCCGCCACCGTTTTTCCAACAGTAGCGGAATCTTCCGTGACCACGGCTTCGGCCAGATACTCCCGGACCTCCTCGTCAAACTCTTCCAGGGGGACAGTGGTCGGCAGCACTTTCCTGCCGATAGTGATCATGTAGCCGGCGGACGCAAGGAAAATGACGATTGCCATCGGCGTAAAATCGAAAAAACCAAGGCCCTCGCCGGTATACTGCCGATGAAAATCACTGATGAGAATGTTGCTGCGTGTGCCGATGAGGGTCCACTGCCCCCCCAGGAGCGAGCCGTATGCGGCGAACATCAGGTAGCGGGAGGGGGCGAGATTCCTCTCCCTGCAGACGGTCAGGATCAGAGGCATGAACACCAGGACGGTCGTGGTGTCATTGACAAACATGGAGCAAAGAGTGGTCATGGTGAGAATGGTCAGCTGCAGCAGCCATTCCTTCTCCGCGGTGGCCCGGAACAGCCGGGCTCCGACCCATTCTGCCGCGCCGGTCTGGACCAGCGCCCCGCCGAAGACAAACATTGCGGCGATCATGATGACGGCGGAACTGCCGAAGCCGGAAAAAGCCTCTCCATAGGTCAGAATCCCCCGCCACTCTCCATCCGGATGAGGCCAGGGAAGCATCATGGAGAGAAGCACCAGGACAGCCGTCAGTTCGTAGGGAAGTTTCTGGGTCCAGAAAAGAAAGATGGCAATGGCCAGGATGAATCCCAGCACCACGTATTCGGTCATCGACGACCTCTCGGAGAAGGGTGACAGGCAATCACGCCCTGCAATCGACACCACGGAACATTATAATCTTCCTGTCGGTCTATGACAATACAGGCTGACCAGGCACGGCCCAACCTCAAAGGCAACTTCCCTTTTCAGAGCTCCCTGGTTTCAGGTGCCAGCCCCCTCCTCCACGCCTAACACTTCCTTGACATGCTCGACCTTGTGCCTAAGATCTTATCTGAGGGATTTGCACCCTCATGGCTACGGTAAAGTTTTAACATCAAGTGTTATGGAGGTGTTTCATGAGTGATGAAAAGAAAAAAACGCTCTGCGCTCACGTTGAAGAAGAGCTTCAGATCAAAGATCCTCAATCATATATTGCCCTGATTCAACCTGCGACTCACTACTGCCAGGGCTGCGGCCGGAGCGCTGCTAAGGCCGAAAACGTTTGTAAACCGCAAAAACTGTCATAATCCTCTGCACAACTGCCCGATCTCCCGGTTGAGGGAGACCGGGCATCGGTTGAATCCATTCGCGCAACACCATAGAACGGGCTCTGTCCCCATAATACTCACCCTGAACCGATAACTGCTTAACGGCGGATCCACAAGCCAGAAAGACGACCATGTTGGACATTCCCAGGCCGCTTGTTTTGATTGAGTTAAACAGTTGCTAAATTCTCTTGTGTTGCACTCCTTTCGACCTACCGGACACCAAACAATACGGCCATCCCAGTCCTCATCTCAGCTATCGGGATCTGTCCCGGTGCAGAAGAAGCCTTGCCGACAGCAAAGGTGATGTCTGAACCGAACAGGCCACCCGCCAATCGGGTTACAGCACCCTGTTCTCCCATGGACATCGTGACAAGCGGGGTATCGATTGTACTGTTTCTTGCCCTGTTGGTTGCACTCAGCAGAACCAGAACATCTGCATAATCCTTGGGCATAACCGCAAGCTTGGGGATATCCGCACCGGCTTCATAAGCGGCGAGAAGCTTGTTGTATATGAATGTTTCAGCCGGCGTTTCCTTGAAATTGTGATATGAGAGGATCAAGGCGACGCGTTGCGCCTGCGCATGAATTTTGACAGCGTCGATAAACTCCCGGCCGTTGCGCAATTCTATGTCGATGAGATCAATGTTGCCGGATGCTATTGCGGCAACCATCAATTCCAACCGTCTTTCCTGCGAAACTTTACGTATCCCACCTTCCTGGTCTATTCGGCAGGTAAAAATGAGCGGTATCTCGCCCAGTATGCTACGCAACTCGCTCAGTGCCGCCAGACTTTTCGCGACATCCTCAACCTCGGTGAAACCATCGATCCGCCATTCCACTAAGTCGGGCGCCAGTTCCACCAGCATAGAGGCTTGACCCATCAGCTCTTCTTTTGTTCCTGCAACCAAAGGCAGACAAATAAGAGGATGGACTCCTCCTATAACCACATTTTTTATTCGCAGTTGTTTTTTACTCTGTTGTCTCATAACCTTCACATCTTTTTGGAACTATTTTTAACAGCTCACTTTTACCGGCCCCGCGTCAATTTACGGTATTTATCTCGACATCACAAGTCTGCTGACATGCCATGCCGATGGGATCGATAGCGAACAGAGGGTGCTCAAAAGAGCCCCTTTGTGTATGGATGGGTGGAGGGACAGCAAGGTCAAGAGTCGACCAATTCTTGAAGAGTGGCAAGAATTTCCTGATCGAGAACATTGTTGACAACCAGCGGTTGCCCAACAGAACGTAAAAGCACGATTCGAAGTGACCCGGAGAGCCGTTTCTTGTCGTTACCCATGGCCTTGAGTATTTTTTCGGGGAGGAACTCCCCGGGGATACGGGTTGGCAAACCAATTTTGCGAAAGACAACTTCTACACGCTCCTGCACTGCAGGATGACAATATCCTAACCTTACCGAGAGATTGATTGCCGCGACCAATCCTATGGCGACTGCTTCACCATGACGCATGACATGACCACTCAACTGCTCGATGGCATACGCAAAAGTATGACCGAGATTTAATACCGATCTCTTTCCGTGCTCAAAAGGGTCTTCCTGGACGATCGCAATTTTCACCTGAATCGCTTGAGCAACAAGCGCCTGTATCGCCGGTGACGAACTAAAAAAATCGGGTCCGTGTGACCAATTGCCGGATTCTAATTTTTCGAAAAGATCGGAATCTGCCAGCAGCCCATGTTTAACTATTTCAGACATTCCAGAGGTAAATTCCTGGACCGGGAGACTTTGCAGGGTGGCGACATCTGCGATAACCATGGCCGGTTGTTTGAAGATTCCGATAAGATTCTTGCCTTGGGGTAAATCTATGCTGGTTTTTCCACCGATGCTCGTATCGGCCATTGCCAACAGGCTTGTGGGGCATTGGACGAAATTCACACCTCTCATATACGTTCCGGCAACGAAACCGGCAATGTCTCCAACAATGCTTCCTCCAAGCGACACAATTGTTCCGGATCTGTCAAAGCCGATATCGATAAGCTGATCATATATAGCTTGAACAGTGGTCATTGTTTTTTGTTGTCGTCCTTCTGGAATGGTAATTACATGATCGATCTCCCCGCAGCTTTTTCCATAGAGTTTTCCGACATTCGAGTCCGTGATAACAACCATCATGCCATCGGCACCGGTCAATTGACGGACAAACGGCAATATCCCATTGCCGACGATACATTCATACGGCTGGGCAGGATTATCTATTGTGAACTGCTCAGGCGTCCTTTGAATAAGATCCAGCAAATCATCAGTTACATCTTCGGGTAATTTCCCATTCGTTTTGACTTTGAGGAATCGTTGATAACCTCTCTTTCTTACCTGAAGCAGTTCTACTATTTGCTCGCTCGGATCAGGACCCTCAAGCAACGGCCTGCTATGAGCCTTATCCTTCTTTATTCTCGTCAATATTTCTTGAGGAGTAGCAACCAGGCAGAACACACGACCGGTGCGACTTAACGCTTTGACATTTTCGGGGTCAAGCATGAAACGTCCACCGGTTGAAATAATCAAACCGTCTCTTCCCCCCAGTTCTTTCGCCAACTCCGCTTCCATTTGACGAAAGGCCGCCTCCCCATCTTCTTTAAAAATTTCTGGAATTGTGCGACCTTGACGTGACTCTATCAACCCGTCAGTGTCAACAAATTCCCGATCCAGCTTTGTTGCCAGCATTTTTCCTACAGTCGTTTTGCCGGTACCCATGAAACCTGTCAAAATTATATTTTTCTTATCTTTTTTCTGCATCATATCTATCCACAATATTTCCAGAAGCAACCCCAAAGATTGGCATCATATTTCATTAAATGCGAACGAAAACGTTTCTGACCTATCACTCATCAAAGTCTTACTGTATCATAGAGTCGCCTGTTTTGACATAGAATCCTGGGATATTCAGGCCCCTGCGTATGGCAGCGAAAAATGCAAATGGAAAGGACAAATGGGTATTTATACCTATTGAAAGCAAAAGCTATATCTACTAAAAAGTAGTCGAGTTAAGCGATGGTCGGGCTGAAAAACAATTAAAGACCCCCATCCAAGTAGACGAAAGAGTGGAGATCTTATGCGAAAAATCATGGGAATTATTCTAGCTTTTCTTGCGTTTCCAGCTACTTGCATTGCTTCAGGCCCGATGAAAGGGAAAGTCGTATCAGTATCTAGTGGTGACCTGATCTCCTTTCAAGATCAATACGGCGAGATACGTCAATTAAGCCTTTATGGTATTGATGCTCCAGACAATGAGCAAAAAATGGGACAGCATGCCAAAAAGATGCTGTTTGCCATGATCGGCGAAAAAGATGTTATAGTGAAACTTATTGAAAATGAATCCAAGGGAATACCCTCAGCTTATGTGGCTCTCAATGGTTTGAGCATAAATGCTGCTCTGGTGAAGGCGGGATGTGCATGGGTGAACCAGGAGACTTGTAAGTCGTCGAAATGTTCAAACTGGACAGGATACCAACATTACGCAAAGAAGAATAAGAAGGGATTATGGATTGACCCCGAGGCTAAACCACCATGGGAGTGGAGACAAAGAAGAATGAAGGCGGAGGAAATAGTCAAAAAATTAAGGGAGTATTCAAAATTCTGTGTCACGGTTCATAATTCTCAATCAACCACTGAAGGTAGCGGAAGCTGAAACCAGCTCCGAGAATGGGCCCTCAGATATGCTCGTCGGAGGAGCTGGTTTCAGCTGGAGCGGGTTTACGAGAACTATCTTTTTCATAAGACATCAACCTATCAGAGTTTCAATTCCTTATCCAGCCTTCCTTCAAAAAATATCGCCAACTGAGAAATTGTCAGGGACCAGTTATGGATCGGCATTGTCCATTTCTTGCTGGCATTCTGAATCCCCATATACAGTAGTTTCAACAGGCTGTCCTGATTCGGGAAAGCGCCTTTGGTCTTGGTCAATTTCCGAAATTGACGGTGAACCGCCTCAATGGTATTGGTCGTATAGATAATACGCCGAATATCATCAGGAAACTTGAAATACTGACTGAGTCGCTCCCAATTGTTTCGCCAGGATTTGATGACAATAGGGTATTTGTCATTCCATTTGTCCGCCAAAATATCAAGTTCAGATGCGGCTAAATCTTTAGTGCTGGCCTTGTATACCCGCTTGAGATCAACCATGAATTCTTTCTGGTTCTTTG
>LADS01000037.1 GCA_000961725.1 Desulfobulbaceae bacterium BRH_c16a
CGCCGCCGGGACCACGGCCGCCGCCAGGACCGCCACGGCCGCCACCGCCGCTGCTTTCGGTGCGCGGGCGCGCCTCATTGACGATAATCGCCCGGCCCTTCATCTCCTTGCCGTTGAGCGCCTCTATTGCCGCCTGCGCCTCAGCCTGAGCATCCATCTCGACAAAACCAAAGCCTTTTGACTGCCCGCTATATTTGTCCTTTATAATGTTTGCCGAACCAACCTGTCCAAATTGCTCAAACATTTGCTGCAAATCCTGTTCGGTGATCTCATAAGACAGATTCCCCACATATAGCTTCATCCTTTTCTCCTTTTATAAACAATCATCATGTTTCGCAACGCCGTAACCATTCACCAACACCCCATTTTCGTCCGATCAGGCCACCTCACATAGCCAACTATCGGAGTCTCCCGATGGTCGCTTACCTGCTTGGCAGCCTGCTTGAACGAACCTGGAGCACTGGATGAACGGTTACAGATCCGGGTTATGCTATCTTTTGAAGCGTTCCGGGGGTGAACGATTATACGCAACGCCCAACAAATATTTGATGGTCTTTTGATATCTACTCATATTTGGACGACATATCAATGAATCTCCCATTTTCTTCCGTGCTTTTCTGTCTTTCCGTTTACAGAATCTCCAACCGTAACCTAAAAACTCCTGCTTCGATCTTACTTCTTATACTATAGGCGAATTACTGAAGAGTACAACCTAACCATTCATTATCAAGAAGTCTCCTCCCCTTTTTTCTAAAACACCCAGTTTTCCTCTGCTCGCGGCACGGTCCTAACTGAATTACTCATCTTTATTTCGAATTTTTACTGATCATCAGGATAAAAGTCGTCAAGCGTACCGAACGGGACACTAACCCTCCGCCGCCATAAGCACAGTTCGCTCGAGGAGATTCCGAACAGTACTGATTTCGACATAGGAAGCGCCATAGGCGGAGCCGAAATTTCCGGCAAGGACGGCGATGAGACTCTCCTCGTCGAGAAGCTTCTCCGCCAGCAACCGGGTGAGCGCAGTCCGCAGAAATTCGTGGGAAGTGAGATCGGGCGGCATGGAGGTGGCGTGAACGCCATAGGACAGCGCAAGTTCACGCATCACCCGGGTACTGTAGCACTGGGCGAATATCGGGTTCTGTCCCCGGTAGGCAACAAGACTGAGGATCGTCCTGCCGCTGATCGAATCGGCAATCAGGGCCTTGGTCGGCAACCGCAGGGAGGCCTTGACGGCGGCCTTTGCCAGATAGCTGGTAACGCTGTTTTCAGCCTCATAGGGAGAATCGGTGAAGGTGCTGAGACTCGATTCGATCTCTGTCGCGATTTTTGCCATCATTTTCACCGATTCAAGCGGGTACCGGCCATAAGCCGTCTCTCCCGAGAGCATGACCGCATCGGTTCTATCGAGGCAGGCATTGGCGACATCGGAGACCTCCGCCCGGGTCGGCCGGGGAGACAGGATCATCGACTGCAGCATCTGGGTGGCGATGATCACCGGTTTTCTCCGCTCGATGCATTTCTTCACCAGCATTTTCTGAATAATCGGGATCTTCTCCGTCGGAATCTCAATCGCCAGATCGCCGCGGGCAACCATCACCCCATAGACATGGTCGAGAATCTCGTCGATGTTGTCGACTCCTTCCTGGTTTTCTATCTTGGCGATAATCTTGATTGCGCTTTTTTTAGCGTCGAGAATCTTCTGGATGGCCAGGACATCCTCCTTGCGGCGGACAAAGGAGTGGGCGATAAAATCGATATCCTGGCTGATCGCAAACTCGACAAACGCCAGGTCCTTGACGCTGAGGCTAGGCAGATTCCTGATCTTGACCGAGGGTAAATTGATGCTTTTTTTGCCCTTGATGATGCCGTCGTTTTTCACTTCGCACATCAGTCTCCTGGAATTTTTTTCCCGCACCTCCAGCTCGATATCCCCGTCATCGATAAGTATTTTGTCGCCGACCGACATTTCATCGACGAAGTAATCGTAATTCAGGCAGATATTGCCCTCGGCACATTGGCCGTTCTTATCGCCGATTACACAGATCATTTCGCCGGTTTTCACCGGGATATCGGTACTGGCTGCAGTAGTCCTGATCTCCGGCCCTTTCGTGTCGATCATGATGGCGATCCTGTCTGAAACCTTGCGGATATTGTCGATAACCGCGAGGGCGTCTTCCGGGGCCTGATGGGCGGTATTCAATCTGACCACATCCATTCCGGCCTGGTGCATCCGGGTAAGAAAGGGAACATCGCACATCTGATTGGAGATTGTCGCTATAATTTTGGTTCTTTTCATTATACTGGCTCTGGCAAATGAATTTTTAAGGGGGGGTTGCTTCTTCATATTTAAACGATAATGGTAGGGGGATTCCTGAAAAATGCAAGGGCTTCCCGGCAATCAACATGACAGCCGGATAATGTAACCGTTCACCAGCACCCCATTTTCGTCCGATCAGGCCACCTTACATAGCCTACTATAGCTCGGCGGCCTGCTTGAACGAACCTGGAGCACTGGATGAACGGTTACAGATCCGGGTTAGTCGGTCTTTTGATGTGCTCCGGTGAACGATTACCGGATAATTGCCTGGAAAAGAAGTTGCGCGGGAATGGGCAATATTCTAGATTGAAGTACCGGACGAAAAATGAAGACGGGTGCTTTTCCTCCGTCTCGTCCCGGCAGCCATTTATTCCATCTCATGCTCTCATAACCCTTCAGGGAGGCTCCTCCATGGCCATACGAACGGGAAATAGCTGGATCTTGCCAAATGCCCTGCCATCACTTGCTCTCCTTCTGTACTGCCTCATCTTCCCGTCGCTGCCTGCCATGGCTCAGGACGGGGCGTCAATGGCGGGAGACGACCTGCGGATCCTGCGGATCACTCCCTCAGGCCAGGAAGTTCCGCCGGGACGACAGATCGTTATCCAGTTCGATCGGCCGGTTGTGCCTCTTGGCCGTATGGAGCGACAAAGCGCTGAACTGCCGATAACCATCGAACCACCGCTTAACTGTCAGTGGCGCTGGCTGAATGGCGAAACTCTGGCCTGTAATCTCAATGAACAGGACACTCTCAAGCCGGCTACCGAATACCGCATCACAGTGTTGCCAGGCATCTTGACCGAACAGAAGGCAACTCTCGCCAAACCCATGCACCACAGTTTCTTCACCGAACGGCCGCGGGTTATCGAGACCTGGTTCAGAACCTGGCTCGGCCCGCGGCTGCCGCAGAGTTCGGTGCGTTTCAATCTGCCTATGGCTCAGGCCTCGCTGTCACGCCATCTTTTCTACCGCCTGGCCGACGGCGGGCGCATTCCCGCCAAGGTCCTGGAAGATCGGGAATACGCCTCTTCCTCAGAAATGGGCAACAAGATGTGGCTGGTCAGCCCGCAGTCCGAGCTGCCGGCCGACATGGCGGTCGAACTGACTGTCGAACCGGGAATCGTCTCCCTGGAAGGTACCGCGCCGGGAGCCGAGCAACGGGTTCTTGACACCATTTCGACGATTCCCGAATTCCGTTTTCTTGGCGTCCGCTGCACCACTGGAGAAAACCGGACCTTCGACGTCTCTCCCGGAACTCCGCCTGACAAGCAGCGCTGTCTGCCCTCCGGCGGGGTTTCGCTTCTGTTTTCCGCCCCGCTCCTGGCCGAGGACATCCGGGGCGGCCTGCAGTTGACCCCGCCGCTCATAGGCGTTTCAGCCGACAGTGATCCGTGGGAACAGATTTACTCCTTTTCGCGGCTTTACGAACCGTACCATCCGGGCAAGGACTATGCCATCGATCTGCCGGAAGCCGTGCTGAAACCCTATACCCAATACCGCCTGCGGCTGACAGCCGGTTCCGTCAAAGACGAGTTCGGCCGGGTTTTGACCGAATCGGTCGATATGAACTTTGCCACCGACCACCGGGCTCCCGATTTCGCCCTCATAAAGAATATGCCGGTGCTCGAAAAAGGCCTCGACACCGACGCCCATGTCTGGGCCGTGAATATTCGGGAACTGCGGCTGAAGTATGAGAGCCTGACAGCAGATGGCCGACAAAACCCGGGCCGCAAAACCATTGTTCCGGAAGGACCGCAGGATACCGCCATTCCCGTGCCGCTTACTCTCCGGGAAATAATAGGCCGGGAATCGGGAATAGTTCAGGGCACCTTCACCTCGCAGCCGCCACTGCCGGGCAAATCGCCCGAAGAATCCTGGTTCTTCGCCCAGGTCACACCTTTCCAGGTACATCTGAAACTCGGCCACCACAACAGTCTGGCCTGGATCACCGACCTGCAGACCGGCAAACCGGTGCCGGGGGTAACCGTCCAGGTGCTGAAAAGCACTTTCAAGGATCTTGGTGCGGCCGATGCCGCGGCTCATGCCGCAACCGACGAAGACGGCATTGCCGTCTTGCCCGGCACCGTCACCCTCGACCCGCGACTGCAGCATCTCTGGGCAGACGGCAAGGAGAACTCAAATCTCTTTCTGCTCTGCAAAAAAGAAGGCGATATGGCCGTGCTGCCGGTGCGCTACGACTACCAGGTCTCGGCCGAAGGGGCGAACCGGGAGTATATCCCCGACTGGCTTCGGCCGCTGTATGGCCATATTCGCGTCTGGGGAGCGACCGCCCAAGGCATCTACAAAGCCGGAGACACGGTGCAGTATAAAATTTTCGTGCGCGATCAGGACAACCTGCGCTTTATCAGGCCGCCGGGTGTTGCCGACAGGACGCTCTCTTCGGCAGCGGCCAAAAGTCCACCGCGCTACCATTTGAAAGTCTTCGACCCGATGGATAAGATCGTGTACGAACGGGACAGTATCGAGCTCTCCTCGTTCGGGGCCTTCCACGGTGAAGTTCCTCTCGCCGGAAACGGCGCCGTCGGCTGGTACCGTTTTATGGTAACCGCCGATTTTACCAGTGAAACATGGGAAGCCATGCGGGTTTTAGTCAGCGACTTCACCCCGGCGCCTTTTAAAGTCACAACCGACCTGCACGGTCAATCCTTTACGACAGGCGACGCGGTGACGGTCACCAGCGAGGCTAAGCTCCATGCCGGCGGCGCCTACAGCGGGGCGGCAACCAGGGTGACCGCCACTTTGGATTCCAGGTCCTTTGCCCCGGACAATCCCCTCATCCGCGGCTTTCAGTTCGACAGTTTCGAGCACACCGACGAGAGAAGAGCAGGACCGGAGACTCTCTATGAATCGCAAGGCAACCTGGATGAAAACGGCCGGCTTGAAAATACCTTCACCGTTGTCGAAACGCCGATCCGGTACGGCCTGTTGACCGTTGAAAGCTCGGTCCGCGACGACCGGGGCAAATCGATCGCCGCCCGGGCCTCGGCCCCCTGTTACGGCCGGGACCGCTACGTCGGTCTCCTGCAGGAAGACTGGACCCTGCAGGAGAATAAAGCAGCCAAGGTACGGTTGGTTGTAGTCGACCGCGAGGGTGCAATTGTCTCCGGCGTACCCGTTACACTCAGAACCGAGCATAAGAAAACCCGGGGGGCAAGGGTTAAAGGAGCGGGCGACGGGTATCTCACCGAATATGAGCATTCCTGGGAAAAGGAACAGCAGATGACCGGTGTTTCCGCCGCCGAACCCCTGGAATTCAGTTTTACCCCGGAACATGCGGGCAGCCTCCGGTTGATCGCAACGATCCTCGACACGGCAGGGCGCAGTCATACCACTGTGGTCGAGCGCTGGGTAACCGGCAAGGGCGTAGTTCTCTGGGAATCGATCCCCGGCAATCTGCTCAGCGTCTATCCGGAGAAATCCTCCTATACTGTCGGGGAAACCGCACGTTTTCTCGTGCAGAATCCTTTTCCCGGAGCACAGGCGCTGATCACCGTGGAACGTCTCGGGATCATCGACCATTGGACCAGGACCTTTGCCGACAGCGCGGAAATTGTCGAAATCCCGGTTCTGCCCGACTATCTGCCAGGCTTCTATGTCTCGGTGATGGTCACTGCGCCACGGGTCGAGAAAGCCCGGGAACCGCAGGGGGAAGATCTCGGCAAGCCTGCCTATCGAATGGGCTATGCGAAGATCCCGGTGAAAGATCCCTATAAGGAACTTGCGGTCGAGATTCGACCGGAAAAAGAGGTATACAAACCACGCGATACGGTGCGGGTCGAACTGCAGGTGCGGCAACGCAACCCCGGCCCGGAGGAGACCGCGCCGCCATACGAGCTGGCGGTGGCGGTGCTCGATGAAGCGGTGTTCGATCTTCTGCTCGAAGGGCGGAAGAATTTTGACCCCTACCAGGGTTTCTACTTTCTCGATGAACTCGATCTCAGCAACTACAACCTGCTGATGCAGCTCGTCGGCCGCGAAAGCCTGGCCATGAAGGGCGCAAGTGTCGGTGGTGGCGGCGGTCCCGACCTCAGCATGCGGTCGCTGTTCAAGTTCGTTTCGTACTGGAACCCGGCGCTTATTGCCGATGCGGAGGGTAAAGCAGCCATTGAATTTCAGGTACCCGACAACCTCACCGGCTGGAAGGTACTGGCAATGGCGGTCAGTCCGGAAGACCGGATGGGGCTCGGCGAGGCCGCCTTCAAGGTCAACCAGGCAACCGAAATCCGACCGGCACTGCCCAATCAGGTGCTGGCCGGCGACCGATTTTCGGCCGGTTTCACCTTGATGAACCGCACCGACAATCCCCGTACCCTTCAAGTCGGCTTCAGGGCTCTGGGGCCTGTGCAAGGCCCGGCTGGAGAAGCGGAGACAGGCATCTCCCGGCAGATAACTCTTGCTCCCTATCAGCTCGAGACCCTTCATTTTCCCTTGCAGGCAACCGGACCCGGGGAGATTGCCATGACCGTGACGGCAGGCGACCTGCAGGACACGGACGGCCTTACAGTGCGACTGCCGGTCGGCAGGCTGCAGCACCGGGAAGTTGCGGCACGTTACGGGATGGTACGCGACGCGAAAGCCACCGAGAGTGTTCTCTTCCCCGAGAATATGCGAAAAGACAGCGGCGAGCTCGCCCTCGAGCTTTCCCCGTCGGTGATCGGCAGTGTCGGCGGGGCTTTTGAGTATCTCCGCGATTATCCCTACAGTTGCTGGGAACAAAAACTGGCACGGGGCGTAATGGCGGCGCTGTACCGCCCGCTGAAACCGTATATGAGTGAGGGTTTTCTCTGGCCGGACAGCGACGAGGCGGTTCGTCAAACACTCGACCTGGCAGTCGAGTTCCAGGCTCCGGGCGGTGGGATGACCTTCTACAAACCCAAGGATGAATATGTGTCGCCTTACCTCAGCGCTTTTACCGCCTTAGCCTTCAACTGGCTCCGACAGGAGGGATATCCGCCGCCGGGCCGGGTTGAACTGCGCCTGCAGGACTATCTGCAGAATCTGCTCCGCCATGATGCGGTTCAGGCGGAATACACCAAAGGCATGACCGCTACCGTGCGGGCTGTAGCCCTTGCCGCCCTGGCCGAAAGGGGTAAGGCAACCCTTGACGATGTCCTGCGCTACCATCCGCAGCTGAAGGCGATGAATCTCTTCGGCAAGGCATTCTACCTGAGAGCGCTGGTCGCAACCGAAAGCGCGATCGACAGGCAGCGGGAGGTTCTCGACGCCCTGCTTGCCCACGCCAATGAGAGTTCGGGCCAACTCATCTTCAGCGAATCCCTCGATATCGGCTACCAGGCCCTTCTCTCGTCACCGGTGCGCGACAACGCCGCCATCCTCAGCGGGCTCCTCGCCTGGCTGAAAGCAAATCCGGCGGATACCATGGTAGAAGAACTGGCGGTAAAGCTCATGCGGACCCTCAGCCTGAGCCGCAAGGTCCGGGATCATTGGCCGAATACCCAGGAGAATCTTTTTGTCGTCAAGGCTCTCAGCGAATATGCCGGACTTTTTGAGAAACAGGCACCGAAGATGACGGTTGCCGGCGGGCTGGACGCGGAGTCTCTCGGCACCGGGGAATTCAACGCCTTCACCGATCCGCCGCTGGTCTTTGCCCGGCCGCTGCAGGTCGATCATGCCGGTCGCAAGGCCCTGATCGAGATAGAAAAAAAAGGCGACGGCCGACTCTATTACGGCGCTCGTCTCAGCTATACTCCCGCGCAGCTGCCGGAAGCCGCCGTCAATGCCGGGATCGAGGTGCACAGGGAATACAGCGTCAAGCGCCACGGCAGATGGCTTCTGCTGACCGGTGATATGGTCCTGCAGACAGGCGAAGTGGTGAAGATCGATCTTTACGCGACGTTGCCGGCGGAACGCTATTTCGTCGTCCTTGAGGATCCGGTTCCCGGCGGGCTGGAACCGGTAAACAGGGATCTGGCGACCGCCTCTTTGCAGGATGCCGATACCGCACCGGAGGAGTCCGCCGAAGGTTCATATCTTCGCAGCTCTCCCGGCTGGCAGGAGGATATCTTCAGCCGGTGGAGCTTCTATCACCGGGAACTGCGGCACGATGCCGTCCGTTTCTACTCCGAGCGGCTGGCGGCGGGGCGATATCTCCTGAGCTATACGGCCCAGGCCATCGCCCCGGGCGAATTCCAGGTTCAGCCCGTTCACGCCGAGGAAATGTATGCCCCCGATACCTTCGGTAACGGAATTCCGGCAAGGCTGAAGATAGAGGCGGCTGAGTAGCGGGGATGAGAAGAGGAGGGCTTTTTACCGGTAAAGGGTTAGTCCGGGGCTTGCTCATCCTGGGCCTTGCGGCACTGGCAGCGGCCTTGTTGATCGGTAAAAATATCCACCAGGATCTTCGGCCATTGCCGACCGGTCTTCGTCCCCAGGGTCTCGAGTTTCGCAAGCAGCAATTCCTCGACCGCAACGGCATCGCCCTTTCCGTCACCTACGACAACCCCTGGAACGTCCATGACTGGCTTACTCTGCATGAAATTCCCGCTTTCCTGCAGGCTGCTTTTATCGCTTCGGAAGACCGCAGGTTTTATCGCCATCATGGGGTCGACTGGCTGGCCCGGGTCCACGCCCTGGTGCAGAATCTTGCAGCGCTGAGGAGTGTTCGCGGGGCGAGCACCATCACCGAACAGGTGGTGCGCATCCTCCACCCCCGCCCGCGCACCCTCCGGTCGCGTCTGCTCGAGGGGATCGAGGCGGCGCGGCTTGAGAAACGCTTCTCCAAACCCGAGATTCTCGAGTTTTATCTCAACCAGGTACCGTACGGCCGACAGCGGCGCGGCGTGCTGCAGGCGGCACGGCTCTATTTCGACCGGGACCTGGATACCCTCAGCCAAAGCGAGATGTTGGCCCTGGCGGTGCTGGTCCGTGCTCCGGACCGTCTTGGCCGGCAGGGAGGAAACGACCTGGTGCGTCCCCTGCGGCAATTGAGCCGGGTTCTCGTCCGTTCCGGCAAGATGACGGAAACAGCCTCCGAGAAGATTTCAGCCGCCAGCCTGCCGCCAGCCGAATTCCACCTGCCGGTCGACGCCAGTCACTTTCTCCGGCAGTTTGGCCGTGTCCAGGCAAACCACGGTCCGGCTAAAATCCTGACCACCCTCGACAGCACCCTCCAGGGCCATATCCAGGATATCCTCGATCAGCATTTGCGCGACCTGAAGAATCTCGATGTCCATAACGGGGCGGTGCTCGTCGTCAATCACCAGACCGATGAGGTCCTCGCCTGGGTAAACAACGGCGGGCTGAATGAAAAAAGTCCGGGCGGCTGGATCGATGCGGTTACCGCGCCAAGGCAGCCCGGCTCAACCCTCAAGCCCTTTCTCTATGGGCTGGCCCTCGAGCGGAGCTGGACCGCTTCGACCATCATCGACGACTCCCCCCTCTCCCGGCCGGTCGGCAACGGCATGCATCCTTTTCGCAATTACAGCCGCAGCTATCACGGGCCGCTTCGCCTGCGGGAGGCGCTCGGCAATTCCCTCAACATCCCGGCCATCCGGGCTATCCGGTTCACCGGAGCAGGCGACTTCCTCGATCGTCTGCACGATCTTGGCTTTGCCGGCCTTAATCGGTCCGCTCGTCATTACGGCGAGGGGCTGGCTCTCGGCAATGGCGAAGTCACACTGCTCGAGCTGGTTCAGGCCTATAATGTCCTTGCCCGGGGCGGCGTCTATCATCCCTTGCGTTTCTCCCTGGAAGGCAGGAGCCATGGCCAGGCCCGCCGCCGGATATACAGCAGCGAAACGGCATCTCTCGTGGTCGATATCCTTGCCGACCCGGAGTCCCGCCGGCTTGAATTCGGCAACTCCAACATTTTCAGCTTTCCGGTGCAGACCGCTGTAAAAACGGGGACTTCCAACGATCATCGGGATGCCTGGGCGGTTGGCGTCAATCACCTTTTTACGGTGGGGGTCTGGATGGGCAATCTTGACGGTCACGCCACAGGCGGCCTCACCGGCACTCAAGGTCCGGGGCTGGTACTGCGATCGGCCTTTACCGAGCTGAACCGTTTCGAGGAGGCGAGGCGGCTTTTCCTCAGTCCGCTCCTGGCCGTGGAAAAGATCTGCCGAAAGACAGGCTTTCTTGCCACGCCGCTCTGTCCGACGGTTCTCGAGAAATATCTGCCCGGCACCATCCCCCACACCTTCTGCGACCACCATTCGGGCCTCACTCGGCGTGACCCGGATTCCACCGATATGGCGAACTCTCCGGCCATCCATTTCCTGCAACCGAGCGCAAATTTACAGATGATCATGGATCCCCATATCCCGGACAGTATCGAAGCCTACCCGATGAGGCTCACCGGCCACAACCGGACAAAAAGGGTGGAATGGCTGGTCGATGGCCAGGTTGCCGGGATAACCGGAGAGAATCAAGTCCACTTCATGTGGCCCCTCTCGAGGGGCAGCCATCAGGCCCAGGCCCGCGTCTGGCTTGCAGAATCCGGAAGCCCTCTCGAGACGCCGCCGGTTCGATTTTTGGTGAAATAACGCATCCGAACGACAACCTGTTTGACTTTCCCGGCTGCTGGAAGATATGGTAAAGATATTCCGGATGTTTTCGCAACCTTAAGAGTCCGGTTTTTTCAAGCATCCGAATTTGTTACGGGACCGTCATGATCTGGGATTATATCCTGTACCTCCTCTATGGCCTGGCCTTCTTCACCCTGGGAGTGGCGATTCTCTCAAGAGACATCCGCCTCAGTGAACTCGGTATCGCCAAAATCATCCGGCTGCTTGCCGCTTTCGGGATCATCCATGGTTTTCACGAGTGGCTGGAACTGCTGGAGTTGCTCTTTCCGCAAATCATCACCCCCGGCTTTACCTTCTTCCGCCTGGTGATCGTCAGTCTCTCCTTTTTATTTCTTCTTTACTTCGGTCTGTTTCTCAATATCATCACCCTCCGCGGCGACAAAGCCCTGCAGACCACACGAAAAAGGGTCAAAGCCCTGGTCGGCGCTGTCGCCCTGGCCCTGATCTTTTTTGCCGCATATCTCGATCTCGGCACCGGCGGCAATATCAACACCCGTCTTTTCGTGGCTTTTCCGGGCAGTATACTGTCGGGGATAGGACTGATACTCTATTCGCGGACGGTACGGGCCTTCTCCAGCAAGACCGCCACTCATTTCATCCTGGCCGGAAGCTGCATGATATGCTACGCCTTTTTGAGCGGCACGCTGTCATCCGGCTTCGTCATCCCGATACTTGATGTCAATGTCATTGCGCTCAGGGGCTTGAGTGCCTTTTTTATTATGTTTTTCACTATTCGGGCACTGTCGGTTTTCAGCATCGAACAGCGCGAGCTGATCAACGAACAGCTGCTGCGCTTCTCCCAGTCGGAAAAATTGACCTCCATGGGAATACTGGCCGCAGGGATAGCCCATGAGATCAACACTCCTCTTACCAACATTTCGCTGAATGTGGAAATGCTCAAAGATCTTGTCGGCAGTGATTCCGGAATCACCAAAAAGATAGCGGCAATCGAGCGCAATATCGACCGGGCTTCGAGAATCGCCAAGGAACTTCTCCATTTTTCCCGGGAAAAGGAAACCGCTCTCACCCCCACCGATCTGAGCCGCATTCTCACCAGCGTCCGGAATCTGATCAAATCGCACCCGCGCTCGGAGATAATCCGACTTGAGCTGCAGGAAACTCCGAAAATAATGGGAATCCCCTGGAAACTCGAGGAGGTATTCATCAATCTGCTGATCAACAGCCTTGACGCCTGCGGCGAAAACGACAGCATCAAGGTTGAAACCTCGCACCACGACCATCAGGTGCGTGCGGTAATCACCGACACCGGCCATGGCATTAAAGCTGAGCATCTCGGCAAGGTATTCGATCCTTTTTTCACGACCAAGGAGGTAGGCAAAGGCACAGGACTTGGGCTATCGGTGTGCTATAATATAATCAGCCAGCACGGCGGCACTATTGCTCTGGCAAGCAGCGAACAGGGTGGAACGACAGTAACTCTTACTTTTCCGGTGGCAATCGATGGCAACTGAAACCATAATGGTCGTAGACGATGACCTGGATCTGCGCGAAAGCATGATCGAAATTCTTGAAAACGAGGGGTATTGCGTGATCGCCTGCGAGACGGCTGAAGCTGCCTTGCAGAAAATTGCCGATACTGTTCCGAGTGTCATCCTCGTCGACAATATGATGCCGGGCATGGGGGGAATGGCGCTTATACCTCGACTGAAAATCGATTATCCGGCGCTGAAAATCATCATGGTTACCGCTTTCTCGACCGTCGATAACGCCGTGGCGGCGATGAAAAGCGGGGCCGACGACTATCTCGCCAAACCTTTCAAACGCGACGATCTGCTGGTTGCCGTTCGACGAGCCCTGGAGATGCTGAAATTCGCTCAGCAGCAGCTGGATCCCGAGATGGATGAGGCCCTCGCCTGCCTGTCCAATCAAATCAGAAGACAGATCCTCGCCGCACTCGGCGAGAAAGGCGAAATGCGTTTCATGGATATCACCCGTACCCTCGGGATCGGCGACCACACCAAAGTCAATTTCCACCTGAAAAACCTCAAATCAATCGCCCTGATCACCCAGAACAGGGAAAAATCCTACCGACTGACCCCGCAAGGCAAAAAAATCCTCGACTGTCTCCATCTTCTTTCAAAGCAGATTTCCCCATAAGTCCAGTGGACTACATCTGCGTTGTGAATATTTCTTCACAACATCGCCTTCTTCTGCGGCAACTTTTATCTGGATCCCTGACACTATGCTGCATTATATTTTAGATAAAGGAAATTGATGTGTGTTTCCAAACCGCTTAATCTTTTAAAAAGGAGCATGATATGAAAAAGACAATACTCGTCGCAATGGCAGGCCTCGTGGCTTTCGGAACTTCAGCATATGCAGCAGACGCCGACAAAACGCTCGTCAGCACCAAGGCCGCCGCACCGATTGTCCTCGACGGGGTCGCCGACAAGGCCTGGGATGCCGCTAAAGCCCTCACCATTAATCTCGATCAGCTGCCGTACGAGCCCAGCAACGGCTATCCCGGAATGAAGAGCACCGACGTGACCATCAAATCGCTCTATGACGACAAGCATGTTTATTTTCTCATCAGCTATAAGGATCCGACCAAGAGCCTCGAACGTTTCCCATGGGTTAAACAGGCGGACGGTTCATGGAAAAAGCTGGCCAACAAAGACAGCACCGGCCATGACAACACCTATTACGAAGACAAACTGGCAATGTTCTGGAACATCAACACCAAGGGATTCGAGGCCGATGGCTGTATGATCGCCTGTCATCTCGACGAGAAAGGTGATACTTCCCCGGGCAGGAAATATACCGAAACCGCCGGCGAGACCATCGATATGTGGCATGCCAAATACGTCCGGACGATGCCGATGGGCATGTTCGACGATCAGCATGTCGACAACAATACCGACCCCAAGGTCAATGCAGGCTGGGGTCGACGCAACGATACCGCTCCCAAGGGCGGTGGATACAAAAACAATGATACCGCCGACAAAAAAGGTCCGGCATTCATGAATCTCAAGCCCGATGCCGATGACAAGTACTATGTCATCCCGAGCAAGAAGATTCCCTTCGTCGACACCTTCAAGGAAGGCGGCGTTGTACCCGGCATCGAAATTGCCCCGCTGGCAGGCGGCCGGGCCGATATTCTCTCCCGCAACAATTATGACAACGGTACCTGGACTCTGGAGGTCATGCGGGCTCTGAAGACCGAAGGTGAAAATGCCGATACCCAGGATGTCCAGTTCACCGACAAGGGAAAAAGCTACCCCTTCGGTATCGCGGTTTTCGATAACTCCCAGATCAACCATCTCTATCATGAACAACCTCTGGAATTGAAATTTCAGTAATCGGTTTCTGGAAGATCCAATATTTTTTAATACCTTGGACTACGAGGCGGTCGTTGTGCAAACGATCGCCTCGTAGTGTTTTTGACCTGGTTATTTCCGACTTCTCCGACAAATCTCGGCGCCTCCATCATCAACAGGCAGAAGCAAAAGAAGAATATTATTCCTGACCGCAAAGAACACAGCGGCGTACTACTTTGTAGGAGTTAGGAAACAATAAGACCCTCCCTCCGACCTTTCCAAAATAATCCCTCCGCACCGGAATATGTCTGATAGCCTGCAATGAGGTTTCGATATTGATCCGGCTCACGGACACCAGCTTTCGCAACCAGAGGTTAAATTATATTTTCTCGTCAGACGACATTCTCTTATCTGCACGACAAAAGATATAAATCTCTGTATTTAAATCGATTTATCTGTATTTTTGAAAAATTGCGATGGCCAGTGGCCTCATTACTTTTTGACAAAAAGATTGTTTTTCTTGCCGAAAAAAAATAGTAACTCTATGATAAAATTTGAAACCTATAGGTTTTCTCTCTTCATAAAGAAGTAATAGACGACAGAGACAGGCTATTATGCACTTTGAATGGCATTACATTTCGCTCCACTGAAAATCATATAACGTTCTTGAGAATCCAAATAACAACAGTAAAGGAGGTGAGACATCGGGCATTCGTCAGCGGCTTAATCGCAGTCATATATCCTAGTAATTTAGAAAAGGAGTAGATATGAGATTATTCAGAAGTGCTCTTGTGCTGCTTGGAATGGCAATGGTGCCGTTCCTAGCCTTCGATACCCAGGCGGCAGAAGAGAAAAAAGCAAAAACCATTGCTGAGCTGGTGGCAATGTATGATTCCTCCTCGTGTATGGAGTGCCACACCGAGATTCATGAAGAATGGCAGCAGTCGCTGCACGCACGTTCGATTTTCGGGCCGGAGAATACCGGCAGAACAGCGGCAACCTTCAGGACCACCATCGAAAACGGATTGAAAGAATGGCCCCATTCCGGGGTGAAGGAGGCGGAGGACGTCGGCATCAAGCATTTGATGATATGCGCCAAATGCCATCTTCCCCAGCTTGAAGATGCCGAAGAAAGCGTGGCCAAGGAAATCGTAGAAAACATCTATGCATATGCCGAAGAGGGCGACGAAGACGCGGCGGAGACCCTGCAGAGCCTCAATATCGGCTGCACAATCTGTCACGGCCGCAATGCAATCGTCCACAAGTGGAAAGATGGGGCACCGGAGAAGGGCGTCGTGTACGGCAACAACGACGGCGAGCATGAAGACGAAAATTTCCCGAAAATGAAAAAAAGCCTGATCATGAAAGAATCGATCCTCTGCGGCCAGTGTCACGGCCTTGGACCGAATTTCGATCTTGAGAACCCCACCCAGTGTGCAACTCTGTATGGCGCTCATTTATTTACCTATATTCCGGAAGGCGGCACTGAAACCTGCCAGGAATGCCACATGGAAAAAAGCAAGCTCGGCCATAACATGCAGAGCTACCGCTCGGAGGAACTTGCGAAAATGGCCCTGCATGTCGAAGTCGATGCCAAGGCGTATCAATGGCGCGATATAGCGACCATGACCCCAGCCGCCAATGTCATCGTTGAACTGACCAATAAAGCCGGTCATCCTATCCCGGACGGCTGACCCACTCCAAACCGGGTGGTCCTGTATGTGACCGCGAAAACAAACGATGGCAAAGTGTTCTACAGTAACGAAAAAATCTACATGCCGCTCCCGCAGCAGATGGGACGGGGCGACAAGATGGGCAGAGGCCCCTACGAGAAGAGCGGATTGATACGCGACACCAGTCTGCCCCCCCTCAAGACAGTGAAAGAGCAGTTCGAGATTCCGGTGTATACCGAAACGACCAAGGACGGCAAACAGGTTCGTACCATCATCGCCAACGAATTTACCGTCGATGTTGAAGTCTGGTACCAGCCGTACGGCAAAAAAGACGATCCGGGCAATGCTCAGAAATGGTTTGCCACATCCAAGAAGTTAACCATCGAAAAAGGCGGGATTTAATTATTCGCCCACGCTACGAGGCCGACCCTGCAGCTGCAGGGTCGGCTCCACATCCCGGCGGCTTTTCCTTGGGCAATACCTCGAAACCGAGGGGAGAATGCGTCGGCTCCACATCCCGGCGGCTTTTCCCTCATTTTCCCTTACTCCCCTTCCTTTTCCCGGGCAAACGATGCTTCCAGATAGATCATCTCGCCCTGGGAAACCGCCTTCACCTCATAATCAAGGGTATGGAAGAGTTTGACCATCCGTTTATTTTCATTGGAGGTATAGGCAGTCAGGCCTTTTATGCCGTTTATTTTGGCGGCCTCCGCCAGCTTCCTGATGACGATCGAAGACAAGCCCTTGCCCTGCCAGTTTTTAACCACTGAAAAGGCGATCTCGGCCATCATCGTCTCCGGATTCAGGTAATACTCTCCCACGGCCAGAACCTTCTCAAAACCTGGTGGCCCCTCCACCGCGACAATGGTCATGTCCTTGACGTAATCGATCATGAAGGTGTGCTCGATCTGCTTTCTGACAAAACTTTTTTTCTCGTGAAAAAACCGCGAGACCACATCGATCGTATCCAGTCCGTAGTAATGCTCCTGAAGGATCCGCTCATCCGTCAGCTTCACCGGCCTGAAGGTGAGGGACCGGTTGCACACTATCCTTGTTTCCTCCAGCCCCAGCGGATAGATCGAATTCATCTCCTCACGCAGGGAGCGTTCGGGGCCGAGCAGACCGAGCTCTTTTGCTTCCTCAAACAGCCGGTCGCGAAAATCCGGATGGGCAATGCTGATCAGGGCGGTGGCCCTTTCCTGGATCGACTTGCCGAACAGGTTGACCGAGCCGTACTCAGTCACCACATACTGCACTTCGCTGCGCGGCACCACCACCGCGGCGTTCTGCAGCATCGGCACAATGCGGCTGTCCTTGTTGTTGTTGGTAGTCGAGGTGAGCATCAGGATCGATTTACCGCCCCTGGAGAGCGCAGCGCCACGGAAAAAATCGAGGATTCCGGTTACTCCGGAAAAATTATTGAAGGGTAAAGCATCGGCTGCCACCTGGCCGGTCAGGTCGATCTCCCGGCAGATATTCATCGCCACCATCTTGTTGTTTTTTGCTATCTTCCTTGTATCATTGACATATTTAGATGGATGAAACTCTATCGCCGAGTTATTGTCGAGCAGATCGTAGAGTTCGCGATTGCCGATGGCGTTGCTGCAGATGACTTTTCCGGTGTTGAAGCCCTTTTTGCGATTGTTCACCACCCCCATGGCCATCAGCTTCATGATGGTTTGGGTGATATACTGGGTGTGAATGCCCAGATCGTTTTTCTCCATCAATGCCTCGATATTGGCGTCCGAGGTCCCGCCAAGCGACATCTGCATCGTCGAGCCGTCTTCGACCAACCGGGACACATAGCGGGCGATCTTGCCGGCTGTCGCCACATCCGGGTATGTGCCTATTTCTATCAATTCTTCATCATGTTCGACAAAATAATCGATATCGTTGACATGGATATAACTTCGTCCCAGCACCCGCGGCATTCTCCTGTTCACCTGGGCAATAACCAGATCGGCCGCTGCCGCCGCAGAAGCAGTGACATCGACTGAGATTCCAAGGCTCATCCAGCCGAAATCGTCCGGCGGCGTGACCTGGATCAGAGCCACCTGAATTGGCAGCAGACGCGACTTGATAAGCTTGTGAACATCCGAGAGGTTGATCGGGGTGATAAAACGCAAGTCACCTTTAAAACTCTTGGAGTTGGCCGATCCCAGATAGAAGGAGCGGATATTGAGGTTCTGGGATTTCGATTTTTCAGCAATCAGGGAAAGCGAGCTGCTCTCGCCGCTGAACATCCGAACAATCTCGAGATCGGTATAATTGCGGCCGACATCGGCCAGTCCCTTGACCAGCCGCTGCGGTTCGCCACACGAGGAACCGATGAAAATTCGCTGCCCCGACTGGATCTTGGCGATCGCTTGTTCGACGGACAATCTGTTTCTCTGATAATTATCCGCCCAGTATCCCGAATTGCTCGTCATGTCGATCTCCAAATATGTTGTGTGTGCAGCTTTCCGATCAGTTTTAATACCCGATCAGTTTTAATACTATTGGTTCTCAATATTTTTCGCAAGCATGACCGGCAACCGCCTTTTAATACATTCGCTTTCCCCTGTTCTCCCTTTGTTCGACCTCCTTCAAAATAATATTTGCCTGGCTAGCGGTACATCTGATAGGCTGAATTATCGTTACCAATCGAGCCATGGAGCAACCATTTGCAGACTCCAATTGAAACCATACTGACCTTTGGACTGTCAACCGCAGAGACGTCTCTGGTCAAACGGCTGGTTTCCTCGTTCGAGATCGATACAGTCGCCCTGACTATCGGCACCGTCCGCAATTACGTAAAGAACCATCCGGAAAAGAAAATCTGTCTGGTTGTCTACCATGTGAATGCCCTGCATTCGAAGCAGGATCGCGTCATTCAGTTGATCCGCGATTTTGTCGGCGACATAGTTTCTTTCCTTATCCTGGTCCCCCATGAAAAACTGCATGAGATCAACAAGTTACTGGAGGCCGGAGCGGACGATTTTATCGAGTTGCCACTAAATGAAGACAGGTTTTCGATCAGTTTCCTGATCCTCCTGGAAATGGGCCAGGCCCTGCCCCGGCAAGGTGCAAAAAGGCCTACCGTTGCCGTCGACAAAGAAGCACCGAGCGACCTGGATGGCTGGAACAGGGTTGTCGATTATATTCAGGATGGTTTAAGCTATTTCGCGCCGAAATCGCTGATACGACGGGCCCGGCCGGTAAATATTTCCGAGAGGTGGCAGCGGTTTAAAAGGCTCGGCATTGGCGGGTTCGGCACCGTGTGGCTGATCAAGGAAACCGGGACGGGAAGACTGGCCGTGGCCAAAACCCCGCATTCGGCCGAACTCAATATCAGCGTTCTGCGTTCCGCCGCCATTTTGAAGAGGCTGGTCCACCACCCGAATGTCGTCCACCTGATCGAGGTCGTCAAAGACCACGGCAAGTTTATCCTGATCCAGGAGTATGCAGCGGGCCCCACCCTCCAGCACCTGCTGGAAAAAGGCATTTCCGCCCTGGATAAGGAGAGCTGCTTTCTGCAGCTGCTCTCGGTCGTCTCCTACGCCCATAAACACAAGATCCTGCACCGGGACATCAAACCGGAAAACATCATCATCGGCCCGACCGGCAGGCTGAAACTTCTCGATTTCGGTATCGCCCGCGACCTCTCCTGGCAGTCCGCCGACAGCAGCTCCGCCGGCACCGTCAATTTCATGCCGCCGGAACAGTTCGAAGGCCGGAGCTGCATTGCAAGCGATGTCTGGGCGCTTGGCGTCATTCTCTACATCTTCGCCACCAATGCCGTGCCTTATTGTCAGCAGAACGATCAGTATCCGATGGACATTGAGGTGAACGTCGAGAGTAAAGCACCACGGACGATCAACCCCGACCTCGACATCGAGCTTGATCAAATAATCATGCGCTGCCTGCAGAAGGATCTCGAAAAGCGCTACAAAAACGCCACCGAACTGCAGAGCGACCTCCAGGCGAAATTTCCGCAGTTCGGCATGGGCCGACTGCTTCCCAATTAACCCTTCGCAAAATTGCCATTTCCGGACAGACACTACAAGCCGTCGGCGAGTCTCATGGCAAACGCCTTCGGCAAGCCGGCCGCCAGGATCTTTTCCGCCGCACGCACGTGATCATAGGCTATCCGGTAGAATTCGATCGTTTTTTGCCGGTCGTCATAGATCAGATAGGAGGCTCTTGGATCTCCGTCCCGCGGCTGTCCGACGCTGCCGCAGTTGAAGATCTGCCGGTTGAGTTCCGCCGCCGGCACCACCATGGTATGCTGCGGCGAACGGATATAGATGCAGAAGAAATTTTTCCGGGTTATGGCGATCGGCACATGGGTGTGGCCGACGAAGAGGATCTTTGCTTTCGAGCGGGCAAAGGAGCTGGAAATATAGGTTTTTTCCGTAACGTAATACCAGTTGCGCGGCCGATACGGATTGGAATGGCAAAAGGAGATATCCTGCCATTTGATGATATCCTCCATCTCCCTGAGAAACCATATCCCTGTTTTCGAGATAACCTCGCGGGTCCAGACGATAGCCTGCCTGGCTTCCCTTTTCATGTTGATCGGAATGCCCAGCACGGCGGCATCATGGTTGCCGAGCAGACAAGGACAGTCAGGCAGGGACCGCAGTAACTCAATACATTCATTGGGGTTCGCGCCATAGCCCACGACATCGCCGAGACAGATATAGCGGTCTGCCTGTTTATGTGCAGCATGGGCAAGAACCGCTTCGAGCGCTTCCAGGTTGGCATGAATATCGGAAAAGACTGCAACTCTCATGGGTTCCCCAAGTTGTACCGTCCTGTCATATTGGACCATCCAGCCCACACGAATGCGGATGACCTCTATACGATATAAATCAGTTTGGCATGAATAGCAAACATCCCGGCTGGAACCTCTGAAACCCTGCGTAGCAAGGTGCGTTATTTCCTTTCCCTGGCCAATTTTTCCTTCCCTTTGCCCCTCTTTTCCGCTATTGGTATTGGTTCGGCAATACTTTCCTTCCCCTGCAACCTCAACAGGACCGACCTGATAATGCTGCCCTCCGACGAAAAAAAAATATTGGAAAAATTCCTGTCATTAACCCGGAACCCTGACGACACCTTCAGCTATGACGAGTTGCTTGGCTATCTCTTCGGTCTGGCCATGACCCCGGATACCCTCCCCGTCGACGAATGGATTCCCTTCATCTTCGGCGGAGAGGCGCCAACATACAAATCGATGAAGCAGATGCAGGAAATATCCGACTGCCTTACGCGCATTTTCAACAGGTTTGTCGATTCTTTTCATGACAATAAACTGGATTTCCCGATCGACATCGCCAGCCTGGACGATCAGCAGGTCTTCACCGTCTACGAATGGGTATCCGGTTTTGAAGAGGCACTGGCTCTGCGCGACGATCTCTGGGACCCGGACCAGTTTCCGAAGCTTGCCAAGGCGAAAAAGGAAGAGTTGTATTACAGCCAGATGATTGTCCAGGGATTAGTCGAACCGGATCAGGTCATGGATTTTTTTGATAATCTGCCGGACGAATTTCTGCAGGAAGCCTTTCCCGGAATGGATTCCGAAAATACCGACAGGGAGATGCAGATCCAGGTCTTCCTCATGGCTTCCCTGCCGCTGGCTGTCCGGACCCTGCAGAACCATGCCCGGATGGTCAAAAAGAAAAGGCAGCGGAAATCGGACAGCCGGCCCATTCAGCTGCCGGTCACGAGAACCAGGGCGGCCCAGAATGACAGCTGTCAGTGCAGCAGCAAAGGACAAGGCGGCTCATGCTGTCCCAAAACTGCGGCCCCGGTTGGACCGAAAAAATCGAATATCATCAAGGTCAATTTTCCGCAGCACGGCAGGAAAAAAATCGGTCCGACCGCCCCGATTTATCAACTGAAAGTGACGTTGCAAGGGGCAAAGCCGCCGATCTGGCGACGTATTCTGGTGCCCGGAGACACCACCCTGGAACAGTTGCATAAGGTTATTCAGCTCTGCATGGGCTGGACCGACAGCCATCTCCACCAGTTCCTGATCGATCGCACCTGTTATTGCCTCCCCGACGAGGACGATTCATTGCGGACCAGCAGGCCGAAAGATGAAGCGAAATTTAGCCTCCAGGCCCTGGAGGAAAAAATCCTTCCCGGGTTTCAATACATCTATGATTACGGCGATGACTGGCTGCACCAGATAGCCGTTGAAAAAGTCCTCGACCCGGAAGAAGGCAAACCCTATCCGGTCCTGCTTGCCGGCAAACGGGCCTGCCCACCGGAGGACATCGGCGGAATCCCAGGCTATCTCCATCTCCTGGAGGTGCTTGCCGACCCGGAAGACGAAGAATATCAGGATTTCGTCGACTGGCTGGATGAGAATTTCGCCCCCGACCGTTTCGGCAAGGAAGAAATCGCCCTCATCAACGTGGTGCTGGAGGAGATCTACTCGTAGGAGGCTGTCCGAGAATGCTCTTTTTCCCCATATCTGCGTTATTTCATGAAAATAATGCTCGCAATATCAACTATATGGCTGTGCTTATTTTCCTAAAATGCCTTGATCTGAGAAAAAATAGCTCTTCTCGAACAACCCCCTAGGAATCGCCGATGACTGCTCCGAATCCCCTGCTTCAGCTTGCCGACGAATTTGTCCGAGACACCGGCTGCAATATTTTTTTGACCGGAAAAGCAGGCACCGGCAAGACCACCTTCCTCCACAACCTCAAGAAAAAAACCCCGAAAAGGATGATCGTCACCGCGCCCACCGGCGTGGCGGCGATCAACGCCGGCGGAGTCACGCTCCACTCTTTTTTCCAGATGCCGTTCGGGCCGTTCGTGCCGGGCAGCGAGGGCGAAGGCCGACATAAGTTCAGAAAAGACAAGGTCAATCTGATCAAGAGCCTCGATCTTTTGGTGATCGACGAGATCAGCATGGTCCGGGCCGATCTGCTGGACGGGGTCGACAGCGTCCTGCGCCGCTACCGCCGCAGCAACCTGCCGTTCGGCGGGGTCCAGCTGCTCCTGATCGGCGACCTGCACCAGCTTGCCCCGGTGGTGAAAGACGTCGACTGGCGCCTGCTGCAACGTCATTACGATTCGCCCTACTTCTTCAGCAGCAACAGTCTGCGCCGGACCGAACTGATCTCCATCGAACTGCAGCATATCTATCGCCAGGCGGACCGCCGTTTCATCGAACTGCTCAACCACGTTCGCGACAATCGCCTTGATCCGGCCACCCTGCAGGAACTCAACCGCCGCCATATCGACGGCTTTGTCGATGAGAAAAACCTCGGTTACATCACCCTCTGCACCCATAACAGCAGCGCCGATGCGATCAACAACGCCAGGCTTAAGACACTGACCCCGAAAACCCACCGCTTCGATGCCGAGATAGAGGGTGAATTCCCCGAACATTCCTACCCGACCGCCCTTACCCTCGAGTTGAAAATAGACGCTCAGGTGATGTTCGTCCGCAACGATTCGTCGCCCGAGAAACGTTTTTTCAATGGCAAGATCGGCAAAATAACTCGCATTAAAGACGACCGCATCTGGATCAAATGCCCGGACGACGACGAGGAGATCGTGGTCGAACCGGCCACCTGGGATAATATCGAATACACCCTCAACGAAGAGACGCTCGAGATCACCGAAAACAAGGTCGGCGCCTTTATCCAGCACCCGCTGAAACTGGCCTGGGCCATTACCATCCACAAGAGCCAGGGCCTCACCTTCGACCGGGCCGTCATCGACGCCCAGGCCGCCTTTGCCCACGGCCAGGTCTATGTCGCGCTCAGCCGCTGCCGAACCCTGGAGGGCATGGTTCTCAGTTCGCCTCTTGCGGCAAGAGCCGTGAAGACCGACAGCACCGTCAAGCGCTTTGTCGAAGAGGCCGGAGAAAATGTCCCGACCGACGCCCAGCTGGCCACGGCCAAGATCCGCTACCAGCAGAGCCTCCTGCTCGAATGTTTTGATTTTCAGCGACTGCAGGGGCTCCTTGCGCGACTGATCTCGACGGTGGAACGAAGCGGGGAACTGGTACGGATTACCGGCGCGGGCAACCTCCACGACCTGCAGATAAAGACCGTAAACGAAATCTGCAGCGTCGGCGCCAATTTCTGCAGACAGTTGCAGGGGATGTTTATCGACACAGTCCCTCCCGCCGAAGATATTGCGATACGGGAGAGACTACAGAAAGCCTCCGCCTATTTTCAGGAAAAGTTTGCGGCGGGAATAGGCGAAGTTGTCGCCGCTTTCCAGGTGGAAACCGACAACAAAGAAATCCGCAAAAAAGCCAAAAACCTGTGCAAGTGGCTGCAGGAAGAAACCGCCGTGAAGCTTGCGGCGGTACGGTGCTGCGAGTCGGGATTTTCCACTGCGGAGTATCTGAGAGCCATCTCCTCGGCCGAGATCAGCGTAAAGCCAAAGAAGGAAAAACCTCCGGCAATTACCTACTCCGAAGCCGATGTCGGCCATCCCGACCTTTTTCTTGCTTTAAAGGAGTGGCGGAGCCGCAAGGCAAAAGAAGAAAACGTCGCCCACTTCCAGGTCATGCACCAGAAGACCTTGATCCAGATCGCCGTCAACCTGCCCGACTCCCTCCCGGCCCTCACCAAGCTGAAAGGGATCGGCAAAATCCTGGCGGAAAAGTACGGCGAGGAGTTGATAACGCTCGTTGCCGAATACCGCGCCAAAAATGATATCCAGGAGGTCACCCTCCCCATCCCTGTCCAGGCAGAACCGGAAGACCATAAAAAGGATAAAGACACCAGCGAACCAAAAGCAGCAAAGGAACCCAAAATCCCAACCAGGCTCCTTTCCCTCGAACTCTTCGACCAAGGCCTGACAGTCGCCCAGATCGCCGAACAGCGCGGCTTTGCCTTCACCACCATCGAAAACCACCTGTCCCAATGCATAGAATACGGCGAACTCCCCAGCGACCGGCTGATCGCCCCGGAAAAACGCCAATCACTCGAACAGATCATCCTGCCCCTGCAGAACCAAAAGCTCAGCGAAATCAAAGAAGCACTAGGCGACGCCTGCACCTACGGGGAAATCAGATATATCATCGCCCACCATCGACACCAAAAGGCCAAGGCCTGAAGCATGACTTCATAATTGCCGGTTTCGTGCTCCGGGTACAATCACAAAAGGATACGCTCTCATGGGTTTGCCGTTCTACTTTATTCAATCGCCAATTCCATACTCTTTCTATCCACCCAGCCGACGCTGGTTCGGCAGCCCAGCGTATTTTCCAGAATATCTGCCAGTTCATTCCTGGCGTTCCGGACCGCCGTGTCGTTGATCTCCGAAAATCCGTCGATCGGATAAAAAATATCCGTGGTGTTTGCCGTTATCATCCCGGAAACGCCCTGCCGCCAAATCCATTTGCGGGTTTTAATGCTGTTGCCCCCGGCATAAACCAGCTCTCCCGCATCCACCGCTTCGGGCTCTGTTGCACCGAACGGAATAAAGGTATCCTCCGGCACGGCAAAGCGGATTTCGATATCATAGTTGCCGGCATGAATGTCGTGCGCACCGATAGGCAGGACGTGCTTCAGGGAAATTGCGTTGCCCAGGTCCACGATTGGATTGATCAGCGGGAACATGCCGCCTTTCAGAACCCTCTTCACCAGCGCCTCGATGGAGCACATAAACTTGTTGGGATTGTAACCCAGCGCCTGAAAGGCATTTCGATATGGCGCAATTTCATCTGTTTCCCTGACATTTACGCCTTTCAACCGATGCCGGATGTCGTCAATGGAATTTTCTAATAGCGCGGCAATCTTCGGATTGGTTTTCCGGTTATCCATGCCTCGAGCCACTACCACGCCGAAACAGGCATTCGGCAATACTTCAAACACTTTTGGCTGTACTTTAAATTTCATAGACTGCTCCATGCTTAATCAAGGTTATGCAATACACTCTGACCCCCCACAAGGGGGATAAGTACCTTCACGAAATTCTTTCCAAGAAACAAGAAAATGTATTTCCAAGATACTAAAAGGAGAGGAGGACGCTACAAGCCGTGCTCCAGACAGATTTCCAGGACAGTGCCGATATGTGTCTCCATGGCCTGGCGCGCCCGTGGCGGATCGTGGTCGACAATGGCCGCAAGGATCTGGTCGTGCTGTCGGTCGATCAGTTCGTCGATACGCAGGGATTCCAGCACCTTGCTGTACGAGTAGGACATAGCGTAAGTCAGGACTTCGTAGAAGCTCTTCATCAGGTGAATCTGCACCACATTTTTGCTGGCATAGGCGATATTCATGTGGAAGCTGATATCGGTGTTGATGCGGATCTCATGTTCGATACGTTCCCTCTTCATCCGCTCGATCCCCTTGCCGATCAGCCGGATATCCTGATCGGTCGCCCTTTTTGCCGCCAGTTCGGCACTCTTTATCTCCAAAGCCATACGGATTTCCTGGATGTCGGCAATGGTATAGGTTTCGCCGTTGAGGGCCTGCAACAGCGGTCGTTTTTCGACCGCCCGCTCCTGATCGAGGACGAAGATCCCGACCCCCCGCCTGCTTTCGATCAGTCCCTGGTCGATCAACCGCTGTACGGCGGTCCGAACGGTGGGCCGCCCCACCTTGAACAGATCGGACATATCGCGTTCCGACATCAGCCGCTCTCCAGGGCCGATCTCGCCGCGGTAGATCATGTCGCGAAGCTGTTCATAGACCTGATCGGCTATATTGCGGTGCTTGACTGGTTTGAGCATGCATCGATCTCCAAATGGTGAAGTAACTGGAATCCCAATATACACTTTCGATCCCACCCCGTACAGCCAAAAGCTGACACTAAAGTGGTATTACCACATCTCCAGCATAAAATAAACTGTCATTTTTTTAATCATTACACATTTCTATAAAAATATATTATACCCATAATAAATAACTGTTGCATTAGATTTTTTTTACATGTAATTCTCTTGTAACGAATTGGCAAGATATGTGTACCACTGCAACTCCAGGAGGTCAAAACCACCATGGTTCAGCAAAGTATGCCACCCAGTAAGTCAATCGCCTTCGTCCGATCCTTGAACGGCCTTGTCCTCTTTTCGCTCCCCGCCGCCTGGCAGGTCCTGACCCTGGCCGATTTTCAAGACTCAGCCGTCCCGGCCGATGCCGAACCCCTGGCCATCCAGGCCCTGCAAGCGCCCTTGGGTGCACCCGCTCTCGAGGCGCGACTTACTGCCGACAACACCGTCTGCATCCTGATTGAGGACCTGACCAGGAGTTCGCCGAAAAAAACCGTCCTTAAGGTGGTTCTCGATACCCTCAAACGGATCGGCATCCCGGCCGGCAATATCTCGGTGGTTATCGCCCTCGGCACCCACCGGCCGCTGTCCAGCGAGGAACTTGCCGGCGCCTTCGGGACAGAGGTGACTGCCGAATATCATTTTTTCAATCACGACTGCCATGCCGCCGACCTCGTACCTATAGGCCGACTGTCCGGCGGCGCCGAGGTCAAGATCAACCGCCTGGCCCATGCCGCCGATTTCCGTATCGGCATCGGCTCGATCTTCCCCCACCCTCTCAACGGCTTCGGTGGCGGCGGCAAGATCCTCTTTCCCGGGGTGGCCGACTTCCAGTCGATCTTTGCGCACCATCTGTGTCACAGCTTTCGCGGTAATTCCTCCCTGGGAGTCCTGGCCGGCAACGAATTCCACGACGAGGTCACCGCCATGGCCCTCGCCGGCCGGCTCGACTTCATCGTCAACAGCGTCCTTGACCACAATGATCGGCTGCACCAGGTAGTCGCCGGCGATCCGGTGATCGCCCACCGTGCCGGGGCAGCGATCTGCCGGGCCATCATTTCCCACGAGTTTCAAGGCAAGGCCGATGTCACCATCATCTCGGCCTTCCCCTATTCTGAAGGCCCGCAGATCATGAAACCCCTTGCTCCGGCGGAGATGATCACCCGAAAGGGCGGCACGGTCATCCTCTGTGCCGATTGCCGGACACCGCTGCCGGAATCCTATTTCGCCGCCTGCGAGAGCTTCAGGGCAAAGTACGGCCCGCACCTGCGCCGGGCGGTGCTCGACCATTTCGCAGCCAATCGCCCGATCATGGAGGGTGCACCGCCGGAGCTCAACATGTCGATGGCCCAGGTTATGCTCGGCCAGAATGATTTTAACATCATCCTGGTGACAGATGATATACCGCCAGGTCAAGTTGCCCGTCTTGGCTTTACCCATGCGGCTAACCTGCACGATAGTCTTCTGCTTGCAGCAGAACACCAAGCCAGTCCAACGGTCAATGTCGTCCCGGCAGGTGGCGTTATCTTGCCGGTTATCAGCAAAATTTCACCTCTATCTGGTTGAGATGGCGGCGAGCAGCATCTCACGGAACTCCTGGTGGTCACAGCCGGGAGATATAGCTGAGTTGAGGAGCTTGCCTGCTCAAACGAAACTTATGCCCTTGCGGTATAGGATGGAACTCTCCAGGTTGTTCCCTCATGAACGCTGGAGAAAAATTACCCCGGCACCCCGGGAAAACCTTTTTAAAGAGGGAGAAAAATGAAAAAGCTAGCTTCAATCGTTGTGGCCTGTTGTGTCCTTTTTGGTGCCGAGGGTCCGGCCGAAGCCAAGATGAATCTCAAATACGGCTTCATTGCCCCGCCGACCCATCCCGAGGTCATTGCTGGTCAAGCATTCGCTGACTACGTCAAGGAGAAAACCAATGGCGAGATCACCATTGATATCTTCCCCCTTGGCCAGTTGGGTGGTGAACGTTCCATGGTCGAACAGATCCAAAGCGGTACCCTGGACATGATGGACTGCACCACGGCGGTGCTCTCCAACTTCGTCCCCCAGGTCGCCCTCTTTGACCTGCCGTTCCTCTGGCCAACCCGTGAGGTCGCGTACTCGGTGCTCGGTGATGCGGAATTCTTTAAGATCTTTACCGATATCTTTCCGCAGAAAGGCATGGTGGCCATTGGCTATGGCGAAAACGAGATGCGCGACCTGACCAATATGAAAAGGGAAGTCAGGACACCTGCGGACCTCAAGGGTATGAAAATCAGAGTCATGGAAGCACCGATCTATCTGGAAACCTGGAAACAGTTGGGGGCGAGTCCGGTGCCCATGCCGTTCCCCGAAGTGTATAATGCTTTGCAGCAAGGGGTAATTGACGCCCAGGAAAATCCCCTCCTTACCTCGGCCCTGATGAAGTTTACCGAGGTTTGTCCCTACGCCACCGTTACCAACTACTCCCTGACGGAATTATTCCATTTGGTCAATATCGATCTATGGAACAAACTCACCAAGGAACAGCAGCAAATCTTCCGTGACGGTGCGGAAATGAAGATCAAGATGAACCGGGATGGCAGCAAAAAGATGATTGTCGATATCATGGCCAAGCTTGAGTCTGAGGGAAAAGTGAAAGTCACTCACCTGACCAAAGAGGAGCGCAACGCCTTCTACCAGGCTGTCCAGCCTGTCTTTGGCACATTCGATAAGCAAGTGGGCAACATCCCGAACAAACCGGAATATGGACGTTTTGCCGGCATGAGCTACCTTAAGATGATGCAAGAGAAAATTAAACAATACGAGTAAAAGCGAGAAAGGAGACCGGCTGTGGTTCGACATGACTGTGTCGAAACACGGCCGGCTCCAGCCGTTTCGTTCCCTCGCACCACGATACAAACCTTGATTATCTCATTTAATGCGAATTCGACAGCGAGACAGGACATGAAGAAAATCATTAATTTTTTCAACAAAGCAGAAGAGGTAGTCATCGGCTACGCCCTGCTGCTGATTGCCTTTATCACTACACTCCAGGTCGTACTTCGCTACGCCTTCAGCATCTCCTTGGACTGGGTGGACGAGGGCTCCCGCTATATGACCATTCTCATCACCTTTGTTGGGGCGGGAGTATGTATCCGTTACAACGCACATTTTGGCATGGATGCCCTGGTGCAGTATGTACAGCCACGATACAAGCACCTGCTGCGGGCCCTGGCGATGTTTATTTCCTCCTTCGTCATGGGAGTCACCTGTTACTTCAGCTGGATCCAAATCGCCAAACTGCATAAATTCGGGGCCACCACCCCGGTACTCCAGCTGCCGATGTATGTCCCCTATCTGCCCATCGGTATTTTTACCGTCATTATCGCCCTCCGCTTTTTCGGGCAAGGCTGCAAGCACCTTGGCGCATTGGCCGGCAAGAAAAGCAATGAAATAGACACCAAGGAGGATCGTCGCAAATGCTGATCTTCATGGCTGTCCTTTTTATCGCTCTGCTGGTGATCTCCACCCCCGTCGCCATTGTCCTGCTTGGAGTAACGACCGCCACGGTGCACTTTTTTCTCCCCGTACCCTTGCAGGCCATGGTGCAGCAGCTTTTTAACGGCATGGACAATTTTATCCTCCTGTCCATTCCCTTTTTTATCCTTTCCGGTACTCTCATGGCCCGGGGCTCAATCTCCAAAAAACTGGTGGGGGTTATGCAGATCCTCGTCGGCCATCTGCCCGGTGGCATGGCCATCGCCTCGATCCTTGCCTGTATTTTTTTTGCGGCGATCTCCGGCTCGAGCCCGGCAACGGTCATTGCCATCGGTTCGATCATGATCCCGGCCCTGATCAAACACGGCTATGACGAGGATTTCAGTGTCGGCCTGCTGACCGCTACCGGATCGCTCGGCATCCTCCTTCCGCCGTCCATCCCCATGGTGCTGTATGCCCTGGTCATGAACGTTTCGGTGGGCCAGCTCTTCATGGCCGGTATCATGCCCGGGATTATGATCGGCACCATTCTCATCATCTATTCATTCATCCTCGCTAAAAAGCATAACTGGAAAACGGTCACAAACTATGCTCCCGGCGAAAAATGGCAGCATATAAAAAGCGCCTCCTGGGGGATTGCCATGCCGGTGATTATCCTCGGCGGCATCTATTCAGGCATCTTCACTCCCACCGAGGCTGCAGCAGTATCGGTAGTTTATGCCCTTTTTGTAGAGTTTTTTATCTATAAGGACATGAACATGAAAAAACTCAATCAGGTGCTCAAGGAAACGGTCACCCTTTCCTCAGCCCTGCTCTTTATTATTGCCTGCGCCATGACCTTTATCTGGCTGCTGACTCGCGAGAGACTGCCGGTAATCGCCGCCGACTTTATCATTTCCCATATCGACAACAAGTATGTGTTCCTCCTGGTCGTTAACATCTTTCTCCTCCTGGTTGGTTGCGTCATGGACATCGTCTCGGCGGTGGTCATCATCTCGCCGATTCTGCTGATTGCCCTGCAACAATACGATATCGATCTGATTCACTTCGGCATCATGATGATCGTCAACATCGAATTCGGCTTCCTGACCTTTCCCTTTGGCCTCAACCTCTTCGTCGCCATGGGGATTACCGGCAAGTCGCTGACCCAAATCGGAAGGGCAGTTTTGCCTTTCCTCGGCCTGCTCCTGATCGGTTTGATGCTGGTTACCTATATTCCCTCGGTTTCCCTGTGGTTGACCCGAGTGCTGTAGCCCAAAAATGAAAATGCCGATAAGGCCGATGAGACAATGAACACAAAAATTAAAGAATCCGCCGGTAATGCTGCGACAACTGCAATGATTAAAGAGTTGCGGGCATCCATAAAGGGTGAAGTGCGGGTTGACAGGCTGAGCCTGCAGCTGTACAGCACCGACGCTTCGGATTTCCGCAAAGAACCGATTGCTGTCGTCATTCCCCGGCATATCGCCGATGTTCGGGCGGCGGTGGCGATTGCCGGACGGCACGGTATCCCGGTTATTCCCCGGGGCGGCGGCTCCAGCGTCTCCGGGCAGACGGTGGGCCTTGGATTGGTTCTCGATCTCTCCAAATACCTTAACAAGGTCGTGCAGATAAACGTCACTGAACGATGGGTCGAGGTTGAGGCAGGGGTCGTCCTTGATGTCCTGAACGGCATCCTTGCCGGTCATGGATTGATGGTCGGGCCGGACCCGTCCTCCAGCGCAGTCGCTACCATAGGCGGCATGGCCGGCAACAACTCCACCGGTTCGCATTCCTTTATCTACGGGATGACCGCCGACCATGTTCTGGCCCTGGAGGTTGTCCTCGCCGACGGCTCGCTTGCCCGCTTCGACGATAAAAGCAAGGAAGAGGTCGCCAGGCTCTCCGGCGAAAATACTCTGGAAGGATCGATCTATCGAACGATCCCGGGACTCATCGCCGACTACGCAGCCGACATCCGGAGCGGCTTCCCAAATACCTGGCGCAACGTCGCCGGTTACGGCCTGAATCGCCTCCTGGATCAAAAGGAGGCGAATAAACCCTTAAATCTTGCACCGCTGATCGTAGGCAGCGAGGGTACACTTGCCACCATTACCAAGGTGAAGCTCGGCCTGGTCGAACGTCCCACAGCAGTTCGCCTGGCTATTCCCCACTTCACCGATCTGGAAGTCGCCCTGCGCTCGGTGCCTCTCATTCTCCAACACGGGGTGGCGGCGGTTGAACTGATGACCGCCCCAACCCTGAAGCTGGCCGGCGATCACCCAATCATCGGCCCTCGGTTGCGCCGCTTTGTTAAAGATCTGCCGGGTGCCATTCTTATCGTCGAATTTTCCGGAAATAACCAGGAGGAGTTGGCCGAGCAAGCGCAAAAGTTGGAAATACGGCTGCGCAGCGAAGGCCTGACCGACTACCTTAGCCACTGCACGACACCTGAGCAAATTGGCGGTGTCTGGGGCATCCGCAAGGCGATTTTCGGTCTTATCATGAGTAAGCCCGGCGATGATAAACGGGTTTGGGTTATCGACGATGCCAGCGTTCCTGTCGAAGAGATGACCGGCTATACCCGGGACGTGGTTAAGGCTGGGCGTAAATTCGGTATGGAAATAAACTTTGATGCCCATGCTTCAGCTGGTTGCCTGCATATGGGGCTTGACATTAACCTGCGGACACCGGAGGGGCTGCGGACCATGGAACTCTTGTGCAAGGAGATCATGACCATCGCCATTGCCCATGGCGGATCGACCACCGGTGAACATGGCGAAGGGCTTGCCCGAAGTTACTTCAACAAACAATTGTATGGCCCGCGCCTGCATCAGGCCTTCGGAGAGGTCAAGGCGATCTTCGACCCCACCACTCTCCTCAACCCCGGTAAGGTGGTTGGAGATGTCATCGCCCCCTGGGACACCGGATGGCTGAAATATACACCAGACTACCGCACTCCCTATGCTCCGGAACAGACCCATCTCAATTTTTCCGACTATGGCGGTTTTGCCGGGCTGGTGGAAATGTGCAATGGCCAGGGGATCTGCAGATCTCAGGTATCGGGAACAATGTGTCCCTCATACCGGGTGACTCACGACGAAAAGGACACCACCCGCGGCCGGGCCAATATTCTGAGGGCGGCAATCACCGGACTGCTCGGCCCGGAAGGGTTGACATCTCCCGAGGTCTATGATGCCCTGGACCTCTGCCTGGCCTGTAAGGCCTGCCGCAACGAGTGCTCAACCCGTGTCGACATGGCAAAACTCAAATATGAGTTTCTTGCCATTTACCAGAAAAAACATGGAATTCCCCTGCGCAGCCGAATTATAGGCCATATGGCCGATTCGTCCCGGCTGGCCGCCAAGATGCCGTCGCTTGCCAACCGCCTCTACACAAGCAAGAGCTTTAAAAAGCTGCTTGATCGTACGGTCGGTTTCGATGAGCGTCGGGAACTGCCGTCGCTTGCCCTGCAAACCTTCGACCAGTGGTTTAAGAAAGAGTATCGACAACCTCCGGCATCGCGCGGACCGGTTCTACTTTGGGATGATTGCTATCTCACCTACAACCGGCCGGAGCTTGGTCGGGCCGCCGTGAAGGTTCTTGCGGCCATGGGTTATCAGGTATTCTGTCAGGATGGACGCAGCTGCTGCGGACGGCCGATGATCTCCAAGGGCCTCCTGGCAGATGCCGCAAAGCTGGCCAGGCGCAACGTGGCCCTGCTGGTCGAGCACGCCCGTCGGGGAACGCCGATTATCGGTGTTGAGCCAAGCTGTATTGCCTGTTTTCGTGACGAATACTCGGACCTGCTGCGAACTGATGACGCGAGCCTGGTAGCGGAATCAAGCTTTTTCTTTGAAGAGTTCGTGACCCGACCGGAAAACCTGGAGACTTTGCGTGGTGCTTTTGCCAGCAACCCTCAAGATCGCAGAATTCTGGTTCACAGCCATTGCTACCAGAAATCAATGGGCACTGCGCCGAATGTTTTAGCCATGCTGGGGCTCATCCCCGGGGCAATAGTTGAGGAGATCCCCAGCGGTTGCTGCGGGATGGCCGGGGCATTCGGCTACGAGAAGGAGCATTACGAAGTATCGATGGCGATAGGTGAACAGATTCTCTTTCCGGCGATCCGCACCGCGGGTGAGACGGCTACCATCGTCGCCGCCGGTACATCATGCCGGGAACAGATCAAGGACGGCACCGGCCGGCGGGCGCTGCACCCTATCGAGGTCCTGGCCGGAGCACTGGCCTGAAGGGAAAAACAGAAAACTCACTTTTCGACCATGAAGCGTCACATTTGCTCAAATCATTAATATTGAATGAAATACTTAAAGGGAATTCCCGAATGAACCGTATATCGACAGGAGAACGGACCATGAAGCGAAACAGAATGAACGAGCTATGCCAACTGGAAGCAGGCCAAACCGAGGTTTTGCAGGGCAATATCGCTTTCGCCGTCGGCTGCGTGCGCGCAGGCATCCACAGCGCCGATGGCTATCCGGGAACGCCGAGCACCGAGGTCATCGACCGTGGGCTGTCCCAGGTCCAGGACAGAATCACCGTCGGCTGGTCGGTGAACGAAGCAGTGGCGGCCGGCGTCGGCCTCGGCCACACCCTGGCCGGCCGGGACGCGGTGGTGACCATGAAAATTCCGGGCCTGTTCCAGGCGGCCGACATCTTCACCAGCGCCTCGTTCTTCACCGAACCGCGCGGCGCTTTAATCTACTTCATTGCCAGTGACTTCACCCCCAGCTCAACCCAGCACCTGGTCGATCCACGCTACCTGTTCAAGACGTGTTGTGTTCCGGTCTTCGAGCCGGCCAACCATCAGGAAATGCTCGAAGCACCCGGCATCGCCGCCGACATCGGCCGGCGCTTCAAGACCCCGGTGGTCATCCTCGCATCCGGCGCCCTCTGCCACAGCGAGGGGCTGGTGCGGATGAACCCGGTCCGCAGCCGGGATCCCCAGGTGATGGAGGGCGACCTGCGCCGCTTCAATTCGCTGCCGGGCATGGCCCGAAAAAATTACGACCGGGTCCAGAGCGAGCGGATGGTGGAATTGACCGCAATGGTCGAGTCCTCGCCCCTCAACAAGTGGCTGAAGGGCTCGGGCAGGACCGGCATCATCACCTGCGGCGCCAACACCGCCTTCGCCCTGGAGGTTCGGGAGGCCTTCGGCGCCGATGTCGACATCCTGTCGCTGGCCTTCACCAATCCCCTGCCGAAAGAACTGATCCGCCGCTTCCACGACGCTATCTCCGGCGAAATCCACGTCATCGACGACGGTTATCGCTTCCTCCAGGACGAGCTGGCGATCATGGGTCTTGCCGTAACGGGCAAGGCGGACTTCAGCCCGTGCACCGAGTACAGCCCGGCCACGATTGCCGAAAGATTCGGCCATGCGCCTCAGGTGGTCAAGGCACGAGAGACCGGCCCAAGCCCGGTCAACCGGCCGCCGATGATCTGCCCCGGCTGCCCCTACCGGCTCTTTGCCGAGACCATCGCCACCATGAAAAAACGAGGCAAGCTGGCAGCGGTTTTCGGCGATATCGGCTGCAATGCCCTGCTCTACTTCCTGAACGCCATGGATACCGGAGTGGCCATGGGGGCGAGCGAGGCCAAACGCGCCGGCTTTGTCCTGTCCCGGCCGGAGATGGCCGATAAAGTTTTGAGCGTCCTGGGCGACAGCACCGAATGCCACAGCGGCATGGACGCCACCCGCAATACCGTCTTTCGCCACGTGCCGGGGGTGAAGGTAGTCCTTGATAACTACTGGACGGCGATGACCGGTGGCCAGCCGGCCCCGACCTCGCCGGTCAATCTGGCCGGTCAGCCCAACACCTTCGATCTGGTAGGGGCCATCGCCGCAACCGGCGCCAAGACCGTCGCTATCGACGCCTACAACCGCATCGAACTGCAGAAAGCTCTGCGTCTGGCCTTCAAGGAGGCGGCCGACGGCCAATTCACCACCCTGGTGGTACGCGGCAGCTGCCTGAAAAAACTCCCGGCGGCAAGGCTTGGCATCCGCCTGAAAATCAATGAAGAAAAATGCGACAAGTGTTATTCCTGTCTTATCTGTCCGGGGATCGAGGCCGGACCGGAAGGCTTCCCGCAGTTCACCAATCTCTGCTCCGGCTGCGGCGAACAGGGCCAGTCCTGCATGCAGATGTGCCCCTTCCAGGCCATGGAACCACTCACCCCAGCCGAGAAAACCGGGTCGAGCAGTCCGCGATTCGTCGAGCCTCCGACCCTGCCCGCCGTCACCATGTCCCGGGACACACTGCCCGGTCGGCTAAGCCTTGCCATCCGCGGCGTCGGCGGCCAGGGCAACCTTTTTTTCGGCCGGGTCCTCACCCAGCTGGCCTTTCTGGCCGGCTACGGCGAGGAGAACATCGTCAAGGGCGAGACCCACGGCATGGCCCAGATGGGCGGGCCGGTGATCAGCACCTTTGCCTGCGGCAAGGTCCACAGTCCGGTGCTGCTGCCGGGTGAGGCGGATTGCCTGATTGCCATGGAGATGAGCGAGATGCTGCGGCCGGGATTTCTCGAGCTGCTGAGAGCAGGCGGGACGATCCTTGCCGCCCGCACGGTCATCGTCCCTCAGGGGATGAAGGCCGAGGACTACCCGGACCTGGCGGACATCAGGCGGGCCACCGCCGGTTTTCACTTGATCGAGGTCGATGTGCTGGCCGCAGCCCTTAAGCTTGGCGACAGCAGTGGCCGGACCGCCAATGTGGTGATGATGGGTGCCACGAGCCGGATCGCCCCCTTCGATCGCATCCCCGAGGGGCTGTGGCTGCGCGCCCTGCAGGAGGTCACTCCCGGCCCGGCCTGGGCCGGCAATTACCAGGCGTTCTTGGCGGGACGAGAGCTGTTATAGCAGAGCAAAAGGAAACGATATGACGACAAGTAATCATATGGCCGTTTCGGCCGAAGAACGGTCCAGACGCATCCATCAGTGCCTTTTCCGGCCGGAAAGCATCGCGGTCATCGGCGCAAGCGGCGACCCCTTGAAACCCGGCGGCCGGGTGTTCAAGAATATTCTGGAGCACGGCTATGGAGGCATTCTCCGGCCGGTGAACCCGAAGGCTGCCGAGATCCTCGGCGTCCAGGCCTTTCCGTCGATCTCGGCCCTGCCCGAATCTCCGGATTTAGCCATTGTCGCCATCCCCGCCGCCATGGTCCTGGCGGCGGTGAGCGAACTGGCCGGTCGCGGTACCGGGGCGGTGATCGTCCTTACCTCGGGTTTCGGCGAAAAGGATGCGGCCGGTAAAGAGGCGGAGGTGAAGATGAAGGCAGTCGCCGACGCGGCCGGCATGGCCCTGATCGGCCCCAACTGCTCGGGCTTTCTCACCGGTGCCTACAAGGGCAAATTCGCCGGCATCGTCCCGAAACTGCCGGGCGGTGCAGTCGATTTCATCAGCGGCTCGGGCGCCACGGTGGACTACGTGATGGAATGCGCCGAAGGGAGGGGACTGTCGTTCGGCACCGTGCTCAATCTCGGCAACTCCGCCCAGATGGGGGTCGAGGATCTGGTTCGGCTGCACGACGAAAACTACGGGCCGGACTGCGCCCGTATCCTCCTCCTCTATCTCGAGGCGGTAAAAAAACCTCGGCTGCTCCTGCACCACGCGAGAAGTCTGGCGGAGAAAGGCTGCATCCTGGTCGGCATCAAATCCGGGGCGACTGCCGCCGGTTCGCGGGCTGCCGCCAGCCATACCGGAGCCATGGCGACCAGCGACACCGCGGTTCAGGCCCTGTTCGACAAGGCCGGCATCATTCGGGTAACCGGCCGGCAGGCCCTGGTCGATGTCGCCTGCGTCCTCAGGGCGGCTGGAGGGAGACTTACGGGCAAACGGCTCGCCATCGTCACCGATGCCGGTGGTCCGGTGGTGATGCTGGCTGATGAGCTGGCCCGTGGCGGTCTTGAACTGCCTCCCTTGACCGACCGCACCCGCGCCGAACTCGCGAAGATACTGCCGCCGGAAAGTTCGATAGTCAACCCCATCGACGCCCTGCCGTCGCGAACCGCCGAGCAGATCGGGTCGATTGTCCGGGTGCTGGGCGAGTTCGAGCGCGGCCGCCTCGATGCCATCGCCGTTCTCACCGGCGACTCGGGGCTCTCCGACAACGCCGCAATCTACCGGGCGATATCTGCGTCCATGCGGCAGAGCCCCATTCCCGTCCTGCCGATGCTCAGTTCGCTCACCTCCTGCCGGGACAAAATCGACGAGTTCACCCGGGGCGGCAATGTCTTCTTCCCGGACGAAGTGGCCTTGGGCCGGGCTCTCAGCCTTGTCGCCCGCCAGGCTCCCCCAGCGGCGGACGATCCCAGCCGCCCCGCCGGATACGACCAACAGGCAATCCGCCTGGCGCTGGCGAACACCAACGGCGTTCTCTCCCCGGAAACAGTACGCCGGGTGCTCGTCGCCGCAGGCTTTGCCGTGCCCGAACAGCTTGAGATTCTCCGGAAAGAGCATCTCGCCGACGGCTGCCGACGGCTCGGTTTCCCCCTGGCGATGAAGGTCATCGGCCCGCTGCACAAGACCGATGTCGGCGGGGTGCGCCTCGGCATCGACGGCGAAGTGGAGGCAATGGCCGCCTGGTCGGCGCTGATGGCCATCCCGGAGGCGTGGGGAGTGCTGCTCCAGCCGATGATCGACGGTCTGGAGGTCATCCTTGGCGCCAGCCGCGAGGGCGATTTCGGCCACCTGGTGATGTTCGGCCTCGGTGGTATCCACACCGAAGTCCTAAAAGATGTGCGCTTTGGCCTGGCGCCCCTCTCCGCCGCCGAAGCCCGGCGGCTGATTGACGGCATCCGCGGCCGGGCGCTGCTGGATGGCGTTCGCGGCGCAGCCGGCATGGACATGGCGGTGCTTGTCGACTTCCTCGTTCGCCTCGGCCGTCTGGTCACCGACTTCCCGCAGATCGGCGAGATCGACCTCAACCCGGTGAAGGGCTCAGGAGATTGTCTCATGGCGGTGGACGCCAGGATCATTTTGACCAGCGGGAACGACGGCCCGAATTCCCCATAACACCCCACAAAGGGTACTCTTTTCAGTCCCCCCTTGAGGGGTGAAAAACGAAAAACAAGGAATGATTTTCTAAGGTACTAATCAGGAGAAAACCATGATCGACCAGCCGCAACTCAACATCGATTTTCAGGCCATCACCGGCCTCTTCGACGAGGCGCATCGGCAGGGCCGTGACTTCCTCTTCGAGTACGAAACTTACCGGCTCCTGGCCGGCTCCGGCAGCGAGACCCCGCCGCGCACCCACCTGCTCGCCAAAGGCAGCCGGCCGACCGACGAGGAATTGAACCTCATGCCCGGCGACAAGGTGGTACTGAAGATCGTCTCGCCGGCTATCATCCACAAGACCGAGGCCGGCGGTGTGCGGGTAGTGGCCAAAAACCCGGACAAGATCCGCTCCGCCTGGCGGCGCATGCTCTACGAGGTGCCGGAGAATCTCGCCGACCGCATCGAACGCCAGCCGGCCCATGCCCCGGAATGCTACCGTAATCTGACCGGCGAGGCGCTGCGCGCCGCCATCGCCCGCGACATCGTCGGCGTCCTCATGGTCCAGTTCATGCCGCCCGATTCCGAGGCTTTCGGCAACGAGATGATCGTCGGCATCCGCAACACCCGCGAATTCGGCATGGTGATCAGCGCCGGTCTCGGCGGCACCGACACCGAACTCTACGCCGAGCGGTTCCGCAAAGGCCAGGCCATCGTCGCCGCCTCGACCGCCATGACCGACGGGCCGACCTTCTTCGAGCTGTTCAAGAAGACCATCAGCTACAAGAAACTTGCCGGGCTGACCCGCGGCACCCGGCGCATCGTCACCGATGAGCAGCTGCTGGAGTGCTTCGCCTCCTTCATCGCCATGGCCAACTCTTATTCGGCGGCCAATCCGGCGGCACCCCATGTCATCGAAGAGCTGGAGATCAACCCCTTCGCCTTCACCGACTACCTGATGGTCCCCCTGGACGGGATGTGCCGCTTCGCCGCACCTAAAGGGACCCCGGTGGCCCGACCCTTCCATAAGGTGGGCAGCCTGCTGCGGCCGAAAACCATCGGCATCGTCGGCGTCTCCACCAGCCGGGTCAACTTCGGCCGGATCATCCTCGGCAATATCCTGGCCGGCGGCTTCCCTCCGGAGAATATCCGCATCGTCAAACCCGGCTTGGACAGCTTCGAGGGAATTCGCTGCCTGCCGGATCTTGCCTCCCTCGACGTACGTCTCGACCTCTTCGTAGTTGCGGTGGGAGCGGATCAGGTTCCCGAGCTGATAGACGGACTGCTCGCGCAGAATTGCGCCGAGGCGGTGATGCTGATCCCCGGCGGCATGGGCGAGACTCAGGACAGCGCCGAACGGGCCCGGCAGGTGATGGAGAAAATAGGCGCCGCCCATCTTCGCGAGGATGGCGGTCCGGTCTTTCTCGGCGCCAACTGCCTCGGCGTCGTCTCCCATCCCGGCCATTACGACACCATGTTCATCCCGGAGGCGAAACTGCCCAAGCGGCGCGGCCCGTACCGGCGGACCGCCGCCTTCGTCAGCCAGAGCGGGGCCTTCATGATCACCCGCCTCAGCAAGCGGCCGGAGATCGACCCGGCCTATATGATTTCGGTGGGCAACCAGAACGACCTGACCCTGGGCGACCTGGTCAAGTATCTCGGCGACGACCCGGAACTGGACATCATCGCCATCTATGCCGAAGGCTTCAAGGATCTGGACGGCCTGGAATTCTGCCGGGCGGTGCGGGGGGCCGTGCAGGCCGGCAAGGACGTGATCTTCTACAAGGCCGGCTGCACCCCCGAGGGCAAATCGGCGACCTCGGGCCATACCGCGTCGCTTGCCGGCGACTATATGGTCTGCGAGTCCTGCGTCCGCCAGGCGGGCGGCATGGTCGCCCGGACCTTCACCCAGTTCGAGGACCTGCTGATGATCGCCCAGCGGCTGCACGACAAGACGATCAACGGCAACCGTCTGGCGGCGGTGAGCGGCGCGGGCTTTGAGGCGGTGGGCATGGCCGACAATATCCAGGCCGAGGATTTTGCTTTAGGGATGGCAGCCTTCAGTCCGGCCACAACCGCAAAACTTGCAACCCTTCTGGCCAAGAAGGGTCTTGCAGCGCTTATCGAAATCAAGAATCCCCTGGATATCACCCCCGGCGCCGACGACGAGACCCATGTCGCCGCCGTCGAGTACCTGGCCGAGGACCCGAATATCGACGCGGTGGTGGTCGGCCTCGATCCACTGTCGCCGGCCATGCGCACTTTAGCCGGGTCCGAAGGACGGACATTCACTATGCACGACGAAGAGAGTATCGCCCTGCGCATGCCGGCACTCGCCGCAAGACTCGCGAAACCCATCGTCGGGGTGGTGGATGGCGGCCGACTCTACGACCCATTGGTCGACGAACTGATGGAAAAGGGCATGGCGATCTTCCGCTCCTCCGACCGGGCGGTGCAGACCCTTGCCATGTATATCGAGGGCCGGCTTTACGCCGAGCGCTTACGTAACTGCGGCTATTAACATCCTTCGGTCGGGCAGTTACGCCAGTTGCTTCACCTGCTCATGGCGAAAGCAATCGACAAGATGATCGTTGACCATCCCCACCTGTGGCACAGGGATTCTCGATTCTATTATTGAATATTACGAAATCAGTAATACACCCGTCTCGCTTATTCATTTTACTTACACATTCCATTAGTATTTCTTTACTTAGATGATACGCTGTGGTACTTTGTTGCTTTAATGCACAGGATATTTGCATCGAGATAATGCGCTTCTTCCTTACAGCGTATCTCGAGCGAACCGGTGCACAGCATACTTACTCCTGTATGGCGGCCAGAAAGTCCGTTAAAAACAACAAGAGGAGGACAAGCTATGAATTCGGATCAATGCGGCAACGACAAGGGCTTATCGCGGCGGCAAATGCTTATTGCCGGCGGAGCAATGGTGGCGGGTGCGACAATGACGCATTTAGGCGGTTTGATCAGACCTGCCTTGGCCAAGGGAGGGGGATCGGAAAAATGGCCCTGGCCCTATGAAAAACTGGATCCGGCCATTACCGCGGAACTCGCCTACCAGGAATGGTACCGGGTTTTTTGCGGCGCGGCGGTAATCAACAGTGTCGTCAGTCAGTTGCGGGAAAAGGTCGGTGAACCGTACACCAGCTTCCCCGCCGACGCCTTTGTCTTCCTCGAGGGTGGAATGGTGGGCTGGGGGATGACCTGCGGCTCCAATGCCGGGGCGGCCATCGTGGCAAACCTCATCATCGGGCCGAGAATTGCCGGCAATCCCCAAGGCCATCAGATTTCCGAGGAGATTTTCGAATGGTATTCCGACGCATCCATGCCTGTTTATGCACCAGCGGCACCAAAGGTCGCAACAGAGATAGTGAGGACGACGAGTGAATCGCCCCTCTGCCACATATCCGTCGGCAAATGGATGAAGGCATCCGGTTTTCCCATTGGCAGCGCCGAACGCAAAGACAGATGTGCGCGGGTTGCAGCCAGTGTCGCCTTTCGCCTCGTTGAACTGCTGAACGGATGGAAAGACGGGAAATACGAGGTAGTGAGCTCCCATTCGCCGGTCAAGGAATACGGCATTACGGCTCAGATGAACTGCATGGAATGCCACACAGGCGATGTCCCGACTCCTCCGCGCAGTTAGAGACGGCGGCCGATCTTCTCACCGCCCCGCGACCATCTCTCTTTTCTCCGTCGACTCTTTCTCTTTCTCGGGCTGTGCGGGGCAGTCCGGGGAGAAATAATGTGGATTGCCCGGCCTTCTGCACAATAGACAAGCCCGCGCCTCACCCGACAAATCGAATTTCCCGGCTCATCGTACTGAGCGACTCGGCGCCATCGGCTGTCACCACCACGTCGTCCTCGATACGGACGCCGTTTTTCCCTGCAAGATAAATCCCCGGCTCGACCGTATAGGCCATGCCGACCTCCAGCAGCTGCGCATTATCTCCGCGAATATAAGGCTCCTCGTGACATTCCATGCCGATGCCGTGGCCGGTCCGGTGGGTAAAGTATGGGCCGTAGCCAGCTGCCTCGATGACTTCCCGGGTCGCCTGGTCCACCCTGGCGCAGGAGACGCCCGGGCCACCCGCCGTCCGTCCGGCACTGTTGGCCTGCTGGACCAGCCTGTAAATCTTCTCGGCCTCCGCGTCGATCTCCCCCACCGCAAAGGTCCGGGTCAGATCGGAGGCATAACCGCCGTAGCAGGCCCCCCAGTCGACAATCAGCAGGTCGCCTGCGGCCAGGCGCCGATCCGAAGGCTGCGAATGGGGATTGGCACCATTCGGCCCGGCTGCAACAATCGGCGCAAAGGGCAGGGCGATCTCCGAACCATGACGTATCAACTGGAGAAAGAGCTCGGCGGCGATCTCTTTTTCCGTTATGCCTATTTTCACCAGCGGCAGTGTCGCCGTCAAAGCATCCTCGGCGATTTTCACGGCTCGGCGCATGCTGGCAATTTCTTCTTCATCCTTTCTGGCCCTGAGCGCTGCAAAGATTTCCGAGCCGTCGGTAAATTCCGCCTCGCTACAGGCCGATCGCAGATAATCATACTCTAGAAGCCGCAACTGCCTTGGCTCAACACCCACCTTGTACCCGGCAAGACCAAGCCCCGCAAGGGCGTCGCCAAATATTGCCCCCCATGCGTCCGGGTTCTCGCCATAGGCATAGACCCGCGCCGGAAACGGCAAATGATCGAGTTTAACCTGTTCCAGTTCCGGCAAAATAATAGTCGGATCATTGTCCATACTGAAGACAATCACTACCGGACGCTCCATCAGATGAAAATGCAGTCCGGTCAAATAGGTAAGCGTCGGCCCGGCATTGACGGCTAAAGCAGCGAACCCTTTATCCTGGATATACCTGGTTAACCTGGACAAACGTGTATCGGCCATCCTCACTCCTTACCCTCGTTTGAAAGTGCATGAATTTATGATCACATTTAATGAAATGTTGTGGAGAGAAAAGGGGCACGCATGTGAGTTGGCTCTTGTAGGTTGGGCTGTGAAGCCCAACGTTTTTTTGGATGTTGGGCTTCACAGCCCAACCTACGCGGCTACCCGGCTTCAATCTTCGCTCCCATTCATACCATGATTTTGTGAATACCAATGACTTTACCTGGCTTTTATGTATAATGCTTCTTCTTCGTGGTATCCAGCCTGTTGTGGGCGATTTCCCCGAAATATCTCAAACAGAATAGATTCATGAACAGAGAAAAAAACAAGACTCCGCTGCAGGGCATAACCCTGGAGCAGGTAATCAACAGCCTGTTTGAAAAATATGGCTGGGAGGAATTGGGGCGGCGGGTAAAAATCCGCTGTTTCACCAGCGATCCGTCCATCAAGTCGAGTCTGACATTTTTGCGGAAAACACCATGGGCCAGAAAAAAGGTCGAAAATCTTTATATTGCCCTGCAGAAACGAACACAAAAAAGCATGCAGCCCACCGTTACGGCACAGGCGAAAACCTGGTGCCAATCCGATAATTCCATTGTCCAAAAGGAGCAGAAATGAAAAGAATTACCTTAATACTTTTACTCACCCTGCTGCTTGCCTTAAACGGCGGCTGCGGCAAGAAAAAAATGGAAGTAAATCCGCAGGTCGCAAAAAACATTGCGATACTCACCCTGGATGGCAATCTCCCCGGACAGACCGCCGATCAGGCAAGAGAACTGGACATAGTCATCCAGTGGATGGATCGGGACCTTATCAAGATTATGAAACAGTCGGGTTTCCAACCGGTACTGATCAAGGATATGCAGGAGTACAAACCGCAGATGGGCAAGCTGCTTGTGGTCGATGTCGAGAAATTCAATGCCGGAAGCCGTGCAGCCAGGGCCTTTGTCGGTTTCGGTGCAGGGGCCGCTTCACTGGATTTGAGCTATAAATTTCTTGATGAAAAGGGTGTCCTTCTGTCAGAGTGGCGGGATGGCGTAGGCTCGAGCATGGGCGGCACCTACTGCGCCCAGACTCTTGACCGGAGAGCTCTTGAAAAGGTGGTCGTCCTCCTGAACAAATGAGAAAAACGTGCGGGGCATCTCGACCGGGAATACCGGATTTTTATCGGATGCCCCGGTCCTTAAGCCCTTTACCCCAGGTCTTCTCTGTGTCACGAACAATGTACAACACGCCGGTCTTACGGCCCATCGTTGTTGCCATATGCAGGGTGTGTCTCGCCCTCCGCGGCTGGAAACTGCAAGGCAAACCGCCGACTGCACCGAAATATGTCATGATTACCGTCCCCCACACCAGCAACTGGGATTTTCCTCTGGCCCTGGCAATGGCTTTTGTGTTTAGATTCGACATGCACTGGATGGGGAAAGATTCCCTGTTCAGCGGCTGGCGAGGCCCGCTGATGCGATGGCTGGGCGGAATCCCGATCAATCGTTCCTCGTCCAACAATGTCGTTCTGGCAACTATTGCCGCGTTTCAGGCGACAGACCGGCTGATTGTCGCTATTCCGCCCGAAGGCACCCGCTCGAAAGTCCTGAAATGGAAGACCGGCTTCTACTATATCGCCCTCGGCGCCAATGTACCTATCGGCCTCGCCTTTCTTGATTACAAAAAGAAAGCCGGTGGATTTTTGTCCACTTTTTTGCCAACCGGGGATGTCGAAAAGGACATTGCGGCGATTCGGGCCTGTTATTCCGGAATATCGGGAAAATATGCAGAAAAATGCACTGTGGAATAACCTGGAATTCATCTACTTTTTTTCGGAAGAAAGAGCGTCATGCTGCCAATATCACTCCTCATTGTCGATGACGAGCAGGCTTTAAAAGATATCCTTGCCGTTCGGCTCGGCAAGCGTGGCTTTGCGGTGAAGACTGCGCCGGACGGAAAAACTGCACTGAGACTGACAGCGGACGACCATGCAATTGAAGTTGTCCTGCTCGATATCGCCATGCCGGGAATGGACGGCATCGAAACCCTGAAAGCCATGAAGAAGGATAACCCTCTTCTTGAGATTATCATGCTGACCGGCCAGGGCACAGTCGATACTGCGGTCGAATCCATCAAGCTCGGAGCGTACAATTATCTGACAAAACCCTGCAAGATTGATGATCTTACCGCCAATATCGAGGAGGCGGCGCAGCAAAGAAGAACTCGCGAAGCCAAAATCCTCGATATCCGCATGACTCCCTATCTCACTGACGAAAAACGTAAAGAGATGATTGCCGCCGTCCTGAACGACTAACACCGCATCATTCCGAAGCTGTGAGCAGCGTGCGGATATCCTCAAGCTTTTCCTGGACGCTGAGATGTCCTTCCAGAATGGCAGGGGCCACCGGCAGGGTCCGGGGGGACAGCAGGACAGGACATGCTGATGTCCAATCTGGATTACGCCCGGAGCGTCTACGCCGGCGGCGGCATCCCGGTGGCCTTGCCGACACTGGCAGACCCGGAAGCTGCAGCAGCTTCGGTGGAGCGCTTAGACGGCCTGCTGCTGGCCGGCGGCGAGGATCTGGCCCCTGCGCTTTTCCGGCAGGAGGCGCGGCCTGGACTGGGTGTGGTCATCGCGCAGCGCGACCAATACGAGTGGGCCCTGCTCCGTGCCGCCATGGAAAAAGGAATTCCAATCCTGGGGATCTGCAGGGGTTTTCAACTCAAAACCTGTTTCGATTTTTTACTGGGAAAGCCGAGCTCAGGATAGCTCAAAATCCGGCTGAGGTTTCTCCAATCCCAACGGCACCAGGATCTCACTGTTGAAGCGACGTAGAATCAGTTCGTCCGGATCATCGCCGATCATCCGGGAAATCTTCCGTATCTGCTCTGCCACCCGCAAATTTCTCTCCCAGCAGGCCTTGCGCGCCTGTTCTATATGATGCCAGTCCCGGTCGGCAACAAACAACTGCCAGGCCGCAGTGATCTCCGGGAAGAGCTTTGCCCGGAGGCCGTCGAGAAAAGTGAGATAGAAACCAAGAGACGATTCCCGCCGTTCCCTGACAACATAGGATAAAAGACCATGCCGGTGAGTATCGGCCAGAATATCTTTTACCGCCCGGCCGACAAATTCGATCACCGTTCCGGGGAAATGACCGATAATCGCCTGCAGTGTCTCGGAATGAAAGACGGTTTGCAGGGCTTCGCCAACTTCGTGATAAATAAACAGGTTCATTTCCCGGTCAACGATGGTGTCGAGCGAGGATTGCAGCAGCGCCCGGTCAAGGGTGCCGTTCCTGAACACTCCGTATGACTGCAAAGCGTGCTTTATGGAACTCCGGCAGGAGGAACGCACTTCCTGGATCTGATCCCAGAAGAAGAAACGAAGCGATTCCCGGCGGATGATGATCAGGCCATCCTGGACCATGGCAAACGGGCTGGCCATCTCTTTTGCCCGCTCATTGCCTACGATGATTACCGGACATCCCTCAGCGCTGCGCCGCTCGATCTTGTCGGCGAGAAAAAATACAGCCTTCATCGACCGCCCGTAGCCTGCACCGTAGAGCATCGTATCGTCGTGCAGCGCACCGTTGATCTCTTCCAGATCAAAGGGCTCCAGGGTTTCTCCACCTGCAGAAAGTGGACGAAACGACTCTTCGGCGATGGTTGCCCAGTAGTTCTCTTTGGCTTCAATCCAGCCAAGAAGATCGGCCGACTCAGGCTCTTCCCATGGCTCGAGGCCCTTTTCCCACTTATAGAGGTTGCGGAGTTTCAGGACCATGGTGCACATCGAATATATACCATGATCCCGGGCATCCGAAATATTGCAGTTATGCTGAATGTCTTGAATAAAGGGACTCAGTTCGGTCGATGACGGCATGTGTACTCTCTTCATGAAAGTGTAATGTTCATTTCTGTTTCGTGTGCACTCTAATCATTAAGCCGAGGGAAACGAAAAAAATCAACGACTCCGCCAAGCCTCCCGTTCTCGGCAATGATTGATTTATCCTTGACAGGAGATGTCGCTGGCCTATATATTCACATATAAGTAAAAGCTTATATGTTTATTCCACTCATCCACTGGAGCGATGCATGACAACGGCAAAAGAACATGCAATGCATGATGATTTTGAAAACCCTCTTGCAGTACCCGCTGCCGGTGCGGAATTCGTCCTGGTCAATGAAGAATTTCAAACGGTTGCCTTTCTGGCGAAGTGCCTGTCCGACGAAAACCGATTGAAAATCCTCTTCTGCATCAGTCGAGGCAAAAAGGCCGTAGGAAGTATCGTCGAAGAACTCGGTCTCTCTCAGCCACTCGTTTCCCATCATTTGAAGGAACTGAAAAGATCCCTGCTGGTCAAAATCGAGCGCAGCGGTCCTTTCATCTACTATGAATTGTCCAACCCCGCCATTCTTGATGCAATAAAGAATCTTGATGCGGTTGCAAAAGATCTGCTGGCCGCCCGGACAACCTTTTAATAGTTACTGCAGGAGGATATTGGCTTCTCATGAACGAAATTGCAAAAATACTCAACAACATGGACCCCGAAGACGCTGCAACCCAGACAGCGGCAGCCCTCAAACAGCTGCTGCCGCTGCTCGGTGAGGAGGGGCGAAATCGATTTATCATGAACCTTCTCGGCGAGACAGGGCAGGACAAGATTGCCAGCATGGTTCATCTCTGACTGGCCGAATGCATGGGCGAAGGTGTCGACCCAACGCAAATGTGCCAGAGTCTGGTGGATAAGGTTGCGCAGTCCAAACAACTGATGGCGATAACCGATCCCGATCTTCTGGTGTTGTTCGAAGACTGGTTTGAAGAACTGGAAGATGAGATCATCTCACTCGCCGCTGAACATGGCCCTCAGAATGCTGAGGAGCTAGCCAGAAAAGTCGGGCTTTCCTCAAGAGGTGCGACATTTCTTCTGTCGAAACTGAAACGGGAAGGAAAGCTCTAAGGGGGTTTCCATGCACAACAAAAAAGCGACATTACTAGCCATCGCAGCGGTATTGCTGACGATTGCAAGTCTCTGGTTTACCAATCGTGCGGTTACCCCAAAACAGGCGACCTGGGACGATGTGCTGGCTGAAGGGATACAAGGCGGCTATCAGATAATTACGACCGATGAACTTGCCGAACGCTACCACAAGGATGCCGGCAGCCTTCTCCTGGTAGACACCCGCCAGGAGTGGGAATACCGGACAGGACATCTCAAGGGTGCTGAAATTTTCCCCATGGAGCCGACCTCATGGGCGAGATGGCAGAAGGCCTCGGCACTCGAAAAGCTCCTTGGCCCGGATAAAGACAGAACCATTGTTTTCTACTGAGCGGGGCTGACATGAGTCCGCAGCGACTCGGCGGCCCGGGTGGCCGTAAAACTTGGTTATACGAACGTCTATCGCGACCCGTACGGCTATCCTGAATGGCAGGTGCGGGGCCTGCCGGTTGACAGTGCTCCCGCCGGGCTTGTTCAGACGACCGGCGAACCGAAAGCGCCGGGGCCACTCCACGGCTGGGCCATGCTCTGGACACTCCTTGGCATCTTTGCCGGCGGCATGGCCTTGAATCTCACGCCGTGCGTCTACCCCCTGATACCCATCACCGTTTCCTATTTTGGCGGCCAGGTGACAAAAGACGGCGAAGGGCGTGGCAGGCTGGTCATCCACGGCCTGTGTTACATGCTGGGTCTTGCTCTCACCAACTCCCTTCTCGGAGTGGTTGCCTCTTTGACCGGCGGCCTCATGGGGGCGATGCTGCAGAATCCAATCGTTCTATTGACCGTTGCCGGCGTTCTGGTCCTGTTTGCCACAAGTCTTTTCGGGCTTTGGGAGATGCGTCTGCCAAGCGGCCTCACCCAGGCTGCGGCCAAATCCTATACCGGCTATTTCGGCAGCCTCTTCATGGGGCTGACCCTCGGCGTGGTCGCCGCTCCCTGCATCGGCCCGTTTGTGCTCGGACTGCTTACCTGGGTTGCGGGTATGGGAAGCCCATGGCTTGGCTTCATTATCTTTTTCACCTTGAGTCTGGGACTTGGCCTGCCGCTCTTTTTTCTTGCAATGTTTTCCGGTCAATTGGAAAAACTTCCCCGCTCCGGCGGCTGGATGATCTGGGTGAGAAAACTCATGGGCTGGGTCCTGATCGGCATGGCCGCTCATTTCATCCGGCCACTTCTACCCGGCCAAGGGGCAACCATCCTGCTGGCCGTCGTTGCCCTTGCTGCGGGTGTGCATCTTGGCTGGATCGATAAAAGCAAGGCCAACTTCCGCGCTTTTCCGCTGCTGAAGAGCGGCGCCGGTATTGCCGGTCTGGTTCTGGCGACATTTCTTACGGCATCCCTGGCAATGCAAGGTCCCGGGGTCAGCTGGCAACCGTATGATGAGCAAGTCCTGCAGGAAGCTCGAACCCTGCAAAAGCCGGTCATTATCGATTTTTATGCCACATGGTGTACGCCATGCCGCGAACTCGAGGAAGTCACCTTCCATAACCCTGCGGTTTTAGAGCAAGCCGAGGCTGATTTCGTCATGATTAAAGTGGATGTCACAAAGGGGGGAAATCCGGTGCATGAACGGTTGCTTCAGCAGTATGGAGTCAAGGGTGTGCCGACCGTTGTTTTTCTCGACCGAAACGGCAAGGAAAGGCTGGACCTGCGTCTGGTCGATTACTTCCCGCCCGAGCAGTTTCTAGAGCGTATGAAGGATATACAAAGCAAGCGGTAAAGATCTCTACAAGGAGCGCAAGTATGATGAAAGTAAGATTTTTTCTCAATGAACCACACGGCAAACCGTGACTGAATTTTCAGGAGATGATGCCCAGGTTGGGCAAGAAATACCAGGAGATCGAGATTGAGGTTATATCCAGACCCAAGGCAGAATACGAGACCGACGAATACTTCGAACTGGATCTGCCGGTTGCCCCGGCCGTCATGGTGGGAGATGAGATTGTGGTGGAAGGGGCCAATATTTCCCAAGATAAAGTGGAAAAAGTCATTTGCCGATGCCTGGGAATAGCTGAACCGGAGATTGAAAAGAAGGGAATTTTGGGTCGTCTTTTTGGAAAATAGCAGGTTAATCTCATCGATGCACTTCCTGCTCCGGCTATTTAATTTTCGCTATTTGCTCCAGAGTCCTGGCACCTGGACTGGGAAAGGATGTCCCTCCCAGGCAACATAGACATCCAGTTCCGCTTGTTCGAAGACTATCGGAACCACGTTGCCCGCTTTGCACGCATTGCCGGCTACCAACAAGTCGCATCAGCCGCCCTGCTTAGTTATGTGGGGTCGCCATGACAAATTTTTCCAGGTGGACGAAGTCCTCGCCTATACACGCGAGTTGGACGACGTGCAGATTCACGTTTTCGACGGGGCATCTTCTCTTGGAAACGCACGCGGAGGAGTGCACGACGCTTATGCGGGAATTCATCCCAGCGTGTCACCGACGCCGAGGAAGCTGCGGTTTAGAGACGGCGATTGGATTACCTACGCCTATGAAAATCATCCCTCTGGCAAAAAATCTCTCGGTGCCGCAAAGCGAATTTTTATCCATCTTGCTGAAATAGCGGACGCAAATATTTTTATGCGATTATGTTACGGTTCTTACATTCCTTTGGGGAGATAATGCTACAGAGCAAAATTCTTGAGATTTCAGCGTTTTTTAGAGTTTAACTTCTGTTCCGGGTATTTGATTTTCTGGTTGTATTGTTGTGAGAAAGTGTCGATTCTGCAGCCGAAAGACGACAAGAGGTTGTCCATAGTCCTTTCTTGAAAATAAGTGGAAGCCCATTGTGCCGCCTGCAGGCGGTTTGATACTGATATTTTTTTATATATATTATATACATGTGCCTTCACGGTGTTGGTGCTGATAGAGAGATTCCGCGAAATTTCCCTATTCGACAAACCGTCGGTCATCGACTTCAGGACCGATTCTTCTCGAGGACTCAGAATCGCGACAGTATCTTTTCTGGGAGAATTCATCCATGTCATCAAGACCCCTCTTTGGACCCACATTTCATCTTTGAGAATGACTGTGAAACCCTTTCGGAATATATCGAGATCATCATCGACATAAAATAAACCCCTGAGGGATCCGAAGCATGGAGAGTTCCGCAACCGGGTCTCTTCACCTCTCACGGTATTGATGACAATATAGTGAATTTGCACGGTGCCCAAGGCTGATCCGTCTTGAAGTAAAGCGTCCTCCGTCACCTTCCCCGCGACAAAATCATGCCAGTCGCATATAACAAGGACTTTTCTCCCATTGCTCTGGTCATCCGAATGACATTCATCAAAAGCACAAGTATTTTTGCAGCACTCGAGGATATAGGTTCTTATCAATTCGCTGATAATTTTGGAAGGGACTATAATATGTATCAAGGGAAGCCGAATATTCATTTTTCCACCTCCTTGTGACGGAAAAAAAGAGTTCAAATCATCGTTTTTTCGAATCAGGAAAACAGAGCCGGAAAATCAATTGAAAACCCGATTACGTTCCTCAAAGCTTACGCAGTCGGCAAGGTCTTCAGCCCAGGAAGAGGTTTTGTTCTTCGTGATAACAAAACACAGTCGCCTATGTGGTGCCGGTCTCTCATTATAGGCAGTGGCGACATCCTGCTTTTGCGGATTGAATTTTTCATTCACTGAACTCTCAATATAGGTTTTGATTAAATCGACTGCGTCTTCCCATGCCAATTCGTCATCCATTACAATTTCTTCATTTTCATCTATCATTTTCTTTCCCCCCGAAAGATTAAATAGCTGCTGAATAAATTTACTCCCCCTCAGGATTCCTGAGAGGTTTCTCTCTGTTCATCAATACTCTACTCTCCTCGTTTTTAAAATTGAGTAAGATTGGATAGAAAATGGATAGGAAAAATATACATTCCACATGCATGGGAGGCAGAACATCAATAATTAATGGAGAGAATAGACTGGAGGTTGCTTTTCTGGTGGGTCAAATCAAGTTTTTTCCTGATGTTTTTTCGATGGATACTGATGGTCCCGGAGGAAAGGTGCAGGATTTCGGCGATTTCCTTGGTCCTTTTGCCCAGCTTCACCAGATTGGCGACCTGAATCTCTGCAGGAGTGAGCCGAACCAGTTTGTTTGAAAAATCATTGGAGAAGGGAGAGGTCACTTCGTTGATGTTGGCCCGGAGAATATCGACCAGGACTTGTTGCTGCTCGGTCAGCCTGCATTCTTCCAGCCGGTCGAGGTAGGGTTGAACCAGTTTGGTGACATTGGAAAGCACCTGCTCGGCGAGAACAGTCCGGTCTTGTTCCCGCTTTTTCAGAATTACCGTCAGGGCAACATTTGATTCGTGCAACTCAGCCGTCCGATCCTCCACCCGTTGCTCCAATCCGGCCTCGAACAGACGACGGCGGTCTATTTCCTCTTCGAGCTGGATTTTCTTCTTTGTCAGTAGTTTCAGCAGGCTTTGCTTCTCAAGACAGCTCCGAATCCTAAGAATGAGTTCTTCGACCACGCAGGGTTTGATGAGAAAATCATCTGCTCCGAGACGTAAAGCGTCGATGGCGGATTGTAAGTCGCCATTACCGGTGAGGATAATGACCCTGGTCAGCGGCGCCATTTTTTTTACGGCCTTCAGCACACCGAACCCATCGATGCCTTCCATCATAAGGTCGGAAATCACCACGTCGAATTGAGAGTCCTGAAGGACTCTGATCGCCTCATTTCCGCTGGATACGGCAGTTACGGAAAAATGCTTTTCAGTCAGTTCCCTTGATAAGACCTTCCGGATGACGGCCTCGTCGTCGACTAATAAAATTGTTGTCTCGATCATGCCCTTGCTCTTATCTCCGGAAAAATCCTGGCCATGGTTGATCGTCACGCAATTTTCATTGCTCCTCGACAGGCAGATAAACCGTGAAGGTCGAGCCTTTCCCAGGCTGACTGTCGACAAGAATTTCTCCCTTATGGTTCTGGACAATACCATAGCAGACCGACAACCCCAGACCTGTCCCTTTAACTTCAGGTTTTGTTGTGAAAAAAGGCTGAAAGATCAGGTCTCTTTTTTCAGGCTCAATACCTACGCCATTATCCTTGATCGCCACGGCGATTCTCTCCTCTTCCCGCCAGGTGTTTATTGTGATCACCCCGTCTTCCAGGCAGGCGTCCGCGGCATTGTTCAACAGATTAAGAAAGACTTGTTTGATCTGGTCCGGAATCGCCAGGATCTGCGGCAATCGCTCGTCATAGTTTAATTGCATACGAATATTTTTCCGCTTGAAATCGCTCTTGCACAGCAACAACAGGGAATTGATGGAATCATGAACATCGATCACCGCTTTCTTGCCCGAGGAAGGCCGGTTGAAATCCTGGAGACTACGGATGAGGTTTTTCATTCTTTCGCTTTCGCTGATAGCCACCTCCAGAAATTTCTTATCCTCTTCCTCCAGATTGACCCTCCTTAAGCTTCTCAGTATGGTCATAACACCCTGCAGGGGATTGTTGAATTCATGGGCAATCGAAGCGGACAACTGACCTATGGTCGAGAGCTTTTCAGCATGCAGGTATTTTGACTGCGTTTCCTGCAACTCCCAGCTGCGTTGCTCAACCCTTTGTTCCAGTTGATCGTTTAAGGTAAGGAGCTGTTCTCTGGCCTGTTTTAGTTCGGTAATATCGGTGAGCGTCGCTATGAAGCCGATGATCTGGTTCTGACTGCCCTTGAGTGGCGACAGATTGAGGATGAAATACAGGAGCGTGTCGTCACAGCGTATGAACTCTACCTCGACATTTTTGTAAATTTCGCTGGGTAGGAAGGGCAGAAGAGAGACAAATCGTCCCGTTTCCGTTACCCGCAACCTGAATAATTTGTCAAACTGCTTCAGCAGCGGGTTCTCTCCACAAAGTTCATGAGCGAGCCCGCTGGCGCGGATAATCCTTCCCCATTCGTCACAGACAATAATCACTTCTCCCGCCTGATCGATTATGGAACGGGCGAGTCTTTCTGCGGCCATGAACTCTTCGTTACGCTTTTGTTGAGTGAGATCGGTGACGGCCACACTTATTCCCTGGCTATCGGAATAATCAAAGGCACAGTAGGAAATGAGAACAGGGAGAGGAGGACCCTTGCCGGTTATCATCGAGATTTCATCTCGGTCGCATTCCTGGTTGAATTCATTCAGCCGGGCGGCGAAATAGAGTTGGTCCGCAGGAGCCACATGGGAGGCAAGAGTCGTGCCGATGATATTTTCCAGTGGAACCTGCAACATCCTGGCGAGACTTTTGTTGCAGTAAAGAATAGTCCCGTCCGGGGCGAGAGTGGCTGCCCCTTCACTCATCGTCTCCACCAGGACGCGGTAAGGATGCTCGGCTCCCTTCAAAGTGAAGACCTGTTTGCCGGCCGATCCCGACACCACGAAGGCGTCCACTTCGCCGCTGCCGATGGCGCGCAGGGTATCTTCCGCTTCTTCCAGACGCACCTGAAGATTTTTTATCTCTTCCTGAAGTTCCAAGAGAGTCCGGTCCTTCGATGACATCAGGTTTACTCCTTCTTCCTGAGGTCCAGGCCAACGAGGATACGCTCGGTCTTCGACATGTCGCCGATGAATTTACGCAACGGCAGCGGCAACTCCTTGATCAGAGTAGGTGCGGCAATGATCTGTCCCTCCCCGGCCAGGGTCGGCTGTTGATAGATATCTATTATCTCCAGATGATAGCGCCCTTTCAGGTGTTCGTTGCAGATCTTGCGCACATTCTCGATGGCCCGCTGGGAATTAGGCGTCAGGCCGCTCACGTAGAGACGCAGGACGTAGATATTATCGTCAGTCTCTTCGAGAGCCTGTTCAAAGGCTTTGGTTGCATCCTGCGGCTGTGATGATTCATCCTGCTTTTTCTTTTTTGCCATCGTCTTTTCTCACATTGAGATCAGTCAATCGGTTTGATATCAAGCCCCACCAGTACCTTCTCGCTGTTGGAGAGGTCGCCGATGATCCTCTTCATTGGCTCAGGAATTTTCCGTATCAGAGTAGGCAGCGCCAGGATCTGATCCCCCTTGGCCAGCTGCGGGTTAACGATCAGGTCGATTATCTCGATACTGTACTGCCCCTTCAGATGTTCTTCGCATATCTTTTTGAGATTGGCAAATGCAGTGAGGGATTTCGGTGACTGACCTGCGACATACAGCCGAAGCCGCCATTTTTTTTCGCCGTTGTTATTTTCGTTTATTTCAGGATCCTGCGTCTTCGAATTATCAGTCATTTTTGTCTCGCTTTCCAATCATTACCGAATTTACCCCGGCCTCACATAGCCAACATAAACATCTTCGAGCTGAATGCCGCTTTCGGAAAGACAAAACTCCCGGACCTGGTTGGAATGTGCCATGCCGCGCGACTTGAGGACGAACAAGCCGCGGTTGCGCTCACCACTCTCCTCCATAACTTTTAACAGCAGCCATGTGTCGACCAGTGAGGATACCCCCACCTCGGTATGCCCGCCGCCGGTGGTCAAGTCGGTGCAGAAGGCAGTGATCTGTTTCATCTTCTTTCTTCACCCATGGTTCCAGGTCGATGCCGATGGACCGCATGTTGCGGACGATCTGGTGCCGCGATTCATCAAAAGCGAAATAGAGACAGCTCTCCCCACGCCGGCAGGCGGCATCGCAAAATGGCAGCCATGCTCGATTGCCGGTGCCGGCAGTGACACCCTTACTTTTCAGAAAACCGCACAACCTTCTCAGTTCCGCCCGAAGAACACTTCATTGGCGCCGATTGTTTCGATAGCGTACTCCATTAGGGAATAAATCAAACTGGGAAAGAAGATGCGACATTCAACCTATCAAGTGTCAGCAGCCAACACTAAAACATTGACAAAACAATATCAACTGAATAAATGCAGATGATTTCATCGCAACATGATGTATTTCCATATATTGTCTGAGCGGATGACGTTGGAAAGAGGGGCTATGAGCCGCCTTCCAAATAAAATCATACTGCTTAAAGAAGTTAGACAATACCTCCTGGCAGTTATCAATTTGCCATTGCCAATCAGGTGAATGTTTCCCCTTGATTGGACGTTGAAGAAGACTTGAAGTTGCCGTTCCTGAAGATCTTTCACACTGCTGGGAGGTACTGGAATCGGCATTATTTTCGTTGATCACAAACTGCGCATCCTGCGCTTCACCCCCACCGTCACCCGGATTATCAACCTCATTCCCGGTGACGCAGGAAGGCCCGTGGCCCGCCAACGTGATTGAGGGAGCAGTGTTCACCTTTATGGACATAACCGAGATAAAAAAGGACAGGGAGGCGTTGCGTCAAGCCAACGACAAGCTCCGTCTGGCCGTAGCCGTACGCGATGCCCACGACGCTATCACCGTACAGGATCTGAAGGGCCACATCATTGCCTGGAACCAGGGAGCGGTGAGGGCGTATGGTTGGAGTGAGGCGGAAGCGCTAACGATCAACGCGTCCGACCGGATTCCCAAGGAACTGCGAACGGAAGCGATGGTTGATATATATCGGTTGAGCCTGGTCCAAAAACTTGAGCCGTGTCGTACCCAACGGCTCGCCAAATACGGTACTCTCGTGGAGATCTGGTTGACATCTGCAGCTTTAGTGAATGAGGAGGGGAAGATGTGTGCAATAGTAGTAATTGAGTTCAAGAGACCAGAGCAAGCAACTGTCCCATTTGGGGAAGAACTATTGAAGATATTGTGGCAGCTTGTAAGAATGAGACTACTACTGTTGCAATAGGAACAAAAACCTACAGTAATCAAGCACAACACAGGATATTGGGATATACTGACAGCGAACTTTTCGGCCAGAAAATATGGGATAATTTGCATCTTTGGATAAAAGGTCGTTGAAAGCATATTTTGCCAGACTGATCAAAACACGACCAGCGCCCAAGCCACATAGAACTAAAAACATTACAAAGAATGTCGTTTCAGTTGATTTGCAGATTGATTCGGACTATGCCTACAACAAAAGGTGAGCTGAAATTCTACAAGACCTTGAAACCGGATGGATCGGTCCTCCTTGATGTGTATTCGCTGGCGGCATTTGACCTGCGGAAAGAGGAAGCGATACACGAAGTGAACCTCCTCAACGGGTTCTGGTCACCAAACACGTATTACGGATTCCTGAATATCTTATTTGCGGTCATCGCCATGAGGGTATAAACACGGCTGAACATAACCGACGCACCAATCGGGCGTATTGTTTGATCTATAAAATTTTGGAGACCCTATGGATATCATTCTGAATGCAATTGAAGTGCGGGTGCTTGGCAGCCTGATGGAAAAAGAGCTGGCAACCCCTGAATATTATCCCCTTTCGCTGAATGCCCTGATCAACGCCTGCAATCAGAAAACCAATCGATCGCCGGTGTTTTCCCTGGACGAAAAAAGTGTGGCAGGTGCCCTGCAATCATTGAAAGAAAAGCATATTGTCCTGCAAAGCGACGCGAGCCGCGTCCCGAAATACTGGCATACCTTCGCCAAGGATAACAACTTGATCAGGCGCGAAGCGGCGCTGCTCTGCATGTTACTGCTGCGTGGGCCGCAGACGGCTGGAGAACTGCGCAGCCGGACCGAGAGGCTCTGTTCGTTCGAAAATCTTGAGGAAGTCGGCCAGTACCTTGATAATCTCTCGGCAATCGGTTTTGTTTGCAAACTGCCCCTGCAACCGGGGAGAAAAGAACAGCGTTTTGCTCACATGCTGGCCGGCGAACCTGAAAACATCGATCAGGCCCTCGCCCGCCGGGAGCCGGTCATGATTGCCGTCGCGGCAGATAACGATCGTATCGCCGAACTGGAGAAATCGGTGGCGTATTTAAAGGAAGAACTTGAAATGCTGAAGAATGAGTTTTTATTTTTCAAGAAAGAATTTGAATAGAGAGGTAAACCTATGAAATTTGGCGCCATGAATTTCCCCATTATCCCGGTACTGGAAGAAATCGACAGTATTGCCCGGCTGGGCTTCGATTATCTGGAACTTGCCATGGATCCCCCCATGGCCCATCACAGCATCATTTCGGCAAACCAATCCGCCATCGCCACGGCCCTGAAAGACAACGACCTGGGCCTGGTCTGTCATCTCCCCACCTTCGTGTCTACCGCCGATCTCACCGAGAGCCTGCGGCGGGCTTCGGTGACGGAGATGCGCCAATCGCTGGATGTGGCATTTGCCCTGGGGGCTGAAAAAGTTGTTCTGCACCCCAGTATCGCCGGTGGCATGGGTGCCTTTGTCCTCGCCACGGCCAAGGGATATGCCTTCGATTTTCTCGCGGAAATGGTCGAAGCCGCCCGGCAGTTGAACATAACGATATGCCTGGAAAACATGTTCCCCCGCAACCTGCTTGGGGTTCTGCCGGATGACTTCCAGGAGATTTTCACTGTTTTTCCGTCCCTGAAGTTTACACTCGACACAGGCCACGCCAATATCGACGGCCAACAGGATGGCCGCCTGATGCGGCTTGCAGAGCGGTTCGGCGATCGGATCGGCCATCTTCATTTCAGCGACAATCACGGCAAGCGGGATGATCACCTGGCCATCGGCAAAGGTATCATTGATTTTCCCGGCTTGGTCCGTCACCTGAAAAAAATCGGCTACGACGACACTCTTACCCTGGAGGTGTTCGATAAAGACCGCCGGTTGCTGGTCGAGAGCCGGGAACGAATCAAATCTCTGTTTGCACACTGATAATCCTTCAAAGCAAACCAACATCCATTCAACTCGAAAAGGTGAGTAAAAATGAAAAATAATAAACCTCTCAAAGGTATGAAAATCCTCTGCTTCGTCGGCGACCTCTACGAAGACCTCGAACTCTGGTACCCTAAGCTCCGATTTATCGAGGCAGGGGCTGAAGTGGTGGTGGCCGGACAGAAAGCCGGAGTCGTCTACGCCGGGAAAAACGGATATCCATGCTCCTCGGATGCAGCGATTGCCGAGATGAACAGTGCCGATTTCGACGGTCTGCTCTGTCCCGGCGGCTTCATGCCCGATAAACTGCGGCGCGATCCACAGGTCCTGCAGCTGATCCGGGACTTTCATGCGGCCGGCAAGATGGTTGCGGCGATCTGTCATGGCGGATGGCTGCCGATATCTGCCGGCGTCTATAAAGATGTCCGGGTAACCGGCTCTCTCGGCATCAAAGACGATTTGATCAATGCCGGGGCGATCTGGGAGAACACCCCGGTTGTCGCTGACAGGAACTTTGTCTCCAGCCGCAAGCCGGACGACCTCCCGGATTTTTGCCTTGGCTGCATCGATGTCCTTCTGCGTCAGAAGAAATAAAGAAAGTTTAAATTGATCCTGTCGCTTGCACTTCCTTGTCCCGGCAAACAGGATTTATCCCATGACACCGGACGAAAAAAAACTCCTTCTGTAATCTTTTCCTCTTTTTCAATACGCTGTTACTGCTGCTTTCAGGAAAACAAACCAGCCAGGTATGTAATTTGCTAGAGATCAGCAAACCATTCCTGACAAATTTCCTCGCAAAAACTTGCACGAAACCTGGAGGTACTATGGCGGATCATCAACAAGATACCGAGCTGGACGAAGGGGGCTGTTCCCGTCGGGGTTTCATACAGTTTATCGGCGTCGGGGTCGGGGTGGTCGGCGCCACCCTGCTGTCTCCGCCTCTCAGGAAACCTCTTCTGGCCCATACGCCCGATCGGGTGCTGTCGGCTACCGACATGGTCATGGTACGGCTCACCATTAACGGCACCGCCCATGCCGTTGCCGTGGAGCCTCGCTGGTCCCTGCTCTATGTCCTGCGAGAGATTATCGGTCTCACCGGCAGCAAGATCGGCTGCGACCGGGGCGAATGCGGGGCCTGCACGGTGCTCTTTGACGATGTCCCCCGCTATTCCTGCCTTACCCTGGCGGTGGAGGCTGAAAACCATGCCATTACCACGGTTGAAGGCCTGATGGACGGTGAACAGCTCGGCCAGGTGCAGAATGCCTTTGTCGAAGAGGACGCCTTCCAGTGCGGCTATTGCACACCCGGTCAGATCATGGCGGTTGAGGGTCTTCTGCGGAAAACCCCGTCACCCTCCGCCGATGAGATCCGGCACGGCTGTTCCGGCAACCTGTGCCGCTGCGCGGCATATAAAAACATCTTTGCAGCCGCCGACCGCGCTGCCCGGATGAAACGGAAATAAAGGATACGCCATGGCAACCACCGATGAAATCTATTACACGGAAGGTCTCCCGGTTCCGGAAACACCGGAAGAAGGACATGCGCCTTCTTTCTGGCGGGAAACCGATGTGGTCGGCAAACCGCTTCCCCGGGTTGATGCCTATGAACGGGTCAGCGGTACTGCTGTGTACCCTTCGGACATCCTGCTGCCCAATATGCTCTACGGCGCCATTCTGCGCTGTCCCCATCCCCATGCCCTGGTGAAGAAAGTGAATACCGCCGAAGCCGAAAAAATGGCGGGAGTACGGGCAATTCTGACCGGAGACTCCAGGGAGATTAAAGGACTTCGATGGCAATACCAGGAACAGCAGGTACCCTTTCTCAATCCTATCTGTCGATTCGAGGGAGAAGTGGTGGCGGCTGTGGCGGCAGATTCATGGTACCAGGCGGCGGATGCGGCCCGTGCCATTAAGGTTGAGTATGAGGTGTTGCCCTTTGTCGCCGACTATGAAAAAGCCCTCGATGCTTCCTCGGTGAAAGTGCAGGATGGCGGGAATCTGCTTATTGAGGACAGCTCCTTGCGGGGCTCGCCGGAAAAGGGCTTTGCCGAAGCGGATGTGATCCTCGAGCAGACCTATCGGACGTCATGCGAACTGCAGACTCCCATCGAATTGCACGGCTGTGTGGCCAACTGGGACGGCAGCCGCCTGACAATCTGGGAATCGAGCCAGGGAGTGTTTGCCGTCCAGTCGACGGTCGCCGAAACCCTCGGCCTCCCTCTCGCTAAAGTCAGGGTTATCGGGCACTATATGGGCGGCGGTTTCGGCAGCAAGCTGAGACCCGGGAAATATACCGTGCTGTGTGCGCTCCTCGCGAAAAAGGCAGCCAAGCCGGTGAAACTGCTGCTCACCCGGGAGGAAACCTATCTCAGCACCGGCAACCGTCCGGCCAGTACCATGCGGATCAAGGCAGGGGTAAAAAAGGACGGCACCCTCACCGCACTGGAGTTCGACTGCATCGGTCCGAGCGGCGCCTACTCCGCCGGCGGAGTGCAGCTGGTCGACTGGCTGGCGCGGGATCTCTACCGGTGCGACAATGTCCTGACCACGAGCCGGGATGTGCTGATCAACGCCGGTCCGGCCAGACCGTTCCGCGCTCCGGGCCACCCCCAGGGCGCCTGGGCTCTCGAGCAGATGATCGATGCTCTAGCGCAAGAAATTCAAATGGATCCGGTGCAGCTGCGCCTGAAAAATATCCCCCTCCAGAGCCAGGCGAGAGAAAACAGCCCTGCCTACACCAGCACCGGCCTGCAACAATGTCTGGAAAAAGGCGCCGAACAGTTTCAATGGCAATCGTCTCTGGAGAGGATCCGAAAATTCAATGAACAGGCCGGCCATGTCAAGCGCGGCGTCGGCGTCGGCGCCTGTCTCTGGATTGCCGGGGGCGGCGGACCGCCGTCGACCGTCATCATCAAGTTGTACAAGGACGGCTCGATCAACCTCAATATGGGAGCAAGCGACATCGGCACCGGCACCAAGACGATCATGGCCATGGTTGCCGCCGAAGAGCTTGGAGTTACACCTTCCGTCATTCAGATCGAGCATGCCGATACCGCCACCACCCAGTTTGCCACCCCGAGCGGCGGCAGCAAAACCGTCCCCACCGAAGCGCCGACCGTACGTAACGCCGCCATTGCGCTGAAACAGGCGCTTCTCGAAATGGCGGCGGAAGATCTGCAGGTGGACCGGAAGGAACTCGTCTATCTCGGCGATCAAATTGTCTGGAACAAGGATAAAAACAAAAAAGTAAAAATCACGGAAATCAGTAAATTGCAGAAACGCGGAGAAGTGATCGGCGTGGGCTATCGCGGCGCAAATCCTGTGGATAAAGTGGTCACTCCTTTTGCCGCCCAGTTCTGCGAGCTGGAGGTCAACACCCTGAGCGGTGAGATAAAGATCCTGCGTTTTCTCGGTGTCCACGACAGCGGCCGGGTCATGAACCGGTTGACTTTCGACAATCAAGTCTATGGCGGCATCGTCATGGGTGTAGGTTTTGCTCTCACCGAATCTCGCCAGCTTGACGAACGGCAGACCGGCAAATTATGCAATAAGAACTGGCACGACTATAAGTTGCCCACTGCCCTGGATGTGCCGCTGGAAATGGCAAGTTATCCCATCGAAATTGCCGATCCCGAGGGCAACAATACCGGCGCCAAGGGCCTGGGCGAGCCGGTCACCATCCCGACCGCAGCGGCTATCGCCAATGCGCTGCAGATGGCAACCGGAGTTCGTTTCACCAAGGCGCCGGTGACTCCGATGGATGTCATCCGTCACCTCACACTCCACCAGGAGGGTAAATAATGCTGCCGAAATTTTCCTACGTCCGCCCGAACACTCTGGAGAACTCGATTTCGCAGCTGCAGGCGGAAGGCGCGGCCTTGCACGCAGGCGGTACCGACCTGCTCGGTTGTTTACGCGAGAAAATCATACACAGCGAGATACTTGTCAGCATCAGCGGTCTCAACGAACTCTCCGGGATCAGAGAAACGGCGGGCGGCGAGCTGCGTATCGGGGCTTTGACCACGATTACCGAGATCGGCGAGAGCCAGCTGATCAAAGAAAAATATCCGGGCCTGGCCTTAGCCGCGGCCGAAGTTGCCAGCCCCCAGTTACGCAACCAGGGAACAATCGGCGGCAATCTCTGTCAAAAACCGCGCTGCTGGTACTACCGGGGCGAATTCGACTGCCTGCGCAAAGGCGGCGACAAGTGCTTCGCACTGAACGGAGAAAACCAGTTTCATGCAATCTTCGGTCATGATTTTATCTGTGCAATCACCCATCCCTCCGACACGGCCCCGATCCTGGTGGCGCTCGATGCCGAGGTGCTGGTAACCGGCCCGCAGGGTGAGAGAACTATCGTGGTTGCCGACCTCCATGTCCTGCCTGCAGATAACGTCCAGGCGGAAACGGTCCTCGACCGGGGTGAAATCATCACCCATATCCGGATTCCGCCACCGCCCCGCGGACTGTATACTTCCTATCGCAAAATCAGGGCGCGACAGTCCTGGGATTTTGCCTTGGCCGGAGCCGCTCTGGCCCTTACCATGGAAGGCGGACGGGTTTCACGGGCGGCTGTCGTTCTGTCCGGCGCAGCGCCGATCCCGTGGCGCAGCCGGGAAGCGGAACAGGCGCTTACCGGCAAACCACTTTCCGGCGAGACTATTGCCGCAGCTGCCCAGGCAGCGGTAGCCGATGCCAAACCGCTACGGGCCAATGACTATAAGATAGCGATGTTCCGGGGCATGCTCGAGGAGGAACTGCATAAAGCGAGGACTGCTGCATGACAATACCACGCGCAGAACTTATTCCTCGATCCTGCAGCCGACATTCCTGCAGGCCTGCATCGACCCGAGACTATCCTCGACCAGTTTAAAGCCGTCACATTTCAGGATGGAGGCAGCAATAATCGCTCGTTTACCGCTCCCGCAGAAGGTAACGACCGGCTTGTTCCGGTCGAGTTCGCCCAGGCGACTCTGCAGTTCGCCGAGGAAGATATGAGTGGCGCCTGCCAGTCGCCCTTTTTCAAATTCGTCAATTTTACGCACATCAAGAAGAATGAAGTTATCCTTGTCTCGAATACGCTTTTGCAGAACAGCGGCGTGTACGGCTCCGATCCGGTCAAAGTGGCGGCCGCTCACTTCCCAGGCATGCATCCCCGTTTTCAGGTAACCAACTATACGATCATAGCCCATGCGAACCAGATATCGTACGGCGGTTGCCACCTGCTCGACAGTTTCCGGGATCAGCACCAGATCATAGGTATAGTCGATGAAATAACCGGCATAAGCAGGGATCATTTCCAGCGGTATCGCCAGACTGCCCGGAATGAAAGCGCCGGCAAACGCTTCAGGACTCCGCAGATCGAGCACCAGCGCACCGTCTGCCATCGCTTTCTCCACCATCTCGGCGCTCATCGGCGGAGGAAACGGCAAGGCATACAGTGGCGGCGGGCCAAGGCGATTGTACTCTTCCATTTTTTTAAAATATGCCGGCTGGTCATGCTTTTCCTTGAGCTTGTACTCGATGAATGCGTCCCTGTCGGTTTTCTGCAGCACCGGATTATGGAGACGTTCGTAGCCAAGTGTCGAAAATTCGCGTGAGGCCATGCTGCTGCCACAGACCGATCCGGCACCATGTGCAGGATAAAGCAGAGTCTGGTCGCCAAGCGGCAAGAGCTTATTGAAGATACTGTCATACAGGGCGCCGGCGACTTCACGGGCTTGATCCGGATAGAAGTCGGTCCGGCCGACATCACCGATAAAAAGCGCGTCGCCGGTGAACACGGCAACCGCATCGTCGCCGTAATTGGAATCTGTTACTGCGATTGAGATACTCTCCCAGGTGTGGCCCGGCGTCTCAAGGATTTTCAGTCGCAGATCGCCAACTTCGAAGATGTCCCCTTCGGACACACCATGACCATACGAAAAATCGAGGGCGCTGCCATGATGGATTGCAGCTCCTGTAAGCCTTGCAAGATCCTGTGAACCGACAACATAGTCCTCATTCCGATGGGTCTCGAAGATGTGGGTGATCTGCACATCCTTTTGTGCGGCAATCTCGGCATAGATGCTGCAATCGCGACGGGGATCTATAACAACCGCTTCCCTGCCGTCACCCAGGATGTAGGATAAATGCGAAATACCCTCCGATCTGATTTTATCCAGAAACATCATGTGGAATCCCCCTTTCTACGGAGAAATCTAAAAAAGGAAGAATGCCGAACAGGATGAGGATGAAGGTATTTTTCAACCCACCCGTTCGACATTTTTATGGTTACGCCTGCACTCCGGAAGCGCCGTGGGACGCTTTAACTCCCCCGGCCTGAACTTTTGCAGGGATTAGCCCACATCAGTCTCGCCAGGCAGGAGAAACGCCATAATGGCTCTCAAGCTGTCGTTGAAATTCTCGATCCGATATCTCCGACCGCCTTGGGGCATTATCCAGCGTGTTTTTATCTACCATCAATCTGGCATTTTCATCGGTAAAATCAAATGCCTCCAGAGGCACTGCGACGTCTTCTTCAACACCCGTCGCTCCAGCTTGCCGTACAGTTACATAATTGATTCTGCCCGTTTCGGTATCAATTGTGATATTCTGGATCTCGCCGAGATTTTCTCCATCCTGAGAGACAACAGGCATTCCCAGGATTTCCTCAGCAGTATGCGATTCGGATTGCCACTGTGACTGTGCCTGAGGCTGTGATCCTGAAAGGCCCCTCTCCAATTCCGGTTCCTGATAATATGTTCTTCCCCGGTGCATTTCTACAGGAGGAGCGGCATATAACGGGCTTAATAAGGCCAGTGATGTCAATATGGTTATCATTGATACAGTTATTTTTTTCATAGGAAAACCTCCTTCTAAATCATTTATGAAACATTTTGCTTGCCCTCGAGCAGAGTCACTTTGCTTCGGCACAGTGGTCGAAGGACTCTCGCCCAAGGATACACCCCTCTTGCAGCAATTACCGTGCCAGGAATGAAAACGGGACAATAGAGACAACAGCGAAGGCAAGCGGACAGGTTCTTTCAGGACGAAAAGGGAATGCCGAACAGGCTGGATCAATGTATGATCAACCCATTCGGCACGTAATCCATTACATTCCCCCAAAAGCGTCACATGACGCTTTCTTAGGCAAGTTTGAATGGATTCGGCAAACCGATGGTTCAGTCCCTCAAGCGGGACCGAACCAATCAGCACAATTGCATTTCTACTGCTGACTTTGTTGCTTGCTGGAATCCATCTGCAGCTATTGGGTCATACCACCCGGCCGTTGAGTACTGCCAGGCTGATCTGTGGCGCCCGGACGTTGCGGATCGGTTTCCATTTGCTGCTGACGACTTCTTTCCATCTGCTGGGATTCCATACCCGGCTGTCCTTCCTGCCATGCAGGAGAAACTCCGTAATGGCTCTGAAGTTCCTGCTGGAATCCCTGATCGGACAGATCTTCCTGCTTCGGGGCATTGTCAAGCTTGGTTTTATCCACCGTCAGCTGAGCATTTTCACCGGTGAACTGGAATGCTTCCAACGGCACTGCGATGCCCTCATCGCCACCAATACCCATAACCCCGCCTTTCTGTACAGTCACATAATTGATTCGGCCGTTGCGGGTATCGATCTTGATGTCCTGGATCTCTCCGATATTCTCCCCATCCTGGGCCACAACCGACATGCCCAGAATTTGTTCAGCCGACTGCGACTGTGACTGCAGCTGCGATTGGGATTGCTTACTTCCCTCTGTTCCCTTGTACTCACCTGCAGCATATAAGGGACTGGCTAACGCCATCGTTAACATAGTTACTATTGAAATGGTAATTTTCTTCATTTTAAACCTCCTTACTTGGGATAAATACATTCAACTTGCCTTTCGAGTATGGAGAGAGCCACTTTGTTCCTGGCATATAATGCCCGCAAACTCTCATCCAAAGATACTCTTTAAGTAGCAATTCCCGTGCCAGGAATGGAAGCGGAATAAAAAGAAACAATTGCCTGCAATACTGGGGATTGTTCAAGCAATTTTGCAGGTTTCAAGAAAAATGATTCCTGTATTCCAGGAATCATTCCTGCCAAAAAGGACGATCATTGTACAGATCGGAGGAATAAACACATGAGGGAGTTTCACAGCCGGAACAGGATCAGTTCATCCATTCTTTTCCGGTCTGACTGCTATAGGCCAGGAGGATCCGGTCGATGTTGGTCAATTGCAGTAACTTACTATCATCCACGAGTGTACGGGGAATGATAATAGTCACCCCATAACCCATTTTGAGCAGGTTGAGTTCGGTCTGGTAGCTCGTCGGCTGTATATCGGCGGATGCGGGAGTATCAATATCGATTCCATCCTTCTGAAAATAACGGACAATATCCTGGATATGGTTCAGACCGATAGTTAACATGGCCGATTGATTTTTGATTGTACCATTATGCAGTTCATAATCGATCACCGACGGGATTTTCTGCAGCAGCATGGCTGTTCTCACTTCCTGCAGATATTGCAACTGTTCGATCTTCTCTTTCGGCGACGAAATGGGTGTGCCGGGGGTTTTCAGGTTACGCAGACTGGTGCAGACGGCGTTATAAATATTCCTGTCCTCGACCTGAGAAGCACGCATATGGATATTCTCCATGAGGAGCATCTCGGCATTCACAAACCGGCTCTCATCGGCAAGCTTCTGACGGAGAAGAAAATTATCCAGTTGGCCTCTTGAAGGTTGCGAGGTAATGGCCGGGGAACTTTTTCTTTCCGTGAAATACCCCTCAGGCAACAACAGCTGCAACTCCCTGTTACGGTTCAGCCATTCGCCAATCCTAAAAATATCGGCCTGAGTTTGGATGGTCGTGCTGCCGTTCAGTCCGCTTTCCGGATCACGATGACTGATTCCTATGATGTAGAGCTGCTTGGGACTGTTCTCGTTGATCCGGTATACGACTTTGCCGTATTCGAGAGGTATGTCAAAAAAAGTCGATAGATAAGGATTATCGGATGATGCCGGAAGCGGAAGCAGCGTCACAAGACAGAACAACAGGGCCGACAACAAAAATGATGCATTGCCTGGCAGTCTACGGGATGACTTACCCGAAAAAATGGAAACCGGGGCATGAAGAAGGTTCTTGAACAACGAAAGGTATTTCTGCATATCTCTTATTCCTGTTGCACCAGTCGATCTATGTTTCGTGCAGCAGGAAGATATACAGAATATGTGTGATTCATATCTGGCAATTCCGCTGTCCTAGGGCAACATACCCCTTAGACCGGTGATTTTGCGTCCTCATCTTTCAATGAGGTAGCCTTTTTCAGATAGTAGTTTTTAATGCCGACGACTAAAAACGATGTACCAATTGAGGACAGATTAGCATACCTCCCATCCATCGTCAATGCATTGAAAACACATTTCGCCAGTCACCACAGGGTGGCAATTCGGCTCGACTTGATAACCTGAAGATATGGCAAGATTTCTGTTCGAACGACAGACAAGAAAAAAATTCGACGCGAGAGATCACCTTGAACAGGTTATCTTCCGTTTGGAGAAAGCCAGGCGGGATTGGGATTTCCGGAGGAATCGGAAAAGTAGCGGTGAGAAGAAAAATCGCGTCTCATCCGACAGGAGTTCTTTCTTGCAGGAGAAACTACGGAACAAGAAGATCGGAACCCACCCACAATCAGGCTCCCGCTCTTCAGGCAAGCGAGTGGGTCCGCGATCTTAAATGTCATGTATCAAATACCACATGTTGACATGCCTGCCAACATAGGCGCAAAGGGTTCGGAATGAGTCTTTACCTGATCAACTCCATGATATTTAGACATTCTTTTTCACAACTGCGGCAAGCCGCTCCACATATTCGGCAATGTTCATGCATTTCAGCATGCTTCTCGCATTCCGTCGCGCAAAGATTACATGCTGTCGCACAAGACTGGACGATGGATTGCAGCACCTCCCTGGAAGGTTTTGTCATGCGCGAGATCACGGCCGCCGTGGCATTACAGATATCAGCACAGTCCAGATTATGTCGAATACAACCGACCAGGGATTCGACCTTTTTTTCTCCCAGACACGCATCGGCACAAGAGGTGCACGCTTGAGCGCAGATTTTTATTGCAGCGATGACAGCTGCTAACTTTTCGCTGTCGCATATTGGCTCATGCGGATGGCTTCTGATCATTTCCAGTGTTGATTTCATAATGTTCCTCCATATTTTAGGAAGGGGATTATTTTTTCCGGGTCCAGTTCCCTTCGACTTTGGATTCCGTCCCCTTCCTACTAAAAAGCAAAAATTGTGCCCTTTACTTCAATTCTTTTCGAGGTGCGATTGATTACAACAACCGTCAATATTCCGGTACGTCTTTACGATCCTGAAAGCGCGAGACAGGGTGCGGGGCGGTTTCAAACCGATAATCCTGTTTATGCTTGCTGACATGCTTTTTAATGACTTCCTGACTGGGTACCATGCCGGCATTGACTTCAGCCTGATACGCAAAAAATCGATGATCGCGAGGAAGGGAATCGACAGGAACAAAATCGGCGCCGTCGGCTGTCAACTGCACCTGGGCTTCAACGACTTGACGGACATATTCTATATTGGATTCAAAGGTCAGTGGATCTGGCATTTCGGCCGGCAGAAATTCGGCCGGGTCCTCGCCTTCGATTTTCTTGTAGAGTTCCACCGCACTCTGCAGATGGCCGAGTTCCATATCGAGATGGAGCTCCCATATTTTTTTCACACGGGGATCTACCTCCTGCTGCATAAAAGCATGGTAAAGATAACATTCATGGTATTCGTGCATCACCATGCACATCATCCAGGAACAGCTGGGGTCCAGCAGCGACTCATAATGGGACACGTGTTGTTCCTCGATCATACCAATTTCGGTATATAAGCCGCGCAGGATCGGGTCTTCATATCTGTTGGCGACATTCATGTAAAAGTTCATCGTCTGCTGTTCGGCAGCGACAATGGTCATGACGTTCAACAAACTGATTGGAGCAGCGGTTTTGATATCCATGGGTCTGCATATTGAATCCATTGGATGACGGTGTTCCGAAACAGTTGGCCGACCGGGCATGATTTCCGTCAGCTTGCCGACGATATGCTCGGGCTTCATTGTGCCTGATTGCATATCGAGCATGTTGGCGTATCGATAGAGATGATCAAAATCTTCAAGAAGGGCAAAATCATAGGCCTGGCGGAGATAGGAATCCGGTTCGTGACGTGCACACCAGGCTGTCAGGTCGACGGCCACCTGTTCGTAGCCAATGGTATTCTCCAGCGTTGTTTCGTTGCCGGGAATCATTCCGCTGACTGCCTTCTGCTGCTGCTGTTCGATTCGCCGGGAAACGGCGATAGCCTTTTTTACTTCCGGATCCGTGGTCATCCTGGCCATCATATGCTTAAAGATCGCCGCATCCACCTCAATGCCGTTCATGGCGATGATTCGCGTGCGGGTATAAGGATGCACCTCTTGTTTGTCATACTGGAACCCCGTCAGGTCACTCCAGCTACGCGTCTGCTTGTCAAGGGCCATGCCTTTTTCTTGCAGAGGATTGAAAGAGGATAGCTTTTTCTTAGCCATTATATTTTCTCCATTGTTTGAGGAATAAAAAATTGTGCTGTGGCTATCTTATGAAATAGAACTCTTTACCTTTTCTTTCTCCTGTTGAAATGCCTGCATGATCTGCTTGAAGTCATCTTTCTCTATTTCTTCCTGGGCGATTTCAAATATCTCCTGTTCTTCTTCCTCGATATGATGTTCTATCAAATCCTTCAGTACTTTCACTTTGACTGCCCAGAGTTCGTCTTTTGCAGGCGTTTCTTCCAGCTGCCGAAAAACCATTTCCGTCAAATTGTGCTCTTCCGTAGCCTCCAGAGCATTTTGCCTGGCGTTTTTCTTGTCCATGAGAACACTATAAAAAGCTACATTTTCAGCCTTCATATGCGGAACGAGTTCCTCCTTGAGCTGTGCGAACAATTTCTCCCGTGATTTTTCAGCGGTTTTTGAACTTGAACTCATTTTCTCCAGGATATCCTTGACTTCTTTATGATCTTTTTTAAGCTCGTCAAAAAATGCTTTCATATCATGATCCTCCTTGTTTTACTGCACCGTTTATCCTACAATTCCATAATGTGCAGTTTTATGATTTACTATGGATTCTCTACACCAATTGCAGATGAATATAGTCCTGACACTTTTTTACCTTCTAGTGCGATTGTCAATGGACCATTTTTTTTGGAAAATACAGGAGGACCTCTATGAACAAATACAGTAAAGGAGAATGAAATCGAAGTCGATTTCCTAACTATTTGAAAGAATATATTTTCTGCCGGATGAGAAGAGGCGCCCTCTACCTGCGGGGAGCCTCTTTTTTTTCTTGATGCTTGCTCGCCTTGTTACTCAATAGTGCAGATGGCGTCGGAGCGGCGGATAAGAAGGGCAAGGGTTTCAAAAACCCGAAAGATGTGGTTCATGTTTTCCGCCGCGGTATAGGAGGTCACCAGATCCTGCCCCACGGCGAGGTTGAGATTCTGGATTCCGGTGGCGATAACCACCGCCTTGTTGCCCTTCAAGGCGGAGCTGGGATAGACGTGTCCACGCAGCAGGGCTTTGACCTGATCGAGTTCCAGCATGCCGGTATTACCGTAAACCCGCACAGTCTGTCCGTACAGGTAAGGACTGACGGCCATCGCATAGGGGCCGTAATGCCCCGCCGAGGTGAGGGCGTTCACCGCCTGGACCGCATCGGCCAGAGGGCCTCCCCCTTCCTTCCAGTCGCCAAGTCCCACCGTCAAACGCCCGTCGGCGTTAAGGAGGCCCTGGGCACCGAGTTCCGCGTTTCCGTTAAAGATGAGGTCATCCTCCTGGATCGCAACGTCGGCGGCGGCAACAGCCGCGATACTGACGTCAAGCGGGATGCCCAGATGCCGATCAGCCTCGACATCGCGCCAGAAGAATTTGAAGTCCTTGAAAATAATCGGAAGACTGACGGTCTTGCGATGGTCGGCTTCGACGGTCAGATCTCCCCGATCGCCGGTCAGGTCGAGGCCGGCTGGATTTCGCCCGCTGAAAATCGCATAGGGGAGCGAATAGACACCGGGGCCCAGAGGACCAAGGACCTCGATTATCTTGCGTCCTACCAGCATGTTGCTTGCCGTCTTCACCACCGCCTCATCGACGCGGTTCCACTCTTCCCCGGTCAGCGGGGCCGATTTTCTGTCCAGTATATCCATACTCCCTCCCTTGCAGATAAATTCTATTTTCCGATAAGACTGCCAACCGTCTGTGGAACCGATTCCGGCTCCTCTCCGGCACTTTCTTCAACGGAAACTTCCATTTCGGGAACCGGGCGCCTTTCAGACGCGGCCCCCTCCGGCGCACCTGCGGCGATCTTCTCCATGATCTCGATGACTTCGGTTTCTCCCTCGGCGTAGAAGGCCGTCTCGGTCGGTTCGAGTTCCTTGAGCAACTTCAGAAACTCGCCGGCATGGACGATCTCTTCGTCGGCGATATCTTTCAGGACCTCCTGGGCAAGTCGGTTGTCCGTCGACTCCGCCAGTTGCATGTAGAGCTGGACCGCCTCGTATTCGGCGGCGATCATGAAGCGGATCGATCGAACCAGTTCGGCATGCGTCACCTTGCGATCGGCCGCGAGTCCCGAGAATGCGTGTGTAAATTCCGGCATCTTTTCCCCCTCCTTTCGTAAGCGTCGAGAATGAAGTCCAGGGACGGCGTCAATTCAACCACCCGAGATTCAGTGTGTGGGCACAGGATCTTCCAAGATACAGCCGCGAAGGGTTGCCGTTACCGATGACGAAAGTGACCGGACCTCTCAACATACCTCCCAGCCGAAAGTGTGTACAAACCTAATTTATGTTAGGCTAAACGTTCGCCCCGATTTTTGCAATCTTTTTTGCCGAACTTCATTCATTGGATATGAATTCGGCAAGGCCTTGAGAAAAAAGTCTTACCCAGCCTTCCCCTGCCTTGCAGGCAAAGTAAAATAGAAGCTCGATCCCTCGCCAGGCTCAGACTCCACCCAGATGCGCCCCTGGTGCATCTCCACGATTTTTCTACAGATCGCCAGACCTACGCCGGTCCCGGCAAACTCTTCCCGTGAATGCAGGCGTTGAAAAATGATGAAGATACGATCTCGATACCGTGAATCGATGCCGATGCCATTGTCGTGTACACCGAAGAGCCACTCATCCCCCCTTCTCTCCGCCGAGATGTGGATCCGGGGCGGGACCGCTTTTTGCCTGAACTTGATCGCATTGCCGAGAAGGTTTTGCAGGACTTGTCCCAACTGGGTGCCGTCACCTTCCACTTCAGGCAGCCGATCATGGCTGATCTCGGCGTCGCTTTCCTCAATTGCCCTGTGAAAACTGTCCTTCACCTGCTTCAGGATTTCCTCGAGCGCCACCTGGCCGAACTCTCGCGCGCGAGTCCCGACCCGGGAATAGGCGACCAGATCGTAAATCAATCTTGACATCCGTTGCGCCCCCTCTACGGCAAAGGCAATGTATGTGTCGGCTTTCTCATCAAGTTTTCCTTTATAACGGGCAGCAAGGAGTTCCAGAAAGTTGGCCACCGTCCGCAAGGGTTCCTGAAGGTCGTGAGAAACGATAGAGACAAACTGCTGAAGCTCGATATTTGAGCGGTTGATTTCTTCAACCGTCAGTTTCAGCCGCTTTTCGCTCTCCTTCAGCGCCTTTTCCGAGTTCTTCAACTCATTGAAAAGAAGAGAGTTTTCCAGAGCGAGGGCGAGCGAAGACGCGAGCTTCCCGGCAAAATCGACGTGAGCTTCGGTGAAGGATGTCGCTTTTGAATGGTAATGAAATACCACATCGCCAAGTATTTTCTCTTTGGCGCTGAGTGGAAAATCAAGCAGGGATTTAATGTTCAGGGAATCGACAAACCGTCGGTCGACCCGGTCATCGGATTGAACATCGTCTATGGCGACCGGCCGGTTTTTTTCGATGGCAATGACCGAATGTCTGACCATTTCACTGTCGTATTTCCTGCCTGTCAGCTCGGCGGGGAGTCGGTAGACATATTTAACCTCCCATATATCTCCCTCGCTTCGGAAAAAGACCATCGCACTCTCCGCCTCGATTGCCTCCGTACCTTTGGCAATAACCCCGTTGATGATCCGATCCATATCGAGGGTGGAGTGAATGAGCAGATGTATCTCGCCAAGGGAATCGCTCAGCTTTTTCCATTCCCTCAGTTCCGCCTCCGACCGCCTGAGTTTTTCATAAAGCGCGGCATTGCCCAAGGCAAGGGACCCGTTTCGATCAAGAGACTTTTCCATTGGACCTCCTCACTCTAACTCAATGTTCCTGCAGTAATCAATTCTGCCAATTCGCGCGCAGGCAGAGGTCTGCTGAAGTAGTACCCTTGGGCCTCATCGCACTGAGTCTTTTGCAAAAACGATAACTGGTCCTCATTCTCGACTCCCATCGCCGTGACTTTCAGGTCCATATGGTGAGCCATCGAAGTAACTGCTTTGATTATCGCCCTGCAACCAGGATCGGTGGCTATGTCCCGAATGAACGATTTGTCGATTTTGAGCTTTTCAAAAGGCAGCCGGTTCAAGCAATCCAAGGATGAAAAACCGGTACCGAAACTATCAAGCGAGATATGTACGCCAAGTTTTGCCAGCTCAATCAGCCGGGCCGCAGTGCGCTTTGTATTACTCATGGCTATCCCTTCTTTAATCTCGATGCTCAACCAATTTGCCGGGACGCCGGGCTCACTCAATATGTGCGCCAACTTGTTGGTGAGATCGGCGCTCTGAAACTGCCGTGCCGAGAGATTGACTGTAAAGCAGATGGGCGGCAACCCACTCTTCAGCCACGTTCCGAGCTGGGTGCAGACGTTTTTCAAGGCCCATTCATCAATAACGGCTATAAACCCGGTTTCCTCGGCTACATTCATGAACCGGTTCGATTCGAGCAGTCCCATTTCCGGGTGGTTCCACCTGACAAGCGCCTCGACGCAGACGATTTTTCCTGTATCGATGTCGATCTGCGGCTGATAGTGCATGACCAGCTCTCCAAGCTCAATCGACCGGCGCAGCCTGCTTTCCATTTTCATCCGTTCAAGCGAGCGGACATTTACCTCGGGATTACAGAAATGGAAGGTATTCCGACCCATCTCCTTGACGTGGTACATGGCTCTGTCGGCACAACGGAAAAGGTCCTCAACCTTTTCGCCGTCGTCGGGATAGATGCCGATGCCGATGCTGGCGGTTGTATGGAATTCATGCCCGGCTATCATAAAACTCTTTTCAAACGAGTCCCTGATCTTTTGGGCAACGGTGGTGATGTCCTCGGAATGAACAATATTGGCAAGGATGATGTTGAACTCGTCGCCTCCGACACGGGCAACTGTGTCCGATTCCCTGATGCTCAACTTCAGTCGTTTGGCAACTTCCACCAGCAGTTTATCCCCCGCCTCATGCCCCAGGGTATCGTTGACCTCTTTAAATCTGTCGAGGTCCATATAGAGGATCGCCAGCTTGTTCCGGTGCCTGCGGGCTTCCGCCACTCCAAGGTTGACGATGTCCATGAAGAGACGACGATTGGGAAGACCCGTGAGGGCGTCATGGTAAGCCATGCGTTTGATTTTCTCTTCCATCCGCTTCTGCTCGGTGATGTCGTTAAAGAGAACTGCGACCCGTCGCTGGTCCGGGAGGCCGACACGGAAGGCATACAGGGTGAAGCATCGGCCGCCCAGGGCCTTGCCGCAGTGCTGAAAACGTATCGGCCTGCCGGTAAGCGCGACATCCCGATAAATCTCATACCAGGATTCTTCATGGTCCGGGCGAAGCTCCCGCATCCACTTCCCTTCGACGTCTTTCAGGGTTGACTGCTTTTCGAATGCCTGATTGACTTCAATGAATCGATAATCAAGAGGCCGGCCCGGTTCAAGGCGCATCTCGATTACGCAATAGCCCTCGTCGATCGAGTCGAACAGCGATCGATACCGCTCCTCTCTCTCACGCAATGCCTCCGTAGCTCGCTTCCTTTCAATGGCATAACGTATAGAGCGCACCACCTGATCTCTGGAGATCTGCCCCTTTATCACGTAGTCCTGAATATCCATCTGCAACGACTTGACGGCGAGTTCTTCGTCGGCGAGTCCGGTAAGAATGATTATCGGCATTGCCGGGAATTGTCTGCGCAGATGCATCGCGGTACTTAACCCCTGGCTGTCGGGAAGATCGAGATCGAGCAGGACAAGATCGAAATGCTCTTGACCGAGCAGCACAAGTCCTTCGAAAAGCAGCCGGGCATTCCCAAGAGCAAATACATGCCCGGCGACTCCTGAGAGCAGCTCTTTCAAATAAGCGACATCTGGAGGATTGTCCTCGATCAGAAGAACCTTTGTGCTCGTATCCATGGTCTGTCCTCAGCTGCAACCTCCCCCGATTACCCTAGACCGGATTTACTCTCGGAGAGGAGGCTACTTTGTGTGTCACCTCATTACTATGTGCTCCTCTTTCCTTCAATGCAACCCTCCTCGGGTTGTGAAAAATGAAAAAGCAAAACAAACTTCAACTGCGCTGAAGTTTGTTTTGCTTTTCTGTCGGGAGTTTTCTCTTCCCGGGTTATTTCTTCTGCAACTGTTCGGCTCCACCGAGTTCGGCAAAACCGGTCTTTTCCAAATCGGTCCAGAGGGTCCCTTGGCCGGCGTGGATGATGTTCAGTTTCATTGCCGGGTTGAGAGTGTCGGCGAACCGCCACTGTGCATAGGCAACAGGGTCGTTGAAAACCGTCGTTTTCAACATGAGTCCGTTCGCCTTTTCCCCGTCCACTTTTTGCAGCGCCGAGGCCTCCGCCTGACCAAGGACGCGAACCTTGTCGGCGGAAATAGCTGCCGTCAATTTTTTGATCTCCGCCGCTTTTTTCAGGGTTTCGGCCCGAATCTCGGCGACCTGTTTGCCGAGGTCGGCCGCGATCTCGGCTTTCAGTTTCTCGGTCTCCTGCAGCACCTGCTCGCCGCGCTGCTGGATAAGCGACAGTTCGGTATTGAGTTCTGCCTGCTTGCGCGCGGTATTCTGCCGCTCCTTGTTGGTCAGATCCTGTTCGACGGCAATGCTCGACTGCTGGATCGGCGCACGGATTTCGTCGGGCACCTCAACGTGGCGGATGAGTGCGTTGTAGATCTTTATCCCTTTGGCGCCAAGCGTCTGCTCAAGTGAAACGGTGATGTCGTTCTGGAATTTTTCCCGGCCTTCGCCGACAATGAAATCCTTGGCCCGGTATTCGGAACCCTTGTTGCGCGAGATCGAGGTGATCTGCGGCATGATGATCTTGTCGACTACTGCCGGAAGATCGCCGTAACGCCGAAAGATGCCGGCTATGCTGTCGGGCGAGAGCTCGAACTCGACCGTCATGTCGAGACTGATCTGAAAGCCGTCGCGCGACGGAAAACTGACCAGTTCGATCAGGTTCATTTCCCCTTCCTGGAGGGGCGCCGGGGCCATTTCCGCGAGCGGCCTGCCGGCGTCGAAGTCGACCTGCCTGCCGGTCTTGAATTTCTGATCCTGAACGGATGAAGACCTTTTGCTGAAATAATCCTGGCGTTTAGCCTCCTGTTTCTCGAGAACGGCCGACTGCAGGACATTCAGCGCCTCATTGGTCCCGAGCTGGCGGGCCTTGGTAACAACCTTGCCGCCGCTGCGGCCCAGCAATGAGACCTGGTTGATACCGATTTCGAGGACGTCGACCTTATACTCCTTCGGATTGACATAGTAGAGGCCGGGCTGCAGCACATCCTGCCGGACCCCCTTCTGCTTCTCGCCGGCAAATTGTCCACTTGGGGCCTGCTCGCCGGAGAGTGAGGTAATCACTCCGGCATACCCGATGGGAATGCTGATGGCATCGACAATCTCAATGTTATAGCCGTAGGGATTCATCCGGTATTTCCCCGGCCCAAGAACACCGCGCCAGATCCCTTTCTGACCGCGCTCGGCGATAAATTCTCCCTCTTCAAGTTTTTCACCGATCTTGGACGTGATGACGGCGACCTTGCCGGGTTCGACCAGGATCACATCGACGATCTCCCATTCGTAGAAAACCGGATTAAGGAAGTGGCGGCCTTCGCCGAGGGGCTCCTCCCGAATACCTTTCTGATCTTCTCGGGCGAGAATTTGCCCAGGTTCCAGTGGATTACCGTTTTTTGCGGTAATAATCGCCATTTCGCCGGGGCCGACATAGAACCGGCAGAAGCCCCACAGCCAGACAAACTCTGCACATGCCAATACGACAAGGGCAGCAAGGCCAATCTTTATGTTTCTTTTCATTTCGTCCCCCCTTTCGCCGGCGCGAAGGTATCGAAAATTTTACCCAGCCCCTCGGCGGAATCGCTGCTGAGCACCGACAGCACCTGTGGCCCGACCTTTTCATAGAGGGTATAGCGGGCAAAATTGCCGCCGCCGCCAAAAGCGGTTACACGGTTTTTCAGGACGAAAGCCTCAGCTTCATTCTGCGCCTTGATCGCATCCTTTTCGCCGTCGGCAGTGAGCAGAATGGCTTCAGCCTGGGAGATGGCGGCTTCATATTCCAATTTGGCGACTTCGAGCTCCTTCTGCGCGGCAATCAGCCTGACGCTCTGGTCCTGCTGGGCATCGATCACGGCGCGGATGCGTTTGGTATCGGCTTCGACCTTTTCTTTGTTCTGTATGGCAAGCATTTCCTGCTTGGTCAGTTCCGCCTTTGATTTCGCCTGGATGATCTGCTGCTCGTATTTGGCGGCGTCCTGAACCGCCAGTTCGCGGTCACGGTTGATGCTGGCGATCTCGTCCGGCACGATAATCTTGCGGACCAGCACCGATTTGATATCGACGCCCCAGCCTTTCGACTTGGCGCGCAGGTGGGTTTCCAGATCGCTCTGGAATTTTTGCCGGGTCTCGCCTACAATAAAATTGACGGCCGGATGTTTACTGCCTTCGATACGGCTGAAGCCTCGAGCCCTCGGCAGGATCAGTTTTTTGATGATGTCGTCCATATCGCCGACCCGGTGCGTGAGAAAGGCGGCCTCATCGCGCTCAATGCCGAACTCAATGGTTCCTTCCACCGTAACGGCGAACCCATCCAGCGTCAGGAAGTTGATGACATCCTTGCCGGACATCTCGAAGCGCTGACTCTGGGTATTCACCTCGACGATATTGTACATATAGGGATTGAGGTAGTGTGTGCCGGAATCGAGAAGGCGGCTGGACACGCCTTTCAGGCCATCCTGTACCATAAAGGTGTTTTTTTCTTCCCCTAAGAGCGCGTTGTTAAAGACATCCTTGCCGGTCAAGGACGTTATCACCCCGACATGACCGGGATTGATGTTGATCGCATCGAACAGGGCAACATGGTAGGCATAGGGGTTGATACGATATTTGCCCGGCCGGAGGATTTCCTGCATAATGCCGCGCTGGCTGTCTTCGGCGATGATCTTGCCGGGAGGCAGCTCCTCGCCGTAGAGACGGGTCATCACCCCAAGCTTTCCGGCGGGAACATCAAGAATCCGGCGGATTTTCCAACTCCAGGTATAGGGATTCTTAAAGTAGCGGCCTTCGGCAAGCACCTCCAGCTGGATGCCTTTCATTCCCTCAGCCTGCGCTATCACCTGACCCGATGGCAGATTTTCACCGGTCTTCCTGATCAGTACCGCGATCTCTCCCGCTTCCGGCTCGATCCGGCAAAAAAACCAGATGAAGACGAATGCCGAGATCATTACGCCAAGGAAAAGTATCGGCCTGAGAGGAAGTTTCGGCAGCACCGGCAACCTCAACCTGAACCGCTTTTTTTTCGACGGCACCATTTCTTTTGTTTCAGTCATACGAGCCCCTTTTCATAGTGAAAATGCACCAGCCTGCTTTCCGGAATGCTTCAGGCATACCTGTCACTCCGCAACATTCTCTCTGCAATTGATGAACATGCTTGTGTTCATTTAAAGAGATCACCTTCTACAATAATACCGAAAACGGTGCACCTCACTCAAGGTCCGATCCGGATAAAACCAAAATATCGAAAGAAAGCGGAAATAAAATTTCACTCCTATTTCATTTCCACGGAAGAGCTGATCCGTACGAAATAAACCGATTAATCACAGTAATATCATTGAAATCATATCAATAACATTATATGATCATTCTCATCATATTGGTTATTCCTATCCATCTCACGAAAATTAAACCCGGCGGCAAGGCTCCGGGGACACTGGATAAACCACTTTCAAGTGCGATATAATTCCAAAGGTCATTTGTGACCGTAGAAACACGAAGCGATCAGCTGACTTTCAATCCTTTTGGAGAGAAGTTCTCGGTAAAAAACGTATTCCCGCGACAAAGTTGGAGTTTTTGGAGAAAAAGATGACTCAGGAGAATCGCACATCCACAGTCTCGGCAAATATCAAGCGGAACAGACTTGATATTACATTACGTGGCGCCATCTCCAAAAAAGAAGTGGAGAGAATATATACGGATATCCGTTTCTGTACATCCGACCTTGAACCTGGTTTTGCCGTTATCACCGATCTCACGGAAGCTCAATTCGGTCATCTTTCAGCCATCGGCACATTCCGGAAAATCACGAAGTTTCTTGCTGAAAAACAAGTCGGGCCGGTCATCCGGGTCGTCGGTAGAGCCAATATCATCTTCCGGCAGATAGCCAAACTCTCCAGCGAGGCCGACTACAAACCAAAATATACAAAAACAAGGGAAGAAGCTGAAATGCTGCTCGCCGAACTTGCAGAAAGACTATAATCTTTCACCGGAACACATCCAAAGACTGCAGAACCCGGATCTATTGCCGGTAACCGGTAAAGCGCAGAGAAGTTTTCTTTCTATTCGACCTTGACCTTTTTCCAGGTCTTTTCCTGACCGTGCAGTAATCTGGTAATGTTCTCGTGGTGTTTGCCCCAGATCAGCAAGGCTACTGCTGCCGCCACACCGATGGTTGTCTTCGATCCGCCCAGCAGGTAGAGCCACAAGGGCATAAGCGCGCACGTCACCAGGGAGCCAACGGAAACAAAGCCGGATACGGCGACGGAAACCACGAAAACCGCCAGACCGATGGCAATGGCCGGCGGCGACAGGTACAAAAAAACACCCAGGCCCGTTGCCACTCCTTTACCGCCTCGGAACTTCAGATAAACGGAAAACATGTGGCCGACCACTGCCAGGAGACCGGTAAGAGCAACGATCGATTCTTTATTTGTCGCATCAGGCAGAAAATATGCCGCCAGCGCCATAGGCAGCAATCCTTTCAGACAATCGCAGACCAGGGTGAGAATACCGAGTTTCTTGCCGAGAACCCTGTTGACGTTGGTGGCGCCGATATTACGGCTGCCTTCTGTCCGAATATCGATGCCGGCCATCCTGCCGATCACCAGACCGAAAGGGATCGAGCCGACCAGGTAGCCGATTACTGGAAAAAGCATGTACATGGGCTAATCTTCCTTGTGCCTGTGTTTATTGAATTTTCTTCGCAACTGGTCGGAAATTTCCCTGTCACGGTACGACACAATGGTTACAGGACACCTGCTGAACATGCGTTCTGCTACGGAACCGGTAAAAAGATAACTGAAATCACGGTTCCTCACTCCCATTACCACCATGTCTATACCCTTGTCGATAACCAGTTCTATTAATTCATTGGTTGGATCACCGATGCAGAAGAGATAGCTGACCCGGTCATCCGGCAGTGTCAACTGGTCCATGAGACGTTGCAGCTCTTCCCTCCGCTCGTTCTTGATGGTCTCGACATAGTGCTCGATATCCACTTTGTAGCCATGGGAGGTGATTTTATCGACAGCGGCAAGATCGCGTTCATTGATCACATTGGCGACAATCATTTCCGCCCCGGTGGCTGCGGCGATATCCGCCGCATATTTCAATATTCCCTGGGAATATTTTGAAAACGCGATCGGCACAAGTATTTTTTTTACCATCAACTTCCCTCCCCGGGCACCTAAGTCAGACGCCCGCCGGTAATAAGATTTTTGCGGCTCTCCGCCGCTGCAGAATCAAGACAAGCGCGAGCAGAAGCAGGGCCGGAATAAACATCCATTCCTTATTGGGCCGATCGGCAACCAGCTGGATGTTGACGATTTCCTGATCAAAATCGATTCTTGCCTTTTCGGCCGCGCTTGAAAAGCCTACCATATCGACAATCACTTTCCCATCTTCATCACGTGTGGTAATGCCAAGACCGCGTAATTTTTCAGCTCCGGTCGGCTCATTGCCCACCTTCAGCATAACCGTCTTGAAGTATTCGCTCCCATCATCCTTTTCTCCTTTCAGGGTGAGCCGCAATCGTTCACCGTCGGGGAAGGTATCGAGTACCTCAACCAATTTTATTGCCGGCATTTCGGTGAGCGGCGGATACAGTCTGTCCCAGAAGTATCCGGGACGGAAAAGAGTGAAGGCGATCAACAACAGGGCTATGGTCTCCCACCATCGGCTTTTGGTCATGAACCAGCCCTGGGTTGCAGCGGCAAATGCCAGCATCGCCACAACCGCACCAAAGACGACAATAGTCAGATGCAGCCAGCTGCCGATTCCGATCATCAATAATTCGTTATTAAAAATGAAGATAAAGGGCAGGATTGCCGTCCGGATGTCATAGGCAAAGCCCTGAATACCTGTTCGAATCGGATCTCCGCCCGAAATCCCTGCCGCCGCAAAGGCGGCCAGCCCGACCGGTGGCGTATCGTCCGCCAGGATGCCGAAATAAAATACAAAAAGGTGTACGGCGATAAGCGGGACGATCAGTCCGCTCTGCGCCCCAAGACTGACGATAACAGGAGCCATCAGGGTCGCAACGACAATGTAATTGGCCGTTGTCGGCAGTCCCATGCCAAGGAGAAGACTGATGACGGCAGTAAACAAGAGAATCAACACCAGATTGCCACCGGAAATAAACTCGACGAATTCGGTCATGACCAGACCAATTCCGGTGAGGGTGACGGTGCCGACCACAATCCCCGCGGCAGCCGTTGCCACGCCGATACCAATCATGTTTCTCCCGCCCGAGACCATGCCGGAGATCATCTCGGTCAAGCCACGCTTCACACTGTATTCAGGCCCTTCGGCGCCCCGGAAAAACCCTTTCAATGGATGCTGGGTGACCACGACGAACAGCAGCAGCATTGTTGCCCAAAAGGCCGACAGAGCAGGAGATAACCGCTCGACCGTGAGACACCACATGAGCACCACGACGGGTAAAAGAAAATAGTAGCCGGCCTGAGCGGTAGGACCAAGGGCGGGCAGGACAGTGATATCCGTACTCAATTCCAGTTCCGGCACCCGGCAGGCGAACCTGAGCAGAAAGAGATAGGCAACGAACAGAATCAGGCAGACGACCCAGATGGCATAATCTCCTGCAACCTTCTTGACCCAGCCGAGCCCATAATACGTGACCCCGCCGATGATGATCAGGCTCAGCACCACAATAACAAAGGTCATCAGGCTCCTGGTGAACGTCGTGGCCTTCAGCTTGGGCAAGCCCTTCAGACCCATTTTGCATGCTTCCAGATGAACAATGTACACAAGGGCGATATACGAAATGATGGCGGGTAAAAAGGCGTGCTTGATGACTTCGATATAGGAAATCCCGACGTATTCGACCATGAGAAAGGCCGCCGCCCCCATGACCGGCGGCGTCAGCTGGCCGTTGGTCGACGAGGCTACTTCCACAGCCCCCGCCTTCTCGGCGGAAAAACCGACTTTTTTCATGAGCGGGATAGTAAAGGTACCGGTGGTGACCACATTGGCGATAGACGAGCCGGAGACCAGACCGGTCATCGCCGAGGAAACAACTGCCGCCTTGGCCGGGCCGCCGCGCATATGGCCAAGACCAGCAAATGCCGTCCGAATGAAATAGTTGCCGGCACCGGCCGCCTCCAGCAGCGAACCAAAGAGGACAAACATGAACACCATTCCGGTCGAGACCCCGAGGGCCACGCCGTAGACTCCTTCGGTGGAAAGCCAGTAGTGGGACATGCCTTTCACCAGACTCGCCCCCTGATGGGCGATAACATCCGGCATTTGCGGACCGGCAAAGGTATACGTAATAAAAACCGCAGCCACCACCATCAGCGGCGGACCAAGCGCCCTGCGGGTAGCCTCCAGCAGAAAAATGAGACCGGCTATAGCAACAATCAGATCAAGGTTGGTCGGCTTCCCCGGGCGGTTTGCCAGTTCGCTGTAGAAGAGAAAAATGTATCCGGCACAAAAAGCGGCAATGAAAGCGACAATCCAGTCCTGGACCGGAATATATCTTTTGGGCGAGGACTTGAAGGTCGGGAAGGCGGTGTAGGCAAGAAAGACGGCGAATGCAAGGTGGATAGATCGTGCCTCGGTGTCGTTCAAAACAATGACATTGAAAATAAAAGGAAGGGGAGATGCATACCAGAGCTGAAAAAGAGTCCAGAACAGCGGCACGAAAAAAAGGACGGAACGGGAGATGGTTCCCTTGGGTTTTCGTCCCCCGGTTTCGACTAACGCAACCAGATCCTGCGCTTTTTCATGGCTTGACGGTTTCTCGGCTGGTTTGGTCATGTTAAAAGTTCCCCCCATTCAAGTTTGAAATTTAGTTGCCGCGCTCTTCCATGACAGTAACCGTTCACCGGGAATAGCAAAATGCTCGCATAACCCTAAACCTGTAAACGTTTAGCAGTGCTCCAGAGGTGCACAAGCAGGCGGACGGGCTATAGTTGGCCTATGCACGGCGGCCTGATCGTGCGCATATGGGGTGCTGATGAACGTTTACCCATGACACAATAAATAGATTGCTAAGTCAAGGCATTTTCCTCCTTTTTTATGGTAATTTCTCCGGAGTATCAAGCTGTTGCAGTCATTTTCCCGATCGATTTTCTTCAATTTTCAGCCCATCGACTCGCCTCCTCACCGGTTTGTCGCCGAAGATCGTTACCTTTCAGCAAAATTATGCTTACTTTTCTAACCATAGCCAAAAGACGGCCGCTATGGTACATTGCCCGGATGTTGAATGGGCGCTGTTGCGTCAGATCACCGTTATTTATGATAAAATTACAATGAGTATTCAGAAGATATACCAATACCCGGACCCGGTTTTACGAAAAGAGACAGAAAGAGTTGCCACCTTCGACGAGAGTCTTGCCAGGTTGGTTGAAGATATGGCGGAAACCATGTACGATGCCCCGGGTGTCGGCCTTGCCGCCCCGCAGATCGGTCAATCGATCAAGTTGATTGTTGTCGATACTCACGGGGACAGCGAGGGAGAACGGCGGTTTATGCCTCTGGTCAATCCGGAGATAGTCGCCCATGAGGGCACCCAGTTCGATGAGGAAGGGTGTCTCAGTGTTCCCGACCTCACCGCCAGTGTAAAACGCCATAAGAGAATTACCGTCGCTTTCCAGGACCTGCAGGGACAGACTCACGAGTTGTCGACCGAGGATCGTTTTGCCGTAGTGCTGCAGCATGAAATCGATCACCTGAACGGCATTCTCTTCATTGACCACCTCAGCCCCTTGAAGAGGAGCCTGTACAAGAAGAAAGTCAAAAAATGGATGGTCGAAACTTAGGAGCCTGATATGACGACCGGACCGCTTCGCATTATCTTCATGGGAACCCCCGATTTTGCCACGGCGATCCTGAGGTCGCTTATCGACGGCCCCGATAAAGTTGTCGCGGTTGTCACCCAGCCGGACAAGGCAAAAGGCCGGGGCAAGAAAGTGACTCCGCCGCCGGTCAAAGTGTTCGCCGAAACGCTTGACCTTCCGGTACTTCAACCGGTGAAGATCAAGACCGAGGAGTTTCGCAACGGCCTGCTCAGCTATCATCCGGATCTGATCGTCGTTGCCGCATATGGTCGGATTCTGCCGCAGTCGCTCCTTGACCTTGCCCCTTTCGGCTGCATTAATGTTCACGGTTCGCTGTTGCCGGGATACCGAGGGGCGGCGCCGATTCAATGGGCTTTAATCAAAGGTGAAAAGGAAGTGGGCGTTACCATTATTCAAATGGACGCGGGCATGGATACCGGAGATGTGCTGCTGAAAGCCAGGATTCAGGCAGCGCCGGACGAAACCGCCGGCAGTCTTTTTGAAAAACTGGCGGTACTTGGCGGCGAAACCCTCTTGAAGGCGATCAAGGGATTGAAAGAAGGGAGCATTATTCCCGTTCCCCAGGACCATTACCACGCAACCTTAGCCCCGATGCTGAAAAAAGACGATGGGCTTATTGACTGGAATAAAGATGCCGGGGAAATCGATTGCCTCATCCGGGGTTCTGACCCCTGGCCGTCCGCCTACTGTTTTCTCGATGGTACCCGCCTACGGCTTTTCCGTCCCGAAGTGGTGGGCCGGCCAAGCGACGCCCTGCCCGGCACGGTGCTCCGGGCCGACCGGCAGGGCATTCTCATTGCCTGTGGCAGAAATGCCCTGCTGATCCGGGAGATCCAGCCCGAAGGCAAAAAACGCATGCCGGTCGAGGCTTTCCTCTGCGGCTATCCACTGGCCGTCGGGACGACCTTCTGCCAATCCAGTAATTAACTCTTTCTCCCAAACCTCCGTGACAACACCTCCATTACCTCAACGTACAGCATACGCCGATTGCTTTTCCGGGGTCAGCGGCGACATGCTTCTCGGCGCCCTGCTCCATGCCGGCCTGGATCGGCAAGTCCTGACCGACGAACTTGCCAAGCTGCATCTGGAAGGCATGACTTTCGCGGTCGAGGAAAAAACAATCCATTCCATCGGCTGCATCAAGGTAGAAGTCAACAGCGACCGGCGCCAGGACCTCAGAACGCTTCCCGCTATCCTGCGGTTGCTTGAACACAGTTCCCTCGACCGGCCGGTTGTCGAGAGAGCGGCCGCCGTGTTCCGTGCTCTGGCCCTGGCGGAGGCGAAAATCCACGGTATTCCCGAGGATCGGGTACATTTCCACGAGGTGGGCGCTCTCGACACCATAGTCGACGTGGTCGGCACTGTCTTTGGCCTGCACCGGCTTGGCATCGGCCGGCTGATCTGCTCCCCGCTGCCCCTCGGCCATGGATTTGTAGAATGCGCCCATGGCCTGCTGCCCCTGCCGGCACCTGCCGTGTGCGAGCTGCTGAAGGGCGTGCCCACCTACGGCGTCGACCTGACACAGGAACTTGTAACACCTACCGGCGCTGCGCTTATCGCAACGCTTGCCGACCAATTTGGCACACTGCCGCCAATGACTATCCAGGCCACAGGCTATGGCGCGGGCAGCCGGATACTCAGCAATAATCAACCGAATCTCCTTCGACTCATTATCGGCGAAACCTGTGAAGTCGATGAAAGCCAGACGGTTGAAGTCATCGAGACCAACATCGACGACTGGAGCCCGGAATCCTTCCCCCATCTCTGCGACCTGCTTTTTGCCGGAGGAGCCCTCGATGTTACGCTTTCTTCAATCCTGATGAAAAAAGGCCGGCCCGGCTTCAGCCTGCAGGTAATCTGCACTCCGGCCTTTGCTCACTCCATGAAGGAAATCATCCTTTCCGAGACAACGGCCATCGGCCTGCGTTTCAGGAGGGAGAAACGACGAACCCTGCCGAGAGAAATCGTAACTGTCGCAACCAGATGGGGAGAAATCGCCGCTAAGAAGGTCCAAACCCCGGCCGGGGAAGTCATCTATCCTGAATATGAGGCCTGTCGGGAAATAGCGCTCCGCCATCGGGTGGCTCTGCCGGAAGTCTATAATGAAGTGCGGTGCCACGAAGTACGGTGCCGGAGGAGCAATTCGTGAACCAACTGATAATGGCTCTGGCCACCGGGTTCTATGTCGGCAAAATAGCCAAAGCGCCGGGGACATGGGGATCGCTTGCCGCATTTTTGCCGTGGTTTTTCATGAAGGATTTGCCGCTGCCGACGTATCTGCTCCTCCTCGGGGCACTGTTCATCCTCGGTTTTTTTATTTCCGGCTCGGCCGAGAAGATTCTCGACCGTCCGGACGCCGGCTGCATTGTCATCGATGAATTCCTGGGTATGTTCATTACCCTTACCGCCGCCCCGGATCATCCCCTGGCCTGGCTCCTCGGTTTTCTGCTTTTTCGCGTTTTCGATATCGCCAAACCATTTCCGGTGTCCTGGTTTGACCAGAGGATCCACGGCGGCATAGGTATCATGATGGACGATGTCATTGCCGGAATATATGCTTTTATTTCACTCCACCTCATGTGGTCCGTAATCGAGCGGTTTGTTACCTGATGGAGATCTTTGTGCCGTTGACAACCCGTCAAAAAGACTGATTATTTTTTCCCACCGCCGTTACCGCCACCGTTACCACCGCCACCGTTACCACCGCCACCGCTGTTACCGCCTCCACTGTTACCGCTGTTACCGCTGTTACCACCTTTGCCGCCGCTGCCACTGCCTCCGCTGCCGCTACCACTGCCTCCGCTGCCGCTACCACTGCTTGAGCTGCCGGAACCGCTTCCTTGTCCACTGCCGGAAGAAGAGGAATTTCCTTTGCCCCCACCGCTCAAACCGGTTGCACCGGCGACATTGCCGCTCGGGCCTTTTTCACCTCTGGTTTTTGACGAACTTGCCACAGCGGTCCCGTCAAGCCCAGTGCCCGGGGTGTGTGAACCGGATTGCAGTCCCGCTCCATGTCCCTTCGCATTGCCGGTTTTTGGATTGCGGGCGGTAGCTTCGGCCAGCTCTGTATCGGTGACCACCTGTGCAGTCATCTCGGTGCCCGGACGATTCCTGTCTTTTTTCGAGTGACCCAGACCGAGTGCGCCGGGGTGCACGCCAAGTTCGTGGGCTATCTCACCCCAGCCCATGCCACTGGCCCGCATATCGGCAATTTCTGCACTGACAACCCCGGTCTTTTCGGCGAGCTTCTCCTTGTATGCAGTTTCCGCGAGTTCGAGAGCTTCCTCCGCCGCCAGCTTCTCTTCATCTGTTGCATTCTCTAAAGCCTCCTGCGCCGCCTGGTAAGCGCTCAATGCCTCTTTGACCCCCTCATTGTCAAGAGTCGTCTTTTCGGCCAACTGCGCGGCATGAGCTGCCTGTGCAGGATTGTCATAATAGCTTTCTTCCGCTTCAACCTCGGCTGTTTCAACAGTGACCGATGTTTCAGTCGAGGTTTCGGTTTCCTGCTCGGGATCGTCCACAAGAGCAGCTATGCCTACCTCCGCCTGAATGGCAAAGAATACTGAAACTATGCCGGCAAAGATGAGCACTGACAGCGGTTGCCCGGTTTTTCCTCTCTGTTCTTTGATCATATTGATTTTCTCCTGTTGGATTTTTCATAAGACCTGGTGAAAATGAGCAGGCTCGTCGTCAATTGCCGTTCCTGGCCGTTGGCATCGGTAAACGACTCCGCCACATCAAACCAGCTGCCCCTGACGGGGACGGCATGCCCATTGCCAAGATACTGTGTCAGTTGCTTCTGCAGGGCAATCGCCGAGGCCTTTGCCGCATTCCGATCGCCTTGATTATAGACCACCAGATGCAGTTCAGTCCCCGGCGCCCGGGAAAGAGCCCCGGCAAGATGCATCAACTCCTGCCGGCGCGCCTTTACGTCCTGCGAAAGCAAGGCCGTCACATTCAAGACGACTCGACCGGGGCCGATGGGATAGCTGCGAAAAGTAAAATTCCCCAACTGGTGCAGATGGCGTGTGGCCCGAAGCACCCACTTCCCTGTCCGGTGATAATCGAGATACCTGAGAAATGCCTGTTCCGCCCGGACGGGTTCCTCCAGCATCCTGTAGGCAAGAGCCCGGTTGTATAATGCACTCGACTCGACGGGGTTGACCTGCAGGACCTTTTCGTACTGCACCAGGGCCTCCTGGTATTGCCCGCTTTCAAGGTAGTTGTGACCGAGATTGAGCAGTGCAGGCAGATAATCCGGCTGTTCCCGCATGGAAAAAAGGTAGCTTTGCCGCTCCTCTTCCGATTCCCCCAAGGCCTGGTAGGCGACCCCCTGCCAGAGAGCGAACTCAGCGGTCCCGGGATCCTGCTGCACCGCCTGCCGAAGGAAAGGCAGAGCCTGGTCTTCTCGGCCGGCAACCAGCAAGCCTCTGCCGATCAGATAGTTGGCCTCGGCAGTGCCGGCAAGGGCGGGCACTGCCCCGGCAATGATTTCGGCCTGTCGTTTCTGGCCGTTCATCATTCCCAGCCAGAAGGCACATACTGTGACAGTTACGGTCAAGGCCAGCCAGGCCGGAGAGAAGCTGACGGATTGCGGGCGCACCCACCAGTTCCGCATGCGCTCGTAGAGAGACGGCCGGCGATCGTCTATGTTCGCCATGATCCTGGTGAGAAGCCACGGCGGCACCTCCCGTTCCCAGGTGTCTGCCAGGAGCCTTTCAAGCTCGTTTCTGTCAAAGTCCTTGTGTTCCATCAAATCCTGCCTTCTGCAATTCCTGCTGCAGTTCATCGAGACCACGTTTGATCCGCATCTTCACCGCGCTTTCCGAGAGCTTGAAGACAGACGCTGCTTCCCGAATGGAACGATCATGCCGATAGCGGAAAATCAGCAGTTCCCTTGTCTTCACCGGCAACACGGCAAGAGCCCGGTCGACAACTGCCTCTGTTTCCTTTGCCTCCATCAAGGTCTGCTGGTCCGCCGGAGACTCAGACAGGGTACTCTCTTGACCATATCCATCCATCTTGACCTTGTGCCTCGACCTCTTGCGGCTCCAGTCGTTGGCTTGATTGATCGCAAGAGCATACAGCCAGGGGAAAAAGCTGCTGCCTGACCGGAACGATCTTAAGCGGTCAAAGGTCCGGAGGAACACTTCCTGAGTGAGATCCGCCGCTTCTTCCGCATGAAGAGAATACCTGTACATCAGGTTATACACAGGACGCTGGTAACGCTGCACCAGCACCGCATAGAGCTCTTTCTCCCCGGCCAGGACCCCATCGACAACATCTTCATCTGAAAGGCTCATGTGATCCGGGTTATTCCTTTATCTCAGTTCTGGACAGACACTCATTCACCAACAACAATCGTGGCTTTTAAAAAGATATACGCTCAGCAGGTTTAAAAAGTCACTTCCTGCCTGCTTTTTTTGGCGGCAGCTGCTTTTTTTTGCTCTTTTCCTTTGCCGGATCGGCAAGAAAAAATTGCACGGACTCTTGCAGAACCAGCTTTTTGTTCAGCACGGTGCGCTCTTCCGGGACCCCGAACCAGCTGATGCGTATGCGCTTATTTTCTTTCAATTGCGGGAACTTCCTCTCCAGATAGCCACGCAGGGCGACCGCCCGCTTTTTCGCCAGCCCCTGATTATTCTGCTGATAGACTATGATATTCAAGTCTCCCTTGCCCATATTCGATACCGCCGCCCCGATCAGATCGAGGGATGGCCGGGAGAGAGGAGAGATTTCTGCGGAGAGCGGCACAAAGGCGATTTCGGCAAGGGTCACGGTTCTGGCCCCCAGCCGGTAGTTGCGATAGGAATGATCACCCAGGCTGTTCAGCCGATCGGTGGCCATGCGGGCAAAGCTCCCGGCCGGATAAGAATCGAGATACAGCCGCCAGGCCATTTTTTCTTCCGGCTCCCTTTTCAGCTTTCTGAGAATCACCGCGCGGTTGTATAAGGCCTGGGGACTGTCCGGCCACATGTCCAGAGCCTGTTGGTAGGTGGTGAGACTTTTTTCAAGTTCACCTGCCTGCAAAAGATTGTTGCCGAGGTAGACCAGGGCTTGAACGTTCCGCGGATTGAGGCGCAGAGCCGCATTGTAGCTTGCCCGCTCTTTTGCGCGCATGCCGTTTTCCCCATAAGCCAGTCCCAGCCAGAAATGGTATTGGCTGTCGCCGGGATTATAGGCCGCAGCTTTTTCAAGGTAGGGCAGAGCCGACTTTGCCTCGTTTTCCGCAAGGAGGAACCGCCCGTAAAAAAAGAGGACCTGCGGATTGTCGGGATCTTTCTGCAGTGCCTCTGAAAATGTTTGCCGCCCGCCGGCGAAGTTCTTCTCCTGCAGATAATATTCGCCCTGGATATTGTATTTCAGGGCATTACCGAATTCTTTCACGGCACAGCCGGAAAAAAGCAGAACCATTACAACAAGTATTACTGCAGTTCGGAACATTGCAGTCTCCTTCTTAGTACAATCTTATTAATGATACCGTGTTACCGGCGACCGGTGCGGCAACACGACGTATGGCTTCCGTATTGTAAAGCCTTGAGAGAATATCAACAAGAATTGCTCACAGTATTATCAGAATACTGTGATGAGAAGGGGGTTGCATAATGTGAGGCGTGCTGCGAGAGCAGCTCTCGGGAAGGAGGAAAACTACAGCTCAGCCGGAAGTAATGCCCTCCCGGAACTGAGCTGTAGAGATAAATATTCGGATCTTACAGATTTTTGGTTTTAGCCAGCACTATAATTGCCGCCTTATACGACACTGCGACCAGGACGACCCAGCCGATAAGCAATACTGCGGTCATGATTTACTCCTCATTAATAATTTGTTCTGTTCTCAATACGCCTTCTTGTCAGCCACATCCCGGGCATCGATCTTCCTTGAGTCCATCTGCCGCCAGGCATAGGCAATGTACGCGAGAACGGCGGGAATGAACAGCGCCACATAAGTCATGGCAGTCAGGGTGTAATGGCTGGAAGAGGCGTTGTAAATGGTCAGACTCGATTGCAGATCGACCTTCGACGGGTAAAACGGCGTGTTGTTGAAGCCAGCGGTGAAAAAAACCGCCAACCCGACCAGAACGGTTCCGAGACCGCCAAACCAGATGCCGGTGGTGACGTTTGAGAGACCGGTACGGGTCACCCCGAGAAGAACGAGAAAAAGCCCTACCAGCAGCATCACGAGGACAATCGGCATTGCCAGGAGGTTGTCCAGATATTTATGAGCTACCATGCCCACTACACCGTTATGGTCTGTGCCGAAACCATCGATCAGCAACAGACTTACCACCACATACAGGAGAAAGGGCAAAGAGCAGAGAAAGCTGGTCAGGCAAGACTTCCTGACCCGGGCTTCAAACTCCGGAACTCCGCGCATATTAATATTGTTCACCAGATACATGGCGCCGAGCGTACGGGCATTGAAGACCAGAAACAGGCCCAGAGAAAGGTTGAACAGGGAAAAAGCCGCCTCCAGCCCCCTGAGCGGAGTGGTCCAGGTCACCTGATTGTAGTCATTCAAGATAAAATTCGAGCCGGTAAAGAAGGTGCCGACAGCTGCCCCGATCAGGAGAATACCCACCGATCCGTTGATAAAAAGGAAGACTTCATAGGTTTTTGCGCCGAGCAGGTTGTTCGGTTTTTTGCGAAACTCGTAGCTGACCGCCTGAACAATGAAAGTGAAAAGGATCAGCATCCACACCCAATACGCCCCGCCGAAGCTCGTCGCATAGAATTTCGGGAAGGCGGCAAAGAGCGCCCCGCCAAAGAGGACCAGCGTAGTGAATGTCAGTTCCCACTTGCGGCCGAGTGAATTAATAACAAGTGATTTCTCATTGTCATTTTTGGCGACCTGCCAGAGCAGCGTCTGACCGCCCTGGACAAAATTGAGAAAAAGAAAAAGGGCTCCAACCACAGAACAGATTATCCACCACACCTGCTGCAGAGTTACAATATCCAATTTGCCGATCATATCACGCTCCCTCCGGTCCTATCTTTATCTGCTTCAGCATAATCTTTATTTCCGCTATCAACAGGATGGCAAACAACACAAAGAACATGACGAAAGTAGTCTGCACATTTCCTGCGCCAATGTTGGTGCTGGCCATCTTTACCGGCAGCATATTCTGGATCGCCCAGGGCTGGCGGCCGACCTCGGCCACCACCCAGCCAAATTCCGAGGCAAGGTAGACCAGGAAAAAAGAGCCGACTCCCAACCGCAGCAACCAGCGGTTATCCGCCAGTCTGTCCTGCAATGCCGATCGCAGGAAAAGAGCCAGCAACAAAATGATGAATGTGCCCACATAGACCATATAATGAAACGAATAATAGGTGGTTGCAACCGGCGGGACTGCTTCTTCCGGCCGATCGAAGTAGCCGAACCCCAGGTAGTCCTGATTGATCTTGAACCGCTCGAGGGCTGCGGCCTTGCCCGGTGCGTCGCCGGCCTTGCCGGCTGCTTTATAGGCTGCCAGATCGGCGATGGCGGTTTTGCCTTTTTCCATCTTTTCAGCGACGGACATTATCCCTTCCGCCTGGTTGCCGTATACCAGATCCTTAATACCCGGAACAAAGCCGTCCGCTTCCCGCGTGGCGAGAAGGGACAAACCCTTGGGGATGGAGATCTCAAACGCAAAGGGGTCCCGCCCGTCATCAACTTTTTTGCCGCTGGTCAGGATTCCGAAGGCGACGATATCAGCGCCTCTCGAGCCTTCATAGAGGCCTTCGTAGGCAGCAAGCTTCATCGGCTGATGGGCGGCGTTGCCATACGCCGATTCATCGCCGGTAAAGGCTGTGAATATACTGGAGAAAAGGCCGAAAACAGTAGCCACGACAATGGACTTTTTGGCCATGTCGACGTGTTTTCCCCGCAACAGGTAATACGAGGAGATGGAAATCACAAAAACGGAGCCGACAATGAAACTGGAACTGGTCGTATGGGTAAATTTGGCCACTGCCACAGGCGACAATATCACTTCCCAGATATTCTGCATCTCGAACCTTGCCGTATCCGGGTTGAAGGCCATCCCGACCGGGTACTGCATCCAGCCGTTGGCGACAAGGATCCACAGCGCTGAGAGATTTGAACCGATCGCCACCATCCAGGTGGAAAAGAGGTGGAAGCGTTTGGTGGTTCGTTCCCAGCCAAAGAACATCACGGCAAAAAAAGTCGCTTCGAGGAAAAAGGCAAAAATTCCCTCAATCGCCAGTGGCGCCCCGAAGATATCCCCGACCATCCATGAATAGTTGGACCAGTTGGTGCCGAATTGAAACTCGAGAATGATACCGGTTGCAATACCAATGGCAAAGTTGATACCGAACAGCGTCATCCAGAACTTCGTCAGTCTCTTCCATTCTTCTTTTCCGGTGCGGACATAGATCGATTCAAAAAACGCGAGCAGAAAAGAGAGCCCCAGGGTAATCGGGACGAACAGCCAGTGATACATGGCGGTCAAAGTAAACTGTGCCCTCGCCCAATTTACCGTGCCAAGATCTATTTCACCCATTACATCATCCTCCGTACTTAATTATTTTCTACCGGCCCCGTCAATCGCTCCAGAACGTGGTCGGCCCTTTGCCCATCGGTTGAAAAATTGGTCTGCAGAAAGTTCGGGAAAAAAAACAGTTTCATAACCGCGAATAGTATAAACAGCTTAATCAGAATAATTTTCCACAGGGTCCTGCCCACAGTCATCCGGCGGAAACCATCCCGATACATTTGGTATGCCTTCACGGGCAAGGAGGTCACCATATCATGCTCTCTTTTGTTTCTCAATGTGTTTGAAATCGCAGATTTCACTACTCGTATCCCTGGCAACCACATTGCCAAAAACATCTTTTAGTGTCAAGAATAATTATCATTAGCATTCAAATTTTTCAGCAAAAAAAACCTTCTTGCTGGAGGAGTTCCGCAGCAAGAAGGTTTTTAATGAAATTAGACCGGAAAGATTTCAACTATATAGCATCTTTTCCTCTTTCTCCCGTCCTGACCCGCATAACATCTTCCACCGGCAGGACAAAGATTTTGCCATCGCCTATTTTCTGCGTGTTGGCGGCACTTCTGATGGCATCAACCACCTTATCCACCTGATCTGCCGCCAACACCAGCTCGATTTTTATCTTCGGGTTGAAATCCACATTGTACTCCGCCCCACGATACATCTCCTTGTGGCCTTTCTGTCGGCCGTATCCTTTAACTTCCGAGACAGTCATGCCGGTAATGCCAATGTCGGTCAATGCGGCTTTTACCGCATCGAGTTTAAAGGGTTTGATAATAGCTTCTATCTTTTTCACGAATATTCCCCCTTGTTATTCTTTGGTGAATTCAGGATATGCAGCAAGTCCGCATTCCGCAACATCGACACCTTCCATCTCTTCCTCTTCACTGACGCGAACTCCCATCACCGCCTTGATGATCATCCAGACGATAAAACTGGTGCCAAAACACCAGGCAAAGATTGTCCCTATCCCGGCTAGCTGAGCGATAAGAGAGCCCTTCGGATTGGTGAAAACTACCGCAAGCAAACCCCAGATTCCGCACACGCCGTGCACCGATATCGCACCGACCGGGTCATCGATTTTCGCTTTGTCGATAAAGATGATTGCCGCAACAACGAGCAGCCCGGCAATGGCGCCGATAAGCGTCGCAACCAGCGGGGAAGGCGTCAGGGGTTCGGCGGTAATAGCCACCAGACCGGCAAGAGCACCGTTCAGAGCCATGGTCAGATCAGCCTTGCCGAACCAGAACCTGGAGAGAATAAGGGCGGCGACGAGACCACCGGCGGCAGCAGTATTGGTATTGACGAAGACCATGGCAACCGCGTTGGCTTCCGTTATATTGCTTATTTTCAATTCGGAACCGCCGTTGAAGCCAAACCACCCCAACCAGAGGACAAGGGTGCCGAGTGCTGCAAGAGGCAGGTTGGCACCGGGAATGGCTTTGATTCTGCCCCCAGCATACTTCCCTTTCCGAGGCCCGAGAAGCAGGACACCGGCCAGGGCCGCAGAGGCGCCGCAAAGATGTACAACACCGGAACCGGCAAAGTCAAGAAAGCCAAGAGCATCGAGAAAACCTTTCCCCCATTTCCAGTAACCTTGGACCGGGTAGATAAAACCGGTCAGGACCACGGCGAAGGCCAGGAAGGACCACAGCTTCATCCGTTCGGCTACGGCACCGGAGACGATGGACATGGCCGTTGCCACAAAGACAACCTGAAAAAAGAAATCGGCCATGGCCGAGTAATACACTTTTCCGCCGCTCTGGAGCACCTCGGTAACGGTGTGATCGGCGCCAAGCAGAAAACCAAGTCCGGGGATGAGGCTGTTCGGCCCGCCGCCATACATGATATTGTATCCGACCAGCATGTACATGATACAGGCAATAGCGTAAAGGGCCACGTTCTTTGTGAGAATCTCAACAGTATTCTTACTCCTTACCAGCCCCGACTCGAGCATGGTGAAACCGGCGGCCATCCACATGACCAGTGCGCCGGTCATGAGGAAATAAAAGGTGTCGACGGCATACGCCAGTTGGACCACAGTTTCTCCGACACTTGCATCCTCGGCAAACGCCGGAACAGCAAAAGCTGTAACCGCCAGAAAAGCCGCGACCGCCCAACCTTTTGGTAATTTCATGTCTTTCACGATACTCCTCCTTAAATTATGAATTCTTCCTCGTTCAACACCGAATGGCTTGCTGTCAACATTGAGGTACCTGCCCCTCAATTAACAAATCCTGTGCCAAAGTCAGAAAAATATCATTTATCCTGTGATTAAAGAAACTTGATATCATCGCCCAGGTCGTCGTGGACCTTCTTTTTGTTTTATGCTTACATATTTGTGTAATTATTTATTTTAATATTACGTTATTGTCGTTTTTGTGGGATCTACTCACTGTACTGCAAAAAATACTAAACCCATAAAGGGGGATAAGTGCCCCTTCTCAAAACCGCATACGCGATATATCCTTTACATGGAGCATTCGTCATCACGCATGCACCCTGTTCGATCTGATTTGCCGGCTTCTCATATTAAAAAAATCCTGCGGATTAGCCATGTTTCGCCACAGAGGGTGAAACCATTTTCTCAATACAACAGCGGAGGATGTCGCAATGATTCGAAAAAACGGAATTCAAACGGTGTTGATCGCGCTGACTATCTCCTCTTTAGGCTTGCTTGGCGGCTGCGGTTCACCCGGTAAAGCCAAGACGGACGATAGTGCAATGCTTCGTCAGCAGACTGAAAATGCAGTTCAGAGGGCTGAGCTGGCTGCGGATAAGGCTGAAAAGGCCGCCGACAGGGCTGAGCTGGCTGCGGACAAAGCCGAGAAAATGGCCGAGAAAGCCGAGCAGATTTTCAACAAGAAAATGAAAAAGTAATTCACTCCGGCGACCCTGCCCCACCGCATGTGCCGCCTCGATTTGACTATGCGCCCCGGCCGGACGACAGGTAACCGCAGATTCTTTCTGCCGGCATGCCGGTCGGCTATGCTTGTCGTCATGGTTTACATCTGCAATATTTTCATTTTCACCACCAGATCTGAAGCCGGCGAGGTGCACCGGAGGACAGGCATCCTGGCGGTATGTTCGCGGTTTTCTCCGACGATCGCCGTGGATATTCGCGAGAGTGATCTCGGTGGGTTTGTAGTAGGGCGGATTGCTGCAGACAGCAGACTCCGGAAAGGTGAGCGGCCTGTTGGACTGCATGATTTCAATGCAGGGGAAACCGTGACGGTCACCTGGAGGAAGTCTCATGAAGGTACGTCAATACTCACTTTGCTGGCAAGGGAGAACACCGTCCCCGCCCCGGCTACCGAAAGGCCGGCCAAAGAGCAGCCCCTTATCCACGATAACCGGGACTTCGGCGCGCTTATAGGCAAGAAACGCCGCCATCTTGTCGTAAAAAAAGACACTCTCCTCGACATCGCCCGCCGCTACGACCTCGGCTTCAACGAGATAACGGCGCTCTATCCGCAGTACGATCCCTGGCTGCCGCCGGTCGGCACGGTGCTGGAAATTCCCAGCCAATGGCTTCTGCCCGATTCCAAATATGCAGGGTTCGTCGTCAACATCCCGGAAATGAGGCTATTCGTCTATTCAGGCGGTACCGGCAGACCGTCTGTCAGGACATTTCCCATCGGGATCGGCGATGTCGACTATCCCACGCCGACCGGATCCTATCGCATCGGCGTGAAACGCATTCATCCCACCTGGTTTATTCCGCCATCCCTGCGCGAGAAATATCAACGTGCCACCTTCCCTCCGGGACCGGACAACCCTCTGGGCGACTACTGGATGGGACTCGAGGGCACCTTATACGGCATCCATGGCACCGATATCGCCTGGTCGGTAGGCAGACTGGTCACTCGCGGCTGCATCAGGATGTATCCCGAAGACATTGTGCAACTTTTTCCCTCTGTTAAAAAGGGAACAAAAGTCCAACTGGTCTACCAACCGGTGAAGGTCGCTTTTATCTCCGGCAGGATCTATATCGAGGTCCACCGGGATGTCTATTCGCTCATCGACAACCTCGCCGCTCACGGGTATGACATCATCGTCCGCAGGGGATTCGCGCGTCTTGTCGACCTGGAGAAGCTGCTGGACACGATCGCCCTGGGAAATGGAATACCGACCGATATTACCTTGGAGCTGGATTGAGTGAACAAGAAGCTTGAAGAACGACATCATTCACCTCAATGCAAAGAAGTTTGTCATCTATTCTCCACATTTTTGTAAAGCATAATGACATTATTGTCTTTTCCCCCATTTACATCCCATCCCGGAGCAACATCTCTCCCCAGGCCAAGACATGGTTTTTCCACGCCTGGATGGATTTTCCAAGAGGCCTCGAAAATAAAGAATATTCTGGCATATGAGTTGCGTTATACCGATGACACGAGAGATGTCTTACGAATTGTATACGATCAAGAGAAAAACACCGACATGCATAAAATAGAGCTCCACACCACGGCGGAAGATCTGGCAGAATTTGCTTTTCTCCATGACATCGGCGCAGAGATCATTGGCGGCATCGCTATCGAACATTATAAAAACAGCGCCCCTGTCCCAGGATCCCGCGGAGGGACTCCTTCGCCTAAATCAATGAACCGGGCGAACATGAAGATCGAGATTTTTACCTCTTTTCTTGACGACAATCTGCTTCAGCGTCTGGCGACGACTGAATCGGTGCTGGATGTGCGGATTAATAGCTGTGCTCCCCTCAACCTCTCCGAGTCTCAAGCGGAACCGGAAAAAATTCACAGCGGAAACGATCAGCCGGCCGCGGTGCACAATTCGCTTGCGACCACATGTATGGTTGACTCCTTTACCCCTGGTTATCTCCGCCTGAGGGTGGAAACAGACAAAAGTCCATACTGTCTTCAGGTGATTTTCCATACCCTGCTGATCCACGGCATCGAGATTCAAAACGGCAGGAAGTTTTGCCAGGGAGATACCGATTTCATAACTCTGACCATCCCCCAGACCAACGAAAAGGTACTCCGGCTGCTCCAGTCGGAGATCACCGCCGGCCTGACACCGACAGGCCACGCGGCCAAAACTTTTACCTCGGGCCATGTTCCTGGAGTCATTGGGCTTTCACTTGCCCTTCGGGGCAGCAGTTCAATGCCGTCGATTACAATAACGGCACAAGGGCCGGCGGCAGCGATCAGAGCCGCCTTTCATGACACCCTCTACGCCTTTAACTGCGATATTTCCATCGGCCGGATAACAGGCAGCGCCAGGAAAATCGAAGACATCTATTACCTTAGGGGACTCGATCGCAATCCCATCACCCATAAACATCTGAACCTCCTCAAACAGAGGATTACCGGAGAAAGCAATGCAGAAAATTGAAGTATTCCTGCCGCCGACAACGAATATCGACAGCCTTGAAGAAATTCTATTTGCGACCGGTGTGGTCTCCCTCTCCATCGCCGAGATGCAGGTATTCGACGGAAAAGAGATGAAAACCGTAAAATATCGTGGTGTCGAACGTACTATCCGCCGCAACAGAAAGCTCAAGATGGAAATAATAACAACACGGGATACAGTAGATCTGGTGGCAGGGGCTTTACGAGCATATCGGAAAAGCGTCGGGACAGATAATTTTCCTGCCTTCGTCACCGATCTCTCCGATCTTCCGGAGTCATTGCCAAGATGATAATGCCCCAGGCAGATCAGGCAGAACTTCTTTTTTTCTGTTGTTGAAGTTGACGTCCGGCCTGTTCCTGAGCTATGCTGTCGCTTTTACGTTAACCCCCAAAGCGAACTCCCGTCCCATTCGACAAAAAGAAAAAGCAACCCTGACAGGAAAATATATGATACGCGATCTAGCCCTTGCCGCAAAGGCGTCTTGCAGTCTTGAAGACCAGACATCGCTGGTCCCGATTGTGCTGCAATTGAAAAAACTGTGCGAACTGGTTTCGAAACAGGGTGTACTTGCCCTGGAAAACGAACTCCCTCAGATCAAAGACACCTTTCTGAATCTGGGCATCCAATTGATTATCGACAAAGTGGAGTCGAGCAATATCGAGGATATCCTCGACTCCGACATCTATTACAACCACTCTAATGGCAGGGAATTATTGAAGAAAATCATCATACGGGAGGGCTTGTTGCGCATCCAGGCCGGCGACAGCCCAAGGAACGTTTTGATCTGCACCAAAGTGTTCCTGGGTCAGGTGAGCGATGCCGTTTTCCGCAACCCCTGAGAATGTCGTTGTCCGCCGCCCTCTGATCGCGTTCCCGCAAAAAGTACCTCTGCCGCCGGTATCAGGAGAGAAGGCGGCAGAGATATTTGGCCGCAGACGACGCGCCATCCGTCATGATACCGTAGGTGGGTGCCTTTTTACTGCCCAGGTTGTTCAACAGCAGCTCCTCCAGTTCTCCTGCACTCACCCTGGATTCGGAGATCATTGCCACCTGTTCGCCTGTGGCCCCGACAATTCTTTCCAGATGAATCCGCTGCTCTTCATCCGCCATTTCACGGTAGACGATCAGGGCGGGAATCCGGACATGGAGAATATCCATGATGCTGTTGTAGCCGCCATACACCACCGCGGTTTTCGAATGAAGCAGGGTCGGCACGTAATTGCCGCCCGGCGGTTCAATGCGACAGTTCTCCACTTCCCGGAAAAGCGCTCCGATCGCTCTTTGGGTTTCCGGCTCCGCTCCGGTATCGATGAAGAGATACCAGCAACCAAAAGATACCGGAATTTTTTGTAATGCTTCGGCCAGACAAGCGAGAAACCGGAGACTCTCCTCGCCGAGCCATGGAATGGCAATGGTCCCGGCCGGGCTTGTTGCCGGCACAGGCAGAGGGTTGTGCCAGAAGGCTAACTCGGCCAGTCGCAGCACATACCCGCACTCCACCGGATCGGTGGCAAATCTCTGCTGCAGAAGCCTGCGATGGGAGGGGCCGAGCACGGTACTGTCTCCGTACCAGAGCATGCTGTGATAATGTTGGGCGAAGAGGGTGGCGGCGAGTTCCGACCGGGTCTGGGGCACCTCCCCGACCACACCGCGAACCCCCAGAACCCAGATGGTATCCCGAGAATCGTTTGCCGACAATGCCGGAACCAACTCTTTGTGTTTACCCTGGGGCGTGTGGTCGACCAGTACCAGGCGGGGTCTGTACAGTTTTGTCAGATGGCGCAGTTCTTCCGCCCTGAGCCGGCCAAGTTGCGTATCCGTATAAAGCGACCGGCCGGCAATGCCGCGCGATTTTCCCATTTCGACCTTCGTTTCATACGAAGGAAGCTTCAGCCAGTCAAGCGGGGCAGATCCGATCAGCTCCTGGGAGAGACGACAGCCCGACACAAAAAGCACTTTCAGCTCCGGAAAAAGCCGACGCACGGCCATGCCCACGGCTATGCTGCGGCTGGCGTGCCCGAGCCCTCTGCCGTCATGGGCATATATCAGGATGTCTAAGCAGGGAATCTGATCCATATCGCGTCTTTTCTCCCGGAGTTAAAGCTGAGTTGAGCAGCTTGTCTGCTCGTACGAAACTTATACCCTTGTGGTGTAATAGCTTGATAAAAAGCATGCAGAAACTGAGAATATTTGGTTTCCTGTGCCGATGCAACCAGTTTCACCTGAGAAGATGCAACCACGCAAGAGAACTATGAAAATCGCCTACTATATGCCGTTCAAACCGATGGGTCATGTTCACCCGTCGGGGGATCTGGTCATCGGTACCGAGCTGTACGATTACTTACGAAACAGGCAGCATTCCATCGAGCTGATCAGTAAACTCCGCTGCCGGTGGATATATTACCGCCCCCTCCTCCTGCTGCGTCTGCCGGGCGAAAAAAGGCGAATACTCAGGCACTGCCGGACCATGCAGCCCAACCTCTGGCTCAGTTATCATTCCTATTATAAAGCTCCGGACCTTCTCGGCCCGTGGTGCAGCCGGGAACTCAACCTGCCCTATGTCATTTTCCAGGGGATCTATTCAACAAAACGGCGCAGGCAGCTGGAAACCCTGCCCGGCTTTCTGCTGAACAGAAAGGCCCTGCTTTCTGCCGACCATGTCTTCACCAACAAAAAGCGGGACCACACCAATCTCGAGCGATTGCTGCCGGAACATCGCCTGAGCTACATTGCCCCCGGGATTCATCCGGGATCGTTCGAATTCTCCGGAGAATGGCGGCAGGAACTGCAGCGTCACTGGCGCATCCAGGATGAAACGGTGGTCATGACCGCCGCCATGATGCGCCCGGGAGTAAAAACCGAAGGAATCGCCAGAGTGATGGAATCATGCGCCGAACTGATGCAGCGAGGCCTGCGCCTGCGCCTGATCATTGTCGGCGACGGTATCTGCCGGCCGCAACTTGAAAAAAAAGCCGGTGAACTGCGCATGTCGCCCGATAAAGTGCTTTTTGCCGGACAGATCCCAAGAGCAGAGATGCCCCGGTACTACAGTGCTGCGGATATCTTTGCCTTTCCCGGTTTTGAGGAATCACTTGGCATGGTCTACCTGGAGGCTCAGTCCTGCAATCTCCCGGTGGTCGCCTGTGGGGACTGGGGCGGCGGCGAGGCAGTTGTCGACGGCCGGACAGGCCTGCTCACACCCGCCGAATCCCCCGAGCGTTTCACCACGGCGATCGGTAGACTCATCGAGGACAGGAGCCTGCGCCTGATGCTTGCCGGCGCGGCGGGCGAACATATCAGGGCCGGGCATGACCTGCAACGCAACTATAGCCAACTGGAAGATAGCCTGGTTGAACTGGCCGCAAAATATGTGCGCCCCCTGTAGACATCATCGCCCGTCATTGACTACGATAACTTCCACCCGGCGGTTCTTTGCCCTGCCTTCTCTGGTAGCGTTGGAAGCGACGGGTTCCTGATTGCCAAGACCTCTTATTTCTATCCGTGCCGCCTCAACCCCGCTTTCAACGAGAAGTTTCTGCACGCCCATCGCCCGTTCTTCGGACAGTTTGACATTCTCGGGAGAATTGGTCTTAGCCGAGACAAAACCCTTAACCAGCACCTGCGCCTGTGGGTAGTCTTTCAGTTTTGCGACAAAATCCCGGTACCGAACGGCAGCCTCGCCGGTGAGCTCCAGCGAATTCGGGCGCAGGCCCAGGACAACCTTGTTCGGTTCCATGGGCGCAATACCGCCTGCCCCTTTATCCCCGGAAGCCTCCCGCTCAGAGGTCGCGGGCTTTGCATCGGCCTGGGATACCTTCGTCGCCGGTTCGGTGCCTGCCCCGCCTCCGGCAACGATCTTCTGCTTTAAAGCGGCAATTCTCCGGGCAGAGCCGGCTGCCGCCGAAGCTGCAGGAGACGGCTCGGCAGAAGCCTCGGCATCCCCATTTTCGACTGGAAAAATAATCTTTTCATCCGCCACAATCTTCGGAACCGGCCCTGTCTTTTCTTTTCCCGACTTCCGACCTGATCCAGTCCCTTCCGCCAGGCTGTCGGCAAGTATTGCGTCGAGATCGGTATCGGCCGGCTCAGCCGGAGCCTGACCGGCATCCTTCATCTGTACGGCCAATGTTCCTGTCTGCGCCACTGCCTCTTCCAGTGCTTTATCGTCGGCAGCATTATAGGCCTTCTCCAGAATGGCCCGTTTCATCACTGCCGTCTTTTTCTCGTTTATCACTTGCTCATTCTGTTCAAGCATGGCAACGGCAGGCGAAGACAGGGTTTGACCAATCTCCTTTTTCGCCGGTTGCTGCACATTCCGTCCGCCATCCCCCATTACCGTTTCCCGGATTTTTTCTGCCGGAGAATAAAAATAGACCCCCGTTACCACAACCAGGATGACTCCCAGGGCATACTTCAGCCACCCCCGGCGCCCGTCACCTTCCAGATTGAATCCTGAGACGGTGGTCTTCGAGTCTGAAGTACCTGCGGTAAAACGTCCGCGAAAATGCTGCAGATGGCTCTTCTCGTCGGCGAGCCCGTCGAAATCGTGCCAGCTGGGGTTGACCGGCAGGTTGAGCTTCTGCATGCATCCCTCGAGCACCCTGTGATCGAGAGTCCGCTTGCCCTGGACGGAGCCGGCCACCATTGCATGATCACAGATGATGTTGATCAGACGGGGAATTCCCTTTGAGGCGCGATGGATAATCTGAACCGCTTTGGCAGTGAACAGTTTCTCTTCCGTCCCGGCGATGTGGAGCCTGTAACGGATATAGTCTTCGGTCTCTTTGCCGGTGAGAGGTACAAGCTCGGACTTCAGCGTCAGACGTTGCCTGACCGCCCTGTTTTTCGGCTGAACCAGCATATCGTTGAACTCGCGCCGGCCAATGAAAAAGATATTGATGAGTTTTGTCTCCGCCTTTTCTATATTCGACAGTAACCGCAACTCTTCAAGCATGTCCTGACTCAGCCGGTGACAATCGTCTATCAGCAGCACTACCTTTTTATTTTCATCATGCGCCTTATGTAAAAAGTTACTGAATTGAAGGAGAAACTGGACTTTCGATGTAAATTCCCTGTCGATCCCGAATCCCTTGGCTATGGCGTTGTAGAAATCAAGTCTTTCAAGACTCGGATCGCCGATCACCGCCCACTCCACATCTTTATCGGAATTCTGTGTCAGGGCATTGATGAGGGTCGTCTTGCCGGTGCCGGCATCGCCCGTCAACAAGAGGAATCCTTTGTTTTCGAGAATACCGTAACGCAAGGCAGTCAGCGCTTCTTCATGTTTTGCACCGAGCCAGAGAAAAACCGGGTCGGGAAGAGTCTCAAAAGGCCTGCTGTCCAGATTGTAAAATGACGTATACATGAGGCACCCTAGCCGTGATGCACAAAATTTATTTTGGGCCGGTCGGCAAGTTGTTGAAAAACAGGGGTGATGGTGAATCGTTTGGAAAAAGCAACTCCTCCCAAATCCTTCCGACTAGGCGAAATTTCTCTTGATGAACAATTACCTGCGATAGCGTGACAAACGGGAAAACTACCTGCGGAGAAAGAAGTTGTCAATCCTTTATCCGTCCTGCGTTCTGCTGAAAATTACACAATAGAAAGGATTGCCGCACCCCCACCCTGTTTTCTCCCTTCTCTGCCTGGTCGAAGCGGGAATTATAACGCTTGAGTTTCAGGGTGATGTCTGTTAACGATATGCGGCTGGGAGCCGGTGCGTTTACACTCAAAAATCGGCAACACAATCATATTTTACAACCAGCCCAAGGCATGAAGGACGAACTGACAATCGTAGTTCCGGTATTCAACGAAGAAGAGAGCCTGCCTCATTTTTTTCTTGAACTGGATAGATTTTTCGAGAAATCGCCGCTTCCCGCCCAGGCGATCTTTATCGACGACGGCTCGACGGACAGGAGTCTTGGACTCCTCGCAGCAGAATGCAAAAGCCGGCCGGTCTGCAGCTACCTGTCTTTTAATAAAAATTATGGCCTCAGCACCGCAGTAAAAGCAGGAATCGATCACTGCCGCACCTCCCTGGTCGGTTATATCGATGCCGACCTGCAGACGCATCCGGAAGACTTTCTTGATTTCTTCATTTTTTTGCCGGAATTCGATATGGTAAACGGCATCAGACGGAAAAGAAAGGACACTCTCACAAAGAGGCTTTCCTCCAAGTTTGCCAATGCCTATAGAAGACTCTTGATCAATGATGCAATTGAAGACACATGCTGCCCTCTGAAAATTATTAAAACATCCTATGCCCGGCAAATGCCGTTCTTCACAGGCATGCATCGTTTTATTCCGGCCCTCGTGCAGCTGCAGGGCGGCAGGGTCAAACAGGTCCCGGTCTCCCATTATCCACGCTATGCCGGAACCAGCAAGTATCATCTCTTCAATCGACTTATCGGGCCGTTCTTTGACACCCTTGCTTTTCGCTGGATGCGCAGCCGATACATCCGCTATGAGGTAACAAACCGGAACACATGAGTCATTACCTCGTTTTCAGCATCGGTTTTCTCGCCCAGATTCTTTTTTCGGCAAGACTCCTTGTCCAGTGGATCTCCTCGGAAAAAGCGGGACGAGTCCTTTCCCCCCTGCTTTTCTGGCAATTCAGTATCATTGCCTCCATTCTTATGATAGTTTACGGGATCCTCCGCCACGACCTTGCCATCATTCTCGGTCAGGCAATTACTTACGGCGTGTACATCCGGAATCTTTGCCACCTGGGATTCTGGCGAAAAATTCCTCACGTCATCCGCAATATCGCCATCGCGTTTCCCATTCTGACCATCCTCTGGCTGCAGCTCGGGGATGTCTACAATTTCAGCAGCATCATCGTCAATAAAGACATCCCCTTCAGCCTCATGATCTGGGGGCTGACCGGACAGTTCGTCTTCACCTTCCGCTTCATCGTCCAGTGGTTCTCCACCGAGAAAGTCAAGGAATCGATCCTGCCGATCGGCTTCTGGCTTTTCAGCATCGTCGGTTCGGTCATGGTTCTCAGCTATGCCGTTATCCGCCAGGACCCCGTTCTTTTTGTGGGGCAGCTGTTTGGCTTTTTTGTATATTTCAGAAACACATTGCTGTGGATGCGTCAACGAAAGCCGTGCTGGAAACTATGACGGGATCGGCTCTCGAATCGTCGGAAAAACAGCTGACAATCCGGTTTTTTCTTGCTCTTGGCGGCTATTTTATCCTGCACATCCTGCTTCGGGTGATACTCTCCGATTCCCTCGATTACGACGAGGCCGAACAGGCCCTGCTCGGCCAATGGCTGCTGGCGGGTTATACCGAACAGCCTCCGCTCTACACCTGGCTCCAGCATTTTCTCTTTGTTCTTTTCGGCAAAAATGTCTTTGCCGTCAGCCTCCTGAAAAACGGGCTGCTCTTTTTGACCTACAGCTGTGTTTATTTTGCGGCCTGCGAAATCCTGAAAGACCGCCGATCGGCTATCCTTGCCACCTTCTCCATCCTGCTTATCCCGCAGATCGGCTGGGAATCGCAAAGGGATATGACCCATACCACCCTGGTGGTGTTTGCGGCCTCGGCCACACTCTGGCAGACCATGCGGCTGGTACAAAACCGGAGTATCGCCAATTACTGCATCCTCGGCCTCTTCCTCGGTATTGGCATCATGGCAAAAGCCAATTTTGCCCTGTTCGCAACCGTGCTCTTCCTTACCCTGTGCTCCTTTGTCGAAGGCAGAAAGATCCTTTTCACCAGGAAACTTATCGTAAGTCTTGCGGTCATAGCCGTCTTCACCGGAACCTATTTTGTCTGGATGGCGGGAAACCAGGACATTGTATTTTCCGCCACCCATAAGTTCAAACGCGGCATTGAGCACTCCTGGCTGCTCGGCACAATCAGCCTGATCACCAAGAGCTTCCTTTTCCTGACCCCTTTATGGCTCATCTGCTGTATTGTTTTTCCCTCGGGCTTTGGGCGAAACGACAATCCCGACCCAGGTTTTCATCGCCGGTTCATCGGCAGGTACATGCTGTTTCTTTTCCTTGCCCTGTTAGTGGTCGTCCTCCTTTTCAAAGTGACTTATGTGAAGGACAGATGGCTTCAGCCCCTGTTGTTTGCCGCGCCCATCTATTTTTTTTCCAGACTTTCTCCGACCGGGATCTCCTCGCAAAAATTCAAGACCTATCTCGGCATAGTGCTGGTGGCGGCCCTGGCCGTCTATTGTGCATTTACCATCAGGGTTGTCGGTGCATCCGCCATCAAGAACTTCTGCCGCCTGAATTATCCCTTTAACGCCATGGCGGCAGATCTTCGTAAATCTGGATTTACCGAGGGTCTGATTATCAGCGACAACCGTTTCCTGGCTGGAAATTTCCACTTTCGTTTTCCGTCCGGCATGGCGATCGTCCCCGATTACCGCTTTGAAACACTGGTCGAGCCCGGCAGATATTCGTCCGTCGCCGTTCTCTGGAAAGCCGACGAATCCTTAACAATCCCAGCCGATCTCGATTCCTTCTTACGGGAAACATACGCCATTTCCGCCGCCGATTATCCGGTCGATTATTTCGAGCATCCCTACCTGTTCGCCCATAGCGAAACCGTCACCCTTGCGGCAATGTTTATTCCTCTCCCACCCGTCCTCGCAAACCGCTCTTCGGCACAATAGGCCCCGGCATTCCCAATGGGTGTGACCCATTGGGAATACTTGACAAATCGAAGTTTTTTTCTTAAATACTGAGGGTTCGAACATTTTGTTCCTGCCTTTGCAGGAAAACTTTTGTCCGTTTTACCACCGAGGGGGTATTGTGAAAAATTATCTTGTCAAAGACCTTATGGTCCCCATATCCGAATATGCCGCTGTCACTGTTGGAACATCGTTGATAGACGCTGTGCGGGTCCTTGAGCGAGCTCAGGATGCATATACGGTCAGCAAATATCAACACAGGGCTATCCTCGTTCTCAGCCCGGAAGGCCAGGTTGTCGGGAAAATCAGCCAGCTCAGGGCGCTCAAAGCAATTGAAAGCGATCACGAGTTCGGCGATGAAATCGATGAAATGCGAAAGTTTAATTTCAGCGAGGACTACATCGCGCAACTCCGCGACAAATACAGATCACGAAAAAAGATCATCCGGGAAGATACATTACGGGAAGCAGCGGCAAAAAAAGTTGAGGAATTCATGCAGGCTCCCACTCCGGGAGAATACGTCTCCGAGGACTGCCGTCTTGACACCGCTATCCACAAACTGGTTGCCGGGACACATCTGTCGCTCCTGGTCACCCGCGACAAGGAAATTGTCGGCATCCTCAGGATATCGGATGTCTTTGCTGCGGTTTTCCATGAAATGGCATCTCTCGAATATTAATTACTTTTAGGCGATCATATGAAAGAACTGGAAAAACTCTTTAACAGAATTGTGCAGAGGGTGAATATCAACCTCCGCGAACTGGATTTCGATGTGAGTCCGTTTGCCGTAGAGCTCATCCCCCCCGATCAAATGAGCAAGTTTTACGCCTTCTACGGAATCACTCCCGATCATCCCCTCGATCTCCACTTCGAGCATTCCGCTCTGGCCGGCAGCTATTTCCTCGGCAAATGCCGCGTAAGAAATTCCCTCCTCTATAAAAGCGATATCCGGGGTGACGAGCTCAAGCGCAAAGATCGTCAAATCAGTTTCAACAACTTCACCTTGACCCTGACAAAAGACGAAATCATCGACATCGAGGACAGTGCCCTGGTGAAAACGCTGGTGCACAATTATTCTCATGACCCTGAAACACCCGAGAAGTTTTTTATCAAGGACACGCTTGCCATGGATTACGCCAACATCCACGGCTCCCCCTCCGACGGCTGCTTTCTCGGTCCCTACGCCACCGTCGACCTGACGACCATGCGCGACAGCGTCATCGGCGCATATTCTTACATCCAGGCCGGGGAGATCAGCCACCTCAAGGTCAATCCTGGGACTATCTGGGTCAACAGCCCCGGCAACTTCAATTTCCTCTACAAATATCCGGCAGAGTTGCTCGAGCAGTATGTTTCTTTATCTCCGGACAAGGTACCTTGGGGCATCCTTATCGATTTTATCGAGGAACGAAAAGTAGAGTTTCAGAGGGTTTTCGATTTCGTCAATCTCCAGGAAATTGAATCGATTCCCAAAACAGCATCGCTTGACCGCTATGCGGTTGTGTTGCCGAATATCAAGATCGCCGACAACGTGCTCGTTTCCCAGCGGGCCTATATTGAAAATTCGAGCCTCGGCAAAGGGGCCAACGCCCAGGAAAACTGTTTTATCATCAATTCATCCCTTGAAGGCTACAACGTTACCGCCCATGGCGCAAAAATCATTGAAGCGGATCTGAAACTTGGCGTTTTTGTCGGCTTCAACAGCTTCCTGTTCGGTAAAAAAGAAAGCAGGCTGACAATCAACGAAGGTTGTGTGGTTATGCCCCATACCATTATCGACATTCAGGAGCCGCTGGAAATCCCAGCCGACCATCTGGTCTGGGGGCTCATTAGAAACAGTGAAGAACTCGCAACGAACAGCATCTCCCTGGAAAAGCTGAACACTGTCGAAACCTCGCTCTCGCAGGGAAGAATGCATTTTGAAGGCAAAGGGGCCATGTTTGTCAAGGCGTTCAAGGATCGCATCCATCACATTCTCGATGTAAACGGGGCCTTTTTTGAAAACGGCGAAAATGCCGGACATGCGCAAAAAAATCAAAGGTTGTCCTTGAACACCATCCAACCTTTCCAGTTCGGCGCCAATGAAGGCATGTATCCCAGCATCAGGATTCTGCCGTAAAGCTTTTGTCGTCCCTGAGAGATAATCGAAATCATCCCGTACAGAGCCGCCCGATGATTTCGATTATCCGCGCCTTAAGGAAAATCTCCTCTACCGTCCCTTCAAATGATGATATATCTTATAAGCAGTGTGACATTTTCATAAGAACCCAGCTCTTTTCTTTATCGGGGACAAGGACACATGAAACTCGATCTTGAACAACTGATCAGAGCCCTTTCCAATACGGTGGATCTCGTCGGTGTAGATGAAATCCAACATGGCAAGAGAGTCGCCTTTATGACTCTTACCTGTGCCGAAAAAGCAGGATACAGCCGTAGTGAAGCAACAATGCTCTTTCGCATGGCACTGCTCCATGACTGCGGCGTTTCGTCCACCAAGGTCCATAGGCAGATCATCGATAAACTCGACTGGGTTGGCACCGATCTGCATTGCCTGATCGGCGAGCGGAGATTGCGTCAGTTTGCCCCGCTTGCACCGCTGGCCGATGCAGTACGTTACCATCACACCAGATGGCAGGTCCTGAAAGAGCTGCCGCTGCCGGAAGAAACCAAACGTCATGCCAACCTCATCTACCTGCTGGACAGGGTGGATGCCCTCGCGACTTTACAGCCGGACGTGAGTAGATTAACCGGGAAAGATAGAATCTGTAAAAAAGTCCTCAGCCTTCGCCACACCTACTTCCATCCGGAAATCGTCGAAATCTTTCTGGCCGCATCGGACAACGAAGCCTTCTGGATCACCATGGAACCGACTCATCTCGAAGATTTTTTGCAATCGCACCGCAGCGGCATGGACGAAATCGTGGTCGATGTCGATGGGCTGTACACGATTGCCACCATCTTCGCCGAGATTGTCGACGCCAAGAGTCCATTTACCGCCGAACATTCGCGTGGCGTCGCCAGTCTGGCCAGATTCATCGCGGAAAAATGCCGGTTAACCCCTTCGGTGTGCCGGCAGATCGAGGTAGCCGGGCTCCTCCACGATCTGGGAAAACTGCAGGTGCCGGATATGATCCTTGAGTTCGAAGGTTCTCTCAGCCGTGAGGAACGTGCCACCATGCACCATCACAGCTTTGTAACTCATCAGATCCTCAACAAGATCAGAGGCCTGGAAGATATTGCCCTGTGGGCGAGCAATCATCATGAAAAACTCAATGGAAGCGGTTATCCGTTTCGCAGGACAGCCGAGACCCTGACCATTGAGTCGCGAATCATTATGATCGCCGACATCTTTCAGGCCCTCGCTCAGAATCGCCCTTACCGTGATTCACAATCTCCTGAAATCATTATCGATATTCTAAAACAAGGTGTTGTCCGCAAAGAACTCGATGCCGAGCTGGTGCAGCTTGTCGAATCGGAAATTGAAACCTGCTATGCCATCGCTACCGCGCCTTCGGTCAAGATGAACTGAACGGTGCGAGAGGATACATAAGAAAATCGATTACAATTCTACGGTGTGGATTCCCCTGTGCTGAAGATCAAGCAGGATCTTTTTAATCTGCTGCTTGCTACAGTCGTTTATGGCATACACATTCCGCGTGCCGTCGAGGAACTGGAGAACGAAATTGCCCTTTGCGTCAATGTAGGCGTTGCGGATATATTCCCGGTCCAGCCATGGCTTCATTTCCGCCATGAAATCGAATAAGGTGCATGTTTTCATCATCTCCCTCCGTGCTGATATTTCCATGAATTATCACATCTCCTACTGTAAGGCCGGTTGTGATTTCTTCAACCGTCATGGCAGCAAGGGGGTATGATCTTTCCTGGAAGATTCCCCCGGCGGTCGGCAAAAGGCGGGCTCCGTACCGAAAGGTATAAGAAGAAAAAGAACAGAACATCTTATTTTTCCCTGCTTTTGCGGACGGTCATTTCACAACGGCTGCAGTCGAATTCCAGATCGTACTCTCCGGTATTGTCGGAGAGTATGAACGGCAGGACAGGATCCTCGCCAGCCTGCCTGCCGGCCTTCGGGCAGATCCCCAGCTGGGCTTTGATGCAATACTTGGTAATCATCAGGACACACCCCTCGACCTTTCCGGCTTGCAACACCGAACTGTCGATTTCACGCACCCCGTGCCGCAGATAAAACTCCTCGGCTTTCCGGTTGGCGATATTGTCAAGATAACTCACCTCTCCCGCCGACCAGGGGAATGCATTGACCTTACGGTCGACTCGCTGCCGGGGACAAGTTGCTTGTCTGACTTCTTGATGGCGCGTCAGCGCCCGCCGCCGCAGGTCGTTATAGACTGCGGCGGGGAAAAAAACTTCGGGATTGAGGTCAACCTTGATTTCTTCCACGGAAAATACGGTGCCGCCGGTTTTTTTCAGCTGCTTCACGGCCAGGGCCGAGGCCGAACCTGTCTGCCTGGCTGCTTCCTTATCAACTTTAAGATGGGTTTCAGAGGTGACGCCATCCTCATCGACGACCTTCATCCGCAGTCCGTCGACCGCTTCCTGAAGCTCGACCTGGATGGCCAAAGTGCGGCATTGTTCACTACGGGAGAGCTCTTCTGCAAATGCGGTGTCGGCGTTTCGATAGATTCTCGTTCCCAAGGGCAGCGAGACGGGATCCCTTGGGTAAATTTTTCCATCTGCAACCCTATTCACCTTCATGCCGACCAGGTCACCTGTGGAATCGAAGTAACAGAGACCATCGCCATTGTGAATCACTTCGCCGGTCTCCAGCGTGAAAAAAAGTTTTTCGGCAAAATTAACCCTGCCCAGTTCCTTGCCGATCGATTTGGGGCTGGCGATTGCGCCGGGCGTGTTCCTTTTCTTGATCAGAAAATATTCGGTTTTTCCCCGATTAAACGATCTGGCGGGATCGGGAACAAAAGAAAAACTGCAGCGCCCTGAAGACGCAGGGGCCAATCCGTCATCCGCATCGATAATCCTGTCGAGAGCCTGACGGTAGAAGGCGGTGACGTTTTTCACGTAGTTTTCGTCTTTCAGTCGTCCCTCGATTTTGAAAGAATCGATTCCGGCAGCGATAAGCTCGACAAGGCGGGATGAGAGATCCAGATCCTTCAGACTGAGCAGGTAGCGATCCTTGGCCAGAGTTTTTCCCCGGCCGTCGCGGAGGGTGTAGCGGTGGCGGCAGAACTGGGCACACTCGCCCCGGTTGGCGCTCCGGCCGGCCATTACTTCGCTTATATAACACTGACCGCTATAGGAAACGCAGAGCGCGCCATGGACAAAGAATTCGAGCGCTACCGTAGTGGCATCCCTGATTTCCCTGATCTCCGCCAGGCTCAATTCCCTGGCAAGGACTACCTGCTGGAATCCGACTTTTTCAAGAAACGCCACCTTCCGTGACGTGCGGTTATTCACCTGGGTGGAAGCATGGAGGGGAATGGGTGGCAGCTCGCATTCAAGCAACCCCATATCCTGGATGATCAGGGCATCGACGCCTATTTCATACAGCTGTCCGGCAAGGTGTACGGCGCGGGACAGTTCATGGTCATCGAAGATGGTATTGAGTGCCACATATACTTTCGCCCGGAACAGATGGGCAGTCCTCACCAGTTGTTCTATATCCTGCAGACTGTTGGCGGCTGCGGCACGGGCGCTGAACTGCGGGCCGCCGATATAGACAGCGTCGGCGCCGTGATGTATCGCGGCGAGGCCGCAGGCGAGATCTCTGGCAGGTGCCAGCAGTTCGATTTTGCGATTACACATAATTCATTTGGGTTCATGCTTGTTTCAGGAGGGACAAATCTCACCGAGTTTTAGCCCGGGATACTTCAAGCGATTGCCGGCAGTTTCAGGAGAAAACTCCGACGATCGTGGAAATCCGGTTTGGACCCGCAATGATCTACCGCCCAGTAGCTGACTGCCCCGTGGAAATCCTCGATCACGCAGGCGATACCGGCCTCGAGAGGAATACAGTCTTTACAGATGTCACGGATGTCAATGGTGCAGGAAAAAAGAAGTCGGCCACGTTCTGCTTCCATCCGGCAGACAGGCCCGCCCACGGCGTTTTCCTCCCGCATCTCTTGCCGATGATCGGAGAAACGGTAGACATTCCAGGCGCCGCATGGGCTGAGGTTGCCTTCCCAGTAGGCGGATTCGCCCTGGATGCCGAGAAAAAATTCAAAACAGGTCTGCCGCCACAGTTCATGGCGACGCGTGGGACCGGGGACGGGCATCGGCCGGATGATCCGGTGCAGATCGCCTTCCACCCGATATTCGATATGGAGTGAACCGGGTCGTCTGCCCACCGAGCCTGAAATTTTCAGACCCTTTGGTGCCGACCCGGGTGTAAATGAGCGAAGTTGAAAACAGCATGCAGAGCTCTTTTCAATCTCCATCGGGATCGACCTCTCTCCTTATTCTTCCTCTACGTCGATGCAGTCGACCGGACAAGCAGCTGCCGCATCTTCAATACACTCTTCATCTACCGAATATTGTTCGTATACAAAGGCCTTTTCCGTCTCATCGTCAAAACCGAAAACGTCGGGACAGAGCTCAATGCAGCTTTGACAACCGATACATTCGTCTTGATCCAATGTAACCTTTTGCGCCATCTGCAACCTCCTTATTCAAATCATTAATATTTAAAGCGCAGTCCAAGAAAATCCTGGAACATTCGAAAGGATCTCCCGCCGGAACCTCGTTCCCGTCCCCCTGGTGAAGATTCACCTGAGGTTCCACCATGGTTTTCCCTCCTGTACCGCGCATTTGGCTTTTGGCATCGATTTGACTGGCTTCCCGCTCCTTGTTGCAACGGAGGAAGAATCGGACACTCCTCCGAAAACTCCGGGATTCAACTCCCGGCAGGGGGCAGACCGCGCCATACCTTATCCACTTTTTTGTTTATATCCGTATTTTCTCGATAATCAATAGAAAAAGCTCTTTTGCCGGATGAGAATATCCCGCTTCCCGGAAATTAACCAAAGCGATGAGGCAACAAAACCAGTGAATCTCTGCATTTCAGCCGTACCTGCCTCCTCCCCGGCTTCCGGCGGCGGCACTAGACGGAAACACTTTGCCCGTGAAACGGGACGACCACATTGTATCCATTACTCCGCAGGTAATCGGCAAAAGCAAGTGTCTGTTCCTCTTCACCATGAACAAGGGCAATCTTTTTAATTGAGAGATTCGATTCCTGCAACACCCGCATGAGCTCATTACGATCTCCATGGGCACTGAACCCGCCAAGGGTCTCCACTCTGGCCCTCAGCGGATAGTCCTTGTTGTAAAATCGGACTAAAGGGGCCGGTCCCCTTCGGCCTTCGGCACTGTATTTCTCACCGACTTCCTGAAGATGCCGGCCAAAGGTGTTTTGTCCCATATAGCCGACGATCAGTACCGTGTTCCGCTCGTCATGGATCTTGTGACGGAGGTGGTGCAGGACCCTGCCCCCCTCGCACATGCCCGATCCGGCGAGGACAATATGCGATCTGGTATCACGGTTCAGGGCCATCGACTCCTCAACGCTTTGGACAAATTTCAGCTGAGCAAAGTCAAAGGGGTTGATACCTTTCTGCAAAAAGGCTTCATGGGCTTCCGTATCGTAGGTTTCCGGATGTTCGCCAAAGACATGAGTAATCATTGTCGCCAACGGACTGTCGACCCAGATCGGCATCGGCGGGATCTCTTTTGCAATGTACATTTCATGGAGGAAATAAATGAGTTCCTGGGTACGGCCGTAGGCGAAGGCCGGGATAATAACCGAACCACCGCGGTTGAATGTTTCCAGCAACACCTTCTTCAATAACGGTTTCATGTCCTCGATCGGTTCATGCAGCCTGTTGCCGTAGGTGCTCTCCATTATCATCAGGTCGATATCCCTGTGCTCCGGTGCAAAATCGAGATTGGGGTCCTTGATGATCGGCTTGTCGAAACGCCCCAGGTCTCCGGAATAGAGAACTGTCCTTGTCCGGCCACCGGTCTTCACCTGAATGACCGACATGGCCGAGCCAAGAATATGCCCGGCTTCATACAAGGTACAGGTCAAATCCTTGCCGATGGTCACAGTTTCGCGATATGGAATGCCTTGGAAACTGGCCAGCGCCTGTTCCACATCGGCCATGGAATACAGCGGCCGTATCACTTCGAGGTGATGTTCGACCAACAGTTTTTCAATAACCTCATCTTTCAGATCGTGATCCCCGGACTTCAACAGGTTCTTGATGGTCTGCATATCTCCATTGGAAATCGTGGTTTTTCCATTGCCCGCCTTGACCTCTGCAAGAAATGCCCTCGCTGTCTTATAGTTGAGGTACGAGGCGTCTCCCGCCTGTATTTTAGCGGAATCGCGGAGAAGACACTCACAGGCGGCGGCTGTTGCCCGCGAACAGAAAATCTGCCCGCCGAAAGCGCTTCTGGTAACCATCGGCACACGCCCCGAATGATCAATGTGAGCATGAGAGAGTACCATATTTGTCAATATTTTGGGATCAACGGGCAAAACCCGGTTCTTTTCTTCAGCCTCCTTCCGTTTCCCCTGAAAGAGACCGCAGTCCAGCAAAATATTGTCATGGTCCGTCGTCAGAGTGTGAAACGAACCGGTTACCTCACGTGTTGCTCCGTAAAATGTGACGTGCATACCTGCTCCTCATGTTTTTTCTTTGCTTTTACCAGTTATCAGCGCTCTCAGCTAACCCTGGCATCAATGCATATCCGGAATATCCGGGGGGCGCAATGGCCGCATCGAGTGATTACGGCAGAATCGACAACCCGCATTTGATCCCGGCAGGCGTCCAAAATTTTTCCTATCGAGAGTTCGAAGGATTCCTTCGGCTGCAGATCATAAAAATGCAGCCAGCCCTGCGGTTTGAGCACCTTGACAGCCCACGGCAAAAAAGCCGCTGCCATCCTCGGCAGCGGCATGATCACCCGATCGAAACAACGGCCGGCCTGAGCAGCCAGCACATCGCCCGCATCGCCACGATACAGCTCGATATTGTCGAGCTGTTTGTTTTTTCGGAGATTTTCCAGGGCATACCGGTGGGCTTCCGGATTCTTCTCTATTCCGGCTATGGTCAGAGCCCGGCTGAAGCGGGAGATAACAAGGGGATATGGAGCCACCCCGGAAAAAAGCACCAGCACTTCCTCGCCCTCCTGGACAAGAGAAGCAATGCGGCGCCGTTCATGCCCGCTTCGCACAGAATAATAAACTGTCTCCGGATTGAGGCGCAGCCGTATCCCGAACTCCTTGACTTCCGTCTCTTTTCTCTTTTCGCCGGCAAGAATTGTCAAAGGGATGGTCCTGAACTCACCACCGTAATTCCCGGCTCTTTTGGCCACCACCTTGATGTTTTTGTTGGCTGCCAGCAAGACCTCGGCAATTATCCGCTCTTTTGCCCGAAGGCTCTCCGGAACAATGATAATGGCAATATCTCCAACCACATCATAACTTCCGACAAATGATTGTACTTCCTTTTCAGTCAATACCCCCTGAAGGGCCTGCTTCAACCTCATCACCACAACTCCCGCATCCTTTTAATCGGGGCCCTGCCAAAAAAACAGCGTCAGGGAAAGTATTCTTTCCCTGACGCTGCACGAGGCGAAACTCAATCAGAAAATTGTATAAAGAGTAAGATGATCAGTGCCTTACAGATTATTTGCCGTTCACAGGAAACAAGAAAACAATCTGTTGAAAGGCACTTATCCCCCACAAGGGGGGACTGAAAAGAGTACCCCCTTGTGGGGTGTTAGAGTTTCACAACATTTTCCGCTGCCGGACCTTTTTCCCCCTGAACGATATCGAACTTCACTCTCTGGCCCTCCTCAAGGGATTTGAAACCCTCCCCTTTGATCGCCGAATGATGCACGAAGACATCCTTGCCGCCATCCTGCTCAATAAAACCAAACCCCTTAGAATTATTAAACCACTTGACTTTCCCTTCTGCCATGGCACGACTCCTTTGGCACATTATGCAATTTTGACTTTCCCGCGGTCTGCGAAAAAGTCACCCGAATACTCCTATATACTCGTATCCAGAGAAAATATTCAAATAAAAAGTGCAAGCCGATGCATTTGCCCGATGAATCTGGGGATCTTGAAGAAATCATTCATCCGGCTGCCGGGCTTTTGCATGAATCCGACAATAGAGGTTGATTTAGTTACGAGTTTATGCTTACTTAATGAGGCAAAAATCTCGCAACAATAAAATATTTTTACCTGTGAAATTGAATGGTTTTTTTTATTACCTGGAGGGAAAAATGTTCAAGATCGTAAGACGCGAAGAAATGTCCCAAGGCACCGTGATCCTCAATGAAATTGAGGCTCCGTTGATTGCCCGAAAAGCCAAACCCGGCCAATTCGTCATTCTCAAAGCCAACGAGGATGGTGAACGAATTCCCCTGACTATGGCAGAAACCGATGCCGCCAAAGGTACCATTACCATCATCTACATGGTTGTCGGAAAATCGACGGCTCTCTTTAAAGACCTCCAGGTCGGTGACGGCTATCAGGACGTCATCGGTCCTCTGGGCAAGGCCACCCACCTCGAGAAAGTCGGCAAAGTGGTCTGTGTCGGCGGTGGAACGGGGGTTGCGGTACTCCATCCGATCACCCGCGGACTGAAGGAAATAGGCAACGAAGTAGTATGTATCATCGGTTCCCGCAATAAAGGTCTGCTGATAATGGAAGAGCATATGAAAGCCGCCTCGCATGATCTGCGCATATGTACCGACGACGGCTCCTACGGCCACCACGGTTTTGTCACCGATGTCCTGAAGGACGTGCTCAAGGAAGGCGATATCAAGCTGGTTGTGGCAATCGGTCCCGTTCCCATGATGAAAGCGGTCAGTAACATCACCCGGGAATATAACGTTGAAACGATGGTGAGTCTCAACCCGATCATGGTCGACGGCACCGGAATGTGCGGCGGCTGCCGGGTCACAGTCGGCGGAGAGACAAAATTCGCCTGTGTCGATGGACCTGAATTCGACGGCCATAAAGTCGATTATGACGAACTGATGCTGAGACTTCGGGCATATCAGGAAGACGAACGCAAATCCCATCAACACTACTGCACTATCCGCGATGCTCGATAACGCCCGGAGAACCTGGACCTAGAGCATTGTTGACAATTTGTTGATTCATTATATCGCTCAGTCGATTTTCTACGGAGGACATTATGTCGGAAACAGCAACTAAAAAAACGCAGATATCCAGGGTCGCCATGCCCGAGCAGGAGCCAAAGGTCAGGGCTCGCAACTTCCTCGAGGTCCCGACCGGCTATACGGTCAAAATGGCCCAGGAGGAGGCGAGCAGGTGTCTGCAATGCAAGAAGCCCGGTTGTGTTGCGGGCTGCCCCGTCGGGGTAGACATTCCCGGCTTTATCGACCTTATCGCCCAGGGTGACATGACCGGAGCAATTCGCAATCTGTGGAGCAAAAATGCCCTGCCTGCGGTCTGTGGCCGGGTTTGCCCGCAGGAGAGCCAATGTGAAGGAAAATGTATCGTCGGCAAAAAAGGAGAGCCGGTCGCCATCGGCAACCTCGAGCGGTTCTGCGCCGATTACGAAAGAGAAAACGGCACCGGCGAATTGCCGCCAAAAGCTCCCCCTACCGGCAAAAAGATAGCGGTTGTAGGTTCCGGACCATCAGGACTTACCGTTGCCGGCGATCTCATCGTCAAGGGCCACGAGGTGACGATATTCGAGGCCTTCCACAAGGCAGGCGGTGTTCTGGTCTACGGCATTCCCGAGTTTCGTCTGCCGAAAGCAATTGTCGCCCAGGAAGTCAATTTTCTCGAACGGCTCGGGGTGAAGATCCAGGTCAATGCGGTGGTCGGCAGGACGGTTTCCCTCGATGAACTCTCTGCAGAGGGTTTTGACGCCATCTATGTCGGGGTTGGCGCAGGTCTGCCAAAATTCATGAATATTCCCGGCGAAAACTATGTCGGCATCCTCTCCGCCAACGAATATCTTACCCGGGCCAATCTTATGAAGGCCTACAAATATCCGGAGGTCGATACCCCCATTCCTCTTGGCAAGAACGTGGTCGTTCTCGGGGCCGGTAACGTGGCCATGGATTCCGCCCGTACGGCGATGCGTCTCGGCGCGGAAAGCGTGAAAATCGTCTATCGAAGATCCCGTGACGAAATGCCCGCCCGTCAGGCGGAAATTCACCACGCCGAAGAAGAAGGGATCGAGCTGTTCCTGCTCACCAATCCTACCCGTTACATCGGCAATGAAAACGGCCGACTGACCGGCATGGAATGCCTGCGTATGGAACTTGGCGAACCCGATGCATCCGGCAGACGACGTCCTGTTCCGGTAAAAGGGTCCGAGTTCGAGATAGCCTGCGATCTCTGTATCGTTGCCGTAGGCTCCGGCGCCAATCCTCTGCTTACCAGCGAAACCCCGGATATGAAGCTGAACAGATGGGGAAATGTCGTGGCCGACGAGAAGACCGGCAAAACAACCAAGAAAGCAGTCTGGGCCGGCGGCGACATCGTCACGGGAGCGGCTACCGTTATCCTGGCCATGGGAGCCGGCCGACAGGCCGCAGATTCAATCCATGAGTATCTGACCCTCGGCTGGTAAAAAAGTCGCAACCGCAAACCCTTTCTACAACATCAAAGACCCCGTCGGCCATGAGCCGGCGGGGTTTTTTCTTACATGGCCTCCTGTTCGTCGTTCAGTCTGCATAACTCCCCCCTATTCATAAAGGTCCCTGATCATCAACTTCAGTCAAATGAATAGTTGCCAGCATCCTGATATCTCACCGATGTTTCGATATTATCAGGAATCGCTGCCGTCGACGCAGAGAGACATTTCTTTTCTAAATTGCAAAAGGTTACCCCTTCCGCAGGCGGTTACGCTGTGCGTACTAGGCGTGTTGGATGGGGAAATTTGCAACAATTCGGAAGGAATGAAGAGAATCGACTAGGAATTCTTGACATCTTCCTGTATTTGCGGCTTAATCAATAGGTGGCCCGATTGACTGCAAACTGTGCTAAAACCGTTGCACAGGACTTATCGGGCACACATTGCGCCCGTCAAAGCACAACGTGCACATCAGGTTCATAATTTTTCGCACAATTTCCTCGCAGAAATTCGCTTAAGTAACCGTTTGATAAGGAAAATATTTTCTTGACATAGATTGGAGACGCCTGTTAATGAATGGGTGTTCATAATTGCATTGCAAATGAGGTGTGTGCCGTTTACCGGTCCACATGGTATGGAAAAAAGCAGCGAAAGGGGAAATGATGTCTACAGAACTGGTTCTCTCGGCGGCGGCTTTAATCGGTATCGCCGCTCTTGTTCCCTGCCTGATGATTCTGACCGCGGTTTTCGGTCCCCGGTCTAAGGGGGATATCAAAAACACGGCCTACGAAAGTGGCATAGGTCCTATTATCGGAGGAGTTGACCAGAAGTTCAGTGTCAAATTTTATCTCCTCGCAATACTCTTTTTGATCTTCGACATTGAGGCTGTATTCATGTACCCATGGGCCGTCGCTGTCCGTGAACTCGGCTGGTTCGGCTTTACCGAAATGGTGGTTTTCATGCTGCTGCTTCTCACTGGACTCATATATATTCTCAAGAAAGAGGTGCTCAATTGGCGTTAGGATTAGAAGCAAGCCTCGGCAACACTGTCATTACCACCAAGCTTGATGAAGTCATCAACTGGGGTCGGCAATATTCATTGTGGCCATTCGTCTTTGGAACCGCCTGCTGCGCTATCGAATTCATGAGTGCGGCGGCAAGCCAGCACGACATCTCCCGATTCGGCGCGGAAGTAGTCAGATTTTCTCCCCGCCAGGCCGATCTTCTGCTGGTCTGCGGCACCGTCACCTATAAACAGGCGCCTATCCTGAAACGTATCTATGAGCAGATGCCCGACCCTAAATGGGTGGTTGCCATGGGTGCCTGTGCAAGCTCCGGCGGAATATACGACAACTACTGTACCGTTCAGGGTATCGATGAGATCATTCCCGTGGACGTGTATATCTCAGGCTGTCCGCCACGACCGGAAGCTGTTCTGGATGCGCTGATAAGAATCCAGAACCAGATAAAAAGCGAGAGCGTACTGAAAGACCGCCATAAAGACTTTAAAGGGATTCTCGACTGATATGAATGCGACGGCTCTAGAAAAAATCCAAGCCGCTTTTCCAGACGCGACCTGCAAAGCTGTTCTGGATACGGTGGTTATCGATGTTCAGCCCGAAAATCTGGAGAAAACTCTATCCCGGCTGAAAAATGATGCTGCATTCAACTGCGGTCTCATGGTTGATGTCACCGCGATCGATTATCTCGACTACCCGCACAAGCAGGCAGCCAGATTCTTCGTGGTCTACACTCTCCGCAACTGGCAGGATAATCTCCTGGTGCAGGTACGTACCCCGGTCGTCGATCCCGACGAGGGCATTCACACTGCGACACACCTGTGGGACTCGGCGAAGTGGGGCGAAAGGGAGGTCTATGACCAGTATGGCATCAAGTTTCAGGGCCATCCCGATTTGAGGAGAATACTCAATCACTGGCAGTTTGAAGGACATCCGCTGCGCAAGGATTATCCAATTGAAAAAAGGCAGATCTGTTATCAGACCGACAGCCTTGAAAAAGAGATCCGAACGAGGTTGCTGGAAAAGGGTGTGAATGAATCCACCATGCAGGACATCAACACCGAGATCATGTTTCTCAACCTCGGGCCCTCCCATCCCGCCACCCACGGCGCTATCCGCATTCTCGCCGCGCTTGACGGCGAAACTATCCTGGCCAACGTCAATGAGATTGGATATCTGCATCGGGGCTTTGAGAAAACATCGGAAAATAGGACTTACAATCAGATAGTTCCTTTGACCGACCGGTTGAATTACTGCTCGTCGATGATCAATAATATCGCCTATGCCAAGGCAGTCGAATCGTGGCTCGGCGTTGAAATCACCGAACGTGCCAGGTTCATGCGGGTGGTCCTCACCGAGTTCTACCGGGTCCTTGACCATCTGGTCTGTCTTGCCGCTGCTTTGGTTGATATGGGTGGTCTCACCAATTACTGGTACCTCTACAACGAGAAAGAGGCCGCCTACGATCTGATCAGCCGTCTCACCGGAGCACGACTGACCAGCACCTTCACGCGGATCGGCGGGATGTATCGCGATTTCTATGAAGGCTGGGAAGAGGATCTGGAAATCCAGCTTCGTGGTATTGAAAAGGGTATTGGCGATGCGCTGAAACTGGTCGAGACCAATCGCATTGTCCACGATAGAACACAGGGTGTCTGTGTAGTCTCGGCTGAAACCGCTCTCAGCTATGGTTTTACCGGCCCCGTTCTCCGAGCCAGCGGTGTTCCTTTTGACCTGCGAAAAGATGCCCCCTACTACAACTATGAATCCTTTGACTTCGAGGTACCTGTTGGCACAAATGGTGATGTCTACGACCGTTTTATGATTCGTTTTCACGAGATGGCTCAATCCATCCGCATCATTCGACAGGCTATGAAACATATCCCTGCGGGATCGGTCAATGTTAAGGATTCCCAGATATGTCTCCCGCCCAAACAGCAGGTCTATAACAATATTGAAGGGTTAGCCAACCACTTTAAACTTGTTTTTGAGGGAGTGAAGACCCCTCCGGGTGAATGGTATGACTCCTATGAGGCAGCTAACGGTGAGCTGGGATTCCATTTTGTCTCTGACGGGTCGGGCAGACCTTACAAACTGAAGGTTAGACCACCGTGTTTCTATACCATGGGAGGTTTTCATAAAATGGTTGAAGGTAACATGATTGCGGATGCCGTCATCAACCTGAGCTGTATCAATATAATTGGCGGGGAGTTGGACAGATGAGCGATCGTTCACAACTGATTTCTGCTGGTAAACCATTCCAGTATGACAAAAAAAGGGATGCTGAATTCGAGAGGCTTGTCAAACGATATCCCAGCCGGGAATCGATGATCCTTCCAGCCCTCTGGCTGATCCAGGAACAGGAAGGCTGGATAAGCCAGGAAGCTATTGCTTATGTCGCCGATCGAATCGGTACTTTCGCCAGCAAGGTCTATGAAGCAGTTACGTTCTACACCATGTACCAGCTTCACCCGATGGGCAGAAATCATATCTGTGTCTGCCGCACCCTTTCCTGCTGGCTGCGTGGAAAACAGGAAATTGTCGATTACCTGAAAACCGAGGTCGGCATCATTCCCGGCCAGATCAGCGAAGACGGCAAGTTCAGTCTGGAAGAGGTTGAGTGCTTGGGTCACTGCGGTACCGCCCCGGTAGTCCAGGTCAACGGCGAATTCTACGAGAACATGGACGTAGACAAGCTGAAATCGCTGCTGGCCACATTGAAATAAGGAGGCGTGCGGATATGGAAGTGAAGATTCTCAGTGCCAAGTTCGATATTAAAAACGCCCATAAAATAAAAGTTGCGCAAAAACACGGTGCCTATGCCACTCTCGACAAGCTTTTCTCCATGAAGCCCGAGGATGTCATCGAAGAAGTCAAGAACAGCGGGCTCAGGGGAAGAGGCGGGGCCGGCTTTCCGGCCGGAGTGAAATGGAGTTTTCTGCCAAAAAATACCGGCAAACCGGTATATCTGGCGGTCAACTCCGACGAATCCGAACCGGCAACCTTTAAGGATCGGTATATTCTCGTCAAGGATCCGCATATGCTGATCGAAGGCATCATTATCTGCAGTTATGCGATCGGCTCCCATGACACCTATATTTACATCCGTGGCGAATATACTACCCAGGTTAAAGCCCTCCAGGCAGCCATCGACGAGGCCTACGCCGCGGGATTTCTCGGCGATAAGGTAGCCGGACGCGATTTTCAATTAAACGTCACGGTCCACCGCGGGGCAGGCGCCTATGTCTGCGGCGAAGAGACAGCGCTGCTTGAATCGATCGAAGGCAGGAAAGGCCAGCCGCGCAGCAAGCCGCCCTTCCCTGCAGTGGCCGGTCTCTATGGCTGTCCGACGATTATCAACAACGTTCAGAGTATCGCATCCCTGCCCTTCATCATTGAAAAAGGCGCAGACGCCTACAAGGCCTACGGTACTGAAAAAAGCACGGGAACCCACCTGTTCGGCATTTCCGGCCACGTCGAGAGACCCGGCATGTACGAATTGCCCCTTGGCTTGCCGCTCCTCGAGGTTATCGATAAAGTCGCCGGCGGAGTCTGGAAGGGCAGGAAGCTGAAAGGCGTTATTCCGGGCGGAAGTTCTACGCCGGTGCTGCTCCCCGAGGAGGCGAAGACGGTAACCCTCGATTACGAGTCGATGGCCGCCCATAAGACCATGTTCGGTTCGGGCGGCATCGTGGTGCTGGATGAGACGGTCGATATCGTTCATCTCGTCAAGAATCTCATCGATTTCTATCACCATGAGTCATGTGGCCAGTGCACTCCCTGCCGGGAGGGTCTTGGCTGGATGTTGAAGATCATCAAAAAAATAGTGCGCGGCGAAGGCAGCATCGACGAGCTCAACCTGCTGCGAGAGCTCTGCGACAATATCGAGATGAAAACAGTCTGCGTCTTGTCGGCAGCCTGCACCATGCCGGTGCGCAGCTATCTGGATAAGTTCAGGCACGAGTTTGAGGCGTATGTCACAAAAGATGCCTCTTTAGCAGTACAAGCGAAACAGGAATAGGGCAACCCATGGCTGATAAGGTTAAACTTTTCGTAAACGGTATCGAGGTCGAAGTCGAAGCAGGGAAAAACCTGATCGACGCCATCGGTGCCGTCGGCATCGAGATTCCTCACCTCTGCTATCATCCGGCACTCGGAGCGGACGGCAACTGCCGGATGTGTCTGGTCGGCATAGAAGACGGCAGGCCGCCGTTGGTCCCGGCATGCAAAACCCCCGCCCAGGCCGGCATGAAGGTATTGCTGAACGCCGAGCATATCAAAAAAATTCAGCATGATGTGATGGAATTCGAGCTGATCAATCATCCTATCGACTGCCCTATTTGCGATCAGGCCGGCGAATGTAAGCTCCAGGACTACTACATGAGCTACGATCAGCGGGAAAGCAGGATGACCGTTCCGCAGGTGGTGAAAAACAAGAAGATGGATTACGGCTGCGGAGTGGTCCACGACCAGGAACGCTGCGTGGTCTGCGGACGTTGCGTGCGCTTCTGCCGCCAAATCACCAAGACCGGCGAACTCGGCATAATCAACCGAACCGACGATGCGAGGGTGGCCATCTTCCCGGGCCGCCCCCTGAACAACCGCTATGCTCTCAATGTAGTCGATATTTGCCCGGTCGGGGCGATGACCAGCAGGGATTTCAGGTTCAAGCAGCGGGTCTGGTTTCTCGAGAAGGATCCAGGCATCTGCCACGGCTGCGCCAAAGGCTGTAATATTTACATTGATCATAACCGGCCGAAATACCAGGACGATATCATCTACCGCTTCCGCCCCCGCCTGAACAATCAGGTGAACGGCTACTTTATATGCGATGAAGGGCGGCTCAGTTACAAAAAGGAGAACGACGGTCGACTGTTCGATGGCCGAATCGGCGATCAGGTGCGATCCCTGCAGGATGTCCTTGCTGCCTGCGTCAAAGAGATTCAACGTGCGGCAAAAACCCTCATCCTTCTTTCTCCCGACTGCTCGCTTGAACAGATGGTTGGCGTGAAGGCTCTTGCCGAAAAAATCGGGGCAACTCTCTCAGGGTACAGCGACGGATATATTAAAGAAGGTGATGGCGACGGCTACCTGATCCAGGATGATAAATCGGCAAACCGGGCCGGCCTTGCCCTGCTCGGAATCGACTGCGCCAAAGAAGCGTTTGAGAAGGCGGTTCAGGATGCCCAGCTGCTTCTCAATTTCAACAACAATCTCGGCCTTTCCTACAACGACAGTGAGCTCGGCAAGTTGCTGAAAGATACCAGAACGATTGCTATAACCACTCACGACGACAAGGTGACGGCACTGGCCGACTGGGCAGTGCCGGTTGCCTCTTTCTCGGAATACGGCGGGAGCATCGTCAACTGTGACAATATCCTGCAGACGTTTCGCAAGGCAGTAACCAAAAACAATGACCTTGCCGATATCGGGACAATCGCTGCCATGCTCGGCAGCCCTCTCCAGAGTAACGGGGAAAGATATGCCGAGCTGCGTAAATTCATCAGTGCACTGAAGGGCATTGAACCTGAAAATATCCCGGCCGAGGGATTGAAATTAAACGAGAGCGAGGCTGCCAATGTCACTGCTTGATACTGTAATGATTATCGTTCGAGTCGCCTTCAGCGCTTTCGTTCCGCTCTGCTTCATTGCGGTCTGCGTCTGGATGGAAAGGAGAGGAGCCGGTTACTTCCAGGACCGTTCCGGCCCGAACCGTGCCAACATCTTCGGTTTCAGAGCAGCCGGGTTGGTCCAGAACCTTGCCGACGCAGTGAAACTCATTTTCAAGGAAGATATTATCTCCGGCCATATCAAACACAAGTTCTATTTTGTCCTGGCTCCGGTGATCGTATTCTTTACGGCGCTCGTTTCCTTTGCAGTTGTTCCCTTTGCCGACACCCTTGTTCTCGGCGGCAAGAGCTATATCATGCAGGGCATACCATTTGATCTCGGTATCCTCTGGTTCCTCGCCCTCGCCGGGTTCGGCGTCTACGGCATCATCCTTGCCGGCTGGTCGTCGACCAATAAATACGGGGTGCTGGGAGGTCTGCGCTCCGCCGCCCAGGTGATCAGCTACGAGATCCCCATGGGCCTGGCTATCGTCAGCATTCTTGTTGTCTACGGCACGGTGAACCTGAACGAAATGGCCCAATTTCAAGGCCAGCTGCTGTTCGGCTTCATTCCCATGTGGGGGGCGATTTTACAGCCGCTCGGCATGGTCATCTTCATTATCGCCGCATTTGCCGAAACCAACCGTACCCCGTTTGATCTTGCCGAAGGCGAGAGTGAACTGGTTGCCGGCTTCCATGTCGAATACAGTGCCATGAAGTTTGCAGTGTTCTTCATGGGGGAATATGTCGCCATGTTCGTCTCGAGTGCAATAATTGTCACCCTGTTCTTCGGTGGCTATCAGGTTCCGTTTCTGTCCACTGCCACCCTGATTAATGGTGCCAAACCGGTGGCTTTCCTGCTCATGGTTATCCTGCCGGTCGCCATGTACTATTTTGCCGGATGGATCAGGAGAAGCAATGTCAGCCATTATCCCCGGGAAAACGATCCCCGGGTGTTCGAAGCCAACATCTATATCAAATGCTTCTGGGCCCTGGTGATATTCATCGAACTGGTGCTGCTCGCCATTCTCGTCAGCGAGTCGGGCGGCGCGACAGCTCATATTTTTGTGGCCTTGCTCCAGGTATGCACTTTCCTGCTGAAAGTAACCATGATGATCTTTGTCTATATCTGGGTACGCTGGACCTTGCCCCGTTTTCGCTATGACCAGCTACAGAAATTGGGATGGCAGATGCTCCTACCTTTGGCACTTCTGAACATCTTCATTACAAGCGCAGTTGTCGTGGCGTTGAGCTAACACCCCACAAGAGGGTACTATTTCCAGTCCCCCCTTGAGGGGGATAAGTACCTTCACGAAATTCATTCTAAAACAAGAAATGAATTTCTAAGGTACTCAAGGAGGATGCTATGGGTGCAAAAGTAAAAAACATCGATCGGAAAGGATCGAGTCTGGAAGAACGGATCTACCTGATTGAAATATTCAAAGGAATGGCCACTACTTTTGGCCATTTTTTCAGAAATCTTCTCGATAATAGAAGACTGTATGTTCGCCACTATCCTGAAGTGCAGCCGGAGATACCGGTGCGCTGGCGCGGACGCCATCGTTTGACCAGCCATGCCGATGGCACGGTGAAATGTGTGGCCTGTTTCATGTGCCAGACCAATTGCCCGGCCAACTGCATCATGATCGAGGCCGGCGAACGCTATGACGGCAAGACGGAAAAAATGCCGGTGAAATTCAATATCGATCTGCTTGAGTGCATTTACTGCGGCTATTGCGTTGAAGCATGTCCCGTCGATGCAATTCGCATGGATACAGGGATCTTCTCAGTTATTGACAACAACAGGGAATCCTTCGTTGTGGGGCTTGAAGAGTTGCTAAAAACTCCGGGAGCCTTTTCCGAAGAAGAATATAAAAAAGGGGGCGCTTGATATCATGTTTGCCGAGGGTTTATTTATCGGGTTTTCAGTGCTGTCGGTTCTTGGCGCCTTGGGGCTGGTTCTCTTTCGCCACCCGATGAACGGAGCGATGAGTCTTATCGTGACCATGATTTCATTGGCAGGGCTGTATGCTCTGCTCTCAGCCAAGCTGATTTTTGCACTGCAGCTCATCGTGTATGCCGGGGCGATCATGTCCCTCATCATCTTTATCATCATGTTCCTTAATATTCAGGAAAGTGACCTGCCTGAGGAGAAGGGCAGATTGACCTACCTCATCGGCGGTTCGGTCGTCATCATCCCCATTACACTTTTCCTGATAAAAGTAGTGAAGAGCATCCCCAACGCGGAAGCGACAATTGTCGGCAACGGCTTTGGCGGTGTGAAAGAAGTGGGACTGGTGCTCTACCAGGACTGGCTTCTTCCTTTCGAAATTGTTTCGATTCTCCTGCTTGTGGCGCTCATCGGAGCAGTCGTTCTGGCAGGTAAGAGGAGGGTGATCAAGTGATCCAGAATTATCTTATTCTCAGTGTCATTCTCTTTTCTCTTGGAATCCTTGGGGTTATTTCCAGGCGGAATGTGTTTACGGTCTTTATGTCGATCGAACTGATGCTCAATGCGGCAAATCTCGCTTTTCTCGCCTTTTCCCGGCTGCACGAAAGCATGGACGGTCATGTCCTGGTCATGATGGTAATGGCTGTCGCCGCAGCGGAAGCCGCATTGGCTCTTGCGGTGGTAATTCTGCTTCACAAGCATAAAGGCAAATTGGATACCAACGTATTCAGCCTGTTAAAAGGGTGATCTCATGGAACATACAGCAACATATCTCGGCTTGATACCCCTGTTTCCGCTCATAGGTGCAGTAGTTATCGGGCTTCTACACATGTTCACCTGCAAAAAAGAACCGCTGCCCGAGAAGTTCTACGGCGCCCTGGCCTGCATCGGCCCTCTTCTCTCATTCTTTCTTGCAGTCGTCGTTTTCGTTCAGTTGAAAGGGATGGAGCCGGAAGACCGATTTCTCGTCCATAACGTTTTCACCTGGTTTGCCGTCGGCGACCTGCATATCGATATGGGCTTTCTCGCCGATCCACTCAGTTCCCTGATGCTGCTGTTTGTCACCTTCATCGGCTCATTGATTCATATCTATTCAATCGGCTATATGTCTGCCGACAAGAATTTCGGTAAATTCTTCTCCTACATGAATCTCTTTCTCGGCTCGATGCTGATTCTCGTGCTCGGCAGCGGGCCGGTCGTCATGTTTGTCGGCTGGGAAGGTGTCGGCCTCTGTTCCTATCTGCTGATCAGTTACTACAGCGAAGATACCGATAACGTGCTGGCCGGCAACAAGGCTTTCATCGTCAACCGGATCGGTGACCTTGGCTTTGTCCTTGGCATCTCGTTTTTATTCTGGGCCATCGGTGCCGGCGGCTTTGATTATCTGTCTCTAAGAGCCAACGCTCCCGCCCTGACCCCTGCCATCGGGATTGCCGTCTGTCTGCTGCTCTTTATCGGCGCCTGCGGTAAATCAGCCCAGATTCCTCTCTATGTCTGGCTGCCGGATGCCATGGCAGGCCCTACTCCGGTATCCGCCCTGATCCATGCCGCCACCATGGTTACTGCCGGTGTCTATATGGTTGCCCGGTTTAGTTTTCTGTATGCCGATTACCCGATAGCCGGTTCAGTCGTTGCCTGGGTTGGTATCCTGACTGCGCTTCTCGCCGCCATTTTCGGCATGTTTCAAAAGGACATCAAAAAGATTCTTGCCTACTCGACGGTAAGCCAGCTCGGTTACATGTTTGCAGGTGTAGGCGTCGCCGCCTATTCCGCCGGGATCTTCCATGTTTTCACCCACGCTTTCTTCAAGGCTCTGCTCTTCCTCGGAGCCGGTTCGGTTATCTACGCTCTGCACCACGAGCAGAATATCTGGAAGATGGGAGGACTGAAAGATAAGCTGCCGACAACATATAAGACTATGCTCATCGGTGCCTTGGCACTTGCCGGCTTTCCACTCTTTTCGGGTTTTTTCAGCAAGGATGAAATACTCTTCTCCGCACTCGCCACCGGCCATATCGGAATCTGGATGATCGGGGTCTTTGTTGCAGCAATGACTGCATATTATACATTCCGCATGATATTTCTGGTATTCCATGGAAAACCACGCGACCAAAAGTCCTACGACCATGCCCACGAACCACCTCCAGTGATGACTGTTCCACTCATAATTCTGGCAGTTGGGGCAGCTTTTGCCGGCGTGCTGAATCTCCCTGGGATCTTTGGCGGCAACCTCAAGGTTTCTCAATGGCTCGCGCCAAGTCTGATCGAGCATCATCCGCATATGAGCCTTGGCTATGAGTTCCTAGCTATGGCTGCCAGCGTGGTGGCGGTCGTAATAGGTATCTATATTGCGTTTAAAAAATTCGGCCAGGGTGCGGAAGAACCGGAATTCACAGGTTTTGCCAAGTTCGGTTACTACAAGTTTTATGTCGACGAAATCTACAATGCGGTTTTTGTGCAGCCCTACAAAGGTTTCGGTTCGGTTATCTCGAGATTTCTCGAGCCCAATGTCACCGATAGCCATGTCAAATTCTCGGCGTGGCTCTATCGGAAAGCGGGAAATGCTTTCAAGGTATTTCAGGTCGGCTATGTTCGGGTCTATGCAATCTACATGGTTATAGGGCTGAGTGTTATGAGCCTGTTCTTATCTCAATCGATCAATTAGGTAAGGTGGAAGAATGTTCGAATATGCCCTTTCAGTCATGATCTTTCTGCCAATCCTCGCCGGGCTGGCCTTGCTTCTGATGCCCTTCAGCAAAGGAGGGGCTCGGGTTGCAGGCTTTATCGTCTCGGTGGTGGTTCTCTTTCTCGGAATAGAATTGTTTATCGGTTTTTCCGGGGCAGGACCAATGGAATATGTTGAAAGCAGGCCCTGGATCGAGTCTCTGGGGATTAGCTACAGCCTTGGCGTAGATGGGATCAGTCTCCTCGTCCTCATGGCCGGGTCGATTCTGTTTCCCATGGTTTTCTCCCTTTTTGCCCCTCGCTCGAAAGGCTATTACGGCAACCTGCTTATAGCTCAGGGTGCCATGGTTGGGGCCATTTGTGCTACCGACCTGGTGCTTTTTTACATCTTCTGGGAAATCATGCTGCTGCCGATCTTCTTCATGATAGGTCTCTACGGCGGGCCGAACCGTTTGCCGGCAACCCTGAAGATCACTCTTTATACCATCGCCGGCTCTCTGCTGATGCTGGCAGGGATAGTATACGTCGGCGTGAGCTACCACAGTCAATTCGGCGAGTGGACCTTCGATATTGTCCAGTTAAGCCGTCTCAACCTTGGCGGTGGTTTTGCTATCCTCGCATTTCTGATGTTTATGATAGCTTTCGCCATCAAGATTCCCCTCTTCCCTTTTCATACCTGGTTGCCGGACGCCTATACCGAGGCACCCAGCTCAACCACCTTCGTGCTCTCGGCGATTATGGCGAAGATCGGGGTGTACGGGGTTATCCGTTTCGTCGTTCCGGTTTTTGAAGTGGAATTCGCCAGATTCGCGATTCTCTTTTCGCTGGCCGGTGTCACCGGCATGATGTACTGCGGGCTGGCAGCCATCGCCCAGAAGGACATGAAGAGGTTGCTGGCTTTTTCATCCGCATCTCATATGGGCATCATCGCGCTTGGAGTTTTCTGCATGAACGTACAGGCCCTGACCGGTTCGCTCTTTCAGATTGCCGCCCATGCTACCAGCACCGGGGTCCTGTTCCTCTTTATCGGCTTGATGGAGGAACGGATGCAGACCAGAAACATCGCCGATCTCGGGGGCATTGCCTATCGCGCCCCGATTTTCGCGACATTTTTTGCCATTGCCATGCTTGCATCCGTCGGCTTGCCGGGCACCAGTGGTTTTATCGGCGAGTTCCTCATCATTCTCGGTGCCATTAAATTCAACGCTTTTATAGGTTTTCTTGCCGGCACATCGCTGATCATCGGTGTCTGTTACATGCTCTGGATGTTCCAGCGGGTTTTCTTTGAAAAATCGAATGATCGGACCGAAGATTTCAAAGACCTGAACGTCACAGAGGCACTGACTTTCCTGCCGGTAATTTTGCTTATTCTGGCTATGGGAATCTTCCCCCAGCCATTTATCAAGAAGATTGAGCCAACCGCTCAGCTGCAGATTGCTCAGGTCACCGCCTCGACCCAAAGTCAGCTTGCCGATAAAACAGTGCTCAGTTCAGACCATAATACTCAAAAGAATTAGGCAGGGTAACCATTATGAATGATTTTTTGTCATTGCTCCCACTTATCATCATCGGTTCAGGTGCCATCCTGCTGATGCTTGTCTCTGCTTTTGAAAAATGGCGAATGGAGACTGCCTCGTACATCGGCATGGGCTTCATTGCCGCGGCATTCTTTATGCAGCTTTTCGTCACCAACATCGGAGAGACTGTTCTTTTTAAGACAATTTTCAACGGAATGCTGGTCTCGAGCAGCTTCACCACCACGGCTGGGCTGATTATCCTCGCCTGTGGTTTTTTTACCGTCATGAACACCAACACCTACTTCAGGGTCAACATTTTCAGCACCCTGGAATTTTATCCTATCTTGATGTTTGCTCTCTGCGGGATGCTGCTTCTCACCATGTCTCAGGAATTGATTACGGCTTTCATTGCCATCGAAATCATGTCCCTGGCCATCTATATTCTCGTCGGATATGATCGCTCGAGTATCACCGGCACCGAGGCAATTTTAAAGTATCTGATGCTCGGTGCTTTTGCCGGAGCATTTTTCGCAATGGGCACAGCCCTTATCTACGGCGGCGTCGGCAGCACGAAATTTGCAGCAATCGGGGCCTATTACGCGACTCATCCCGCCAATACGCCACTACTCATCGGTGGGGCCTTTTTCATTCTCGTCGCTTTCTTCTTTAAAATTGCCGCCTTCCCCTTCCATGCATGGGTAATCGACGTCTATGACGGCGCAACGACACCTGTCACCGGGCTTATGGCAACGGCACTGAAGGCTGCCGTTTTCACCGTCTTTGCCAACTTTCTCGCTATCAATAGCGGCATGCACGGCAGTTGGATGACTTTCCTCTTTTATGTCGCAGTCTTCACCATGTTCGGCGGCAACCTGATCGCAATAGGTCAGAACAACCTGAAAAGGATGCTGGCAGCGTCCGGTATAGTTCATTCCGGCTATCTGCTCATTGCCTTGGTGGCAATCAGTTCGGACAATTTTACCGGCAGCGTCATCGGCTACTATCTGGCAGCCTATGCCGCGGGTACCCTTGGCATGTTTGCCGCGCTTTCATATCTTGGCGGTGAAGGTGAAAAAAGAAAGACTTTCGAAGACTTCAAAGGGCTGGCCAAGGTCAGGCCATATTCTGCCGCGGCAATTACCGTCTTTCTGCTCTCCATGGCAGGAATCCCGCCGACTGCCGGTTTCATGGGAAAATTCTATATTATCACCAGCGCAATTACCGCAGGGCAGACGGTTCTTGCCGTCCTCGGCATCGTCAGCAGTATTCTTTCGATGTGGTACTACCTGCGGCTCATTATCGCCATGTATTTTCATGACGCTGCAGAGAGCTTTGAAACGAAAGGATCATTCTTTGCGACCGCCAGCACCTTTATCCTGGTGTTTTGCGTGTTCGCCATTGGTATTTATCCGATAGTCATTTAATAGAGCCAACCTTCAACACCACAAAAACTCATCTGAACAGATCGATTGCCGTCGCACTGTCAGATACTCAAAATCGGGGAGCCTATACTATGAAAGTAAAAGACATTCTGGCGGTAAAAGGCAGCAGGGTTGTCACTGTTGAAAGGAGCACACCGGTTCTTGACGCCATGGCTGTTTTTTCAGCCAATCGGGTCGGCTCCCTGCTCGTGGTTGATAAGGATGAAAAAATCCTCGGCATTATTGCCGCCCGGGACGTTCTCATGGCTGTCATCAAACATCTTGAGCAAATCAAGACTTTGCCCGTCGACCAGATAATGACCACCAATATTATCGTCGGCACCGAGGACGACAGTATCGATTATCTTCAGGCGATCATGACGGAAAATAGAATACGCCACGTTCCGATTATCGAGGGCGGGAAATTGAAAGGACTGGTCTCCATCGGCGACGTGGTCAAGGCTCTCATGAAGGAAAAAGATGTCGAGAACAAGTATCTCAAAGATTATATCGCCGATAAATATCCAGGGTGATCGATTACTGCTTGGGAACCGGTAATTTGCCGTTTCTTCCACAAATTATCGATGCTTGCCACAGCGACCTTAAAACGAAGCTATCACCGGCACCAGTGCCGGTAATAGCTTTCTCCCCAACAGATTGATCCTCATCGTCCAATTCTCTTTCATCATCCGTGCTGACGGAAAGTTTTCGCTTTATTCCACTGACTTGATTTACTTCGACAATCTAACTGATATTTCTCGATTTTTTTCAATAATGCGGTATGAGAAAGGCGGAGCTTTCTTGCTGCCTCCCTGATGCTCGACGTCGAATTCAGGGTCAAGAGCAGGATTTCCATCTCGTAACTGCCCATAAGCTCTTTCAGTGCGATCGTGCCGACCTTGGCTATCTCCGGGTGGTTGTGTCCTGCGGTTTCATGGCTGAGCAGAATGGATTCCACTCCAATGTCCTCGGAATCACTCAAGACCGCGGCCCGTTCAATAACATTTTTCAACTCCCTGACGTTTCCCGGCCATGAATGATCGTATAATTTTTTCATTGCACCGCCACTGATCGTCTGTTCGGCCTTGCCGAGTTTGAGATTGAACTGCCGTAAAAAACTCTGGGCCATAAGCGGTATATCCATCAGGCGTTCTTTCAAGGGCGGTATCTGGATGGTCAGGACATTGATGCGATAGAAAAGATCTTCCCGAAATCGATTATCCTTGACCATCTCCTTGAGATTTTTGTTTGTTGCGGTAATCACCCTGGCCTTTACCGGAACCTCTTCAAACCCGCCGATCCGCCGCACATGGTTATCCTGCAATACCCGAAGAATTTTGGCCTGAGTACCCGGCGGCATGTCGCCGATTTCATCCAGGAAGATCGTGCCGTCACCGGCTGCTTCGAAGAGTCCGGCCTTCCCCTTCTTCCTGGCGTCGGTAAAGGCCCCATCGACATAGCCGAAAAGCTCGCTTTCAATGAGTTGCTCCGGCAATGCCGCACAGTTGATAGGAATGAAAGGTCCCGTTCGCCCACTTTCAAAATGAATAGCCCTGGCGAACAGCTCCTTGCCGGTCCCGCTCTCGCCGGTGATCGAGACGATAGTCCCGGTCTCGGCGATTTTCCTGGCGAAGGTGATGAGATTGATGATCGCCGGATTCTTTCCGATGAAATCGTCAAAGGTTACCGCGAGAGGTGTTGAAACCGCATCGACCATTTCTTTCACTTCCCGCAGATTTTTCATGAGAAGCACGGCACCGACAAAGTTACCCTGCGAATCATGGATCGGTTTGGCTGAGCCGTAGAACTCCACCCTGCCCGTCCCGGTCACGACCAGTTTTCGTCTGCTGACCGGTATCCGCTTTTCGACGCACTCCAGCAGTATTGAGTCCATGGGACTGATTTCACCGAGATGCCGGCCTATGATGTTTTCATAAACCTGGTCGAGAATTCGGCAGGCTACGCAATTTATCGTATTGACTATCCCGGCCGAATCGACCGAGATAATCCCTTCGCTCATCCCGTCAAACAGGGTACGGAACCATTTCTGCCGCTTTTCCTGCGGCAGCCTTTGCAGCTCGTCCTGGCTCACAAGTCCAGGCAGAGTTGAAAAAAGCGAAAACAGCGACTGTTTATCAAAACTATGTTCCGTTTTCTCGATCTCAATCGAGATAGTCGCCAACCCGTCTTTCGGTTCTACCTCCATGGTGACGATATTGAGGCCTTGGTTGGTCATCAATCTGGTAATATCGAAAACAATCCCGATGCGGTCTTTAAAAAGCAGCTGAAGTTTCAGATTTTCTGCCACGTGATTCACCTGATGAGTAAGTTACCTGACTGACATCGCATTAAGGGATCGATCTTCCTGCGAGATTGCTCAAACGCAACAGCAAATTTACTCCTGTCGGTCGGAAAACACGAGGCTAATCTCGACTCTCAGAAAATACTGCAATTGAGAACACAAGGCACCTCACTTCCGATTGTTTTCACCTGCCGCTTTTATTTGACATAGGCAGAGAGGCTGGCAAACACCTCATGTCCCGCATCGTGTCTGACAACACTCTGTACATCCGGAAGCTTCTGCACCTGTTTAATTACTTGCTCCAGCTTCTGTCCCTCATTCACCTGCAGCCACATCCGGCTGCTCTCGCCGGAGGCGATGGGTACACAGACGATCCCCTCCAGATTGTAGGCCCGGCGGGAAAACAACCCGCAGATATGCGACATCACCCCGGGATGGTTGTTGACTGTCAGCTCGAGAACCATTGTTGCGGGACCGGCGCCGATCGCCTTTTTCTCAACATTTACATTTTTCTGCATTGTTGCCTCCCAGCATAATACTGTTTGAAGCCCCCGGCGGAACCATTGGATACACCTCTTCCTCTTTAGCAATGGGGATATTAACAAGACAAGGTCCATTGACGGCAAAGACCTGTTCGAGCAGTTCAGCAAGATTGCAGCCGGGCACGGCATTGAATGCCGTCATGCCAAAGCCCCTGGCAATAGCTGCAAAATCAATATCGATCCGAAAATCGGAGGCAAAATACTGCTTCCCGTAGAACAGGTTCTGCTGCTGCCGGACCAAGCCCAGGGAATTATTGTTCATAACAATAATCTTGACGTTTGCCTGCTGCTCGACCGCCGTTGCGAGTTCCTGGATATTCATCTGCAGGCTGCCGTCGCCGGAAAACAAAACAACCTGCCGCTCCGGAAAAGCAAGAGCCGCACCGATTGCCGCCGGCAAGCCAAATCCCATGGTTCCCAATCCTCCGGAAGTAAGCAGCTGACGCGGCCGGTTGAAAGGGTACACCTGGGCCGTCCACATCTGGTGCTTGCCGACATCGGTTGCGACAAAACAATCCTCCCCCAGAAGCTCCGCGGTCTTAAGGATCAAACCGTAAGGTTTGTCGGGAATGGTAGCCTCGGGTGAAGTCATTGGATACATTTCCTGCAATACTTCTATCCGGGCACGCCAGATCTTTCGTGCATTCGACTGGATATGGGGCAACAGCGACCGAAGGGATTCCTTGACATCGCCGACCAATCCGATATGGGCGGTCTTGAGCTTCGATACCTCGCTCGGGTCGATATCCATGTGAATAATATTTGCCGAGGGACAGAATTCTACGATTTTTCCGGTCGCCCGATCATCAAATCTGGCCCCGGCGGCAATAAACAGGTCACAATCCTGCAAGGCCATATTGGTCGACCGCGCTGCGTGCATGCCAAGCATGCCAAGAGACAAAGAATGATCTGCCGGCAAACTCCCCAAACCCATGAGAGTCATGGTGGTCGGCAGGGCGGCCTTTTCGATAATCGCCCTGGCCTCCAAGGCCGCCCCGGCATGGATAATTCCTCCGCCGAGACAAAGGATCGGCCGTTTCGCCCGGTTAATCAATACTGCCGCCTCCTGCAACATCGTCTGGCTCGCTACCTGGGGTTCCCGGCGTCGTCCCGGCTCCGGCCATTCGGTGAACGAGATCGTCGCCGTCTGGATATCCTTCGGCACATCGATCAACACCGGCCCGGGTCTGCCGGAGAGAGCCAGTTCAAAGGCAGTGGGAACGATCTTCAGCAGTTCGCCTACCGACCGAACAAGATAGTTATGTTTGGTTATCGGAATCGACATACCATAGGTATCGACCTCCTGAAAGGCATCGGTGCCGATCAGCGAGGAAGGCACCTGACCGGTTATGCAGATAACCGGGATGGAATCGAGAAAAGCATCGGCAATGGCAGTGAGGACATTGGTTGCCCCCGGGCCGGAAGTAGCAAAACAGACGCCGGCTTCGCCGGTCGCTCGGGCAATCCCCTGGGCTAAAAATCCTGCGCCCTGCTCGTGTCGGCAAAGAACATGGTTGATTGATGCAGAGCCGGACAACGCGTCGTACAAAGGCAGATTTGCTCCGCCCGGTATCCCGGCAATCATCGTAATGCCCTGGCGTTCGAGCAGCTTGATGATGAGTTGCGCCCCATTCATGGTGTACATAGGTTCCTCCTGTCGATAGTGGTGGTTAAATTGTCGGCGACAGGAGCGGGGGCATAAAAAAACCCCCGCCGGCGAAGCGCCGACAGGGGTTAATATTTATTATTTTATATTCTTTATCCCCTCATGGCACTCCGCCTTCGACCTTTCGGACCACGACCACCACACTCAATACGAGTGCCACGCTTAGAATAAGGCTGCCGATGATCGCTGAAAGTGAATGCATTGTTGCTATGAACAGGTTGAATTTTTATGAGCTATTTTCTCATGGTTAGCAAAATCATCTGGTTGTGTCAAGAAGAACAATCCACAGCTGTCTTTTGGGCTACCCCCAACAGTAAATAAAAATAAACCAGGCGATGCACCCCATAGCCCTGCTGCTCAGTCAAGTCTTTCGTTAATGATTTAATTCCAATGCCGATCTTCAAACGGGAAGAAGGGGCAAGTAGGAATACCACTGTACACTTGGCGCGGTCGCCCGATTCTGCTAACCTCGTCCAGATTCATCTCCTGCCAATGGGATGCCAGCCTGGCAGTCTACCGAGCGCAAACAAGACCGCCGACCCGCTCTTCCAGTTCGAGGGCAATGTCCAGCAGCGGGTCTGATATCTTCAGGGTGAGGAGTACTTCGTGACAGGTTTTCTTGATGATCGTCCGGGCCCAAACAGTACACGGCATCAAATTGAAGCGCTATTTTGCTTCCAGTTGCACGGGGGGTACCCCTATTTGAACAATAGGACGGAAATTGGTGTTACCCAGTTGAAGTAGTATGCCTTTATTTTCAACAAGATCGAGCTTTTCGGTGTCGTAGACCAGCTGCAGAAATTCCGGCAATTGCGGCATGATGGGAGCAGAACGCTTGGCGGGGTGCAGGCTGTTGTCCCGATATATAAACAGCAGAACAAGCACGGCGACGACCAAGCCGCCATGGTAGAATCCCTTCCGGATCGACAACAATCTGTCAGCGGTAAAAAGCAGAAAAATAAGCCAGAAAAACTGGGCAATGACCAGGTAACAAGGAAGAATGCGCAGGGAGATCATATATTTTTTGCTTAAAAAAAGTGCGGCAAGACTGCTGTTTATGAGAACCAAGAGGATGCATGCGATTTTCAGGTAGAAGGGATCTCGCCGAAAGATCACAACAATACCGACCAGAAACAGGATGGAAAGGATGAGCTTCCTGGGGCCGAAAGGGCCTCTCATTTCCATGAAAAAGACCTTGGCCACCAGCGTTTCAATCCATACTTGATGTATCTCCGGTTTCCACAGGTTGCGCAGCAGAATCATATTTTCGGAGACCGAAAGCGTATAGAGGATAACGATGATCGTGAGGGCAGCCAGGAGTCTGGTCTTGCCCTTGAAGAAAAGAATGAAGCAGAGGGAAAAAGGGACAATCAACACTGAATATGGTCCCGACCAGATCAGCAGCGACAACATTGCAAAGAGCATAATATTTGCTCGTCTGGTTTTGAGCGGCTCCCAGAAAAGCAAACAGATCAGGAGGATAACAAGCACGTAGATCTGGTAGGTCAATGTTATGTAATAAAAAAGGTGATTCAGGCCGGAAAGGCCAAGGAGAAAAGGAGCGATGAAAAGAAGATAGCGGTTTTTCAGAAGTCCCGTGCAGGGTACAACCATGACGGTTATGACAGCAAAAACCGTTGCCAGAGCGAGATACATGGTCGGTTGCAGTCTGACATCTATTTTCGCAATAAAAAAAGCAAGAAGATTATTGAGAATATTATGATATCCGTTGGGTGCATGGAGGATTGCTGAGAATTCCCTGGTATTCCCGTAAAAATAGTTGAAATAGTGGCTGTTGTCCTCGACGTACAGACCTGGAAGAGCATAATTTGGCCAAGAGCGCCACACTATGACTCCTAAACAACAGACAAAACTGGCAAAAATGAGCCATCGGTTTTCTCGCCATAAACTCTGTCTGTGAAGCGTATACACCTCGCGTCCTTGAAAAAAATCTCCCCACCGGGGTAAAGAACTTTTCATGATGGCATTCGGCTTTTAGAACCTTAGAAATTCTTTCTTGTTTTTTGAAAAGAATTTGGTGCCCCCTTGAGGGGCTTAGAATTTCAAAATTGTAAAGGTGTGTCTTTCTGTTAGAAAAATCTCTTTCTAACAGTTTCTCTGCAGTCATACAATATTTTTTAATTTCAGACAGCTGTCATTGAACCTCAATCCCCAGCACTACGGTACCGGGCGTAAATAATTCACTTGAGACAACAGGGAAAAAAGGCTAAGTTATCGCTCGTATTGAAAATACACATGGAATATCCAATCTTTTCAAGATTATTTTTCCATCAACATTTCATAATCACCGATGCCGTCACATCAATTAAAAGATAGAATTGATATTATCGTCCCCGTTTTTAACGAAGAAGAAATACTGCCCGAATTTCATCGACGACTCTGCGCTCTCGGGCTTCCCCTCAATATTGTCTACATAGATAACTGCTCCAGTGACAACTCGGTTGCCATAATTTCTTCCTTTACCGACGTGACATTAATTCGTCATGATCGCAATGAAGGATATGGAGCTTCCTTGCTGGATGGCATCGCCGGATCGAGCAATGACAAGATCATCATTATCGACGCCGATTGCGAATACCCGCCGGAAGCGATACCGGAATTGGTTGAACGTCTCGACTCGGCAGACGTCGTGTACACCAGTCGATTTGTTGACGGTAAAAACACTTTCATGCCCTACACCAAACGACTCGGCAATCAAATAATTTCTCGTCTTTTCAATATCCTCTACCACCAGCAGGTTACTGATCTCTATACAGGCTGCAAAGGCCTGCGGAGAAATGTGATCAAAGGTGTAGATCTCAAATGTAAAGGATTTGAACATGTCCTGGAACTTGGGGTTAAGCTCGCGGTAAAGAATATTCAGATAGAGGAAATCGGAGTGGACTTCACCCCCCGCCATACAGGGGTTGCGAAAATGCAGCACCTGACGGAAACAGCAAAGTATTTCTATCTTATCTTTTTTTATTACTTCACGTTAAAATCACATGCCTAAGTATATCGGAATCATTCCAGCAGCAGGAAAAGGGATGAGGGCACGGCCATACACCGAAGAAGTGCCGAAAGGTATGCTGCATATCAATGGCCGGCCGAACCTCGAGCGCATTGTCTGCCAGATGCGTGATGAGCTTGATATAACTGAAATAAAAATTGTTGTCGGCTATCTCTCTTCGGTAATTAAGAATTACTTCAAAGACGGCTCCCGTTTTGGCGTCCGGATAACCTATATTGAAAACAATGAGCTGGATAAGGGACTGGCATGGTCGATTCTTCTAGCCGGCAGAGACGTTCAGACTCCCTGCTGCGTCATGCTCAGCGACGAGTGCTATATCGGTTCCAATCATAGGGATTTGCTGAGTTTCCCCAATGAAGAAGGCATTGCCGCCTGTACCATTATGAAAGCTGAGGATAGTCGGTTGATTAAACGCAACTATTCGGTACGAAGAAACGGCAATCGTGCAATACGACTTTTAGAGAAACCAAAGGTTCTGGAAAACAACCTGCTCGGCCTGGGAACCTTTATCCTGAATCCCGCCTTTTTCTCCGAACTCTCGAAAGCCTTTGCACTTTCACCCTCTTACGTTGAATTCGTCACATTTATAGATAAACTTTGTGATGAAAAGCCCGGGGTGCTGTGTTTTGAAATGCAGGGTACCTATGTCAATATCAATGACCGGGACAGTCTCAACCTCGCCCGTTATTACGAAAGAAGCACGAGCTTTAATGAGACGAGTATCGGTTTACTGTTGTATTCTGAAGGGGTTGAAGAGAACATCGCTTTTACCATCCAGCGCTACCGGAGGAATACGGCTGTGTCATCAATCAGCGTTGTTCTTCCCCATGACAATGTGATTGAAGAGAAAATACGGTCCTGCGGAGTAAATGCCATTGTCTGTTCAAAAAATGTCACTCTCTACGGGGAAAAACTAAAATATGCCCTCGACCGTCTTGAAGAGGATATAATCATCCTGGCCGAAGCCGAATATGCCTACCCGGAGCACGACATCAATAAGCTTCTGGAATATATAAAAGAAGCCGACATGGTGACCGGCACCAGAACCACCCGGCAACTGATAGAGCAGGGTTCGACCATGCGCGGTCTGGTGCGGCTGGCCAATATCGCCTTAGCCAAGCTCATCGAGTTGCTCTGGTGGCGCAGAGAGGTACGAGTCTCCGATGTCGGCTGTACCTTCCGGGCGATGTGGCGCAGTTGCTATATGGACATTCGGCACCGGCTGGTCGCACGCGGACCTGAACTTCTCGCCGAGATGGTTGTGGAAATTATGCGTGATCGCAAAAGACTGATTGAGATTCCGGTAAATTACTATAATTGCAGTGAAGCAATGAACAGGAAATACCGGAATCGCAAAACGTTTTTTAGAATTCTGACAATGCTCGCAAAGAAACGCTGGTCCGATAAGTACAATTAAACTACTTGATGATGACCGAGTTCTTGTTTGAGACCTGCCCTCCTGTCGCGATGTTGATATTTTGACCAAAGCTGAGAGGGGATTTAACATCATTTACTACAATCCCCGAACCTGAATATACGGAGGCATTGCCGATACTCCCGCTGTTTACTGCGACGGTGCCGGAGTTGGCCTGTGCGCCGCTTCCTAAAGCTAGATTGAGTGCCCCGCCCCGCACGTTGGTGGTTACACTTCCGACGCTGGCATTTCGAACCACCGTTGCCCCCATATTGGCTTCGGTATTGCTCCCTGCAGCCAGATTGACAGCCCCGGCTCCGACCGAATTCGAAACACTGCCCCGAACTTCCGCATTTTTCAGTTCAGTGGCGCCCTGGTTGGCATGAGCTCCCCCGCCGAGTGCGAGGTTGACACCGGCGCCACTTACCTTATTCGTAATACTTCCAGCGACTTTGCTGTTTTCCGCCTTCACCGCCGCCTGATTGGCGACCGCACCGCTTCCTAAAGCAAGATTCACACCAACCCCTGTCACCGTATTGGTGATGTTGCCACCCACCTTGGTATTCTTCAGGGAGGCCGCCGCCTGATTTGCTTCGGCTCCGCTGCCCAGGGCAAGGTTGACCGCCGCACCGGCCACTGTATTCTTAACGTTGCCGCCGACGGTGCTCGACTCCATTTTCACCGCACCCTGATTGGCCTTGGCATTATTGCCAAGCGCCAGGTTGACTGCGCCGCCCGCAACCGTATTCACCGCTCCGCCCTTCAAGGTAGAGTTCTTCAAGCTTGCGGCACCCTGATTGGCCTCGACATTATTGCCGAGCGCCAGATTGACTGCACCGCCGGCTACAGTGTTGACAGTCGTGCCACCGAGTGTAGAATTCTCCATACTCACCGCTGCCTGATTGGCCTTGGCCTTATTGCCCAAAGCCAGGTTGACGGCTGCACCGGCTGCCGTGTTGACAACCGTACCCTTCACCGTCGAATTCTTCATGTTGATCGCCGCCTGATTGGCTTCCACCTGATTGCCGAGAGCAAGGTTGACTCCGGCTCCGGCTACGGTGTTGATCGCGGTACCTTCCAGCGTCGAATTCTTCATGCTCACTGCCGCCTGATTGGCCTCCACCTTGTTGCCAAGGGCAAGGTTGACTCCGGCACCGGCCACGGTGTTGACCACTGTACCTTTCAAGGTCGAATCCTTCATGCTTACCGCCGCCTGGTTGGCATCTATCTGGTTGCCAAGCGCCAGGTTTACTCCGGCTCCGGCCACCGTATTGACCACTGTACCTTCCACCGTCGAATTTTTCATGCTCACCGCCGCCTGGTTGGCATCTATCTGGTTGCCAAGCGCCAGGTTTACTCCGGCTCCGGCCACCGTATTGACCACTGTACCTTTAATATTGGATTGTTCTGCAACTAAAGCCGCCTGGTTGGCTTCGATCTGATTGCCAAGCGCGAGGTTCACCGCTCCACCGATCGCGCTGTTGACAACGGTGCCGTCTACATTCGTGCCCTGAGCACTGACCGCGGCCTGATTTGCCTTAATCTGATTACCCAAAGCCAGGTTCACCGAACCACCGCCGACGGTGTTGATTACGGCACCTTTGATCCCGGTATTTTTTGCCTTGACTGCAGCTTGATTCGCTTCAATCTGATTACCGATACCGACATTGACTGCGCCCAGTCCTATTCCGGTATTGACTACGGCACCTTCAACTTTGCTCTTGTCGAGTATTGAACTCGCCTGATTGACATTGACGTTGTTGCCGATACCCGCATTGACCAGGCTATGACCTCCGGCGGTATTGACCACAGCGCCGCTGACCGTTGTCTCCGACAGCTTGGTGCTCGCCTGATTGGCCTCCACTCGATTCCCAATCGCCGCATTTACCACATTCAACCCGACAGCGGTATTGACAACGGCGCCTGTTACCTCGGAGTCCTTCATGATGGTCGAGGTCTGGCTGGCCGAGGTCTCGTTGCCGATCGCCGCATTTACAGCGTTTTGCGCTATCGAAGTATTGACAACGGCACCTTCAATTTTGCTGTCTTTGGTTTTAACAGCCACCTGATTGGCCTCGCTCCGGTTGCCGATCGCCGCGTTTACCACATTTTGTCCGGCCATGGTATTGACGACAGCGCCTTTCACCTCGGTGCCTTTGAGGATCGTTGCCCCTTGAGTCGCGGAAGTTTCATTGCCGATGGCCGCATTCACTGCGTTCTGGGAAATGGCTGTATTCACAACAGCACCGGTAACCTTGGATCTGTCGAGGACGATTGACGACTGGGTCGCATCGGTTTTGTTGCCGATCGCGACATTCACCATATTCTGACCGGCGGCGGTATTGATAGTGGCTCCCTTCAGCTCGGAGTCCTTCATAATGGTCGATGACTGGGTGGCCGTGCTCTGATTGCCGATGGCAGCGTTTATCGCATTCTGGGTTACCGAAGTATTAATAACCGCTCCCGTCACCTTGGAGCGCTCCAGATCGATTGAGGACTGGGTGGCGTGGGTCTTATTGCCGATAGCCACATTCACCGCATTCTGGCCGGCGGCAGTATTGACCGTCACGCCTTTTACCTCAGAATTCTTGATGACGGTGGAAGCCTGGGTGGCCGAACTCTCGTTGCCGATCGCAGCGTTCACCGAATTCTGGACCGCCGAAGTGTTGATCACCGCCCCCTTGACCTTGCTGTCTTCGATCCGGATAACACCCTGATCGGCTGTAGTCTTGTTGCCGATGGCCACATTCACTGCATTCTGCCCGGTCATGGTATTGATTGTCGCCCCGTCGACCTCCGACCTCTTGATGATGGTCGAAGCCTGTGCTGCCTCGACTTCATTGCCGATCGCCGCATTTACCGCGGTCTGTACGGTAGAAGTATTGATAACGGCACCGCGAACCTGACTGTCCTCTATCCTCACCACATCCTGATCGGCCACAGCCTGGCTGCCGATTGCTACATTCACCCTGGTCTGTCCGGCCGAAGTGTTGATAACGGCGCCACTGACTTCAGATCCTTTTATTATGGTGGATGCCTGGGTGGCGGCATTCTCGTTGCCGATTGCAGCATTGACCAGGTTTTTGGAAGCGGAGGTGTTGATTACCGCCCCATTGATCGTGCTCCCCTCCGCCCTGATAACCGACTGCTCGGCGGTGTTCTTGTTGCCGATTGCCACATTGACGGCATTGTCGTTCAAGGTCGTATTGACGGTCACACCGTTAACGGTTGAGTCTTTCAGGAGAGTGGAGGCCTGATTGGCGGTATTGTCTTTGCCGATTGCGGCATTGACAAGATTTTTTGCCTTGACCGCATTAATGACAGCACCATTGATAGTGCTGTCGGAGGATTGAATCGAAGCCTGGTTGGCGGTGTTCTTATCGCCTATTGCCACATTGACCAGGTTATCCGCCTTGACGGCATTGATGAGAGCGCCATTGACCTTGCTGCCCTGCAAGGTTACCGACGACTGGTTGGCCACATTTTCATTGCCGATTGCTGCATTGACGCTGGTCTTGGTATCGGCGGTGTTGACCACTACCCCGTTAATCTTCGAGTCTTCGGCTGTGATGGAGTTTTGACTGGCGATATTTTTGTTGCCGATCGCCGCATTGACTAAAGTGTCGCCTTTGGAATTGTTGACCACAACTCCGTTGACATCTGTTTTCTCAAGGGATATCGAAGACTGGTTGGCAATGTTCTCTTTGCCGATCGCAACATTTACCTCGGTCTTGGTGTTTGCCTTATTGGTGACTACACCGTTTATAGTGCCTCCACTTGCGATTATGGAATCCTGGTTTGCCTGATTGCGATCGCCGATCGCCACGTTGACACTCGGATCGTTTCGCACGTCGTTGACAACCGCGCCTTTGACATTGACATTTTTGAGATCTATTGAGGATTGACGTGCCTTATTGTCCTGTCCTATGGCAACGTTTACGTCCCTTTCGATCTTGGTCGGAATGTTGAGAACAGCTCCTTTGATGTTCGATTCGGCAAATGCATGGGAGGACGTCACCAACAACGAAGTTAAACCTATTGCAGCCCCTAAAATCTTGCCCTTGAATTCACTCGAGAAGGATATCGGCAACATAATATCACCCACTTTTTGTCAGATTTTCGCGCGCTTGGAAGGAAGTACAATTCGCTCCTGAACTTATACATTAAACCACATTAATTATAGATCATCCCCCCCCTCAAAGCAAGCCGCGACGGACAAAATCGGAGCGTGCGGTATAATTTTTTAAACCGGCCAGCCATTCCATCCTTTTTCAAACCATCCAAATTCACATATTATTATTGACATATTCTGTGGATAAGCGCTATTTTGCCGGTGGCAGACCTGAAAGTGCCGACCAGGAACTATTGTGGCTGACCGCACAGGGTGAAAAAGCTCTTATCTTGATGCATTTCTTAACACTATCGACCCGTGTAATTTGATAAGGGCTCTTTCCGTTGAGCACTCTCCGGGATCGGTCAAAATTCAACTGAATGTCTTAGCACACTCTCATTTTTTTCTATGGTATTCAGTTCATTGTTCTTTCTGTTTTGCTTTCTTCCCATCGTTCTCGTCTCGTACTTTGTAATTCCCGAAAAACTGCGCAATTTGTATCTGCTGCTGGCAAGCCTTTTTTTTTACGCCTGGGGTGAAGGCCTGTATGTTCTGCTGATGCTGTTTGTTATCATCCTGAACTACGTCATCGGTATCTCTTTCGACAAAAGAACCGCAAACACCCGCAGACGGCTGTTGCTGATTGGCATCGGGATCAACCTCATTCCTTTGCTGTTCTATAAATATTCCGCTTTTTTTCTCGAGAACATCGGCAAAATTTTCGAGGGGGCAACGGACCTTGCCCTTTCACCGAATGCGATCCACCTGCCCCTGGGCATCTCCTTTTTTACCTTTCAAGCCATGTCTTACCTGATCGACACCTACAGGGGATCGACATGTTCGCAAAAAAATCCTATAAATTTAGGTCTTTATATCGCCGTATTTCCGCAACTCATCGCCGGTCCGATCGTCAGGTATCATGATATATCCAGACAGATCAATGAGCGGAGGATCTCCCTCGACGATTTCTCCCTCGGCGTTGAGCGCTTTATTATCGGTCTTGCCAAAAAAGTCCTTCTGGCAAACCCTCTTGGCCAGATGGCGGATACAGTCTTCAGCATGCCGACGTCTGAACTCAGCACTCTCGCCGTCTGGATAGGTGCCGTCAGCTATACACTCCAGATCTACTATGATTTCTCCGGGTACTCCGACATGGCCATCGGCCTTGGGCGAATGTTCGGCTTTACCTTCCTCGAAAATTTCAACTTCCCCTATGTGTCCAGATCGATCCAGGAGTTCTGGCGAAGGTGGCATATATCTCTCTCGAACTGGTTCAGGGATTATCTCTACATCCCACTGGGAGGCAACAGAAAAGGGCCGCGCAGGACCATCATCAACCTTTTCATTGTTTTTTTCCTCTGTGGACTCTGGCATGGGGCGAGCTGGAATTTTATCTTCTGGGGGCTCTTCCACGGCTTTTTCCTGTCCATCGAACGGGGCCGATGGGGAAGCATGCTGCAACGGGCTCCGAGATTTTTCCGCCATGGCTATGTTCTTCTGGTGGTCCTTGTCGGCTGGATTTTTTTCAGGGCGGAAACCTTTACCCAGGGTGTGAATTTAGTAGGCATACTCTTCGGCGACCAGACAACAACCCTTCTGCCCTATGCGGTGATGATGCGCCTGAACGTACTGTTCTATATAACCTTGGGAAGTGCCATTTTCTTTATGGCTCCTACCATGCCGTGTCTCTATGAAAAAGCCGGACAAACAGCGTTTGGCGTTCTTTTAAGGAAATTTCGAGTGCAATATCTCGTTCGCCTGTTGTGCCTCTGCTCGGTTTTCATGCTGGCCCTGGCATCTCTTGCAAGCGGTGTATACAACCCGTTTATCTATTTCCGGTTTTAATTGGTTCAAGCAATGAGAACGATTTCTTCATATCTTCTTTCTCTCCTCTTTCTGGTTGCGATTGGCACACCGCTGGCTGTAATGCAATTTTCCGATGAGGAAACAGTCTCCTTGACCGAAAAAAGGAAATTGGCCGAAAAACCGTCACTCCATCTTTCCCTCCAGTCGTTGGGGTCGTTTCCGCAGGAGTATGAAAACTACTTTAACGATCACTTTGGTCTGCGCAGCAAGCTCGTCTACGTGTACAATGCCCTTTTTGTCACCTTCTTCCAGACTTCACCTAAATCACACACGGTTATCGGCAAGGACAAATGGCTTTTTCTGGCGGCGGAGCATGTGATAACCGATTTCATGGGGATGTATCCCTTCGATGACAATAAACTCCATCACTGGAAACAGGTTTTGCACGACAGGGAAGAATGGCTTGCCGACCAGGGCATTCAATACCTTTTCATTCCAGCTCCTAATAAAGTGATGATCTACCCGGAATATCTCCCGAACCGGATTTTTAAAAAACGGGGGACAACCAATCTGGAACAGTTTCTTGACCATCTCGCAAAGCCCCCATCCTTTACCAACGTTCTTGACCTGCGTCAGCCACTCCTGGACGCAAAAAAAGAAAATCAGCTGTACCACAAGGGGGACACCCACTGGAATTTTGACGGGGCCTATGTTGGCTATGTCTCAATAATTGAGGCCATTCGCCAGTGGTTTCCGGAGTTCACTCCGATCCCGAAAGAACACCTCGTCAGGACGTTTGAAAAAATGAGCGGCGACCTGACCTACACCTTGAATCTTGCGGAGATGTATGCCGAAGACATTTCGATACTCACACTTCCCGAAGCGGAAAAGCTTATCCAGTATCAAAATTTTGCTGGTCACCCTCAGCCCGACACTCCATTTCAGAAATTTCGCCGTGGAGTCCTTTTCACCAATGAGAATCCTTCCAGGCAGCGCACCGCGGTATTTATATCGGATTCCTTCGGGAGTGCCCTGAGAAATTTCCTGGCTCCCCATTTCAAGAGGATTATCTTCGTGAAGGATGCTCGTTTTGAAGACATGAAGAGGCTTATAGAAATTGAAAAACCGGATATTGTCCTCGATTTGAACGTGGCTCGGGGCCTCTATGTGGCTTTAGGGGAAAACATTGAAATTCGCGATTACGTTCTACACAAGCATCACGCCGAACGCCGGATCGTTCTTGACATCAACCAGGAGAACCTAAAGAAAAGGCTTAGTCATTCAAGCCAGGTCGATCTCGACAGCGAAAAAATACTTCGGGCCAGTGGCGGCGATCCGCAGCTCTATTTCGATCTGCCCAGCCAAGCATCAAGCGGAATACTCAATATTTACTGCCAGATATCCAGTCCGATGGACACACTGTTCAAGCTCTATTATCAGACAGCCGATCACAAGTTCTATTCTGAGGCAAAAAAAGTGTTCCACAACCTCAGGAAAGGAACAAACTCCTTTTACCTTCGAATCTATGAACCGATACTTTTAGACAAACTTCGTCTTGATCCCGGAGAACACCCAGGTGAATACAGTCTTGAGCGGTTCACAATTTCTTCAGAATAAAAAATTCTCAGATCCCTGCCATTTGGATGGCCGTTCACTTTTTCAGGAACGGTTTTTCAATGTATGTATAGGTAAGGGTACTCAACAAAAAAGTGAGGAGAAGGGTGAAAAGGAAATTATTGGTTCGACTCAGCGGATGCCCCAGATAATCGACGGCAATCACTTTGACCACTTTGAGGCATATCGGGTGCAGAAGATAGAAGCTGTAGCTCACCGTACCGAAGAGGCGTAAGGGCAGGGCGCTCATAAGTTTCCCGAACATGTGCATTCAGAGCATTCGGTTTACTTTTTTTTCTTCCTGGAACGATGTATTCCGTAAGCTGCTGGAATAATACATCAGGGCGACAGAGTCATTGTCACTCTCCATATCTACCAGGACTTTGGCGATCGAAGAGAGGGCAAAGATGTCTATCAACTTGTAAACTATGATAAAAATGACGAAGGCAAGGCCGAACCGGACTATTACCCGCTCGACGTGGGTCGACCGGCAGAGACGATTCAACCTCCGGGAAGTTGCGCACTCCGTGGGTTTCTGTAGAATTCTCATTGGGCAAATTCATCTTAGAAATATAACCAAAAAAGAGTGTACTATGACATGCTCGCACCTTGCCGTCCGGCACTCAAAACGTACTGCATCCCCCGACCGGCATAGAGAACACTATTTAACAGTATTTTTCAATCGATCTCCTCGACACCGGTAGATTGCCTATGAGCCGGGATGAATGAGGCGTTGGAGTTCCAGAGATGTCCAAATCTAACAACTACCTAAATAAAAGGCTTACGGTATGAAACAGATTACGCCGCATTTCACCAGATACCTGCAGAACAGGAGCAGCTATTTTTTACAGGCGGGGGAAGCGGTAAATCCCGAAAGAAATGCTCTTTCTCTCGGCCTCATATTTTTTACGGCAATCCTGGTGCTGCGCTCCTGGGAAAATTTTTCACAGCCTGGTCTCTACGCCGAGGATTCTATTCACTACTTCAATTTCTATTATGGCAATATTCGAACGCTGGGCGATATCTTTCAGCATCCTAACGGATATTATAACTTGTTCAACAATCTGGCTGCCTATCTTACGGCAAAGGCGGATGTCGGACTGCATCCTTTGATCTACCAGTCGGTCTGCATATGTTTCTGCATTCTCACCGTTACGGCATTTTCTCTATCCGGCCTGATCACCAACAGATATCTTTTATTTATCAGCCCATTGCTGCTCGGCCTTTCCGGTCTCAACCATCTCTACTACTACATCTCCCTGACCTTTCAGATGTACGTCGTGGTCCTGATGCTCCTCGTTATCATGCTCTGGAGGAGAAGAGCCCCCGCCGCTGTTCAACTGCTGCTCTTTGTATTTATGGGTTTTCTCATCTGGTCGGGCCCCTACTCGGTACTGGTTGTGCCTGTAGCTCTTGCCTTTATCTTTTTCTTCCATGACAAGACACTACAGACTGTCGGCCTGCTGCTGATTGCCATTGCGTATACTCTCTCGGTTACCAAGAGCACTATCATGCTGGAAAATATCCTCAATCCCGATATCCTGCTGCTGTGGGGTTCCACTCTGGTGACTGAGGTCTTTTTCATGGGATTCAAGGATTCGATCAACGCCGAAAAACTGATTCTTGTTGCCGTGACCTTTCTTACTGTATTTTTTGCCTTGCGAGGGGACAGGTTTTACCTGAAAACGGCGATACTCTTCCTGATTATTATAATCGCCTCCTTTGCTCCTTTATTACTGAGCAAAAAATATCTTCTTTACCAGACTATCTATCCCTGTCATCTGGTTATTGCGCAATTTTTCTGGCTGGTTTTTGTCCTTGTTACCGCCGACAGGCTTCTGGCTCGATGGCCGGCCCTGCAACATCCTGGCGGTGGTGCGCTTATTGTCGTATTTGCAATATTTATTCTTGCCGACAACATCGAACACCAGGACAAGCGGAAGGTACCTGTTCTTGCTGCCATGCCGCGATTTCTGGAGAAAGTAAAAGAAGCGGAAAATATGGGCCTAGCCGAAGAAGGCAGAAAGATGATCATTTCCACCAACGGCACAAGCATATTCAAAGCTGCCGCCATTGTCGGGGACCGATCAAAAAATGCCACGCTCGTTGACCGGATTCATGTGCAGTAGAGACCTCTCCTCTGCCGCAATGGAAAGATATGTGACGGCGCAGCGTCAGCTCTGGAGATTACACTCGTCCGTGATAATTTCCGATTTCCTGCTGGAAGATTCGACAGCCGAAGCCAGCAGATAATCGAGAGAAGTCGGCGGAGAGACGAAGAGGACGAACTGAAAGCTAAACAGAGACTTTCGCATACGGATCAAACCGCGATGCAGACCGGTAAGAGCGCTGATCAGGCCGCCCGAAGAAAAAATTGCCGAATAGGGAATGGGGAGTCCAACTACTTTTTTTACGGTAAAACCATTCTGGGTTAGCATCTTCTTCACAGAACGGAGAGTGAAAAAGTGAAGAGCGTTCAGATTGACGATTCCTCTCCGGGTATAGCTGAAACGGCCAAAGAACAGCAGCAGCCTGTTCACCAGAAAGCCTACATTGGCAACAGTGACACAAATTTTTAAATCCGGAGAAAACCGGCTTATTTCTGCAAGTTTTGCAATTACTTCCTCCGGATTCTGAGAGATCCCCGAATCATCGAGCAAAAAGATATAATCGTAGGGGTGTGCTTCTCCAAGTTCTTCCTTGAAGATGTTTGTGTTTATCGTGTTGATGGTGTAGCCGGCGTCCTGCAGGCGCTCCCTCAAACGCTCCACCCCTCTGCCGACGAAAAGGATGCGGGAACCGGGAGCTATCTTCTCGGAAAGTAGAGCGTCATAGTACAAACTCTCCGAAAGACTTTCTTCGCTCTGCTCCTCAAGTGGTTTGCAGTCGAATTTGGGATCATAAAAAATGTGAAAGGGTTGTACCTTGGCTAAAAGAGTTGCCTTGAAAACATCCCAGGCGTATTTCATGCCGTTGACGTGGCATATCTCGTCGCCGTAAAAAGTTGGGATGTGCAGCTCCTTGATACGCAGTTTGGCAAAGATCAACTGGATGATTATCTCGGTGTCGAAGTGGAAGTCGTTGCTGTTTTTTTGAAAGGGGATCTTTCGCAGAGCGTCTATGGCATATAGCCGGTAGCCGCTATGAAATTCGCTCAGCTTCGAGCCGAGCATCCAGTTCTGGAAGGTGGTGAGTGTCTTGTTACCGGCGTATTTATAAAGCGGCATGCCTCCTTTGAGGGCTGACCGTTTTTCTATCATTCTTGAACCGAAAACCACATCCGCCTGGCCCGTGGCAAGAACATCGACCAGTTCAGGCAGACATTCCGGGGCGTATTGACCGTCACCATGTACCAGTGCCACCCAGTCGAAGTTCTGCTCCAAAGCGAAGTGAAAGCCAATTTTCTGGTTGCCGCCGTACCCCTGGTTCACCGGATTGTAGAGCACAGTAAGTTTAAAAGAGATTTTTTTCGCTCTCCCGACCAGCTCGCTTCTTCGGAAGGTGTCATCCTGGGAGGAATCATCGATGATCAGCACTTCTACTTCATAAAGAGTATGAAGTTGTTCCGGAATGCGCTGGAGGACCGATTCGATTGTCTTTTCCGCATTATAGGCCACGATGAAAATGAGCAGTCGGCCACGCTTGCCGGATGCGGCAGTTTGGTCACGGTTGCGGACGGAGTGTTGTTCCTGCATAACGGTATATAGATGTATTCTGTATATGGAGCCCAAACCCGCCTTATCGGCAAGATCCGGTGAGAAGTCTAGAACAGCCAGAGAGCGGTAATATACCAATCATTGAAATGTAATGCACATACAAATAAAGGTAAAAACATCACTCCAATTCATCTGGAGACAATTAAAAATCAACTATGATTTCATGCAAATATAGGAGTTTTTGAGTCACTGTGTTCCCGACGCTCGGCAAACCGGTGGAAGTGCTCGCGGGCCTCTGCCGAGCCGATAATCGCCACCAGGTCATTCAGTTGAAAGCGGAAGCCTACTTCCGGATTCGGCACCAGCTGCCCGTCGCGGATTATGCCTACGACCGACGCACCGGTCGCCTTGCGTATCTCCGCTTCACCGATACTTCGGCCAAGCAGCTTGTTTTTTACCTCCAGCCGTACCCACTGCAGATCGAAACACTGTTCCGCTGCGCGCATCTGGCCAAGAGTCCTGTATTCTTCACTTTCCGCCAAACCTGGCGCCAGAAGGTGCTGGCGCATGGCTTCCGTTTGCCGTTGAATTTCAGGAGCAGGGATGCGGAGATGGAGCAGGGCCTGCCTGGTAATCTCGAGACTCGCCTCAAACTCCGGATAGACCAGATCGGTGACGCCGAGTTCCTTGAAAATCACAAAAAAGGCTGGGTCGGCAATCCGTGAAACAACCCTGATCCCCTTATTCACCTTGCAGGCATGTTCAATGATCGCCCGAGCTACAACGATGCCGGGCGTTGTAACTATCAGCAGTGAAGCGTCGCCCATCGACAGGGCCTCCTGCACTACCTCATGGCTGCCGTCGCCATACACCACAGGATAGCCGGCCGCTCTCGCCTGATCGACGCGGTGCTGATCAAGCTCCACCAGGACAAATGAGGTGGAAAGTCTTGCAAGAACCGAGGCGACCTGCATTCCGACCCGACCTCCACCGACAATCACCACATGGTCCCGCAGCCCCTCGTCGGGGAAATTGATAAGCTCCAGGGTTTCCCCGCGAAACCACTTCTTTTTCCACGCATAGACACGGGCGGTCTGGCCCGATAACAACGGAGTCATGACCATTGTCACCACAGCTACCGTTAAAAGGAGGCTGAACAGTTCATGGTCGATGGAGCCGGTGCTTACCCCTACTCTTGCGAGCACAAAAGAAAATTCGCCAATCTGAAATAATCCGAGCGCCACCGCCAGGGGAATGACATTCCGGTAGCGGAAAACCCAGGCAAGCACGCCGAAAATGAGTCCTTTCCCGAGGCATACCAGCACCACCAGGGCCAGTACCTGTCCCAGATGGTCGAGCAGAAACATGGGGTCGAGCAGCATGCCGACCGAGGCAAAGAACAGCAGGCCGAAAAGGTCGCGCAGGGGGATGATGTCGCTAAGAGCCTGGTGACCGTAATCGGACTCACTGAGAACCATGCCGGCGACAAAGGCCCCTAAAGCAAAACTGAGCCCTACCAGATATGTAGCATAGCCTACTCCGAGACCGATCGCGGTAATGGCAAGCAGAAACAGTTCCCGGGAACCCAGCTTGGCAATATGCCGCAACAGGATCGGCAGCAGTTTGGTGCCCAGCAAGAGCATGGTCGCCAGAAACAGTACCGCCTTGATGCCGGCAATTCCCAGAGTGCCAAGACCTGCCGCCGGATCGTTCATTTGCGGCAGAATAATCATCAGGGGCACAACTGCCAGATCCTGGACAATGAGCATGCCGATCATCACCTTGCTCGACAAGGTGCCGAGCCAGCCCTGGTTCATCAGGGTTTTAAGGATCACCATGGTCGAAGAAAGACTGATCAAACCACCGAACCACAGGGAGGGCAACCAGCTCCACCCCATAAGCCGGCCTATGCCGAATCCCAGGGCGATGGTGAGAATGATCTGGATCGGTGTGCCGATCAGGGCGATATATCTGACTGGCTTCAGATCCTTGAGGGAAAATTCCAGGCCGAGGGCAAAGAGGAGAAGCGCCACCCCGATTTCGGCCAGCAGTTCGATATCATGGCTTTCCACTATGGTCAAGCCACCGGTGTACGGCCCCAGAATGACGCCGGCCAGCAGATAACCCAGGATAAGGGGTTGGCGCAAACGCTGCATCAACAGACCACAGAAGAAGGCGGTAACTATGAGAACAATAATGTCGGCGGCGATTCCCATTTTTTCTTATCTTGAAATGAAGAGTATTAACGTTTTGTTTGCAGAACAATCTGACCAGCTGCTTACAGAGTTCAAAGAACGGGATTTTACCATACTCTGGATGCTTTGCTTAACAACAAAAACCGTTCCGGAGGTCAATTTTTTAAAGAGAGGGCCTGGCGTTCTTTTCTCATTTTTTCAGATTATCTTTTCCGGCTGCCATGCCCAGCCCCTTGTCAAAGAGACACATGTGAGTTAGGTTTTTTCTTGCTTTCCGCATCTTGAAACGAGGTTTCTGCTCAGGGACAAAGGAGGTACCTGACCATGATGGAAATGCCCAAAGTAACTGCTTGCGAAGTTTCACAATGCGCATACAACGCTAACAAGGCCTGTCACGCAATGGCAATCACAATAGGAGATATCTCCAACCGGCCGAAATGCGATACGTTTTTTCAAACCTCCATCCACGGCGGTGTCAAGGAAACCACCGCCGGTGTCGGCGCCTGTAAGATTTCGGAATGCAACTACAATGAAGAATTAGAGTGCTCCGCAGCAAATATCAAAGTCGGCATGAAGAGCGGAACTGCTGAGTGCCTGACGTTTACTAAGCGTTAACCAAATTCTCATCCCAAGGAGCAGAAACCTCTCAAGTTGCCAGAAGTTCAAGATAGAGGGTGATTGTATCCGTAGACACAGTATGTTCACATCCCAATAACAGGAGTTTTTCAATGGCAGATCAAAAAGCCGGAACCGCAGCCACCATTGCCATCATCGCCGCAATAGGCAGTGTTATTCTCACCTTAACCGGCAGCCCGGTATGGGGTCTTATCATAGCCGTACTGGCCATCGTCTCAGGCATCTTCGGAGTGCTGATGTCCGCTTCACCCAAGATTGGCGGTGGTCTGATCAGTACCCTGGCCATCATTTTTGGTGTATTGGATGTCGGTCTCGCGGTCCTGGGGTTAATCGGAATTCTGATTTTTTGATTCCGATACCTGCGTAAATTCAATAAAGACCGTGTTGCTGGAGAAATCCGGTATATCCCGACGGGATTTTTACCCGGAAAGGGGTGACAAAGAAAGTGATAACGCCGCCACTTTGCAGAATGACACGCACAGGCCGCAACCGCTGCAGCGTGTGCTGATAAACAATAATTTTTTTTCGGCACCGGAACCGTGAATCCGGAGTGCCCCCGTCGGACAGATTCCGGTACAGAGGGGACAACCGGTGCAGGATGGGCTTGTGGAGAGTTGATGGGTGCAGAGGGTCAGGAGGTGCGCCTGGCTCTCGACATCGGCAGATGCAATGGCTTTTTCGATGATTTTAACTTTGACCGGAATCCTCCGGCCGGATGTTTTCGGCTGAGGTGTGGCGCGGAACTCCAGGCGGTCACGGGCAAAGGTCGCCAGGCTGGAACGCAATCCAGCCAGAAAAGATCTTCTGTCGGCCGTATCTTCCCCTCTTTCCAACTCCATGTCTTCGGAGACCGAAAATCCGGCAGTTAAAAATTCCGCAGCGACGCCCTGCACCCGTCTCAAGGTTTGCAAAAACCGGGCGGCTGCCTCCTTGTTTTCACACTCTGAGCAACCGTAAAGATTGAAAGCTATCGACGAACATTTGCTCATGCCAAGCGCTAAAAGGGATTCCTCGGCAAAAATAGCCAGGCATGGGACGGCAATTTCTTCAACCGACAGCTGTTTTTTCCTTATACAGGAGATCACCAGCCTTTTGCCGGCGGATTCCTGGGATGTCCGCAGGACCTCCTCCAGATCACATTGCGTAACCAGGGCCTCGCTCGGACAAACCGCCCCGCAGGCCATGCAACCGGTACATTTCTTCAGGTCCAGTTGAAGCTGCCGATCTACAAAAGAAAGCGCGCCGGATGCGCAGACATCCAGGCACAACTGACAGTTACAGGTATTCAGGCGACGGCGCAAACATCTTTCCTGCATCAATTCAACCGCCGGCGGCGATTCTATTCGGAGGGGATTCAGGAAAGACAGCATCTACGTGGTGATTTCGGCCAGAGGGATTTCGGCACCGGCTGAAAACAGCTGGTCGCAGCCGACCATGAATTCGCCGAGACAGTCGGACAGAGACCGGTAGAAAGAATTTGCAGTGCCGGAACGAATCGAGCGACAGAATTCAAAAATCCATGGCTTCAGATACGTGGAAAAAAACCGGATCTGCCTTTGTCGATATTCTGCCGCCTCATCCGCCTGTCCATCTTCCATGGCCGATGCTTCCCGGCTGGCCAGATAATACATGAACTCAAGCTCTATCAAGACATGATCGGCGGGCTCCCCGACATCAACCGCCAATCCGGCATCCTGATAGAAGCGCAGGACGCCCAAGGTTGAATCACCCATGACACGGCGACCTTTGTCCATATAAACGGAGCCATAAGGAGCGGCGAGCAATTCGAACGGCCCGATAAAAAGGGCGGCATAATCGACAGTCAGCCGATCCTGCTCGATATCCTGCAGGGCAAGCTGCATGTTGGACGCTGCCTTGGCTGATTCCGGGGCAAGCTCACGCAACACTGTCTCGAGGTTTTCGCAGACCCTTTCCTCGATCAGGAGATTTTTATCGGGTTCATACAAACAGGCTGCCAACAATTTAAAACAGTCACTGCGAAGATTCGGCTCGATACGGCTGTTCATTCTTATCCCACCTTCTGGTGTTATGGAGCGCGCCATGCCGGCTATCGGCATGGCGCGCTCCCGGTTTCGACAAAGTCCCTATCTCGAGGCGTATTCGCGGATGTAGTACACGTTCGGCTTGGTCCCTGCCTCAGGCTGCAGGACAAAATGCTTATGCATCTTCAACAGCTTCGCCACTTCGCTGCCGGGATCGTTGATGTCACCGACAATTCTCGCGCCGGAAGGGCAGGAGATCACGCAGTAGGGTAGCTCGCCGTTCTTCATACGATGATCGCAGAAGATACATTTTTCCACAATATTATCCCGCCGCACCGCCTCATAGTCGGGATGGAGGTATGCTGTTTTATGGGGAGTGACAGCGCCGGTTTTCGCCGCCATTTCCGATCCTGAAGAGGTCATTCCTTTTATCAGTTCGGTCTTGTCGGTATAGAACGGCTGCGTAGGAGCCCCCTCCTCGTTATAGCTGATAACGCTGTATTCGCCCGATGCACCGTCCCGGCTTACCTCACTCATACTGTATGGGCAGGCATCCTGGCAGGCGCGGCAGCCGATGCACCGCTCGTCATTGTGCATGGTGATGCCGTCCGGCGTCTTGTACATTGCCTTAGGCTCGACCGGACAGGCCTCGACACAGGGCGCATCGCTGCAGTGGTTGCAAAGCACCGGCAGGGTACGGTATGTGGTATTCGGAAATTTTCCTTTGGTTTCGTGAATATAATCCGCCCAGTTATGGGTCTGGCCGCTCTGCCTCAGGGCAGTGTTGTTTTCGGTCTTGCAGGCCAGGGCGCAACTGCCGCACCCCACACATTTCCGCAGATCTATCACCATCGCGTATTGCGTCATGATTCAGTTCTCCTCTCGCCTTAAATTCTTTCTATTTTTACGCCGGTGAAACCGCCGTTGCGTACATTGCCGCCACTCAGCCGTTCGGTATCAAAAGGCATAAGGGTATTGTTGTTGCCGCCACGCGGCGTGCCCTTGGCGAAGTCCTCGCAGGCTACCTTGCCATAGGCCCAGTGTCCCTGGCCGAATGCTTTCGCCACCGTGCCCGGCCGTATTCCTTCCCAGAGACGGGCGGTGCACTCGATAGTGCCGGCAACCGAGGTCACTCTAATGGCGTCGCCGTCTTTCAGGCCAAGCTTACCGGCGTCTGCTGGGTTGATCTGGAGCACGTCCTGATGGCCGACATCACCCGGATCGACATGCTTGAATTCGTAATACCAGGGCGCATTCTGGCTGCGGCCCTCGCGGTTTAGCCGCGATTTATAATCGATAAAGGTGAACGGGTACTCCTTCTCGCTGCCGTAGCGGAAGGGCGGCTCGTAATGGGGGACGAAGGCCAGTTCGCCCTGCGCCGTATAATTACAGGTGGTGAGGATGTCATCAACTGTGGTTTTGTGTTTTTCAGCGTGCTGGGTCAACGCCTTTTTCAGTGTCTCACTGTAGAATTCGAACTTATGGGAGACAGTGCCCTTGGTGGATTTCTTGCCGTCTTTTTCTTCATCCTTGCCAAACTTGCCGCCCCAGCGGGATTTGTAAGGCTGCGGGTCGGAGTTCCACATGCCTCGCTCCTTGAATTCCGCCCAGCCGCCGATCTTGTCGCCGCCGACATCCTTGCCGTTCCACATATCCTGGGTGTAGTACTTCACCGCATATTCGGTGAACTCTTTGGAATTGGTTGCCATCTTGCCCGTTTCCGGATCCTTGAATTCATTTTTCAAGAAATCGATCAGGTTCGGAAAGCCCCGTTCGGCGAATTTCTCACCGAGCATCCAGGGGAACTCGGTTTCGTCGTTGATTACCTGCCAGAGCGGCTCGACCACCGGCTGCAACAGGGTACACTGGGCGTACCGGTTCTGTTTCTGTTTCACCCAGCACAGTTTTTCGAACTTGGCCTGGGCACCGGGCAGGACGATGTCCGCATACTGGGTCATCTCCGCTGCGTTGGTGGTGATGTGGACGAAAAAGGGGATTTTTTCCATTGCCTTCTCCCAGCGCTCAGCGCCTGTACAGGAAAAGACGAAGTTGTTCATATATCCAACTGCAACCTTAATCTCGTAAGGATCGGCATCGAGGATACCTGTCGCTACATTGTTGGTGATTACGCCGCCCCCCGACTTGCCGGTATTGAGGGCCGGATAGCCTTTGGTGCCGCGCTGGTCGATCTTCTTCATTTTGCCCTGCTTCTTGGCCATCTCATCCAGGTAGGCATCGAGCTTCGGCATAGACTTAGTCGGGACCTTGTTTGACTGCAGAGTGCCGCCGACATTATCGACACTGCCAACCAGGCCGTTCAAGGCATTGACCGCCATGGCGCTATAGCTGCCTCGCACCTGCATAGCGGCACCAGGACCCATCCAGACGGCGACATGCGGCGCTGCCGCTCCCATGCCCCGCGCCACCCGGATGATCTGTTCGGCCGGAACCTTGGTGATCTCGGCCGCCTTGGCCGGGGTCATATCCTTTACCGCAAGGTTCCACCATTGAACGACACCATGCGATTCTTTCTCGGCAAAAGCCGCCTCGTCTACCGTAGCACCGGCAATAAAGAGGTTTTTGCCGTCTTTGAAGTCACCGACGAACTCCTTGAACCACAGCCCTTCGGCGAGAATCACGTGGGCAATGGCCAAGGCAAGAGCGCCGTCTGTACCGGGCAACAAAGGCAGCCATTCCTGGGCTTTTGCCCCGGTATTGTTCAGTTTCGGATCGACCACCGCGACGGTGGCCCTATCAATGACATCGCCCAGCCGCTTGATCATGGCCGGCACCATCCGGTTGGAACTGACCGGATCGCAGCCCCAGACCAGGAGGTATTTGGCATTGTCGATGTCGTAGTCGCGGTAGCCCCAGGTGCCTTCAGTGTAGTACGCCCCAAAGTTTTCTCCTTCGGCGCAGATGGAACTATGCGAGATGTTGTTGGGTGAACCGAAGATTTTGGTCACGCCGTCATAAATGAGATCACGCATGTAGGTGTAACGGCCGCGCATCAGCATGTATTTTTCCGGCTCACCCGCCTTTCTCAACTCCATCATCTTGTCGGCGATGGTATCGAAGGCCTCGTCCCAGCTGATAGGCACGAATCCGGGATCGACACCACGGCCCTTTTGCGGATTGGTGCGCTTCATCGGCACCTTCACTCGATCAGGGTCGTAAACCTGTTGCAGGGAGAGATGTCCTCTTGGACAAACCTTGCCGTCATTTTGTTTGGAATATCTGTTGCCTCGAACTTTGACCGCTCTGCCATCCTGAACGAAAATCTCGACCGGACACCAGGTAGTACATCCCTGACAGGTGCTGGGCTTCCATTCTCCTGGAAGCTCGCCGATCTTACCCCCGTCACCCTTGCCGGCGGCCAATGCGTTCATCTCCGGCGTTTTTGCACCACCGCAGCTGCCTAAAATCGCAGTTGTTCCCGCAACCATTGATAATTTCAGAAAATCTCTCCGTTTGATCCGCATGGACACCTCCTCATTTTTTTTTCTTGAATCGATTACTCGCCGGTCACTTCTGATATGACAAAAAGCATATTCCGTGCCATGCCTAAATATCGTCCGATTGTTTCAGAATCGTAACAATTCCTGCAATTATTCCTGCACAACACGTTCGAGATCAATGAGTTGTCACACCCTCTGGAATGACAGGGTGACGAAAATGCAGGCGATTCTTTAAAAAAAGAAATAGATCATGGCAATCAGTAGGTTAAGGCGTTATCGATCAGGACCGGTGTTACCACTATGTAACACTCGAAGTTCTACTACTTTTGAAGCATACGCTGTATGCAGCTTAAAGGTCAAGGTGATGGGCGTTAATTTTTTCCCACAATGTCTTTCTGCTGATCCCAAGGATTTCCGCTGCTTTTGAGCGGTTTCCCTTGGTGAGTTGCACAATGCTGACGATATGATTCCTTTCCGCTTCAGCGGTTATTTCCTGAAGCGACGCCAAAGAAGTCTTTACCGGACGGGTCTTGGCGATATGCGAAGGCAGTTCGGACAGCCGGATGCTTTTATCGTTGGCCAGGGCGATGCAGCGCTCCACCACATTGAGCAATTCCCGGACGTTCCCCGGAAAATGATAGTTCATCAGGGCCTGGATGGCTTCTGCGGAAAATTTCACATTGGTTCCCATCCGATCCCCCAGTCGTCTGGTAAAAGCATCGACCAACAGCGGGATATCCTCCTTTCTCTTGCGCAACGGCGGCAGAACCACCGGAATAACATTGAGACGGTAATATAAGTCCTCGCGAAACCTGCCTTTTTTAACCTCCTCCACCAGGTCCTTATTGGTGGCGGCGATAATCCGGACGTCCACCTTTACCGAGCCGGTGGAACCGAGCCGTTCAAAGGTCCTCTCTTCAAGAACACGCAGAATTTTGGTCTGGGTAAGGAGCGGCAGATCGCCGATTTCGTCGAGGAAGATGGTACCGCCATCGGCGAGGTCGAAGCGGCCGGGTTTTCTCGCTCCGGCTCCGGTAAACGCACCTTTTTCATAGCCGAACAGCTCGCTCTCGATCAATTCGGCGGGGAGCGCCGCGCAGTTGACGCGGATGATCGCTTTGTCTTTTCTGGCACTGTTATAATGGACGGTTGAGGCAATGAGTTCCTTACCGGTTCCCGATTCGCCGAGAACCAGGACCGTCGACTCGGTCCTGCTCACCTTGCCGAGGAGGGCAAAGACCGCCTGCATCGCCTTGCTCTCGCCGATGATATTCGGGGCGCCGTAATAGCTGCTGAGTTCTTTTTTCAGCCGGATGTTTTCCTCGGTGATCGACTGAACCTCCAAGGCCTTGGCAACGGTTACCAGCAGCTCGTCAAGGTCGAACGGTTTGGTTATATAATCGAAGGCGCCGGACCGGATGGCCGAAACTGCGTCTTTGATACTGCCGTAGGCGGTCATCATGATCACCGGAGTGAGCGGCGAATCGGCCAGGCTCCTGCGCAGGATATCCACCCCGCTTGCCCCGGGCAGGCGAATATCGGTTATCACCAGCGAAAAATCCCCCTCGCCCAGGGCAGCAAGGGCCTCGTTGCCGTCAGCTACGGCAAATACGATATATCCTTCAGCCTTCAGAGCGTCGGTCAGGGAAATACGCAGGATTTTTTCATCCTCGACAATCAGAATACTTCTACTCATGCTTCCTCCGGCAAATGGATCGACACCTTCGTGCCGATATTTTCGAGACTTTCCAGATTGATATGGCCGCGGTATTTCTTTACCAGTTCATAGGTCATCCACATTCCGAGGCCGGTGCCCTCACCGGCCTTTTTGGTGGAGTAAAAAAGGTCGAAGACCTGGTCAAGCCGGTCCTGGGGGATACCCGTTCCGGTATCCTTTATGTCGATTTCAACCTGGGCCTCGTTGCGTGCGGCGGTTACCTCCAGGGTTCCTCCCATCTCCATCGCCTGAATGGAATTCAGCATGGTGTTCAGAAACATCTCCTCGAGATCGTGGGGGGCGACCGGAATAACAAGATCGTCGGCAACCTCCTGAACATAGGAAATGGACTGTTTTTTCATACGGTAATCGAGGAATTTCAGGACCCGGGAGAGCACCGCGGCCACTTCGGACCGTTTCTCCTCGCCATCACGCCGGCCGGCCGTCCATAACAGCTGGCCGACGGTCTTTTCGATGCTTTCCAGCCCCTCCATGATCAATTCGAGATAATTGTGGCGAAAGACAGGATCTTCACCCTGCTTCTGCAGAAGCCGGACACAGTTGAACAACCCGCCCAGCGGGTTGTTGATTCGATGGGCGACGCTTGAGGAAAGCACACCGAGGGTGGCGAGTTTTTCCGACTGCAGGAGCTTTTCGTGGGCAAGTTTCATCTCCTCGTTGGCCTGGCGTATCCTCCGGACCATATCGTTATAGCTTTCCGCCAGACGGGACAGTTCGTCGCTGCCGGCAACAGGGATGGTCTTTTCCACCATCTCCACCTCCACCTCGCCCATGGCCTGGGCCAGATCGATCACCGGTTTGATAAATCTCCGGCTGAGAAAATAGATGAGTATGAACAGGAAACAGAGAGCCAGGAGGGAAAGTGACACGATCTGGACAATCATCGCCCTGATGTCCCTTTCGACACCTTCAAGAGAAAGGGAAAATTGCAGGACTCCCCAGTGCTTGCCTTCGATAGAAAGCGGTGCAGTAAACTCCAGGGCATCGCTGCCTGCAGCATCCGTGATTTTTTGCGTCATAATCTTATCGGAGCGCTGGGCCTCCTCGATCAGGGGTCCGCTGTAGCGCTTGCCGAATTCGCCGAAATCGCTGTGCGAAATGACGCGCAGCGAAGTATCGAGCACTGCCACATACCTGAGGTCGAGTTCGCGGTGCTGGTACAATTCCCGCACGTAATTATCGATCAGCCCGCCTTCCTCGATCAGACCGAGCTTTTCGTAAATAAGTTCGTTAATAATCAGCGCACTCACCGTCCGGGCCAGCATGAGCCCTTGTTTTTCGCTGGCCTGCAGGAGCGCCGACCGGGTCTTGGCCGCAGCCAGAAAACTGATCACGGCAGTGAGCAGCAAGACGGCGAGAAAAGCCACGATAATGAATTTTTTCTGCAGCGACAATTTCATACTATCCCCTTGGTCAAAAAGAAACCTTGGGATGACAGGCCTTCCCGCAGGTCAACGGAACATCGTTTATCATCCTCCGGATACCTGCATAATCGGCATCGGAGGCGGCGACGAAACCACCCTGCAGATCGGGATCGAGTTTCTCAAGCACCTTCCTGCCTTCTTCATTCTCCGAGAGTGCAAGCAAGGCCTGTTGTACTTTTCGCGCCAGCAGATACGGCGCCTTCGGGGAAACGACCACGGGTCCCGTCGGAATCGGGTCGGAAGTGGCGATGATCCTCAGGCCGTGCGGCTGGTAGCGCAGGGCGGTGGATAAACTGATTGCGCCCGCATCGAATTCGCCGCTGATAATCTTCTTGGCTACCGTATCGTTATAGCCGTAATTGCGGTATTCATCGAGATTCTCAAGATGAATGCCGGCCCAGGCCAACATATAGCGTGGAATCAGATTGCCCGAGGTCGACCAGAGCGCGCCGAAGGCAAATTTTTTATCGACCAGCTGAGAGAGTTCGGTGATTCCGCCATCGATATCGGAAACGATGACGGTGCGAAAAAAGGTCTCCCCCCTGGCGGTTTTCGATCTGGCCAGGGGCGGGGCATCAAATTTTTTATAGGCATCGAGATAGGTAAGCGGACCAAGGAGGGCAAAGAGGATCTTGCCCTTGCCGAGGCTGTCGACAACATCCTGATACGTCTTCTCCAGATGCAACTCGATTTTTTGACCCGTGCTTCTACTCAGATAATCGACCAGGGGCTGGTACTGCCCGTAGGCAGTCACTGGGTTATCCTTGGGAAGAACCCCGAAATAGACGACTCCGTCATCCCGGCCGGGAGAATCGGCTGGTTGTCCCGGTTGAGTCTCCACGGCAATCAGGCTATTGTCGATGAAGGTGCTCATAGCCCTGATCGGATCGTAATTGCTGTCCGGCACCTCGACGAAACGTTCGATCCGCATCGCATCGAGGATCTGCTTTCCTGTCGGGTCGTCATGCATTTTCAGGAATATATCGCGCATGGCCTGTTTCAGCCGGGGATCGATCCCCGGCGGCACGACAACGGGCGGGATGCCGAACTGCGGTGAACGTTTGATGATACGGGTCTGGGCCGCATACGGTGAATCGGTTGCCGCCATATAATCATAGACGATTGAATCGACCGCGGCGGCGTCTGCCCGATTCTTCGCAACTATTTCAACCGATTTATTGTGACTGTAGCTGTACAGAAAGGAACTGAAAAAACTCTCCGGCGTTTCGTTTCGTTGAGCGAGCAGAAAAGCGGGATATAATCGTCCGGAATTGGATTTCGGGTCGACAAAGACGAAGGACTTGCCGCGCAGCTGTTCGAAAGTTTCAATGCCGCTGTCCTTATGGACAATTATATTGGAATGATAATACACGGCATTGTTCACTTGCGGCGCAACCAGGAGTTCGACGCCGAACTTCTTCTTGTCGAGAACATAGGGGGAGGAACAGATGAAGGCGACATCAAGCCGGCCCTCTTCAAGCAAGACGTCGATTTCATCGTAGGTGGTGCGGTGTACCATCTCCGCAGGCATTCCAAGTTTAAGGCCAAGATACTCCACCGCCTGCTGATAATATTTAACCGCACTGACTGGAGTAATCATACTTGCGACTCCGGCTCGCAGTGTTTCCGCGGCCATCGCCTGCGTGCCGAATGTCGTCGACAGAGTCAGCAGTATTGCCAGGGCAAAAAACCTTTGATGTGTCATCGCGACCTCATATGAGTTTGACCTTGAAAGAGCAGCTTTGGTTCTTGCAAGGATTGGTCCATGTAGTGGACAAGGTAATTATACACCATTTATTCCATTTTCTTTCAATGTGATGTTTCAAAAAAGTAACACTCCTGAAGGCCGGCCGGAAAAGGGCAATGGGCGCACGCCTTGATACTCCGAGTTAAAAATGAGCAATCGACGACAATCGTTGTTATCATGGTGCCTTGCACCCGAACTCATTAACACGTTATCTTTCAGGAGGGCCGTCCGCCCATGATCTATTTTGATGCCCACGTTCATATTCAGGACAATTATTCGATCGATGTTCTGTTCGACAGCGCCAGACGCAACTTTTCCCGGCAGATGCAGCAATATTCTCCCGACCGGCCGGCTGCATTTTTCCTTCTCCTGGCCGAGGCGAAAAATTCCAATTATTATGCAGAGCTAAAAAAGGAGGCCGAGATCCACCGGTACCTTTCTCCGGGAGGATGGCAAGTCGCCGCGACGCCGGAACCGGAATCGCTGCTTCTGACCCGTGATGACTGGCCGGCAGGCAGGCTTTTTCTGGTTGCCGGTCGCCAGCTTGTGAGTGTAGAAAAACTTGAAGTGCTCGCTCTGGCTACTTCCGCCAGAATAGCCGACCACCAGGCACTGCCTGAGATGGTCGAGGCTGTACGGAGTCGGAAGGGCCTGGCCGTGCTGCCTTGGGGTGCTGGCAAGTGGCTTGGCAAAAGGGGAAAAATCATCGAAAGATTCCTGGCGACGGCCTCAGCCGAGGGACTGTTTGTCGGAGACAATGGCGGTCGTCCATCATTTTGGCCCACGCCCCGACCTTTCATCGCTGCCGATACTCGTGGGATCAAACTGCTTCCCGGCAGCGATCCCCTCCCCCTGCCGGAGGAGGAATTACGGGTGGGAAGTTGCGGCGGTCGACTGGAGGGAAATTGTTCAAACGATTGTCCGGCGGCTGAACTCAGGAAGCTGCTCACCACTCAGTCCCAAAAAATCATTCCTTTCGGCAGACGACTGGGCACTTGGCAGTTTGTAAGAAACCAACTGGCACTGCGCCTGTAAGATCACCATCGTCAGGGGCTTTACCTCGGGGTACTAGTGTCTGTCCAGAAATGAGATATTTTGTTCTAAATCGAGGCGTTCGATAAATTTAACCGCAGGCATATAGTTGATATTCCGAGGATTAAATTTTGAGAGCAACGAAGAGTTAGGGCAAAATAGCCATTTATGGACGGACACTAACTAAAACGAATAGGATAATATGATATTGTGCATGTTCAAGCCGTTATTGTGTTCGTAAATCCCGGCGTTGGACTGGTGAAGGTAGACATACCCGACGTTCCAGTGCTGTCCCAGCAGAAACTGAATGCCGATTTTGGAAGCGAGCAGGAACTCCCCTCCCAGATCCTGGTCGCCGAATTTGGTTTCGCCGAACATAAAACCAGCACCAAAACCGACAATGCCATTGACGCGGGGGTGAGGGCTGAGAATCATTTGCGGCATGGCAAAAATCCTGCCCCCTTCATCACTGTCACCGCCTTTTTCCCTCAGCATCGCCGCGCCAACCTCGACGGCAGACAATACCTGGAAACCCGAATCGAATTCTTTCTTGAACGGCAATGGCTGCCGGACAAACACCTCATACTGTTGGAGGTCGGTGTTGTCCCGGAATTCCTGCCCGAACCCAACGCCTACCTCTGTCGACATCGCAGGATTTGCTGTTAAGGCACAAGCGCAGAATATAGAGGAAAAAAGGAAAGTATGTATCGTTTTCATAATTTTTGCCGATTATTGTAGTGTGAGTAACGCCGGTCGTTGTTTGTCGGAAATTTTTTTGTTTTTAACGTAGTGTTCTGCAATTTCAGGAGAACCTTTTAATTCCAGCCATAATCCTGACACAGAAATTACTCCATTGGAAGCCGCCGCACAAGAGAAAATATGCCTTTTCTACTTCTTCTTTTTCTCTGCAACCAGGTAATGCGATGAATCCTTGCAATTCGCGGCAAAATGTTAAAGATTGAAATCCCATGAACGGCTCGATATCAAAAGATGTCATTTTTCTTGCTTTGCTTTACCTGGGATGCTGCCTCCTGGTCGTTGCCTATGTGAATTTTTACCCGCTCTATGAACATCTGGTGCAACATCTCGGTCGCAGTTTCATTTCCTACGCTTCCTATGTTCCATTGGTCCTGATGCTGTTGTCAGGCTCCACCCTCTTTACCCTCAGCCCCTTCCCGGTAAAATGGCGTTGGCTTCTTCCCGGGATAATGCTCTGCATCGCCGCCCTCTTTATCCCGGACTCGGCAATTGCCGTCAAGCGGATCCACGTCACCGAGTACCTTCTTCTTTCCTTGCTGGCCCGGTATATCATGTCCCACCGTCTGACCGGCGGGCCCTTACTGCTCTTTTCTTCACTCTTTCCTGCTGTTCTCGGCATTCATGATGAATTTCTCCAGGGCATCCATCCATCACGGACATACGGCCTCAGGGATATGCTGGTCAACGCGGTTGCCGCAACCGGCGGCAGCTTCGTCTGGCACAGCCTCGCCCTTTTCACCGCCAATTACCGCAAGTCGACTCCCGGTGGAAAGGCGGGAACGGTTCATCTTCTTTATCTTTGCTGGTTAGCCGTTGCCATTCTGGCTATGGTTGTGCCGCTGCCGGCTTACCGCAATAGCCCTATACCCTTCTGGCCCTGCCTGCCTCTTATGGCTGCTATTGTCTTCTGGGTCTGCCTTCTTCGGCAGGACGATTCAAAACTCAGTCATGGCATCAAGGCTGTCAGTGCTGCAGCCTTTCTGTTGCTCATCTATCCGATTGTGATCAATAGCGGGCAGATTTCTTTCTTTTAAAAGCACAAAATGTACTGCTGGCATTTTTCTTGCTTAAAGCGTAGTAGCCATTACCGCAGTCGCCGATGATTCCAGTATCGCCGGTAATCCTGCTTATTCAATCTTCTACCGACAAAAATACTCATGGAAAACTCATCCGCAAGCAAGAAGCAGCCAGCAATACAACAAAAAAAATCCCCTGCCGCGCACCAGCGAAAGAACAAAATTGTAACTGCGGATGAAGCTATATCCTTTATCCGGAATGGCGATACCGTTGCCACCGGCGGCTTTGTCGGTATCGGTTTCCCCGAGCAACTGGCGGTTGCCCTTGAGAATCACTTTCTCGAGCACGCCAGCCCGCGGAATCTGACATTTGTCTATGCCGCCGGTCAAGGCGACGGGAAGGACCGTGGCCTTAATCACATGGGCCATCTCGGTCTGGTTCGCCGGGTCGTCGGCGGGCATTGGGGACTGGTCCCCAGATTCCAGAAACTGGCCCTGGAAAACAAGATCGAAGGCTACAACCTGCCGCAGGGGGTCATCTCCCATCTCTATCGCGACATAGCGGCGAAAAAGCCCAGGACTATCACCACTGTCGGCCTCGGGACCTTTGTCGATCCTCTCCTTGGCGGCGGAAAAATCAATGCTATTACGACAGAAGACCTGGTAGAACGGATCCAGTTCGACGGCAACGACTATCTCGCCTATAAAACTTTCCCGATCCATGTTGCTTTTCTGCGCGGGACGACAGCGGATACCGACGGCAATATCACCATGGAACGGGAGGCACTTACTCTTGAGGCGCTGGCCATCGCCACCGCCGCCCACAACTCGGGCGGCATCGTCATTGTCCAGGTGGAACGGGTGGCCGAACGCGGCACGCTGAATGCCCGCCAGGTGAAAATCCCCGGCATTCTGGTCGACTATGTGGTCGTCTCAACCCCTGAATACCACTGGCAGACCTTCGGGACCCAGTATAATCCGTCCTACAGCTGCGAAATTAAAATCCCGATGCAGTCCCTGCCGAAAATTGAAATGAGCGACCGCAAAATCATCGCCAGGCGGGCGGTTTTCGAACTGACTGCAGACAGTATTGTCAACCTTGGCATCGGCATGCCTGAAGGGATATCCAATGTAGCGAATGAAGAGGACATTCTCGATTTTTTCACCCTTACGGCCGAACCGGGTGTCATCGGCGGTCTGCCGGCCGGCGGTCTCAATTTCGGTGCGGCTCTTAACACCGATGCCCTGGTCGACCAGCCGTCCCAGTTCGATTTTTACGATGGCGGCGGTCTCGACCTGGCCTTTCTCGGGCTCGCCCAGGCCGATCGACACGGCAATCTCAACGTCAGCAAGTTCGGCACACGACTGGCAGGAGCCGGTGGCTTTATCAATATCAGCCAGAATGCCAAGAAGGTGGTGTTCGTCGGGACTTTTACCGCCGGCGGCCTGAAGATTTCAGTGGCCGATGAGAAGCTGACGATAAAACAGGAAGGCACCGTAAAGAAATTCATCGATCATGTCGAACATGTGACTTTTTCCGGCCCATATGCCATTGCCAAGGGCCAGACCGTGCTCTATATCACCGAACGATGCGTCTTTATGCTTACCGAAGAGGGGCTTGAACTGACGGAAATCGCTCCCGGTATCGATCTGGAACACGACATCCTCCGCCACATGGATTTTCCTCCGGTCATCAAAAGCTCTCTCCGGTTGATGGATGCCCGGATCTTCAATCCCGAGCCAATGGGCCTGCTCGACAGGTTTTAGTTAGTGTCTGTCCATAAATGGCTATTTTGCCCTAACTCTTCGTTGCTCTCAAAATTTAATCCTCGGAATATCAACTATATGCCTGCGGTTGAATTTATCGAGCGCCTCGATTTAGAACAAAATATCTCATTTCTGGACAGACACTAGTTATCTGTATCTATTTTGCTACAGAGGATCCCGGTCGTGCAACGGCAGACCGTGCTTTTTCATCTTCTTGTATAAGAGCGTCCGGTGAATACCCAGCACAGCAGCGGCCTGAGCCTTGTTGTTCCCGGTTTTTTCCAGGGCTGCGCGGATTGCCGCTTTTTCCGCTTGAGCCTGGATATCGCGAATCCGTGGAACATCGGTGGTATGCCCGGCAAGAATAGACCCCCTGGGGACAAAAGGCAGGTCGGCGATCTGGATCATGTCTCCCCGCATAGCCAGCAGGGCGCGTTCGAGAACATTTGAAAGTTCACGGACATTGCCCTGCCAGTGATGAGCGATGAGGGCGGCCATGGCCTCGGAACCGATGCTGATCGCAGGGCAGCCATTGCTCTGCGCCAATTTGGCCAGCAGGTGATTAGCCAAAGGGGCTACATCTTCCGGCCTCTCCCGCAGCGGTGGGATGCCGAGCGAAATGACATTCAGCCGGTAAAAGAGATCCTGGCGAAAGCGGCCTCTGGCAATCAGGGCCTCCAGGTCCTGATTGGTGGCCGCAATAAGCCTGAAATCGGAACGGATGAGTTTATTTCCACCCACCCGCTCAAAGCACTTCTCTTCCAGCACCCGTAATAACTTCGGCTGCATTTCGAGAGGGAGATCGCCAATTTCATCAAGAAATATCGTGCCATTATCGGCGATCTCGAATTTTCCCGGCTTGCCGGTCGACAGGGCGCCGGTGAAGGCCCCACGGTCATAGCCAAACAGTTCGGATTCGAGCAGATCCTTAGGGATTGCCGCACAGTTGATCTGAATGAAGGGATGCAGCTTCCTTGGTCCGGCGTGGTGAATGGCCTGGGCAAAGAGCTCCTTGCCGGTCCCGCTTTCGCCGGTAATGAGGACCGGAGAGGTATTGGCAGCGGCGGTCAGCGCCTGCTGCTTCAACAGGGCGATGGCCGCACTTACGCCGATTATGCTGGCAAAAGTGTAGCGGGTCGAGCGCAGGTTCATCAGTTCTTTCTCATAGCGTCTCACCTTTGTTTCAAGAGAATGGAGTTTGCCCGAGAGTTTTACCACCTCGCTGATATCTTGAAACATGACGAGCCCGAAAACGGCAATGACGCGGCCTTTCTTTTTAATCGGAATCCGGTGCACTACAATATTCTGCCCCCTGATCATCTGAATCTGGTTAATCTCGGGAACCCCGGTCTGGCCGACAATATGCATCCGGGTATTTTCCACAACCTCGGAACAATGCCGGCCTATGCTCTTCTCTATTTCGATCCCGAGAAAGTCGGCATAGGGCTTGTTTAAATGAGCAACGGTACCATCGGCAGAGGTGACCATGGCACCACTCGGGAGATTATTGAAAATCAGTTGAAAAAGTTCCAGCTGTTCCTGCATTGCGAGGATATCTGCTTGTTGCGACTTCCCTTCCATAAGCACTCCTTGACCAGATGCATCGCCCTGACCGAAAATCCCCGGGAGAGACCTCATGGTTCTTCCAGATTACCAATCTCTCAACAACATGTAGCTATACTGATACATATCATGTCGCCGATTGTCTACATAAATGGCAGGATTTTCTCAGGGAAAATTGCATCAGGCACCTTTGATCCTTCCGTTTCCAACTGGAAACAACGGTTGTCCGGTAAATCAGACAGCTCTGCCATATCGATACCGGCGCATTGAGGATCGGCATTGGTAAACATTTCAGGAATTGCGGTTTTTTTCTGGACTTTTCCGACAATGAGAAAGGCACTCGGAGACAAACGGCAAGAAGATAAAGAATAACGCCGAACACAGGTCCTTTTTTTCGGACTCGTTATGTTTTTGCCTATTTTTCAGGCGCGTATGATACTTTCAGCTTAGTAATTCAATAAAAAATTGTCATTTTTTCGGATAAAAAAGGAAAAGAAGGTCCAAATTTTCGTACTGCCCATCCTATCGGCTCCTGCCGAAAGAATTCCTAAATTTTTATTCTTTTAATTTACCATACTTACACACTGTTACACAAAACAGAAACTGGCACGCCGATTGCTTTCTCTCCATTGTCGATACAACTTTGTCACCATAGACGCTTGTGTTCGATATCGCTGATGCAGTATATTATTTCTATTGATCATGCCAGACGACCTGGCGCTAAACCCAACCACTTCTTTGGAGGAGGAATCATGAGGAAAAACTGGATCACCACAGGTGCTCTTGCCTTGGCCCTGTCGCTTGCCGTCACGACCGGTCAGGCGGCCGAAAAGCGTGAAAAATTCGGTGTTGACAAACGCCATGAGGCTGTCAAGAAAGAATTGCGCACCATCAAGCCAAGCACAGAGACCTTCAAATGGAAGATGGTTATGCCCTGGAGCAAAGGCCTGTTGTTCTATGATATGGCACAGCATTTTGCCGACTCCGTTGCCCTTGCCTCCGGTGGCCGACTCGATATCAAAGTGTTCTCCGCCGGCGAACTGGTAGGAGCCATGGAGTCTTTCGACGCTGTAAGCAAAGGTTCAGCCGAAGTCGGCCATGACTGGCCGGGATACTGGATGGGCAAGGACCAGAACTTCGTTTCTTTTGCCTCCGTACCGTTCGGACTCGATACCGAAGGCTACAATATCTGGCTCTATGAGCGCGGCGGTCTTGAGCAGATGCAGGAACTCTACGGAAAATTCAATCTCTTTGTTCTGCCCGGCGGCAACGGCGGCCAGGAGATGGGCTTCTTCTCCAACAAGAAGGCCACCACCATGGAAGATTTCAAGGGAATGCGCGTCCGTACCCCAGGCTGGTACATGGACATCATGACCAAACTCGGCGCCTCCGTCACCCCGCTGCCAGGCGGCGAGGTCTACCTTGCGCTTGAGCGCGGAGTTATCGATGCTGCCGAATTCAGCAGCCCGGCAATAAACTACCCGATGGGCTTTGACCAGATCACCAAATTCGTCATTGAGCCGGGTATCCATCAACCCTCCGTACAGTGTTCGTTCTTCTTTAACAAAGATGCCTACGACAAACTTCCGGCCGACCTGAAATACATCATCGATATCGCCGCGAAGGAGACTCAGCTGTGGTCTACCGCATGGCAGGAGCAGTTGAACATCGAGGCAATCAAACTGTTCAAAGAGAAGGTTGAGTTTGTCAAGATGGACGATGAAGCCATCACCAATTTCGCCAAAGTAACCAAAGAGTATCTTGAGGAATTAAAGGGTAAATATCCGAACGTCAAGGTTACCCTCGACTCCCAGGAGCAGTTTAAAAAAGATTTTGCCGAGTGGCGTGAAATCAGAAGCGGCCTGACCCCCTGGCCGATCGATGACTTCATCAACGGCAAACGTATGCAGTAAATAGCATTGCAACGGCGGGAGCCAACTGCTCCCGCCGTTTTTCTTGATTGAACCACCTCTGTTTGAAAAAAGGATACGTCATGCAGACAATCTCCCGGGCGATTGATGCCCTGAATGAAAAAATCGGCTTGTACAGCGCCTACCTCATCCTGCCGCTCATTGGGGTGGTCATGTATGAAGTAGTCATGCGCAAAGTTTTTAATGCCCCGACCTCCTGGGGATTCGAGATGACCGTCTTTTTGTATGGTATTCATTTTATGCTCGCTCTGGGTGATACCCACCGGGTTAACGGTCATGTACAAATCGATATCTTCGAGGCACGGCTGAAACCATTGAATCGGACCAGGTTGCGGATCATCACCAATATTTTCCTGTTCATCCCAACCATGGGCTGTCTGACGATCTGGTCGATCAAATACGCGATCACCTCATGGGGCATGCTCGAACTTGCATCGTCGTCCTGGGCCCCGGCCATCTACCCCTACAAGACGGTCATGGCTATCGGCTTTGTCCTCTTTTTTCTGGCAGGCGTTTCGAAGTTGCTTCAGGACTTCAGCAGTCTGCGCTCTTCCAAATAACAGCCCGCTAGGAGAAAAACGAATATGAGTCCAGAAGTTTTGACAATCCTGATGTTCGGCACCCTGATAGTGCTTATCGTTTTGGGTCATCCCCTGGCGGTGACACTGGCTGCCACCGCCACACTTTATGGTCTGATCGACAACGGCTTCAACGTTCCAGCTCTGCTCGATTTATTCACCAATAACAACTGGGGTAACTTCACCAACTACACCCTGGTTTCCGTTCCGTTGTTTATCTTCATGGCCCAGGTGCTCGACCGCTCGAAGGTCTCCGAATCCCTGTTTGACGCTTTGTATATCGTTCTCGGAGGATTGCGCGGCGGCCTCGGTCTGGCGGTCATCGTCGTATCGACGGTCTTTGCCGCAACCACCGGCATCGTCGGCGCCTCGGTTGTTGCGATGAGCCTCATGGCCGGTCCGGTCCTGTTGCAGCGGGGGTATGAGAAGGGTTTGGCTGCCGGCCTCATCTGCTCTTCCGGAACTCTCGGCATCCTCATTCCGCCGAGCATCATGCTTGTCGTCTATGGCGGCCTCACCGGCCTGAAGGAGACTTCGGTAGGTAATCTCTTCGCTGCCGCCATCCTGCCCGGCCTTTTGCTGTCAGGCCTCTATATGACATACGTCGCCATCCGGTGCGGCATCAATCCGAAACTCGGCCCGCCGATTCCTGTCGCCGACAGGACCTCGACTTTCGGCCAGAAGTTCATGATGACCATTACCAGTTTTGTCCCGCCCTTTGGTCTGATCCTGGCCGTAATGGGCAGTATTCTAGCCGGTATCGCCACCCCGACCGAGGCTGCGGCGCTCGGTGCCACGGGTGCCTTGATTCTGGCAATATTTAAACGTTCATGCACCTGGACGATGATCAGCGGCTCGGCTATTTCCACCGCCCGCACCACCGCGATGGTTATGGCATTGTTTATCGGCGGCAAGGTGTTCAGCGTGGTATTCTTAAGTATGGGCGGCGGCGACGTCGTTGAAGAACTGCTGCTCGGCTTCACCAACAGATATGTAGCGCTGGGGATCATGATGCTGATCATCTTCATCCTCGGCATGTTCATCGACTGGGCGGCTATCCTTCTGGTTACCGTACCAATTTTTACCCCGATCGCCGTCCTTCTTGATTTTGATCCTTTATGGTTTGCGATGCTGATCTGCGTCAACCTGCAGACTTCCTTCCTGACTCCGCCATTCGGCTACTCCCTCTTCTACTTTAAAGGAGCCGCGCCGCCGGAGTACAGCATCGGCGATGTCTATAGGGGAATTATTCCGTTTGTCGGGCTACAGGCTTTGGCGATTGTATTGCTGATCGTCTTCCCGCAGATCATCACCTATCTGCCTTCGGTCTTCTTCGGCAGCTAAATGATTCGTTTAGCTGTGATCTACGTTTAGGAGGGAACAATTATGCTGCCTAAAATCGAGACAATTCTTTACACCACCGGCCTCGGCCCAGGCGCACCCTATGTCTTCCGGCATGCCCTGGCCCTGGCCCGTCAGTACCAGGCAAGGATAGTGGTCGTGCATGCCATCGAGCCGCTCTCCGCTTTCGGTCAGAGCCTCGTTGAGCAGTATATTTCTCACGATGATTCGGAAGCGATGCATAGAAAGGCCCAGGAGACCGTCAAGACCCAGATCCAGGGACGGATAGAGCAACTCTGCGCCAAGGAGTGCAGCGTGGCCACCGAGTGCCAAAACCTGGTCGACTCTATCCAGGTCATCGAAGGCTATCCGGCCCAGGTCATCCTGGATAAGGCCAAAGACTGCTCGGCCGATCTGATCGTCATGGGTTCGCACAGCCGTTCCATGATCGGCGAGGTGGTGCTCGGCAGCACCACCCGCAAGGTCCTGCACAGCGCCATTATGCCGGTCTTTGTAATCAGAATTCCGGAAGGATACACAGAAGAACTCGTATAACCGGCCGCCCCCCCCCTGCCCGCCTGCCCCTCTCCACACGGCATCAGCTGTGTGGAGAGGGAGCGGACTGTCGGCAAAACACCTAAGAGGTCCGAGAATAGCAATTTTCTCTCAGTCCCCTACAGCAAACCCTGCGCCTTATACCACTCGGCCGTTCTGGATAACCCTTCGTGCAGGCCGTACCTGGGGCTGTAGCCCAGCAGCCTTTTTGCCTTGCCGATATCAAAAGACCTGCTCTTTGTGAAAAAATCGACCCTCCTCCGGTAGATCGGCGGTTCGATGCCGAGAGGGATACAGATCTTTTCACAGAGCGAACCGGCAAGCTGAAAAGGCAGGGCGGGAATATGGACTTTGGTTTCCGGCCGGCCGGTGATTCTGGAAATTGTCGTGAGCAGGTCGTCGAGAATCATATTCTCTTCGCCGCCGATGATAAACACCTCGCCGATGGCCGCCCGAACCTCCGAAGCCAAAATAAAACCCTGTACCAGATCGTCGATATAGACCATATGGTAAAAGATCCTGCCGGTGCCGATGACCGGAGTGATCCTCTTTACCGCCAGCTTGAAAAGTTTCAGGAGCCGCATATCGCCGGGACCGTAAATTGCCGTCGGCCTGACGACCGACAGCGCCACACCGTTTTTCGCTGCAAATTCACGGGCCAGCAGTTCCCCTTCCAGTTTTGTTCGTTGGTAAATATCGGCGGGAGCATAAGGAGACTCCTCGGTTGCCGGCGGCACCTTCACATCGCCATGCACGCCTACCGTGCTGCAGTGGACAAACCTTTCGACAGTATATTTTACCGCAGCTTCCAGCAGATGCCTGGTTCCCTCGACATGAATATCGTGGTAATCCTGATCGACTGAAGAGGCCGATCGAAACATCGCAGCGATATTGAAGATTTTTCCCACTCCGGCAACCGCTTTGTCCACCGCCGCCCGGTCTCTGATATCCCCTTCGTGTATCTCCAGGGCCGGATTCTGGTCAAGCGCCACGCGCGATCTGCTGCGCACCAGCAATCGTACCTGATGCCCGTCCTGCAGGAGCTTCTTGCTAAGATTGTGGCCGGTAAATCCCGTGCCTCCTGTTACCAGTATTTTCATGGATCCTTCCTTGGTTCAGAAAAAGGTCGCGCCGTTTCCGGCAATGCCGCGGATACCCTGTCGTAAAAATGGGTCAATTTCATCCTGAAGGCTTTAAGTGAATAGTTTTCCCTGGCAATCTCCCGTCCTTTTTGCCCCAAAGCCAGGCAGCCATTCGGATCGGCCAGGAGCTTTACCATTCCGGCCGCCATACTCTCCCTGGTCGGCTCTACAATACAGGCAAAACTCTCGTCAAGTACCTGGGTATGAGTGGGAAGATTGGTTGCCAGAACCGCCTTGCCGGAATCGAGGTAGGAATACAATTTCATCGGCGTATTGTTACCCTGAATCCGTGGCGAGAGTAAGATATCCGCCTGGGCGAGAAAATGCCCGAGCATGCCGACCGGCCTGGGACCGCAGAAGAAAGTATTATCGGCGATCTCAAGAGCCGCGGCCTTTTTTTGGTAAGCGGCGATAGTTTCTTCAGTCCCGCCGATGATGACCAGATTGCCCCGGCAACCCTGGCCGAGCGCAAGCTGGAAGCTTTCGAGGAGCAGATCGATCCCCTGATATCTTTCCAGATTGCCGACATACAGCATGATCGGTCCGGAAATGCAGTATTGCTCAGACATCAACTCGTCCGAAGAAACATCCTCGCCGAGCAGACTGATATCCTCGAGGCGAACCACGAGTTTATCTGGGGCGTAACAGTGGGCAATGTCTTCCAGGGATTTGCACACTGCGACAACCCCGGAACTGCCCCGGACCGCCAGTCGTTCAAAAAAATCGAGCACCGGACGAACAGGCCGCAGAAAGGAAAATTTTTCGACAACCTGCATGGCAAGAGACGAGTCCATATCGTAAATATATGGTATTTTATATATTTTTTTCAGAACCAAGGCAATAAAAGCCGATTCCTCAACAGCATGGATTACGTCAAAATTATGCCGCCGCAGCAGTTCAGCGGCCTTGAAAAACAAAAAAACATCGCATACCAGCTTTTTCCAGGAGAGGGATGGCGGGATGTTTTTTATCCCACTCAGCGCCTGAATCCGGTGGATCCGGACTCCGGCAATATCGACATCCTCTCCCTCATGAAAGACCAGAAGATGAACTTCATGGCCGAGCAGGGCCAACTCGCCTACCAGCAACCGCACGGCAATGGGTGTGCCCCGATTCTGAAAAAACGGCTGGGGGGCAATAACCAGGATGGATCGTGCTGCCCGACGGGTCTCTGTCACAACAAACTCCTCACGGTGATGATCATTGCGGAACGGGGAAATGACCTATGCTTTCCTGGTGCTTTTGCAGATAATCGGTGAGCCGAACAATTCGGTCAGGCCGGTCAGCCGAAAGCAGTTCTCGATCACCGTGGAGAACATCCTGTTATTGACTTTGCGGTGAACCACCATGGGCAGCAGAAATTCCGGTTTGAAAACCGGTCGGCAGAAACCGTTTTTTTCCAGTTCGGCGGCGATCTCTCCTCGTGAAAAGAGGGTGAAGGGACGGGTATTGCCCTCCATTTTCTTCTTCATGGCAAAGAACTGCTCATATAAAATATTGGTGGATCGCCGGTCCGGATAGTCGAAGATAACGGCTTTATCGGCCACCCGGCACAATTCGGCAAGGAGTTCACGCCATCTGCCGACATGGGGCAGCAGACGAAAAGCCATGGTCACATCAAAAGAGCGATTGCCAAAGGGCAACTCGAGAGAATCGCAGGTGAAATATTCAAAACCTCCCGGCGGAATCCGTTGGTCGAGGCGCTGCCGACAGCTGTCGTCACTGCCGGTCACCGTTACATCGAATCCTTTTTCCACCAGCGGTCCGGCCAGCTGGGCATGACCGCCGCCGACATCGAGTATCCTCGCCTTGGCATCCGGCAGAAGGTCGAGCGTGATCGCCGCCTGCCGGTCGAGGAAATATTCCCCCGCCGCCCCACTGAACCGGGCAGCGTAATCGGCAGTTGCCGTCTCTCTATCCGCTGTTTCCGAAAACATCATGTCCCGCCTTTCTCGTAGAGTGGTGCAAAAACTTGCAGGACACCTGCAATTTGCCGTTCCCGTTCTTCGCCTGTCCATGACAATTCGCGCCCCATGAAATCGGCAAGCAGGGCAAGGGTGCTGGTATCGGGACATTCCGCCGAGCCCAGGGACGACCTGCGAAAGACCACATCAGCCAGGGTTGACGCCATCTCCTCATGAATAAAATACAGTACTTCGGCAGCCAGCAGAGGCGGTTCTTCGCTCAGCCAGTAGGACTCTCCGTTTTTCGCACCGCCGTTTTGCACCAGTACCGCGAAAACCGCACGCCACCGCGCTCCGTAGTGTCGCTTGAGATGCGCTTTGATCTCTGGATACTCGCGCCCCAGTTGTTTGATCGTCGGGCCATGGTCGAGGCGTTGCGGGGAAGCGGCGGTATATGAACCGGGTGTTCGCTGCCCGAGATGATTTTCGTCCTGCAGCAATTTCACCATTTTTTCAGCAATGTCCGGTGCGGTGGTGTATTTAACTCCTTTTATGGAGAAAAGCCCGTTTGTGCCATGAGCCGAACCGTCGGCGATGATCTGCGACGATTTATCGAGCTGAACCGAATCGGCCTGGTTTTCATCGGCCTCCGTCATGGGCAACAGACCGCCATGGCAAAAAGTGACATCGCCCATGGTCAGCCCGGCGGCCGGATAGATCTTGTTGATGTCGTCGATAACCTCCTGAATATCCTGCCGCTGCAGGGAAAAATCATCCACCGCGCCGCGATACGGCTTGTATGTAGTGCCGATCATGGTGTAATTTTCCTGCCACGGAACAAAAAAGAACAATCTTTTCCCGCGCTTGATGAGCGCATCCCGGTCGGTGAAATCGGTATAGCCCTCAAGGCCGACTGCATACTTTCGAAAGAGCCTCTTTTTCACCACAACGTTGATTGCCGTGGCCCAGTTGCCTGCACGCGGCAAGCGGTCGCCGGCCAGCCGTTCGAGCCAAGGCCCTGCGGCGTTGACCACTGCCCGGGATTTCACCCGAATCGTCCGGTCGGTCGACATATCGCGCACCAGCACTCCCGAAACCCGGGCACCGTCTTTTTCCACTGCCGTAACCTCGGCATAATTGGCGACATCGGCCCCGTATCTCGCCGCCTCCAGCACATATTCGAGCACCAGTCGTTCGGTATTGCCGGCGATGGCATCGTACCAGATCGCTCCACCGGTCAGACCGTTCTCCTTGATGCCGGGAACCACCCACTTCACTTCCTCCGCAGAAATCGCCGTTCCACCGGGCAATCGGTTTTCCGGAGGTATTGCCCGATTGCGATCGAATGCCACCAGATCGTAAACGGCAAAGGCCAGGCGCATCATTTCCCGACCCTTTATGCCATGACCGTAGGTGGGCATCAGGCAGGCCAGAGGCTTGACCAGATGGGGAGCAAAGGCCATCATCGATCTGCGCGAGGCGATCGACTCCCGCATCCTTTTGAAATCGCCGTGCTGCAGGTAGCGGATGCCGCCATGAATGATTTTCAGGCTATTTGCCGAGGTCGAATGACCGAAGTCGTCTTTTTCAAGCAACGCCACCCGGTATCCGGCCTTCGCCGCAGCGAGCGTTAAAACCGCACCATGAATTCCGCCGCCAACGATGACCAGATCGTATTGATTTTCACCCAACCTTCCAATATTTTTCTTCATTTTCTCCAACGAACGGATAACAAGGTAGATCGTTCAGTAACATGGTTTTCATACTAGGATTCCCAGGCAGAATCCAAAAAGACTCATCATGCAATGCGGGAATCAGGACAGAGCTGCTTGAAGGGAATGCCGATAAGCCTGTTTTCGGACTCAACAGGTAAAATATCCTACATATCAGAATCCGCGCCTAAAAGAAACACCAATATCCGCAAAAACAGGAGTGGAAAGTCGGAGTTATATTCGGCCGCCGGCAATATCCCTGCCGAATTGTTCGGCTCTGGTCAGCTCATCCGGTAATTCAAGGACCGCTTTTTTTGCATCGACCCCTTTTACCAGAAAATCCCCGCCGTAGTCGATATCCATGGCGTCAAATATATACCGCGTCGTCAACACGCAGCAGTCGAAAATTTTCGGGCCGGTGGTGGCAGAGGTGGAAAGGAGATACCCTTTGCGCCCTTCGCCCTGACGGAATCGTATCTTGAGCAGATATTTTCTCGACCAACGAGCCTGGAATCGGTCTCCGCAGAGCTTGGTCTGGCCGGAGAGCCCATAGAAATAGACCGGGCTGACCAGGAGAATACGGTCGGCCGCATCCACTGCCTCATATACCCCGACCATATCGTCCTTGACTACACAGACACCGGTCTTTTCACAGCCGCCACAGCCTTGGCATGGACGCAGCTGCAAATCATTGAGCCGGATATAATCGACCGTTCCGCCTTCTTTTTCCACCCCCTCTCCAACCTTGCGGGCCAATGTTTCACTGTTTCCTCCCTTGCGGGGGCTTCCCAGCAATACCAGCATTTTCATAGCAGAATCTCCCTTGGTCTTTTTTGAACGATCTTGTCGCTCCCGGCTTTTGCCGTTTTATCATGCAGGTCAATGCAGAACTTTACCACTTTTGCAACTTCTCTGTCAGCTACATTCATAAAACACCTTGAGAAGTATACAATCATAGTATACATTCTCTTGAGAGCGGCTTTACCCTTGCCTGAGAATGAGATTTATTGTTAACTATGAGCATGACCATAGCCAAAGCTATCATATTCGCCATCAAAAGGTATGCCCTGCATGATGGCCCCAATATTCGGACCACGATTTTTTTCAAAGGATGCCCGCTTACTTGCCACTGGTGCCATAATCCCGAGGGCATGGACTTCAAGATTAAAATCCTGAGTCTTACGGAGAAGTGCGTGGGATGCAGGGAGTGTATAACAAACTGCCCGGAAAACGCCTTGCAGCACACTGCGGATGGAATCCTTCGTGCCGAAGAAAGATGCGTGATGTGCCACACCTGTGTCGACATCTGCCCGGCGCTGGCCCAGGAGGCGACCGGATGGCCGGTCACTGTTGACGGACTTGTCGCTGAAATCAAGAAGGATCTGCCGTTTTTCGACCAGTCCGGCGGCGGCATTACCTGCTCCGGCGGCGAACCGCTCTGCCAGCCGGAAAGTCTCCTTGCTCTGCTGAAGGCCTGCGGCGCGCTGGGCATCCACCGGGCCGTCGATACCAGCGGCTTCGCCCCCACCGAAACCGTCCTGCGCATCGCCCGGGAAACGGACCTGTTTCTCTTCGATCTGAAACACATGGACAGCACATGCCATGAACGGTATACCGGTGTTACCAACGATCTGATTCTGCATAATCTGCAGGCGCTGGCAGCAACCGGCAAGGCCATCAGGATTCGCATTCCCCTCATCGCCGGGGTCAACACCGATGATAAGAACATTCAGGCAACCGGGGCTTTCGCTGCCGGATGCACCGGCGTGGAAGGGATCGATGTCTTGCCGTATCACCCTTCGGCCACTGCCAAATACCGAAAACTCGACCGTAAGTACCAGGGAAAACTCTTGACAACGCCCTCCGCCGAGACTTTGGCGCGGGTTGTACAGACACTCAAGCAGTACATAGACGATGTCCGTATCGGAGGATAAAATGAACAGCCGAATTGCCAAACTAAGAGAACAGAGCTTTGCAACACAGCCAGCGATTTCCATTGAACGTGCTCTGCTCGAGACTGAATTCTATCTGGAAAACAACGGGAAATACTCACTCCCGGTGCTGCGCGCCCTCTGCTTCAAATATCTCTGTGAGCACAAAACCCTCTATATAGGCGACGGTGAACTCATCGTCGGCGAGCGTGGCCCGGGCCCGAAAGTGGTGCCGACTTTCCCCGAACTCACCTGCCACAGTGCCGATGACCTACGCATCCTGAACGACCGGGCCATGACCAGCTACCGCGTCGCGAAAGAAGATATTCGCCGCTATGAAGAGACTGTCATCCCCTACTGGCAGGGGCGATCGATGCGCGACCGCATCTTCAGCAATGTTCCCGAAGAATGGCGAACGGCCTATGAAGCGGGATTGTTCACCGAATTCATGGAGCAGCGTGCCCCCGGCCATACCGCCCTCGACGGAACCATCTTCGCCATGGGCATGAACGATTTTAAAAAACGCATTGCCGAGCGGATGGATCGCCTCGATTACCATAATGACCGGGCGGCCTCCGACAAGGCCGAGCAGTTGCAGGCCATGGATATTGCCTGCGACGCCGCGATCATTTTTGCCGACCGTCATGCCGAGCTGGCCGAAGCCATGGCCCTCGCCGAATCAAACACGGAACGCCGGGCAGAACTCAGGCAGATTGCCGAGATCTGCCGCCGGGTGCCGGCGGAAAAGCCGCGAACCTTCCACGAAGCATTGCAAATGTACTGGTTTGTCCATCTTGGCACCATCACCGAGCTGAACGGCTGGGATGCCATGACCCCCGGTCACATCGACCAGCATCTCTTCCCGTTTTATGAAAAGGATGTCGCCCGGCAGGTGCTTGATCGCGACAAAGCCAAGGAACTGCTCAGCTGCCTGTGGATCAAGGTCAACAACCACACCGCGCCACCCAAGGTCGGTGTTACCGCCAAGGAAAGCGGAACCTACAACGATTTTACCCAGATCAACCTCGGCGGCCTGAACAGTGCGGGGGCCGACGCCTCCAATGAGGTCTCCTATATCTGTCTCGAGGTTTCAGACGAACTGCACCTCCTTCAGCCCCAGCCGAGCGTCCATATCAGCAGCAAGACTCCCGACCGCTTCCTGAAAGCCGCAGCCAGGGTAATCCGCAAAGGTTACGGCTATCCGTCCGTTTTTAATACAGATGCGGTTATCATGGAGCAGGTGCGGGTTGGAAAAACCGTGGAAGACGCCCGCGAAGGCGGAACCAGCGGCTGTATCGAGACCGGGGCTTTCGGCAAGGAGGCCTATATCCTCACAGGCTACCTGAATGTCCCCAAGATACTTGAAGTAACCTTGAATAACGGAAGAGACCCGCTTACCGGGAAAATGGTCTCCATCGCCACCGGCGATCCGGCAACCTTCCGTAGCTTCGACGAGTTGTATGCGGCCTTCACCAGACAGCTCGAATATGTGGTCGATCTGAAAATCAAGGTCAACAACTATATTGAAAGGATGTACGCCAAGTACTCCCCGGCGCCGTTCCTCTCGGTGGTCATCCACGACTGCATTGAAAAGGGCCGGGACTACTACGACGGCGGCCCGCGTTACAACACCAATTATATCCAGTGCTGCGGCATCGGCACCGTTACCGACAGCCTGTCGGCGATCAAAACCCATGTCTTCGATGGGGATAAAGTTTCGATGGAGCGACTGCTCGGCGCGCTGCAAAACAATTTTGCAGGTGAAAAAGAAAAAGCCCTGCGTTTAAGACTCTGGAACAAAACGCCGTTCTACGGCAACGACGACGACCGGGCCGATGAAATCATGAAGCGGGTCTACGGCTCCCTCTTTGCCGCCATCGACGGCAAACCCAACACTAAGGGCACGGTCTATCACCTGAACATGCTGTCGACCACCTGCCATGTCTACTTCGGCAAGATGCTGGGAGCTTCCGCCAACGGCCGCTTAGCCCACCTGCCGGAATCGGATGGAACCTCTCCTTCCCATGGCGCCGACCGCAACGGCCCGACGGCAGTGATAAAATCGCTCAGCAAGATGGACCAACTGAAGTCGGGGGGGACTCTCCTGAACCAGCGTTTCCTCCCCAGCGTGCTGGCAACAGAACAGGATCTCGACAAGCTCGGCAGCCTCATCCGCACCTATTTCACCCTGGGCGGCCACCATATCCAGTTCAATGTCGTCGACACCAAGACACTGCGCACGGCCCAGGCCCATCCCGACGAATACCGGAACCTGCTGGTCCGGGTCGCCGGTTACAGCGATTATTTTGTCGATCTCGACAAGGAACACCAGGAAGAGATCATCAGCAGAACGGAACAGGAACTGGTATAAAAAAAAGGGGCGGAGGTGTCGATGTCACCTCTGCCCCTTTTGTACGCTACATCCAAATATTTCTAGCTATTCATTGCCTCGGCGATCGCATCGCAGACATAGCCGATATTGGCCTGTGTCAGACCGGCAAGATTTATTCTGCCGCCCCCGACCACATAGATGCTCTTGTTGGCCCGCAACCACTGGACAACCTCGTCGGACAGACCGCTGAACGAGAACATCCCGCGCTGGGTAATGATGGATGAGAAATCCCCTTTTACATTCCTTGCGGCAAGACCTTCAACCAGAGCAACACGCATGGCCTTGATGCGGTCGCGCATGGCCGCCAGCTCTTCCAGCCACTGGGCATGCAATTCAGGGGTGCTGAGGATTGTCGCCACCACGAGTCCGCCATGGGCGGGCGGGTTGGAATAAATAACCCGGATGGTGGTTTTCAGGTGGCTCATCGCGACCGCCGCGTCTTTTGCCGTCGGACTGACAATAGTCAACGCACCGGTCCGCTCGTTATACAGTCCAAAATTTTTCGAGAAAGAACTGGCGATAAAAAAGTCGACGCCGGTCGCGGCAAACGCCTCAATGCCGAAACGATCTTCCGCCACGCCCTCGCCAAAGCCCTGGTAGGCAAAATCCAGAAAGGGAATCCAGCCTTTAGCCGCGCCAATTGCGGCAACCTTTTGCCACTGATCGCGGCTGAGGTCGACCCCGCTCGGATTATGACAACAGGCATGCAACAGCACAATATCCCCTGCCGGGACACTTTCCAGGCTGGCAACCACGGCCTCGAAGTCGACGGCCCTGGTCGTTGGGTTATAGTAGCCGTATTCAGCCAATTCAAAACCGGCGGTTTTGAAAACGCCTTTATGGTTGGCCCAGGTCGGCTTGCTGATCCAGACCTTGGCATTCGGGTAAAACTTTTTCAGGAGATCGCCGCCGACCCGCAGTGCCCCGGTGCCGCCCGGAGCATGGGCCGTTGCCGCCCGGCCGCTTGCAATAACTTCACCCGCCTCGCCGAACAGAAGCTTCTGGACCTCGGCGGCATAAAGCGGATCGCCGGAAATCGGCAAATAGCTTTTGGTGCTTTCCCGTTCAAGCAGGAGTTTTTCCGCTGCCTTGACACAGTTGAGGATAGGCGTTCTGCCCGCCTCATCTTTATACACTCCCACTCCCAGATTGACCTTTTGCGGATTCGGATCGCTCCTGAATGCGTCGGTCAAGCCAAGGATAGAATCGGCAGGTGCCGCTTCAATATTTTGCCACATATATTCCTCCGATTATGGATAACACTTTTACCGAATGGGTGAATCGTGAAAATACATAATTTTACCGAACTGTGTCAATAGGAATAGCTCGTGGCTCTCTTGACCTGTGATATCGCCGGATGAGTCCTTACTCTTACGCAACCAGGTCGAACTGCTGCATGGTGACTGCCTGACCATTCTCCATCAATGCAAGACCGGTCGATCTCACCTGCCCCAGCAGCGAATTTTCAGCATCCTTCACGGAAAAAAGGGTTTCGATATGTCCCAGATACAGCGCACCGACCCCTGCCTGTCCAAGGCCAACCAGCTGCTCTTCACCGTCGCCGGTTCTCGACCAGATCCGCAGATTTTCATAGATGGCGTCGTTCTCGTCGATCCAGTTGTTGCCATCGCCGTCATATGCCCTGAGGTCGAGGAAGCCGTCGCCGGACAATGCACCGAAGAGCTCACTGCCGTCATTGACGATGCCGTCGCCGTTCTTGTCGAGGGCAAGAAAGCCGCTCCCGGGTCCGACGAAGGCAATCTGATCTTTGGTCCCATCGGCATCGATGTCGAAGCTGAAATTCCGCTCGGTCAACTGGGCAGCTGAGCCGGAAAAATTAATAACCAGCGGATCTTTCAAGGCATCCCCTGCACGGATGCTCAGGTTCTGCTCCCGATAGAACTCCCTGCTCATGCTGAGACTTACGGAAAAGTCAATCTGCCGGCCGTCTGCAGTGTTGATTTTACCGCCGGCTGCGAATTCGGTTTTTTCGTATTCATATTCGGATTCACGATACTCATAGATCAGCCCGAAACCTGCACTCTCAGCCTCGGGCAACGGTACCGCACTCTCTCCGGCCTGGAGTTCACCCTCGAGGGGAGTCGTGATCTTCACCGGGTCGATTACCTGGAATTTCCTGCCGGTAAGACGTTCGAAAAGAGCCTGCAAGAGTCTCATATTGAGATCTGCCTCCATTTTCTGCTCTTTGGTGATCTCGAGGTCCGCAGGGCGCATTTGCCGTCTTTTCATGCCATCATGCCTGGAAAGCCGTACTGTATCCTGCGACAGATCGGCGAGTTCTTTGGCCGGATCCAGTTCACGACCTTTGTGCCTGTCGGCCCGAAAGACCTTGGGTTCGCGCTCTGTCTGCCAGACGGTGAGAGATTCTCGTTTGGTATGTTGTTCTATGAAGGTGCGTCTGGAGTACAGCTGGATTGCAGAATCGGTAATTATCATGACATGGCCCTCCCTGGCGGCTTGGCTTGCGGATAATAAGCTGAGAAGTCATCCTTGACTTGTAAAAAACCTGCTTACATTTTTCTGTATCGGCGGTTGGCACTGTGTTATTTAGAAAAAACTGCTGTTCGATAAAAATCATGTCCTGGCGCCAACCCCCTTTCCGCCATGCAGAAACTGAAGTACTCTTTGCACTGCCTGTTGCGGGTATGGTAAAGAATAAAAAGGTGCAGATTATTAATAGCTCGGAGAATGTCATGAAAATTCTTGTTGCCGAAGACGATCTCACTTCCAGATTGATGCTGGAGTTGATTATCGGCAAATGGTCTTTCGATGTAATATGCGCTGACGACGGTCAGAAGGCCTGGGAAATACTGCAACAGGAACACTGCCCGCCTATCGCCATCCTCGACTGGGAGATGCCGGGAATCGATGGCCCGGAACTTTGTCGACGGATCAAGCTTCTTGCCAGGGACAACCCCATCCACGTCATCCTCCTTACAGGGCGGGACAGCACCGAGGATATTGTCATCGGGCTTGAGGCCGGCGCCGACGACTACGTGACAAAACCATTCGACCTCAATGAACTCAGAGCCCGGATCAATGTTGCCGTACGCCTGGTCAAGACTCAGGCATCCCTCAGCTTAAGGCTTAAAGAACTGAAGGAAGCCTTCGATCATGTAAAAACCCTTCAGGGTATTATTCCCATATGCATGTATTGTCACGCTATCCGTAGCGATAAAGCGGCCTGGCATAAGCTCGAGGCATACATCCAACAGCACTCCGAGGCCCAATTCAGTCACTCAATTTGCCCCAGTTGCCTGCATAAGCACTATCCCGAATTGGAGGATGAAGTTCTGCAAATGAAAAAAAAGACCGAATAAAGGTTAAAAAAACCGTTGCTTCTTTTCCCCGCCTGGATTCTTTACCCTCCTCCTAATGAGCTGCCGTAGGATTGCCGTTACCTTCGCTCAAGCCACTGACTCAGATGGTCGATTTCGATGCAACAGGAATTCTAGTTGCAGGCGAAAAATCTTTACGATAGGATACTGCCCCAATGAACTTTACCCGTACGACAACCTTCCTTGAATGAGTCCTTCATTCTTCAGGGATTCTGTCAGGCTCGATCAATCTTGGTGAAATAGAATGGCTGAAAAAAGACTTCGTGTAGAAAAAATCGGTGGTACCACCATGTCCCGTTTCGGGGAAGTGCTGGAAAATGTCATCCTCAAGGATGACAACGACATATACAATAGAATCTACGTCGTGTCCGCATACTCGGGCGTCACCAACGAACTGCTGGAACATAAAAAGACCGGACAGCCCGGCATCTACCAGAGCTTTGAGCAAAACGACGAATACGAACCGGCGATGATCAGCCTGCAAAACAGGCTCTGCGAACTGAACCGCAGTTTTAAAGAAATCGGCCTCGATGTTGCCACCGCCGACCGGTTTATCTGCGAGCGCATCTCGTTTGCCGTCAATATCTTGAAAAGCATGGACAATGTCATTTCTTCGGGCTATGTCAACCGCACCGAAGTGCTCCTTGCAGCGCGCGAACTTCTCGCCTCCATCGGCGAGATGCACAGCGCCTTCAACAGTGCCAATATCCTGCAGAACCTCGGCTACTCCGCGACCTATGTCGACCTCAGCGGCTGGCAGGACAGGCGTGAAAGAACCATTGATGCGCGTATCCGGCATATTTTTTCGACTCTCGATCCAGCCAGGACCATTTGCGTTGCCACCGGTTACACCAAAGGAACGGAAGGGATCATGCGGGAGTTTGACCGAGGCTATTCGGAAGTGACATTTTCCAAAATCGCCGTTCTGCTGAACGCAGAAGAGGCAGTCATCCACAAAGAATATCATTTGTGTTCCGGCGACCCGGTGATCATCGGCGAGGACAAAGTCCATCCGGTCTGCAACACCAATTTCGATGTCGCCGACCAGCTGGCCGATGTCGGCATGGAGGCGATCCACCCCAAGGCTTCCAAGCCGTTGGAAACGGCGGGTATTTCGATCCGGGTGATGAATGCCTTCGATCCCAGCCACAGCGGCACGCTGATCACCAAGGACTATATCTGCCCCCGCTCAAAGACCGAGGTCATCACCGGCTCCAATGCCGTGACCTGCCTGGAAGTTCACGATACCCGGATGGTCGGAGAGGTCGGCTTCGACATGAAAATCATGAAAATCCTGCAGGACCACAACATCAGCTATATCAACAAGGCGACCAACGCCAACACCATCGATGTGCTGATTTACGAAAGAGATTGTACGCCGGCCATGCTCGACGACATGCGCCGTCGCTTCGAACTGGTGACCACCCAGAATGTGGCCATAGTCTGTGCCATCGGCTCCAACATCGCCAAACCGGGTATGCTTGCCAAGGCAGCCAGGGCACTGGCCGACTCGAATATAAATATCCTCTCGGTTTCACAGACATCCAGACAAACCAATATGCAGTTCACCCTGCAGCGGGAACACTTTGTCCAGGCCCAACGCGCGCTGCACCGGACACTCTGCGAAGAGGAGAGTTAATACACAAAAAAAGGCAGGATCAGGAACTCCTGATCCTGCCGGATTTTGTCTTTTTTACCGGACTCCGGATCAGCCGTGGAGCAATCTATACTGCATGATATAAACGAAAATCCCTGAAAAATAACCCAGAGCAGCCAGCCCCCCGATCTTTTTCGCATACCAGAAGAAGTGGATCTTTTCCAGCCCCATGGCGGCAACACCCGCAGCCGAACCAATGATGAGAATGGAGCCTCCGGTTCCGGCACAATAGGCCATGAACTCCCAGAGGAAACTATCGGCGGGATAGGTGGCCATGCTGTACATGCCCATTGAGGCCGCAACCAGCGGCACGTTATCGACCACGGCGCTGAAGAGCCCGATCAGCACGACGATGATATCCTGACGTCCGATAGCTTGATTGAGCCACTCGGCGAGAGCAGTCAGGATATGTGTGTGCTCCAGGGTGGCTACGGCCAGGAGAATTCCGATAAAAAAGACAATACTGGACATGTCTATATGCTTAAGAGCGGAAACCAGGGTCAGGTGTTCTTTAAACTCGTCTTCTTTCTTACGGTGCAGAATCTCGCCTACCAGCCAGAGTAAGCCGAGACCGAAGAGGATACCCATGAAGGGGGGAAGGTGGGTGATGGTTTTAAAAATCGGTACAGCAACCAGGCAACCGATCCCCATGAAAAACATGAGATTCTGTTCGAAAGGGGTAGTTGTTATTTCGCTGCCGTTGTCTACTGCTATTGGGCTGACAACCTTTCTACCGCGCAGGATAAAGTTGAGAAACAGGAGTGGCACAACCAGACAGGCCAATGAGGCCAGGAAAACTCCCTTGATTATTGCAAGGGAGGTAATTTGTCCCCCGATCCACAACATAGTGGTGGTGACATCGCCGATCGGTGACCAGGCGCCGCCGGCATTGGCGGCAACAACAATAATTCCAGCAAAGAACAACCGGTCATCGTGTCGATCCAACAGTTTTTTCATTAAGGAAATCATGACGATGGTTGTGGTCAGATTGTCAAGAATAGCGCTGAGGAAAAAAGTGACAAAGCCCACCAGCCAGAGCAGGGAGGTTATCTTCGTGGTCTTGATGCGTGAGGTGATGACCCGAAAGCCGTTATGGGCATCGACCACCTCGACAATGGTCATCGCCCCCATCAGAAAGAACACGATCTGGGCAGTTGCTGCAAGCGATTCATTGAGATTTTCCGAGATCAGATGGTGATCGCCACCCATCAGAGCGTAAATTGTCCAAAGCAGGCCCGCGCCGATAAGCGCGGAGGCAGATTTGTTGACCTTGAGAGGATGCTCAAGGGCAATGCAAACATAAGCGGCAGCAAAAATAATGACCAAAGCGATAACCATAACTTCTCCTCTCTCTTTCAATCAAATTTAATGATGGAAAAACAACAAACCCGAAAATGATGGAAATGACAAGCAATTTTAGAGCAAATCACATGCCAATTTATCGGCTGGCTAAGGCGTGAAAAAGGAAAGGATTGCAGAGGAGCATTTTGACAACAGATTAAAGCAGCATCGATTGCATGACACTGCTTTAATCTGGAAGAAAAGGGAGAGGATTCTACGCTAACAATCCCGCAAGGACCAGGCTCGAGAACCTTTGTCAGAATTGAGGAAAATTACAATTTAAAGATGAACTTAACGCACAACATCAAAACGCCGATATACAAAACCGACATCCCAAAACCCGTGCGAATATAATCGATGGTCCGATAATTACCGGCTCGCATAATCAAAGCATTAACCTGATGGGTTGGCAGGATAAAGGCGTTTGAAGCCGAAACTGCCACCACAAGTGCGGCAATCATCGGATCCGCACCGATAGTCGAAGCCATATTCATTGCCAGGGGAACCATCAGTACCACTGCCCCCACATTCGAGGCCACCAACGAGAAGGAAGAGGTTAACAGGGAGATAACCAGCATCAGTAGCAAAGGTCCGGGAGTGCCCACTGCAGCTAAGGTCTTCTGGGCGATAAACGCCGCCGCGCCCGTAATTTCGAAAGCGGTTCCCAAGGGGATGAGGCCGGAAAGTAAAAAAACCGTCCGCCAATCTACAGCCTCATAGGCCCGATCAGCGGGAATGATCTTAGTCAGTACCATGCCCAATGCCCCAGAGAGGAGAGCGATGGAGAGTTTGACCTCGAAGCCGAGAGCCAGGGTCAAGGCCATCAGCAGAAAAAAGACAGCGCATCGCTTCCTTTCCGGTTTGAATTCCTCACCCGGAATGTCGTTGATAAGGGCGATATCCAATTTATCAGCGAGAAGCCGGAATTGCTTCCAGCGTCCCTGCATCAGGATGGTGTCACCTTGTTGCAATTTAGTAATGTTGATAGCATCCATGATGATCCTATCGCCCCGAACAATCGCCAGGGGATTGACCTGAAAGAGTGGACGGAACTGCAGTTCCTCCATGGTATGCTGACTGAGATTGGAGTGTGGAATGACGACGCCTTCGATGATCCCAGACTCATCCGGATAATTTTCCCCGGCAAATACCGCGTGTTCCTTTTGTATTACCCAACCCTGTTCCTTCGCCAATCGACATATGTTTTTCTCTGCACTGATCACCCATAGAACATCTCCTGCCTCAATTGACGAATCCTTTGTAGGTGCAAATTCTTTTTGAAGCCCATTGTTTTTGGCGATTCCGACAACAGTGACGTGGTACTTAGGCCGAATCTCCAATTCGCCAAGGGTATGGCTCGGGTAGTAGGCCGGTACCGAAAGTTCATAGCTCTGCCCGACCTCTTCGCCATAGATCTCATGCAATCGTTTATCGGTACAGCCTCCATCAAGGTCACAACTGTCAGATGGCAGCAAGCGTTTGCCAAGGAAAACAAAATAGAGAATGGCGGTGACCAACAAGGCAATGCCGATCGGGGTCACCGTGAACAATTTAAATGGCACAAAGGGTTGATTATGAACAGCGATCGGGTTGTTCTCCCACCAGCCTTGCATGAGATCATTGAGCATGATCAAGGGACTGGAGCCGACCAAGGTAAGACATCCGCCGATAATGGCGCAAAAACCCATAGGCATCAATATTCGGCTGGGGGAGAAATGGAGTTGCCGGCTCACTCTTATAGCGGCAGGCATAAACAGTGCCGCTGCCCCGATATTTTGCATAAAACTCGAGATTAAAGCGACCGTCAGGGAAATAACCGTCAGAATCCGGTTCTCACTGTGCCCAACCACCTTGATGATCCGAGCTGCAACCTCGTTCATGATTCCCGTCTTGTTCAGACCGGCACCAAGAATCATTACTGCAATAATTGATACAACCGCATTGGAACTGAGGCCGGCAATGGCCTGCTCCGCTGAAAGAACCCCTGTCAGCGGCAACAGGACCATCATCAGCAAACCGACGAGATCGACTCGCAACAGATCCGTAACGAAGAGAAAAATGGCTAGACCTAGTAGAAAGAAAACTACTATCATATCTGTCGTAATCACACTTCCATCCATCGCGTTGCCCCTTAACCTGAACTTTTTTCAGTATCCCTAGACTAGACCTATAGGGAAATCGATAACCAGCAAAGAATTTCAGCATGGCTACAGCCGCATGACAAAGATTGTCTTGAATTCAAGCTGCTGAAGCCGTTGACTTCAGCATATCGCCTATGCAGGCAAATATCAAATATATTTTAGTATTATATTTATTACTATAATTGATAGCCAACCAACAACATCATCACCTGATGGCGATATATAGAGAAATCCCTGCCTTCCCAGCATTCAGGGCTAGCCGGGAAGAGGTTTATTTTCATCAATACTGATTTTTATACATCCATATTAAAGAAGGGGTTGATATGGTTCTTGTTAGCGACAACCGGCTTGGCAAAGACCACATCCTTGACATTATAGGCAGTCATGATCATCTCGGCTGTCTTACGACGCTGCTCCCCGTCGTTTTTCAGGGCACCTTCCAAGTTGCCAAGGGTTATAACGCCATTATCGTTTTCTATTGTCGCCCGCGGGGCATAGTTTACGATCTTTGCATGAATATTGGCAAGGAGGGTGCGCTCCTGAAGTTTTTCCAACGATGCCTGAGAGGTCTTATACCGGCCTTTTTGGATGATACCACAAAGAACATCGACGACATCCCCTACAGTCAGAGAATTGATGTGCAAAACGGCATCATATAAAGAGCAATTCAAGGTGTCCTTGCCGTAGAGAGAAAGACTCCACCGACGCCTCTCATCATCATCTTTTTTCAACATGTACCGAGCTTCTTCCTCAGAACAATTTTCCCGTTTCATTTCTTCCTTGACCCGATCCTCCATGTTGGCAATGATCCTCACCTTCATAACATGGGAAATATCCTGGAGGAAAAAATGTCCGGCCAATCCATGATATACAATATTATCCTTGACCATATGACTGAGAAAAGCAGCGCGAAAATAGCTAATATACCGTTCCCTGCCATGACTGAACCTTTCAAGAATTGAAGGTGCATCATGCAGTGCTTTCACCAGCCTGATTTCCGGAATAGAAAACTCTTCACATGCCTCAAGCAAAATATCCCTGGAAACACATTCATAGCCAAGACACTGAGCTAGGGCTTCGGCGACTTCCTTACCTCTGCTGTATGATCCTCTTGAAATGGTGATTATAGCCACAGCACTCTCCTGTTAAGAATAACCTGATCCGGAGAGGATCAGGCAGCACGAATGATTCTTGCTAATCAAAAATAACCCTTTTGTATACTATCCACCTTTCCGCTGGAAGTGAAGACAATTTTTCCCACTGATAATTCCGGGTGAAGTCGGGTCTAAAGGAGGGCTTGGATCAGTAAAACCATCGCCAGAGTGAAAAGGAGATGAAAACCTCCCCCTCATGAAGAAGGATGGCTATAAAATCACATAACATGCACACGCACATCTTCCGACATCGCTTCGATTTCCCCGGCAATAATCTCGCTGTCCGCCGCTTCAGGTACGGCGAGTGTCAGCCGGGCAGAAAACACGGTATCGCCTATACCGTCCATGGCAAACCGCTTACACTCCATATCCTCCACACAGATATCGAGATTTGCGAGGATGTTACTCAGATCGCCGGTCAATCCCGGTCTGTCGATGCAATCGACCACGAGATTGATGGTCTTGGTCGCCGCCCTTAGGGGCACACTTGCCGGAGCATAAACAAAATGGAGGGTGGGATATTTCTCGGTAAGACTGGATTTGAGTCTTTGTTCCAGCTGTTCTTCAACGACAACGTTCATTATGGCGGCGAACTGGCCATCCAGCTTGATAACTTTACTGGTAAGCCATTCTCCGCCCAGACTGCGGGTGGTCTCAGCTAAGGATTTGATTATGCCAGGGAAAACCGAACCGTAAATAGTGGTAATAAAATTGCTTTTCATACCTCTTTTCCGTATGCCGAATGTGACTGTTCACGAAGAATTCATCGCGACTCTTTCAGTTACCCCTCGAGGAGTGAAAATCTGCCGAAAAATCTTAGCGGCTGAAGGTAACATATTCCTCCGGACAACTCTACCGTCCTGTAATAAAAAATCAACCCGTCAGCTTCTCCCTTAATAAAAAATAAAAAAACCGCTGCAGTCCGAAAAACGGGCTGCAGCGGTTGAAGTGGGTCAATCACCGATTTTAATCGGATCTCTTTTCCTTTTGCTTTTTCTGTTCAGCTCACATTTTCTTCCACGGTCCGGGCTTCCGGCCAACGACGTTCGGTTATCTCGTCGGTAGAGTAATCAGGCAGGAGAATCGGAGCAACCGCCGGATTTTCGATCCCGGCTGCGGCAAGCTCCTTCTCAAATTTCACGACATGATCGAGGCTTAACCCTTTCAGTTCGACGCCGCTCTTGACATATGCCGCGGCATTCCTGCCGGCCCTTCGCCCAAAGGTAATGATATCCTGAAGACTGTTGCCCATCAGCCTGTTCTCGCCGTGCACTCCGCCGATTGCCTCGCCGGCGGCATAGAGTCCGGGCAGGATGGTCTCGCTGTCGCCGTTGACATTGATCCCGCCGTTCTGATAGTGCAGGGTCGGGTAAACAAGCATCGGCTCTTTGCTGATATCGATACCGTGCCGCTCGAACTGAATGAACTTGGCAGGCAGTTCTTTTTTGACAGTCCCGGGCCCATGCAGTTCTTCTATCATCGGCGAATCGAGCCACAACCCGACCCGGCCGGTGGGGGTGATAATTCCTTTGCCCTTTTCCATGGCCTCGCAGATCAGTTCCGCCGACTCGACATCGCGCGGCTCAAGCGGGAAACAGAACTGCTCGCCGTCGATGTTCAGCACATGGGCGCCAAGGCCGCGCACCTTCTCGGTGATCAACAAGCCGACATTCTGCTCCGGGTAGGCGACCCCGGTCGGATGATACTGGGTCGAATGAAGGGCTTTGTTGCCGACGCCGGCCCGATAGGCCATGACCACGCCATCCATGGTGGCGCCGTAATGGTTGGTGGTGGCAAAGCCTTTGATATGCAGACGGCCGAAACCGCCGGTTGAGATAATCACCGCCTTGGCCTTGACGATCGAGAATTCCCTCGTTTCCATATTGTAGAGGATCGCCCCGGCACATTTGCCGTCGTCGTCAAGGAGCAGTTCCACCGCCGGACTGAACTCGAGCACGGTAATCTGATCATGGCGGTTGCGGACTTCATCTCTCACCACCCGCATAATTTCCGCCCCCGTCATATCGCCGGAGGACTGCAGGCGTTTACGCGACGAACCGCCGCAGTGACGGACAACGGTGCGGCCGTCTTCATACTTGTTAAAGATCATGCCAAGGCTTTCCAGCCAGGCAATCGACAGCGGTGCGTCGTTGGCAAGGGCCGCCACCAGATCGCGCTGATTGGAAAAGTGGCCGCCGCCGATGGTATCCATGTAATGGTAATAGGGGGAGTCGCATTCATGGGTCGCCGCCTGGATCCCGCCTTCGGCCATGATGGTATTGGAGTCGCCATGGCGGAGCTTGGTGGCGATAATGACCTTGCAGCCGCCGTCTGCCGCCATGATTGCCGCCGAAGTGCCGGCACCACCGCCGCCGATGACCAGAACATCGGTCTCATTATCGACCTTCGACAGGTCGACCTTGTCGGGACGCACCATCGATTTCGATTCCAGCAGTTTGGCGACGCCTTCCTGGTAGACGTCGCCTTTATTCGGACCGACGGTTACGGTGCGCTTGCCGCTTTCCTGATAATCGGGATGGAATTTCGAAAGGACTTCGGCCCTCTCCGCCATGGACAGTGCCGGGTAGTTTTCATTACGCCTTGCCATGGCCACCCTTGCCGGCCGGGTCGCCTCAACTTTTTTGATCAGTTCTTGTAATTCGGGTGTGTACGCCATAATATTCTCCTTTATCTAAAGCGGGCTAATGCCCGCAAACCCAAGGGCTGTGATCCCCTCCAACAACAGAGGGGATAAGTACCTTTAGTCAGATTGATTTCTTGTAAAAAAACAAGAAATCAATCTGTAAGGTACTAAAAGAGGATCGATCGGTTGTTCATTAAAATCACGAGTCTCATAAATAACGACTCTCTTTAGGCTGCCATGATCCTCTCTCGGCAAAATCCGGCTCACGCTCCCGTTCCACATACCTTTTTTCAAGCTCTTCCTTACTCATCGTCGACAACTCGCTCAACATTGTCCGGTACCTGCCGTCTTCGATGGCTTTTACCCGAGTCTTCAGGTGTTCGGCGTGGGGCAGGATATATCTGCCATACACCCGACGGGCCAGCTGCGCTGCATGGTACTGGGGTATTTCTCCCATACAGCGGCTGGCACATAGACCGCATTGAATGCAGTCGAAAGACAATCTTGCCGCTTTCTCGATATTGCCCTGTTTGAGGGCGGAAATATAGCCGAGAACGTCTACGTCCATCGGGCAGGCCTTGGTACACTGGTTGCACGCCACACAGCGGAACAATTCGGGATAGAGGGCATGAATGGCCTCCGGCAGTCCGCCGATTTCCTCGATACTGTAGTTCGCCCGGTTGGCCGGAAAAAACGGGATCTGGGCAAGATACATATCCGCCTCGACCACTGTCTGGCAGGCAAGACCGAAGTGCAGTTTGTAATCCCCTGCCATTCTGTATACCGTCGGGCAGGCCCCGCAGATTCCGCCGCGGCAGCCGGCGCCGCGCAAAAATTTAAAACCTGCAAATTCCATGGCCTTCATAATAGTCAAAGTCTCGGGGACTTCATATTTCTTGCCCATTATGTAGACTGGAATGGTTTTGGCACCTTCCGGCAGAATAGCCCGATCCCCGGTTGCAACTCTCGGGGTCTTCTTGCTCGATTTCTGGTTTGTTTCACACATGGTTCATCTCTCCAATACGCGATTATTTACGCCGCCTTCGGTTATCCGAGCCGTCGCTTACGCTGCGGCCAAACATTTTTTGTTTTTCAGCAATTCGACACTGCTCCGGTCATTCAGCTCGAAATGACAGCTCGCCGAGTCAAGTCCAAGAGCTATTGCCAGAAGTTGAGTGAAATAATAGGTGGGAATACCTTTGCCTATTTTGCCCTTGTCAAGCATCTGCTGCTGTTGCTTGCCGAGATTATACTCGCAGAGCGGACAGCTCGTGGCCAAAGCCTCGATACCCGCACCGGCGGCAAGATTGAGAATCGCTGCACCGGCACTGTTTTCTCCGGCCGGGTTCCCCAGTACCTGGTATGAACCGCAGCATTTATCGGCAGCATTGAAGGGCACGACCGTGGCGCCGAGCGCCTCGAGCAATCCTGTCATCAGGGTATAGCTGCCGAAAGGTTCGATACCGACTTCGGCAGGGCGTTGCAAGGTGCAGCCGTAATAGGGCGCGACCCGCAAACCGGTCAAGGGCACCTTCACCTGCTTTTTAATGGTTTCCCAGCCGATATTTTCTGCAAGGAAGGTGAGAAAATGGACGACTTCGACTTCTCCGGCGTAGTCGATTTCCTCATCCATGAAACGATTAATGGTGTCTCTTTTCACCTCATCGTTTTTCATTATCCTATTGGACCGTGCCAGAGTGTTGTAGCACATCGAACAGAGGGTGACCAGGCGATCCGCACCCTGCTCCTTTGCCCGAACGAGATTGCGCACCGGTCCGACCTGATGGATCAGATCATCGGCGGTCAGGGAATGCACAGCACCGCAGCAGTTCCACCTCTCGATCTCATTTACCTCGACGCCTAAAGCTGCAAGAGAAGCTACCGCCGCCCTGTCCAGATTCTTGGCTTTGGTTTTCAAGGTACAGCCTGGATAGTAACTGATCTTCATCGCTCTCCTTAACTCGTGAATTTTCTGAACCCGGCAACCAGCGCTATCTGCGGCATCTCCGCTATAGCTTCAGCAGAAAGCCGTGAAGGCTCAATATAGTTTTTACTCTTGCGAAGGACTTGTTGCCTCAAGGCCTCCATGACTTTCGCGATATCGATTCCCCTGGGACACTTTACCGAACAGGCATGACACGAGGCACATTTCCAGTAGGTGTTTATATCGGCCAATTTTCCGACCAGACCGAATTGAGCCATGTGCATGACCTGGCGAGGACTGTAGTCCATTTCCTGGACCATGGGACACATACCGGTGCAGGTGGCGCATTGCATGCAAAGCTTTACGCTCTCGCCACTCAGTTCATTGAGCTTCTCAATCGATGCAATCGACAGAGTCTGGGCAGTAATCGTTAATGTCATGTCAATTCTCTTTTTAGAACCAATAAGTTATTTCCGCCTGCCGTTTGGCGGGCAGAAAACACCAAGGCCAATCGCCTCCGCTGACAGAAGGCAACTCACTCTGTTGGAAAAGACTACGATAAGATCCCTGCCGCTCACCGGAGATAGGTTTTAGACGGCAGAAGGCAAATCGCTTTTTTCGATTTTGTATATTTAACAGATTATTTTATTTTTTCAATAACGATTATATATTGTGTTTACATGCAGATAGACATAATTAATGAATGAACACTCATTCTGGTGTTATTTTCAGACCACTTTGCTTTTGTTTTGCCGATGTGATTGCAATGAAGGCATTAGTTTCAGCCGAGAGTGCTTTAAATAGCAGGGAGAGAAAAAACTCAAGGTGTATCGGAAGGATACCTGTCCATCTTCAGGAAGCTGTCCATGGTTGCACAAGTTACCGAATGGTGTTATGGTTTTTCGTATTACCGGACAGTTAGTACCTTGTTGGGTGTTAGATACGAACTAGAAAAGAGTTACTCAGCCACATCACGACAAATCATGATCGCTCCCGTCAATAAAACCTGGGATGGCATTGAGCGGCGAAAACCAAACAGCTGCCGAAGAAAGTCCGATCGTCGCGCACATCAGGAACGACGATGCGACACACGAGATGGAACCCGGCAACGCCGCAGAGGTTTCACCAGCTGGCTGCGTTCTTTGATAAAAGCCCGACTGGGAGTCGATCGACGTAAAAACGGCGATCGGCGTACTGTCGCCAACAGGCGCAGGATGAATCCCGGATCGATGCTTACCAAAGAGGAACTTGCCGATCTCCTGAAGTAAAGTGATCGACAGGAGAGAGCAAGAGAGGTTACTACTGCGCCGGAATTTCTTCCGGCTGTTCTTCTTCACACTCGAGATCTACCGGACAGGCATCGTCTTCTGCCGGCTGGAGACCCTGAGGACTCATATATGCCGGCGGCGATACAGTTGAAGTACCACTGTAATCGACTTCCTTCATCTCCGGCCGGCAGTTTTCATCCAGATACTTCATGATCTGCTGTTTTCCCTGCAGCACCAGCGTTTTCTCCTTTTCCCGGGCGACAAGAGCCGGAACCCCCGTTACGGAAAGAACCTTCAAAAAACTGGAATTCACAGTCGGATCGTACGAGGCGGAAAACTCGGCACCGGAAAACTGGAAAGCATCGAAGCGATCAACCGGATTGAAGCGAAAGCTGCATACATTTTGCTCTTTTAAAGATTCAAGTATATTTTCACAATGGCTGCAGGTCGAAGAGAAAAAAAGGTACCGGTCGACACCATCCTGCTCTCCGGCCAGCATCGCCACGCTTCCGGACTCGAGCGATGGCGGCTTTTCTGCCCCCGGACCGAAGCGAAGACTGAAACAGGCAACAAGAACAGCGGAAAAAAGAACCGCTCCACGCAACATCTGGCGGAGTCCGCAAAGCATATTCAACAGAAGAATAAAAGAAAAAATGATCAGGCAGTAGGAGCAAAAGACCATTGCTATCCGGTATTGGAAGAAGATAAGCACAGCTTCCGCCACCAGCCCTGCCAACAGCAACAGCCTGGCAAGCTTGTGCCAATACTCGGATCCGCTTCGCCCCCAGAGAAGAAGCCAGAAAAGCGTCTGAAAATAAAGGAAACCGGCTATGTTGAAAAAGAGTGGAGAGACAGCAGTCAGGCTGTCGACTATTTCACAGCCGTCGTTGAAACAAACTCCCTGCCCTTTGGTGTAAAGGAGAAAAGCCTGCACCGCCGTCAAAATGCTTGCAAGAAAGGAAATGAGTGCGCGTATCATGGAGATTATTTTGTAAGTCCTCTGCTCGTTTTATATTCATCTATTGACAGTTGGCTATCCGGCGTCATTATATCCGGCACAATCAACATCCGCTCAGTTTCGCAGATCATTAAAGTAAATATTCCGAAGAACCGCAACAGTGAAGAACATGCAAGAATCCAAGCAGGCTCGCGGCGTCATCCTCTGGGTGATCGCTGCCGTCCAATTTTTGACGCCCTTCATGTTTTCAGCGATCGGCGTTGCCTTGCCGGCTATCGGTCGGGAATTTTCAGCCGGGGCTGTCCAGCTTGGACTCATCGAGATGGTGTATATCCTCGCTGTAGCCCTGCTGCTCTTACCGATCGGCCGATTCGCCGACATCCATGGCCGCAGACGGATATTTCTTTCCGGCACCCTTCTTCTCACCCTGGCTACTTTTGCCCTCGCCACCGCCCCAACCGTCAACATTCTCATCATTTTCCGGTTTGTCCAGGGTATAGGAGCGGCAATGATAACGTCAACCAGCCTTGCCATCCTCACCTCCATCTATCCACCGGAAGAACGCGGCAGAGCAATGGGAGTGGTCGTCGGATGCGTATATCTCGGCATCTCCGCCGGGCCGACCCTGGCTGGACTGATGATCGACTTTCTCGGCTGGCGCTGGATTTTCTACAGTGCGGTTCCGGTTGAGGTGCTGATCCTGCTCTTTGCTCTCACCCGATTGAAGGGAGAGTGGGCGGATTCCCGCGGAGAGCGCTTTGACTGGATCGGCTCGATCCTGTATATAATAGCCTTGTCCGGCATCATAATCGGCGTTCTGGAGGCGCAACGGCTGCCTGTCGCCGGATGGCTGGCAGGGGGCGGGATTCTCGTGATGATCGCCTTCCTTTTCTATGAAAACTCCATTGCGTATCCCATCTTTCCCCTCAAAAAAATCATCGCCAACAGAGTCTTTGCCCTCAGCAACATCGCCACCTGGCTCAACTATGCCGCATCTTTCGGCATCATGTTCTTTTTCAGTATTTATCTGCAGGTGATTAGAGGTGTTTCACCGAAAGTCACCGGCTTCATCCTGATAACCCAACCCCTGCTGCAAGCCTTCTTTGCTCCTCTTGCCGGGAAAATGGCAGACAAACACAACCCGGCGCCCATCGCTACCCTGGGCATGGCCTTTTGCACTGCAGGTCTTGTCGCTGCGGCAGGCATTCATGCCACTTCCTCCTTTATCTCTATTTTCGCAGTGCTCATCGTCATGGGTGTGGGTTTCGGCCTCTTCTCCACCCCCAACACCACTGCCATCATGGCCAGCATCGACAGACGCGACTACGGCATGGCCTCCAGCATGATCGCCACCATGCGTACCACAGGCATGCTGACCGCGATGACGCTGATCACGATTCTCCTCTCCGCGTTTCTCGGCACCGAACCGGTTACCGTGGAGACAGGGCATCTGTTCCTCGCCGCGATGCACACCGCCATGGTGATTTTCAGTCTGTTGGGTTTTGCGGGAATGCTGTGCTCCATTGGCCGAACCCGTAAAAAGTAACTGTGCGACCATCAACCCTGAAGCCTCGCGGGAGGTACTATGGAAGAAATAGTCTGGCATTGGTATGCTTTTGAGGAATTGTCGGGCGGCGAGCTTTATGCCATTCTCAAATTGCGGCAACAGATATTCGTCGTTGAACAGCAGTGTGCGTATCAGGACTGCGACGACCTCGACCTCAAATCCTGGCATCTGGTGGGGTGGCAGCACGCCGACACGACAGCAGAGCCTGTCGCCTATCTGCGAGTAATTATTCCTGAGAGTCCGAGGGAAATGCCGGTGATCGGACGGCTGTTGATCCATCCCGCATGCAGGGGCAGGGGGACCGCAGGGCTTATTCTCTCTCTCGCCCTTAACCGGATCGAGGAGTTCTATCCGGCAGCGTCGGTAAAGATTGCCGCCCAATACTATCTTTTCAATTTTTACAGAAAATTCGGTTTTATTCCGGCTTCGGAAGTCTTCGATGAAGATGGCATTCCCCACATCACAATGATCCGTCCGCCTTCATAGACACAAGCAAAAGGCCTCAAGGCTATCCCAGTTTCGCCGCCACCAGCCCCCTGAATTTCTCAGCCTGCCCGGATGAAGGGATTTCCGCAGCCAGAGCGTCGATAATTGACTGCAAATCCGCTCTGGAATTGAAATGGTCTTCACAGATGATTGCCGCCATCGGTCCGATGCATTCCGCCAAAGAGGATTCCAGTGCATCTTTCTCTTCCCGACTGATACCGTTGCCTGCGACGGCAGACGATTTTGTCTGGATCTGATCGACAGCGGCATTCTGCTCGGCACTCCTGCCGAGAACAGCCAGTATGGTTTCCGTGGGCGGCAGCGGCATGCGGCGGGGGATAACACCCCCCTCCTGAAAACGATACCGCCCGGCCCGTATGGTCGACATGAGGGCCAAGGCTTCCTCGCCCCGCTTGCTGGAAAAATAGATAAAAACAATCTCGCCTTTATCCAGGACCATCTGAGCACTCTTATTTGCCTTCGTCGCGACAAACAGCGTGCCGGTAGATTTCTGCTTACACAATCGGCCTATTTCAGTCACTATATCTGCAAATGGAATATAATCCTGAGTCATTATCGCCTACCTTTTCCGTAATCGTTCAAACGCCATCTGGAGACTGACCCCCATCCTGTCGATTGCTCTGGCAAGGGCACCGATTTCATCGCTGCGGTCCTTTTCCTTTATGACGGCGTTCAGATTACCACGGCTGATTTCATCGGCAATGATTGTCAAATTACGAATCGGCGTACTGAGACGGCGGGCCAGCAGGTATGCAATTATTATCACCGTCACCAAAGTCACAAGAAGCAGCACCAGGGCATTACGCTGCGCTTCATTCGCGGCGGCATAGGCCTCCTCATAATCCTGCTGGACAATAAGTGTCCATCCCTGGGCGGTCTTCTTTGAATATGCCAGAATTTTCTTGTCGTCTTCCTGAAAAGCAAAAGAATCGGCGTCAAACCTGTTGCGCTGGCTGAGGACGGGATGCGTACCGAAATCCTGCAGTTCGGAACTCACTTCGCCATGACCATGGGCAATGAGCCGGTTATTTTCATCGAGCAGTATGGCAAATCCCGTTTCCCCTATTCTGGTTTTTGTGATGGCTTTGGACAGGTCTTCAAGAGTCATGGCAATAGCAATTACCCCAAGATTCTTCGCCCCCTCTCCTTTAATGGGTTTGGCCAAAATAAAAGCGGGCTTCTTGGAGGTCTTGCCAAGCAGTACCTGCTGCCCCATCGGCCTGCCACCAAGCACCTGCTTGAAATAATCCCGATCGCCATAGTATGTTTCCGGTTTTCCGTCGCTTCTCCCCAGATTCTGGCCGTCGGGAAGAATGGTAAAGGCCAGATATATCCATTCATAGGTATCGCTCATGGTTTTCAGCGCCGGATTCTGCACACTGCTTTCCATGCCGAGGATGGCGGGCGTGGCGGCATTCTGATCGAGCAGCCGGAGGTTCATATTCGTCCATTCATCGACACTGCGGGTGAGATGCTCGGTATTTTCTACAAGATTGCGGTATATGTTTTCAGTCCATTCCTGCCTGGACTGGTAGATTCCGATGTACCAGAGGCCTCCCAGAGGAATAAGTGCGATTACCAGCATGGTTACGAGAATCTGATAGATGATCTTGAACCCGGCCCCTTCTCTCTCTGTTGCTTTACTGTCCGCCATTGCTCTCTTCTCCGTAAGGCTTTTTATCAAACAAACATCCGCACACCGCATGCACCATGCGGGCTCAACCGTCGAAAAAATCGTATCGTTCTGTTTCATCAAACAAATTCTCTAATACTACATGATTTAAACTAGCCGATTAAGCCTCCCCATGCAAGCCATTTCAAATCCATACAAGTTCCGGAGATAATTTGATAATCTGCAGGAGTAAAACAACCTCAATCGATCCAGAAAAATGTGCATAAAAAATGATTACTGCGAACAATATGCCCAATCTAGATCAAACTTGCCGGTGGTCCAGCAGCAGATAATATCTCTATCCCAGCCTGTATACACATTCGGCACAAACCGCACATGTCACATATGTCGGCTTGCCGTAGACTTACCAGGTCCTCCAAAGACGTAATACTCTCTTGCATTACGGTTCCGGCACAATGGCCAAAGGTCGCCGATTTTATGCCCGCTCACAATCCTGTCGATATCGCTATCGGAATCGAAGGAAAGTGCGCTTAAGTCGGATGAACGGAAAAAATACGTCTCTCTTGCCGAGAGAATTTGTCAAAAGACCGAGAATACGCTAAGTTGATTTGCTGCAGGGTGGGAACCTCTTTTCGGCAAGGTTTCCAGCAACCGCAAAGAAAGGTCAAGGAGCTACGATATATCGGAAAATATTCTTTAAAAACCCGGCAATTATCAATACAAACCTCTACATGGCGCGACTTTTGAACACATCAAATTACACCACCATCAGATGAAAAACCACTGCTCCCTCTCTTACCAGGAACCGCTGCCGGCAGCCTCGCTTATTCTTCACTAGATCATACGTTCATAACATGAAAGCCACTATCTGTTTTTTTTCACTCATTTCATTATGTTATTTGATTTTCCCGACGTTTGGCAGCTGTTCCCCAACCGACCGGACAAACAAGCCTCTCGATCTTTACTTCTACTCAGGAGGCACTCCAACAGAGTTTATTGTTGTTGAAAAAAAATACCAGAGGCTCAGCGTATTCGAACTCCGGGATAACGTCAGGCTGGTAAAGGAATTCTTCTGCGCCACCGGCCAAAATCCCGGCACGAAAAAGGTCAGCGGTGATTCCCGCACTCCCGAGGGAATCTATTTCATTACCGAAATTTATGAAGATAAGCGAATTACAGTGTTCGGCAGCAGGGCCTTTCATCTTGATTATCCGAATATATTCGACACGCATGCGGGTCGTCTCGGCGGTGGGATATTCATCCATGGAACGAATAAAAAGTTGATCCCGAACAGCACAAACGGCTGCATTACCCTCGACAATCAAGATCTTGACAAACTGGCACCCCATCTCTCCATTAACGCGATCCCCATCATCGTGGTTGACGCTCTCCCTGAACCATTGCCCGGCAAAGATCTTCGGCTTGAGGCAGACAGCCGGCGGTTCAAGGAGATTCTCAACGATCTCTCGTTTGATCTGAAAAAGGTTCCCGTGCATGAAATCCAGACACTGTCGTTTCTGAAGCAGGAAAATCAGGCTGTCGCATCGATCAAATATTCGACATACGACAGCGAACATATTCAATACCGTGAGCAGGTTCGCACGTATCTCACCCAATCCCTTACCGGTGGATGGCGCAGCGTCTATGCCGTCCAGAGCCAGGAAAAGCTTCCTCTCCTCCTGGCCCTGCGTCCCGCCAAAAACGATCTTGTGACGAAAATCTCTTCTTCCCTCCAGCCGGTTCAGCCGCTTCAGCCGCTTCCTTCAGCCCCTCAGCCACCTCAACCCCCGCCCCCCACGCCCCCCACGCCTGAACCGCCTCAGTTGACAAAGGGGCAGGAACTGCTGCACTTCGTGGAAAAATGGCGTTCGGCCTGGGTAGCCAAAGACATTGAAACGTATATCAATTGCTACAGCCCGTCCTTTAAAAATGGCGACCTGGACCGTGATGGCTGGAAAAACAAAAAGACATATTTGAACAAGAAATATTCGTATATCAATGTATCAATAAAAGATATCGTGGTTAAATGGACAGCATCCGGTGCCGATGTATCTTTTTCTCAGACTTATAAATCCGATCAATACCAGACCACTGGAACAAAGGTCCTTCAATTGACCAACCGGGATAATCGGTGGATGATTGAAAGTGAGTTTATGTAAATCCATTGCCGATGAATATTCTACGAATTGCCCTTCATGTACTAATCTGCTGCGGTGTTCCACTCTGCTGGGTGCTGCAGGGCACTGCCTTCGGCAAGACATCGAGCCACCGGAGTCTTCATGACGTCTATCTGGCCAATACCGAGCATGAACTCCATATCTACAGGATTTACGGGAAAGAACCCGGCAAGACAATCATGCTTATCGGCGGTATTCAGGGCGATGAACCCGGCGGATACCTGACCGCCGATCTGTATGCCGACATTAATTTGAAACGCGGCAACCTGATTGTCGTGCCCAGGGCGAATTTTTACTCGATACTCCTCAATCAGCGGAATGGCATGACCGGTGACATGAACCGGAAATTCGCGGAAAACGACAACGCGGAACGAAGCATGGAACAGGAAATAGTATCGATTCTTAAAGGACTGATCGGTGAGGCGGACTGTCTGCTCAATCTCCATGAAGGATCCGGTTTTTATAATCCTGAATGGAAGAATGAACAGGAAAATCCCGATCGTTTCGGCCAATCCATCATCTATGATGCAAAAAGCTTCTACGTCGAAAAAAACCGCCAGGTTCTCGATCTCGAAAGTCTGGCCACGCGGATCACTGAAAGAGTCAACGGACAGATTGCCAACACAAGGCACCACTTCAGACCTAATAACCATGACACGGTCGCCAACGATACCAGACATGCCGAGCAGCGAAAGTCCGCGACCTATTATGCTCTCACTCAGGAGGGTATACCCGCTTTCGGCATAGAAACTTCCAAATCGATCAGATCCAATGCAGAAAAAGTCGGCCTGCAGAAACTGGTCGTCAATACCTTTATGGAAGAGCTTGAAATAATACCGGAAACACCAGGACTGCATATTGAAAACACCACCCTTAAATATATACTGGTAAGAATTAATGGCGGACTGCCTTACGCTGTCCCAAACGAAACCACGCTTCATGTTGCACTTGGTGACGAGGTTGTGGTGACCGACATTATTGCCAATTATGATCGAGGCCTCGCTGCCGATTTTCTTGGCATGGGGAGTCGCAATGACACCAATCTTCCGTTCCGAATCGCCCAATCCACCAAAGTAGTTATTCGAAAAGATGCGGAAACCTGCGGTTGGATCGATATTGCCGTCACCGAAACCGCCATGACCAAAACCGCCGTCACGACCGGTAAACAACCACCGAACGCAGTCCCGGCTGGAACCGAAATACCGGCAAAGGAAAATCAGATTCCGGTGAGTGACCTGAAGGCAGAACAATTGATTCTCAATATCGACGGCGAGCTGCTCTTCGTCCCGGAAGGTGAAGAAATCATAGTAGCCAGGGATATGATGGTAATAATAAAAGGTGTACGATCAAACATCAGTCGACTGGACAACGATATTGTGGTCAATTTGAAAGGTTTCGCACCACCAAAAGCGGAAAATGACGGAAACGATCTCAATTTCCCTATCTATCCCGCGCAAGATCTCTGGGTTCGCTATTCGGAGAACAAAGAGGGTATCAGATACCCGATAATTACTACCTATAACGACAGGGAAATCGGCAAATACTGGTTGAAATTACAAAATTAGAGACAGCCGCGGCACCATCCCATCGGTCTCCGCCGCCAAGTCTGCTATCATCTCTATCAATGGAACGGAACACTTAACCAAAGGAGAAGAGTGATGGAAAAATGGGAATGTCCTTGCGGATATATATACGATCCTGCAGAAGGTGATTATGAGCAGGGAGTCGATCCGGGAACACCTTGGGAGAGAGTTCCCGAGGAATGGACCTGTCCGAAATGCGGGGCTGCCAAAGAAGATTTCTGGAAGGCCGACTGACAATCGTCGCAGTTTTACACTCCCCCATGACGGGGAGTGTAAAATTTATCGAGAGCCCCGATTTATCGCCAGAAAAGCCTCCGGCAGACTGGCCACCTTGCGTAACCCATAATCAAAAGCCAGGATTGCGGTAAAACCGGTAACAACCTCCTGCCCATCGCCTTTTCGAATCACCACATACTCCAGAGTGGCCTTCTTGCCCGCAACCTCACCGAGCACGACCCGGACCTCCAGCTCATCGTGCAAGAACACTTCCCGCAGGTATCGGCAACCGGCCTCCACCACAACCAAACCTTTACCCTCGCCGATATCGGCTTCGGAAAAACCAAAATTTTCAAGAAACCGTATCCTTGCTTCCTGAAATATCAGCAGGGCGCGATCATTGCCCAGATGGCCGCCGTAGTTGATGTCGGCGATAGTGACAGTGTATGGCGCAGTAAATGGAGATTTCATAAATTTATCCTGGGCAGTCCGTACTGAATGGGAGCAGATTCACACTCTTTTTTCTCTCAATTCTTCAAGAGCGATTGAGAATATATCAGCGTTTAAGACAAAAGAATAAAGCTTTTTTGAAGAAAAAAATATTTAGAGGACCACGAATCATACCCTCAGTTGAACATCATCTTGCCAGACCTGACCTCTGTCTTAAGGTATTGCCAAGATGTATTCCGGTTTATAGCGCTCAGGATACGCAACACAACACGTGCCCGAATGATAAGATCATTTTTGGTTACTGTCAGTCTTTCTCTCTGCTGGACACTCTCGCCGGATGTACTTGTCCTGCTCGGCAACGGCATCGGGAAAAGTGGTACGCTATTTTTTGCGATCCTTTTTGTGGGCGCAGCCTTTTCGGCAATCGCGGCAAACGTCCTTCATCACCCGTCGCTTCCATCTGGCGGAAGCAATGATCGGGATATCCTCAGCGCCCTCATCGGGCCATTCTGGGCAATAACCCTGACCCTCGCCGGTCGCCTCAGCCCTGTTCTGCTTCTCTCGACAGGAATGCTGGTGACCGCCGGATTCACCTTCAACGAGACCTTTGTCTTCTGGTTTCCAAATTTCGGTTTTAGTTTTTTGCTGCTCGCGCTTGTGGTAGCTTTGCAACTCGGCGGAGATAAAGTGGTTATTACCACCCAATCGGTATTTTTTTCAGTTACGGTAACCTGCCTGTTGTTTCTCTCTCTTGCCGGCCTCATCTCCGGACCACCCGTTCCCCAACCGGCAGCCATACCGGCAGAAAGTTTTCCTGAGCTTTTTTCCCTTATCGCTTTGTCACTGCTCCTCTTTCTCGGCTATGACCAGCAGCCCCCCTCAGAGTCCGGCGAGGAACGCTTAAATTATTTCCTGGCAATCGGCATCGGCTTTCTGCTTCTTGCGCTCTGGGGGTTCGTGTCTTTGCAACACGTCCCCCAGGCCAGACTCGCCGAATCTACTGTTCCCTATGCTACCAGTGCCAAAGCGATCCTCGGCCAGCCTGGCCGGGTTATCATGGGAATTGCCATTATCAGCGGCGCCTGCGGCGCTGTCAACGGCCTCTTTTACCTCTCCGGCAGAGCCCTCCGGCGTGTTTTTCCGGGAATCTCCCTGCAAAACACGCCGCATCGTTCATGGCTGCAGCAAGCCCAGGTGATCTTCATCGCACTCGTTATTGCTCTTTTCATGGCCGGAGGTCTGGCAGGAACCAAAAATCTGGAAACATTTATTTTTGGTGCACTGCTTTTCTGGTTACTGACAATCGGCGCAAATTGCCTGGCGGCTGCCAGGATTCTTCAAAAGCACCGCGAAAATCATTCCTCGCAAGGCTATGCCATAGGTGCCGTTTTGCTGGCTGCTGTGGCATATCTGGCGTTCACGTATTCTCAACTCAAGTTGCTCGGCAGTTTCTTGCTGCTGGTACTTATCGCCAGTGCTTCGTTATCTGCCGCCTGGTGTTGGTATAACAGAAAGAAGCGCAATCGCGTAATCATCAACAACTAAAAAAGGAGATACAGTATGAAAAAGATTCTCTTATGGCTCATTGCTCTGGTGTTCTGTGCGGGATCGGTGGCATTTGCCGGCGAGGTGCCAAGGATGGATAAGGATGAACTGAAATCAATGCTCGGCAGCAAAGACCTGGTTATTCTCGATGTGCGCCAAGGCAGGGACTGGAGTACCAGCGAGTTCAAGATCAAAGATGCCGTCAGGGTCGAAGAAGGTGACCTTTCTGTGGCAAAAACTTACCCCAAGGAAAACACATTCGTTCTCTATTGCGCCTGACCGAACGAAGGCAGCAGTGCCGGTCTGGCACAAAAACTCATCGATCAAGGCTATGGCAAGGTGTATGCCCTGAAAGGCGGTTGGCAGGAGTGGTCTCGCGCCAAGTACCCGGTTACGGAAAAATAAGATCAGGCTCACTCTATAAAAAACCGGAATCGCTATATCCTGCGATTCCGGTTCGGCAATGATAATTCAGGGGGGTACTCTTTTCAGCCCCCCTCACGAAATTAATTCCTACTCCTTTCAGCACCCCCTTGAGGGGTGAAAAACAAGAATGAATTTTTAGGGTACTAAATCGCCAGGAGGTAAGGCTTCAGCTTGGCCAGGATTTTGTCGCCGATGCCTTTTACTTTGGTCAGCTCATCGATACTTTTGAAATTGCCGTTGTCCTGTCGATACGCCAGGATCGCGTCGGCGGTTACCGGACCGATCCCGGGAAGCTCGATCAGCAGGGCCTTGTCGGCAGTATTGATATCGACGTTTTGCGGGATCTCTTTCTTTACTTTGGCAACCTTTTTCTTCTCACTCGAACCATCCGGATTCACGCTGGTTGTATCGGCTGCAACGCTGTCCTGATTTTTATCGGACGCAGCAAAAACTTCACCCGAAGCGGCAAAGAGACAGAGAGTACAGGTGAAAAGAACGGCCAGGAACAGATGCATAGCTTTCATAGGTTTCTCCTTGAAATAAAAATGGTGAAAAAGGGACGTTTCCCTTTGGCTGTCACTCGTATCGTGAGCAAGAACCAATACCTTGTCCAATAATGTCGATTTCATTATTGTTGCTGCACGATACTCCCGGCTCCTTACATTTTTCCCATTTTTGCATCCAGGCGATCCATTTTTTAAAAAAAAACTGCAAAAATAATAAAGGCACCTGCAGCAGGACGCTGCAGGTGCCTCATATTTTCCTCCGGCTTGGCCGATTATATGACTATGATTAACCCTATTCTCTATGAAATCCGGCTTTTATCTGCTCGTGAATTGAGGTATGCTTTTCAACTAATTCATTAATGTAGGCAACTTTTTGAGAATCAGTGTTGAATCTAACAGCATTCCATTCTGAAGTTGACCAACTTGATTTCGGACTTGGGGAAAAACCTGCAGCTTCAGGGTTATAAACATACCTCGCTCTTAACAGCCTTTTTTTGTAAGGATGGCTACCTGTCAACAAATGAGAAACTAAAATCATGTCGTCGGAAATGATAAGTTTATGGGATGCAATATAACTCGATGCATCTTTTATATATTGTGGAGAGCTATCTTTAGCGGTGAATGTAGGAATAAAATTGTTTATGAACCATCCATCGAGTGGTTCGCCTTGTACATTTTTATGCTTGAAAACCCTCAGCATGTCACTTCTTTCTAGATCCTTGTCCTTAAAATAACCGTATTCCCTATTCAACTGAATAGAATCGACCTGAACACTAACATAGCTAAAGATTTTCCCTGGATGTTCTTGAATTAGAACAACATAAAAAAACTTATCTGCATCGAATCCGCTGGAGATAATTTTCCATTCTCCAAGCGGAAGAGGAATAGTTTTATCTCTAATAGAAAATGTATCTCTAAAGATATTGTTATCGTTTGTTTTATAAATTGTTTCCAAATTAGCAGATTTTTCAACACAACCCATTAGCAGGAAAAGAGAAAAACAAATGGCCCAGAACATGTTTCGCAAAATCACTCCTCAAAGAAAAATAAATAAAGCTAGATTAACTTTCGGTCAAAATTCGATCTATCAGCTATTTAAAATCATTTTATCACAGGCATAACCAGACTGAAGCTCATAATGTTTAAACTGTAGTGCATGTTACTTCTCACCAACTTATGGGTTTGGTCTATGCTATTTTCTGAAAACCGTGCAACTCATTGACTTCCAATGAACGGCATTTCAAAAGCGTTGTGGGTCTTCTTCAGTTTTTAATAGTCCTGTTGTTTGAGTGCCCATGTTGAAAGTGCGGTCAATCGATAACTACACCCCCTTCACCTTTTTACTGATATTTGTTTTCAGTTTCTTGCCATTCCTCCTAAGCCAGCTTAATACTTCCTGTTTTTTAAAAAAGTTTGAGTATATAAATGTCTAAGAATTTTTCTCATAATTTTCTGGAGGGCTTAATAACACATCTAAAAATGCCTCAGTCTTAACCCAACTTTTTGCGAATAATTATCAAACTGCTCTGTAAGCCGCATTTTCATTTTGCGATAAATTTAAAACAACGCAATAACAGCAAGATAAAATTTTCTTGCGGTTTGTAGTGCCATAAAATAAATTTAATTGTTGACATGGGCTGTTTTTTATGCCACAATCGGCTCCATGTATATTCGAAGAACATCTATCAAAAGCAGGAAGGACGGGTCGCATTATTACAGCTATCGGCTGGTCGAATCCAAGCGTACTGAGAAGGGAGTGCGACAGCAGACCCTTCTCAATCTGGGTGCCGATTTTGCGCTGCCGAGAGAGCAGTGGTCTGACCTGACTAAACGGATCGAGGGCATTCTCAGCGGGCAACAGAGCTTGTTTGATGTTGATAGTGATATCGAACAGTTATCCCAGTCTTATGCTTCGAGAATTATCGCGTCATATCAAGATGTTGAAAGTATTGAAGATGACGACTTCCGTGAGGTCGACCTCGACAGTCTGGAAATGAGCAGGCCGCGCAGTGTTGGTGTCGAACATGTCACCCTGGAGGCCTTGCGGCTCCTGGACCTTGACAGCAAATTCAAGGAACTCGGCTTCAATGGACCGCAGACGGCTGCAGCCATAGGAACGATTATCGGTCGTTGTTGTGCGCCCGGAAGTG